>NZ_AKWY02000011.1 GCF_000306255.2 Leptospira noguchii serovar Panama str. CZ214
CAATGACTCGGCGACTTCTTTTATCGTAAACGATCCTGAAAGCGTTCGCTTTACTGCTTGTTCTTTAAACTCCGGAGAGTATTTTCCTTTTTTATTCATTTTTCATCTTTACCTCATTTGCTGAGAAAAAGGTGTCCGTTTTTACGTAACTAGGTTAGGCCAACAAAACTTAAAGAGCTCAAAAATATTTGGTTCACTTCATTTCTGACAAAAAAGAACATTATGTACGTTAATATTATAAAGACGGTCAGCCGCTAACTAAATACAAAATCAATGTTAGAGCTTAAGTTTTTAGTATAATTTCAAGTTAGTTTCGAACTTACTGATCTTCCGCTCTTGCCGAAGAGTCAGTGGGACTTCAGGACATTTCGGATCGACATATAAGAATTATATTTCATAAAGCGGCACTCGGGGTAATTGATACGTTCACTGGAAAAGTGTTGCAATATAAGAATCCTATACCAATTCATTGAACGTGGGTTACATGATTTCGTTTCTTTTTGTAAAGGATGTATTGAGTATGATGTGTAAAGTATGTATGGGTACGTTGATATTAAAATATTTATTAATACAACATATTAGACATTATAGGTAGTCAACTAACGCGAAACAAAACCTATTTAAAATAGAAAAAGTTAAACAATAAATTACTAAAGGAACATACTAAAAGTTATTTATAATTTACTTAACTAATCATATCAAAGTGTAAAATTTTATCCTTCCTATTAAAAATAAAGCTTGGAAGCCCATATTCTTAGAAAATATAATATAACTTTTCTTACTCAAGAATTATATTAAGTATCCATAAAATGGTCCAAAAAATTCCAAAGCCCTCCCTGATGTAAATAAAGTGTACGCCCTTTCCATCGTCCGCTTTGAATCAAGGATTGTATTGTATATAAAGATTTGCCGGAATAAATAGGCTCCACAGGGATTTCATATTTTTTATAAAAATAATTACAATATTCTAAAATAATACTATTTTTATATCCAAAACCGCCTAAATTAAAAATTTCTAAAATTTTTTCAACTTCGATCTCTACTTTCGAAAAGCCCAATAAATCTCGTTTTTGCTCCAACCAGTTCAACATTTTCTTTTTGGGAAGACCAGTACTTATTCCATAAATTGGAATCGAATTTCCAAAATACTTTTTTGCAGAAAGAAAAGTAAGACCAGAGCCAAGATCCACAACTAAACGATCATATTCAAAAATTGGAATTTGTTTCCAGACAAAATTTAGCCCGGCTGCCGCTTCCAGACACATTCCATATTCCGGAATTAAAACAGATTCAAATATAATATCTTCTTCTATAACTTTCTGAATATTTAATGATATATCTTTTTTCGAAGACGTCCCTGTTTTAGAAATTTCGATTTTCATCCTTTGATCATTTAGAAACTCTTTTAAAAACAAATCCATATTGATCTGCTCTTTAGAGAGAGTATTTCTCCAATCATGTTTCAAAATAGAATCGATTTGATTTTTTTCACTCTTTACCTCATCGGTCTTTGAGAACGTATTCTGCAAATTAGGTAAAAACTCAGAAAGAATTTGAATTTTTTCCTTCCATTCGTCGCGAGAAGGAAAAATTTTCAATTCGTGAGAATTCCATTTTACAAAAATAGAATTTGCAGTGACCCTCTTTGGATTGCGAGCATAGGCAATCGATCGAACCTGATAGCCAAAATTATGAAATAAAAAACAAAATGCAGCTAACGCATTACTATGTAATTCCCCTTGAAGAAACACACTACGGATATTCTTGCTTTCAAAAATTTTATGAATTCCATAAAACTTTCTAAACTTTGTGCCCATCCCAAAAGCAAGCCTATCGTCTCTCAGAATAGAAAGATAAGATTTTGAATTTAAATTTATATCTCTGGTTTTGATTTTAGAAAAAAGCGAAGAAGATAAATAGGATTGAATAGAACTCAAAATAAAAACTCGATCGAATCGATTTAAAATCGAAAACGGTATTTAGGCATTGATGCAATTTTTGAGAATTTTCACAAAATCATTTTTTAATTTTGGGTACCGTTTTATACGTTCGAGTGATAAGATTTAATTCTTCTAATTTTCCTTATATTAATAAAAACAAAATCTATTTTGCTTAAAAAATTTTTTATTTAGAAAACCTTCATAATATAAAGGTTTCCTTGAATGCCAATCGCAAAATAACAATTTTATGAAGCAAATTGAGATTGAGACGTTATATTCGAATTTTATAAAGACTTTCCTTCATTAAATTGAAAATAAACTCTATCCGTATTTTAATATATCCGCATTATTTTTTAGACTATTTAGAAGTAATACCTATAAATAAAAAATTAAGAGGTAATTTCAATTATCAGGATTCGTTGGTTTATTGATTTTTGAATCAATTATCGCGACTTTTCTTGGAGTAATTAAACCATCTTATTAATTCAATGAAATTCGTAAAATGATTATCAAATATTTTAGCGTTCTAATCACAACATTGCTAATAAGTTAACATAAATTCGATATAAGAAAGCAAAACTAATTCGTCTTTCAACACCGAATCAAAAAAGAAAGATCACGAAGTAAAATTGCAAAACCATTAAATTAAAGAAAAATCCACGGCGCTTTTAGGTTTTCAGTTCCCGGTTTTTAAAACGGCCAAAAATGCTTCCTGAGGAATCTCCACATTCCCAATTTGTTTCATTCTTTTTTTACCTTCTTTCTGTTTTTCTAATAGTTTTTTCTTACGAGTAATGTCACCTCCGTAACACTTCGCGGTCACATTTTTACGAAGTGCGGAAATACTTTCTCGGGCAAGAATTTTCCCTCCCACCGCTGCTTGAATAGGAATCATAAACTGATGTCTTGGAATGAGATCTTTCAATTTTTCGATGATTTCACGTCCCCTTTGTTCTGCTTTAGATCTGTGAACGATCATGGAAAGCGCATCGACCGGTTCTCCGTTTACGAGAATATCCATTTTTACGAGCTGAGAAGCCTTGTAACCCGAAGGCTCATAGTCAAGAGAAGCGTATCCTCTGGTAAAAGACTTTAGTTTATCATAAAATTCGAATATAAGTTCTGCGAGAGGAATCTCATAAGTTAATTGTACCTTATCTTGTGTAAGATAAACAGTATCCAACTGGATTCCTCGTTTGTCCATCGCAAGTGACATGATGTTTCCTACGTATTCGTTCGGTGTGATTACGGTTGCTTTGACGTAAGGTTCTTCCGTGGATTCGATCGTAATCGGTTCCGGAAAACGGGAAGGATTGTCGATTTCTTCCACTTCCCCATTTTTACTTCGAATGATGTATTTCACCGAAGGAGCGGTCGTGATCAGATCCAGATTGAATTCTCTTTCCAATCTTTCCTGAACAATCTCCATATGTAGAAGTCCTAAATAACCAACTCGAAATCCGAACCCCAACGCAATTGAACTTTCCTTTTCAAAAACGAGAGCAGCGTCGTTTAACTTAAGTTTTTCGATCGCGTCTACGAGTTCGTCGAATTGTTCTCCGTTGATTGGAAATAAGCCCGCAAATACCATCGGTTTTGCTTCTTTATAACCTGGCACAGATTCCTTTGTAGGATTAGAGAATAACGTGACCGTGTCTCCAGTCTTTGCATCCGAAACCTTCTTAATTCCGGCGATAATATAACCTACTTCCCCGGTTTCCAAACTTTCTTTAGGAGTTAGAGTAATCCGGTTGATTCCAACTTCGTTGACCGTAAAATCTTTTTCGGTACTCATCATCAAAATCCGATCACCCTTTTTAATTCTACCGTCAAAAACTCGAATTTTAATCACTACTCCCATGTAGGGATCAAAATAAGAATCATAAACAAGCGCCTTAAGAGGTGCGTTCGAATCTCCTTTAGGTGGTGGAATTTGTTTGGTGATTTGTTCTAAAACTTCTTTTACATTGAGTCCAGTTTTTGCAGAAATCGCAACCGCCTTCTGTGGATCCAAACCCAAACTTTCTTCAATTTGTATTTTCGTTTTTTCCACATCCGCAGCCGGAAGATCTATCTTGTTCATTACCGGAAGAATCTCTAAATCTTGTTCCATCGCAAGATAAAGATTAGCCAAAGTTTGCGCTTCCACTCCTTGGCTTGCATCTACAATTAATAGTACACCTTCACATGCCTTTAAGGAACGGGATACCTCGTATGTAAAATCCACGTGACCAGGAGTATCCAGAAGATTCATAATGTATGTATTTCCGTCTTCCGCAAGATAATCGAAAGTGGCATTGTTTGCCTTGATCGTGATCCCCCTTTCTCTTTCTATATCCATCGAGTCTAGGATTTGATCTTTTTTAGTACGATCATTTGTTACTTGTCCGATTTCTAAAAGTCTGTCTGCCAAGGTAGATTTTCCGTGGTCGATATGTGCTATGATCGAAAAATTTCGGATGAATTGTTGTTTATCACTCATGAGGGTTCAATCTGATGATTTTCGGTCCAGGCCCAGCCTGAAAAGCAAAATACTTTTGCAGTAAAATTTGTGGGAACTATTACAACTCTGGGATTTTACAGCGAAACTTAGAATTTGTGGGAACTATTACAACTCTGGGATTTTACAGTAAAACTTAGGATTTGTGGGAACTATTACAAAACCGAATTTTACAGTAAAACTTAGGATTTGTGGGAACTATTACAAAACCGAATTTTACAGTAAAACTTAGGATTTGTGGGAACTATTACAAAACCGAATTTTACAGCAAAACTTAGGATTTGTGGGAACTATTACAAAACCGAATTTTACAGCAAAACTTAGGATTTGTGGGAACTATTACAAAACCGAATTTTACAGCAAAACTTAGGATTTGTGGGAACTATTACAAAACCGAATTTTACAGCAAAACTTAGGATTTGTGGGAACTATTACAAAACCGATTAGAACTTTAAAAATAGCTCCGTTGGATTCAAAAAAATGGCGGAGGGCTCCAAACTTAAAAATAACCAGGCCGTAAAACCCAAGACCAAGGCAGAAACGGTCGGAATCAAAAGATTATCGTCCACAAGACCATTCCAATAAGTACCACAATAAAGTTCCGTAAAAGCAGAAACCAAAATCGCAGGAATTAAGAAAATCAAACTATTATAAAGTACAAAACCTTCCGTTCTCAAAAAATTGGGTTTATCAGAATTTTGGGAAAGATTTAAAAAAACAAAACCTACGATTGTACAAACAACTATAAATGCGATGATCCCTTCTATGGACTTTCCGTTAGAAAATCTACGTTTACCATAAAAAGTTCCAACCCAGGCAGCAGTCGGATCTCCAATCACAAGAAAAAGCATAGATAGAATGGAAATCTCCGGAGGAAATAAAAAGACTACAAACGCACAGGAAAAAAAATAAGGAAGAGTTCCGTTCAATCGATTCTTTTCTTCCTCTTTCATCAAAACCCCAAGGGTTGATAAAAAGAATTTTTGAAAACCAGAAAATCGAAATCTAAGAAATTCAAACAAAGAAACAATACTAAGACAAAATACCAAAGCAATCGTAACCAATACTCTAGTAGCATTCAAAAGTCCGAATGCACCTTGAAAAATGTCCAGATAATAACAAATAGGAAAAATCAACCCAAGAAGATGCCAGAGTTTACGAGCGTAGTTAAATCGAATCGAATTTTTCACTTATATCCTACCTATTTTTCATCGTCATTTTTAAAGCGGATTCTTCGTCCGGAGCAATTAAAAAGAGCCCGTTTAACGCAGCCATTTTGATAGAGTTCCGAGCAGATTCAGTAGGATGAATCAAAACCAATTTATTACGAGAAGTAAAACTCAATTGATTCATCTCTTTCAATGCCTGAATTCCTCGGGAAGAAATCAAACTCACTTCCTCCAGATCCAAAATCACCGGACCAGAACGAATCGAAACCGAAAGTTGTTCTCTGAATTTTTTTTCAGTAAATGAGTTGATAGAACCCTGAAGTTTTATAACCTGAACGTTGTCGATTTTCTCTGTAGAAATGATGATTTCGTTCAAAATCATAATGCTTGGAAAGTCAATCTATAAGTATTTCTTCCCTAAGACAAATGGTTTTTCTATTCTTATCCGTTCTATTTTTGGTTTTAAGGTCTTATTCCTTTTTATTTCCAGGAGCTATCGTTTTAAGTATTTCCGTATTGTTCTATCATAAAAGAGCCAGTTCTTATCAGAATAACGAGCTGATATTTCCACTTTCCATTCTCACTTTAATACTTCTCGCAATTGGCGGGTTAGACGGTTCCACCCCTGGAGATCTACTAGACCTGATTTGTATTCATTGTTCCGGAATTCTATTTCTAAAAGGAGTAGAACCAACTAAATTCGATATAAAAACCGGATTTTTAGAAAAGACAGTTCATAAAATTCTATTTTTACTTTTATGGATCTCAGTATTTAGAACGTGGTGGCAAGAGGACATCTACTTTTGGGAAAAGCTAAACTTTCTTTCCATAATTAAGTCTGGAATTCTGATTTGTATTTTAAGTTTTTTTTACTTACGTTCTCAAAAAATCAATCTCATTACTTCTTGTTTTGTATTACTTTCATTGAGTATCTTATTCGTACAACCTTCTCTTTTGAATTTTTCCTATTTTTATCTTTTTTCATTCTTGCAAACCGACATAGAATCCAAAAAGATCAACGCTGGGATAAATGTATGAAGGTTAAGGTAGCACATCTTTTTCGAAAGATTGAAGAAGTAGACCGAGACATACTCGAACTGGGAAAGATTCAGGAAAAAATTTCCTCAGACCGAGACTATTCTGAAATTCTAAAAGATTCTATTAAAAAAGAAATGAAAAATTTAGAATCAGGAAAGGCCGAAATTCTATCTTTAAAAATTAAAGAAGAATCCGGTAAAATCGGGCTGTTGAAAAATTCAGTCAAATCTTCTCCAACCGAGATGAAAAACTTATACAGCTCCCGAGAAAAAAATTTAACTCGGGAAATTTCTGTAGAGATCCCAGATCCAAAACCTCAGACAACTAGAAAGACAATTCACAAATACTAAGACTCAAGACACAATTTCATGAAACAAAAAACTTTATTTCTAACTATTTTTTCCCTGTTGTGTGTAATCAACTGTAACAGGGATTCGGACGTTCTCGCTTCTTTTAAATCTGGCACCGTAACACGGGAAGAATTGAGAGCTTATTATAAACTACGCGGCATTGAACCAGATCCAAACACCGCTTCGATCGCCACTCAAGCTAAAATTGTAGAAGAAATCGGAATTCAAAAAATTGCAGAGGCCAATAATCAGAATACGAACATAGTTACAAAAGAAGAATATAATAAAATTATGAATTTCGTAGAGCCTCAAGTAGTGTTCAACGATTATAGAAAAAAATTCTCCGAAAAACTGATCACTTCCGGAATGTTAGAATTTGCATTTGGTAGAATTCTTTTCGTAAAAGCGGACCCAGACAAACCACAGGTTAGCGAAGAAAGGGCAAAAACACTTTTTCAAGAAATTCAAAAACTAAAATCCGACCGTGAGATCTCTGAATTTATCGCAAAAAATACAGACGAAATTCAAAGAAAAGCAATCGGAGGAAGACTAGAACCACATTGTATCAACTGCGGAAACGATCCGTTTACTTCAATTCTTAAAGAAGCAGCACAAACCAAAGGAAACTTTATTTTAAAACAACCTTCCGACCCTGATCCATCATCTATCTCTAAACAAACTGCAAAAGACTATTATATTATCAAAGTGGAAAGAATCGAAAAAATTTATCCTAAAAAAATAGATAAGTTTTTTCAAAATGAATTAGATAAGTTAAAAACCCTCGCGGTAAAATACGTTTCTAAAGAAGGAATCACAGAAGAGGAAAAAAACTCTGCCAAATTTTATTCCGACTTAGTTGTAAACGAAAGGGCAAATCAAACCGCAGAACACTACGGTAACCGTTTTTTAAGAGAAGCCTGGAAAAGTGAAATGGATTCGTTAAAGGCAAAAAGTGGTTTGAAAATAGTAGACTTAACTCCCCAATTTATCAAAGATTTAAAATTAGATACAATTCTTTTCGAAGACCAAAAAGGATCTAAATTCTCTTTTAAAGATCTGATTACAGAGTTTAATAAAATCGCTCCCATTCTTCAAAAACGCAAAGGTTCCCTCGAAGAAGAAAAAAACGATCAACTTTCATTCTATGCTCAAATCTATCTTCCAATTCGAATTTCATCGGAATCTAAAGAAATTCAGTCTCTCAAAGATACAAAAGAATTTAAGAAAACCCTTCCATTACTTGGTAGATCCGTCCTTTTTATGCTGATTCGAAATCGTTCCATTGATTCGGAAGTAAATATTACGGAAAAGGAAATCAGAGATACTTACGAGGCTGGTAAGCTCTACGCCTATTCCAAACCTTCTTCCGCAAATCCAAACGAAAGAATTCCTGAAGATTTCGGAAAGGTAAGAGAAAGAATCAAACAAGAGTTAGTCGAAGGTAAAAAACAATCTATCTTTCAAGACTATCTCTCAAAATTAAAGTCCGAAAACGAATTTAAAATCTCATCAGAAAGTTTGAAAGCTGGACAAATCTAAAATTTTAAAAATCCGGTTCTATTAATAGAGCCGGATTTATCTGCATTTTCTCAAATTCAATTTTCATTTTAATCTTTTTAAAACCTTTCAATTTTTTAAAAACGATCATAAAAATTTTCTGTTATTATAATTTTATTTTGTAGAAAAAAACTTTATAAAATCCAAAAAGAACCATTCGTCCAATCAAATTTTTACATAAAATCACCTTTGCGACATCACAAAAATGAAAAAACTATTTTAAGAAAAATTCAAAAGCTTAATTTTCCTGCAAAAAAACAATATGTTAAACTAAATCAAAACGTTAAAAACAAACATTTAGTACAAACTCGAGTTAGTTTTCAGGTTTTTTAAAATTTTGTCTCAGTTTTTCAAAAAAGTCGAAAAATATTTTCAATAAATCTAAATTTTTTTAAAAATATTATTAATTATAAATATTCTAACAATATTATATTTGTTAAAAAATTTCATAATTCAAATTAACAAAATTGCTTCAATCGAACTTTTTCATAAAACAAATGGAAAATTATTATTTCCACAACTCTATTTCAGAATGAACCCTAATGTTACTTTATTCAGAGTCACACAATAAAATACCGTAAATATTTATTACAAAAAACTGTTAGACTTGTAAAACATCAAGAACTCTGTTTTATACAGTTATCAACAAAAGATAACTATAAGTTTCATCATTATATTTAAATTTCATATAAGCTCTATTGTATAAAAATAAATCATTGAGTCTTACTCACTTAAATAAAAACAAATCTACAAATAAATTTCATTTTATAATTTGTTAATCTATTATTACTTTGAACTTAAAACTTATTTTCTATTTTCTACATTTGTCTTATTCTTGATTTGACTTATTTGTCGTAACCCTTTCGGCTTACTAAATCATAAAATTGTAATCTTGTTTAAGCCCATTGGAAATTTTTTCTTGAATTTACGTTTCATTAAAATACTCTTGTGTTCGAGAGGGGAATTGAATGAAAAACCACATATACATGCTTCGAAAAAAACGAGGCATAAAACAATACGATATGGCGAGAGCGCTCGGGGTTTCTCCAAGCTACCTTTCAAAAATTGAAACGGGCAGCCAGGATCCTACCGAAAAATTCAAACAAGCCTGCGTAAAATATTTGAAAACCACTCTTGAAAAATTGTTTAATGAACAACCCGTTGAAGATGTTTATCCTGAATTTACAGAAGGACTCACCAACAGACTCTGGGCAAAACGCAGAGAATTGGGTATTAAACAATACGATATGGCTAAAAAACTAAAAGTATCTACACCTTTTCTTTCCAAGGTAGAATTAGGACTTTTAGAACCGCCAGAAGATTTTAAAAACATGGCGTCTAAAGCTTTAAAAATGAAAAAGGAAGAATTGTTTCTTCAAAAAGTTGAATATTAAAAAATAAGATTACACTCGATAAAAAAGGAAGCAACAAACTTCCTTTTTTATATATTTGAAAAACTTCGATTCGTTTAACTTGTAACCCAAACTATTAACAGCAAGATCGTTTTCGATCATTCAATATCGTTAAACTACAACTACTTTTCCATGTTTATGATCCACGGTTATGTTTTGTCCGTTTGTAAACTTACCGTCCAATATATATCGACTCAGTGCATTTCCTACTTCTCTTTGAATCAAACGTTTGAGAGGTCTGGCCCCGTATTCCGCATCAAAACCGGCTTTAGAAACATAGTCTTTTAATTCGTTCGTAAAACTTACGTTCAAACCGTTTTCTTTCGCCTTTTGTTTCAAACCTTCCAATTGAATATCCGCAATCTTATGAATTACCGAATCCGTGATCGAATGAAACAAAATCACTTCGTCAATTCGATTTAAAAATTCTGGTTTAAAATGTTTTTTTAATCTTTCTTCCACCAATCTTTCTTTTTCTTCCGAAGTATATTCAGAAGATCCCAAAACGTCCGAGCCTATATTTGAAGTAAGAATGATGACTGTATTCTTAAAATCAACGTTACGCCCCTTTCCATCGGTCAACCTTCCTTCATCTAAAATCTGAAGGAAAATGTTAAATACCTCCGGATTTGCCTTTTCAATCTCGTCAAAAAGTATCAAAGAATAAGGTCTCCTTCGAACCGCTTCCGTAAGTTGTCCTCCTTCATCGTATCCTACATAACCCGGAGGCGCACCGATCAACCTGGCTACAGAATGAGCTTCCATGTATTCGCTCATATCGATCCGGTTCATCGCGTTTATATCGTCAAACAAGAATTCGGCGAGTGCCTTTGCAGTTTCGGTCTTTCCAACTCCAGTAGGCCCCAAAAATAAAAACGTTCCTATCGGACGATTTGGATCTGCAATTCCGGCCCTAGATCTTTGTACCGCTTCCGAAACGAGTCTGAGAGCGTGATCCTGTCCAATCACCTTGGTTTTCAAAGCGTCTTCCATCAAAAGAAGTTTTGCTCGTTCTCCTTGAAGCATCTTAGAAACAGGGATACCAGTCCAACGTGAAACTATATTCGCTATATCTTCTTCAGAGACTTCTTCTTTTAAAAGTCTAGAAGCGCTTTCTTGTTTTTTTAGTTCTTCGTTTGCGGCTTCGAGTTCTTTTTGAAGATCGACTAACTTTCCGTAGCGGATCTCAGCCACTTGATTGATCTCTCCTCTTCTTTCGGCTTCCGCTTCTAAATTTTTATATTTTTCTATTTCTTCTTTAATTTGTTTCAAACGACCAATCTTAGATTTTTCTAAATCCCATCTCGCCTTTAGAGTTTGAAAATTCTGTTCTTGTTCGGATAAATCCTTTTCTAGAGTTTTTAATCTTTCTTTCGAAGCGACGTCCTGTTCTTTTTTTAAAGCTTCTCTTTCTATCTTTAGAGATTGAATCCTTTTGTTCGCGCGATCAAGTTCTTCTGGCATAGAATCTATCTCGATCCTCATCTTAGAAGAGGCTTCGTCAATCAAGTCCACCGCCTTATCTGGAAGGAATCGATCCGATATATACCGATTAGAAAGTGTCGCGGCAGCTATCAAAGCAGAATCTAATATTCTAATTCCATGATGTAACTCGTAACGCCCTTTGAGCCCTCTTAGAATAGTTACGGTTTCCTCTACGGAAGGTTCTTTGACATAAACAGGTTGAAATCTTCTTTCTAATGCTGCGTCTTTCTCTATATATTTTTGATATTCTTTTAGAGTAGTTGCACCTATACAGCGCAGTTCCCCTCTAGCAAGCATTGGTTTTAACATATTAGAAGCGTCTAATGCTCCCTCTGTGGCTCCGGCGCCTACAAGAGTATGAATTTCGTCTATGAATAAAATCACTTCTCCGTTCGAAGATTTGACCTCGTCTAACAACGCTTTGAGTCTGTCTTCAAATTCCCCTCTATACTTGGCTCCGGCGATCATAGAACCTAAATCCAAAGTATAAAGTGTTTTATTTTTGATTCCTTCTGGGACTTCTCCTTGAACGATCTTATTGGCAAGTCCTTCCACAATTGCAGTTTTACCAACCCCGGGTTCTCCAATAAGCACTGGATTATTTTTTGTTCTTCTAGATAAGACTTGTATTGTCCTTCTAATTTCCTCGTCTCTTCCTATGACAGGATCTAGTTTTCCTTGTTTGGCGAGTTCATTTAGGTTTTTTGCATACTTTGCAAGTGCATCCGTTTTTCCTTCCGGCGAATCATCCATGATTGTTTTTCCCTTTCTATTTTCCAAAGTAATCTTAAGTAATTTATGATATTCTAATCCTAATTTTAAAAACTCAGTTTTTAATGGCCCGATTCCGTTTTTCATGAGTCCAAGTAAAATATGATCCGTAGACAAATATTCGTCTTTTAATTCTTTTCTTATTTCATCCGCGGCTTTTAAAAGTGAAACTGCAGAACGCGAAAATCCTATATCCGCAGACTTATTTCCCCCTATCTTTGGTTGTTTTCCTAAAGCATTTTCTGTACTTTCCAAAAACGATTTTGGACTCAGATTGAGTTTAGAAATTAAAAGAGGCGCCAGTCCGTCTGGCTGCGATAGAACTTCCTTTAAAATATGTTCTTCGCTGATTTCCGGATTTTCCAATTTTTCGGCAGAAGTTTGTGCGTTATACAATGCTTCATTTAGTTTGGATGTAAGTTTATCTAATTTCATTTTCCAACCCTTTCCAATGAGGTTCTGTTTTTTAGTTTAGAATTTAGACTTTTTGGTCTTTAAAATTTCTCATTTTTTCTGCCATATTGGCATTTTATTTTTCTCCCAGTCCAGAATTTCTTTGTAAAATGTAGGAACTCATACAAAATTTAGATTCTTCGGTAAAATGTGGGAACTCATACAAATTTCTGGTCAGTGCGGCAGGGATCGAAGTAAAAATACTGCAATACAACATGCTCTCAATTTTTATTTTTTCAAATAAAATCTAACTTTCCTGTTGCTTTGCAGATTGAAACGAAGAGCCCGGCCCAGCATTGAGCAAAACTCAATGCTGGGAGCCGCCCAATCCGAATCATTTATGTCTCGTTTTTTACTCAATCCGCTGCTTTTCCTTTGACAGTGAGGAGTTGAAAGTATGTTTTGCAAGTAAACATCATGCAAAAGGAAGTTCCAAAAGAAAGCTGGAAATCTAGAACCGGACTTATACTTACCGTGGCAAGTGGTGCAATCGGGCTCGGAAATTTTATTCGTTTTCCAGGTCAAGCAGTCGCTAATGGTGGTGGTGCCTTTATGGTTCCCTACATTATCAGTTTTATCTTAGTAGGGATTCCGGTTTGTATCACTGAATGGATTATGGGTAGAATGGGAGGCCGCACCGGTCATAGCGCTCCTTTTTTATTTAAAAGTTTCCTTTCTGGTTTTCCTCTCAGAATCGTAGGTGCTATTGGGATCACAATTCCTATTCTGATCTATGTATATTACGTTTTTATTGAGGCTTGGTGTCTGGCCTACTCCTTCGATTTTTTAACCGGACAAATTCAATTCAATGCTAACGGTCAATCCTCGGAATCTCAAATCATCCAAGCAGCCGGTAACTATTATCTAGATCTGACCGGAGCCAGGCATAACGGAGACGCAATTTCGGGTAAAATTTTTTATGCAACGATCACTTGTTTTATTCTCAATTTTGCCTTAGTCTTCCGAGGAATTTCCAAAGGAATTGAAACCTTTGCAAAAATAGCAGTCCCTTTGATGTTAGTCTCTTCCATTATTATTTTAATTAGAGTTCTTACGTTAGACAACATCGATATAGGTCTCGGAAAAATGTGGAATCCGGATTGGTCCGCTCTTTTAAAATCGGAAGTCTGGATCGCCGCGGCCGGTCAGGTGTTTTTTACTTTATCCGCAGGTTTTGGAATCGCTCTCGTTTTTTCTAGTTATCTCAAACGAGATAACGACGTGGTACTCTCTTCTATTTCCGCTGCTTCTTTAAATGAATTCGTAGAAGTTGCCGTTGGAGGTATGATTACAATTCCAGTCGCCTTTTTATTCTTAGGGCCTTCGATCAACGATTTCGGTATGTTCGGTATGGGATTTATCGCTCTTCCATCCGTTTTTTCTCTGATGCCTGGCGGTCAATGGTTCGGCGCCATTTGGTTCTTCGTTCTTTTTCTTGCTGCGATCACTTCTTCGGTTACCATGTTACAACCAGGAATTATCTTTTTAGAAGAATCTTTCGGCCTAAAAAGAAAAACCTCTTGCTTGATTCTATTTTTATTTACCGCAAGTCTTTCTTTTCCAATTATTTATTTCAATCAGAACTTTGAAGCCCTTGAACTCGCCGATTTTTGGATCGGTACCATTTTGATTTTTATCCTAGCAAGTATTCAAATTTTCTTATTCGGTTGGAAGGTAGGTGCTAAAAAAGGTTTAGAAGATGGAAATGAAGGTTCTCATCTAAAACTACCTAAATTCTTTTGGTTTGTAATTCAATACATTACCCCTGCATTTCTACTCGTTATATTCATAGCCTTCTTAATTCAAAACCTTCCCGGTCATTTTGAAAGAATGAGTATAGACTCTATGTTAGCTCAAGCCATCTCGAAGGGAACGTCTTTAGAAATCGCACGTATGAAGGCCTTAGTTGCTAGATTCGTTTTTTTTGGTATTTTATTAGTTTTCAGTTTATTGATTCTTCTAGTACACTATGCTTTGAAATATAAAGAAAAGAGAGTTCATTTAAAATGATGTTTTTAGCGCAGGAAGGTCTAAACTGGCAAGGTATTTCTATCATGGCTCTTTCTCTGTTTTTAGTAACCGGTCTTTCTACGTTCTGCATTTTCAAACTTTTTAAAACTAGAAACCATTGAACCGTTCTTTAGAATATTTTGATAAACTTTCTTCTCTTTGGGATGATTTTGAACCTAGAAAAGTACAAATCCAACTTTCCCAAAAAATTGAAGACTCCCTCTATAACGGAACTCATCTGATCGCAGAAGCGGGCACCGGAGTTGGTAAATCTCTTGCTTATTTAATTCCCGCCGCTCTCATTTCAATTGAAATAGAAGAGCCGGTAGTTATTTCCACGGAAACAAAATCACTTCAACAACAACTTCTTTCTAAAGACATTCCTATGGTTTCTAAAATTTTAGGAATCGATCTAAAAGCAGAAGTCGCAATGGGTGCTTCTAATTACGTTTGTAAACGTAAAATGAATCACGTTTTTAAAGATGGAACCTTCGGCCCGGAGATGATTCCTCATCTGGATTCTTTCAATCAATGGATCAAAACCACCGAGTCCGGTCGAAAACAGGAATTTAATGGAACCGCTTCTTACGATTTTTGGAATAAAATTACAAGAGAAACGGATAATTGTTTGGGAAGAAATTGTCCTAACTTTTCTCATTCCTTTTATTTTTTAGAAAGAGAAAAATGGAAACGTTCTAACATACTTATTATCAATCATCATCTTTTAGCGGCTCATATCGCAAGTGACTTTAAAATTCTTCCGGAATTCAGTAGAATCATCTTAGACGAGGCGCATAACTTTCCTGATATTATCGGTTCTTCTTTCCGTCGGGAAATTCGTTCTTTAGAAATTCAAAAACTTCTACAACAAATCTGGCTTCCTAATAAAAATTCTGGTATTGCCGTTTCGATCGGATCCAACTCTCTCAAAGATTTAGTCACACAGGCTGGGGAAGCTCTGACCGTCTTTTTCAACTCTCTTTCCGGAGAAGTTCCTCTTAATTTTTACAGTCCTCAAAGAATCAAAAGACCTCTGAAATTAGACCGAGGAAAGTTTGCCGGAATTCTTTTTGAAATCGTAGAAATTCTACAGAAACATCTTTCTAAATTATCCAAAGATAACGAGGACATCACTGAAAAAGAATCCGCACTCGTCTTAGAAATGTTAGTTGGAAGATTAGACGAAGTAACTTCCAGTTTAGAAACTTTTAGACAAGTAGACGATACAAATCTTGTCTATTGGATCGAACCTCCCGATCAAAACTCAAAAGAAATCTATTATAAAATTTGTATGGAACCGTTAAGTCCGGATGAAATCATCCGAGATCAATTTGCTTCCAAAATGCAATCGATCGTTTTCACTTCTGCTACTCTTTCTACTTCCGGAAACGATTTTAAATACTTTCAGAAAAAAATTGGGAATCTCAATACCTCCAATCTTTCTGTTCCTTCCCCGTTTCCATATCAAAAAAATGCTCTTCTATATGTTCCAAAAGAAATCAGAGATCCGGTGGCAGATCCAGACGGTTATCACGCTGATTTGGCAAAACAAATTCTCTGGCTCATTGAATTGACTAGAGGAAATACATTCGTACTTTTTACTTCTTTTAAGTCTTTAAAATTGGTCTACGAAGCGATTCGTCCTCACACGGACCTACCTCTATTTTCTCAATCCGATCTAGGACCGGACGGTGCAAAACAAATGTATCTACAAACTCCAGATAGTGTTCTATTTGGAGTTTCTACGTTTTGGCAAGGAATTGATATTCGAGGGAACAAACTTAAATCGGTCATCATTGCAAAACTCCCGTTTCAAGTTCCTAACGACCCTGTTTTAGAAACGAAAAGTGAAAAATTAAAAGAATCCGGGGGAAATCCATTTGCAGAACTACAACTCCCTTATGCCTGCACAGTTCTTAAACAAGGTTTTGGCCGTTTGATTCGTTCCGGAACTGACACTGGTATTGTTTCTATTTTAGATCCTAGAATGTTTACAAAAACGTATGGAAGAGATCTTTTAAAATCTCTTCCTCCCGCTAAATTGATTCAGAATCGAGAAGATTTGAGAAGAGAATTTGATAATCTGCCGAAATAAATAGAAGACTCATTTCTATTTTTAGAGCACTCAGATTTATGAATTTCATAATTCGATTTTTTTTGATCTTTCTTTTTTGGATTCCAATTGATAACTCATTTTCTTTTGCAAGTAAAGATTTTACAGATACTTGGGTGGATTGGAAAAAAGGTGAAATTCAAAAGATTCTATCTTTAAAACTTCCAAAACTAACTTACTCTACAGAAGATTCGGATTGGGGTGCAGAAAATACTGCCAGAAATCTAACCGAAGCGAGAAAAAAAGCGTCTTCTAACGCAGAAGTGGAACTTAAGAAATTTCTCTTTAAAAAAATCGATACTCTTAAATTAGATTCTGATTTTACTCTTCGTGAAAAAATTAGAGAAGATTCTTTTTTTCGGGAAATCTTCAATCAAATCTATGAAATTGAACCCATTTTTACAACGGTTAACTTTGTAGAAAACCGTGCAATCGCTAAAGGTACTATTCAATTTAAAGGAAAACGTGGTATTCTTAATTACGTTTTTCTTTCTTATGAGTCCGAAAATTTTCCAGAATACCCTCCACCTACTTTGGCTGCCGAATTTACTTCCTTAATTATAGACGCCAGACATCTTAAACTAGACGTCGCACTTTTTCCAGAAATACTTTCGGAAGAAGGAAATAGCGTTTATTCTCCTTACTTCGTTTCTAAAGAAAATGTGGTTAATCACGGTTATGTGAGCTACATGAAAACTCCAGAAGAAGCGTTTCGTTCTCAAATCTCTGGAAATAAACCTTATTTCGTTACTGCGTTAGGCGTAACAGGGCACTATCCAGTAAATCCGGTTATTGCAGGAGAAGACGCTAGAAAAATTCTTGCTTCTACTAAAACAAAAGTCGCGCTTAAAAATTGCAGAGTAATTATTTTAAAGGATAAGTAATTTATTTTGTCAGCAGGTACAAGAATTCTCATCGGCATACCTGCAAATTTAGAACCTGTTCAAAAGGCGAAAATTCACTAAGCAAAATAGTTTAGGATCCGTGGGCTAACGCAAGTTCAGCATAAGAATAGATTCTTGTATATTAGAGTTGTTGAAAAATGAATCGCCTTCTATTTTATGGAAACGGTCCATTGAAGAAGTTTTGTTAATTTGAATTTCAACAACTCTATTGCTTAATGTGAATTCGGTATAACGCGCAAGGATCTATGGTGGGAACTCAGCAAAACGATCTTTCAAACTCAGTATCTCAGCACTCTCTCCTCATAGGTCGTTCGACAGATCGTGTTCTATTC
>NZ_AKWY02000010.1 GCF_000306255.2 Leptospira noguchii serovar Panama str. CZ214
CTTTCATATAAAATCTGGAAGTCTAAGAATCTAATTCCTGTAAATAGTATGGGTATTTGTCTGTCATCGGGTTTGGTTCAAATTGTAATTCTCTTGAAATGAGATTTTGTCTTCTGTTGATCTTCCAAGTCATTTCGTAAGTCCAGTGAAAGCTAGGAACTCCCGGTTTAAACTTTTCACAAAAAAATCCCCCTTGTCCTCCAACCAAAGCATGTAATTAAAAAGATAACACCTCGAAACCCCATGAGCCGCCGCCAACACACCTAAAGTCGCCCAAACACCAGTATGAACCCGAATACTAAACTTTTTCATTTTGCCAACGTCTCGATTGTATTTGATTTTACCCACCCGGTTATGAAGACGCTTCATAGAAACGATCTGCTTAGAATATTTTCTCAACAAAAAGGGGAGTTTGCCCCGAAGAGCTTTTCTTTCCTGAAAATTCAAACGATTCCAATAAACATCTGGAACCAAAAGAGAATCTGTACCAACAGAATCTTCTACCAAAGCAGACTCAATTTTTTGACCGTCATCTAATAAAAGAATGTCCATACCAGAAAACGGTTTATAGAAAAAATTTTTTGAAGGAAATAAAATATTTTAACGTGAGTTAAACGTAAGTAATGTGAATTCGTGGAAAAAATTAGAATCTATCTCAAAAATACTTTATCTTTGCTTAAACTATCGATTCTAAGATGGCTTTTAAAGAGAATTTTTGAAAGGTTAATTCCTATTAGAGTTGTTTAAAAATTCCATAGTTCAGATCAACAAAACTGTTTCAATCAACCGTTTCCATGAAACGCAAACTGTTAGAGAATTAATTTTTCAACAACTCTAATAGAAATTGTGTAATCAAAAAGACCGCCTTGAATTTACAGGCGAATCATTTTTTAGAGACGGTTCTCAATTTATTCTGCAGTTTTCAGAATGGAACTGTAAAATTTCGATTTGTGGTAGTTCCCACAAATTAAATCATATTGCGAGTATTTAAACATTCATCTTTTGTAATTAGAGTTCAAAATAGTTCTTACATTTTCAAAGATTATAACTCAGATTTTTTTTGAAACAGAACTACATTCTGACTTTCAAAAAAAATAGAAGCATCGTATTATTGTATGCGTCTAGATAGAAAATTGTAAATTATTAAATTTTATAATATTATTTTTATATAAAATTTAGTTTTATAAAGACTTAGTTTCTGATATAAAGCTCACATTCATATACGTCATTTTACAAATAATCTTAAATTCTATAAGACCTTTCCAATTTTGGAAAGGTCTTGTTTCGATTTACCTTAAAAAAATTAAGATTCCCTAATGCTCATTAATCGCAAGGACTTGAAGCCAAAGAATATCCAGAAATATCTATGGTTCCGTAAGGACCTGGTCTGTATATATCGACTCCTTCTGGAAAATGTTGTGAGGCCTCATACGTTGGAGGATTGTGATCCAATTTTATATTTTGGGCATAAAGTCGTCTGTTTGAATCAAATAGAAATGTTAAATCTATTTCTAAACTACAAGAAATCGTATTATTTCCAACGCTTCCTTGGGAACCTCCACCTAAATCTGCTTTACCTAACGGACGAATTACAACTCCGTACCGATTTCGATAAATCGTATTATTTTCTATTTTATTTTCGTAAGTAGTCCCTTCTACAAAGATACCAACTCCATAGTTATAGTCAGGTGCTTTTTTGGAGCCGATAAAGTTTCCACTGATGGTATGCCCTCCTGATGGTACATTCGATGTGTTTGCGGGAAAGATTCCGATTCCTTGAGAGATTGTATTATTTCTAACTTTAGAACCGTATGCTCTCAAAGCGATTGGATTCTGTAAATTGAATCCAGCTATGGTAGAATTTTCTCCGAGTTGGATTATTTCTTTAAGATCATCTGCATGAAATTGAATTGTAGTCGGTTTTGGACTGGGATGATTTCCTGATTTATTGTAGAAGAGGACAAAACCTAATCCTTTTCCTAATTCATCCCCAATAAGAGTAGCTCCATCTGGAATTCGGATTGGAAATTTTTCTCCAGTTTGTTCAGAGTATTCACCTGGTGCAACATGGATGTCGTGTCTATTTCCCGCCAAAGCAATCGCTTTGGTAAGTGTTCGAAATGGCGCATCCTTAGATCCCGGCCAGTTATCGTTTCCGACAACTTTATCTACAAAGAGAGGTATTCGGATGGTTAGACTCAGAGAATCATTTTTGTTTGGGTTCGATATATTTAAATTCGTTTGGTCTATAATTCCAGATAGAAGTGTTAAGTCGGATTTCCCCCCTTCTTTTTCGTTTGTACAACCGCCTAACAGTAAAATGATGCTAAGGCATAGTAATAAAAATCGTGTCATTGATTTCTCCTAATTGGGCGACGATAAAATTTTTACATCTTATCGTCAAATTAGCTTAATTAACAGATTTGTTTGAATATTTTTCACAAAAGCGAAAAAAGTTTTGCTCTTAGGTAGTAAGGCTATAAAAGAATTTATAAAATTATAAATATAAAACTTGTTTTGATCTTAAATAAAATTATTAAAGTCGTTTTAAATTTTAAAATCTTATAAGTATGGATTCAAATACACCTAACGGTTTATTTTTATAATTCTATCAATTTAGATTAGGAAGAGGGTTCTAATTTTTTGCTGTAATAGATTTTACAGATTAACACTGAAAATATGGGAGTTATTACTTAAAATCTGTCTCAAAACTTATAACTAATTGACTTTGGATCTCTAACAAGAAGTATTCCTTCCTACAGAAATCGTTATATTGTATTTAATATTAGAGTTCATCTGTTTTTGTTTTATGGAAACAGTCGATTGAAGCAGTTTTGTTAATCACCACTATGGAATTTTTCAACAACTCTAATATAATTTCTGTAAGATTTCCCACATTTTTTGAAAATCTGCAGTTAGCTACTCGGACGTATAAAAATAGTACTAAAAGTTCCAGATCAATTTTACCAAAGATGTAAAAATTTTTGGAATACTTAAGACGTTCTGTTTAAGTAGATTTTTAAAACATTATACTGACACTAAAAACGGGACATCTCGGTTTATCGCTTGAATACACTCTGCGAGAGTATATGTGACTTTTATTATATAACAAACACAGGCTGACCATATGGAGATCAGAATACGATTTGAAAATACCAACTAACCATTTAAAATGGTTGTTCGATTTCTCCAATTAACAAACCGATTTTTTCTTTGCCTTTGGACCAGTGCCAGTCGTTTCTAGCATTGAAATAGAGAAACCATTTTTTGATTATTGGATGAAACTTAATATCCATGGCGTAAATATGGCTTTTCATCCAATCGGATGAAGGAGAAAGGATTGGTTTTTGGAAAAGAAAATCCCATTTAATACCATCGAAAGAATTTAAAAGATAAATCGAAGAACCGGAGCGACCGTTAGAATCTTGATAGATACAATTTTCAAAACCTACAAAACCATTTTCGGTTTTCAAAACTTTGATGGAGCCTGCGGCTAAATTACGATTATAAGTATCAGGAGAGATTAAAGGATCCTTTAAGGATTTATAAGGCCCCCAAATTTTATCCGACTCTGCAACGCCGATATATGTAGGCTCACAAAATCCACAATCTGGAATAAAACTGAGAGACGCGCTGTAATAAAGTCTATATTTGTCCTCTATTTTTACAAGACAGGGATTTCCAATCGATTTACCATAACGCGCATTAATGTGCCAATCTAAAGAAGGTTCTAAAATTTTTTTTGCGGAAGACCAGTTTTTTAAGTCTTTGGAAGTTCGTATTTCGATATGCGAGTCCCATTTCCAAAATGTGAACCAAGAAAACACAATCTGAAACGGAGTGTATCTTTCATACAATAAATAGAATATATTATTTTCTTTATATATAAAAGGCCTCATTGCGTGTCGAAATAAAAGCCTGCCTGAATCCCAGCAAAACCCATCTTCGGATTCGTATCGATGTATTCCGAAAAGAGTATGACAAAAAAGATGAAACTTTCCATCTGGAGATTCTGTGTCTAAAAGTAGGGAAGGATCTGCGATCAAAGGGGTAAATGGGGGACTTTTCAAAATAGGATTACTCGGATATAATTCCCAACGGATCTTTTTGAAGTCGGAGGTTTTCATAAAATAGAGTTTTTAAGTTTTGTTTTCGTTGTATAGTTTTACTGAAGAAAGGATTTCCACTTTTTTAATGCAGGATCTTTTTGACAGGACTTCAATGGTTTTGCTTTTAACGTTTGGATCGAAATCACTTTACGATCTTTATGGTTTACAACCGCGTTCATACAAATACATCCGTATCCGTAGTTTACGTTTGTGTTAACCCATTCCGACGGTTTAAATTTTGGCCATTCCCAATCTTCTTTTAACTGGTAACGACCTTGAACACCAAGAATCCATTCGCCATCACGATCATATAAAGTAATGTTAGCTGGAGAAGGATTATGAAACCATCCACAACGAGTTTCTAATACGTTTTCTTTTGCGAAAAGTGGAAACGCTGCAATGAAGACTAAAATGAATGAGATTGAAATTTTTTTTAACATGTTGTGTTGCCTTTGTTACCTTATAGTTTTATTATTGATTATATATAAAGAGTACTTAATATCTTGCGGGTTTTTGGATATTCATCAGAGTTTTTGAAAAATTAATTCTTCATCAGTTTTCGTTTCCTGAAAACGGTCGATTGAAGTAGTTTTGTTAATTGCTACTATGAAATTTTTCAACAACTCTATTATATGAAACGGGCAAATACGCTTGTTTGCTAAGTTCAAAATTATATACGTAAATGTTGCCACTGCGTTACGGTTTATGTTATTCGTTCTTATTAGGATTGGAGAAAAGTAATTCCTTACGTTCTTCATTGGAAAGATGGACTAATGTTTTCATTCTTTCGTGAAATTTGGCGAAATTTGAACCTGCTCTTTCAAATTCCTTTTGAAAAAAATCAGAACCGGAATGGTAACGTATATAACCCACAAAATCTTCGTTGTTCCAGTTTTTAGATGCCAATTTTTCTATACGAATTGTTTTGAATTCTTCTTTGGAAACAAGTAGAGAGTTTTTAAATTCTTCCAGAATTCTTTTTTTATCTTCTAATTTTTTTTTGTCGTTTAGATCCGAATCGTATAACGTGCGTAATTTATTTGCCGTAGTAACCAAAAGTTTTTTTAATTTTTGGGATTCTTCTTTTTTCAAAAGGATTTCTTTTTTAATTGGACTTTCTTTACCTTCTACGGATTCTAAAAAGTGAAAGACACCTTCTTCTTCTACAAAACTCGCATAACTCTCGTTAAAGATAGAATCTCCCGGAAAATAAACCGTAGCGTGTGCCATTTCGTGAAATACAAGAGAGGCGACTTCATAAGGCTTTGTGTCCTCTATTTGAGAAGAAAAAATAGGATCTTCAAACCAACCTAACGTGGAATAACCCGCCGTGACTCGGATCCTAGTATCTAATCCTTTTCCTTTAAGCTCTTTTTCTTCTTCCTTTGCTTTGTCCAAATCAAAATAACCCTTATAAGGAACGGTTCCGGCGATCGGAAACCACCAAGTATAAGATTCCAATTTAAGAGGATAACAAGCGGTTACGTGCCAACCGATTTCTTTTCGATCCAATTGAACAAAAGATTTAAAACCAGCAGAAGGGTTGAGAGATAGTTCTTTGATTCCATATTCTCGGAATGTTTCGACTTCTTGTAATTTGATTTTTAATTCTTCTTTTGTGTTGGAATCTTGTAGAACGGATGGAATGGGTTTTCGTTTTAATAAAATGTCTAACTGTCCGGTGCCTAGATGCCAGAGATAACTTACACAATTTTCGAATGTGAAACAAAGTAAGGTTAAGACTAGAATGTTATAGAATCGGATTGCGGTTTTAGATTTACGTTTGTTTATAGAAGTAAAAAAATTGAATTTAGGTTCTAACATGGAATGGATACGTTCTCTCCCCGTCTTTAACGGAATTCTTTTAGCCGTTTTAATTTTAATTCTGATTTTTCCGAAGGATTGTTCGTTGTCTTCTATTTTCTACGGTAAAAAACCGATCAGCCCTAGAGAACAGAAAAGCGCGATCGAAATTCAAAATTCTTTTCGAAACGTTTATCGTCTCGCAAAGGATTCAGTTGTATCTATTCGAACAAAAAAAAGCGAATCGATTACAAGTCCTTATCACTATTTTGATTTTAGAAACGAAAGACTCGCCTCTTTTGGAAGTGGGTTTTTTGTTCATGAAAAAGGTTATATAGTTACGAACTATCACGTGATCGAGGACGCGGAAAGTATAGAAGTGATTACTTCCAATGGAAGTGTTCACCCCGCAAAGTATATTGGAAGTCACGAAAGGGCGGACATTGCACTTTTAAAAATTAGGGAAGGTTCTGGTTTACGTGCGGTTGTATTTGGAGATTCGGATCGGATCGAAGTAGGCGATTGGGCGATAGCGATTGGTTCTCCTTTTGGTTTAGAGCGGTCTTTTAGTGTAGGGGTTGTTTCCGCTAAATATAGGGAAGATTTAGACGAGACCGGACAGACTCATATTCAAACCGATAGTATGATCAATCCAGGAAGTAGCGGCGGTCCTCTTTTGAATATCTATGGAGAGGTGATAGGAATCAACCGGTTGATTCGAAGTGAAACTGGTCGTAACTCCGGTATCGGTTTTGCCATTCCAAGCAATTACGCTTTAAAGATTATACGAATGATAGAATCTAATCAAGGCAGACATATTCGTTCCGCGATTTTAGGAGTGATGGCAACTGTTCCACTACCGGATCATAGAATTGCTCTTGGAATTCCAGAATCTTGGAATGGAGTTCTAGTTTATGATATGGATCCACAGTCTTCCGCGGAATTAGGCGGAATTAAACGTTACGATTTTATTCTGGAAGCGAATGGAACTCCGATCAAAAATATTAATGATTTACGAGAACAGGTTGGAATAGTAGGACTTGGCGGCAAGATCAAGCTACGTATCTACCGGGAGAAATCGATGCAGGAACTTTCGGTAAGGTTGATTCAGAAATAAATGGATAAGAATTTTTTAGAGGGAAAAGAGAAGACTCGATGAGAAGAAACATCGTTCACAGCGGAGCGGATGCTCTGATCTATGAAATCAGACAGATCGTAACCGTCGCAAAAAAATTAGAGGCGCTGGGACTTCAGATCACTTACGAAAACATAGGAGATCCCATCTTAAAAGGAGAGTCGATTCCAGATTGGATGAAAGAAATCGTTTCCAATCTGATTCTAAAAGATAAGTCCTGGGCCTATACGGCCACACAAGGATACGAACCAACTCGTAAGTTTTTAGCCGAAAAAGTGAACGAAAGAGGAGGGGCTCAGATCACAGCCGACGATCTTTTATTTTTTAACGGATTGGGAGACGCGGTCGCAAAAATTTTTGGTTTTATGAGAAGAGAGGCAAGAGTATTAGGACCGAGCCCAGCCTATTCAACGATTTCTTCCGCGGAAGCAGCGCATAGTGGATATGAACACCTAACGTATAACTTACTTCCGGAACACAATTGGATGCCAGATCTGGAAGATATGGAAAACAAGGTCAGATATAACGATTCTATAACTGGTATTCTACTGATCAATCCAGACAATCCCACCGGTGCAGTATATGATAAAAACTTAATGAATAAAATAGTGGCAATCTGCGAAAAATATGATCTGATGCTTATCTGTGACGAAACATATGCACACGTAAATTATTCTGATCACGGTCCGCTTCATTTATCGGAAGTAATCGGAGATAAGGTTCCCGGAATGGCGCTTAGATCTATTTCTAAGGAATTTCCTTGGCCTGGGGGGCGTTGCGGGTGGTTGGAAATTTTTAACAAAGAGAAAGATCCGGTTTTTAGCCGTTACGTAAAATCATTGTTAGACGCAAAGATGCTCGAAGTATGTTCTACTACCTTACCTCAGATGGCGATTCCGGAAGTATATTCTCATCCTGATTTTATTCCTCATCTAAAAAGAAGGAACGAAAAATTTAAAAAACGAGCACATGTGGCAACGGAATATTTTGCAAGATTAAAAGGAGTCAAGGTGATAGAACCTAAGGGCGCTTTTTATCTTACGGTCGCTTTTGACGATGACGTTTTAAATTCTTCCATGAAGTTAAACGTAGAAAATAAAAAGGCGGACGAATTTATCCAACCGTTATTGGCTTCTGCAGCAAACGACAGAAGGTTTGTATATTATTTACTTGCGTCCACGGGTATTTGTGTAGTCCCTTTGTCTGCGTTTTGTACTTTAAAAGATGGATTTCGCGTAACGTTGTTAGAAGAAAACGAGGAAAAGTTCAACTGGATTTACAGAACACTTAGGGATAAGATTGGCGAGTATATCGCTTCCGCCTAACGTATAATTAAAACCAAAATGGGGACTCGAAATTGAAAGAGCCGTTCAAGATTGGTCTAATGGATTCTGGAATGGGTGGTTTGTCCGTTCTGAAAGAACTTTTAAAATACGACTCCAAACTGGAAATTATATATTACGGAGATTTAAAGAACAGTCCTTATGGAGAAAAAGAAGTTTCTAAAGTTTTAGAACTTGTCAGGAACGTTTGTAATCTTCTACAAAAAGAAAACGTAAGGGCGATATTGCTTGCCTGTAACACTGCAACTTCGGCAGCTGCACAAACTCTCAGACAGGAATTTTCGATTCCTATTTTCGGAATGGAACCTGCAATAAAACCTGCAATATTACAAAATCCAGGAAAGAAGGTGGCTCTACTTGCCACTCCGGTTACACAAAGAGAAGAAAAATTACAAAAACTAAAATCCGAACTAAATGCGGAAGATTTGATTCTTCCGGTTTCTTGCCCGGGTTTGGCCGGACTTGTCGATCAGGGAAATTTTGACGAGGCGGAAAAATATCTCCGACCTATTTTAAAAGATCTACAAGAGAAGAATGTGGACAACTTGGTTTTAGGTTGTACACATTATGTTTTTCTAAAACAGATGATTCTAAAAAACTTTCCTAACGTAAAAATTTATGACGGAAATTCTGGGACAATCAAACATTTATTGAATTCTTTGCAAGTTTCAGGAATTATATTGAATGGAAGTTTAAATACTCGGTCTACCTATAAACTGGTTCTGAACAGCGAAGAAGAGTTTCACTTTCGACTGGCTTCTGAACTTTTATCTTCGGAAAAATAAAAAACACTCTATAAAACAAAAAGAAATCCAATTTCTATTATATTCTTATTTCTGACTTTCATTTGAATTATATTTTAAGTTTATAACTTCTAAGTTTTATTAGAATTCGCTTTTGAAACTTTCGGTTCCAATTTATAGCTAAGATTTTTTATATTAAATTTTATTTAAATAGGGTATTTTGTCCTAACTCGATTCTGTTATCTTTTTCAGATTATGTGCTACGATATATAAAAATTTTGAATGGGGATATATGAAAATGATACAAAATATTTTACGAAAGAAAGAAGCTAAAAAATGGAACCAACTAAAAAACTCTAAACTTTTTAGAGTTTATTACTTGTTTGTTTTTTTATTTCTTTTTGATTGTTTGCCTGATTCACAGACTTCTGATAATTTATTTCTATCTCTACTTTCTCTTCCAAAGGAACAAAGTATAAAATTGATAAACAATAAATCTACTGAAAAGTCTAAAACGACACGGAAATACGGCTGGGTTACTTTTACATCCCAAGTAACCGGAAAAAAAATCCAAGCAGATCCTGAACGACCTGACGGATGGTTAAAAGTAGATGCTTCGAGTAACACAGATTTTACGACGTTTACTCTATATCAGGATGGGGGAGATCCGAATTGTATCAAAAGCGGTCCTATCCGGGTCGAACCTACTGCATATCGAAATTATTATTGGAACTGGTGGCTCGGTGGAGGCGCGGGCAATTACGCCTATTACCCTAAGTATAAGGACGGTTCTAACAGACTTAAACTTTATGTTTTAAAAGTCAGCGACTGTTTGGAATCAGGAGATCGAATACTTTTTTCAGATTATGATACTATTACTCAGGATGATTATTTTGTCATAGATTGGGATGGAGGCAGTTGGAATGAATATCTTTTTCTTTGGAAAAAATTTCCTCGAATTGAAAGAGCATACTTTTATGTTCAGTTGCATAATGGCCCTGAGGAATAGAGATAAGAAAAACTTAATATTATAAAATAAAGAAGAGGATTTGTTTTTACCTCTTCTTTATTTTATATTTTTACTTCGGTAAAAAAGGTTCAGCTTTTTGAATCCACAGGTTTTAAACTATAAAGAAATCCAATCATAGATACATAAACGGTCATAATAATCGGACTAAACCACCAACCGAAACTTTCAAAATAAGAGCCATCTGCGGTCATGATATAATACACGTGACCAGGAATACTTGCGGTTACATAAGTCGTTATAAACCAATAGCCGATTTTATGACCTAATTTATTCGTGAATCCATAAACTTTAAAAAATATTTTATGTTCCCAAATGAGAGCGAATGCACTGTAAAGCATTACTATAGACAATCCTATATCAACAATTGGAGTCATAACTTGGCCCGGATCAGCTTTTCCGTCGCGTAGATAGTGGGCAAGATTAATTAAATGAAGTGTAAAGCCCATCGTAAACAAAAGTGGAAGGGACTTTTCGGCGTGAAATTTTAACATAGATTTCCTCATAGTTGATCACTTGGTTTTAAAAAAAGTAAGTGATCATTACTTTTTTTAAAAAAAACACTTAGATTCGCTTGCTGTCAAAACTTTTAATCTACTTTTATATAAACTTAAATTGATTCTAAGTATAAAGTATAAAAGTAACACTCATTTATTAAGACTTAATAAAGTGAATATTACTTACTGTTTCATAAATTAAAATATTCGTTTTTTAATACAATTGGCCTGAAATTTGAAAGTTTAATTAAAATTATATCCTATACAAACTCTATAAAATAAACTTTTGAAGAGTGGTATTGAAATAGAGTTTTTGAAAAATTAATTCTTTATCAGTTTGCGTTTCATGGAAACGGTCGATTGAAGCAGTTTTGTTGACCTGGACTATGGAATTTTTCAACAACTCTATTTTATATTTTATGAGAATTATTTTAGAAATAAAAGTTTATGTTGTACTAAGAACGATTTTAAATTATAACTTTATAATTTAGAGTATTATTTAAATATGAACTTCAAGAAATTAAAAAAAATTGACCATCATGGTTTCCGACTAAAAGTGGCCTCAGTTCTTTGTCTAGAATGATTATATCCTTTCCTTCCATTGTATCTATATTAAAATTTTCTGTTATAAAATCGTGAATTTCTTTTTGATGAACATCGAATGTTTTATTTTTAAAAGTTAAAATTGGATGTACTGATAGAAGATAATATCTTGGTTTTTCCAGAAATTGAATTGCTAGTTTTTTATTAATTTCAGTTCTAAATGTGTTTTTCTTAATGTTTTCTATTATAGAGTCTATCCATTTGTAAAATGGATGTTTTGGGTTTATTTCATTTCCTGGAAAAAATGGTTGATTCATATTATGATTATATAATTTTATTGACTTATCGGATGTATGATTTCTTAAAAAAATAAAAACTCATTCTGTTAAATATTCTATAGAAGTCTATAAATTTTGATAAGCGCAAAGTTTTTTTATAAAACAAATGCACTTGTCGATTTTATTAATGGGATGGTGTTTAAAAAGTTTTTTTCATTTATATCTTTATACAAAATTTAAGTTTTATCTAATCTGAGTCTTTAAAAGGTTAATCGAAAGGAAAGATGTTTGTAAAGGTTTTATAAAAGATCTTAAATCTACTTAAGAAAACAATCAATTAGCATTAAAATCATCTTATCTTTTGCAAATCTTCAAATCAAAAGATTACTTAGAGTTATATAATAGAGTGCCAAAATTCCATCTTTAAACGAGGATAGTTTTAAAATTTATAGCACTTTATTATATACAAATCAATAAAAACCTAAACTTAATAAATATGTCCTAAAAAAAGATATTTAAAATTTTCAGTTTTATTGAGGTTGTTAAAAATACCTTTTTGATTCAAATTATCTAATATTTCATTGAATGAATCTGGATCTATCTTACCCGTCTCATAAGCGCCTAAATCAAAAACTTCTTCCGAAAATTCATAAAACCCTTGGTATTTCCAGGAGCCTGAATTGTTAGGATCTTCTCCATCCAATCCAAAAGATAAGGTTCTGTCTTCAATTGCTAATATGGTTACGGTTTTATCTCCATGTTCGAGAGAAAATTTTTGAATTCCTTCTTCAATCGCTTTCGCAAGTTTTGGTGAAAGTCCTTCATTGCTTTTTGTCAAATAAGTTACAATTTTTCCGCAACCATTCCCTTTTGCTCTGCCTAAGGCAGTATATCCTTCTTTATTTTGGGTATTAGGATTAGCACCACATTCTAAAATAAAAGAAAAAGGTTCTAAATATTCGTTTTCGGAGGCCAAATTCACAAGACATTCGCCTATAATTGTGTTAGGCGTTCTTTGGATAATTTTCTGCATCATATCAATTGCTTGCAAATCCTCCTTTTGACACAAATGCCAAGCCGCGGCTTGTGGTAAATAAGCACCAAAACCTTTGGGAGTTAAAATTTGCATGGTTAAAAAAGAAGGGATTAAAGAGAGTATATTTTCAAAAGTTTGAATATTAATGGTTTCTATTGTTTTTTGAACCTCGTTGTTGATTTCGTGGTATTTCTCGAGGATCCCTATAAAATTAGAATCTTCAATCAATGGTTGAAAGATTTCGTCTTGTAAAAAGCGATCTTTTGATAAACCCATAATGAGACAATCTCGGATCGAACTCAACATCTCATCTTTATGATTGGTCGTTGTATAATAACGTGCTTTCTGAAAAAATATATTAGAATTTATGCAATCGTAATCTTTTAAAAATGACATTGCTTCTACGATTTCATGATTTTTTAAAATTGCAGCTAAGGAAAACGAATCCGCGACAAATTCTTCGGCTTTTGTGTCTTTTTTTCCCACTTGTAACACTTTCAAAAAATTGTCTTTGCGAGAAATAAAAACTTCCTTCCAAACCGTTTCTGCTTTTTTGAAATTTCCAGAATTTAGAAATTGTGTAAATTTACTGTACTCTTTTTTGCACCAACTCGAAAGGATCGAGAATTCTCGCCCTAAAGAATTTTCAATTTCTTCATAGCCGATTGTTAAAATCTGCTTCGGGAAATGACTTTTTGATTTTTTAATATTCATATTTTTGAGAATCCTTATTTTTTAAAATTTAATTTTGAAACCGTTTAAATCTAAAGTTGCAAATTTTCTGCAACTATGTCAGTGTGATAAAAGTTCTGTTTTTTATCATTTTGTTCCGTAGACGATTCGATTAAAGTTACTTAAGCAAGGTTGAATTACAATTTTTGAATTTTCTCTTTCTAAAAAAATTTCATTTATTTCTTTTTCAACTTGGGTTGGTTTTATACGAGTAGAATAAAACCATTTTTCATCGTTTACGGGTGCATAGACTGTTATGAGTTTTTCTTCAGTTATGTCCTGAATAAAATGAATCGCTTCTTGATATATTTCGTCGTAATCTCCATAAAAAAGGATAATTCGTCTCTTTCTGTAGTTAATAAAAATGTTTTGAAACTATTCGATAAAAAGTTTAAATCTACATTGATAAAATGTGAATTTCTGTCTTCGTTTTTTTGGAATGTAAGAAATTGTAGCCAGTCCGGTTTTTCTTCGGATAATTTCTGAATTAGATATTTAGATAAATTATCACTTTTAAATTTTTCTATATTCATAATGTAGAATACTTGGGTCGCGATTATATAATTTAAGCATATTAATTTAATAGCGCAAAATCGATGTTATGTGATTGAGTGGTACCGAACTCAGATTTTAATCCTTCTAAAAAATACATTACGATTTCCCCTTTATTTTTTGCGGCGATACGGCCTCTGGGAGTAAAGGTAAAAAACGGACTTAGAAGTTCGTAACTCGTTTCTGAAACGTTAATTTTACCCGGTTCTCCGGAAGACTCCATTCGACTTGCAATGTTTACTGTATCTCCCCAAATATCATAACTGAATTTATTTTTACCGATTACTCCCGCCGCAATTGGACCTGTATGAAATCCAATACGAACATCCCAATAGGGAATACCGTTTTTCTTTTTTTCTTCTTTGAGTTTTTGAATCGCGTCGCACATTTTGAGAGCCGCAAGAGCTACATCAAAAACGTGAGTATGATTTACTTCCGGAACTCCGCCGACACACATAAAACTATCTCCGATCGTTTTGATTTTTTCGAGACCGTGTTCCGCACAAATCTGATCGAATAACGAGAAACATTCGTCTAAATTAGAAATCAGTTCTTCGGGAGACATTTTTTCTGAGATTTGTGTAAAACCTTTAAAATCTGTAAATAGAACCGTCGCTGAATTTATGGACACGGGCGCCACTCGGTTGTTTTTTTTGAGTTCGGCTGCAATAGAAACTGGAAGAATATTGTGTAATAACCGATCGGATTCGTCTCGAGCGTCTTGGAGTCTCTTCTCAAAAATTTCGTTTACGTTTTCTTGATAGTCTTTGCTTTGTTCAAAGATGATTTGCCATGCTTTGTTATGATCTATATTAGGAATTGTAAAAATGATTTCTCTCATCAACTCACGCATATTATTTTCTACTCGGATCAAAAAGGAGATGGAAAATCCAGTTCTATTATAATCAAATTGTCTAAAATTGTTTAAAGTCGCTTCTTTAAAGCGAGAATTTATTTCTGGAGCATTATTGCGAAGTGCTAATATTCGTTCTATGTAAAGTCGATTATAACGGTCAAAATTATATTCGTCGTAGTGAAAGAAAAATCGATTTCTTTTTGCCCATTCTCGAATTAAATTAAAAGGCGGCTCTTCGGTTTGTTCTATTTTTGGAAATTCAATAGAAAGTCTGGATAATATGTCGCGATTGGCTTCTCCCGAAGTTTTACCATCGTAACCCATCTGCATTTGAAGTGGTTCCGGTTTGGAAAGTTCTTCAATTAGATGATGATAAAAGTAACGAGCTATTTCGTATGAGATTAAATTACGTAACGTTTCCATTTTTCTTACCGAATACATAATTCTCTTTTAAACTTCCAGCTTTTTAATTTTACGAAAAAATTTTAAAAAGATTCTAAATCAATTGGTTTAGAAATTTATTCAGTAGTTAGAAAAAAATATGGATGTTACTGATCTCTATAAAATTGAGTACCGTTGATTTTATCACAAAACACTGATTCCATACAAAATATTAGATACTTTATTATATAGTTATGAGTAGGGGATTTTAGTTAAAGCGTCGTTTAAATTTTTTCATATGGGTTTAATTAATCATCTATATATGCAATTTTACTCACTTTACGGATTTCTATAAATCGAATATTTTATGACTAAGTGTCGGTTAACGCAATTTCGGTAGAATCCAATGCGAAAGCGATTGAGGCGGGATGAACAAATTGAATTTAGAAAAAGATTTTGTTTTCAATCGATTCTCAATTTGTTCATCGGAGCTGAAAGCGCGGTCCGGCGAACGCCGGATTCGCCCAATTTTTTACGTAGAATTTACGTTTAAAAGTGAGTAATACTTGTTATGATTTTTTTTGTAAAGAGTAAAGTTATTCGTGGAAAAACATGTCTGAGAAAAGTTCTTTCTATTTTTTCAATTTTAAATTACGTTGAATGAAATCTGTAGGAAATTCGAAAATTTGATAAGTAACGTGAGTTCGACGTAAGAAAATTGGGGCGAATCGCTCGCAAATTTCATAGTTAAAATGGCTCACGACCGCGCTTTTCGCTTCAATTCCTTCGGAATTTCCGCTACAATCGCTTTCGCATTTGTTATGCTGAACTCACGTTAAGTAAAGAGTAAAATAAAAACATGAATTTTTCCATAAAAACCAAAGAAAATATCCCTAATAAAAACAGAATTAAATCTCCAACAATAAAAGAGAATACAATGAGTTCAAATGTTTATAAAATTATAATATTCGTATTGTTTTTTTCTATCTTTTTTAGTCCAGGGATGGCGGAACAAAGACAAGTCAAGAAATATGTTCTTATCTCGGAAGGTAAGTTGAACGTTAGAGAAAAACCGAAAGACGGAAAGGTGTTGTTTCAATTGCAAAAAGGTGAATCCGTTTTTGTAAAAGAAAATTCAAATTCTGATGGTTGGGTTGAAATAATTAAGAATGAAATACTTACAAAATTGGAAACGAAGGGGTTTGTAGCTACAGAATTTTTAGGTAAAAAATCTCCGGAAGAATTAGAAAGCGCAAAACTTTTTGGCTCGGTTCATACGGATACACAAGGCACTCAATTTCGGCCCTTGGCAATTCGAACAAAAGAAGGATGGGTTCCCGCTGGATCTGGAGAATACGAGGCAGAAACTCTCTATTTAGAAAAAAAGATACTTAAATCAAAAGAAAAGGGAACAGTATATGAACAGACAAACGTTGCTGGGGAATTTATCCCTGAAAAAAGCGACAAATCCGGTTGTGAAGGATATGATGTTTTAAAAGGAAATTTAAATTCCTATAAGAAAATTAATACTTTAAAATATTCTATATTTGGAATGTTTGGTTCTAAAATAGGCGATCAGGTTCGTTCTGAAAAATTTCTCCCTTCTGAAAAAATATCTAAAGTTTTAGAATCAACGGAAAATTCTTTTTTTAAAAAACAACATCCTAAGTCGGAAGAGTTAAAGTTTTTGAAACAAGGAGATTTGTATAAGATCGTTTCTCCAAAAAAAGAATATGTTATAATTCGATACTCTATTCAAATCGAATCGGAAGAAAAATCATATCATACTTCTATGTACGAATTGGAAAACGATAACCTAGGAAAAAAGATATTCGAAAAATTTGATGTGTTATCAAAAGATCAAGCTGCCTACGGAGGAAAGTATCATTTTGTAGATTCGTTTGACTTAGACGAGGACGGAACTCCGATTTTAATTTGGCATCACAATGGATTGGACGGTTTTATAAATGAGTTCTCTAAAATTAAAAATGGTAAGTTAGAACCTATGTTTTTGGCGGGTGGGGATGCTTGTTAGATTTGAGAAAAAAACTGGCGTATTCAAAATCTATATGTTGTGTTGATTCTTTTTGAATGTATTTTTCGAAGAAGGTATCTATATCTTTGGCTCGAAGATGACGGTTTAAAATATTACTTTAATGTTATAATACGTATCTTTATAGAATTTGCATTTGATAAAGATACGTATTTGTTATTGATTCTTACAGAGTGCCGTGTATTTGAGTGCAAGAAGAAATTCCGGGCTTTAAGTGATGAATTAGATCAAGTATTCTTAATCGTCATTTTCGTCGTCTTCTTCAAGTTTACCAAAAACCAATCCTTCCGGATCCATTGAACATCCCCAACCATCGTGTTCGCATACATACACTCTGAAATTTTTTACGGTTTTAAGTTTTTTAAAAGATTTATCTTTTACCGCAAGAGAAACGGCACGTCCCATTGTTCTAGCCACTAAATTCCAAATATAGTTTTTAAGTAACTTATACCCTTTATCTTGATAACCTAACGAATCGTAGGCGTCTGCCATGATTTTACCGGGTTCGTGTAAAGAAAATCCTCCTAAGGTTGGCCCTTCTTCGAAGTATTCATCGTCTTCTCCGATGCCAAAATAAAATTCCGCACAACCGATTCCATATTCTCTAAAGTTTTGGTTATCACATTCTGCTACAAAACCAGTTAGTTTTTCTTCTTCATCCTCCGTTTCTTCTTTTGCACTTTCAAACGCTTCTACAACATTATGAAACAATTGTTTTTCGTATTCGTTCCAAGGAAGCGCGGATAATCTTTCTAAAAACGGAGCTAATTCCGGTAATTGAGAAACTGCGATTTTTAATTCTTCCACCGTTTCTTCAATTTCTTTTCTAGCACTACCTTGGGGTGGAGCGGGCGCGTCTCCTTCTATATAACCTTTTTTTAATTTTTCAGAGAGAAGTTTTTTTGCTTCTTTGAGACAGGTTTCCTCATCGTCAAAGTTTTTAGTTTGGGTTTGTCCAGAAGAACCGGTCTTTCCGTAGGTTACGGTAAACGAATCTCCGGAAACTTCTATCTGCCAAAATTTATCGGAGCTTCCGTCTTGAAAGGTTAAGTGGTGTTTCATAGTTTTTCCTGTTAAAGATGGATGGATAAATATATATATACTTTTTGTATCTTAATTAAGACTTATCTTACTGTAAAAAAATGTATCTCGTTTGTTCTTTTTTACAAAGGTTTTTATTTTTTATCCGAACTGAATTAATTGGTTCATGTTTTAAATGAAGTTACTCGGATTGATTCTAAAAGTATATGGTGTAAAATATTTATTACCAACGACTCAAAATTTCCATTTTTGTAATAGGGTTTTGATCGCCCCGCGGGTCAATAACTGTATCTGCGTCTACTTCTACTGATTTTGGAATTCCTTGTTCGGCGATACACAGATCGATATTATTATCATTGTCGTCTATGTCTGCGATTTTAAAAGGAGATACTGTAAAGGTCTCACTTCCAGAAATCATTTCGATTTTGAATTTTTTCAGATCTCTATCACCTAACTCCCCGCCGTCGATTGCTCGAACACCTCCGGCCCACACGGTTCTTACTACTACCGTTGTTTCAGTTAGAGGACAATCTGCACCGTGTCCAGAATCGTTATAAGGGTATGAATCTTCGAATCTGAAATATTCTGCATAACTGATAAAAGGTCCTGCGGTTAAAGGAGTGACTTGAATTTTTTGTCCGATTAAATTTTGTCCATCCCTGCTTTTGAGTTCGCCTACGATGGTGACTTCGTTAGGTTCGTTGTCCGGATGATCGCCGAATTGACCGATCAACAAAATGGTCCTCAGCTCGAACTGCTCCAGCGAAGGCACGAATGTGGCGAATAGAGGATAAAAAATTTCACCTTTTTTAGTAGTGATCCTAAAATCGGAAAGATCAACTGTAGTAGGATCGATCTCGTGTGAAAAAACGAGTGGCATTCCATCTTTTCCAGGCGCGCTTCTCCAGAGTAAAATGGAGCGCCATGGTAAAGAATTATCTAAACCAAAAAAAGCCGAAATCAATTTTGCTTCGCGGTTTTTTTCAATTGGCGGCACATCCGAGGACAATTGGTATTTCGGAATCGAAACGCAGTAGTTTAAAAGTAAAACTAAGACATTGAAGACGATTTTGTTTCTTTTTTTCATAAGCAACTTGTTTTTTGAACGATTGGATTCCCGTTTTTTATAAAATGAGATAGAATTTGTCTGTTTGAATTCGAAAGTAAATTCCATTAGAATATTTGCATACTCTAAACGATCTTAGAATTCTGCAATTCGTTTTTCTTTAAGAAAATATGGGCGATTCAGCTGTCATAGTCAAGTCTGGGGGCTTCTCAAGCTCTGGTCAATCAATTGTATAGATACAACAATCGTTTTTAGTTTCAATTTAGAACGCGATCTGTCGAGCGACCATAGAAGCGAGACGCTGAGTTTGAGAGAGTGTTCTGCTGAGTTTAACGCGATCTGTCGACGATCATGGTACCCTCGCATTGATCCTTTTCGCGTTAATTTATATGGAATGATTTCAAATCGTTTTATAATTACCGGGGAGAAGTATATTTCACTTTCTTTTTATATCAAATCTCCGTCAGTAAAAGATTTCGTTTCGCATCGATAAAAAATAAAACAGTCGAATTTTCAGTGGAAGATCTTTAAAAAGGCACAGAAATAATTTAATGAAAACGAATTTGTTAAACACAGTAAAAACAAAACTGATTTTAAAAAGAATTCGATTTACAAGGAAAGTAAAATAGAAATATGAATCCATCAGAGTTATTTGAAGCAATTCGAAAAAAAAATTTAACCGTAATGAAAAAACTTTTAGATGAAGGTTGTGATCCTACTTCTTACGAAGGGGATGGAGATCATAACGCTCTGAGTCTCGCCGCTTATCTTAAACAACCAGAAATGGTAGAGTATCTTATTCAAAAAGGAGCTCGTATTAACGATAGAACTAAAGGAGGACGTATCGCTTTACATAATGCGGTCTGGCGATACGATAAACGTTCCGTAGAACTTCTTTTAGAGGCTGGTTCGGATATTCATGCAGCTGATCAATTTAATTGGACTCCCATTTGGCTTGCGTCTAATTGGGAACCGTTTATCTCTCTCATTGAACGCGGCGCTACAGTGGAAGGTAGAGATAAAGAAGGAGAAACTCTTCTTAAAAAAATAGCATTAGCAACGGCGCCTTTTCGCCAAGAAGAAGGGATGAAAATGATAAGTAAGCTTGTAGAGTTAGGACTTAGAGTTTCCGATGAAAAACCGGATTCCTATGGAGAAACTCTATTAATGGAAACGATAGAACGTACTCCGTATAGAAACAAAAATCAGATTGCTTACTGGCTGATCGAACAGGGAATAAATCCTCTGCATGTAAGTCATGCTGGAAAAACCGCGCTCCATTATGCGTGTAAATCCGGAGATCTGGATATGGTAAAAACGTTAGTCTCTCTTGGTGCAGATGTAAATGCAATCATAACACAAGATGGAGGTGGTTTTGAAGTGGGTATGAGTCCTCTTGACTCCGTGACGAAATACGGATCCAACCGCAAAGCTATTCTTGCGGAACTGAAAAAAAACGGAGCGAGTAAGAAACCTGCTATGAAACTAGAAATTGAAAATGATGTAGTGCGACTGAAAGGCAAGGATCGCAAAACGATTTTAGAAAACATGCTGGAGATAACAAAGAACCTACAAGAAAACGTATTTTCTCATCCCGATTATGAAAGCCCGGATCACTGGCTTGAATGGGAATTTCCGGGAGACGAAGTAGACGAAGCGGACTTCTTTTTAAAATGTATAGACGAACCAGAATTACGCTTGCTTGTGGAACGTTATGTGTCACTTATTCTGGTGGCAAATGAAAGAGAAGAAGACACAATCTATGTGCACGAAGAGTTGGAAGCGGGAGGTTATGCAATGCAGGCACTCGTTACAACAGGAGAGGCGAAATATTTGGAATTACTCACTCAGTACATTCATTCCATCGATATTGATCATACGGTTCAGTTACACGAACTTATGGATGTAGCTCGCTCTAAATACTCTCAAGAACAACTCGCTCCGATCGAGGATACTCTGGACGAATTGGGTTTGGCTCGTTAGGTCGTTTAAAATAGTAAGATGTGAATGTAGATCGAACGTTTTTTACTTTACGTTTGATCTACATTCTCTGAATAAATGAATTTCGTTCCCGGTCAAAAATTGTGTTAAATCCATAAACCGGTAAGTTTTCCAAAAAGGAATGACAAAAATTTCAAAGAAATAGAATATTCAAGAAAGATAAAGTGTTACTTTTGGATTAATCTCTTTTATCTTGGCTTCTGCATTTTCCGGGTTTTGTGCGACCGGATTTTTTCCAATATTTAATTCTCTCAGAGCCGTCATTTCTGAAAGAAATTCAGGTAACTCTGAAATTTGGTTTTCGTTCAAAGATACATCTTTAAGTTTTTTCAATTCTTTCAGGACTTCGGGTATTTGTACGAACCGATTATTCTTCAAATAGATATTTTTTAAAGATACTAATTGAGCGATGGATTTAGGAAGATCGGATAGCTGATTGTTACTTAATGAAAGGGTTTCCAATTTTTGAAAATTTTCAAATAGTTCGTCAGGTATTTCTTCAAATTGATTATCACTTAAACCCAGAGATTTTAAATTTGGAAATTGGGTCAACGCCTCCGGTATTTGAGTCAATTGGTTTTTGCTCAGACTCAAATCAGTGACCGATTCAAGTGTGGCCCCTATATTAGGAAAACTTGAAATTTTATTTTTGGTCACGTCGATACGAGTTAGATTTTTTAAACTGGAAATTTCCGGTGAAATTGTTTCTAATTCATTGCCCCAAATCAAAAGTTCTTTCAATTTGGGAAAACGTCCAATTCCATCCAAAAAAGTGAGTCGATTATCAAAAAGACCAAGTTCTATAATTTCACTGAACTCCCGGTTTAAATTGGAAATTTGAGTGATTTTGTTGCCGGACAAATTCAAGTTTTGAAGGAATTTTAGATCCGCCAATCGATCCGGCAACTCTGTCAATTGATTGTCTATAAGAAGCAGCTTTTTTAATTTAGAAAGTTGGAATACGAATTCCGGAATTGCAGTTAAAGAGTTGGCGTTTAGACAAAGTAATTCTAATTGAGAAGAATTGAATGTACTAATTTTATTTTCTATAGATAAGCTGCTATTTGTGAGATATAAAGATTTAAGAGATGGAAGTTTTAGTAAAAATTCTGGAAACTCGGAAAATTTTGCTTCTTCTATGGAAATACTTTGAATATTTTTTAATTCACTTAAACTTTTGAGAGAAATTATATTTTCGCAATTAGAAATATTGAAATTTTTTAAGTTTTCGAAAAGACTTATATCGCTAAGATCTATTTTTGAAACATCAGAAATGATTAAGGATTGTTCCCCACTTAAAAAATATTTAAATAGAGGAGATTTTGCGATTTTGAGTATGGAGTATAAATCTTTTTGTTCTTTTTCGTTCGAATCGAAAAACACGGAAGCGTCTTCGTCGTGGTAATAGGAGAACATTAGAAAATATGGTTGTTGTTTTGGAATTTGTTTAAAAACTTCTGCATTTAAAGTTTGTAAAATTATTTCCTGCGTTAGTTTACATAGAATATCTTTTAAAATAGAAAAGTCTTCGTCTTCCAATATTTCCCGGATTTTTTCCGGTTTTTGTTTGAGTTGATTTTTAATAAAATTAGAAAAGTTGACTACGGGAACGTTTCGAATGGCGCCTTCTTCCATAGAGTTTTTAGGATCGTTACTTTCTAAATCATAATCGAATTCTATGCAGTAATCTGTGCTCGCGTCGTCCCATCTTATGTCAAAAATTCCTATTGGAGATTTTTCTTTTTTATTCAATTCTTCCCAATACGTATAAACCGAATCGAAAATCTCTCCCGCTAGAGCTTCCCAATCTGTATTTTTAAGTATTTTAGAATATTTTGAAGAAGAAATATCCTGGATTTTAACTTTTAAAAATTGATGGAATGTTTCCGAGGTCAAAGTATCTATTTTTGATTTTTTCTCGGGAGCGGATTTTTTACCGGAAGAATCGGGGCTTGCAGAAAAAATAGGTGCGTCTACTTCTATATAACCTTTTTTTAATTTTTCAGAGAGTAATTTTTTTGCTTCTTTGAGACAGGTTTCTTCGTCATCGAATGTTTTTGTTTGTGTCTGTCCGGAAGAGCCGGTCTTTCCGTAGGTTGTCGTAAACGAATTTCCGGAAACTTCGATTTGCCAGAATTTATCCGATTTATCGTCTTGGAAGGTTAGGTAGTGTTTCATATTTTTCCTGTTGGATTAGAGGTTATCTTGAAAAGATTCAGTGGTTCAAAATTTACGGTTTTAGCCATTTTTAATAAGATGTGGGATGCTCATTTAGAGTGGTTTTAGTTTTTGTTACGGCCCGGTTTTTTACACTAATTGTATATGAATTATTTTTAAATCTTTGGGTTTCCACAGAAACATCGTTATATTTCTTAACATAGAATTTATTTTACTCAGCGTGAGTACAGTCATAATTCATTTTTTTGAGAAAAGTCGGAATTTGAACGTTATAGATTGATCCCTAAAATGTAGTAACTACCACAATTAAAAAATAGAAGTTTATAACAACTAAATCTGTCGTATTCAAGTGCGGGAACTCACACGATTTGTCTGTAAAATTATGTGGGAACTACCACAAATCTCGATTTTACGAACAAATCTTAAATGTAGGAACTCATACTTTTAGAAAATTCTTTCTCATTTTCTTGCTTCGAGCTCACTTTATTCACTTTTTTTAGCTTAAAAAACGAGATCCTACACTTTAAAATCGGTTTTTCTGGTCATTTATATTTTATGTTATAATTTGAATTATTTTGCCTGGCTCAATTCGTAATCAGAATTCGTTTATTTGAATAACAAAAGTGCCTGAAGGCATTTTTTAGGAGATTCAAATGAAAGAGTTCTTACAAAAGGTGATGAGAGGGGCGAGCGTTCTTCTGATACTATATGTGATTTCGAGTTGTGGAGGAGAAAAGCAAATGGATTCTTCCTCTTTGTTAATGCTTTTAGGCCCTGAATCCTCTTTGCAGACCCAAACTGATTCTTACGAAGCGCCAAGTTTAGGATTCCAAAATACAGATGTAAATCAAGTTGAACCGGAATTTGATTCTGGATTCGAAGCGATTGAATACAATAGTTCTTCAGAGTCGGATCTTATGGTTTATGTTTATTTCCCAGGCTCGAGACAATTGAAGCCAGGAGAAGATATTTCTCGAAAACTGAGTCTTCAAGTTGCCAACTTTGGGGGAAACTTTGTGGCTGGGAATCGTCCTGATCAAGAAGGTTATATGATTGATTTGGTTCTATCGAAAGACAAAGTCGTACCTGAAGGTTATGCTACTTATTCTGCCGATTTTAAAGAAGATGTATTGTTAGGCGGGGGAAGAATCAGTAACACACCCGACTTGGCCATGGGTGCACTCCTTACTGTAAGTGAAGGTTCCAATATACTTCCTAAAAACATACCAGCCGGAGATTATTATTTATGTGCGAGAGTGGATATAGGATCTAAAATTGCCGAGTCAAATGAGGGCAATAATACGAATTGTTTTCCGATTTCGATACAGTCTGAAGAACTTTTACCGGATTTAATCATTCCACGTGCCTCTATTTATCCTAGTGGAATGAAATGTAGAGCTTATAAACCAATGATGTATATCACTGCTGAGATCAAAAATATAGGCGAAGGTCCAAGCGCGGTGATGCCAAATGTAGGTATCATAAACGCATTGGAACCTGATGAAATTCATGGAAATGGAATTGGATACACTTCGATAATCCAACCAGGTGAAACAATCACTGTCACATTTCCGATTTACTTTCCGATAAATGAATCTTTAGAAGTAGATACTTCACTTGCAGAAAAAAAACATACTTTTGATCTGAGACTCAATCGTGGAAGTTGGCTCCATGAATCGAATGTTCAAAACAATGCTTATATTAGAAAACCATTAGAGCTTACAATTCCAGAAGGTTATTGTAAAAGTCATTCCAATTAACCTTTGATCGTTTGAAAAGTTGAATTTGAAATATCCTATTCTCGGGCTGGCACTAACAGCCCGAGAAATAAGAATTTTGTGGTTATAAATCAAAAAATAGATTTATCTGATCTGTAATCTCTAAACGTAAAGTATTGTTTTCTTAAATACGCGATAAAAATTATATCCACTTTACAATAAAATCTGATATAAATCAACCTTACGTCTTCTAATTTGTTTACAAAATGTTGAACTTGTCTTAAAAACTCAAAGAATTTTATGCGATCCTTCTTTAGAAATTTTTAATATAATGCAGTAGTCTCTATAAATTATTACTCAGACACATAAATAGAATACTTAGGTTAAATTTTTCAAAAATTTGAATGTTTTGGTCATACTCTAGAATGTCGTAAATTCCGCATTTGTGTTGTTTTTTAAATACCGCTATTTTTTTCCAAATTCGACCGTTAAGAACTTAGTATCATTTTCATACGTCCGAGTAGTAAGTCTCATTTGGCAATTTATCAACTTTTAAGCAGCTCTAATCTCGTTAAATTTTCGTAGTAGTCCCCACATTGGACGGTTTTTGGATAGACTCTTTCGCGATTGCAGATGAAGTTTTATGATATATAGTATTTTACTAATATTATAAATTATTTAATAAATTTTTCAGGGAGCGTATCCAAAATTTCTAGAGCAATATCGAATCTCCTAATTTAGAAAAACAATTGCGAATTTGAGTAACTTGTTGCCGTTTCGTTTGTAATTGCAGATAAATTGTATTTGTATTGGCTACTTTTAGAAAATTCACTTTTTGTATATTAGAGTTGTCGAAAAATTCCATAGTGACGATAGGCAAAGCTACTTCAATAGACTGTTTCTATGACACGGAAACTGATAGAGAATTAATTTTTCAACAACTCGATTGTGCCGACCTTAAGTAGATTTTTTCACTTTTACCGATTTCTATAAAATTGAACACAGTAAATTTTGATTACAAAATACTGTTTTAACTTAAAAAATAATAAAAGTCAGTTTAAAAATATATTATAATTATTTATTTTAGTAAAATATAAAGTATTTTGAGATAATATTTTGAGTATTTTATTATATGGTTCTGAATAAGGAATCTTATCTTAAAAGAAATAGAAAAACAGACAAACTAAAGTTGATACGATTAAAAATAACTATTTGAGATTTGTTGTTTTGTGAGACTTATATTTTTGGATAAAATTAAAATTTTAGAAAGATTAATCACTAATTAGATTTAAGTAATTTTGTAAGTGATCGATTTGTTTTGTTCCAGATATTTTCGTTTTGGATAACAGAGGATCATTGGAACGTTTCAAGTTTTAAAATTTCAGTATAAATTTTAAAATCTCATTTTCTATGATTGTGTTTTTATAAAATTACGATTCGAGCGTAATGTCTTGGATCACTTTGAGGTTTTTATGATTGCTTGTGTAAGAATTGAGTAAAAGTTGGAAAGAGATATGAACAGCATTGCGGAAGTTCAGAAAGAAATTATATCCGAATTTTCGGAATGTACAGATTGGCAAGAAAGGTATCAACTTCTAATTGAAATGGGGGATCAACTTGGATCGATTTCTGATTCTGAAAAAACCACAGAACGTTTAGTTCCAGGTTGTCAGTCTAGAGTTTGGATCGTATCTGAGGAAAAAGAAGGTAAGATAGAGTTTCAAGCAGATAGCGATTCGGCGATCACTCGCGGAATGATTGCTCTTCTGATTCGAGTATTTTCAGGACGCACACGGGATGAAATTAAAAATGCCTCTCTTGAATTTTTAAAAGAAATTGGTTTAGACAAACATCTTTCTATGTCCAGAAGAAATGGTCTTTATTCTATGGTAAATATTCTGAGAAACAGTTGATACCTATCGAACGAAATTTTGATTTTGAATCAAACCCGCTGACTTTTTGCATGAATGCAACTTTATTGATCCCTATAAAACTGAATAACTTTAAATGTTATGATAAAGCGTCGGTTAACGCGAGTTCGCTATCATCCAATGCGGGAGCAATTAATGCGAGAAATTCAGCAGAATGTTTTTTCAAATTCAGCGTCTCGCTTCTATAGGCGCTCGACAGATCGCGTTAAACTCAGCAGAACGCTCTCTATGGATCGCGTTCTATATTGAAACTAAAGACAAAATTTATATTATATTTCAGTTCAATACACAAGAATACTAAGATTCCTAATTCCATTTCGATAAACCCACTTTTTAGCCCCAGATTTTCCCGCCTATAAAACCGAATCCTATCAAAAGTGGCACAGAACTAAGGAATAAAAGCACAAAGGTTCGTCCCCAGGTATTTTGAAAATTGGCTATGAATCCTTGTTCTGGATTTGATGGCTTGTATAGAATATCTATATTATCTTTGATTTCCCATTTTTTGGAACCGCCGAGATCTTGAATGGTATATGTTTTTCCATCGGGAGTCGAAAAGCGAATAATCGGTATGTAACGAGTTACATAGTAATCGTCTAAATCGCTCTCGGTGCTAAGCTCATTTTTTTCGATATAATCAATGAGTGTACCTTTGGTTTCGACTGTTCCTTTCAGTTCATAGTATTGATGTATTCCTACGTATATCGTAACACCTAATCCGAAAATTCCTATAATTAAACAGCCGATGCCTATTCCCCATTCGAAATCTTTTAGTCTTCCGACTATGAACCCTACAATCGATCCGATAAAGATTCCAACGAAAAAAAATAAAACAACGGGCATAAATTTGTCCTCATTCAATGTAACGTCAGTTCTTCATAAAAAAAGTAGTAGTTTCTATATTTCGGAGCGCGTAAATATAGAGTTTGCACAAACTCTATATCAAAGGTTTGGTTCTGCGACATTTGCAAAGAAAATTATCTAATCAAATCTAGATCGAAAAAGTAATTTTAGAAATCCATTGAAAAAATTAGAATTTCATGAACAAAGTAACTAACGTGAGTTAGACGCCTGAAAAAAATTCTGGGCGCGCCCCTCGTAAAAATTTCCGGAATTTCAAAATTAAATAAAATCAACTCGGGTCAGGCTACTTCGGGCTACGCGTTGCTCCGGTCCGCAAGGAAAAAAATGTTAAGAATTTGCGGACCAAGCCCTTCGTATCCTTCGCGCGAAAACTCTAAAATGAAGTTTTGATCTTTTCAAAAGAATTTGAACTTTCTGAGAACGAATTCATGTTAATGTTAGTAAAAAAATCTAAGAAAGTTATTCTCCTTTCTTCAATTTTGCGGGAAGTTTATCCCAAACGAGTTGGTAGGAATTTTGGATTCTTTTTTGAAGTTCTTTTAATGAAAGTATTTTTAAATTTTCACATTGAACCCAGTCATATCTTGCTAAATAAGGCGCGGGTATAATTCCTTTTTTTTGAATTAAAAGTTCGGCGTCCTGTGGAGTACATTTAAAATTGATCGCAAAAGGATCTTCTGTCATGGTAACACAAAACATTTTGTTATGAACGGAAAATACTAAATCCTTTTCCCATTTAATATCTTCCGTCACAAAAGGAAGAGAAAGGCAGAACTTGCGCATTGGTTCAAAGATAGGGTTGTTCGTTTGGATCAGGATCATCGTTTATATTATTTCTGGTTTGTCCGATAATTCGTTTGGATTTTGTTCTTCAGAAGGAAAATGTTTTTGAAGAAGTAGTGTAAATTCTTCAATCGCAAAAAGAATACTTTCCAGATAATTTTCTGAACGAAATCCGGTCTGCATCCTCTGGCAAATTTCGTCTAACTTGTTTTGACCTATTTTTTTGTAAATTCCTCGATCTGCTAATAGTTCGATCTTACGGTCTATCAATTGAATATATATTAAAATTCCTGTATTTTCTTCCGTATCCCAAACTCTTTTTTGTGAAAATAATTCCTCGGCTCTTTGTTTTGTGGTAAGTCCTTTGATTATTTTGAAAATCGGAAGACTACTTTCTAAAATGACTTTGATTTCACCTTTATGAAGGATTTCCGATTTGGAAACCGCAGATTCTATTTTTTCTAAATCTTCTATACTAAAATATTTTTTGAAACGATGAGACTTGGGGTTATTTTGTGAAAAATAGAAAAAAGATAGAACGGATTCTAAGGTATGATTCCAAATTCTTAGAATTAATGTTTTTTTATTCTTATATTGATTTATCATAATATTAGATATTCTTTACCAACTTCCCGAAGCCCCTCCGCCTCCGGAACTGCCTCCTCCACCGCTCCAGGAACTTCCACCACCACTGTTTGAACTAGAGCTGCTACTTCCCCAGGAGCCGGAACTACTCCGTCCCGAACGCGAAGAATCGGAAGATGAAGTTGTGGCGCCGAACAAAATATAATCCCAAAAAGATTTCCGTCGTATTTTCTCTTTTAAATACCCCGTCATTGAAAAGAATAAGATCAATAGAATTAAAATACCAATTCCTAATATGATGGATTCCGATATGAGTCCTATAAAAAATAAGACTCCTATCAATCCAATTGTACCAAAGATTACCAATGAAATATATACGGAGACTATAATGTAATCCCAAAAAGATTTCCGCCGCATTTTCTTTTTTAGATATACTGTCATTGAAAAGCATAAGATCAATAAAATTAAAATACCAATTCCTAATATGATGGATTCCCATATGTATCCTATGAAAATCAAGATTCCTGCCATTCCAATTGTACCAAAGATCCCTATTGAAATAAGGATGCTAATTATAACAATGATCGACACAAAAGTCGGGAAGATATCAATTGAATATTCATTGATTACTTCAAAAAATTTTGGAATTTTATTTGTTTGTGATAATTCTTCCCCATTGATTTTGGCCATAGTCGCATCAATTCCGTCTGAAATTCCTTGAAAATAATTTCCTTCTCGAAATTTAGGAATCATAAATTCTTCTACGATTTTTTTTGCAGTTGCGTCGGGTATAATTCCTTCCAGTCCGTAGCCGACTTCTATTCTTGTTTTATGATCTTGGATAGCTACTACGATTAGTACTCCGTCATCGATTTCTTTACGACCTAATTTAGTTTTTTCGAATACGTTGACCGCGTATTCTTCTATAGTCCATTCACCAGTAGAACCTACGATCAGGACTGCGATTTGACTTCCTTTTTCCGTTTCAAATGAAATTAACCTATTTGTGAGCTGAGTCTTTTCTTTTTTTGTTAGAGTGGAAGTAATATCCGTGATCGGATTACGGAGAAGTGGAATGATTGGATCTTCTGCTTTCCATTGTTCTATGATAAAAATAGAATGTGGGTTTCCAATTTTTAAATGGATCCCGGCTGTACATACTAAAAGACATACAAAGAATAAAATTTTTATAGTTACCGATTGAATTATTTGAGTTTTTAAAAGATTCATTTTTTACGCTGTAATATTAAATTGAAATGAATTATCTAGATTCAATTTTGATGATATATTTATGAACCATTCTATTGGAGACAAAGCAAAATTTAAATTTTCTTATGTTTCAAAAAATAGAAAGTTAAAAAAAATTGAATGCTTCGATTATGTTCAATTATTTTAAAATTTAACTTCAGGCGGTTTAGAAATTTCTTTTTCGTTTTCTACACTAAAAGAAGGTTTGGTTTCAAATCCGAAAAACTTTGCTGTTAAATTATTTGGAAATTTTCGAATTGTAACGTTGTATTTTTGTACCGCATGAATATATCTGTTTCTAGCTACGGTAATTCTATTTTCAGTTCCTTCGAGTTGAGCTTGTAGATCTCTAAAATTTTCGTTGGATTTTAAGTCGGGATAATTTTCTGCAATTACAAGTAATCTAGAAAGTGCGGAAGTCATCTGTGTTTGTGCCTGTGAATATTTCCTAAAAAGTTCGGGGTTATTTAAGGTTTTTTCATCCACTTGAATGGAGCCTACTCCCGCTCTGGCTTTTGTTACTCCGGTTAATACTTTTTCTTCTTGGGCTGCATAACCTTTTACTGTGTTGATCAGATTTGGAATTAAATCGGATCTTCTCTGATATTGGTTGAGTATTTCCGCCCATGATGCATTGATCGCCTCATCTTCTTCTTGGATCGTATTATAACCGCAATTGGAAGAAGTCAAAAACACAAGAGTCAGAGTCGTTATCAAAAACAATTTGAAATCAATTTTAGTCTTCAAAAAATTCCTTTCTCCTAATCAGGATGGATTTTTTTATTTTTATGCCGAGAAGTAAATCGAATTTTTAAAACGGAAAATCTTCTTCTATATCCGTAAAATCGTTTCCGTCTGTTACCGTTACGACTGAACTTCCTTCTGACTTTTTTTCTAAATTCGGTTCTGAAAGACTGAGTGAAAGATAATTTTTTCCAGTTGCTGACTTACGGATCCATCCGGCGAGTCGATACGTTTTACCTTCGAGAAGCACCTTACCGGTGTAATCTGGTTGAGTTTCTTTTTCTTTGGTTGCGTTGCTGAAGAGACTTCCTTTTTTTTCTTTGAGTGTGTATTCTGCCATTTTTTTATCCTCCTATTGTTTGAGTCTGGATTGGAATACGACCTAAGTTTTTAGGCCGCTTCTGGTTGGTTTGGAAATTTTTCTTTTTCTAAGGCTCTTTTACGGATTTCTTCGATCAGTTGATCGGCGAGTATTTCCGCGATGATTTCAATTCTTTCGTTCATCCATTCTGTAGTTATGGTTTGCATATTGTTTACCTCTCAATCTGAGTTTTAGAATACTGCTTACCCCGGACAAAAAATATGAGTGAGAGAATTTTTTTTGAGTAATGTGAACTCGGCGTAAAAAAATGAGAAAGAATTTTCTAAAAGTATGAGTTCTCACAATTTTAAAATTTGTTTGTAAAATCGTGATTTGAGGTAGTTCCCACAGATTTTATTGCTGAAAAGCTCCTGTAAGAGTTCCCACATTCTAAGATTTTGAAGTAGATTTTGGAATATAGTGCGAACAAGTTCGGAAATTTTTTGAAATTTTAAAATTAGGTCGTAAGACCGGTAGATTATTATTGATCGCTCAAGTAGCGTTATTCTATGGATCACTGCGTTTGATTTGAATTATAGCCTATAACACAAAACTTCCAACGTGGGAACTCATACTTTTTTTTGAGTTCAAGAAATTCTAACTCCAACGTGGGAACTACCGCAGATTTTTTCGAATTAAAGATCCAAAACTTGCAAATTTTCCAAACCCAATCTGAGTTTTAAAAAAAGTTCCAATCGTTTTCTTTCAACACTTCCAACCTGATGTTTCCATTTAACTAGAACCGTTACTTCTTTAGAAGAAGAAAAATCTTGAACGTTTTGGACTAAAAAATCTCCCAAGGAAAACGAATCAACAGAAGGAAATAAAATATTGATCTCCTTGGCAACGGATTGCGCCAGATGGTCTTTATCTTTTAAAATCCTAAGTTCGTTTTCTAAAAGATGAATTTTTTCTTCCTGAATTTTAGAACCGGCTTCGTTTTGGAAAGAAAAACCTGACTGTTGATTCAATTGAGAACTATCTTTATAGGATTGAATGACTTTTAATTCTGTACCTTCCAAACCGTATTTAGGAAGAATTGTTTTCAATTGGGAAAGAACGTCTTCGGACAAGGTTTCTCCGATCATAGTGATTTCTATTTTTTTTTCACCACCTTTCCTGATAATATTAGCAGATAGAATTTTACTTTTTTCGAATGTGAATTGATTTTCGAGATAACTTTTAGCATTCCTTTTGAAAGCAGAATCAACTACTATGTCATAGGCGAAGTAAATACTAGGAAGAATCAAACATACAGACAACAAGTACACATAACGGTAAATCCTTTTATCAACTGCCGGGTCTGTATAAACGGTGCGCTGAAATTTCAGATAACGTACAAAAATCAAAGTACTGATACCTATAAAGACGCTGTTGATCAAATAGAGATAAAAAGCGCCTAAGAAAAATTTAAAATTCCAATTGGCCAAACCGTAACCAGCGGTACAAAGAGGTGGCATCAAGGCGGTTGCAATCGCCACTCCTGGAATTGCGTTTGAGATTTTATCCTTTCTGGAACCGGCAACAATTCCAGTGGCTCCGCCGATAAAAGCGATTAACACGTCGTAGATGGTCGGAGAGGTTCTGGCCATAAGTTCCGATTGAGCGTCTGAAAGAGGTGAAATCAAAAAGTAAAGTGCAGACGTAAAAAGACTTAAAAATGTCATCACAGCGAGATTACGAAGTGATTTTTTTAAAAGTTCGAAATCATAAATTCCTAAGGCAAGCCCCGCACCCATGATCGGACCCATCAAGGGGGAAATAAGCATGGCTCCAATGATTACAGCTGTGGAATTGATATTGAGACCTATAGAAGCGATAAAGATCGCAAAAATCAAAGTCCATAAAGCGGAACCCGAAAAATTGACACCTCGTTTAATCGATTCTATGGTTCCTGACTCGTCCGTATCGTTTCTGATATGAAACAAAGGATTTATAAATTCGAACAAAGGCCCCAATAAATCCCAAAAGTTAGGTTGTGGATTACTAGAAGTTTTTTTTTGCATAGAATTTTTCTCCTATAAAACTGACGAAAACATCTGACAGATGTTATATCTTATCTTGATTCCGCACAAGATTTTTTAGAATGGAATCTACAAAGTCCAAACTCAAAAATTAAGTCTCTTTTCTTTTTTTAGCCGTGTTCCGATAGTAAAAACATGGAATCTAAATCCAAAGAATTTAAACCAACCTGGAATTTGCAAAGCGGAAAGATGATTCTTCCATACCTACTTCTTTTTGCGGGGATTATATTAACTCTTTCTTTGGGTTCTTTCGACGCTGGGGAACAAGGTGTAGAATATAATTTTTTTGGAAGGCTTGGGTATTATATTTCTTATGGAATGTTTTTTATGTTTGGGGCTGCGTCGTTTTTGCCCGGACTTTTTACAATCGGTTTAGGATCTCTTCGACTTGCCAAAGAAGGATTTGAACTTACCAACAGACTATTTTCTATTCCGGTTTTCTTATTATGTTATACGGTAACTCTTCAAGTAACGGGGCACGTTTCAACGATTCCATTTGCTTCTCAGGGAGGTTTTATAGGACAATTATTATCTTCTGGTTTAGAATTTGTATTTGGCTCCACCGGAAAGATTTTAATTCATTTAGTATTTTATTTTTACGGTTTAATACTATTGTTAAACGAATCCCCGCTTCATTTTATTGGAAGAGCACTCGGAACCGCCGGGGCAAAGTATAAAGAAGGATTTATATCTGGATTTGGAAAACGGGGAGAAGGTTTAGGTTCACTTTTTCAATCTGCGGTGGAAAAATTTCAAAGAAAAGAATCGGTTCCACCTTGGATTTCCACGAACACAAATGATTTGAGCGGTTTACAAACCGAATCATTTGGACGAAATTTCGGAAACAAACAACCTTCCAATTTGCAAAACGTGCTTCATTCTACCTTTGGAAAAGAAGGTAAACTTTCCGATTTTTTGTCTCAGGTGGATAAAAGTTCTTTAGAAACTCAAACTCCAAAAACGTCTAGGATTCGATTTCAAAATCACGGAGCCTTTACCGGGAATTTTGAGAAACAAGGAAAGGTATTTCGTTTTGAATCGGTATCTTCTTCTCTTTCTGAAAAAATTAAAGAAGAAAAAAACTTTCAAAAAACTCCTTCTCGTTGGGAGATTATAGACTTTAGAACTTCTAGTTTTTCTAATATTATTTCTGAAAAAGAATCCTCTATTACATTGGTCGTTCCTGCTGAATTGGAAATAAAAAAAGAACGGAATCAGACGGATCTTATATTACAATCGGAAGAATTACCGGATAAATTTTTGTTCGAAGAAAAAGAAAGGATTGAACAAGCGGTTTCTGAACTGGGAGAAGAATTATACGAGAAAGAAGATACGAATATTGAAGAGAACCTTCCAGAAGAAGAAACTTTAAATTCTGAAACTTCTACCGAAAAAAATATTTCTGAAGATCCTAAAACTTCTACGATTTCAAATTTCCAAGAAGTTTCCCCAAGTCCTATTTCTAATTCTTCCGTACTTTCTTCGGAAAAAACAGAAGAGAAGTTTGAGCCTGGTTTACCTTTTCCTCCGGCTACATTGGTTCCAGAAGTAAAATCAAAACGTTCTATCTATCACGTTCCTCTTAAAAGTTTAAAAACGACTACTACAAAAATTCAAGATCCTTTGTTTAAAATTGAAGCAGACAAAGTAGCTCGTAAGATAGAAGAGATCATTCGTCAGTATGGTTATGAATCCCAAGTTGTTTCTATGGAAAGGGGACCAATCATTACTCGTTATGAACTTACTCCTCCCTTAGGAGTTAAACTCGGTAGGATTACTTCTCTTTCGGATGAACTTCGTTTGTATCTAGCGGTAAAAAATATTCGGATCGTAGCGCCAATTCCAGGTAAGTCTACAATCGGAATCGAGGTTCCTAATAGTATCAGAGAAGATGTATTTCTAGGAGATATTCTTCATCAAAACTTAAGTCTTCGTCCTAAAAAAGATTTATCCATTTTAATCGGAAAAGATATATCCGGTAAGTTAGTCGGAATCGATTTGAATAAACTTCCTCATTTGCTCGTCGCGGGAACTACAGGTTCCGGTAAATCGGTTTGTTTGAATTCTATGATTTCTTCTTTGGTGGTTCATCTTTCTCCCGAAGAAGTTCGTTTTATCATGATCGATCCTAAAATGGTGGAACTCACGTTATACGAAGACATTCCTCATCTTTTGATGCCGGTTATCACTGATCCTAAAAAAGCGACTCGCGCATTGGCTTGGGCCATTCAGGAAATGGAAGCAAGGTATCATTCCGTTTCCAAACTCAAGTGTAGAGATTTTAAAACGTATAACGAAAAAGTAGAACAGGGCGCACACAGAGACGGATATAAAAAGATGCCTTATATAGTCATTTTTATAGATGAGCTTGCAGATTTGATGATGGTTTCTGGTAAGGATCTAGAAGACGCGATCACTCGGATTACTCAAAAATCAAGAGCGGTAGGAATCCATCTGATTATGGCAACACAACGTCCTTCCGTGGATGTGATTACAGGTTTGATCAAAGCGAACTGCCCCGCTCGTATGGCTTTTCACGTGGCTCAAAAAACGGATTCAAAAATTATATTGGATCAAAACGGAGCAGAATCTCTATTAGGAAAAGGTGATTTTCTATATAAGTCTCCGACGGCAGCAGATCTAATTCGAATTCAGTCTCCTTACGTATCGGAAGAAGAGATCGAAAAAATTGTAGAAGAAGCGCGTAAGTTCGGTAAACCATCTTATGTGGATTTTGATTTGGATGAAGAAATCGAGAATTCGGCAGTGGATGAAGGAGACGAGGAGCTTTTTGAACAGGCTTGGGAAATCGTTAGAACCGATCGAAAGGCTTCCGCGAGTTATTTACAAAGAAGAATGAGAATCGGTTATAATAAAGCGGCGCGTTTGATGGAATTGATGGAAGAAAGAGGTTACGTCAGTTCTCAGATTGGATCAAAAGGAAGAGAAATATTAAAATAACTTGATATTCTGAAAAAGATCAAGGTAAGTCGCTTAGCGTTTTATTGTTCTAAAATTGCTTTTGTTCAAAATGAATGTTGTTTTCTGAATCTAACAAACAAACCCTATCAATCGTAATATAACATGAGCAGGATCCATGATTCTGAAAAAAGTTGAAATCTGAACTTTACAGATCGATTCTTTAAATGTGGGAACTCACACTCATTTCCATTTAGAATTTAGATGATTCTCGCTGTCCTGAGTTTGAGAAATCACATAGATTATCCAAAACAATCTTAGAACGTGGGAACTATTACAAAAATCAAATTCTAAAAAAGATAAACGGTTTCTAAGCGACGCAATTTGTGGGAGTTCCTACAATTTATAAAATAGAAGTTTATAATAATTGAATCTCAAGTGTGGGAACTATTACAAAACTTATGTTTATCTGTAAAATTATGTGGGAACTCTCACAAATCACGATTTTTACAGACAATTCCTAAAATTGTGGGAACTCATACTTATAGAAAATTTTTACTCGCGTCGAACTCACGTTAAAATGGGATTTAAATTTTGATGTTGATCGTAAAACAGCGGTTTTGTGCAAAAATCGGATGGACGACGATTCTTTTATAGTAGTTCCCACAATTTTCAAAGTTTAACTGGTAAAACCACGATTTGTGAGAGTTCCCACAGGTTAAGTCGCATTACAAATTTTTAAACATCTATTTTTTTACGAAAAAATTGACATAGGATAAAACCGGGGCGAATCCGGCTTGCCACAGGCAGCCGGACCGGGCTCTTACTCCGTTCAAGTTATTGTGAAATTTCAGAACCAGATTTAGTTTTTATAAAATACTAATAACGCGACCTGTCGAGCGACCTAAAACGCTTTCGTAAAAAGCGTTTTGCTTTAGTTCATTCATCGATCCCTTTCGCGTTGACTCACGTTACTCATAACTATATAATAAAGTACCTAATATTTTACATAGAATCAGCGTTTTGTGATAAACATTTAGATATTCAATTTTATAGAGATGGGTTAGAGACTATTTCAAAAATATTTTATTTTTGCTTAAAATGCCGAATTCTAAGATAGTTTGTAGTTATATTAAACTTACGTTAAAATAGTCTCAGTAAAATTCTATAAAGTCTAAAAAAAATTGTCCAATTTAAATCGCTGTTTGGAAAAGATCGTCTAAATAAAAATTCAATTTTAATTATATTATGGGTATAACAAAACTATGAGCGATCCTTGGACAGACAGATGGAACGAAAGATACAGTAAAGACGAGTTTGCTTTTGGCGAACAACCAAATGAATATTTAAAAGAACAATTAGAAAAACTAGAAGTAGGAAAGATACTTTTTCCAGCAGAAGGTGAGGGGCGCAACGCAGTTTTTGCGGCAAAGCTTGGTTGGAACGTTTCCGCTTTTGACATCAGTATAGAAGGAAAAAAGAAAGCGTTTCGACTTGCAGAAGCAAATCAAGTAAAAGTGGATTATCAAGTTGGTGAATTACAAACATTAGATTATCATTTTGAACAATTTGATGCGATTGCACTTATTTATGCACATTTTCCTGCAGACATTAAATCATTCTATCATAAGACTTTGAATCAATATTTACGGAAAGATGGATTTATAATCTTTGAGGCGTTTAGCAAAAAACACATAGACTACGTTTTGAAAAACGAAAAGATAGGTGGTCCCAGAGAAATAGATATGTTGTTTTCTATTGAAGAAATAAAATCTGATTTTGTGAACTATAAAATATTAGAATTAGAAGAAGTAGAAATAGAATTAAAAGAAGGTTTGTTTCATAATGGAAAGGGTTCCGTAATTCGATTTGTAGGACAAAAAAGATAAAATCTAATTTTGTAATTATTGGTCAATTGAAGATTTATTATATATAAATTTTCTTTTATTGATCGAATTTTAGTTTTTTAAATCAATAAAATTGAATGTAAATTTTGTAAAAATTTTTACCGGATAATCGATTGGTTCTTGTATACATTCTTGTCGGTAAAATTTAAACACGGCTGTTGGATCTGAACTTTATGGATCAATTCCTAAAATGTGGGAACTCATACAAAAGATAAATATTTAAAAATTTGTAATGCGATTTAATTTGTGGAAACTACTGCAAATCGCGATTTTACGAACCAATTCTAAAATTGTAGAAGCTCACATTGAAACAGTCCTATCTGGCAGTTTGTAAATTTTCCAGTAGTTCCTTCGTTATCAAAATTTTGTGAGTCCCTAAGTTTTGAGACAAACTTTTAAAATATTAAAGAATAGAATTGTTGAAAAATGAGTTCTCCATCTACTTCTGTTTTATGGAAACGGTCGATTGAAACAGTTTTGTTAATCGCCCTTATGGAATTTTTCAACAATTCTATTGATCTTGAATCTAAATTTAGAATAACTTGAATTAATGCGAAAGGGATCGATGCGGGGGAACTCAGTGGGTCGCTCTCTGAACTCAATGCATCGCTCCCTATGGGTCGCTCTGCAGGTGTTGCGTTCTAAATTTAAGATGATAAGTCGTATAACGTTCCTATATACAATTTATTGACCACAGCTGAGTCCGGTCCGGCTGCTTATGGCAGCCGGACTCGCTCAAGTTTTCTTACGCTCTGCTCACGTTAGAATATTCTAAATTTATAATGTTTTAAATAAAAATTTTTAAACGTTAGATGTATTTTCTTTTTTCCAGAGTTTCCATTTTATGATAAAAAATGCACCTACTAAAATGATTGCAATAGAAACTAATTGGGATTGAGAAAAACCGTGCCAGTAATACTGAGTTAGAAACGCAGGATTTTGTTCTACGTTTGGAATATTTACGAGCGAGGGAGGGGTCGTCAAAGGAAATACCGCCTTATTAACTCTTAAAAATTCAACCATCAATCTTGCGAAACCATGTAAGATCAAATATTGGGCCCCAATAGAAAATTTTTTAAAGTTCTGATTTCTCGCCCAAAACTGAAAATAAAAGAAAAATAAAAAAGAAACGATCGATTCGATCAATGGAGTGTTCCAAACGGGCACACCGGAAGGATGAGCTCCGTGATAATCAAAAACTAAAAGTGGAATTTTGATGTCAGTTGCAAAACCATAACATCCATCACCAGAAACCCAACAACCCAATCTACCAATCGCGTAACCGATCGCCATACTTGGAACCGCAGCGTCTAAGTAAGATGGAATGTCTAGTTTGAAGTATTTCATGTAAAGAGTGATAAAAAGAATTCCGAATAAAAATCCTCCATAAAATACGAGCCCGCTTCCTGAAAACAAATTGTCCCAAAAAGACATTCTTCCCGGAAAACCATACCAATGAGTGAGTGGATAAATATATTTTCCGTCAAAACCGGGTGTTTCTATAAAGATTTGATCCCAAATTTCAAAGATAAAAAAGATTTTAGCCCCTACTAAAGTACCTAAAATTCCTAAAAGGAGCAACCAATCGGAATGTTCCGGTTCTAACTTTCTACGTTTTAGTTCTTTAGGAAGAAGATAAGATGCAGTTAAAAAACCGATCATCATTAGGATGCTGAATGTGGACGGTCCGTCCCATTCTCTATTGAATAAGAATTTGAATAAAGGATTGAGAAACGGTACTGGAATTCTATCGATCATAGTGTAACCAATACCTTTGATTGCTGGAATGGATCAATCCATTATCCTTTTTTGAATACAATAGATGATAAATTCAAATCAGAAAATTCAGATGGTTTATTTGATTTCAAGGTGTGAGTTCCCACATTTATAGAAAGATTGGAATTGAATCTTATCTGAAACTGATTTCCCCAGTAAAAATGAACCTGAGTTTTTTGTTCTAAAAAAGTAAACTGTGGGAACTCTCACAAGTTGAGATTTAACAGTCAAACTTTGAACTGTGGGAACTCTCACGATCTTGTCTTCTAAAGTTTACCTACTGAGAAAACTTATTCTATATTGATAAATTCGGCAGGATCTAAAGGAGGGTCTTGACCGATATGAACCTCGTAATGAACATGTGGACCAGTGGCCTTACCGGTGGAACCAACGAGACCGATCAGATCTCCTCGTTTTACGATTTGATTTTTTTCTACCAGAATCTGAGAACAGTGACCGTAAACCGTAAAAATACCATTTAAGTGATTGATTTTAATATTTTTACCTAAACCACCCGAAGACTGCCCGGACTCGACTACGATTCCGGGCGCAGTCGCATAAATAGGAGTTCCTTCCGCAGATGCAAAATCTACTCCGGAATGATGTTCGCCTAATATAACTAAGCCGAATGGATCTACCCTACCACCAAACGTAGAAGAGACGAAACCGACTCCAGGTTTGAGAGGTCGACCTCTTGGAAGAGCGTAGAGAATTGATTCTCTTTCTTCGAGATAGTCGAATGCGTTTTCAAACGCCTGACGAATCCGAAATAGTTCAATATTCTGAACCGCAAAACCTTCTACCGTATTTTTATAAAGTTCTAGATTGGTTTCCGAATCGGGGATTTCCTTTTTAAGATGAAACTCCGGTATAACTTCATACGTCAGAATTCTTTTCCAAGGAACCTCGTCCCAAGCCACAAGATTGAGTTGTTCGGTTTTTCTTTCTAAGCCGCGGATTTCCTTTTTAGCATCTTGAAGAAGCATATCGTAGTAAAGATATTGGCTGACGTTCTCGTCGCTTTTTTGAAACAGGTCTTGATCGGGGCGGTAGAAAAAATTCAAATAAGAAAGAAATAGGAATGCTAAGATTAGAATGAGTCCTGAAAGAATTCCGAGGAACCAAGCCATAAAAACGTTAAGTTCGATAGTAATCACATTTTCGTGACTATGAGGAACGAGTAAAAAAGAGATCTTCTTAGAACCAGATTCTTTAAATTTCCGAAATCTATTTTTGAATTTGAGAATTTTGACTTGCAGACGTTCAGAATGGGTCAATTTGAGATCATACTTTGCCGGACTTATCATAGATTTTTACTTGCAGGTAGGGAGATCAAAGGGATTATAGACCCATTCTTTATATGAAATTCCTGTCCAATCTGTTCAAGAAAAAAATAGGATCAGTTGAGGATATTCTCTCCCACCCGGACGGTAAACGTTATTATCGGGATGCTCATCTGATCCGTAAAAATATGATAGATGAGGACGCGGTCAAAATCATCCATAGGCTGAATAAATTCGGTTTTAAGGCTTATATCGTTGGAGGTGGAGTGCGGGATCTTCTTCTGGGAAGAAAACCGAAAGACTTTGACGTTGTCACTAACGCGACTCCAAACCAGATCAAAAAGATTTTCAATAATTGTAGAATCATCGGAAGAAGATTCAAAATTGTGCATATACTTTTCCGCGGAAAAGTAATAGAAGTCAGTACCTTTCGTTCCTTGCCCGATTACAGATTGGGAAAAGCGGTAGAGGATCAAGATTATCTCATCAAGAGGGATAATAAATTTGGAACACCTCAGGAAGATGCGGCTCGTAGAGACTTTACAATTAATTCTTTATATTATGACGTAAGAAATGACTCCATCATAGATTATGTGGGCGGCTTTGAGGATATTCGAAATAAGGTATTAAGAGTGATCGGAGATCCGGATATTTCTTTTCGAGAAGATCCTGTGAGGATGTTACGCGCGGTCAAGTTTGCTGAAATTTTAGGACTTAATATTGAAAAGATAACCGCCAAGGCAATCCGTAAACATAAGGCAGAATTAGAAAAAGCTTCTAGTTCTAGAATGTTGGAAGAATACAATAAGATTTTCCGGACTTGGAAAACTTCCTTGATCTTTCAAGGAATGGCGGAACACGGAATTTTAGAAATTCTTTTTAAAGAAGCCTTTGATAAGGAAAGAAAAAAGAATTCCAGCTTTGGTGAAAAATTTTTAGAGACTAATATTGGAAAACGACTTGCGATTGCAGATAAGTTACTGACTGAGAGAGAGGAGATGACTCCTCATATATTTTATGCTTTGATTTTTTCAGATCTTGTTTCGGAAGCATTACAAAAAGAGAATATGCATTTGGTTCCAGCAATCAAAAACAGTTTGGAACCGATTTTCAAACGACTGGAAACTCCTAAAAAAGATAAAGATCGTTTAATTAAGATTTTTGCAAGTCAACAGAGATTTTTAAGTACAGAAGACGAAAAGTCTTCTCAGAATAATTTCTTTCGGATGAAAGATTATTTTTACGATGCATTTATGGTATTTAAAATTGGAGCGATTGCAGAAAACGATGAAAAGGCGATTCAGAGCGCGTTTTTCTGGGAAATTTCTGTGAGAAAAAGACCAACTCCCGTAAAAAAATTTAACGGAACTCGCCCCAATAAAAATAGGAATCGAAATTTTCAAAAAAATCGAGAAGAAGATCGTTCCAATCGTAGGGAAGACATTCAAAATTTTTCCGAATCAGAAAAACAAAATCGCAAAAATCAAAAGGAAAATTCTCAAGAAGATTTTCCTTCTGAAAATCCAGGAAATGAATTTTAGTTTACTTTTATAAACTAAAATTGCTGAGTTACTTCGAGCGACCGTAGAAGTTCAGTGAATGTCTTTTAAAAACTCAACACATTGTTGTACGCTGTTACAAAGTAGGGGCAGTTTTACAAAACTGTGGGAACTTTTACAGAAATTATAATAACAAAAGAATTCTAAAAAACTATAAATCATATAATACGATGATTTTTGTGGGAACTACACATTTTACTCAAATGATTCATTCTAAGTTTTTGGGGACTGACTCAAAATAAATAGTTTTTTCATTTTTAAGGTGGTCGTAAAACCGCCATTTTATGCAAAAAATTTGATTGGGACGACGTTTTTTGGAAATTTTATATAGATTCTCTTTAGTCATTGAGCCTAAGTTAGGTTATTCATAAAATTTGTTTCAACAGTTGTAAAACACCAACGACAAATTCAAATGTAGTAAATTCCCATTACATTTTTTAACATGAAGTTTGGTAGAACCAATACTAAAGCGATTATTATGTTGTGTTTCATAGAGCAGAATTCATTTTTTTATTAAAAAAATTGATTGTGGGAACTCTTGCAAATTCAGGATTTAACGGAACAACTTTGAAAACTCTTATCTGGGTTTAATTTTCCGATTCTTGAAAGTAATTCACAACAAATTGAAGAGAAGTTTTGGATCGAAAGGTGGACTCTTCCAAAGAACCCCAGAGATCCAAGCTTACCGCTTTACTAATCAATTCTAAAAAATCTTTTCCACGATTCCAAATCAAACATTGGATCGATTCCGGAGCGCCTAGGATTCTAAAACGAACGTGTTTTCCATCCGTCATCGGTTTTGTATGATAGATCTTAGCATTTTTGATTGAGTATAATGGAATTGGGTTTTCATGGCCGAACGGTTCAAAGATAGAAAGTTCCTGAAAGATATTAGGATTTAATTCTTCCGGTTTTAAAGAAATCAGACTTTCGATTTGTTCCAAAGTCGAAGTCCTTTGTTCTTCTGCAAGCCAGTTGTCCGCGTTATCAAAAATTAACTTAGCAAGTTCCGGTATTTTATCTATTTCTAATGAAAAGCCACCTGCTTCTTTATGCCCGCCAAACTGTAAAAAGACGGACTCTGCTTTTTTAAGAAGATTTAATACGTTTTCTTTACCATAAGCGCGAATACTTCCCTTAGCGTGACCATGATCTGGAGTGATAAATAAAACCGGTCTTTTGTATTCTTCTACAAGTCTTGTGGCCACGATACCGGAAACGCCAGGTTCAAAGTCCGGTTCATAACAAAAAAGAACCGATCTTTCGGTTCTTTCTTTTTTTCTTTTTAAAAAACTATCCACTTTGAAAATATTTCTTTTTGTTCTTTCTTTTCTTTCTTCGTTGAGTTTTTGAAGTTCTTTGGCGCCCGACTTTGCAACTTCTGGATTTTCTTCTAACAAAAGATTCAGTGCTACATCGGTACGATTCATTCTTCCAGCAGAATTGATCATGGGACCTAATCCCCAACCTAGGTCTTTTGAAGTAACACGATTGTCCGCAAATTCCATGAGTTGTAAAAGTTGGAAAAGACCTTCTCTATGCGAAGATTCTTTTTTATGAAGTTTAAAAAGAATTTTGCAACCTTCTCTAACGATGATTCTATTTTCACCGTATAAAGGCATCATATCCGAGACAGTTCCAATGGAAGCCAAGTCGAAGTTTTGAAGGTATTGTTCTAAGACTGCGGGATATTTTAGAAATTCTTGATAAAACCATTCTCTTTCTGGGTAAGAAGATTGGAAAGAGTAACTTTCGTCCTGGATAGTAAGAGAAAATTTAGATTCCGCTTCATGTTTATCACCTTGAAAAAGAAGTTTACCTCGGTATATTAGAAAACCTGAAAATAAGGAATTACCGTCTCCAATCCAGGTTGCACGATTGTATTCCTCTAAAGAGGAATAGAGGTAAGCCTGAATGAATTTTAGAGCCAAAACGGAAGTGCAAATTTTTTTATTGGGGTAGATAGAATCTGAACGTTTTGGAGAAATCAGATAACAGTTCGGGATTCTTTCCGGGATTTCGTGATGATCTAAAACTATAACCTTGATTCCTATGGATGCAAGTTCGTCGATCTGGATGTGATTTGTAGTACCAAAATCAAGAGTGATCAAAAGATCTGGTTTTATTTTTTTAACGAAGTCAAGTGCTGCAGGGCAAAGACCGTAGTCTTCTTCGTTTGAGGTTTTAAGGATCAGCTCACCTCGATGAATCTTTTTTAAAAAACTTCCGAGTAAACTTGTGGAAGATACACCGTCACAATCTCTGTCCCCAAATAGAAGGATCTTTTTTTCTTTTTGAATGAATTCTTTTAGAAGTTCCAAAGCGGGTTCTAAATCCGGAAGTAAAAAAGGAGAGGGGAGTTCTCTCAGACCGTGAAAGAGTAGATGTTCTGGATGGGATTTTTCCCGCAGATGTGTTTCGTAGAATCTATGTTGAAGAGGACTAAAATGTGGTCGCAAGCTTGAAGGATGTAATTCCTTTAAGCCCGGGCCGTGTGAAAAAGGAGAGGGTTGAGTCATTACATAGCGCTGTTTCCGCTAAATTTCGCTCCGGATTCGATTTCTAAATCGGGCGTGCGGATATCACCGATTACTTTTCCTGTTTTTCGAATGGCTACTTTTTGGTTTGCGGAAACGTTTCCTTTTAGATTTCCTTCTACTTCTAAAGTTCCTGTTTGGATATCTGCTTCCACTTCTCCGGTGTCTCCTACTACAAGTTTTCCGGTAGTTTCGATTGTACCTTTAAAATTACCTTTGATTTTCAGAGAATTGTTGAATTTCAATTTTCCTCTGAAATGAATATCGTCTCCGATGATTGTATCGATTTGTTCGTCGCTCATTCTGGCTCCAAGTTTTAGGTTGAGAGAGACAGTTTCAAATGTTTTTTTGCGTGTTTTGAATAGCTTTTAAGTTCGTCGTAAAAGGTTCGTTTTACAGGTCAATTTTTTCGTAAAAAATTCAATGTGGGAACACCACGTTTAAGAAATTTTTTCTGATTTTCTTACTGTAGATTTAGGTTAAAAATTGTTTTCGACTAGTCTTTTCAGAGAGCAGAACACTTCGAAAAATAGGAATATGAGAGATTTCCTCAGAACTTACTACAAGCCATTTCAAAAATACTTTATCTTTGCTTAAAATACCGAATTCTAAATTGGGATTGTGATATTCATTCTTTCGATATGGTTCCTTAGTAGCCAAAATCGGTATGGATCGAATGCAAAGGAAAGATGAAATTTAGAACGCAGCGATTAAAATCGTTTCGATTTCGTTTTTAGGAAGTTCTCTCGGAAGAGAGTCTAAAAAAGGAAATGAAGCCGCAAGATTTGCAATTGAGGGAAGATCAATTTTTCTTACTTCGTATTCCGAAAGCCTTTGAGGAATTTTCAATTCGATAAAAATTTTACGGATACCTTCTACCGCCTTAATTGCGGCTTCGATTACAGAAATATTAGTGATGTCCTCGTCTAAGGCTCTAGCAATCATTACGTATTTACCCGCAGAAGAAGTTAAATTATATTCCATCACGTGGGGAAGAAGAATAGACATAGATTGAAAAATATCTAAATTTGTAATATTCGAACTTGCTAATGAAAGAGCAAAACAAAGTCCGAGCGAGCTGGAAGATTGTGCAATTCCAGTCAAAAGACTAGCCGCGTATAAACCGTTTTTATAGTTTATGTTTTTAGGATCTCGGATTGATGGAATCAGGTTCTTTTGTAAAAGTTCAATTGCGCGAAGCGCCGAAGAAATTGTAAGTTCCGTGGAAAATTTAGAAAGAATCGTATCTACGGCGGCGGCCAAAATTCCCACTCCTACTTTGGAAATGTCCATCGAACTCATAAACGAAGAAATTTTAGGATCTGCTATGATCAGTTCAGGAAAAAGAAGTTCGTGGGAAAAGTATCTAGTAATCTTTTCATTCCCTAACAGAATAGTAGAAATAGGAGAACATTCTAAACCGAAAACAGGATGAGTAGGAATCAAAATCAATGGAATTGGCTTTTTTAATTTTAACTTCCTGTCGTTGATCATATCTTCCGCAAAAATATCGTTTGTAATCAGTAGAGCGATCAATTTGGTCATACTGATGGATTCATAAGAACCATAGCCGATGATACAATCCGCATTTGCGATTTTTGCAAAGTAGGCAGCAGTATCCAATTCTTCGGGGGAAGGTTCTTTTACGATGTCATCGTATAAGATGACCCCATCGATATGTTTTTCTAAACTAGTCTTGATGACGGAAAGTTCGTCCATGTTTTCCAGTTCTTGTTGTGTGGAAAAAATGACGGTTCTTGAACCTATGTTTTTAACGAAGTTACCCACTTTGTAGCCGCAATCTGCTTCAAAGTGGATTTTTGGAGGAAATGTAAAGTGAACCCAATCGGGGAGTATCGGCATCGTTGTCGTCTCCCGAAGACCCTAGCGATTTTCTAATTTAGATAGAGGTAAAAATCAGTTAATGTGTACAGTTTCTTTATTGGCCCAACATGGTTTCTGAAATTCTATCAGCGATCGTATTCAAAACTTCTGGACTTAGATTGTCATAGTCTCCGTTTTTTAACTTTTCTTTTATTTCTTTCAATTTAACGGAACGATCTTGGTCGTCCGGAGTAGAAAGAATTTTGCGAGTTATAGTTTGAATTTCCGCTTGTAGCTTTGCTTCGGAAGCTTTTTGTTTTGCGGTGTCGGAAATAGAAACGTTGTCAAAAGTTTCTTTTGATTCCGCTTTTTTAACCGGGGCAGTTCTTTTCGGTTCGTATCCGCTTCCACCGATCCCACCGATTTTATCGATAGTCATGATTTGTTACCTCTACTGAATTCTATCGGCTGATCCTATAGAGCCTTTAAGCATTTTTTTACGATTTGTATTGATTAAAACCACAAATTCACCCTTAGAAGTAAATTCTTGCGATTTTTCGGTTGTAAAAGGAGAAAAATAGAGGATTTCTTCGTGAATTTTAGTCATTTCCCTACCTACCAAAAATTCACAGTCCGAAAATACTTCTTGGATGGCGTTCAGAGTATCTTCGATTCTGTGGACGGATTCAAAAATCATAATCAGACCTTGGAACTCTTTCCATTCGCAGAGTTGATTTCTTTTTTTTCCTTTTTTTTCGGATAAAAATCCTAGAAACAAAAATGGATTGGCCTGCCAACCTGAAACCCCGAGCAGTGCGGTCAAAGCGCTTGCTCCTGGAATTGGGGAAACTTTAAATCCTTTTTCTCGAACCACACGAATCAAATGAGAACCTGGATCTGAAATTCCGGGAGTTCCCGCATCCGAAACGAGTGCAAACGTTTTTCCTTCTTTCAATTCTTCTAATATACTTAAGTAGGGTTTTTCCGATTGATCTTTGTAAAGTGTAGAACACTGAGTGTGGATCGAATAAAATCTAAATAATTTTTTAGAATGTCCCGAGTTTTCACAAAGGATTCGATTTGTATTTTTTAGGATTTTAAGTGCTCGAAAGGTTAGATCTTCCAAATTTCCGATCGGTGTGGAAACAACATATAAAGTTCCGGGTTCGAGAAAAGTTTCCGAAGATTCTTCCTCTGAATTCATAGATTACAACCTGGAGGAGAAACTCCAGAAGGACAAATACAACCTGTTTCTTCCGCTCCTGAAATTGTACAAGGATTACAAAGTGTTCCGACGGGACAGTTTTGTTTTACTGCTGTAGTACAGGAGGAGTTGTTACATTCCGCTGGGTTGCAGCTAGAACCTACAGGGCAAAGAAAAGGACGAGAAGAAGAACACATCTTTACGGGAGTAGATGGATTTGAGAAAATCCCACTGTTTAAAAGTGCTCTCATTGTGAACGTATAAATCTCACATTTGATGAATGGAAACACTCCAGGAGGAGGAATTTGATTGAGAATTCTATGGGTTTGTAGTTTAGAAGAACTGGTGGAAGCTTCGGAAGAAAGATGAGGAAAAGAAGGTTGCACTCCATTTTCTAAATACACATTTCCAGAAGTGAGAGTTTCCGCGACCGAAGGGGTCGTGGTAGTGATATATAGATTGTAACCTACGAATTGAGGTTCTGCGTTTGTAACGTAATAACGAACTAAAAATTCAGGTTTATAATCGTTTGGCTCGGGTTGAAAGTCTGTATCTTTTGTAGCAGTATCTGTAATTCCTGTGTTTACGGCAAGGATACTTAAGAACTGAGGAACTCCTACTGGAGAAATGAATATGAAGGGTGATTGTGCTACGTCTGTATTCATACCACAACCGAATAAAATCCAAATGAAGGTAAGTATTGGAAAAGGCCTGAAACGAAAGATTTGAAAATACATTTTTATCTTGCGTAGGATTCGATTTCTCAAAAATTAGAGACGAATCCAGGATAGAATTTCCTGGATCGACGGTCTTACAATCAAAATTTCCCGAATTTCTCGGAGCGTTTCTCGTGATAAGCATTCGTAAATTAGTTATTTATTCCGGAATTTCAGTCGCATTGATTGCGCTTGTTTGGGTCCTTTTTTCTTCAGAAGATTCCAGCGAAAAAGAAAGAAAAAGTAAAGAAGCAGATAGTGTTGCACTTCTTTTAGGCGGAGGTGGAGGAAGTTCGTCTTCTTCCGGATCTTCTGGAGGTAAAACGAACGAATCTATTTTTGATTCTTCCTTTTATAAGTCTGGAAAGGGAGAATACATTGAGCCCGGTAAAGGAGAAACAAAGGAAGCAGATCCCAACGCTGCAGACGCGGATAATCCTGTGAATCCTCAGACGAACAAGCCCTATACTAACGAAGAGATGGAACGTTTTAGCCAGTTGCGAGAACGTTTTCCGGATAACTCTCTCATTCCTAAAAAGTTAAGCCCCGCCGAAAAAGAGGCCAAGAAACAGGAAGATAGTCGGATTGCAGAAGCGGCGCGTAACGTTTTTGCAAGAACAGCCACTCAGGATCAGATTCGTTCTTATTATCAAAACATGGAAAAACAAACTCAGGATCGAATGGATATTATCAATTATCTCGTGGATCTTCAAAAAGGTTCAGGAGAAGAAGAGACCGAAAAGAAATTGAATAACATTCAAGAATCTATTAAAAATCAATTACAACAGGTTCAAAAAGAAAAGGAAAACGCGTTCAAACAAGCAGGAATGTTATAAATTTTGAAACTATTGGACTTACATTTAGAATTGATTTCGTTTCCATTTTGAAAGTACGATTTTTATTAAACGTGTTAGTTCCCACATTTTTGGGATTTAACTGTAAAACTTTGATTTGTAATAGTTCCCACATTTTTAGGATTTAATTGTAAAACTTTGATTTGTAATAGTTCCCACATTTTTGGGATTTAATTGTAAAACTCTGATTTGTAATAGTTCCCACATTTTTAGGATTTAACTGTAAAACTTTGATTTGTAATAGTTCCCACATTTTTAGGATTTAACTGTAAAACTTTGATTTGTAATAGTTCCCACATTTTTTTTACGGAAAAATTCAATTCTATAAAAGTTACCGAATTTATATCAATTAGGTTTTGGAATAAGTTCTTATGAAAAGTAGAACAGAAAAAAGTAAATTAGAATGATTTAAAAGGTTAACTGCTTGAAATTTCTAAAAAAAATTTATTATTAAATTATGGTCGTAAAACAGTGATTTTACGAAAAAACTAATTTTAAGAACATTTTGTTGAAAAAATCCATAGTGGCGATTAACGAAACTATTTCAATCGACCGTTTTTATCAAAGAGAAATTGATGGAGAATTTATTTTTCAATAATTCTATCGTCTTTAAATTCATAAAGGTTTTTAAAAGTAGACTTTTTAAGAATTATAAATTTAAAATATTCTAAATTTATAATTCATTTTCTTCTGAAAGGATCGGAAATCGAAAACTAGATTTTGGATCTACCCCATAATCGTCTAAATGAAATGAAGGCGGAAGTCTTTCCCGTTTCCATTGGTTTTTATGAAACAGTGAAATATATTTTTTTACCGATTCTTCTAAAAAACCGGGAGGTAAATTTTGTACTTCCGAATCTTCTGCAAGAAGTTGTATGATTTCGGAAAATCCGGCTCCTCTTACTATAAATAATTCTTCTATTTTTTGTAAGAGTGAATAGGGCATCAGATCTTTTTCGTCTTCTTGTTTATTATCCAGTGGTTTTAATTCGGCGCTGGGTGGAGAAAGAGCGATTTCTTTGATAGAAGGATATGCCGGAAGGATTGGATCTTTTCCTTCTGAAATAAAACGTAACCATCTTAAAATAAATTCCTTACTAACTCCTGTTAGTGGTGCAATTGATCCGGAAGAATCTCCATCCATTGTAGTATAACCTACGCTTGCCTCGCTTCTATTTCCGGTGGAAAGAAGAAGATGTCCGTTTAAATTGGCAAGCATCCATATAATGGGAGAACGAACTCTTGCCTGAATATTTTGTAGAACTAAGTTATGTTTATCCCAACTAAAGGAAATCCCGGTAAGTTTGGAGATCTTTTCGGAAATACTTTGAATTTCTGAATCGATCGTCAAATCTCCGTGAATCGATTGAATTTCTTTTGCCAGAGAACCAGCTAAGTATCTGGTTCGATCCGAGTTATTTTCAGTTGCCTGATAGAGTGTATAAAGTATGTTTTCTTCTTGGATTCCTTTGGATTTAAAAAAGTTTTCGCCTAATTCTAATTTTGCGATTTTTTTCATTGCAGTTACGAGTAAGGCACACGCGGAACTGTCAGCTCCCCCGGAAAGAGAAAGTGTATAACCTTTTGTATTAGAATACATTAGATAATCAAAAAGTCCTAATGCTACTGCTTTCGTAAAATCCAAATATGATTCTTCTTCTTTGGAAATTGAAATTTCCAGTAAAGATTTGTTTACCTTTGGGGTTCTTTTGGGAAATTCTATACCTAAATAGATTTTATTTTCTTCGATTGATTTTGTTTTACTAAAGCGGTTTCCGGAAGGACGGAAATTTTTTGCCCTATCGGCTTGAGATACCTCGAAATCGATTTCGTTGGAGCAAAGACTAAAATCTCCGAAAAAAAGTCTTCCCGATTCTGAAAGTAATTTCCCGTTTTGAACAATCATGGAACCACCTTCGAAGATCAGTCTTCCGGATTCGTTTCCGCATAAATTCGAAAATAGATATACGTTAGACTCTCTTCTTGAACTTTCTTGGAAAATTTGTCTACGGATTCTTTGTTTTCCAAATGCAAAATGGGACGCTCCCGGAGAAAGGATTAGATCCGTACCTGCTTCTGCAAGTGGTATAGAAGGTTTTTGTAATACCCATGAGTCTTCGCAAATTTCTATGCCGAAAGAAAAATAGTCCGTTTCAAAAATAAGAGAACCGAAAGGAACTGTTGATCCGTCCGGGGTTACGAAATTTTCTTGAGATTCTTCGCCTCTAGTAAACCATCTGTTTTCGTAGTGAACTCCTGTGGAAGCTAGATTGGACTTAGGTACAATTCCCGCTACGACGCCGTTACAAAGCACTGCGGCACAGTTGAATAAATAAGGATTTTGGAATATAGGTAAACCGACTACTATAATCTTATTTTCCGTATAAGGAAGTAGTTGTATTAAAGAGTTCCAAGATTTTTTCCAGATTCTTGGAAAATAAAATGAGTCTTCGCATCCGTAACCAGAAATACAAAGTTCCGGAAATAAAATAAGATCCGATTTTTTCTCTAAATCGAGAACTCTTTTGATTTTTTCCAAGTTTCCTTGAAAATCAAATACTTTCGTTTTGAGAGAAACGGACGTAAGCCTTACGGATTGCATGTATTACAAGATTCATGTCGGAATCCGTTTTGAAAGTTTTTTTTATTTTGAAAACGGGTTTCCGGATTCTTTCTTGGAAATTCACTGGTTAAAAATACTTAAGAAAGAACTTTCTATGAAACAAAAACTTTTGGAACTCATTCGAACTCATGTGTATCGTTATTCGGAACAACCTTTTACTTTGGCTTCCGGAAAAAAATCCAGACATTATTTTAATTGTAAGGAAATTACTCTTGTTCCGGATCGTTTGGAGCTTTTATGTAAGTTTATCGTAGAACAGCATTTAGGTGAATCTGGAATTCTACTACCTCAGGCCTTTGGTGGTCTTACGATGGGAGCCGATCCGATCTGTTACGGAATCAGTTTAGAATTTAGAAAACAAAATAAGAATGTATATCCTTTAATCGTACGCAAACTTTCCAAGGATCACGGGACAAAAAAATTGGTGGAAGGTTCGACTCATTTAGTGAAACAATGTGTCATCGTAGACGACGTGATTACCACGGGTGGTTCCACGATCCAAGCGATTCATAGTTTGAGAGATTGTGGAATCGAAGTTGTCCAAGGTGTTTGTATTTTGGATCGTCAAGAAGGTGGAAAAGAGGCGATTCTTGCGGAAGGTGTGGAAATGTTTCCTATATTCAAAAAAAGTGATTTTGGTAGTTTGGAACATGAGTGAGTTTCAGTATGATTCAGCTAAGTTTACAAGAAATCTGATTTTTCGTTCAACGGCGGTGATCTTTCTTTATTGTGCTTTCATTGCTTGGAACTTTTTTAAGGTTCCGGATGACAATCGATTCGATTTTGTTAAAATTTTCGGCCTTCTTTCTGTACTTTTAGGTTTTTTACTTTATAGAAATTTTTCTAGACAATTAAAAGTTTTAAAGGGCGCTAAAGTAGAACTGACTTCTAATTCTTTGAAACTTTTCAATTCCAAAGGTCAGTCTTTGGAAACGAAACTGAAGTCTGTTGTTTCGATTGAAAGAGACATGTTTCGTTCGTATGTTCGTTTTTTGATTGCTACTCGGGAAGATCAGATTCCGGTTTTGAATCTTTTGGAGCCAGATCGATTTCAAGCTGAGTTAGAAAAAAAAATCGGTAAAAAGGTGATCGTTCAAGAACAGAGACCCGGTTTTTTACATCCTAAAACTATTTTGTATTTTATTCCTTCTTTTGCCGCTTTCGGTGCTTTGTTTTATAAACCTTTCCATTTTAAGATGGAATCTTTTTATTTAATTGCAAATATAAATGCGCTGATTGTCACGATTTATTTTCCGGAAGATAAAGTAAGGCTTGTTTATTCCGCAAAACGCAGGTGGATTTTTCTCTTAGGCGCGCTTTTGATTGCACAGTGTGTGATATATTTAAAATTATTATAATTTTTTTATATTAAATTTTTATCATGTGTTTTATCTTATTTTTATGAAAATGAATAAACCTGAGGGAAAAAGCGAAGTAGAAAGTTTAGAGTTGTTGGAAAATTCCATAGCTCAAATTGGCAATACGTGCTTCAAATTACCATTTTCATGAAACAGATGGAGAATTAATTTTTCAACGATTCTTTTATATAAAAAGAATCAAAAAAAATAGATAGAATGTGATAAGAAAACTTGGTTTACTTAAGAAAATGTAAGTTAGGCGTAATAAGTTCATTTTTCTTAAAAAGTTGGGATTTGAGCTTTATAGATCGATTCTTATTTTGTAATTTTTTGTTTCTTATTTATTAAAGTGAATGGATGCTGTTTTTCTAATGTTTAGATATGGAATTTTCAAAAATTCTAATGGACAATACAAAATGTTTGTACACATATTAACGTGAGTTCAGTATAAGACGAAAGGAGTCGATGCTGGAAACTCAGTAGGACGCTTTTTCAAACTAGTGTCTCAACTTTTATGGGTGCTTGGTAAATTGCGTTCTATTGAAACTAAAGAAGATAGTTGTATTATGCTTCCTGCATGCAATTTATTGATAGAGTTGAGAGCCGTCCAGTTAACTCTGGTAAGCCGGATTTGCCCAAATTGATTACACTGAACCCATGTTAGATTAATAATACCCAAGGTTCGGCAATTATCTGGCTCGATCCGCCACCCGGCAATAGGTCTTTAGAGGACTTGTTCGATTAACGGATATTACGTTAGAATTTAATCTTGCAAAAATAATTGCGTATAACTGTAGACTTTGTTATACGTTACAGCTATGAAAAAGAGAAATCATAAATTCGCTTAAAAGAAGGACAAATCAGGGCGGAGAGGCAACACAACGAACATAGTAGGTTGTATTTTTTCCATTCCCAGAAGTAAATCCAGATTGAAAGTTAATAGCCCAAGCACTAGACGTTAATAGTTTATAAGTAGTTGATGTCCAATAGTATTGAGAGACTGTGGCTGGGAAATAAGTAGTATTGATCACCGGTGAAGTGCCCGAAGAATAGTCTATGATACTTCTCAGCTCGGTTACATTGGGTAATCTCCAAGTGGTTCGATTGGTGTAACCTGCCCCAGCGTTAAGCCCGTTGCAAAAAGTAAGGGCATTTGCCCAATCCATCTGGGCAGTCCCTGTACCTCCAGTACAAGTTGTACCAGCAAGATTATTTGTACACTTTTGCCAGATCAGGCCATTGCCTATGTCAGTAATGGTTCCGTCATTGTTGTCCACAAAAGGCGCCGAAGTGATTGAAATTGTGAATCCAAAAAAAACCAAAATCAACTTATAAAAGAAAAATGATTTCCGGTTTTTGGTTTTTGTTACCATAGTTTTTGACTTCATAATTGACCCTCTCTTAAAAGTCTGTAAAATTCTTATCATAAACCTTTTTTGGAAATGTTTATGATATTTGAGAATATTACAATATTTTTACATTTCTTTCATTATTTGTTGTCACTAAGTTAAGGTGACACACAACGCGCTAAAGAACCCGCAACGGTTTTATCCGTCCAAGTCGTTGATCCACTGGAGAAATAAAGAACCAAGGATTTCGTTGTATCTGGTAGGTATAAGTTAGAACTCCAATAGTAATAACTTCCGGTCGTTCCCGGAAAAGATGTAACGAAAGTTCTTGGGGCTGTGGCTACATTGAAATCGACTAAGGTCTCCATTTCGGAAATAGTAGGTAGTCTCCAATTGGTTCGATTTGCATAACCTGTTCCTGCGTTTAAATTAGTACAAGCGGTTGTGGCACTTGCTAGATCGTGATATACATTGGCGCCACCTGCACAAGTAGAACCTGTTCTACCTTCATGACAGGTTTTCCAAACGAGCCCAGTATTATTGTCTAATGTTGTATAATGATCCACACCAACTGATATATTGATCGTTTGATTGGTAAAAGATGGCGTGGTTCCTTTTTGTAACTTTCCATCTTGACCTGTGGATGAAGCGGTCGCGCAAGTTGTGTCTATAGTTCCAGCTGTGTCCCAACAGTTTGTTTGCATCGTTTTCAAAGGTGGTGTTCCAAAAATCATAATACTAATTGTAGTATTTGTACTTCCGGAAGAGTTACTTGCGGTGATCGTATAATTTGCAGAAGCTTGAAATACCGTTGGAGTTCCAGAGATTGCACAAGTTGTAACGTTCAAAGTAAGCCCTGCCGGTAAAGCTATGTTTGGACTACAGCCAGTCACGGTTCCTGTAACCGTAGGAGTCACCGTTCCTGCAACTCCTTTATAAAGTACTAAAGCAGTCGGCGTATAAGCGAGTCCAGACGGAGGAGCTAGGTTGACCGCAATCGAGATTGTAGTGCTTGTGTTACCGTAAGCATTACTTGCAGTGATCGTATAATTTGTAGCAGCTTGCGTTGTAGTAGGAGTTCCAGAGATAGCGCAAGTAGTTCCATTGATTCCTAAGCCAGCAGGTAGAGGAATATCAGAACTACATGCAGTAACTGTTCCAGTTACAGAAGGAGTAGCTGTAGTAATTGTTGCACCTTGTGTAAAAGTAAATGGTGTTCCAGCATAACTTAGTCCAGACGGAGGAGCTAGGTTAACACGAATCGAGATTGTAGTGCTTGTGTTACCGTAAGCATTACTTGCAGTGATCGTATAATTTGTAGCAGCTTGCGTTGTAGTAGGAGTTCCAGAGATAGCGCAAGTAGTTCCATTGATTCCTAAGCCAGCAGGTAGAGGAATATCAGAACTACATGCAGTAACTGTTCCAGTTACAGAAGGAGTAGCTGTAGTAATTGTTGCACCTTGTGTAAAAGTAAATGGTGTTCCAGCATAACTTAGAGCAGACGGAGGAGCCATATTGACTGTAATTGTTATTGGAAAGTGAATACTTCCAGAAGAATTACTGGCAGTAATTGTATAGTTGGTTGCTGGTTGAATTGCGTTTGGGGTTCCGGAAATCGCGCAGGTAGTTGCCCCAAGTGTAAGCCCAGTAGGTAAAGGAATATCAGAACTACATGCAGTAACTGTTCCGGTTACGGAAGGAGTTATGGCTGCAATTGTTGCGTCTTGAGTAAAAACAAAAGGACTACCTGCGTAATTCAAAGCAGACGGAGGTGCTATGTTAACTGTAATTGTGATTAGGGTGCTTGTGCTTCCAAAAGAGTTACTTGCAGTAATTGTATAGTTGGTTGGACCTTGTGTTATAGTAGGAGATCCAGAAAGAGAACAATTTGTCGTTCCCAAAGAAAGCCCTGTAGGTAGAGGAATATCAGAGGTACAATTAGTAATTGTACCCGTATAGTTTGGAACGATAGGAGCAAACCCAGGCATAGCGCCAGCAGTAAAAGTAAAAGCAGGTGCCGCAAAATTCAAAGCAGCTGGCGGGTTTGCATTTACAGTGATTATAATTGTAGTACTTTTACTTTGAGAAAGATTGGAAGCAGTAATTGTGTAGTTCGTAGCAGGTTGATTGATTGTTGGAGTCCCTGTAATGGTACAAGTTCCATTAATAGCAAGTCCTGTCGGTAGGGTAGGGTTGGATGAACATTGTTCGATGGATCCACTTACACTCGGTTGAATTGGTGCAATAGGAGCATCTTTTGTAAGTATATAAGGGCTTAGAGAATAATTAACGGAAACGGGGTCATTTGTAGATGAAGATTGTAATAGATTCATCGGTCCAAAAATGATTCCTTTAAAACTAGTGGAACCATTTCCTCCGATACAACCACCAAGGTTTAGGAGAATGATAAATAGGAAGAGAATAGGAAAAATTTTTCTATTCAATAATTCTTTTGAGCTTTTGAATTGGCCTTTCTCGTTTTTCATAAAAATCCCTACCTTTTTAAAACTCTTCGCAATTCAAAATGCAAATTGCTTTACCAAAAGAAGCAGTTGTTTACCGGATATCGAATTCAAAAGAATATTCCCATTTTTTGTATTTAAGAAAAACTTAAAATTCACCGAACATCATCATTTTTGTTTTTCGATTTATTGCATGTAGCTAATTGAATCGAACCCAACAACAGCTTTGTCTCTTAGATGTATAAATTACCTCAAAATCGAAATTAGTTCCGATCGTGTTATAACGTGAAGAGTTTTAAATAGCCCCTTAGACTTTGTGTATTTTAGAACAAAAATTATGCACAAATTATTCAAATAGAATTGAAGCAGGTTCTAATGCAAAAGATCTATAATGTGATAAAAAAGAGTTTATCTGACTTTAAATTCAAGTGTATAAAAATAAAACAAAATGGAGACTAACGTTCCTATTTGTTATTATCTAATACAATGTAATTTTACTGTAAAATAGAGTTCTATTTAAAGGTTAGAGATGTAATCTCTGTTAAACTTTTAAATGGCTGATTCCTTATAAAGAACTCATAAAATTTTAAGACAAATCGCCGTTTAGAGCCAAAATACTGGTATGTTATGCGGTTATAGATATAAGAAATACTATGAATTTTGAAATCGATTTCTGTTTATAGGTTCTGAGTAATCAGGTTAACAATGATTTCATTGGGTAGAATAGAATTTTCGGAATTTAAGTTATAGTTCAGATAAAACGCGTTGAATTATTTTTCAAATCCATTCATTTCAAAAATACCAACAAATATAGATTTTAGATCATTTTAAAGATCTTATTTTTGAATTTAGACTTTGTGCTAAAACTTAAAAAAGTATCAACTCATGAGAGATTTTGATAGCGATTAAAATTAAAACATTCAAAAGTTTATAACATTACGGATCTCTATAAAATTGAGTACAGTGAACTTTTGGGCAAATTTGCGTTTAGAAAAATGATTTTTTGTTCTATACATAGTTTCTGAGCAGTAAAAAGCCTCGGTTTGCGGGAACTACTGCATTTTATGGAAAAAATTCAAGATTATAAGATAAAAAACTCTATAAAATAAATCTTGAATTTAGTTATCACTAAAAACTGTAGGTTCGAATTGTTGAAAAAAATTCATAGTTGTGACTATAGTTTCTCAAAAACACTTTATTTCCGCTTAAAATACCGATTTCTATTCGTTTTAAGTTTTTGAGATCACTTTTAATAAAACAGCTTTTGCCGATGCGTTTTTAATAGAAAAAACGAAAGAAAATTAATTTTTCAATAATTCTATTATAGAAATTGAATTTAAGACCTAATTTGTTTGATTTTTGAATTGGCAATAAAGATGAGAATTACTTGCTGAATTTTAAACTTCTACATTTTTTAAAAACGTATGGGAATCGATAACTTTATAAATCCAAAAGACCGGGCGCCCCTTAAGTTAGAGAAAATGATTTCTTTTTCAAGGATTTCACTGAATCCTCCTTGATTTTTAAGCCCTTTCCCATTTTATAGCACAATGAGTAACCTCCAGTAGTCGGCTTTGGAACTTAATTTCCAAATTTTCAGAAAAATTGGACTACTGATGAGGAATCTATTGAAATCGAGACATTAGCGCCATGAGAGAAATTATTAAGCTTGTTTGTCAGGAGCCAGGATGTTCCAAGGGGAAAAGTACTTACCTGCTGACCAAGAACAAAAAGGCTAAAACTGAAAAATTGGTTACAAAAAAATTCTGCAAATTTTGTAGAAAACACACCGAATACAAGGAAACTAAGGTCTAAAATTTCCAGGTAATAGATAGGATGACTGCAAAAAAATCAGCTCCGGCATACGATAAAAAAATTCTCCAAGAAATCTCTGAACTTCTTCATGAGAAAAAAAATGCTCTTTTAGAAAAGTATGCCCATTGGGAAGACAATAGTAAACCGTCTGGTCTCAAAGAAATGGGTGATATTGCGGATATTGCATCCGAAATTAACGAAGAAACTCTGAGTTCCGTTCTTTCCGAAGCTGAGATAGAAACCATCCGAGAGATTGATGTAGCATTGGAGAAAATTGAAGAGGGGACCTATGGTGTTTGCGAAGGAACAGGTAAAAAGATCCCTATCGCACGTCTCAAAGCAATTCCTTGGACTCGTTATACTGTCGAATATGCGGAAACTCTTTCTAAAAGCAAAGGTTTTTCTCGTAAAAATGCCGGAAGTCTTACCGGTGCTTATAAAATCCCATCCGATATGGATTCGATGGATGATTGAATTTTTTATTTGTCCTTAGTTTCTAATTTTTCTTTTTAGAAGTTGTAGATAATTTTAAACCCATCTTAATGATTAGAAATCTGTTCCAATCTGGGAACTTCTCCTGTTTTTGACTATTGTCTGTCTCAAAAATATCTTAAAATAATTAGAATTATCATTTTAAGTAAAGATAAAGTGTTTTTGAGATGGCTTTTAATCCTAATAAAATTGGACCCTTTCCATTTTTACCGCAAAATTTGATTTTAGTGTAAGTTCGGCATGTGAAAGAATTCATTTTTTCTGAAAAAGTTGGGACCTGGGCTTTGCAGATAGATCCCTAAAATGTGGGAACTCATACTGTTTAAAAATTTATAATGTGACTTAATTTGTGGGAACTACCACTAATCACGATTTTACGAACCAATTCTAAAATTGTAGTAGTTTATATTTTTAAAAAATTCTTTTAAACTCACACACGATTAGGTAAAATCTTCTCCATAAATGTAGGGACTCTTATTTTTAGAAAATTTTTTTACCCCGAATCTATGTTGCTCAAGAAGTCATTTTTCAATCGTTTTTGGATTGAAATCTAAGTCTTTTTCGAAATCCTCTTTATTCGTGCCTGGATTACTCTATAAACTGAAACCACTTAGAACACCCACGTTTTTTGGCCTTATTCTCTGTTCCATTGTTTCTTATCTTTTGTTCCGAAGTTTCCTTTTTGTAAGAGAAACGGAAGGAGCCGGGATGATAGCGATCGGAGCGATCCAATTTCTTTTCGGGTTGATTCCTAACTTATATCATCGTAAACCGGGAAGAATATTTACGATGACGGGTGCTCTTATTTTACCCGGATTATTATATGATAAAACGGTAATATTTGGTTCCCTGAGCGGTTTGTTCGCGGGCGCTATTTTTGGAATTTTTTTAAGACAATATATTTCCACTTTTCATTCGCAAACTGTAAACGAAGAAGATCCTATATTCCGTTTTTTTTATGTTAATAGACCTTATAAATCCTCTTTGCCGTTTTATCAAAATCCTAAAGTAGGGATTCTGATTTTTTGTTTGTTACTTCTTATAGAACGTTTTTTTACCTATTTTAATGCTCCTCCTTTTAAGGGTTTCGGCGTTTTGGATATGACGTATCTTCCTGGAATCAGTTCTAGATATGCTTTTGGTCTGAGTTTGGATTTTTTAGGATCTTGGGTGCTTGTAATACTTTATTTTTTAGCGGAAGAATCTTCCTCTCACGAAAGTGATTCCCCCGTTAAGTATTGGAGACAAGGGCTTTTTGCTGGAATATTTTTGAATATTCTACTATTCTTAATTCAAGGATTTACACGAGGTTCGGTAATTCCGTTCACTCCTATCATCGGAGGTTCTTATTCAGTTTCCGGTTTTCTTGCTGATTCAAAATCTCTCAATTGGTTTTTCCCTCTTTGGATCGCTTATTTTTTTTACTACCTTAATTCTAAAAATTGGCGTTCCCCTACAAAAATCATTTTGAGCATTGGACTTTTGTTTCCTTTTTTAGTTTTAGGAAAATATTTTAGTGCAGGTTCTTGGATTTTACTTTTTACTCTTTTAGCATACGATTATTCCGTTATTAACTTTCCTAAAATTCAAAATCGTTGGTGGAAACTATTTTATATTCCGGTTTGTGTAATCGTATGGATTATTTTTGTAATTTTGATTTTATGGATCGGATCATTTTCTTGGTCGTTTGAATCTTGGCAGGAACTTCATCAAACATGGATCCAGTGTTTTCGTAGTCCCGGAGGAGGTATTCTTCGTTTTTTAGATCTTTATGGGGGAGAAGGATGGATTCAAACTAGATCTGCTTGGAATTGGACTAAACAATCGATTTGGTTAGGAAACGGCGCTGGTAGTTTTGTCCTCAATTGGATCGATTCTAGATCTTCCAATCCAATTCCATCCGGAGGAATGAGGGAGTTGGGGCTTTCTTCTTTCTTATTCTTATTACACGACGGTGGGATTTTTTTAGTTCTTGTTTTTTTGGGTTGGATAGGTTTGGAAGTTGCGTTACGCGATCATTGGAAGGTTTTATTTTTACTTTTACCCATATCTATTTTTTTTATGCCTTGGACTGGAAGTAGCGGAACCGTTGCCTTTTTTTGTCTTTGGTTAATTACTTCCTCTTCTTCTCAAACGAGACAACTACACAGGGCTTTCGGAGGTGGATTTAATCTTCTCTCTTTATTTTTGGGGACTTTCATTTTATTTTACTCTTTAATTAAAATTGCACCGAATTTATGGGGACCTGAGTTCCGTTATGCGGAATTAAAGTCTTACCAACTTATGGCTAAAAAACAAGGTTTGATTCAAAATGGAATTCGTTATCATGAATTTTCTTCCGGCGCGACTTGGGTATTAGCAAGTAGGGCTCCGATCAGTTTAAGAGCTTTTATTCCGGAAGGAAAAAACTTTTCTAAAAAAGATAAGATCCATGTTCGTTGGTCTTTTTTAGGGCCGAGTTGGGTTGAAATTCAATCCAAAACATTACCTTTATTTACAAATGTAAGTTCGATCGGACTAACCGTTCCAGACAACGCCAAATATTTAAAAGCGGAAATTCTTCCCCGTTCCTTTTGGGAAACTTCTACGGATGAATTTGCCATTTCTGCCGAAGATTTTGACGGCTTAAATAGAGTTAGATGACCCAAATCTGATGAATTAGATTTTGAAACTGTTGTTTGATTCGGACCGATAATCTCCAAAGTAAAAGTTTCCAAGGTGGATTTACAAAAATAAAAACTGCTCCGGGTTCAAACTCAGGATCGTCTTCTCTTACGTTTAACCAAACAGGAATTGCAAGTATATTAGAAAATTCTTTACCTGCTACATAAAAAGTTACGTAGACTCTGTCTCCAATGATTAGGTCTTTTTCAACCGGAGAATAAAATCCCTTTCCGGATAAAGAATACGCCAATGAATGATATTCCCTTTCTTCTTGAACAATTGTGACTGCTATAAACAAAGGAATCTTGAGAATTCTTTCTCTAAAAAATTTTGGATTGAGAATTCCCCTAAAAAGTGTCAATACACTTAGCCAGATCGGATAAACTAAAAAAAGTCCTATGAATTCGGAAGTTCGAATTCCTCCCAAGAGAAGTGGTATCAATTCCGGAAATTTTAAATAAATAGAATATAATAAAGTTGGAGTTAAAAATAAAAATACGGATACAAAAACCTTTACTTTTGAAAGTTGCCTAAACAATGGAATTGATTCTACTTTTTGAGTCTGGCTTTGACTTGAGCGCATCCAGGAATCGTACCGCGTAAATCTAGAAATTACTGTATAATCGTCTCGAAATAATCCGATGGATTGAAGGACTTCGATAGGAAGTATGTTTTGAGAAATCGTAAGTAAATATTCCAAAACAAAAAATCCAATTGCTAATATGAATGGGAGTAAAATTACTAAATCTCCGTCCATGAGTAAAATGTAATTAAAGATTCCGTGTAAAACAAAACATCCAAATAAACTGTAATAAATTCCTAAAAAATTAAAGGAAGAAGGTCTGGAATGATAGTATTGCATTACAGCAAATCCGTAGATCCCTCCTGTAAACGTATGGATCGGAAGGGACGTTACAGCTCTTAAAAATAAGGGCCAGAAATTCAGAGTTGGAGAGTAAAGAAAATTTTCTAGAAGTCCAAAAGAAGCACCTAATGTAAGTCCGAAATAGATTCCGTCGGAAGTGTTATAAACCGATTTCAGTCCTCTAAAATACCATAGAATAACTATCAGTTTTGGTACTTCCTCTAGAAGAGAACTTCCTGGAAATGCTCTTTCAAAATATGAGTTTTCGTCTATATATTGTTTTGCTAATATTTCTGGAAAGATCGCCAGTCCTACGGTTAAAACTCCGCAGAAAATTCCGGAGAAATCAAAACTCTTTCGATTTGGATGGTAGTATGTGTTCCGGTAAAAAAACCAATAAAACCCGGCGGCGAAAACCGTTGTTACGAATTTCAAAAAAGAGATTAAGAGTCCTTCGGATTCTAAATAAAGGAGCATATTCCTTTAAAATATCGGAATATACTCCTTTTTTTGTTAATCGATTAAGCTTGAGAAAGAGTTCTTCTTTTCAAAATATATGCTACCGCTGCCCCTGCGCCGACCAATAAAATTGCTATAAGAATCGCGTTCTTTTTTATGGAGCGTAGTAAAAATCCCATCAATTCGGAATCCTCATCCGGAACTGGGAACACCTTTGCTTGATTGGTAATGTGTTTATACCAGTCTTTGTAAGAGGTTCCATTAGACGCCACCCAAAGATTGAATTCTTTATAACCGCTTTGTGCGTCCTTACGAATGTCCAAACCCTCATACGGATACTTCCACGCTCCTGGAACTAAAATTGCCCAAGGGAAATTATTAGAATCTAAATACTTATCCGTTCCATTTGCGTTTTTATAAAGTCCTGGAAAATGAATTTCTTTTCCGGTATTGATCACTTTGATAAAAATGTCGTAGGGATAACTTCCAAGTGCGGTTTTTTTAACAGGAGAGTTAAATACAATTTCGATTGTTGCTATATATCCTGGTTTGTAAACTCCTCCTGGATTTACGTTTGGATTGGATGTGGTTTTATTGGATTCTTCGTGTATTTGAATTCCTTGATTTAGATCCGATGAAGAAACCGTTTTTGTGGTTAGATCTGTAACTACTTTACCGTCGTCTCTTACCACTTTTCTAGAAAACGTAGCTCCCACCGCTATAGGTAGTTTTAAAAAGAAAGTATGTTTGTATCCTGCACCTCGCGCTACGTGTTGGTAAGTTCCTCTCAACCTAATTACGTCTCCCGCCGCGTTTAAGTCTTCTTCGTTATGTATGTGAAGCACATAATCGTTTAAGTCTGCGTCTCCCGCGCTTGGATATAAATCCTCATACGCTACAGTGCTTACTCCTTCTGCTGGAATTCGTATTAAAGAAGAACGAGTTGGATCTTGAGGATATGTATCTAACGTGTCCGGAACCCCGTCTTTGTCCGTATCCGTTGGTGTAGTTGCAAGAGCAGGAAGTAGAATCTCATATTTGATTTCTCGATTGATTCCGACTACGTTAATTAGATTGATTAAGTTAGAGATGGATTCTCCAGCTGTAGTAACCTCAAGTGTAATTTGACCCAGTGCGGTTTCTACAGTGATCGTTCCAGAAACTTTTCCTACGTTGTTTGAAATTCCTTGAAATAAGATATGCCCTTCGTTGTCTGAAACGATCACCGTAGCCCCAGAGACAGGCTTGGATTGTTTATCGGTTATCACTAGGTTTAGTGGAATCGTCTGTACAGTGTTATACGTAAAAGGAATACTTCCTATTTGATCATTTACTGTGATTACGCCTGTAATTTCCTGAGCTGGCGGAGTATTTGTAGAAGAACCGTTATTCGAACCCGCTCCTGAACTTGTATCATTTCCGGAAGAAGAGCCGGAACCTGTGTTAGAGCCGGAGGCAGTATTGGACGATCCAGAATTAGAACTATTTCCATCACTTCCAGATGAAGAACCTGAACTTGTATTATTTCCGGAAGAAGAGCCGGAACCTGTGTTAGAGCCGGAGGCAGTATTGGACGATCCAGAATTAGAACTATTTCCATCACTTCCAGATGAAGAACCTGAACTTGTATCATTTCCGGAAGAAGAGCCGGAACCTGTGTTAGAGCCGGAGGCAGTATTGGATGATCCAGAATTAGAACTATTTCCATCACTTCCAGATGAAGAACCTGAATTTGTATCATTTCCGGAAGAAGAGCTGGAGCCTGTGTTAGAGCCAGAGGCGGTATTGGATGATCCAGAATTAGAACTTGAACCGGACGAGTTAGAACTCGAGGAGTTGTTTCCAGAAGTTTGAGAATCGCTATTGTTATTTGGAAGTAGTGCGCCGCCTGAATTATTTCCGCCTCCAGTATTATCTACGATCACTACACTTCCTCCGTTGGAAGCCGTTGCGGTTCCGGCACTAGATTCGGATTTAGCTGTAGATGCACCTGCGTCTTGATTGAGTAAAGTTAGAAATGGAAGTAATATTCCTTTTTTCTTATGACTGCAGCCTATAATTGCGAAGTTTAAAGCAATCAATAATATTAGAATTTTCTTCATAACCCTATATCCCTTTTTTATAATTTAAAATAAAAGACGAAGAATACTAAATGTTCAATACTGTTCGAGGAAGGAATTATAGGTGATTTTTTGATTTCAAGAAGGACTTTTTTTATCTTGAATGATATTTTAAATAAATTTTATGTTTTTTTAAGAGGTTTTTTTGCGACGTGAAGTGCTGCGTTTCCAAAAACAAAATTCTTATATCGTACTTCTTGAAAGCCTTCTTTTTCAAGAATTGATTTTAAAGTCTCCTGATCCGGATAGGAAAGGGAAGAAACGGGAAGATAATCAAACATTTCATTTTTCCCTCCCCAGAGAATATAACCTAAAATAGGAACGATTCTAAAAAAATAAAAATCTGCAATCCAACGAACCCAAGAATTTTTGACTTTTCCAACGTCTAAATTGAGAAATAATCCTCCCGGTTTTAGAACTCGAAAGATTTCTCCGATTGCTTTAGAAAGGTCATCTACATTACGAAGGCCAAAACCAATTGAAACCACATCAAATTGAGAATTTTGAAATTGAATCAGTTTTGTAGCGTCTCCAAGTTCGAAATGAACTCTACCTTTTTGAGCTTGTTTTTTAAGTCTGGTTTTTGCAATTTCCAGCATATTCTCCGAAAAGTCTACGCAGGTCACATGATCTACAGAAATGGAGTTTTCTAAACGTAACGAAATATCTCCGGTTCCACAACATAGATCTAACACGCGCAAACGACCGGAAGAAAAATGATTTTCGATTTCTCGTACTAAACGATTTTTCCAAATGCGATGAAGTAGAAAACTATTCCAATCGTTGAATCGATCGTATTTTTTTGCGATTTTATTAAAATTTTCTCGAACAAATCCAGCCTTAAAATCGGCCTGAGGCATTTGAAATCCAGACATACGGTTAATGAAATGGTTTCTTTATGTTTGGCAAGTAGAGTTTTTACGATGAAAGGTGTAAGGGCAAGAATTCTAAAATGAATTTCGAGTTGTGGGAACTCATACTCTGCTTGATTTTTGATTTGTATGGAAATCTCTGAAAATTTGTAACAAATCTAAAAATGTGGAAATGATTACGTTTTACCAATCTTTATAAAATTGAGTTCCATAAACTTTTATTGTAAAGCACTGCTTAAACGCAAAATATTAGGTACTCTATTATATAAATTCGAGTAGGTTTTACGAAACAAGTAAATCGGGATTGGAATGACAAAGAGAAAGGAAATAACAATCTGCCTTTAATTTCGGGGGATTTTGTGGAAGTTTTATTGGCAAAAGGTGGCTGGGTTTCGGTTCTTATTCTGATCGTAAGTTTTATTAATTTAGGGCTTTTTATACGGGTTCGCACCTTTCTTCCGGTTCTCAAAAGAAAAATTCTATTTAGACTTCAAGATAACGACTCGAGTGTAGAAAAACCAAATATAGATTTAAAATTTCTACTCGAAGACTCGGAAGAATTTTTTATCAAAGAGTTTTTTGTTCCAGAAACGATGATTTCTTGGATTCGAAATCTAGCAGGGATCGCTACCATGCTCGGACTTCTCGGAACGGTAATCGGAATTTCGGTAGCTTTCGAAGAAATGAAAAATGCAGGTTCGGTCAGTTTAGAAATTTTCTCGGAAGGAATTAGACTCGCTTTAAATACTACGATTCAAGGTCTTTGCGTTTCGATTCCTTCTCTTTTAGGATTTCAATATTTGAAAGTTGTACTTCATAAAACGGAAATAGAACTGAAATCCTCGATCGATTCTGAAAACGTTTCGGTTAAGATTTCAAAATGAAAAAAAGTTTCCCCAAAAGAAAACGTCTTTTAGAAAACGAAGATTCTACCCTCGACATGACGAGTATGCTGGACGTAGTTTTTATCCTTTTGATTTTTGCGATGGTTGCAATGAGTTTTCAAAAAGAAACCCATTCCTTACCTGTGGATCTTCCCAAAGGTAAAACTGAAACAGGAAGTAGTGGAACTAAAAAAGAAATATTTCTTTTAAAAGAAGGAATTCTACGTTATGCAAAACAAGATTTTACGGAAAATACCTGGCAACAATTTGTTTCCGAGGGTGAGTTTAAAAACCAAATTGTATGGATTTATGGAGACAAAGAAGTAAATTACGGTAAATTTGTATTTGTGCTGAATAGTTTAAAAAATTCTAATTTAAAAGAACTTCATATTGCTGTCAAAAAAGAATAGTTATGTAGGATCAACAAGTAAGAGTTGTTAAAAATTTCATACTCTAATATTAATAAAACGATATTATCTGTTCATTTTAATAAATAAGAAACAAAAAAAATCATTTTTCAACAACTCTGTTTTGTTTCTTGTGGAAAAATTACTTCTAAGTTTCTGTGTCGTCTCTTTGAAAATCGTATAATCAATGAACGGTATTCCAGGACATTTCCCTATATAAGAATTTTCTTTTTATATAGAATTCATATTATTTAACGTGAATTACTACTCGGACGTATAAAGATAATACCAAGTTATTAACGACCGAATTTGCAAAAAAATAGCAGTACTTAAAAAATGCTGCAAATTCGCGATTTACGGCATTTTAGAGTAAGACCAAAACATTCAAATTTTTGAAACAATCAATCCAAGTATTTTATTTATGTGTCCGAGTAGTAACGCGAAAGGGATCGATGAATGAACTAAAGCAAAACACTCTCCTGAATGCCGATCCTTAGAGAGGCATTCGCTGAGTTTCCTGGGTCGAGTTAACTCAGCAAAACGCTTTTTACGAAAGCGTTTTAGGGTTAATAAATTGTAATTTAAGACTAAATATTGTATTATGTTTTTTTCATGCAATTTATTAACCAGAGCGGAGGGCCCGGTCCGGCTGCCTGTGACAGCCGGATTCGCCCAAGTGTATGCTCAAGTTATTTGTAATATTCTAATATTTAGAGTTTATTTCAAAACCTAAACACCGACAGGTGTTTGCTTTAGTTTCGTAAAATTCAAAAGAACAAAAAATTTAAAGGAGTATATTAGTTGCGGTTTTTTAAGAAAAAACTAAAACGTTTTAGGTTTGGCAATTGAGTTGATTTTTCTTTGAGTAAGTCTTCTCAATTCGGTCATTTCATCCAGATAAGAAGCAAGAACTTTATCCACGTTGACATTTTTTTCCATTTTCAATAAACTATCTCGGATTAGGCGAAGATTTTCCTCGCTGGTTACTTTTCCAGAAGTGATCAATTTACGGACCGTTTCAAATTCGCATTTTCTTAGATGTACTCTGAGTAAAAAATCGATCGAAAATTTGGAAACCATTCTACCCCAAGGACTATTTGGATTGATGTTATTCGGAATATCCGTGGCCCTTTGAGAAAGGTTCGGTCCGAAAGAATTTGACAATGGAGTTTGTCTAACGGGCGTTTCTGAAGTGTCTCCTTTAGATAAAAGTAAATCCTCCATGGCCTGAGATCGAAATTCTTCCTGAAACTCGTTCGGATTATTGTTCATCATCCGTATATACTCTTCGAGCATGACGGCTATATTGACAATTCGCCCGATCGGTGTGTTGTTCAACTCCCTGATTTTGGGAAATAATTCTCTGGTAATTGTAGAAGGAGATTTCTTTTTATAATAGGTTGCTTCGTAAAGACGTTCTAATTTTTTTTCCGAATAATATTTTAAGTCGTTAAGAATTTTGAGATCCGCGTATGCATAAGCATCTACGCCGGGATCGTTCATTTTACTCGCTTTGTCATCTGGAAGTACGATCTTAATGATGAATATAATCTTAGCTGTGCGAAGAGTTTCGAGTATGTTTCTAAGTTCGTCCGGTTCTCTGGAAAAAAGGCTCATCAATTCCTTGATGAAAGTGTCCGAAGTTGGAATTCTCTGATCTTCACGAAGATTTACCTTTCGAATTTCAGAAGCAATTTGTAATGCTACTTCGCTTAATGCACTCATAAGAATGAGAGCATGCTATTGCGAATCAGTTTTCGAATCAAGTTAGTTTTAGTTTTGCTACTATTCTCGGCTGATCCGAAAACTCAATTTTTGTAAAGTGTATAACGGAACCAAACAAGAAAGTATTCCAAGAATAGGAGATAATACCAGAAAAAAGACCGGTATTTCCGGGGAAACTGTGAATTTTAAAGTCCATCCAAATGCATTCTTATTGACTACATATAATACGATCGGGGAAAGAAAAAATGCCAAAAGAATTCCGAAACAAACCGAAACGATAGTAATAAATATACTTTCGGTCAATAAAATTTTTCCAAGTTGTTTTTGGTCGGCTCCTAGATATTTGAGAATTCCTAAAGTATTTTTTTTAGAAATGAGATTGTGAAATAAGGAAGAAATCAAGGATAACACCGCTATGATTAAGGCGGTCATTTTTAGAGTTTCTAAAACTCCAAATACTTTGTTCATTCCGTTCGTATAAAGCTCCTTAAGTTCTTTTGCATTAAACAATTTTAAATTAGAATTTTTTTCTAAAATTCTAGAAATTGATTTTTCTACATCCTTTGAATTTGATTCTTTTTTTAAGAATATTTTAATTGAGTTATATCCGCTAAGATCGAAAAACTTTTTGTAATTTTTAATATCCATCATGATCGTTCCTCGTTCCGAAAAAAAATGTTCTTTAATTCCCCGAATTTTAAATTCTTTTTTTCCGAATTTTGTATCGATTAAAATTGAATCATCTACATTAAAGTTTTGTAGGTAAGCCATATTAGAAGAAATTAGAATTTCGTTTTCTGTTTTTATATTTTGTTCCGGAGAGTCTTTCTGATTATATGCTGCAAAGGTATATGCATGAATTGTAAAGTTTCCTTTATTTGTTTCTACTTTTGTATTGATGGAAAAACCGTCTAGGGACCGTATTTCCTGAATTTGAGAAAGTTCGTTTAATAAATTTTCTGGAACTCCCCCTTGAATTCCCGCGGCAAGATTTACGCTATTGATGATCGTAAGTTCTGCCGGAAACTCGGTTTCAACCCAGTCATTTAGAGATTTTCTATAACTATCCGTTAAAATCGATAGGCAAACTACAAGAGAAGTTGCAAGCATTAAGGTAGCGGAAGTAAGAGTGTTTCTAAGGGGTTGATTTTTTATTTCTTCTAAACCGACTTTTATAAAAACGAGAGAACGATCAGAGTAGTCACCTAATTTAAAAAGAACGAATATTAGAGTTTTAAACACCCAAGGAAAACATAACGTGAATCCAATTACAATTCCACCGATTCCAATTAAACCAGTAACCGGAAATTTCCAACGTAAAGGAAGAAAAGCGATGATTACAAAAATGAAAAGAAAAAAAATTCCTATCGATAGTAAACGATATTCGTTTACAAGATAAGTTTCCGCAGAAGTTTCTCTTAAAATAGAAACGGGAGAAATTTTTCCGGCTCTAAAAGAAGGAAGTGCGGCGGATAAAAAAGAACCGATAATTCCAACTCCCAAACCTAAAAACCAAGCGGAGAAAGGTAGGGATCGATAAGTATTGAGATACGAAAGATCTGCAGAAGTTGTTTCCGGGCTAAAAAATTCAAGTCTTGAAAAAAGTAAACCCAGTCCTAATCCTAACAAACTTCCCACACTTCCTAAAAGCAGCGCCTGAGATATAAAGAGCAAGAATGTTTGTTGCGTGTTAAGTCCCATGGTTTTTAAAATTCCTAGTTCTTTTTCGCGACTAAAGTATAAACCGGACATAGTGTTTGAAACCATAAAAAGAGCTATAACAAGTGAAATAAAAGAAATTACTAATAGATTGAGTTGAAAGGAGCGTAACGCGTTTGAGGACTTTTCTTGAATGTCTTCTATCGTTTCGACTCTGTAATCGGGACCTAATTTTTGTTCTAAGATCTTTTTTTGTTCCGGCCGAAATTCGTTTGGCTGTATCAAAAGGAAACTAACGTGTTCTTTTGAACCGAATTTTTCCATTGCGGATTCAATGTCTTCCATAAGAATACTACCACCTTCCGTTTCTAAAACCACTGGTTCGGAGATGGTAAATATTCTGGAATTTGCACGTATGTTTATCTTAGAAGTATCTATCTTTTCGGAAAGGGAGCGACTTATAAATATTAAAGATTCTGCATTTTTCTTATTGGGTTTGTATCTAAATTTGGCTGATTCTTTTAATAAATCTAAACCGATATAAACGACTCGAACAGAATCATTTACGATGATTTCTTTTTGAAATCGAGGAACAATTTTTTTTATCCAAGTTAGGTTTGTATCTTGGGATAATTCTCGAATGATAGAAACTGGAAGATTTTGATCTCCGAGTGAAGAAGATATTTTAATCTTATATTCTCCTTGAAAATATCCCATCGCAAAGTCTGTCAGGCTTTTTTCTGCCTTGATTCCATTTGCCGTAGTGGAAATGAAAAGTCCAACTCCTAGTGATATTCCGGATAACGCAAAAAATGTTCCTAGTTTATGGTTTCGAAAGTATTCAAATAAAAAAAGAATATAAATTCGAAAAGACATAACGTTTAATTAGTTAAAATTCCATCTTCCATTTTTAGACGAAATTCTCCCAATGAACCTAATTTTTGATCGTGAGTAACTATAAAAAGCGTAAATCCGTTTTGTTTCTGGAGGTCCACAAGAAGTTGTATTACGTTTTCTGCATTCTTAGTGTCTAAATTTCCGGTGGGCTCGTCTGCTAAAATTAGAGAAGGTCGTTTACAGATTGCTCTTGCAATCGCGACTCTTTGTTGTTCTCCTCCTGAAAGTTCGTCGGGTTTATGAATTTTTCTTTTGGAAAGTCCTACGTTTTCAAGAGCTTCTTCTGCCATGATATGCGCTTCTGTTTTTCCAATTCCGGAAATATAAAGTGGTACGGCCACGTTTTCTAAAGCGTTTAAATAGGGAAGTAGATGAAAGAATTGGAATATAATTCCGGTTTTTTCTCTTCTATATTTTGTCAGTTCTTTTTCGTTCATAGAATGTAAAACATTTCCGTTTACAAAAATTTCTCCCGAGTCTGGAGTGTCTATGCCAGAAAGTATATTCAAAAAAGTTGATTTACCAGAACCGGAGGGTCCCATGAGTGTAACAATGGAATGACTTGGAATGTCTAATTCCAATCCTTTGAGGATTTCTGTTTTAATTTTTCCGATCTGATACGATTTATGTAATTTGGAAACTCGAATTCTTTGAAAATCGATTTTATTTTGGTTCGTCATTTCTTTGAAATGAACATTAGATTTGAAATTTAAATTTATGAAAAGTGAAAATTCTAATTTTGATAAAAGTTATAAGCAGTATTAAAGTTTACGCTTTTATTTATATAAGGGAATGATATAAAATCTAAAAGGAATGATCCTATAATTAATTGTGCATAAAATCTTTGTTTGGCGAAATTTTCCGATCAAAACATTTTATATAAGTTTTTAGAATAGAGTTTTTGAAAAATGAATTCTCCATCTATTTCTGTTTCATGGAAATGGTCGATTAAAGTTATTTTGTTAATCTGAATTGTGAAATTTTTTAACAACTCTAATAAAATGTTTAAAATTCTATTTCTAAGCGGGATGATTATCTCAAAATTTATTCTGTTTTTATTATGTATATAGATAAAATTAAAAAATTTATCACACTTTAAACAAATAAATTTTTCTAATGAATTAGATCTTTGAATTCTTTTGATATAAATATGATTCGACTTTATTGAGAACGCGTATTGAAATTTAATTGTAGTTTATTAAAAACATTAATTTATAAAAGTTTATCCTGGTTTTTTGTATTGCTAGTTGGGCGGTACTAAAGGTTCTAGATCGATTTTACCAAGAATGTAACGTTTTTAATAGATTATATTTAACTCTAATTCATTGGCTTTTTAAAGAGATCTTGCATTTTAAGTTTTGAAATCAGTTTATCATAATATTTTTTATACATCCGAGTTTTAATTTTTAATCAATAATATTTAATTTTAAAAATTATAATTTTTTAAAGTATAAAAACATCATCATTGATTTAATATTTTTTGCTAGCTATTTGAAAGGAGTGTTGAATTAAAATAGGTTTATCATTATTTATTAAGCGCCACTTACATTTCTATATGTTTTTGAATTCTTTTTTGAAATTTCATTAAATTATCTTTTTGATAATCATTGATTTTTTTTACCGTAATAACATAAAATGTTATTACACTTTTTTAAAGTAAGTAAAGGTCAAAGAGGTTTAAACTGTGGAAACAACTCGTATAATGGTTTTAAGAGTTCATGGAACGTTATTGATTGCAATGGGATTTGCGATGAGCATTATTTCTACCTTGGGTTTATTCGGAACGGGACCTTATAGTTTTTTATACAATCATAATCTAGGTCATGTGGGGCTGATTCAAGCTTATCTTTTGGCGGGATTGACCGGTATCGTTTTGTGGATGGGATCTTATCAAGAAGGAAATAAAAAGAAATGGAATCGAGTTGGCGCTTTATTTCATTTATTTATTTTAGTGGTGTATATATTTCATTGGAATTTTTTCGCTACACTTCCAAATGGCGAAGCTACTAGAAGTATGGGTGTTACGTTTCATATCGTGTTTTTGATTTTAGAAGGTTGGGCAGGTTTATTTTCGAAATCAAATTGAGTTTATAATTTTGATTTTAAAGTGATTTTAGAAATTTTTTCTAAACTATAAAAATTAAATTGTGCATGAGATCTTTGTTTTATGATCAGCATCAGTGTAAGATCTATTTTTATAGGTCTTGGAACAAACTCTTACTTGAAATTTGCTTAAAACGATTTTCTATTTTAAGAAGTTTTCTCTAAAAACTGAATATTGAAACTCACTCTGGAACGTAATTGCGTAATAAAAATGCACGGTAGATTGATTGTATAAGAATCAATAAAATGTAATTTTCATTTTACAAAAAGTTACTCATTCTAGATTTATCCGTAAAATAGAGCTTTGTTAGAGTTCCCGCATCTTTTATGAATGCGGGAATATAGTTTTATAAAAGTTTAAATTACTGATATTTAATTTTTTTTCAAACTATTTCTAACGAGTGATTCTCGCAAGATCTGTACCTGGATAGTAGTATTTTAGAATTTCAATATAGTTATAGTTTTCTTTTGCCATCCCAAAACTTCCCCATTGACTTAAACCAACACCGTGACCGGAACCCATACCTTTGATAAGAAATCCGTTTGATTCTTTTTGAATTCCGAAACGTAAAGAACGTACTGGAGCGCCCAGGGTTTGTCTGAATTCTTTTCCTCGAATTCTAGAAGTACCTTCTGTGCCGTTGAGTTCCATAAGATCGACTCTTCCCGAAGAGGTTCTAGATAAAACTTGGATCGATTGAATTTCGCCTAACTTTAAGTTTGAAAATTTAGAATTGATTAGATCTTGAGAGACTATTTCTTTCCAATAAAAGTTTTCTCCAGCTCGATCAAAATCGGAAGAGACGGTGGAAAGATAGGGAATTTTTTTACCACCCCAAATGTTTTCGGGGGTTTCTGTTTTTCCTCCACTATTAGAATGAAAGAAAGCTTGAATTGGATTTTCTTCAAATACCGCCATGACTCCGGTTGTATCTTGAACCGCTTTTGTAGTAAATGGATGTTCCTTTTCAATTCCGCCGTATACTTGAGAATTTGTTGTCGCTTCTACATCGTAAAGTGTATTCTTTTTATTTAATATTTCACGAACTGCATATGTTCTTGCGCAAATCGCCTGAGCTTTTAGGGCTTCCATCGGCCAGCTATAAGGAACTTCCGAAGGAACGACTGCTAAAAGATATTCTTCCAAGGGGAGTATGTTGATTACAAGCGCCGGGCCTTGGCTTTGAGGAATTATATGAATTGAACCTCTTACTTTATGTGATTTGAATTCTAAACTTGTGTTCTGACTTACAAAACGAATCGGAGCCTTTAGACGGGAAGAGTCAAAAGAGATGATGTCGATTCCTTTTTTAATCAAAAGATCGTTTGCGTCGTAGACGGAAATAACTCCGTCTCCACGAATTTGAAGTTCCCCCTCGATTTTTCCGAGTAGAACTCTGATTTCATGGACGGGACGACTTTTATAAGGAGGGGTCCAAGCACGAATGATGACGGTGTTACAACCCGTTTCCAAAAGAATCATTGAAAGAATGAAGAGTAAAATAATTTTTTTGGTCATAGAAATTCCAGAAATCCTCTTTTTAAATATCGAATCGAATTCAAAATCCCTATAGAAATTTTAGTGCCAGGTTGGTGGTCGTAGAAACTTCCAATAAATATATTAGTTCCCACAAATTGCGAATATGACGGTAAAATCACTGATTTGTAGTAGTTCCCACAATCAGAATTGTAGTTGACCGTTTTAAATTGAAGATAAAACGCCCGGTTAAAATGAGAAAATTATAACGATCGACTGAACGATTCATATAGAATAGAAAGATATGATGGAATATATAAAAAGGGGAAGGAAATGTGTTATAGAGTAAAATCGGATCTGATACTTAGTGTTTTGATTTTTTTCTCGGTCAATGTTTGTACTTCTATACAAGATGGGACTAGAGACTCTGAAAATCGATTTGTATATGTAGAAAATGTTCAAGGTAAAAACGAAGAAGATTTTGAACTCAACGCAAAAAGAAAAATATTAGAAAAAGGATTGGGAGAACTGATCGAAGGCGGATCACAGTCGATCGATGGACAAATTAAAGAAACGATAACTAATTCTTCTACCGAAGGATATGTAACTGAATTTTACAGAATCGGATCTTTTCGCAAAAGAGGAAACTTATTAGAAGCAGACGCTAAAGGAAAAGTAAGTCATAAGTTGATCGAAGGCTCTTTAAAAGAAAGATATAAAGAATTAGGAAAACCTAAATTTTTGATGATCATAGACGAAACGATCCTAGGAAAATCAAATACATCTATATCGGAAAATTCAATTGTAAAAAAATTTGTAGAATTTGATTTTCTGGAAAAAAATCAATTGGCTAAAGTTTTAACAAAACAAACTGGAAAATCGATCGTAATTTACGGAAATCAAACATTTGAAACGGAGATACTGTCCGCCGCATCGGAAACGGGAGCTCAGATATTATTGGTCGGACAAACACAAGTGACAAATGTTGGAGGGATTGAGAATAGCGATTTGAAATCATATCAAGCTGTACTTCAATTTAAAATTTATGATGTTAATACGAAAAGGATCATTGCTGCCGATAATACAAGTGGAGCCGCTTTACACATAAATCAAGATACTGGAATTCAAGAAGCAATCCGAAAGGCGGTCGAAAAGATATATCCTAAAATTCGGGAACAAATATCTACAAAATGGAAGCCGGGAAGTTTGATCCTACTCAAAATAGAAGGAATTTCCTATGACGACTATGTAGATAAAGATATAAAGGGGTTAATTCGAGGTATTAAAGGTGTCAATAGAGTTTCCGAAGTCAACGGCGGAAGTTTTAATCAACCGGTTGTTTTAGAAATAGAAGCGTTGTATAACGGAAATAATCTATATCAGAAAATGAGAGAAAGAAAAACGGATTTCGGTTTTGACTTTTTACAAAAAGAAATAAAATCGAGTTTAATTCATATTATTAAAAAATAATATAATTAAAATTTTATGATTTATTGGATGGTATATATAACTGGATTTTGTGATAAAAATTCGATGTGATATATTATATAATTATTAAGTAAAAATCGATTTTATATATAGATTTGATTTTAAAGTTTGTTCTAAATCTCAACGAATTTTATGCAATAATTCTTTAGAAATTTTTAATAAAATAACGTGAGTTCGGCATAACAAATGCGAAAGCGATTATTATGCTGCGATCCGTAGAGAGCAGCATTGAGTTTGAAAAATTCCGAAGGAATTGGAGCGAAAAGAACTCAATGAAACGCTTTTTACGAAAGCGTTTCAGGTCGTGAGCCATTTTAACTATGAAATTTGCGAGCTGCGACGACGACCCGTAGGGAGTCGTTGCATTGAGTTTATTATTCGCCCCAATTTTCTTACGTCGAACTCACGTTAAAATACAGTAGTTTCTACGAATTAAGTTACATTTGGCAATTTGCGAACTGTTCTAATGTTGTTAAATTTTTGTATTAGTTCCCACATTTTATGGAACTAAATCTAAGGTCGTTCGAAAAACTCAGCATCTTACTTCCCAAGGGTCGTTCGACAAGTTTTTATTGTTTCCTTAAGTAATTATAAACTTTAGAACAATTTAATAGATGCTTGAAAAACTAAAACGTCTCGTTTTTATTAGTGTTTGATAGTTTGTAGCTATATCATAAAATTCTTACGTTTTAAAAAAGCAACTGACTCCAAATGCGGGGTTTGAGGATACGGATCTGTAATTAAGATTTTTTGAATCTGGAAAAAATCCTTCAATTTCCATAAATCCGATTTTTGCGAAGTGGGATTACAAGAAACATAAAAGAAATAAGAGATCTTAGAATCTTTCAACGTATCTAAAACAAATTCGCCTAAACCTGCACGGGGAGGGTCTGCAATTAGAACACTTTTGTTCGAAGACGAAAATAAAACTTTCAATTCGGAAGATGAATGTTTTGAAAATAAATCTACTTTTAAATACGAAAAATCTATTTTTGGAAAATCAACACTCATCTGTTTGCGTGCTATTTCCAACGAGCTTTCGATTGAATCCATTCCTGTGATTTTCAAAAACTTATGTGCAAAAATTCTGCTAAAAAAACCTGAACCGCAAAATAAATCGATTAAATGATCGGATGAATCTGGAATTTCTTTTTCAATAAAATCTAAAATCGGCTGGAACCCTTCCGGATTGGGTTGAAAAAAAGAATCGAAAGGAACTCTAAATTCTTTTCCGTAAATTAATTCTTTATAAGAATCCTTACCTTTGAGGATTTTGATTTCTCCGGTCGCAGAAATTTCTCCTTTTCTTCTATTAAAACAAAAAAGAATATGATCTGCTTTTAAACTTTTTAAACATACGTTTTCAAATTCTTTTTCTTCGATCGTGTTTTTAAATTCTTCAACAAAAGTAAGAATGGTCATCAATTCGGAAGTGTTTTTTGCTTTTCGAATAGTAATGTATTTTAGAAATCCTGAATCTGATTTTCTATCATAGGGTAAGTTTGGAAATTTGGAAATTAAATTTCTAAATCTGTACAATTCTTCGTTTGACTCTTTGCTTTGAATCAAACAGGATTCCAAGTCCACGATATGTCTAAAAGAGCCCATTTCCCTTTGGCCAACGATTGGTCCCGGAAATACAACAAAGTCCATTCGATTTCTATAATAAAACGTTTTTTGAGCTGGATATAAAATGGGTTCTATTTCAAAATCTTTTTTATAACTTTCTAAAAGACCAGAAGTCTTATAACGAAATTGATCTTGATAAGAAATATGTTGGGCAGAACAACCTCCACACTTTGTAAAAGCGGAACAAGGAGGGATAAAGGATCTTTGGATTTGAGAAACTAACTCTAATTTGGTGGAAGGTTTTCGGCGTTTCTTTTTAAAAAAAGTTACGTTATAGACGTCCCCCGGTAGAGAATAGGGGACTTCGATTTTGGTATTATTTACAAAACCGATTCCACGAAGATTAGAATTTACGAATTCAATTTTACTTTGGTGAGTTAAATTTGTAGTCTTATCCGACATATGACCAGCTTATCGATTTTGTATTTTGGGTAAATTTTAGTTTGTTCTAGAACAATGTAGTTTAGAATTGGTAGACTTTATAAAATCCAAATAGAAAGATCGTTCAATCAAGTTTTTGTATGAAATCATCTTTTGCGATCATCATAAAAATAAAAAATCCATTTTATAGAATTTTACTTTGTCTCTTGAGTCGTTTCGTCTGGTTCTTTTTTAACTTCTTCTACTTTTGTTGGTTTAGAGTTTTCTAATTCTGAAATTTCAATTGAGACTGCTGCGGTAATCGCATAGTCATACAATCTATAATCTTCTCCTCTGTAAAGAGGATGACGATAGGAAAGATTGAAGTTGAGTTTTTCCGAGATGTTTGCAGAAAAACCAAGGCTGACTTCTCTAAAGATGGAAGGAACCTTTCCTTGACTTGATCTTTTAAGATCCACACCTTCATAAGGAGTTCTATATAAAAAACCGGTAAAAAAAGAAAGTCCAGGTTTCCAAAGATACGTAACGTATGCAGAAAATAGGCTCGTTTTTTTTAAGAGATACATTTCTTCCGGCGGCGAAGAAGAAGGATTTCTCAACCAATATACAATTCCATCATTGTCTTGAAGATTATAAGGTTGTGATTTAGAAAGAGGGAATATACCGCTTACTTTTCCCACAAAGCTGAACTTACCTAAAAGATAACCGAATGTCAAACCGGGAATACCAGAATAATAATTTCCTCCCGTAAATTTGTCCGTATCCGGACCCGAAGGAAAACCTACGTTTGCGCTAAAAACGATAAAGTAGTTTTTTTGAAAATCGACTAAGGGTAGATATTTGATTCCAATGTATGTTTTGCCGATTCTTGCCGCGTCGGAGCGGTCTTTTTGTTCGTAATACGTATAAGGAACGCTTAGATTTAAAGCGAACATTCCATTTTTAAGATTTATTTCTCCGAAGAAAGTGCTAGTGTGTATGTTGCTGTTCTCGTTTGTTTGTTTAAAGAAATCTTGGGTTAAAACCATATAGTTTGCGGGTTTTTCTCTTTTTCCCGTAAAAGGGTCTACAAAACGGGTGGAAGATTGATCGCTTCCTCCCATCCCGGTATGATGCGCTTCTAAAGGGATTATAAAATATAAAAAAAGAATAAAGTAGAAAATTAGAATATTTTGTTTCATTAAAATAAATTGCAACCCGTCTGGTATAAAATACGATCTTGTTGTTTAAAATTTTCCAAAATCAGATTGTATAGGTTTGAGTTTTGATAAGGATTGATGTCCACCGGATTTGGTAATGCTGAGATAGAATTTAAAATTGAAACGGAACCTTGATCTTGAAAAACTCCGTCGGATTTCCAGGTCACAGGAAAACTACCTAAGTTTTCCGAAATAATATCGAATCTACATCTGGGAAAAAGTTCTAATACAAAAGAGGACATATTCAACCTAACTGTTTTTGCGACTGGGGCCAAGATTTGAAACGTAAGATCTAAAGAGTTGATTTTATATTTTACGGAAGTCAAATATCCAGAAGGAATTCCTGAAATGATAGGAACTGAAGAAGTGTGCACGTCTCCAGTAAGAATTGTTTCCGTAGTGGACTCTAAGTTGGAATCTTCAAACGAAGAAGTACCGTATTCTCGAGAGTATGGAGAAGAAATAGGCAGATCCAAAGGAACAGTATATGGAGTGTGGGATTGGGTAGAATGTTCCCCCGCTTCAAAAATTCTGGTTTGTCCTGGAACTGTAGGAACTGGATTCGGATTGACTCGTATGGAAATGCCTTCCCATACAATTTTAGAACCCGGTTGTAATTGAAGGTTATATGTGGTTGCTCCGGAAACTACATTAAAGTTTCCTATATTAGAATTTTGTTGATCGTCTGTATAGTATAAAAGAGTATGAAACGAGGCTGGTCTTTCGCTAAAAAGTAATAAAAACCTCTGTAACATCTTTGCGTTTTCTTTTCTGGAATCTCCAACCGAACCGAATGTACAGTTTCCGAATAGGATACAAAAAAGAAAAAAATTAGAAAGGATTACTGTGTTTCGGATCATTTACGAACTCCGTATCCGTTAAACTTTTTAGAAAATTGACTAGGTCCGTTTTTTCGCCTGCAGTTAGACCGATCGGAAAGACAAATGCGTTTTTATTTGGATTGGCTCTTCCGTCTCCCGCATAAGGACCATTGAGCACGTTTCTGCCTCCTGAGTTGTAATGTTCTACAACGTTTTCCAAAGAATCGATTGAACCGTCGTGCATGTAAGGAGCAGTTAATTCAATATTTCTAATAGAAGGTGCTCTGAATTTACCTTTATCAGAAGCTAATCCCGTAAATTCAAATAACCCAGGGTTGTCTACTGGATAATCTCCAGTTCCACCTATATTGTATAAACCGTTATTATGAAATGTAATTTCTGCATTAACTGCCCCGGAGTGGATACTCGTTTCCGTAAAATTAAACCCACCGTGACAATGAAAACATTCTCCTTTTTCCGAAAAGAAAATCTGAGCTCCTCTTAAAATAGAAGCCCTTTGAACGGAATTACCAAGCGCGGAAATATTTCCGTCGTATAGATATTTATCATAGGGAGAACGCCCAGAGATGAGTGTTCTTTCAAAACAGGCGATTGCCTTGATTACGTTAGAAACTGTAAAAGGATCTCCAAATGGAAACGCTTTTTGAAACATAGATTGATAACGATTTTCTGATCTCAAACGATCGAGTAGTTCGTTTTCGCGGTTTGCTAGTCCAAGTTCAATCGGATGTTCACCAAACATAGGAACGAGCATCTGATCTTCTAAGTCTTTTAGAGTCGGATTGACCCAAGTTTGACGCACGTTATATGCAACGTTGATAATTCCTTGAGCGTTTCTGGGATGTACTTCTCCTGTAGAACCAACTCCTTTGATCAGACCGTCCGTAAAAGCAAGAGATTGTTTATGACAAGAAGCGCAGGATTGAGTCTGATTGCCCGAAAGTTTATGATCATAAAATAAAAATCTACCTAAGTCTACTTTCTCTTGAGTCATAGGATTGGAAGCGGGAACAACCGGAGTGGGAAAACCAGGAGGTAAGTTCCAAATGTAAGAATTTTGTGGAATCAAAAGTAACAATAAAAGTTCGTTGGTATTGGAATGTTTTTTGTCGAATGGAGCAAAAGGAAGTATCCCAGATCCACATTCAATTAGAAACAAAATAGAAATAGAATATACTAAAAATCTCATGTATTATAATCCTCAAAACGCCCGAGACAAAAATTTGTATTCGGGCGATTTTAATTAATTTTTAGCCTTGATCGAAAAAACGGTTTTAGCCGGAGTGATCGGGGTACCTGTATTTAGATCCAAACCGATATTTGCAAAGATAGTAGGACAGCCTGTACTTGTTGCACCTACAAGTCCAGACATACACATCGCAGCGTTTGAGTTGGCGGTAAGATCGATTCCTTGTAAAAGAGCTTGAACGTTAATTTTGATTTCTTGAGTGGAAGGATTAAAACCACCTTCCGGGGTCAGGGTGACCGGAATTCGATTGGCTCTTGCACAAGTGCTTGAACTTCCAGAGCCTACACAATTGGCAGAACCTATATGGACCGAAGTTTCTACGCCTAAGGTTTCGGCGGTTTCAAAATCCAGTTTTAAAAACTTATAACCACTCGTCCAACTCCAGAACATCCCAGAGTTATCGAGTGGGGGGGATTGGTTATCTGCATCTAAATGATTTTTGTTTTCTGGTATTCCGACGATAAACTTGATACCTTGATATGTGCCCGAAGGAATTAACGCAGAAACGACGTTATTTGTATCTGTAGTACCATTACACTTTCCGGTTTTATTTTCAAAGTCTAAAAGGACAATTTCTCCAGATTGAAATTTGCCGTCTTGGTTGAGGGTAAGAGTAGTTTCTTCTCCAGAGTTTTGGATCAAAGTAATTCCATGTATAAAAAGACGAAAGTCGTGTAACTGAAACGTAGTACTTTCGGCGATATGTGCGTTGGGAATAAAAGGGATCGTTTCTAAAGATCTAGAGTGACCTCTGAGAGTTTGGCCGCATTCTAACTTTTGAGAACCGGCGTAAGCCGAAAATTGGATTCCTTGATTTCTGAGTGCGATAAAGGCAGCTAATGAAAACAATTCGGAATTGTTATCATTTTTATCTGAAGAACAATGAATCAAAGAAAGACAAAATAAAACGATAGAACCTAAGACTAAAACTTTTTTAGTCATAAAAATATAACTCCTAGTATTTAAGTTTCCTACTAAAACGAACGACAAAGAAAAAACGATCCATGAGCGTAAGTTATAATAGATTTTCTGAAAAAATTTTTGATAAATGGAAATATTAGGAAATTCGAGGAGGTTTTAAAAGAAAAGAAAAAGAGGATATTCCAGAATTAGAATATTCTAAAGTGATAATTTGAATGAGATCTATATCGTGGCGGATATGAGAAGTTTGTTTTTGAGAAAAAAAAGTGGAATAAAACGCACTCAATTGAGAAAGTTTATTTTCAGATTTTTTACAGGCACAGGAATGGGCTTCTCCCGATTGAGCGGAATGGCAGTTAGGAAAAGTTTTGGAAGTAGTGGATCGATTGAAAGAACGTATTTTTTTGGAAAAAAAAACATCTTCTTTATTTGTATGTTTTTGAATTTTACTACCGTGATTACATTCGCAGATTTTTGCCTTTTCTGAAAGGATACATCCGAAAAGACCGCTGGAAAAAACTAAACTTTGGAATAAAACCGAAACAGATAAAAATATGGAAATGGAAAATTTCATCCCAAATTGATTTTGAGTTTGGAAAATACGAGTTGTAGACCTTCGCTCATTTTTACTTCTGAAACTTGAATTTGGTCTTTTTTTAATTCAGAAATCAATTTTAAAATTCGATTGAGAACCATGGACGGGATTGCAACAACCGGAGTCATATCTAAAATTACATTATCCGGACGGATTTCTCTGATTTGAGAAAGTATTTCTTGGATTTCTTCTGTTTCGACGGAACAAATGTTTTTTCGAAACTCGATTCGAAAAGAATTTTTATCCGGATAGATTGTAGACTCTTGGAGTTGTTGCATAAAAGAAAACTCTGTTACTACTATTTTAAGGAAGAGTTTTTTCTGGAAACAAAAAAACGTTTATTTTAAATCTCGTGGATTAAAACGCTTGTTTGATTTTATCGTTTCGTAAAAATACCTTTTTAACTTTTGTATCCTTATGAAAGATCGGGTACGAAAATTATTTCAGTTTAAATCCCTGATCTGGATTTTGTTTGGAATTCTATTAATCCTGCCTTTACTTGCTTTTTATCCTTGGAAATACAGAATCTTTTTTGTATTTCTTTTTGTATGTTTTACGATTTTAGATCTATTGTTTCCTTTGGTGGCCACATTTTTTTTGGCGGCTTCGGGAATGTTTTTTGGAAATCATCCAGGAGGAAGATTTTTAGAATTACAAGATTGTCTTTGGATTTATTGGTGCGTTCGAGGGATTGTAGAAAATAAACTTTATGGAAATCGGATTTTAAAAGATCCATTTTGGAAATCTCCAATCGGAGTGTTATTACTTTCGTTTTTTGGTACTGGAATTTTAAGTCTGATCGCCAATCCTGACTTGTTTTTAGATTTTAAATATTACCAAAAAGGTTGGTTTTGGTTTTTACATTCTACAGAGTTAGAGCCGTATTATCCGATTAAACTTTTATTTCTTGGGATCTTATTCTTATTTGGATTGATCGCGCGTAAGAATTGGTTAAGAAAAAATTCGGAAACAAATTCGTTTTATTTGGTTTTTGCTTCTGGTGTTGGTTTTGGAATGATCGTATCGATCGGATTTGGTTGGATAGAATATTTTTCGCCGATTTTAAAATGGAAATTGAATTATTATCATCGTTGGTTGGACGGATATAAATTTTTAGCTCTGCCTCATTCTTTGATTCCTGGTTTGAAACGTTACCTGCCTAGATTTGGAATTCAATCCTTATTTTGGAATCGCAGTTGGTTTGCGGTTTATTTGATTTCAGGTCTTCCCTTTTTGTTTTATTGGATATTTAACGGGTCTAAAAATTCCATAATAAGAATATTCCAAAATTCTCAAATAGATAATAATTTATCACAGGACCGAAAGTCTGGAATTAGATGGATCGTTTGGGTTTTATTTCCGGTTATCATTACAATATTAGGAACGGTCTTTTTTTTGATCGGTGCCAGGGGGGGAATGTTTTCTTTTTTAACGTTTTGTATTTTTACAATTTTTATCTTTTTTTTACTCCTTATTAAAAACAAAAGTATTTCTCGTGTGTTAACTCCTGTGTTTATCTCCTATTTTGTGTTGGCCGGAATTTTATTTCCAATCTGGGTGGTTTGGACGCTTGTAGGTCCGATGGACCCGGAAAGGTTCTCTCATTTTTCTTCTGGGATGAAGTTAGGAATCGAAAAATTATTGTTAGGTGGTGGATTTGAAAGTTATGGATGGTACAACGAATGTTGTTTGAGTAGTAATATAAGAGCTTCTACTTATCACACGACTCACAATCAATATTTACAGATTTTTTCTGGTCTAGGTATTGTGGGAGTAGTGTTGTATTCTTTACTGTGGTGTTTTCTTTTTTATGAACTCTTAAAAACTGAAAGAAGGGGCCGATCTACTTTAGTTGTTTCTGTATTATTTTCTTCGGTTGCGGCGGTATTTGTTTATTCTTTTTTTCAGGAATGGTTTTACTTGAGATCCGTTTATTTTCAATGGATCGCTTTGTTTCCGTTTTTTTGGAAAGAAAAGATAGGTTCCGGGTTTTTAACCAGGACGAATTCTTTTTTAAATTTAAGGAATATTCTACTTTCTTTATGTTTAATTCTAATTTTACTTTTTAGTTCCTGGATCTTTTTTCCCACTAAAAAATTTCGATTTGGAGTTTATTTTCCTCCTGGAGAAAAAGAAAACTCTGGTTGGGTTTTAGTAGGAAATGGTAGAATGACTTTGTCTTCTAAAGAGGAGATATATTTTCTGGACATGGATGAAAAACTTGGAAATTTATCTTTTTCCATTTGGGGTAGGTTTCAAAGAAAGATTGATCCGATAGAAATTGAAAATTCAAATGGAAGTTCTTTGTATTTTCGAGCCTCTAAAGGTAGGAATATTCTAAAAACAGAATGTAATTTAATTCACAAAACAGAACCACCATTGTCAACTTTGAATTTTTGGAATCCAACTCCTTTGGATCCAGAACCTAGAAAATTTTGTTCTCAAATACGGATTCGAAAAAAAGTTCGTCGGATGAACTGAAATACTGTGTGATAAGTTGTGGGAACTCTTACGTTTGAGATTTTAGAGTAAAACAGTTTACTTATGAATAACGTTCCTATTTCTGTCGTAATTCCTACTTACAACCGAGAAAATAAGATACTCAATGCAATTTCTTCCGTTCTAAAACAAACCTTACCACCGAAAGAAATTATCGTAGTAGATGATGGATCCACTGATACTACAGTTTCTAAAATTCAAGAAAAGTTTTCGGATAAGATCCAAATTCTACTTTTAGAACATAAGGGAGTAAGTCATGCAAGAAATCGAGGAGTAGAAAATGCAACTGGAGATTGGATTGCGTTTTTAGATTCGGACGACGAATGGTTGTCTGAAAAATTAGAGAAACAGTGGAAACATATAGAAGAACATCCAGAGACTGAAATTCTTCAGTCCCAAGAAATTTGGATTCGAAATGGAAGAAAGGTCAATCCTCCGACTAGACTTTCAAAAAGAGACGGAGATATTTTTGAACAAAGTCTGGAATTTTGTAGTGTTACTCCATCTTCAGTTCTTTTAAAAAAAGAACTCTATCAAAATCAAGGTGGAATGGATGAAAAACTTCTCGCTTGCGAAGACTATGATCTTTGGTTACGGATCACTTCTCAAACTACTGTTGTTCTTTTAGATGAGTTTCTACTCGTTCGATATGGGGGACATAAGGATCAACTTTCTTTTCAGTATCCTGCTATGGATCGTTTTAGAATTTACTCTATTTTAAAATTATTAAGTTCTCATTTACTCAATCAAACGCAAAGACGACTTGCCGAACAAAATCTTTTTATAAAGTGGGGGGTTTTAAGGCAGGGAAGAGTCAAAAGAAACAACTGGAAGGAAGAATTGGATCTTATTTTAGATTCCGTATTGAAAGAAGGTTTGGATTCTTACTTTGGAATCCAGATGCAGGAGTTTTTACTAGAAAATCAAAATTGGATTTGAGTTTCAATTTCTGAATTCTTTTTAGATTTCTAAAAATGTAAACTAAGGAATCAATTTACGTTTTGTCTTAAAACCTTTTGAGCGCGCTTGCGAGAAGATTGAGTTCACAAGATTTAAGAACAATAGAAGACCTCTATCAGTCGCCATTATGACGTGATTTGTGGGAACTCCCGCAAATCCTGATTTTACAGATACATTTTGTAAATGTGGGAACTCACACAAAATTTCTAAATTAACGTGAAGTTGGTAGTATATCGCGAAAGGGATCGATGCGAGGTCAATAAATTGAAACTAAAAACATATGTTGTATAACGTTTCTCGTATACAATTTATTGACCAAAGCTGAGAGCCCGGTCGGCTGCCTGCGGCAGCCGGATTCGCCCAGATTTTTCTTATGTCGAACTTTACGTTAAATTACAGTTTTAAAACCTTATTCAATGTAGGAATTACTACTTTTTCTAGTTTCTCACGGTAAAAAGGACTCTAACTTTAAGATTTTCTGAAATTGATTTTAAAAAACTGCCGTTTCCAGATTCCGATACGTTTAGAGACAAAACTTTTTAATCGTGAATTGGTTCGTAAGAATCATCTCATCTACATTTTAGAAATCAAATCTACTTCTAAAATGTTCCTATGTTTATCGATTTTGACTTACGTGTGTTTAGAGACAAAATTTTTCCGAGAAGATTCTGGTGTTTTATTTTACGTTAGTAAGGTCTATTACGTTTATATTGATTTTTTAAATCTTTTTTAACTACTTTTAGGATTTATGGTTTTCTTTTTTATAACACTTTCAAAAGTTATTTCCAACTTTGACCGGATCGTTTATAATCATCCGGCTAAAGAATAATCGGAGCTAAAAAAAATGGTGAATCCAATCCAAGAATTGACCAAGAAATTTAAAAAATCAACGATGGATCCTCTTTCTTATGAAATCCTCAAAAGTGAAATCATTCGAACGAAAATTCTTTTTATTTTCTTTGCGTCTACGTCCGTTATTATGTCGGTCATATTTGTTGTTTTTCACGAATGGATCGTAAAAGAAACAGGTGGCCATTTTCCTTTTTACGCCGTTTTAGGTGTAAACTTAGGAACTGCGATTTATGAATTGATCATAAACCGTGTGTTTAATCGTTTTCTTCAAAAAAGAAAAGGAGTTTTTTCAGTTGCAAGATTCGGAAATGTGCTCATTGAAATTTCTTCCGTAGGTCTATTGCTTTGGTTCAATATAGGAGCTTTTGCATCTCCTTTGATCCCTCTTTATTCTCCTGCGGTTTTGACTTTTTTTATATTTATCATTCTTTCGGTTCTCCGACTTGAATTTTGGTTGAGTGCATTTACTGGGTTTGTGGCCGGAGCAGAGCTTTTAGTATTAGCGGTTTATTATATTCCTCAAAATCCGATTCCGATGCCGATCAACTTTTTTAATTCCGTGGCTCCTTTTATTTCTAAATCTCTTTTGTTTTTCTTCAGTGGAATTGCAGCTGGTCTTGTAGGTATCCAATTGAAACGTTCTTTGGTTTCTGCGATGTCTGCGGTTCAAGAAAAAAATAAAGTAGTAGGAATGTTTGGACAGTATGTTTCACCGGATGTGGTAGACAGACTTTTAGAACAAAAGAGTGAAAGTTTCTCAGAATTCAAACGAGTGTGTGTTATGTTTTTGGATATTCGTAACTTTACTCGGTTTTCTGAAAAGAGACCTCCAGGTGAAGTGATCGATTATCTAAATTATATATTTAGTCATTTGATTGATATTGTAAACTCGCACAACGGTATGATCAATAAGTTTCTTGGAGATGGGTTTATGGCTGTGTTTGGGGCTCCCATTTCGGACGGAGGTAACGACGTTAAAAATGCGGTTGAGGCTTCTTTAGAACTTCTCAAAAAAATAGAGTTTTTAAATCAGGAAGGTAAAATTCCAGAAACTCAAATTGGAATTGGACTTCATACTGGAGAAGCAATGACGGGTAACGTAGGTTCTGAAGCTAGAAAAGAATATACGATTATCGGAGACGTCGTCAATCTAGCATCTAGAGTTGAGTCCTTAAATAAGGAATTTGGAACAAAATTCTTAGTTACACAAGCGGTTTACGACGATATTAAAGATACGGTTCCAGGTAGACATCTTTCTTCTATCCATGTAAAAGGAAGAGAAGAGCCTGTAGACGTCTACGAACTGGGTAAGCTTTAAAGCCAAAATTCAAATTCTTTTTGGAATTTAACTGGGTTCCATTCTAAGATCTGATATTCCGCAACGCCGTTGTTATAAAAAGGATCTTGGTGACAGAAAGATTCAATTTCATTGCGAGACTTTGCTCTCGCAATGAAAATTCCTCCGGTTCTAGGTTCTTGTGGTCCAGATGCGAGCAGTATTTTTTGTTCGTATCCTTTGGATAAATATTCTCTGTGTGCAGTTACATACTGGTCTACGGTTTCGATCGGTGTGAGATAACGAAGTACTACGATAAATTGTTTCATAAAATTCTCCGATTTGATTTTCATTCAAAATAAATAATACATTTAGGAAGTAATTTTCGAATTCTTTCTATTTTTTCCGATGCAATTGGATTGTTATATAAATTCAACTTTCGTAACTTTTGCTGTTGCCCAATCTCTTTTGGAAGTGTCGCAAGTTGATTAAACTTTAAATTCAATTCTTGTAAATTTTGTAGTTGCCCGATCTCTTTTGGAAGTGTTGTTAGTTGGTTGAATCCTAAATTTAATTCTTGTAAATTTTGCAGTTGTCCAATTTCTTTGGGAAAGGTAGTAATCTGATTGCTTTCTAAATGCAGGGTTTGCAACTTTTGAAGTTGTTCGATTTCTTTAGGAAGAGTTCTGAGCGGGTTATTGCCCAAATATAATTCTTGTAATTTTTTCAGTTGTCCTATTTCCTCTGGAAGAGTTGTCAGTTGGTTACCATACAAATACAATTTTTGTAACTTACTAAGTTGTCCAATTTCTTTTGGAAGAATAGTGAGATGGGTATAGTTTAAATTCAATCCTCGTAAATTTTGTAGCTGTATGATTCCCTGCGGCAAAGTTTTCAGTTGGATACCATATAAATTCAATTCTTGTAATTTTTGTAGTTGTCCGATTTCTTTGGGAAGAGTCGTGAGAGGATTGGAAATCAAATTCAATATTTGTAAATTCTGCAATTGTACGACTTCCTCTCGAAGAGTGGTGAGTTGGTTAAATCCTAAATTCAATTCTTGTAATTTTTGTAATTTTCCGATTTCTTTTGGAAAGGTAGTAAGCTGATTGCCTTCTAAATTCAGGATTTGTAAATTTTGTAATTTTCCGATTTCATTAGGAAGAGTCGTAAGTTGGTTAAATCCTAAATTCAGGATTTGCAACTTTTGAAGTTGTCCAATTTCTTCTGGAAGAATCGTGAGTTTGTTAAGATCCAAATTCAATTCTTGTAAATTCTGTAGTTGTCCGACTTCGTCTGGAAGAATCGTAAGTCGATTAAATCCTAAATTCAATACTTGTAAATTCCGTAACTTTCCAATTTCTTTTGGAAGAATCGTAAGTTTGTTACTATACAAATCCAACACTTGTAAATTCTGTAATTGTCCGACTTCATTAGGAAGAGTCGTAAGTTGGTTAAATCCTAAATTCAATACTTGTAAATTCTGAAGTTTTCCGATTTCTTTCGAAAGAGTCGCGAGTTTGCTACCGTTCAAATTCAGAATCCGAACATCCTTTGGATTTTGGAGAGCCTCGGTTAAATTACGATATGTTTGCGTTTCTTTAGATTGGGCTTGAAGCTTACAAGAAAAACAGATCAGAATCAAAAGAATCGTGAGTCTTTTATTTAAACGAATGTTTATGGATTGGAAATTCATGATCAATTCCTTGAACGGCTTTTGGATTTTTTGGGAATGGAGCGCTTGTCTCTAAATTGCCCAGTGTAGGAACTCCAGCGTTTTTAAACGATTGGAAAATCATTCATGAAGCCTAAAAAACGGCCCAAGAGACTTATTTGTAGGAACTCTCACAAATTGCGGATTTATCAGTAGTTCCCACATTATTTTACAGACAAACCTAAGTTTTGTAATAGTTCCTACACTTGAATGCGACAAGTTCAATTGTTATAAACTTTTACTTTTTAAATTGTGGTAGTTCCCACATTTAAAGAATCGATCTATAAAGTTCAGATTCCAACTTTTAAAACAAGTTCACAATAGCATCGTTCAAATAGTAAAATTTCCGCAAGAGACAAAATCTTGTGGGAACTCCTGCTGCGGCTGTAGTTACGACCGCTGTTTGATTTAGAAATCTGTGGGAACTCCTGCTGCGGCTGTAGTTACGACCGCTGTTTGATTTAGAAATCTGTGGGAACTCCTGCTGCGGCTGTAGTTACGACCGCTGTTTGATTTAGAAATCTGTGGGAACTCCTGCTGTGGCTGTAGTTACGACCGCTGTTTGATTTAGAAAATCTTGTGGGAACTCCTGCAATACGAATTAACCTTTTCCATTTGACTGAAAAGATCGTTCACAAAACTGTACTTTAAAATCTGTTCCGACAAGAACGATTCGGAATGGCTAAAATAGAGGAATCAAAGATGAGCGAAAATCTAAAAAAAAGAAGTTCTATGACTACGGATGGAGACAACCGTGCTCCTAATAGAGCGATGCTTCGTGCGGTCGGTTTTACAGACGAAGACTTTCACAAACCGATGATAGGGATCGCGTCTACTTGGAGTGAAATAACACCTTGCAATATTCATATTAATAAACTCGCAGAAAAAGTGAAAGAAGGAGTTCGTACCGCTGGAGGAGTTCCTCAGATTTACGGAACAATCACCGTATCCGACGGGATCATGATGGGACACGAAGGGATGCACTTTTCACTTCCTTCTAGAGAAGTGATCGCAGATTCGATCGAAATCGTATCTAACGCAATGAGACATGATGGAGTAATCGCGATCGGAGGTTGTGATAAAAACATGCCGGGATGCTTGATGGCCCTTTGTAGAATCGACGTTCCTTCTATCTTCGTTTACGGAGGAACTATTCTCCCGGGTCATTGCGACGGACACGACGTGGACATCGTTTCGGTTTTCGAAGCGGTGGGCCAGATCAATGCGGGAAAAATTTCCAGAGAACAGTTTATTCGAATCGAACAAAGCGCGATTCCGGGTGCGGGAAGCTGCGGAGGAATGTACACCGCAAACACGATGTCTTCCGCGATCGAAGCGTTGGGAATGAGCTTGCCGGGTTCGGCTTCCATGCCCGCGGTAAGTTCCAGAAAATCAGACGACTGCTTCGAAGCCGGTAAGGCTTTGATAGAACTTATCAAAAAAGGAATCACTCCAAAACAGATTTTAACTAAAAAAGCATTTGAGAATGCGATAACCGTAGTGCTAGTGTTAGGTGGTTCAACCAATGCTGTACTTCATTTGATTGCGATCGCCAAAGAAATTGGAGTAGATCTAACTTTGGACGACTTTGATAGAATCAGTAAAAAAACTCCTCACCTTGCCGATTTAAAGCCGGGCGGTAAATATGCCATGACCGATCTTGACAAAGTAGGAGGGGTTCATGGAGTAATGAAGTATCTTTTAAAAGAAGGAATGCTTCATGGAGATTGTTTAACGGTTACCGGAAAAACGATTGCAGAAAATCTAAAGGACATGTCTGACTTGGTTCCTGATCAAACTGTCGTTCGTAAAAAATCGGAGGCTCTTCATCCTTCGGGCCCACTTGTAATTTTAAAAGGAAACTTAGCCCCAGAAGGAGCCGTCGCAAAAATTTCAGGTTTGAAAAAAATTTCCATTACGGGTCCTGCAAAAGTTTTCGAATCCGAAGACGATTGTTTTAACGCGATCATGGCTGACAAAATTAAACCGGGAGACGTGATCATCATTCGTTATGAAGGTCCAAAGGGTGGTCCTGGAATGAGGGAGATGCTCGCTGTAACTTCCGCACTTGTTGGTAAAGGATTGGGAGAAGATGTGGGATTGATGACGGACGGAAGATTTAGCGGAGGTACACACGGTCTTGTAGTAGGACATATCTCCCCCGAAGCATTTGACGGAGGTCCGATTGCAATCGTTCAAAATGGAGATAGAGTAACTATAGATTCTAGTAAGAATTTACTCCAAGTAGAAATTTCTCAGGAAGAAATTGACAATCGATTAAAGAACTGGAAACCGATAGAACCTAGATACAAGACCGGAGTTCTTGCTAAATACGTGAAATTAGTCCAATCGGCAACTAACGGAGCAATTACAAATCTGCTTTGAACCTCAGTTGATTTACTGAAAATAAAATCCGTCGCCTAGTCTAAGTTAGGTGATATGGTCCGTTAGTTTATATTATGAATTAATGTGGGTTCGTGGAGAAAATTTTGGAGAATAAAAAACTCAATGTTGCTTTCTATATGGGTCTCATTCAATGGAGAGTAACGTAATAATTGTTTTCGAATTGGTTACACTGAATTAAGAATTTGCCCCAAGGCCTAAACGCCGCCCATAGAGGTGTTTGCTGAGTTTCCTCGAACAAGTGGGACGCTTTAGTTCCATAAAATGTGGGAAACTACTACAAAGATTTAATGACATTAGAATTGCTCGAAAATTCGCAAATGTGACTTAATTTGTGGAAACTACCCCAAATCGCAATTTTACAAACAAATTCTAAAATTATAGAGACTCGCATTTTTAGAAAAAATACTTTCTTATTTTCTTACGTTGAACTGAAGTTAAAACACTGTTCCAAGGGAAACGTTATTATATAGTCTGTTGTATAATTCTGAATAATAGCCTCTGAGTATTAAAATTAATTAATGGTACTCAATATTTAGAATATTATTTTTTTATTGTGTATTTTGATCGTTAGGATGAACGAAGATTACAGTTCTTAAAAAATTAAATCTCCATCAGTTTACGGTTTCATGGAAACGGTAGATTAAAATAGTTCTGTTGATCTGAACTATAGAGCTTTTAATAACTCTATTATAAAAAAACCGCGTCCGAATAAGACACGGTTTTAAAGAAAACAATTCGATCTAAAATAAAGGAACTAACAAACTCGGTTTGGAATAAGGTGTTCCGTGTACTGCTTCCGGATCGGAGATTGTGATCACATCTAAACCAGCTTTAAGATATTGTGCTAATCCTTGTAGTTCTGATTGGCTGAAAAAAGGATCTTTATCTAACCATACAACCTTAAGATTGAACCCGTTCCAAATATTTTGTGTAATACTCAAACGAGGTCTGGATTCCGTGGTTTCACCCGATGGGTCTAAACCGACTACGTTTGCCCCTGCAGGATAAGGTTCTAAATTATTCATCAAAGGAATTTCGTTTGAAGTAGGAGCTCCTGAAACAGGCACACCGTTGACGGAATATTTAGTACCAATAAAAAAGTCGTCCGGGCTATCTATAAAATTACCATAGACTACTTCAGGGGGATCAATATTAAAATATACAACTTTTTGAACTTTAAAATTCCATACTAGACTTTTTGCAGAATTAGGATCGCTCATATCCGTGTCTCCAGGATACCAGGGTAAAGGAGAAGGAATATCACTTGCGATAAGAATTGTATTTTCAATTCCAAAGCTAGATAGAAGATTTCCTCCCCAACCTCTGGTTACAAGTTGGTTTTGAACAAGCTGAATTACAATTCCACCTAAACTATGACCAACGATCGTATGAATTTTTTTACTTTCGGTCACTGTCATTTGAGATAACAGAGCACGAAGAGCATCAGAGTAATGTATTAGAGTCAAGTCGCTCGCGTATTTCGGAAGAGAGGCACTACCTTTAGTTACCGTACTACTTCCATGTCCTGGTAAGTCCAGAATATAAACGTTACGCGCCTTTCCCTTGTTGATCAGTTCTTTAGCAAGAGGTTCATAGATTGTACTGTTATCACCAAATCCATGAATGCACAATACACTTTTTAGGTTGGGATCTATGATAACCCCTGTTTTACTGTATTTAATCACGTTTAGTCGGTAATTTGTGGTTTGACTGTTGTTATAAAAGTTACGACCTATAACATCATAGGTCAAAACCGTTCTTTCATACGCTGCACTGATCGACTGTGTAACGAATAAAACGATCGCAACACCAAACGTTATCCCGATTTTTCGAATCATAAAACGGATCAAAAAGTTGTTCCATTCTCTCTTCATAAAATTTTCTCCAGATCTAAATTGAGAGAAGAAAACTGTACTCTATTTATAAGACATATTTGAAACTAGGAAGGCAAATTCGAGTTTATAATAGTTGGTTTGTCAATAAAAAAATAACTAGAAGGCAAATTTAATCTAGGAAATATTTTATTTCAAAGGAAATAACGATTTTAAAGTCAAATTCCTTCGTAAAATCGTCATTTGGTGATCAATCACAGTTAATTAAAAAGGGTAATTTTCTAAGTTAAAATAACGGTTGTTAGGTTATTACGAGATAAAAAAGATTTTTGGAACTAAAAATATTCTAATTCGGAATATATATTATAATTTTATAATGTGTATTGTAGAAAATTTAATTTTTAGAATATTCCATTTAAAAACTTTTACTATTCGGAACAACATAATTAAGAACCTAAACCGACAGTTAAACATATCAATCTTAAAACGCGATCCATAGAGAGCGTTTTGCTGAGTTTAACGCGATCTGTCGAACGACTCATTGGGAGTGAGACACTGAGTTTGAGAGAGCGTTGCATGAGTTTTCCCTAATTTTGGGTGGAGACTTTTCTATATTAGAAAAACATACTTTTTGCAAGTAAAAAGACTCATTCTTGTCGGAACACTTGAAAAATGTGCGTTTTTGATCTTTCTGATTCTAAAATTCTCTTCAACTGTGGGTAAGGTTATGATAGAAAAGCGTTTTGCTGAGTTTAACGCGACCGAAGTCATAACTTTACCCACCGATCTCAATATAAATCTGTCGGAATTACGACGAATCCTCTGTAAAACTTACACGGTGCTTTGTAATAAAAAATTAGACATGCAGTTTTATAGAGATGAATATTACTCGGACACATAAAAATGATGCTAAAAGTTTGAGATTGATTTTACCAAAGATGTGACGTTTTCAATAAATTGCATTTAATTGCGATTTATTGACTTTTGAAGTAGGTCTCAACATTTTAAGTTTTGAAATAACTTTATCATAAATATCATTTTCATACGTCCGAATGTAATGATTCATTTTTGCAAAGATACAGAAAGTTTTCAAAAATTGCATCTAACCTGAACTTCTTGTTTTTTGAAAGAGTTCCCACAAATTATATCCAATTTCAGATTGATTTTATTTTTCGATCATATTTCAAGTTTCCACATTTTGAATTTTTAGAGTTTTAAAAAAACCTTTGTAAGGTAATTTTTAATCTTCAAATAACTATAAATTAGAGATTGATTTACTGGAATTTTAGAAAGATCCTTTTTACCACTTACTGATGTCTACGTAATCGATTCATTGAATTTGTAAATAAATAACGATTTAAAACTAAATTTTTAATAATCTAACGTGAGTTCGACATAACAAATGCGAAAGTGATTATTATGCTGCGATCCACAGAGAGCAGCACCTGAGTTTGAAAAATTCCGAAGGAATTGGAGTGCAAAGAACTCAATAAAACGCTTTTTACCAAAGCGTTTTAAGTTGCGAGTCAATTTAGCTTTGAAATTTGCGAGCTGCAACGATGACCCGTTGCACCTGAGTTTATTATTCGCTCCAATTTTCTTACGTCGAACTCACGTTAACCTATTATACAAATTCTCAATAGAGATAATTTTTTTGAAAACTGTGGGAACTACTGCAAATTAAGTTTTATCAGTAAAATCTTGGGTCGTAACTACAGCCCGGGTTTTTAACTGTGGGAACTCATACAAAAAGTTCGTGATAAAAAGCTTTCTTAAAAAACTTATAAGAGACGTAATCTAACGCGTGTTTGGCGTAAGGAATTCATTTTTTTAAAAAAAGTTGGGATTTGAATTTTATGAATCAATTCCTAAAATATGGAAACTCATACTGTTTAAAAATTTGTAATAGAATTGTTGAAAAATTCCATAGTGAAAATTAGCAAAATTGCTTTAATCTACCTTTTCCATGAAACAGAAGTAGATAGAGAATTCATTTTTCAATAACTCTAATATACTTAATTTGTGGGAATTGCCACAAATCGCGATTTTACGAACAGGTTCTAAAATTGTAGAAGTTTAAATTTTTGGAAAACCTTTTCTCATTTTCTTACATACTTCTACGATACTGTCCGCCTACCTCATAAAGTGCATGAGTCATTTGACCTAAAGAAACTTTTTTAGAAGTTTCCATTAGCTCTTGAAAAATGTTTCCGTTGGAAAGGCTGACAGATTTTAATTTTTTTAAATGATTTTCTAGATCATTTTCATTCCGTTTGTGAAATTCTTTCAAGGCGCTGATTTGGGATTGTTTTTCCGAGTCCGTAGAACGGATTACTTCCTGTGGAACTATCGTAGGAGAACCTTCTTTGCTTAAGAAAGTATTCACACCGATTACTGGAAATTCTCCGTTATGCTTTAGGGATTCATAATATAGCGATTCTTCTTGTATCTTATTCCTCTGATACATCATCTCCATTGCGCCTAAAACACCACCCCTTTCGGAGATTCTATGAAATTCTTCTAAAATTGCTTGTTCTACAAGATCTGTCAATTCCTCGATGATAAAAGAGCCCTGACCAGGATTTTCGTTTTTAGCAAGACCTAATTCTCGATTGATGATAAGCTGAATCGCCATCGCACGACGAACGGATTCTTCCGTAGGAGTAGTGATTGCTTCGTCGTATGCATTTGTATGCAAAGAATTGCAATTATCGTAGATCGCATAAAGAGCCTGAAGAGTGGTTCTAATATCGTTAAAAGCAATTTCTTGAGCGTGTAAGGATCTTCCCGAAGTTTGGATGTGATACTTTAGCATCGCCGAACGGTCGTTAGCTCCGTATTTATACTTCATTGCTTTTGCCCAAATTCTTCTAGCAACCCTACCGATGACAGCGTATTCTGGATCGATCCCGTTTGAAAAAAAGAAAGAAAGATTAGGAGCGAAGTCGTCTATTTTCATTCCTCTGCTTAAAAAATATTCTACATATGTAAGGCCGTTTGCCAAAGTAAATGCCACCTGAGTGATCGGATTGGCTCCTGCTTCCGCAATGTGATATCCTGAAATAGAAACGGAATAAAAATTACGAACTTGATTTTTGATAAAAAATTCCTGAACATCGCCCATCATCTTAAGAGCAAATTCAGTGGAGAAGATACATGTGTTTTGCGCTTGGTCTTCTTTAAGGATGTCTGCTTGAACAGTTCCTCTAACTAACTTTAAGGTTTCCTGTTTTATTTTTTCATAAACTTCTTTTTCTAAAACCTCGTTTCCAGTAACTCCTAAAAGCATAAGCCCGAGACCGTCGTTCCCTTTTGGAATTTGTGAATTGTATTTAGGAATTGGAATATTCTTTTCTTTGTATATAGATTCTATTTTTTGACGAACTTCTTTTTCGATTCCTGTCGCTAAAATGTGTTTTTCGCAAGCTTGGTCGATTGCGGCATTCATAAAAAATGCAAGCACCATTGGAGCGGGGCCGTTGATCGTCATAGAAACGGAAGTGGTGGGATTACATAAATCAAAACCGGAATATAATTTTTTGGCGTCGTCTAACGTGGCTATGCTGACTCCGGAGTTACCTATTTTACCGTATATGTCTGGTCTTTCTCCTGGGTCTTCTCCGTATAACGTGACCGAGTCGAAAGCAGTGGACAAACGTTGTGCGGGCATTCCTAAACTTACGTAGTGAAAACGTGCGTTGGTTCTTTCCGGATCACCTTCTCCCGCAAACATACGAGTCGGATCTTCTCCGGTTCTTTTAAAAGGAAAAACTCCGGATGTAAACGGAAATTCTCCTGGAAAGTTTTCCTGAAAAGACCAACGAACAATTTCTCCCCAGTCTTTGAATTTAGGAACTGCAACTTTAGAAATTTTCAGATTACTAAGCGAAACTGTTGTATTGGAGACTTTGATTTCTTTGTCCCGAACTTTATACGTAAAGTTTTCTCCTTGATAGTTTTTAAGTTTTTCCTCCCAGCTGGAAAGTATCTTTTTTGTATCTGGAGAAAGTGAATTTTCAATTTTAGAATATTCTAATTCTAGAATGTTTGTGTTTTGTCCGGAAGATTTTAAAATGTCTATTGCGCCTGAAAGTTGAAAAAGTTTTCTAGCCTTGTTGGATTCGTTTTTTGTGATCTGATCGTAACGGTTGCATTCTTCTCGAATCTCCGCCAGATAACGAACTCGATCTGGAGGAATGATAAATATTTTTTCGCTCGTTCCTTCTTCTTTTCCATAAGAAGAAGCCCAACCAAGATTTAGTTTATTGGAGAGAAAGCGGATTACGTTTCCGTAAAGAAGATTGGTGCCTGGGTCGTTAAACTGAGACGCGATGGTCCCGAACACAGGCATTAAATCTATGTTTTGATCAAAGAGTTGTCTGGATCTTTGGAATTGTTTTTTGACGTCTCTGAGAGCGTCTAAGGCACCCCGTTTGTCGAACTTATTGATCGCGATTAGATCTGCATAGTCTATCATATCAATTTTTTCTAATTGAGTTGCCGCGCCGTATTCTGGAGTCATCACATATAATGCTATGTCCGAAACCTCTGTAATTTCAGAATCGCTCTGGCCGATCCCAGCGGTTTCTACTACGATCAGATCAAATTCCGCACTTTTTAAAACTTCAATACTTCGCTTAACATTTTTGTTAAGTGCAATGTTGGCTTCTCTCGTAGCAAAAGAACGCATATAAACCCTATCGTGAGAAATTGAGTTCATACGAATCCTATCTCCTAAAAGAGCACCTCCCGTTTTTCTTTTAGAAGGATCCACCGAAAGGATAGCGATCGTTTTATCCGGAAAATCGATTAAAAATCTTCGTACTATTTCGTCAGTCAGAGAGGATTTACCAGCGCCACCGGTTCCGGTAATTCCTAAAACTGGAACCGATTTTGTTCCGGAAGGAAAATTCAATTTTTCGTTTAACGCCGATTTTTCGAGATCTTCTCTTTCGAAAGTATTTTCTACGAGAGTGATCATTTGAGCGATTGCTAAAGGATTTTTATCTTTTAAAAAAGAATGTAAGGTGCCGTTGAACGTAATGGGTGGAATAAAATCCGATCTACGGATAAGATCGTTGATCATTCCTTGAAGTCCTAATGCTCTACCGTCGTCGGGAGAATAAATTCGTGTAACTCCGTACAATTCCAATTCTTTGATCTCGGAAGGAAGTATCGTGCCGCCGCCGCCGCCAAATACCTTAATATGACTCGCACCTTTTTCCTTTAGCAAGTCTATCATATATTTGAAATATTCTACGTGGCCGCCTTGATAACTAGTGATTGCTATTCCTTGTGCATCCTCTTGAATTGCACATTCTACAATTTCCCTGACCGAACGGTTATGGCCTAAGTGAATAACTTCTACTCCGGAAGATTGTAAAATTCTTCTCATGATGTTGATAGAAGCGTCGTGGCCATCAAAAAGAGAGGCTGCCGTAATAAAACGAACCTTGTGTTTAGGAGTATAAATTTGAGTTTCCATATAAATTCTATTATTCAAAAAAATAATTTTACTTCTCCGGGGTCTCTATCAGTTTCCGGACCCGATTTTCCAATTCTTCTGTAACAATTTTTGCAGCTTTTTTGAGAGGTTCTTTCGGGAATTCGTGTGGATAGATCGGCTTACCAATGTTATACGTAATTTTGGCTCCAAATGCTTTCCCGGAAATAAATGCTTCTGGTTTTAACATTTTCCAGGCTCCTTTAATTCCGCTTGGAATGATCGGAACTCCGGCTCTGATTGCCAATTTAGCGGAAAGCGCTTTAAAAGAACCAGGAAGAACTGTTTCAGTTCGTGTCCCTTCGGGATACACCGAAATGAGCTCTCCTTTTTGGATCAGTTCTACCATATAATTTTCCAACTCTTCGTAATAGGCCGCGGCTGATTTAGCATCTTTTACGTTATGCGCTCTTAATATAGGATGTCCTCCCCAGTGCATGAGTTGTTTGCCTTGAAGATCTCCTAAAGTGTTTAGAGCAGACACAAGGGATTGTCTGATCAAACTTAAAGGAAAAGAATTCAAAGGAGAGGCCGGACTATTTAAGATTTCTAAAATGGTTTCTTGAGGATGAAACAATTCGTATTTTCCTAGATAAATCACTTTTCTTAAAACGGAGGTTCCTTGTATGATCACATCTAGATTGTCTGTGTGATTGGAAATTAGAACCGCTCCGCCGGTTTCGGGAATATTTTCAGTTCCGGTTACTTCTACCGAATACACTAGGTGAAGAAGTGTTTTTAAAAATTGTTTTACCGGTTCTCTGGGAATCAGAAATAGGCTGTCAAGTGGATCAGATTGGGTTTCCATGCAAGGTCTGCTTTTCGAACGTGTGTTCAATCAATATAGGATTAGAAATCATTCTACGGAAAGGAATCGAATTCATCAAGTTGGATTTTTAGAATGTTATAAAACTAATACTGCCCAACAACTACAAGTGTAGAAAGATCGGAGTAAATTGTATTTATGGATTCCACGAAAAAATAAAGACCGTTTATCTCTCTATCCATTTTAAAAAATTAGGGGAAAGTAAAAATGAGTAAAAATATAAATTGGTTTCAAGATTCTTTTTGGTTTGGAGAAACCTTTTTGAAATCTCTGCGAGGTAGTGTATTTGATCCGCTTTTGAGCGTATTTGCATTGGTATTTCATTATCTGGGAGAGACATTTTTTTTTATGGCTCTTCTTTCCATCGTTTATGTTTATATCGATCGTAAACTTGGAATCCGGCTTGGGGTAGGCTTACTCACCACGGCAATCCTAAACGCTTTCTTGAAGATTCTGTTTGAAAGTCCAAGACCCGCTCTTCCTTGGAACGGTCCTGGAAAACTCATTGAACTTTCTTATGGATTTCCATCGGGGCATGTACAAACTACAGTAGTGATTTGGGGATTACTTTTACTTCACTTAAAGAGTAAAACGGCTCGTTTGATTTCGGTTTTAGTCATAGTATTTATGCCATTTGCCAGAATGTATGCGGGAGTACATTTTGCAGGAGACGTTTTAGGAGGATTTATTTTCGGACTTTTAGGACTCGTTCTGATAGAGATTATCTTTCGAGTTTTCCCAGAATTGGAATCTTCTACTCCTTTGGATAGACAAACTTTTTCCAAAACAAAAACGATGGCTTTAATCGTTGTGGTGATGACTTTACCTTCTGTATTACTTTATGCGAACACAGACCCATATGAAAAAATAAAATCGTATGAAAACGTAATATCTGCCAGTGGAGCGTTGGGAGGGTTTTTGATTGGAATACTTTTTTCTAAAATGAATTCTTTGGAATGGGGAAAAGCAGATTCAATCCAAGAAGGAATTCAAAGAGCAGTAATATTGATTTTAGGAATACTTTTGTTGTATGTATTGCCGGGAATACTGATCCAAAAATACCTACCGGAAAATCCGGTTGCAAGATACCTCAGGTACGGGATCGTTAGCAGTTATATCGCTTTTTTCTCTGTAAATATCATGGTGAAGAGTAAAGGCAGATTCAAAAAATAAAATGTACAATCTTTCTGGGAAGATACAAAAAGTTTCGGGTCTATGGTTTCAATTTCGTCGATCCGGAATGTTTAAATCTTCCCTATTTGTAAGCGTATCCAAAGCAATTTCTTCATTGCTCAATCTAGTGTTTATGGTATATTCCGTAAACATACTCACAAAAAGTGAAAACGGACTTTTTCAATACTACGCCGGATTTATACCAGTATTACTGGCAATTGCAGAATTCGGACTTCCGACCGCGCTCGTAAAATTTTTAGCACCAGTAACAACGGACAAACAAAAAATAGGAGACCTATTGTCTTCCTCTTTATTGATCAAGTTAGGTGCGTTAGTTGTCTTGACCATAATCAGTTTGATCGCCTCCGTGCTGTTAAAGGAAAGCACAATCGTGGTGACTCTTTTAGTGTTAGGAAGTTTTATACTTTCCTTTAATTCTTTTTTTGAAAGTATCTTTATCTGCTTTGGAAATTATATCTCTTTATCTTTTTGGAATCCTCTCCCCAATTTAATCCGACTTGTGATACTGTACAGCGCCGATCGTTTTACCCAACGAGCCCTAGGACATTTAGACATACTGGCTATTTTTACGATTTCACCTATGTTTGTATTGATACTGTTCTTTTTTGTATTTCCAAGAAAACAACTCAATTGGGGCGGAGAAAAAAGCGGAATTAGGGAGATGACTTCTACTCTGACTTCGTTTAACGGATACGCTTTTTTGGCGTCTATCTTTGCAATGATTTCGGATAGAATGGAAATATTTTTTTTGAAGTGGTACTATTCTCAGGAATCCGCCGCCGTATATGGAACCGCCTTACAGCTGTTCAGCGGATTTGTGATTTTATTTTCAGTGATCAATTCTCTCATATATCCAAAACTATCTAGGTTAGTCGACTCAGATGAGTTCCCAAAGTTTTTATGGAAGTCTGTAATGTTGTCCGTTGGAATGGCAGTATTATTGTCGCCCGGTTTTTTTTTGGCGGAATGGATATTAAATCTATTGTTCAAGGGAAAATACGCGGATTCAATCGGAGTGTTTCAGATTTTATATCCAAATTATATGTTGCAATTGGTATTTTCTCCGTTAGGAATCGCCTTATTCGCGTTAGGTCAACCAAGGATACTCGCCTTTTTAGCGTTATTGAGACTTGTATGCGGGGTGGTATTGGCAAATCTACTAATACCAGAATATGGTCCAACCGGAGCGGCTTCTTCTTATTTTTTTGGGCAGATCGTCTCTTGGTTGATCTTGACTGGGTATTTTCTTGCGTTTTTTAGAAGATGAAATTAAGCTTAGGAACGCAAAAGAAACGAGCGAACGGTTTTGTTACACGGGTTAGGTTTCCAGTTTCGGTCTGTAAATTTCTAATCGATCTAAAAACAAAAAAAAATCATTTAAAAAGTTTATCGACTCGTAAAAAAAAATCCAAAGAATTTGCGTTGCAAGAATCGAAAATTAGAAATTTAAAATTTTTTGTATATTTCATAATTTGTATATTCTTAATTTCTAAAGAAATTATGGCAGAGTCCTATTCCGGATATAGGTTGGATGATCTGTTATTGCTCAAGGGCGGAAAAAGGGAACTGACCGGAAAAGGAAGATACGATGAAATTGAACCGGAAAAATATGAAAGTTTAAACAAAGAAACAAAGTTACAATCTTCTAACAATGAAAATATAAATGTAAATGAAGCCGGTAAAAAAGGATCCAAAGAAAAAGAGGGTCCAGACTATAAAAAACAATCCACCGGATTTTATGGAAACGGGACCTTGATTTATAGGGGGTTGAGACAGAAAGGAGGGGTTGAGGAAGAAAAACCGGACCGAAGTTTTTCCAGAGGGATACTTAGTCCCGAAGTTGGATGGAAATACAAAAGTGAAAGAGTATATCATAAAATACTAATGTCTCTATACCTACAGTATGAAGAAAACGTAAATGGAAACAGAACGGTAATTAAAGGTGCGGACGGTGAGTTTTTATGGATTGCAGGGATGGAATCACCAAATTTACGGATCGGCATCGAAACTGGAAGAGGATATCAAAGATTAGATAGAAATGGATTTATGTTCGTAGGATTTTTAAATTACGGAGAATTCCAAATTCATTTGAAAAAATACGGCGTAAGCGCATCTGCGATGGGAGCACAGATGCAGAATACCACCTTATATACAGAACGAGATAGAAACGAATCCCCACAAAGGATTTTAGGTGGAAGTATCCAAATATTGGAAAATTCTTTGATTCAGAATTTTAGAATATTCTACTATTTATATAAAGAATCCAGACAAGATGCGGTCAGAGGGGATTTATATAGAAAAGAAGAACCGTTTCGACCTTATGGGGTATATCAATATTATGGATTTGAATTGTCTTCTTCTAAATTTTTTGGATTTAGGGTCGATTTGGACGCGATCAAGGTGGTCGGATCGAGGGAATACGGACTTGATCCGTTTCAAAGTAAAGATACCACTCAGACCACAAAAGGGAGTTGGATCGGATCTAAAATAGTATGGGAAAGACCGGAAGCGGAGTATTTTTTGGGAGGATTTTATACTTCCAAAGACGAGGAACAGAGAATCGACCGAAAGTCAAATGGATATTCAGGCATTAGAACTGATCCAAGAGGATACGGAGGAAAAACATCCTTTTTATTGATGGAAAGTCTGTTGATACAAGAAGGAAGTGTATTCCAAGAAGACGGTGTAGTAACAAGACCAAATTTTGAAAATAAAGGAATCAAGCTATTAGAACTCGGAGTCCAAAAAAATTGGGATCATAAATGGACCGTTCAGGGAATGATCGTAACTACTACTTCTGCGATTGGACGAGGATGGGAAGGAGTTTTGACGGGAGGATATCAATCAGAACATTCTTATATTCTAATGAGTTTATCTTATGCATACGTAAATCCGCAAAAGGAAAAAAAACTATTTTTTGAGGAATGGAAAGTGGAAGAGCCGAAACGAGAATATTCCAGGATCTATCTTTCAGCTGGCGTTTACTTTTAAATTAGCTCTTTTTAAGGTTTTGCTAAAACTTACCTCGTTGCCAATGTCATTGTAAACGAGTTCATCTACGTTCATTCTTGCCAAAAAAATTCCTCTGCCGGAAAGATAACTCGCGTTAGGATCTGTGACCGGATCTGGAACTTTAGAAGGATCAAAGCCAGCTCCTCGATCTTTAAGAGAAACGTAAACTTTGTGGTCTTCAAAACCAATTTCAAGTAAAACACATTCGTTTATATCGGAACAGATCCGATCCACGTGATCGACGTAGTCTACATCGGAAGAGAGAAGACTTGCCTTGTGTTCGTAACTGATCCCGGCAAAACCGTGTTCAATCGAGTTTCCGAGTAACTCGTATAATGCGAGTTTGATAGAAAGTATATCATCTGTATGAATTCCCGGAATTAAAGAAATAGAACGCATGACCAGATTTACGTACTGATTCAAATTTTTGAGACTGGGCCTGATTGCAAAATTTTGTTTGGAATGAGTCAATTGAAAGTGATTTTTACTGATGAGTTCTTGACTAAAAATGAATAGATTCTCGAATTTCTGAAGAGAATGTCGAATCGCATCCATTCTAAAAGGTTTGATAAAAAAATCCACGGCACCTAATCGAAGTGCCCGGATGGAAATTTCTATATCTTGATTTCCAGTAATTACTATAAATGGAGTGTTGATTTCTTTATCTCTCAGTTTGGAGATAAAATCAATTCCGCTCATTTTAGGAAGACGCACGTCGGTTATAATTAGATCGAAACTTTTATCTTTGCAGATTTCTAAAGCTTCCTCGGCGGTTCCGATTAAAGTGAGATCGTGTATGATTCCGAAGATTTCTCGGAACAGATCCCGGATCATTTCTTCATCGTCTAAAAAAAGAATTCGCATAGGAATCAAACATTACATTTCCGGAATAGATCCGTCAAGATATTATCAATGTAAATTGTCTAATTTGTCCAAGTTATAATTTAAGAGAATCTTCTGGTTCAAACTTTGAAGTTGTTCTTTAGAAAACACAGCGATACGGTTTCCGGAAAACCGAAACACAATCGATTCTTTTTGATTTCCATCTAGAATTTCTTTGAGATCGGAAAGAGACCGAACCGTTTGATCATTTACGGATTCTAAAATTTGATCTTGGAAGTCGTGAAACCCTTGGTTTGCTGAATCTGGAAACACTCTACTGATAAATACGAGACGATTTTTTTCAGGGTGAACCTTTTTGTTAAAGGATTCGTAAAGATAGAGAAGTTTTTTATCCGAATTTTCCCTATATCTATCTCCGGATTCTTTTAAATAAGCACCTGTTAGTTCTGTAAAAAAAAGTCCGCCGCTAATTAGATACGGAGGAGGTGAAGCACCAGAGTCCGAAGGAATAAAAAAAGAATCCTCTGTGTAACTTTTTAAAGGATATGTAATTTCTTTTCTTTTACCGGCTCTGAATACGGAGAGGGTAACATTGGTTCCTGGAAGTGCCAAACGATGATGGTTCATAAGAATTTTAGAAAATACTTCCTGTCTGTTTGGGGAATGAGTAAAAATTTCACCATTGATGGCGTAGATTGCGTCACCTGGAAATAGGCTGTGTGCCGGCCCAACTCCCGGAAAAACTTCCGAAACCACTACGCCATAAGAAGAATCTGGAAAGTAGAATTTCTTTTCTGGAATTGTAAGAGAATCGTCAAATGAAAATCCTGGATGGACGATGGGATGATTGGAAGAAGAACGAAGAAATAAGTAAAGGTATTCTGCTGGAATGTTCCAGTGTCCGTCCGTATAGCCACAAATTATATTTTTTGAATATAAGAAATTTCTAGTGTTTCCTTCCGGGCCGGGTCTTTTGCTCATTTTTAAAATCGAATTAGAAAGATCTGGACTTCCCCATTCCTGTTTTGGAAAAAATTTAGAACAAATGGAATGATTGGAATCTCCAAAATGGGATTTTCTTTTAGAGGAAAATTTACCTTTGTGTGAAAAAAGAGCCAAACCCGTTTGGGGATCGTGTTTAAATAAATATAAGCGGGTTCCCGGTTTTGTTTCCGGATTGGTTTCCGAAAAAAGAGGAAATTCTCCGGGGGTAAGAAGTGCCAGTAAAAAATCCTGATCGGCTACAATCGCCGGAACTTTTCTTTCGTAGTGTGAGCCTTTTTGCCAAGGATTTTGATGAGAGAATTTTCTAAAGTGAACCAAGATCGTTTCCGCTTTTAAGGGAACCGAAAACATCAAACTACATAGGATTAAAATAAAAATTTTGAAAAAATAAAATCTCATTCGTCCGCCTCCACGTCGAAGCGTTTTTTAATACGAATATTGATTTTATCGATCGTGTCTTGATCTAAAATGATCGGAAGATTTACACCTCTGAACTTCAAACTGATCGTACCACCGTAAAATTTTTTCCATAAGGATTTAAAATCTTCCAAGTCGGAAGGAGTACGATCATTGATCGATTCTAGAATTTTATAACGATAACTCGCATATTTAGAGTTAAGCGGATCTGGATAAATACCAGAAAGTAAAATGTCTCTGTCCGTAAAACGATATAATTCATCTTGAATATAATAACTGTAGTGATACCTAAGAGAACTTTCCAAACGTTTAGAATCTCCCCCAGCGAGCGCTCGATTTACAGGTTGAAACAAAAAACCTCCAGATAAAAAACTGGAACTTTTATTTTGTTGTCTATAAATATCTAATGTAGGAACGCGTTTGAGGGTTCCTTCTACTTTGTAATTTTTGCCGTTTCTATAAAAGAAAAGTTTAATAGGATCACCGATAAATTTTTCTTCTATCAGATCTCCTATAAAACCTCCTATTTCGTCCATAATTCCACCGTCTCCGTTTAGATAAGAATTATCAATTTTATAAACGAAATCTTCCGGTTGTAAAAGATCCGAAAAAGAAGAATCCGGATAAATCGTATTGATCAAAATACCATTTAGACCTTCCGGAATTTTAAGATAGGATTTTAAATAAGAAGAATGACCGTTCTGAAAACTAAAACCAGGAAACGGAAAACCGTGATAGGTTCCATCTTCAATATCTTTTAAGAAATGATTGATAATTTCGGGAGGAATCAAGTAGGCTACGTTTCCTTGAGATTGACTGACTTGAAAAGTAATTCCTACTACTTTACCGTTTTGAATGGCCGGTCCGCCTGAATAACCGGGAATGATGTTCGCATTGACACGGATCGCTTTTCTATAATCCAAACCGCTAAAGGAGTAACGTACTCTTTCTACTCTAGAAACATTCCCATTTTCTAATGTAATGTTCTCGTCTCCTCCGGGATAACCTAAAATCAAAAGGTTACTTCCGAGAGCGGGAGAGGATTCCGTAACCTCCAAAGGTTCTACATTGCTAAAAAATTCATCCTCTTCTACTTTGAGAATGGCGAGATCACAGTCAAATCCTAGGTATTGGACTTCCGCCTTATAAAATTTAGTAGAATTGAAATGTTTTACTTTAAGATAACTGGAATTGGAAACTACGTGTGCGTTTGTAAGAATCCTGTTTCCGGAAATGATCATGCCGGTACCAGCGTCCCGTAAAATCGATTTTTCGGAATAGTTATCTTGATCTTCTTTTTCCGAAAAAGTATCGCTCCGGATGATAACTACTCCGTCCAATAAAACTTTTAGATCCGCTGAGTTGTTATTTTGGGCGGAAAGTTGAAATATGGATAATAAAATTAGAATATTCAAAAATATTTTTTTACTCATTGTAGATTTCCGCTTCCTGATGCCAGAGAATTTTATCCGCTTCTATGGATTGAATTTTTAATTTGCCTAGATATTTAGCGCCTTCTTGAATCTGATCCGTGTCTTTATCGTCCAGTCTAATTTTTCCCAAAAAATCAGAACGAATTCGGATATAAGAATAGGGAGAAGAAGGGATACAACTCGCTTGAAAAGAATAATAGATCGCCTTCTCCCAATAAAAATCAGAATCCTTTTTTAAAAAAATCAAAGGACAAGTAGAATCGAAAAAAATTTCTTTTCCGCTATTTAGATTTCTTTTTGCGGGATGTTTTGCAATACTTAGAAAATACTGAAGTCCATGATTGTCCTTATATTCTTTGGGGTGAGTTTTTGACGGAAGTTGATTTTTTTTACTGGAATTCACAAACGATTTTTTTTCGAAATTTTCTTGATCGGAGGGTTTTACTTCTAGATAAATCTTCTTACCAATTTTTAAAATTTCTCCAAAAGAAATTTTTGCGGAAGGATCTTTCCAAAATTCAGAACCTCCACCCAAATAAATAAAACCGGGCCATTTTTTTTCCTTACATTTGTAGGAAAGATAGACAACTTTTTCGAAACGTTCTGATTCTTCAAAACCGCAGTCTCCGGTTTTAAAGGAAGGGTATTTGGTTCTAAAAGATTGAACTGTGGATTCGGAGGGATACTTTTGAAATTCTTGAACAAAGGACCTAAGGATTTCTGGGAATTGGTTTGTGTCTTCTGATTGGACATTACCCGAAATAAAAAATAAAAGAAAGAAAACCCACATTCGTATCTTTCGGGGATATTTCCTGAATTCTTTTATCATTGTTTAGAATATCGGATTTCTTCCCCCTGGATGTTGAATCCTATCGAACAAAGAAAATGGATTTCGAATTACTTCTTTGGTAGAATTGGGTCTTTCATTTTTATAAAAACTTATGTCCCAAATTTAAGATGTTTTTTAAAAAAAAGTACATCGGAATTTTTGGGCTGAAAATAATGGTTAAATTCAAATAGAGAATCGTTTCTAAGCGATAGGGTGGTTTGTTTGTCCAGCTGGAACTTTATAAAAACTGAATTAAACGATAAAGATTTTTTGATCGATTGTCGCTCGGCTACTGGGTATCAAGAGGCTACTTTCAAAGGGGCTTACAGTTTTCCTTTTATTAAAAAGGCTTTTGCTTCGGATCCTGAATCTCAGAAGAAGATGACAGGACCTTTGGAAGAAATTCTAAAACTCATAGAAAAAGAAGGAGCGACTAGAGTCATCGCTTTTGACGAAGGGATGGGAATGTTTGCTTCTAGAATGGTTTATCTTTTGAGGGCGGCAGGTTTTCAGGATGCGTTTTTATATGGAAATCGTTGGCCGGTTTCTGGAATTGCTCAAGAAAAAGGTTCCAGAGAAATGGAACTAGGTCCAGGGGATAAACCTAGAAAACTAGAAGGGATCGTAGACAAGGCGTTCTTAGAAAAAAATTTGACTCGACTTCAAATTTTTGACACAAGAACTCAAGAAGAATACGAAGGAAAACTTCCTAGACTTACGGCTCCCGAGCCAGGTTCGTTATGCGGTCGTTTGCCTGGTGCGTTTCTTTGGGATTGGAGAATTTTATACGATGGTCAAGGGAATTTAATCGAAAAAACTCAGTTTAATAAAAAACTCAGATCCTTTCCGTTTATGCCCGAAAGAACCACTATCATTTATGATTATAACGGAGCAAGGTCCTCACTTTTAGCTTTGATGTTACGCGAAGTAGGTTATCTGGACGTTCATACATACCAAGGTTCTTGGTTCGAATGGAGAAAATCCAGTCTTCCTAAACAGGCAGTCTCGGTTTACGGACAAACCGGGGCCGGAGGTGCGCCACCCAGAGTGGGCGGTGCGGATCGTAAGTAGAGTTTAATTCAAAATTTTGAATATACTATAAACGTAAAGTTTGTTTTTAAAATACCGTTTACGGCGAAAATTGTAAGGAAGTAAAAACAAGCTCCGGTTATATCTGCGGATTTAAAAAGTCTGTTTGTGAATTTTCGGCGTTAAAAAGCGAACGCATTCCTATATTTAAAGTTTTCTGAATCTTTTGAGGATCTAAAAATGTTCTTTTTCAGAAAAAATTATATATGGTTGCTCATATTGAATATAATACAGGCGATTTTACTTTGTTGTATTTATCTGAATTGGCCCGAAAATCCGTATCAAGGGAAAACTAAAATAGGGGAATTAGAGACCGGAATTACGTATTGTAAAGTTGCGATCTATGTGGACGATGATTGGGAATATGCACAACCAGCATATTACGAGATAGTTATAGACCGAAGATATACAATTTCGTTGACGTATTTTACAAATGTGGATCCGGAAAAACTTTCTGTTAAAGAATTTGAAATTATAAAACATCCAAACAAAAATCTAATCGGACTAGTCAGAAAAACGGATACTAAGGTGCTTCTGATGATCCATAACTTCGATACCAATGAAAACTGGCCAAACGCGAATTTTACGGAAAAATACGAGAGCGTTCGAAAGAGAGGAAATTCGATGCGGAATTTGTTAAATCCATCCTTACTTTTATCTACCGAATCGGTTTGAACCGGAGTTTTCTGATCGTTTTAGAATTTTAACCCGAATAAAATTAGAATTCATTTAAAAATATCTTATTGAGTTTATAAGGAAAATTGAATGTTTTTGCAACGTGTGATTTTGGCGTTTATTTTTTCGAGTTTTTTATCTTGTTCCGGACCTTTTGCAGACTACACTAAAATATATCTTCCTTCTGAAAAACAATTTTCCTTCGGTAAAAACTTTCAAGCAATCCAAAAAGAAAACGTTCTAGAAATACGTTCTGTTGCAGGAACTTTTTTAGAACTTTCTCTGGCAAGACCCTTTTTATCTGCGGCAAAGGGAGAACAGGAAGTGAAATATAAATTCGCTTCTTTCCGTATTAAAGATAAAATCATATTTCGATGCAATTTTCAGAACATTGAAACTATGATTTCTTCTTCGAATGATTTTAGAATTTCAGGAACCTTAGAAGGAAAGGATTGTAGAAGTAAATATGAAATTGTTTTTATACCGTTAGACGAAACATCTATTCGATTTAAGGTAAAAATTGAAGACGTTTCTTTAAATCGTTCTTACTTTAGAATGATTTCTGACGAAACCGAAAACATTTTTGGACTTGGAGAACAATTTAGTCATTTCAATTTAAAAGGTAAAACCCCCTTTTTATTTACCGAAGAACAAGGAATTGGAAGAGGGGATCAACCGATCACCGCAGGAGCAAATCTTCTGGCGGATGCAGGTGGAAACGAATATACTACTTATGTTCCGATTCCTTTTTTTCTGACTTCCAAAAATAGATCCGTTTATTTTGAAAATTCATCCTATTCAAAATTTGATTTTTCTAAACCAGAGGAAATTTCGATCGAGTTTAGGGAAAACGGACTTCAAGGAATCATTTGGAAAGATTCTTCTCCTATCAAACTTGTGCATAAGTTTACCGAAAAAACGGGAAGGGCATCGGAACTTCCGGACTGGGCCTATGGGACTTGGTTGGGAATACAAGGTGGAAAAGAAAAAGTCCTAAAACAAATCGAAGCTGCTATAAAAGAAGGAAATCCGATTACGGCGCTTTGGATTCAAGACTGGGTTGGAAGAAGGAAAACTAATTTCGGATCTCAATTGTGGTGGAGATGGATCGCGGATGAAAAATCTTATCCGGAATTCAAAAAGTTCTGCTCTGATTTAAATTCAAAAGGAATTCATGTATTAGGATATTTGAATCCTTTTTTAGCGACCGAAGGGCCGCTCTATCAAGAAGCTGTACAAAAAGGATATTTGGTAAAAGATAAAAATGGAAACAATTACATAATTGAAACCGTAGGTTTTCCTGCGGTTCTATTGGATCTCACTCATCCGGGAGCTGTGAAATGGATTCAAAAAATCATTCAAAAAAATTTAATCGAAGTCGGACTTTCTGGATGGATGGCCGATTTTGGAGAATGGCTTCCCTTAGACGCAAATTTGTATTCCGGAATTTCCGCAGATGTTTATCATAACGTGTATCCGGTAGAATGGGCTCGGATCAACAGAGAAGCGATTCGAAATGTTGGAAAAGAAGGGAAGATTGTATTTTTTACGAGATCCGGATATAGTAGTTCGATGAAACATTCTACCCTTTTTTGGGAAGGGGATCAGATGGTAAGTTGGGGAGAACACGACGGAATTGTGTCTGCCGTGAGCGCTCTTCTTTCCGGTGGGTTGAGTGGGATTTCACTCAACCATAGCGATATAGGCGGATATACTACGATCAACAATCCGATCCGAAACTATCATAGATCCAAAGAATTGTTTTTACGTTGGGCGGAATTGAATGTATTTAGTACAGTGTTTCGAACTCACGAAGGAAACCGTCCCGAAAAAAATCATCAATCTTATTCGGATGAGGAAACGATCCGAGAATTTGCAAGATATTCAAAGATGCACTTCGCATTAAAAGAATATCTCAAGTCACTGGTAAAAGAAGCCTCTAAAACCGGACTTCCTGTTGTAAGGCCGCTTTACTTACATTACTCGACCGATCGAAAAACTCATGAACTCAAAAGAGAATTTCTTTTAGGCGAAGAACTTTTGGTTTTTCCGGTTTTGGAAGAGGGGAAAACTTTTGTGTATGGTTATTTACCAGAAGGAGAATGGGAACACATTTGGACGGGAAAAATTTTTACTGGAAAAAACAAAGTCAAAGTGGAAGCTCCATTAGGCGCCCCTGCAATTTTTTTGAAAAAAAATGGAATCTGGTATTCTAAATTGAAAGATGCTCTTTATAAATTTAAAAGATAAATTGCGATTCTATTACATTTAAATTTGATTCATTCTCAATCTGAATGTTAAATGATTTCGCATTAATATATATGTAGATTTTTTTGTTTTATTATAGTTGTTGAAAAATTTTATAACGACAATCAACAAAACTGCTTTATCGACCGTTTCCATGAGACAGAAACTAAGTGGCGATTCATTTTTCAACAACTATACTTATCGGATCGTTTCTTTTGGTTTCAGGTCTTGACTCATCCGAATTTTATATTATCAAAACTTATTTGTGAAATTTAGAAAAAAACAATGTAAATTAACGTGTTTAAGATTATTTCGATTATAATCTTTGCCGCTATATTGGAGTATCTAAAAATTTTTTATCTAAGCAGATTTGTGTTAAAATTTATAGTATAGTTACGTTTAGGTGGTTTAAAGAAGAATGAAATCTGAAATTTTTAGAGAACCAAAAGATCCAATCGTATTTTTTGATGGAATATGCAATCTTTGTAATTTTGTTGTTTTGTTTTTTCTGGATCGAAATCAAAAAGGGAATTTAAAATTCGCGAGTTTACAGTCTATGGCTGCGGAAAGAATTCTTGGAAACAAGGTAGGTCTTAACGATTCACCTTCTTCGGTTTTATTTCTGGAAGAGGGAATTCTTTATCAAAAATCGAATGCGATTTTAAAGATCAGCGCTTACCTTTGTTTTCCTTGGAATCTTCTTCCTTTATTTAGATGGGTTCCGGCTTGTTTTCGTGATCTTATTTATAATTGGATTGCAAGAAATCGTTATCGTTGGTTCGGAAAATTGGAAACATGTAGGATACCAGACCCAAGTTTAAAACACAGGTTTTTAGAGGATTGATTGGATGGCCTTGGAACTCATTTTTGATTTGTAAAAACCGTAAAAATAAAAAAGGATCAATATGAGGACCGTCCTCCTAAAATTAGAACTTTACCATTTTGTAATATATGAGATGTCGCGTCGTATCGTTTCTGAATCAAATTTCCTGTAGAAGATAACGAATTTGAATTTGGATCAAAAATTTCCGCCTCCGGATGAATTACGCTGGAAGTTCTTCCACCTGCAATTAAAACGTTTCCGTTATTTAAAACTGTGCCTGTATGAAATTGTCTGCTTACGGACATTTTAGGACTGATTTCTGTAAATGTAGTATCTAAAATCTGAATAGAATCGGAAGTTCCATCTTCGTTAGAACCGCCAGTAATTAGAATCCTTCCGTCTTGTAATACGTTAGCTGTAAAGGATCGGACCGGTTTTCTTAAAGAAGGTCCCGCGGATAAAAGACCTGTAACCTCGTCAAATCTTTCTGTTTCGGAAAGAGTAGAATAAGAATTTGTAGTTGAAGAATAATTCACTCCTCCGATTAAAATTGGATTTCCTATGTTGGGGACGAGGGCTGAAAAATTATATCTAGGTTGGAGAAGATTTCCTTTTAAAGAAAAAGTTTTGCTAACAGGATTATAAACTTCTACTGGAAGGATTCCATTTCCAGAAATTGGATCGACCCCGCCAGCGACCAATACTTTTCCGTCAGACAATAAGACGGACTGATGTCTACATCTTGCGAAATTTAAGTTTCCCGTCCAAGTAGAAGTCTCGGTCTGTGGATCAAAAATCTCAACTTTATTTGTAGCAGGAGAATCCGAAAGACATTGACCGCCTGTAATTAAAATTGTCCCGTCTTGTAATAGAGTGGCCGCGTGTAAATTTCTAGGCATCAGAAGATTTTGGGTCGAGTTTTGAAACGTATCTGAATTTGGATCATAGATTTCAATCTGATCCAGCATATACGATTCAAGATAAGGATAATAACCTCCGGTGATTACAACCCGTCCGTCTTGTAAAATAGAAGAAGTATGATGATACCTCGGAAAATTTAGAGAATTTTTAACAAATGAAAAACTTCGAGTGTCTGGATCGTATAACTCGGCTGAATTTAAGTATGGGTTGGAGTTACTGAAAAGGATTGCAAGTAAACCTAAAGGAGCTTTAGAGATTTTATCATTTGTATGATGTAATAAACAACTCGAAGTAAAAAAGAATAAAACAAAACATTTGATTCCAAAGTGAGTTTCCATTTTGTAAGACATAAAAACAAAGTTTGTTTTGTAAAAGAACAACACAATCAGAATTTACAACCTGAGTTCTTTATCCGATTTCATTACTACTCATAGTTATATAACGTAGTATCTACTAATTTTTATGGAATTAGGTACCCATAAATGTTATGACAAAGTGTCGGTTAACGCGTTTTCGGTTAAATCCAATGCGAAAGCGATTGAGGCGTGATCAATAAATTGAATTCAGGAAAAGATTTTGTCCTTCAATTTGTTGATCGGAGCTGAAAGCGCGGTCCGGCAGCGCCGGATTCGCCCGGTTTTCTTTTGCTAAATTTCACACATTGAAGTGTAAAAGATTGGATATTTTATTATATAGTTTTGAGTAATATTTTGTGTCCAATTGGTTTGATGATAAAATTCGCGGCATTCTATAATATAATTTTGAATAAACATTGTATTATGAGGTTTCAGGATTTTTTATCTAAAGGATATTTTCGCACTTTATGGCTGGCGTATTTCAAAAGTTTATAAACTATAAACAAGTGTAATTTATGAGTACTAATACACTTTATTAGGAAAGCTAAGAGATTTTTTTGAGGTTTTGAACAAACTTTAAATAAACAATAACGTTATTGAACTTTGTACTATCTTGACCTGTAGAAACGGAAAAATAATCTAGAAGGAATCTTCTCCTTTTTAGGAAAATGGAATGAAACTAACTTCACTCATATTGTTTTTTGCGATTTTTATTTCCACTGGTTGTCAAACGGAAAAATTTTATTGGAAACAGGAAGTGGAAAAACCTGGAAGAGTTCCAACTTATAGCGTTTACAGACATTTTTTTATCTGGGGTTTGGCGCAATCCGAGGACCTGAATCTCAAGGATGCTTGTAAGGGAAAAGAAGTTTCCTACGTAGAAACTAAATACACTCCTCTTTCTATGCTGGTGATAGTGCTTACTTATACATTATATTCTCCTAAACTCACGAACGTTTATTGTGAATTGGAATGAGAATATTATTTTTAAAATTTTTACTCTTACTTTTTTTTCCGATCTCAGTACTGTTTGCAAATGATTCTGGATGGATAATTACGCCTAACGTTCAATACAATCAGGGTAGGTTTATTTTTGAAACTGGTGGGGGAAATCTGATTCCTTCCTCTAAGGATAACAGTTATGGCAGTGGTTCAAGACTGACTTATGCGAGGGAATATCCACTCTTAGGTGTTAGTGCGATTTATATCAAAAAGAATTGGGAATTTCAACTTCAAGGACATTCCACCTTTGGTTATCGAAACTCAGGAAATTTTAGAGACGAAGATTTTTATTTGTTCACTCCTTCATATTATTCCAATCGATTTGCTCACTATGGGCCGTTTTACGGCTATGATCCGATTTGGGGGAATCATCAACTTACTCGTTTTTCTGGGACAAGTAATTGGTCCGATTTTGATTCTTCTTTGAAAGCAAACGATTCGATTGTTGGATTTGACGTAAGATATTTTCCGAGTGGGGGTTCTCCGAATCCGAACGTTAAAGGTTTTGGTCTTTTTGTAATTGGAGGATATTCTTACGAATATTTAAAATTTATCGTAAATGAAGCTTCCGGTTCACAATTGAGTTCTGGAAAGATTTACTTTGGTTATCTAAACGGAGAAAATATTTCTTATTCAAATTCTATCAACGAGATCAAATACGGTATAGGTACTCAAACTAATTTTCAAAGGTGGGGTTTAGAGGTTTCATTCAGTTTTGTTTCCTCGGAGATCAAATCCAGGGACTTTCACCGGTATAGAACTCTTACTTTTTTAGAATCTGCATATGGGAACGGATGGACTCATACGATCAAATTTAACTATAAACTTTCAGAAAATTTAATTTTAAATTTAAATTGGACGGAATCTTTTAGGGAATTTGAAGGTAAGTCGCATGTCAAAGCTGGACTCGGCCCCGAATCCTGGTATGCTGGTCTTGTATCTTTTAATCAACAGTACTGGCTTTACTCCGTTCAAAATCAAGTGTCGCTTGGAGTTTCTATTTTTCTTTTTTAAATTTTATTTTGATTCTAAAATTGAAACTGTTTCTTTAAACCTAAAAACTACTTTATACTTTTAGAATGTAGCAGCTATTACTTCAAAAATCCTTTTGAAATTCAAAAAACCGCTCAAAGAGACGTAATTTGTGGGAACTACCACGAAACATAATTTTACGAATCAATTCTGAAAATGTGAGAATTTACGTTGAATTGCTGGTGTCTGCGAAATTCCTACTATTTAAAAAATATAATTTTATAATATAGTTTTGTGCCCGAAACGGAGATTTGTTTTGGAGTTTATGATGTTTATATGTAGAAATAGAGTAAAAAATATTTTATTCTTAAAGAAATGTGTTTCTACGATTTTGGAAATTTTTTTCCTAATTTAAAAAGCGCCTATTCTTGGAAATAAATTTCCAAAGAGGAATTGAAATTTTTTGGAAATAAATTTCTGAAGTTTGAGATAAAAATCTAGACCGTTTTTTTCAAATTAGAGTATAATACGAAGACTTATTTATAGAACGTTCAATGGGAGTTACTATGATTCGATTATTAATTGTGTTTTTGGTTTTAATCTTTTGCAATGTTTGTAAACCTAAAACCGCCGAAAGTTCGGACGCAGTAGTCACTTTTCTCAAAGGAAAGGCTTTCGTTATGGAGACTGGTAAGGAACTTTCTCCATATGCAAACGTAACTGAAAAACAATCCGTACAAACTGAATCGGAAACCGTCTTAGATCTTACTTCTAAATTAGGGAGTTTTCGTCTATTGGGAGGAAGTACCGCAACCATAGCGATTCTTAATGCTGAGAGCGCTTCGTTCCAAGTTTCCGAAGGAAACGTATTGATCAAAGCGGGTAACCTTGCAAAAGGACAAAGCCTACTTGTGCATACTCCTACCGTAGTTGCAGCCGTTCGAGGAACTCAGTTTTGGGGAAGAGTGAACGGTAAAGACGAGAGTGGGACATTTGCGGTTCGAGAAGGAGCCGTTGAAATTACACGTAAATCAGACAATGTAAAAGTTTTAATCGAAGCGGGCCAGGCTCTGGATCTCAAACCGGATCATAAGGACTTAAAAATAAGAACCGCAGCCAAAGAAGAATTAGCAGCCATGGAGCAGATCGACCAAATGAAATGATTTCCTGAATTCCCGAATCTTCGTCCTTAAGTGCCGGATTTCCAAGTGAGTCCGGTTTTTTTTTGTGTGCAGGGATATTGATTTTTTCAATCTATTCTAAAAGAGAATCGGGACCTAAAGGAATGGAAGAAAAGATTACATACAAAAGCGCGGGAGTGGATACCGAAAAGGGAAGAGAGTTCGTACAAAAAATCAAACGTAATGTAGAATCCACTCACGGGCCGAGGGTAATTGGTGGTCTGGGTGGTTTTGCAGGAGCTTACGACGTAGGCGTACTTAAGAAATACAAACAACCTGTTCTATTATCTGGAACGGATGGGGTAGGAACAAAAATAGAAATCGCCAGACTTCTAAAAACCTACAACACGATAGGAATTGATCTAGTGGCGATGTGTGTAAACGACATACTCGTCTGTGGAGGAGAACCGTTTTTCTTTTTAGATTACATTGCCTGTGGAAAGTTAGATCCCGAAAAGATGGATCAGATCGTAGCCGGAATTGTACAAGGATGTAAGATGTCTAACGCGTCTTTGTTAGGAGGAGAAACCGCCGAACATCCAGGAACGATGAAAGAGGACGAATTTGATCTCGCCGGTTTTGTGGTAGGGGCAGTTGAAAAGGATTCGATGATAGACGGTTCTACAATTCGACCTGGAGATAAAATTTTAGGGCTCGAATCCAGTGGACCGCATAGCAATGGTTTTTCTCTTATCCGAAAACTACTTTTAAAAGAAGGAAAATATCTGCCTACCGATCCGGAGCAGGTAAAATTTTTAAGAGATTACGCGCTCAAACCTACACGAATATATGTATCTAGTATATTAAAACTTTTGCAACAAGTTTCCGTTAAAGGAATGGTTCATATTACGGGGGGAGGGTATCAGGAAAATGTACCTAGGATCCTTCCGCAAGGAACTCAGTCGAAATTTTTTAAGGATAAAATTCCTTCCGGATATTTTTTCGAAAAAATTAAAAAAGATCATAAAATAGAAGAGTCGGAACTATTTGCTACTTTTAATATGGGAATCGGATATATGGTGATTGTTTCCGAAGAAAACGTAGAACTTGCAAAAAAAATTATGGAAAATTTCGGTGAAGTCGTTCACGAAATCGGAGAGATAATATCCGGAAACAAGGAAGAAGTTCAGTTCGTCTAACGGTGTTTTTATGAATAGGATCTCTGAACTACTTCGATCCCCCGTACTTGTACTTTCGAGAAAAAATCCATTTATGCTTTCTAGGCTTACGTTTTTTTACGTAATCTTAGGAGTTGTCGGAGGACTTTTTTCGGCGGTGTTTTGGATGTTTTTAGAATATCTAATACATTTAAGTTCTACAATTTCGAAAATCTTAACCGTTCCATATATGGCAATAGCTGGATTGATCATAGGATTGGTTATCCATTTTTTAGGTGAACCGGGAGAAATTTCATTAGTAATTGATAATATACGATTTCGGGGAGGAAAGTTGGAAACGGGTCAAAATCCTTCTATGGCTCTTTCTTCTATTTTGAGTATCTCTGCGGGTGGAAGCGCCGGACCAGAGGCCCCGTTGGTACAGATAACCGGTTCTTTTGGAAATTGGTTTGCAGAGAAACTAAGACTTACGGGAGAAGAATACAGATCTATGACGATCGCTGGAATGGCCGCGGGTTTTACGTCATTATTTGGATCTCCATTGGGAGGTGCGTTATTTGCTCTTGAGGTCTTACAACATAGACACGTCGTAGAATACTATAAGGCTTTGCTCCCAGCATTTTTATCCAGTACTTCTGCATTTTTCGTCTTTCTGTGGATGACTCACGTGGGTTTACAACCTACTTGGCAGTTCCCTCAGTATGTTCCAGGAGACATTCAAGATTTCTTATATGCAATATTGTTAGGAGGGGCTGGAGCGGGACTAGGCTGGATGTTTCATGGATTATTCTTAGTCAATCGTTGGTTTTATTCAAAAATTCCGGGACAAATTTATTGGAAAACTTTGTTAGGTGGACTTGTGTTAGGGTTGATCGCGTGGCAACTTCCACTCACTCGTTTTTTTGGACACGATCAGTTAAATCGAATTGTAGAAGGAAAATTTACGCCGATTTTTTTAGTTACTTTGATTTTTTGGAAAACCTTTGCGATTAGTACCACAGTGGCGAGTGGTTGGAGAGGAGGAGTGATTATCCCTTTATTTTTTTTAGGAGCTTGTTCTGGGAAACTTTTGTTTGGATTTTTTTCGAGTGAAAATGAGTCTTTTTTGATGATCTGTTTAATGGCCGCCGTAAATTCTTCCGTAACTAAAACGCCTATTTCTACTACGATTTTATTGTCCGAACTGACCGGATTTTATAGTTTTACTCCAGTGCTGATTGCGAGTCTGAGCGGATATTTTTTATCTCCAAAAGAACCGTTTATTTCTACTCAAGGAAAAGAAAACTAAAACCGTTAAAAACTCGGCCATTTTGTAAACATCGTTTTGTAAGAAAAAGTGAATTGTTGTAAAAGCTAAAATTTAATTTTTGTGAGTAGATTCCGTCTTGAGTTGCGAACTGTGTGTCGCTTGATTTCTGCCGTTTGCCTTAGAACGATAGAGTGCACGATCCGCGTCTTCTATAATTTTTGTTGAAAGATTGGTATGATGTATTGGAGCGAGATCGTTGAAATTCAGGGTTGTTATACCAATGCTGATTGTAATCGGAGAATTTTCCCAAGATTTTTTTTTAACGTTAGCCATCAAACGTTCTGCGATTACAACCGCTTTTTCCTTATTGGTGTCGGGTAACGCGACTACGAATTCTTCTCCTCCGAAACGCGCCGCAAGATCGCATGCCCGGAGTGTTTCTATAAAGACTTCGGCCAATTGAATTAAGACGCGATCCCCTGCAGGATGACCGAATTTGTCATTGTAGTCTTTAAAAAAATCCACGTCGATCATCATGAGTGAGATCGATTTCTCCTGACGTTCTCCCAAACGAATAAGATGGTTTACTTCTTCGTCAAAGGATCTTCTATTTTTGAGTTTTGTAAGTGGATCCGTGGACGCTTGTTCTAATAATTTGTTATTTGCCTCTTCTAGATCGGAAGCAAGTTTACTGATTTTCTGATTTGACTCGATGATGTTCGTAATATCTCTTCCGGTCACGTAGATCCGGCCGGATTCGAGATCCGGAAATGCGGTCCATGAAAAATATTTATAAGTTCCGTCGGCACAACGACACCGATTTTGAATCGATAGATGTGATACTCCTTCGTTTAATTGTTCGAATTCTTTTAAGCTGGATTCTACGTCTTCCGGATGTAATAGATGGAAATGTGTACGTCCTTTTAAATCTTCATTGGTCCAACCCATGATACGTTGAAAAGATTGATTAATTTGTAAAACGACACCGTCCATACTTTGAATGGCATGTAAGTCTAAAGAGTAGTTGAAAAATTTTTCATGATTATATTCGTTTTCGTGATTCATTCTTAATTTTCCTGGAATTGAATTGATATAAAAAAGATTGTTCTTTTCGGAATTGTTAGTCGATCTGTGTTAAAAAAACGGAAAAAACATCGTATTCAAATAAATTAATATATTTGAGAACTATGAGTGGCCTTATTTCTTCCATTAACTTTAGATTGATAAAGAGCTTTGTCTGCGCTTTCGATCAAAAAAGTGGAATTAATACCTAATTGTTTTTTTTCAAAGTCTGAAGTGGCAATTCCTACACTGATCGTAATGGAACGATATTCCCAATTGAATTCTCGGACCGCGTTAACCAATCTTTCTGCGATTTCGACCGCTTTTTCCTTATTGGTATTAGGTAATGCAACTACAAATTCCTCTCCTCCAAAACGCGCCAATAAGTCGTTTGATCTCAAAGTATTCTCAAAAACTTTAGCTAGACAAACTAATACATTATCTCCGGCAAGATGACCGAATTGATCGTTGTAAGTTTTGAAATGATCCACGTCGATCATAAGAAGCGAAAGAAAACCTTTCTCTTTTTGAATATACCTAAGAAGATTGTGAAGTTCCTCCGTAAACGCTCTGCGATTTTTCAATTTAGTCAAAGGATCGGTTGTCGCCTGTTCAAATAATAAGTCGTTTGCTTCTTTCAACTCGGTCGCAAGCTGACTGATTTTTTGATTTGCTTCGATTGTTTCTGTAATATCTCGTCCGGTTATGTAGACTAGCCCCGCTTCTAGATCCGGATATCCGGTCCAAGCGAAATGTTTATACGTTCCATCTGCGCATCGAATTCGGTTTTGAATTGAGGATCTCGGAACTCCTCCGTCTAGTTCCTCAAATTCTTTGGCACTTTTTAAATCGTCCGGATGTAATAAATGAAATGGATCGCGTCCTAAAAGTTCTTCTTCTTTCCATCCGAGAATTCTTTCAAATGAGGGATTGACGGAGATCACTGTGCCGTCCATCCGTTGGATCGAAAACAAATCCAAAGAATAATTGTAGAATTTTTCGAGATTGTATTCGTTTTGATAACTCATGTGATGCTTTTCCAAAAAAGAATTTGTAAATAAGTTGTTATACACAAACTAAGCGCAAAGAATGCGCGGATTTTTTCTATACGATTATATTTTTTTACAAGGAAGAATTCTGGAACTATGGTTAACCTGATTTCTTCCGTTCATCTTAGAATGATACAAGGCTTTGTCTGCGGATTCGATAAGATTTATAAAATGACGATTTTCTTCAAGAAAAGTTTTGAGTGTTACTACACCTGCGCTGAGTGTCGCTGCACCCACGCTGATAGTCACTGGACGTTTTTCCCAATTGAATTCTTGTACGACGTGAATTAGTCTTTCCGCGATCTGTAAGGAAGCGGCTTCCGAAGTATCGGGCATGGCAACAATGAATTCTTCCCCTCCGTATCTTGCGATCACATCGTGTTGACGCAAGGTATGTGTTAAAAGAAAAGCCAGGTCGATCAAAACTTGATCTCCCGCCGGATGACCGAATTGATCGTTATAATCTTTGAAATGATCCGCGTCTATCATCAATAAAGAAAGAGGGCTCGAATGTTTTTGAGCGACTTGAAGTAAACGATTGAGTTCAGTATTAAACGCCCTTCTATTTTTTAATTTAGTCAAAGGATCTGTGCTCGCTTGTTCCAGTAACATATTGTTTGCGTCTTTAAGTTCTGCCGCGAGTTCACTGATTTTACGGTTGGATTCGATTGCTTCCGTAATGTCTCTTGCAATTGCGTAAACCATACTACTTTTGTGTTCTGGTACCGCGGTCCAAGATAAGGTTCTGTAATTTCCGTCAATCGAGCGATAACGGTTTTCAAAAGATATGACCGGAGCTCCCATAGCAAGTTTAGCGGCTATTTCTTGGGTGGATGCAAAATCTTCCGGGTGAAGAAATTCGTAAGAACCTAATCCTAAAAGACGTTCTTCCGACCAACCAAAAATCCTTTGAAAGGAAGGATTAACGTGAATTACGTGACCGTTGTCCATTCTTGCAATAACAAGTATGTCCAAAGAGTTGTGGAAAAATTTTTCATAATCGTATTGCATTTGTCAGCCAATTCATTTTAAAAAAAATAGAAATACTTTGAAAAAGTTGAATTACATTCAAAAAATCTCATAAACCCGCTTAAGATGATATTTGGGAACTATGAGTGACTCTGTTTCTGCCGCTGACCTTTGAGTGATAGAGTGCACGATCCGCTTCTTCTATAATATCTACCGAATGATCAGTGTTATTCGATGGATTGGAATGATTCGGTTGAGAAGTGGCAATTCCTACGCTGATCGTAACGGATCTTTTTTCCCATTTCGATTCTTCAATTACCTTAACTAATCTTTCTGAAATTTCGATCGCTTCTTTTTCGGATGTGTTTGGTAATGCTACGATAAATTCTTCTCCGCCGTAGCGTGCGGTCACGTCGTCTTTTCTAAGAGTTTTTGCTAAAAGGGAGGCTAATATGGTCAGGACTTTATCTCCGGCCGGATGTCCAAATTTGTCGTTGTAGTCTTTGAAAAAGTCTACGTCGATCATTAACAGGGAAAGAGGGCTGAATTGTTTTTGAGACAATTGGATTAGAGAATTTAGTTCTTCGTTAAAGGCTCTTCTATTTTTCAGTTTTGTTAATGGATCGGTACAAGCCTGTTCAAATAATTTATCGTTTGCGTCTTTGAGTTCCGCGGCTAACAGGCTGATTTTACGATTGGATTCAATTAGATCGCTGATGTCCCTTCCGGTTACATAAATTAAACCTGCTGTCAAATCTGGAGAAGCGGTCCAAGAAAAATATTTGTAGGTTCCATCGGAACAAAGAAAACGATTTTGAAAGGCAAAGACAGGTAAACCTTGGTTTAATTTTTTAAACTCTTGAAAGGTACTTTCTCGATCTTCCGGATGGAGTAAATGAAATGGGTTCCTACCAATCAGTTCTTCCTCTCTCCAACCTAGAAGACGTTCAAAGGCGGGGTTTACTTGTAACACAGTCCCGTCCAATCTCTGAATTGAAAGTAAATCCAAAGAGTTATTTACAAGTTTTTCAAGATTGTATTCTTTTTCAAAATTCGTCATTTTACAATTCCATAATATTAGTTTTAGATAGATCCGTTCTTTTTATTTTGGATCCATGAAAAATGTGTAATTTTATCTCTGCCGTTTACTTTAGAACAATAAAGAGCCTTGTCGGCTTGTTCAATTAGATTTAGAGGGTATTCTGAATTTATACTTTTCGAAGTTGGATTAAAATTAGATGTAGTAATCCCCACACTGATCGTAACGGATCTTTTTTCCCAACTAAATTCTCTCACGGCTTGAACGAGTCTTTCTGCAATTTGGTTCGCTTCTGGTTCGGATGTATTGGGAAGAGCCGCGATAAATTCTTCACCGCCATATCGAGCTAAAACGTCTTTTTTTCGAAAAATTTTTGTCAAAAGAGATGCTAATTCTACTAGAACCCTGTCCCCGGCAATATGTCCGAATTTGTCGTTATAATCTTTAAAGTGATCTGCGTCAATCATCAACAAGGAAAGAGGAGTTGATTCTTTATTACAAACATGGATGAGACTATTTAATTCTTCGTTGAACATTCTTCTATTTTTAAGTTTTGTCAACGGATCGGTAGATGCTTGTTCGAATAATCTGTCATTGGTTTCTTTGAGTTTTACTGCTAATTGACTGATCTTACGGTTGGATTCGATCACATCGGTGATGTCTCTTCCTGTAACGTAGACAAGACCAGACACCAAATCCGGGGAAGCGGTCCAGGAAAAATATCTATATTGTCCGTCTGCACAAATGTATCGATTTTGAAAGGATAGAGTAAGTAAGCCTTGGTTTAATTTTTCAAACTCTCGATAAGTGCTTTCTTTATCTTCTGGATGAAGAAGATGAAATGGATCTTTACCGACTAGGTCTTCTTTTTTCCAACCTAAAGTTCGTTCAAAAGCGGGATTTACGAGTAGAACGTTTCCGTTTAAATCTACGATTGTAAGTAAATCCAAAGAGTTATTTACCAGTTTTTCGAGGTCATATTCGTTTTCAAAATTCATAATTTCCTAATTCCGTATTCTGATGTTGTTATAAGGGGAGGGAGTGTATTCTTAAAAAATGCGTGATTCTATTTCTGCCGTTCAATTTGGAGCAATAGAGGGCTTTATCTGCTTGTTCAATTAGACTTATAGAATATTCTATATTTATGTTTTTAGGATTTGAATCAAATTCGTGTGTGGCCGCGCCTACGCTGATTGTGATACTTCTTTTTTCCCAATTAAATTCTCTCACGGTTTGAATGAGTCTTTCCGAAATCTCGACCGACTCATTTTCGGAGGTTAATGGAAGGGCTACGATAAATTCCTCTCCTCCGTATCTAGCGAGTACGTCATTTTTTCGAAATGCTTTTGTTAAAAGATCCGCTAAAGTGATTAAAACTTTATCTCCTTCAGGATGTCCAAACGTATCGTTGTAGTTTTTAAAATGATCTGCGTCGATCATCAATAGGGAAAGTGGACTGAATTGTTTTTGAGAAAAATGGACTAGATGATTTAATGCTTCGTTGAAAGCTCTTCTGTTTTTAAGTTTTGTTAACGAATCTGTAGAAGCTTGTTCGAACAGTTTATCGTTGGCGTCCTTTAGTTCGGTTGCTAATTGACTGATCTTACGGTTGGATTCGATCGTTTCGGTAATATCTCTTCCTGTAATATAAACCAAACCGGATTCTACATCTGGAAAACCAGTCCAGGCAAAATGTTTATAAGTTCCATCTGCGCATCTACAACGATTTTGGATGGAGTATCTGGGAATTCCTCCGTCTAATTTTTGAAATTCCTGTACGATCGTTTCTTGATCTTCAGGATGTAAAAGGTGGAAAGGGCTTCTACCTAGTAGTTCTTCTTCTTTCCAACCTAAAATTCTCTCAAAGGATGGATTTACGGAAATGACGGTTCCATCCATTCTCTGAATGGAGAATAGATCCAGAGAATAGTTATAGAACTTTTCAAGATTGTATTCGTTTTTATATTTCAAATTATTTTCTCCGGTAACTTATAAAATTAACTTCTTTTACAACGAGTCGACTTTGCCATTTTTAATCTGAAAATGGAGTTCGTTTTCAAAATGAATCCTAATTGTTTTATTTAGAATTTGGATCACAATAAATCTGGGAACAATGAGTAGCCCGGTTTCTTCCATTGGCTTTGGAACGATAGAGAGCCCGGTCTGCTTCTTCTACAATCCGTGTGGAAAGATCTGTACCGCAAATAGCAGAAACTGGAAGATTGAAGTCTAAGGTTGCAATTCCTACGCTGATTGTGATAGGTCGGTTTTCCCAGGTTTCTTTTTCGATTGTAGTTACTAATCGATCTGCGACTTCAATTGCTTTGTGTTCTCCGGTGTCGGGTAATGCGACTACAAATTCTTCTCCGCCAAATCGAGCCAACAAATCGCTAACTCGTAGGGTATAAGTAAAAACGGAAGCTAAGCGGATTAAAACCCGATCTCCCGCGGGATGTCCAAATTGATCGTTGTATGTTTTGAAATGGTCCACGTCGATCATCAGTAAAGATAAAAACCCCTTTTTTTTGTTCGTGTGGACGATTCGATCGTTTAATTCTTCGTTAAATGTTCTCCTATTTTTTAACCTTGTGAGAGGGTCTGTGCTGGCTTGTTCAAATAATTTATCGTTTGCGTCTTTGAGTTCCGCCGCGAGTTGGTTGAGTTTACGGTTAGATTCTACGATTTCGGTAATGTCTCTTGCGATGGCGTAAATCAATTCAGAGCGCAAATCTGGAAAGGCCGTCCAAGAAAAGTTTTTGTATTCTCCATTGGCACAACGATAGCGATTTTGAAATGATAAGATAGGAGAGCCCTTTTTTAATTTTTCTACGACTTGATAGGTGGGCTCCACATCGTCTGGATGTAGGAATATATAAGAACCGAAGGCAAGTAAATCTTCGTTTTTCCAACCAAATGCTTTTTGGAAAGAAGGGTTGATTCTGAGTATGCATCCGTCTAGTTTTGCTATACAAAGCATATCTAAAGAATAATCAAAAAATTTTTCGATATCGTATTTCATTTCTTCGTATTTCATACGATTCCTCGGATATAAAAGAAATGAATGAGGTAATTAAAGAAGAAGTTTTGTTTAGTCATAAGAATTCGGTTTGAGACGTTTTGTAAAAAGTTTTTGTATGAATGAAGAGTGATTCTCTTTGACTCCACAGATGTTTTTGTTTTGCCTCTTGTAAAAGTAGTTTTAATAGACGCAATTTTATAACTAAAAATCATAACTGCAAAGTAAAAAAACCAAATTGAAAGATGAACATTATATAATAAATTGTATTCGAATTATAGAATGTTTGTTTTTTGAAAATTAAAATTATAAAAACGGAAGATTGTTGAATGTTTATTTAAAATCTTTCCTATTCAGCTTTTTATAAAATGCGCCAATTGATAATATGAATTAAGATGTGCTGATTAGATCTCTACGTGCATCTATCCGATTTCAAAATACTTAAAAATGAATTTTTATAAAATGGATTTCTTATACCGAACTTTTGTTTTTTTTACATTTTTATTGTACCCATCTAATCAGGTTTAGGCGAATTTAATATTTTTATTTTTAAAATAGGAATCGAACTTTCGTTTTTTTATAAAATTGGCATCATCAATTTATGGTAACGTCCTGTTTTAGTAAAAAATGTTAGGTGTTCAACTATGTAGTTTTGAATGGAAAAATTTTAGAGATAATTTATAGAATTGACCAGATAACTTTCCTTAAATGATTTTCGGTAGAATTATAGAACTCTAAAATAACGTGAGTTTGATGTAAGAAATCAGTTTTGTCTTAGGTCAATTTTTTTGTAAAAAAATAAATGTGGGAACTATTACAAGTCATGGATTTACCAGTTAAACTTTGAAAATTGTGGGAACTCTTACAAATCGTGGATTTAACAGTTAAACTTTAAAATTGTGGGAACTATTACAAATCGAGATTTTACAGTTAAACTTTGAAAAATGTGGGAACTATTACAAATCGAGATTTTACAGTTAGATTTCTAAATTGTGGGAACTATTACAAAATACAAAAAGAGTCATTGTCCAATTAGATTTCTGAACAAAAACGCTGTTTTCCGGCCATCATCAAAATTTAAATCTCATTTATTTTAAGGCGAGTTCGGCTGAGAAAGAATTTTTTAAAAGTAATAGTTCCCACAATTTTAGAATTTGTTCATAAAATCGTGATTGGCTGTGGCCCTAACCGATTTGTAAAGTTTAAGTTCAGATTTGTAATAGTACCACACTTGGATACGACTAGTTCAATTATTATAAACTTCCATGTTTTAAATTGTGGTTAGTTCCCACATTTAAAGAATCGATCTGCGAAATTCAGATCCTAACTTTTTTCAGAAAAATGAATCATGTTCAATAGAGACTCATCGTTTTAATTACAAACTAACAATGTGTAGATGATATGATTTGCCTGACTTATAAAGTCAATTTCAGAATTTGTGTGAGTTCCCACATTTTTAGGTTTGTATGTCAAATTCTCAATGTATTTTATAAATTTGTAAAAAATCTACACTTCTGACCGTGGTTCCTGGTGCTCCGGAAAGAATTACCACCTTGTCTCCTGGAAAAAGAAATTCGTCCTCTTTGAGTTTCTGATTCATGTAAGCAATCATATCTTCTAATCTCGTAAAGAAAGGCATTACAAATGGAACCACACCTCGATAGAGTTTCATCTTTCTGGCGGTGGTCGTAAAAGGAGTAAAAGAGTAGATTGGAACTTTGGGTCTCATTTCAGAGGTAATCAATGCGGAATAACCACTTCTTGTAAAATTGATGATCGCTTTTGCGTGGATTCCGTGGGCTATTTCTCTTGCGGCGTTTCCCAGTGCGGTTCTTTCCGATTCTAAGAGTGTCTTTTTAATATTCCAGTGAACCTCATAGATATGATCGATGGTTTCAGTTTCTTGAATGATCTTAGACATGATTTCAACGGATTCAACCGGATAATGACCGTTAGCCGATTCTGCCGAAAGCATAACTGCGTCTGTTCCGTCCATGACCGCGTTTGCTACGTCACTTGCTTCTGCACGAGTCGGTCTTGGATTTTCAATCATAGATTCTAACATTTGAGTCGCGGTAATTACCGGTTTACCCGCTTGATTGAGTTTATAGATAAGTTCTTTTTGTAGAATGGGAACTTTTTCAGTATCAATTTCTACTCCCAGATCTCCTCTTGCGATCATGATTCCGTCTGCTCTTTCTATGATTTCTTCTATATTTCCGATTGCTTCTGGTCTTTCTATCTTTGCGATGAGTCCGGTATATGTGCCCTCCAAATAAGATCTTGCTAATTCTAAGTCGGCCCCAGTACGAACAAAACTAAGAGCCGCGTAATCTACCCCTAAAGAAAGCGCAAACTTAAGATCTTCTATGTCTTTTTCTGAAAGTGCAGGAGCGGAGATAGGAGTTCCTGGAAGATTGATTCCTTTGTTACTCCATAAGATTCCACCTACGATCACTTTTAAAATGGCGGAGTCCGGTTTTTTAGAAATCACTTTTAAAGTTAACTTACCGTCGTCGATTAGAATCTTGTCTTCTTCTTGTATATCTCTAATTAGATTTGGATATGTACAACCGATTGTATGTTCGTCGCCTAAAATATCAGAGTCTGGAACGATTTGAATTTCTTGATTCTTATGAAGTAGAATGGAGTTGAGTTTTAATTTTCCAGTTCGAATTTTAGGGCCTTGCAGATCTGCCATGATTCCTAAAGGAAATCCGAAAATTTGTTCGCACTTGCGTAACGTGTCATAGACTCTTTTATGAGAATCATGCGTGCCGTGTGAAAAATTCATCCGAGCTATATCCATTCCCGCTTTGAGAATGGAAAGTATGGTTTCTTCGGAAGAAGAAGCCGGGCCTATGGTACAGACGATTTTGGTTTTTTTCCCGTTTAGAATTTTCATACAAGGCAATTGTAGATAAATATACTCGTTCTTCCAGCGAATATTTCCTCTTTACGAACGGAAACCGGAAAATAGAATAACCAAAAATAGGCGTCCTCTTCTTGGAGAAGCACTTAGAACGTATCGGTTTGGTTTATCACCCGGATTATAATTTAGATCTGGGGCCTCATGTATTTCCCGCAAGGAAATACCAAATGGTTTATGATCTTGTAAAACGGGATTCTAAACTTTCCAATCTTTATATCTATAAACCGGATATAGCTAAAACTAAAGATTTATCTTTAGTTCATACTCAAGAATTCTTAGATGATTTTTTCTCTCTTAAAATCACAGAAAAAACTCAGTATTCCGAACTTCCTCTTACAAAACAAATCGTTCATAGTTTTGTTTTAGCAGTGGGAGGTACCATTCTCTCTATGGAACTGACCCAGAAATATAAGTTTATTTATCATATAGGCGGCGGTTTCCATCATAGTATGCCCGATCGTGCGGAAGGATTCTGTTATCTGAATGATGCGGCGATTGCGAGTAAGTTGTATCAGAAAGAACATCCAGGTAAAAAAATTCTTTTTATCGATTTGGATCTTCATCAAGGAAATGGAAATTCATTTGTATTTCAAGATGACCCGAATGTATTTACGTTTTCCATGCATCAGGAGGATTTATATCCAAAGAAAGAAAAGTCTGATCTAGATGTTCCTTTAAAAGAAGGAACAGACGATAAAGAATATCTTGAACTTTTAGAAAAATCTTTACGTAAAATTGAATCTAATTTTAAACCGGACTTGATTTTTTATATCGCGGGGGCAGATCCGTTTGAAGGAGATTCTCTAGGTGATTTAAAACTTACATTTCAGGGTTTGAGAAAAAGGGATCAGATAGTAAAAGACTTTGCATGTTCGTTGAACGACACTCGGGTTGTTATTCTTCCCGCCGGAGGATATGCAAAAGATTTTTACGATACGGTAACGATCCATTATAACACGATTAAAATATTTGCGGCCAACTGAGCATGGGTATCTTTTCCGATTCCGACAAGAAAAAAGGAAACCCAGGTTTTTGGGATGGCCAAGAGTTGGGAATGATCGACATTTCCAGGGAATTTCATACTTCTCTAGGAATCGAAAATAGACTTTTTAATCGTTTTTCTCAAGAAGAAGTAAAAGAGATACTCGAAAGCGCGGGTATTTTTCGGATTTTGAAAGTGAGAGGTTATCAAGATTACGAAATTTCTTTGGATGGAATTTCTGATATGGACAATCGAATTTATATCAAAGATCCTTCTGGCGGAATTTTGGTCCATATGCGTTTAAAATTTTCCGACTTTCAGTTTAAAAAGCTGGATCATTCCTATAAGCTCGTTTATATTGACTGGCTCCTGACTCAGAATTTAAAAATGAAAAATATGAAAGCCAAAAAGAAACTCTATCAGGGACAAGAGTATCCTGGACTTTCTCTGATGAATGAAATCACTTTGTTTATTAAAATTCTTGCAGCCAAATTGGGAGCATACGGAGCTTTTAATATTCCAGAATACTTTCACGACGCGGTTTTATTTCATAAGTCTTTTCAATTTGTGGACCCCGAAAAAGAGGGAAGGTTTAGAGCGATTCTCCAATCTTTTAGCAGAACCAATTTGAGGGAACTGAGCGATCAAATTCACAAAGAGAAAATTTATGAGGCTTCCACTGGAAATATTTACGTTTGGAAATACGGAGAAATGGTTTCCTGTGTCAATTCTTATATGGAAGCGACTCTTTTTGACGAAGAATATGATAAAAAAGTAAAAAGGATCGTTTCCGAAACAAGGTATATCAGGAAAATATAATATGATCGAATTTTCCCTAAAACCAGAAATCATCATTTTAGACGACGACAGAGATGTCGGAGAAACTTTAGAGCTTATCCTAAATAAGTTAGGTTATCAAAGTGTATTTTTCGATTCTGTGGAACAAGGAAAACAATACTTCGAAAAAGAATTGAACCCGATTGTTTTTCTGGATATTCACATGCCCGGTACGAGTGGTCTTGAAATTCTTCCCTATTTTAAAAATTTGGAATCTAAAACCCAAGTGATTATGATGACCGGCGAAAGGGACATCAATAATGTGGTCACTTCTTTGACACATAAGGCGAGCGATTTTTTACTAAAACCTTTTTCAATTCAAACGGTTCAAATTGCAATTCAAAAAGCATACGATTATTATGTTATTCTAAAAGAAAAAGATATACGAGAAGAAGTGATCATGAGAGACCTTCGTCTCGCTTCCAGGGTTCAAGGAAAAATTTTTTCTATTCCGGATTTAAGTCCGTATAAAGTGGAAGCGGATATTACTCCGGTTTCCTTTGTAAGCGGAGATTTTAATGTGATCCTAAAAAAAGAAAAATCGGCTCTTGTACTTTTAGGAGACGTGGAAGATCACGGAGTTACTTCTGGACTCATTGCTCTTTTGATGACTACGATTGCTAGAGAAGAATTCAAAAATTCTAATAATCCGAGCGACATTCTTCACAGAATGAATCAAGAACTTTGTCTGAATATCGGAACTCATAGTATGACCGCTGCTTGTGTACTTCTTTTTCCTAATGATAAGAAGTTGGTATATGCGAGAGGGGGACATCCGTTTCCTGTACATTTTCATAAGGATGGATTTTCTTTTTTAAAAGAAAAATCGGGCCAGTTGTTGGGAATTTTAGAAGACTTAGATTTTCCGAGTCATGAAGTTTTTTTGGAAGATAATGACGTAATTTTTCTTTTTTCAGACGGGATTATAAATAATCTTAACCATCCTTTGATTTCAGAGTTAGATCGTATCCATAAGTCAGAAGAGAATCCTATCAAACCTATGAAAAAAGCTTTGGATGATTTTGTTCGTACTTCGATTCCTTCTAAGGAATATAGAGACGACTCTTCTTATATTCTTTTAGAAATTCATTGAAAAAGAATTGATAGTTGCTCGTTTTTGGGTCAATAGATTCTGCCAATTTTAAATTGAATATGAAGGAAATATAATAAATAAATTCATTGTTTGATTTGATACTTGATTGAAAATACCGAATGTCTGGTATGATTTTTATTTCGCTTAAAAGTAGTTTACGAAAGTTGATCAATGGAAAGTTTTAAAGACGAAATTCTTTTTGAAATCGGGGAATTGGAAAAAAAACGGAACAAAGATCCGATGATCGTTCTCAAAAAAATTAAAGCCTATGATTATGGCGATTTGTATCATCATAAGATTTCTAAAAAATACAATCCGAATTGGGAAGATTATAACTCCTTTATAAACGATCTATACCGTAAATATTTAGATGCCGTATTTGAAATTTTAGAAAAAAACGGTTCTGAGGCGCTTAAATTTCTAAAAGATTGTAAATTTTACGATCAGTTAGGTTACATCGCCGCCCTTTTCGCGGATCTTGATTATAAGGATGCATTACCCGTTTTAGAAGAAAAAATGAAAGCGATCAAAGATCCGATTGTCCTGGAAATTTTTTTAGAAGCCATTACAAGGCTTAAATCTCAAACAAGTATGCCTGAATCTCAAAATAGAATGATTTGGATGTTTGAAAACGTTTCTGCTACTCAAAGGATTCTCGGAGCAAGTTCCGACAGTGTGTTTCTAAAAAAAGCTCAAGAGAAAGCGAACGTTGAAGATCAGTTGTGGGAAGCAGATCAAGAATGATTGTAATTGATATTTTAAACAAAGTTTTGTTGAAATCTTGTCTTTAATCCTCGTCTTGAAACTGAAAAAGTTCTTCTGGGATTTCTTTTATGGAAACGGAAGGAAATGTTCCTTTTCGAATATTAAAAAAAGTTAATTCTGGAAGACTGAAGAATAAGGATTGGAATCCTTTTTGAAGTTTTTCTCCTCTGTCAAAGGGCGATGTGAAAATTCCTATCAAACTCGCGCCAAACCCAGCCGTTAAGTTTACGGTTCCATACAAGGGTCTACCCCAAAATACGTCGTCTGTAAATAATGGAAAGAAATGATCTTCTCGATTTGGTTTATAAATAGAAGAAGAAAATGTAAACGATTCTAAAATACGAGTTTTTAAATTCGGATTTTGTTCAAGTAGTTTGGCCAATTTTTTTCTTCTATATGAAAGTAAAATTTTTTCTCCTTCATTGTTCCAGTTGTTGGAAACGGAATAAGAGGCGTAAAAAGGAATAAAGGAGAGCGAAAAATTAAAATTTATCTTTTTTCCAGGAAAAGGAATTTCTTTTTGGTCGAAAGAATTCTGGGCGCTTTTTAAAATTTCGGTCGTGCAGTTTTCAAATAGTATCCGAAAAGGATAAAGTTTTTTTAAATGTGTATGGTATTCTTTTTCCCTTTGTTTTGCGAATATTAGATATTCTTGAAGTGTTGAGTTTTCTGGCAAATACATAGGAATTAGAAATTTGTTTTCCCTTTGAGGAAGCAATTTCTCAGAGGTCACTCGTACCGGAATTGAAGTTTGAATCCCTTCTTGGAATTCAAAGGCTCTGTTGGACGAATCTTCCCAGATTTGATATTCTTTTTCTGTAAGTTCGTTTAAGGTGGAAATTTTTTTTCGAGCGAGTGAAACGATTGCCCATGTTTCTTTGGAAAGATGGCGAAGCGCTTGTTCGTCTTGTGAATCTTCTTTATAAACGATAGTAGAATTGTCCGGAAAACTAGATAAAAAAACGGGAGATCCTATTCGAATACTTTCTTCGATTGTGTGTAACCTGGCTAAAGTTACAAGTGCGCTATAAGCCCAACCAGGATCTTGGTCGGATAAGATTTGTATCAATCCTTCTGCTTGTTTTTGACCGAAGTTTTCTAAAAGTTCTTTTTCTTTTGTAGTTAATGATTCTTGTATATTCAATATTTTGAATTCTTGGTTTAAGGCCCATTCTTCCCTTAAAATTTGACAAAATAAAATTCCTTCGAGTATATCTCTTATTTTTAAATAAGACCCCGGTTTGAAAAACGGAAAAACATACTTGTGCATTTTTTCGGGAAAACTAGAAAACTCCATTTTTACAAGTAAGTTATTAGGCGAGAGCATTTCGTCCTTCAAGTTTTGTTCTAAGTCTTTTAGAAAATTCTCGCCTAACGCGGTCATAAGTTTTGATTTTAAATCTTTAGAAAGAACTGATTTGTTTTTGGAAGTAAAGTAGGCGGTGGCTCTCAGTCCTATTTTTTTTTCGGGAGAATTTAATTCTTCTAAGAACTTGGTTTCCTTTTTTAACATTTCCAGATTTTGCAGGTGTCTAAATTGGACCAGATAAAGACGATTGAGTCCGGATTCTAATACGGATATTTGTTGTTGGGTTAGTTTGAGTCTAGTTAGAACGCTGGTTCTATTAGAGATGATATTATAATCAAAAGCAAAATCGTCGTAGGATTCTCGAACCAGATGAAAAATATCGTCTGGAAAGAATTGATAGTGATATACTTTGTTTCCGATTCGAATTCCGGTATGTCCTCCACTGGATTGCCCTATGTTCGAATCTACATAAATAAAATCTGCGGTTGTAGGAGTTGAGTAAAGCCCCGTCGCAAAGAACAGGGCTATCCAAAACAGAATGGAAAAAAAATTTAGAATTGATGAAATCCTTTTCGGATGGATTCTACAATTTCTGGATTGGAAGTTTTGATTTCGGAAAGAAAGGTTTGAAATCTGTCTTCCTTTACTCCCGCTTTTTTAAGCCCACTTCCAATTCCTACATACGTTACGCGCAACGACTTCCAGTTTGTGAGTCCGTTGTGAAGAGCCAAAGTCGTAAGATCATTTTTAAATTCAATTTCTTGAAATCCGTTTTCTACGTGAATTGCTGTCAAATCTCTAACATCTTTGAGATACGCTTTTTCTTTTTTTTCGTCATCGTCTGAAGAAGATGAAAAGATAGAGCTTACCGACGTGGAAAGTGATTTGATTGATTTAGAAAGACTTTCCAAAGAATCGGAGGATTTACTGAGAGAATCGACTGCCTTGGAAACGGAGTCAGAAATAATACAGTCATTGATAGAAATGATGGTCAGCCCGAATATAAAAGCGATCAGTAGTTTTTGAATACGTTTCATCAAACGAAGTCTCCTTATTTTCGGTTGGAATCTTATTTTATAGCTTGGCCTTCAGTCAAACAACTTTTCCGGTTTGTAATACCACGGATCCATAAGCTGGGAGTTTTAGTTTTAAAATCCCCGTTTTTCCGGAATATTCCAAAGATTCTGGAACTTGCCCGGTCCAATAATCTGTAAATTGTTTGAGTTTGGAAACGAAAGGAGTTTTTATTTCGATTGTATTTTCTATTTCGCTAGGATTCCAAATTCCTAAAAAACCGGCCGGATTGTAAAGCGCAGATGGAAAAAGCCCGGAACTGATTCCTACCGGAATCGGAGTTTTATTTTTACATTTGGTTCCTAATTCCAAAGTTCTTTTTAAAAAGCTGAGTCTTTCTTCTCCGATCAGAGAAAGATCGTCGCTGATAAAAAGTATTCCTCCGCTTACCGCCATTACGCTCGCCATCAATTGGGTTTGTGAGGCGGTCATTTTATTTTTACTTTCTCGAACTAAAAGACAATCCGGATCATTGATCCATAAATTTCTATGCATCGAAGAACGGTTAATATCGTTGATCAAAGCTCTTTCCGTACAAATGGCGTGTTTGTCTTTAGATAGAATTCTCACTTTTTCTCTTCCCCAAAAAGGAGCTACGTCGCAACTGATTCGCATCGCGTCAAAAAGTCCGATCGAAGGATAGATAGGGGCTCCACATCCAAGTAGGAATATTTCTTTTCCTACTACCTTGCGGATGAACTTGATCGTATCCGTATAACGCTTGTGAGGTGAAACTCCACGGTCGTAAGTCCAGCCAGGAAGTAAGGCTGCGTAGAGAAAATCTAGTTTGAGATAAGAATAATTAAATTCTTTTACGATTGTTTTAAACACGTTTTCTAAAAAATCTTTAGAAGTAGGATGAGTTACGTCTATACAATACGTATGATCCATTCCCCAAAGAGGGTTCCAGAGTGCGGGAGTAGGTTTTCCGTCTCTGTCTTTTAAAACTGCTTCTGGATATTTTTGGAAAAATTCGGATTTTTTTCGAACTAAAAAAGGAGCGAGCCAAATTCCAGGAGTCAATTTTTCTCTTCGAATTTCTTCGGCTAACAGTCTCATTCCGCCAGGAAATTTATCATTTGTAGTCAACCAGTCTCCTATTTCTTTTTGATAACCGTCGTCTATCTGAAAGAATTGGATCGGAAGTTTTTTTTCTTTTACGAGTGAAAGATTTTTCAGAATGATTTTTTCGGATATTTTAGTATAGTATTGATACCAAGAACACCATCCGGTGGGAACTGGAGTGGTGGAAATTTTTACTTTATGAGCTTTTCCTAATTCACTAAAATACTTTTTTAAGTGTGATTCTGGTTCGATCGTAAAACGCGAAATTCCTATTGGAGTCAGAGAAATTTTATTTCCTCTAAAATCCTCGTAATGATAAAAGTCATAGATCAAAGAAATTCCTGAGTTGGAAATTTCAGGTTTCTTTTTAGAATTTTCCAGTTCTTCTTTTCTGGAAGTAGAGATGACTCTGAATTTTACTCCTTGTTCTCCCGGGCCGATTGCACCTGCAAAGTAATTTGGTTCTTTTGAAGAAGAAATCAGAAGGACCATTCCTTCGCTGTGCCAATCTCCATTTGCACCGGAATGATGTGTGTAAAAATTCTCCTGACAATATCTTAGAAAATCCAGCTTTGGAGATTCGTCTACTTCCGAAAGTGGATAAACTCCGGAAAGGCTCCAGGATTGATAACCGTGTTGAAAAATTTTAGGTTCGCTCAGTTGGTGTGATGGAAGTTCAATTTCCAGGGTAAGTAATTCTGTTCCAGCCTTGGGTCTTTGCTCTCCGATCCATTCTAGATGAGGTTTGAAAGTTTCATTCTTTCCTGTTTTTTTATGCCCAAGAGAAAGTGAAAAATTTCGACAATCGCTGTAGGTTTTGGTTTCTTTACTTGATATTTCAAAAATGGATGTAAAGGAATTCTCATAGACTTTGTAGTTTAAAATGGCTCTCATAATCTCTATCGCTCATCTTTTTCTTTTTTCCGAATGGAAACTTTTCTATAATAAGAGAATTTCCACTTCGTATTTTTGATTCCCGAAAACCGCGTGGCACGGATTATTATGAAATTATGCCTCTAAAACCTTCAACTATAAAACCAGAGCTTTTTCTTGGAGATCTTTCGGAACAAAGATTTGAAGAATATAAATTGGACGATCGTTTAGCAGTCGATTGTGAAATGATGGGACTCAATCCTAGAAGAGACAGACTTTGTGTAGTACAGATTTGTGATTCTTCGAATAACGTAAGTTTGGTTCAAATTCTTCCAGATCAAAAAGAAGCCCCATTACTTAAGTCTTTATTTGAAAATCCTGAGATCGTAAAAATTTTTCATTTTGCGAGAATGGATTCTCTTTTTCTACGTTATCGTTTGGGAATCAATTTGCAGAATGTATTTTGTACAAAGATTGCTAGTAAACTCGCTCGTACTTATACGGACAAACACGGTCTAAAAGATCTTATCAAAGAATTTTACGACGAGGTCATTGATAAAAAAAATCAGTCTTCCGATTGGGGAAAAAAAATTCTTACTAAAGATCAGGTAGAGTATGCTAGTGGAGACGTTAAGTATCTGATTTCTCTAGAACAAAAACTTACTGAAATTTTAGTAAGAGAAGGTAGGGATTCTTTGGCAAGAGAAGCTTTTCGTTGTCTTCCGGTTTTTAATCAGATCGATTGGCTTGAAATGCCGACTCTTTTTGAACATTGAAAAAGAAACTTATTCGAACCTTTATCTGTCAATCTTGTGGTCAGGATTATACTCGTTGGGCGGGGAAATGTGAATCCTGCGGGAGTTGGAATTCAATTGTGGAAGAGATCGGTGGTGAACGTTTCTCTTCTTTGAATGTAAGTTCTCAAAAAAATAAATCTTATAAGGAACCAATTCCTTTAGACAGAGTAGAAGAAGAATCTCTCAAAAGGATGAACACCGGTTTAAAAGAGCTGGATCTCGTTTTAGGGGGAGGACTGGTTCCAGGTTCTCTGACTTTGATCGGTGGAGAACCTGGTGTTGGTAAGTCCACTTTAATTTTGGAAGTTTCACGTTATCTGACACAGTCAAATAAAAACGTTCTTTATATTTCTGGAGAAGAATCACCTTCTCAAATTAGGATGCGCGCCGAAAGAATGAAGATACGCGCTTCTAATCTTTTTGTTACATCTGAAACGGTTGCTGAAAATATTTCTTCGATGATTGAAGGAGAAAGGCCCGCCGTGGTTTTTGTAGATTCGATTCAGACGATTGCAAGAGAGGCTCTTCCAAACCAAGCTGGGACTGTAACACAACTCAGAGAATGTACTCAAGTTTTATTGGAGACTGCAAAACGATCTGGAATTCCAATTTTAATGACCGGACATATTACCAAGGAAGGGACGATCGCCGGACCTAAAGTTTTAGAACATCTTGTAGATACGGTTCTTTACTTTGAAGGAGATAGACTTAATTATTATCGTTTGCTTAGAGCGGTGAAAAATCGTTTTGGTGCAGTTGGTGATCTTGCGATTTTTGAAATGTTTTCTGGCGGTTTAAGAGAGGTAGGGGATCGAAACCGTGTTTTTGTAAGTGCTGGTGCAGAAGAAAGAAGCGGTTCTGTGATCAGTGCGGTGCTAGAAGGTAGCAGGGCGCTTACTGTGGAAGTGCAGGCTTTGGTCAGTAAAACTGGTTTTGCTCAGGCAAGGAGAATGGCGGAAGGCCCGGATACTCGTCGTGTGATCTTACTTGCCGCTGTGATTGAAAAGTATATTAAAATTAAATTAGGGGAATGTGATTTATTTAGTAATCTTGCGGGAGGTTTGAGTGCGGATGAACCAGCTTTGGATCTTGCGATTTGTGCCTCGATTATATCTAGTTATCTGGATCAACCTCTTCCCAAAGGGACTTGTGTTCTGGGTGAAGTTGGGCTTTCGGGAGAAGTACGTAGTATTGGTCAGGCTAATCTTAGGGTTAAGGAATTGGCTGGAGTTGGTATGAAGAAAGTAATTTTGCCCGAAGGAAATTTAAGCGAATTGGATCAAAACTTAGAGATACAAATCAAAGGGATTCGTTCTTTGAACGATCTCCGTTCTATTTTTCCGGGAGCCAATTGAATTATTTAATAAAGTATATTTTTTGAATATTCTTTTTTTATAATTTAACGTTTGTTCCAAAATATTCATAAAATCCTAGGAAACCAAAAATTTAAAGGCCTATCGCTTTGGGACGATCTTTTCGTTTCTGTAAGTAACAAGGCGAACGCAATTATTATGTTGTGCTCTTTTGAATTTGCTCGCTGACCTTAACTCTCGAAGAGCCAAACAGTAATTTTACGTAGAAAACCATTCCAAGTCTAAAACGTGAAAATAGGATTCTGGTTCACAGTATAGTTTTCGAGTTACTCGGTTGTTTGGCAGGTCTAAGTGCAGGATATAACTGTAAGACCAGTGAAATGTGGGAACTCCCGCCCGAACCGTATTCAAGATAGAATTCCCGACCCCAAGAGCTTCCAATTTCAAAAGATAATTAAAAAGATAACACCTAGACACACCATGAGCCTGAGCCAACGTTCCCAAAAGAGTCCAACTTCCGGAAGGAACACGAACATTGATTCGTTTCATTTTTAATTTACCTGGACTAGGTTGATATAAAGTTCTGCCCGCCTTGTTGCCGAGACGTTCCGACGAAGAAAGATATTTCCCATAAATTTTCAAAAGTACAGGAATTTTTTTAGTAAGCAACTTAACGTCTTTTTCAGGAAAAAGAAGCCAAGTATCTTCTGGAATCAAAAGAGTCACAGTCTCGGAAGGATCTTTTTGAAGTGTAGAACTAATTTCATGATCAGAGTTGAGTAATAAAACGCCCATACTCATTACGGTTCTCGCAAAGAGTAAAACGGATTCAATTTGAATCAAAAAATCACATATCTTAAAAAAAAAATTGAGAGCCAAAACTAAAAAAAACATAAGCTTATTATAATTTTAGAATATTTTTTTAAAACCTGAGTTTAATTTAAAGTAACCTCTATAAAATGCAAAAAGAATCATTGTCCAATCAAATTTTTGTGTGACATTGCCGTTTTACGAGTATCATAGAAATTAAAAATTTATTTTAGAGGAGTTCCCTTAAAAAAATACATGCAAAAAAGTAAAATTCCCTTTTTTGCATGTAAAGTTAATATAGGTAGATAGAATTTTTTGAAAGTGTGGGAACTACTGCAGAGTTTTTTATGAAAGTACAATTTTAAATTTCAAAAAAGTGAGCCTTCTTCAAATTGATGGCACAGTCGTGTAAAAGCAAAAAGAGACGTAATTTGTGGAATCTTTCATAAATCTATGTTTTACAGTTGGATTTTGGAAATGCGGGAACTATTACAAATTAAAATTTCACAATGAAACTTTCAAAAACTTTGGAATTTTACTTGAGTTGGTCCGTAAAAATAGCTGTAGTAGCTCCCACATTTTTGAAGAAAGATAAATTTTCCAAAATTAAAAATTACTTATGTTGAATTCACATTACTACTCGGACGCATGTTAGTTTGATCTAGTTTTAAACTGTAATTTGTGGGAACTACCACAAAAAAAGCCGTTCATTCCAGATTCGATGTAATTTGTAAGAACCTTTACATCTTCACAAAGGCACTTATTAATTTTTAGTATCATTTATCTGAGCCTAAATTCGGGTCTAGTTTTAGCAGTAGTTCCCACAAATTACGTTTCTTACAGCAATTTATAGACTTTTGGATAATTAAAAAATTGAAAATTTAAGTTTTTAAGACAATCCAGTAGAGTTACGAAACATTACCATCGTTTTTATATTCAGTAAGTCGCTGGACATACCAACACGATTTCAAAAGTTAGAATTCAATGACTTTACAAGAATTGGAAATTCAAATTCAAAAGTTTAAAGAGATCGTTCCCACAGAAATTACGAAAACACGTTGGGAACATTCCATACGCGTGGCAGAAATTGCAAAAGAACTTGCGATCGTTCATTGTAAAGAAGAAGCAGGGTTTGCTTATTTAGCTGGGATTGTACACGATATAACAAAACAAAAGACTCCTGAATTTCATAGAACGTTGTTCATGGAATCGAATCAGAAAGAATTGGAACAACTTCCTTCTGCCGCATGGCATGCATATTCGGCGGCGATTTATCTCAAATCGCAATATAATTTACAAAACGAAAAAATATTATCCGCAGTAAAAAACCATACTTTAGGAGCAGAAACTCCCGGGCCTTTGGATCTAATATTATACGCAGCCGATTTTTTAGGTTCAGAATACGCAGAACAAAATCCACATTACAAAAATTGGAAAGAAGAAGCTAAAAAAAATTTATATCAAGGAGTTTTGTGTAAAGCCAGAAATACGATAGAAGATTTGATCTCATCTGGAAAATCGATTCATCCGCAAACTGTTTTTACTTACAATCTTGCAATCTCAAAATGTTTTTTATCCTAAATAATAATATTTAAATTTCATAAAATTCTAAATATTAAATTGATACCGTGTTTCGTTTCATGTGTGAATTTTTTGAATGCAGAATTCTTCTGTCTCAAAAACTTAAAAAAATGAGTCTATTGTCGCATTGTAACAAAACGTAGTAGTTTATATAAATTACATTTTTTTAAATAATTACAGATTTTGAGTCGTGTTATTATCGTTATTCGGAAATGAATTTTTGCTGAAACATAGCACAATGGAAAAGAGTTGTTGAAAAATTAATTCTCCATCAGTTTATTTTTGATGGGAACGGTCAATTGAAGCAATTTTTTTAAACTGAACTATAGAATTTTTCAACAACTCTAATATCCAAAATGTTATCAGGTAGAATCTTTTTTAGAGGTTCTCCAAAAATCAAAAAAACTTTTAAGTCCGCGATTTTAAGAGCGCTTAAAACGAAATGTCTGGTTTTAGAAAGATCGTCTTTTAATTGTTAGTTGATCGATCCATAACCCAACCCACCGTAAAAGAAATAAAAATCATAGTGAGGTAACGAAGTCCTATTTGGATAAAATAATTCTCCACGTTCATTTTAGACATAGGAAGTAAAATTAAAAAGTCCAGGCTCCAATTGATTGCAAGCCAGATGAATCCTGTGGCGAAGAGAATCCTAAATTTTTTCCCTGAAATTTTCAAAATAAGAGAGGCTAACAAAACGCAACCTGTGAAATTTCCTACAAGAATCATCACGGTTTTGAATAAAAATAAATCGGTCAGTAATTTTCCGTCTCTGGAATGAAACGGAATTGCAACAGCAAAAGGAATTAACCAGACTAAAAAACCATAACTAAAGATACGAACTAAATGTTGTTTCATAATATTCCTTGTAAATCACATAGTAAAATTTAAAAGCAGCTTACGAGCCGCTATATTGGAACACAATTCATAATTATATATTTTTGATTCATAACAAAATTTTAATCTAAGAAATTGACAAGAGATGTCATTTATTTTCTAAATTTAAATAAAACGAAAATCAGTTTTATCATAATCAAAAAAGATTTGTATTGAAATTAAAAATTATATATGACAATACTTGTCTTATATTGAACAGTAAACTGGAAACATGCGTGCCGATAGACTTCTTTCCATACTTTTACAACTGCAAGCAAAGGGCAGGATCTCGTCTAAGGATCTGGCAAAAAAACTAGAAGTCTCTGAAAGAACGATTCACAGAGACATGGAAGCCTTGAGCGCTTCTGGAATACCAGTATTTGCGGAGCGAGGATCCAAAGGAGGTTGGGAATTATCGGAAGGATATAGAACCAATCTTACCGGAATGAAAAAGGAAGAGATCTTTTCTATGATTCTCACGAGTTCTACTCGAATTGCATCCGATCTTGGACGAAGAAAGGATTTAGATTCGGCACTTATGAAATTTATGGCTTCGCTTCCTCCTGCTTATCAAAAAGAAGCGGAGATGGTTCGACAAAGAATATATGTAGATGGTGCTGGTTGGAGTTGTTCAGAAGAGGAATTCCCTTTTTTATCTCTCATACAAGAAGCAGTCTGGCAGGAAAAGAAAATCGAATTGCGATATAAAACGGATGAAGAATCTAAAAAGAGAATCGTTTCTCCTTTGGGACTTGTAGCTAAAGGAAAAATTTGGTATTTGGTAGCGAAATATGAAAAAGAATTCAGGACTTTCCGAGTTTCAAGGATTATAGAAGCCAAGTTACGGGATTCATTTGAAAGACCAAAGAAGTTTGATTTAGAGAGATACTGGAAAGATAATACACTGAATTTTTTATCTAAAATTCCAACTTATCCGGTGCATTTTAAAATTCGCGTTTCAAAATTCTCTTTTTTTAAGAATATATTATCCGCAAGAATATTAGAATATTCAAAAATAGATAAGGATTGGGTTGAGGTAAAAGCAGATCTTGAAACCAAGGAATGGGCGTTACATCATATCTTAGGTTTAGGGGATTGTGTCGTTTTATGGGAACCAGAGGAATTGCGAAAGGTTGTGTTGAGTTCTGTAGAAAAAATTATAGATTTCTATTCTAAAACTTTATAATAGAGTTATTGAAAATTTATTTTTGTTTAATTTAACTCTTTTAAAATTATTTTTTGTTTCCATCAGTGCAATTACTTCCTTTTTTGTTCAATTTTTTATTTCCTTTTTAATTTCCTGCTTCTAAATTCATTACAAATAATAAGAGCAGTAAAATTGACATAGAATTAATTTTCATAATGTATTTATATTATAATATTCTAGAGCATAAGTTTCTGAAAGGGTAAGGCAAATTATAAAGATTTATTTACACAAATGAATATTTAGAAAAATTACTATACTCATTCAAATCAAAGATACAATAAGGTTGTTTAAAAATGAATTCTCCATTTGTTTCTATTCTATGGAAACGATCGATTGAAGCAATTTTGTTAATCAACACTATGGAATTTTTCAACAACTCTAATACTCTCTTTGATTATAGATTTTTCTTCTTTGATAGGACTTTAAAAACGATAGGTTCGAATCGCAAAATCCAATCTATTTATTGGGATAATTGAAAAAAAATGGCCAGTCAAAAAGTTGTAGTTTTATGATTTCCCTATCTTTCTTTTCTTATTTCGATCGATTGACAGAGGGCCTTTCTATTTTAAGGTAGACCTTATGAAAATTACAGACGAAGTTTTTAAAAACGCACTTTCCCATTTTCCATCAGGTGTAACCGTTATCACATATTCTTATTTTGGAAAACACAGCGGTCTTACCGTTAGTAGTTTTAGTTCTCTTTCTTTAGATCCTCCTTTGGTTTTATTTTGTCTTCAAAAGAATATAACGAGTCACGATCCTATTCGTGATTCTGGAAAATTTGTAGTGAACATTTTAGCTCAAGGGCAAGATACTATTTCCAATCAGTTTGCATCAGGTAAAACTGATAAACATTCTTTCATTGAGGAACTTGGTTGTAAAACCGGCGATTTAAAAGTTCCTATTTTACCAGGAATTCTTTCTTACATTGAATGCGAAGTGGATCGGTTTGTAGACGGTGGGGATCATTCTATTGTAATCGGAAAAGTGATTTCTGCAGGATCGGATGATGAACTACGACCTCTATTGTATTACAGACGTAATTATTATTCAATTTAGAATATTTAAATATACTTTTATTTCAAAAATGAAGGTATGTTTTAAGTTGGTTGAATTTTTACTGTGTATTTCTTTTTTGTGTTTAGAACCGATCCCTATGAAATCAAATACTCATAAAGATTGTGACAGAGCATCGATTAACGCGGGGAACTCAGCAGAACACTCTTTCAAATTTCAGCGTTTCGTTTCTATGAGCGTTCGAAGTAACTCAGCGTCTCACTCCTGACGGGTCGTTCTGTAGATTGCGTTCTATAACAAATTGAATTTAGAAAAAGATTTTGTTTTTAAGCAACCCCCTGATTTGTTGATTGGAGTTGAAAGTGAAAGCGCGGTCCAGCAACGTCGGATTCGCATAAATTTTTTTACACTGAATTTACATGATTGAATGGAACGGTAGAATATCTGTAGTTTGTCATTTTATCTTATCGCTAAGATGTTTGTTTTAGTTGAATGTTCGTAGATTAAAAATTTATCTTTACTATAAAAATAAAAAACTCCAAGTGGATTTATGATTTCAGGTTTAAAAGGAACTCTTAAAAAATTAGAAGTAGGATTTGCACATATAGAAACTGGGGGAATCACTTATGAAGTGACGATTTCTTTTAAAACCTATTTGGAATTAAAAAATCTTCCTTTGCAAAAGGAAATTCAATTGCAAATTTTTCACGCGATTAATGAAAGAGGACAAAAACTATTTGGTTTTTTAACGGAACAAGACAAAGAGTTTTTCAAGGTAATGAAAGGTCTTCAAGGAATTGGAGAATTGACCGCACTCAAAATTTTATCCTTTTTTTCTGCGGAAGAGTTGTATCGAATCGTTCAATCTGGAGAAGCAAAAGAACTGGAAAAAATTCCAAAGGTGAAAGGTAAAACTTCGGAAAAAATTTTTTTCGAAGTAAAACAAAATCTCAAAAAACTAGAATTATTTTTATCTGGTTCTTCGAAAGAGTCTTCCGTAACTTTAACTTCTCTTTCTCAATCTCCGGAAGAAATTGCATTTTCCAAAAAGAGAGAAACTGTAATTCTTGGTTTAGTTCAATTAGGATTTGAAGAAAAGACAGCCTCTAAAGAGGTAGATAAGATCCTAAAAAATTTCTCATCGAACGATCCCGGAGAAATTATTCGCGAGATCCTAAAAAGTCTTTGAGAACTTTAGTTTTTAATTGATTAGAAAAACAGTATATATTAAAATTCTATATCTAAACGAGAGTTCGTTTTTTTGCCCGTAACTGAAGTCTTTAAGAAAGATATAAGAATTTGTTGAGTATTTACTCAGAACGAAAGGATAAAAAAATACCGCTAATTTTTATCGTAAAAAACCTTTTTGAACACAAAATATTGTAGTTTGTAGTTATTGGAAGTCATCTCAAAAATATCTTAGAATAATCGAATCAGCATTTAAGCAAAGATAAAGTATTTTTGAGATAAATTATAGTAATAAATAGAAGCGATACAGATTGATCTTTTGATAAAATACTGGAATACAGTAGGGTTGTTGAAAAATTCGATAGTTCCCGATCAATAAAACTGCTTTAATCTATCATTTCCATGAAACAGAAACTGATGGAGAATTAATTTTTCAACAATTCTACTGTAAATTTATCTTTCGTTTAGAATCCGGTTATTGTAAAAATTTCTCCGTTATTTTTATAAAGATAAATCATTTCTTTTTCTATCAGAAAGTCGCATATTCCCTGAGAGAAGTGTTTTTCGCAAGTTAGTTCAGGGAGTTCATATTCTGTAATTTGATTTGTGTCTGGTTGCCAAATAGAAAAGCTGTAGTAGTTTTTATTTTTGCGTTTAGATAATAGTATGAGGTAAAATTGATTTTCAAAAAATTTCCATGCAACAACTCCTTTTTTTGGGAAAAGTCTTGCCATAGTGTTTATTTTTTTATCTGCATAAGTAATCAAATAGAGACCGAAGCCTGAATCTGGATCGTCGTTTTTATCGACGACTGCAATTCTATTTTTGTCTAACATAGAAATTACTTCGGGTTCTATAATTGTATTATGAGGTTTTAAAACTAAACGTTGAACGGACGAGTTTTGCAATTGATACAAAATTACCTCATCCTGCCCGATCAGCCATAGAAGATCCTCCCAAATACAAATATCCCCAGCCTCGACGTGAGATTTGTATTTATCCATAGCATCATCTAACTTTACAACCGAGTCCGTCTCTATATCATAAACGTGCAATCCCCGCCATTGTGTAACAGAATTTGAAAAATAAATCTTATTCTTATAAATTCTTGCACCATGCATTGGTCCGTCTATTTTTTTTAATTGTTGAAATTCGTTATTTTCCAATTTGATAAAACGGACCGAATGATCATGAAAGATTTCTAAAGTATTTTCTTGGATTCGAACTTTGTGAAATGAATTAGATTTTTCCGATTTAAGTAAAATAGGCAACGAAGGGTTAGTTATATCATAATATACTAATAGGTCTGAATTGATATTAGGGGAATCTATTTTTGCAACTAATATTTTTTGTTTAGGAAAGATGAATGATCGAATATATCGAATTTCAATATTTTCCGGTAAAGTAAGTGTTCCTATCTTTTTTATATTGAGCTGATTGGTTTGGATTTTTTTTGCAGGTTCCGGTTCTAAACGAAGATCTAATAATTCAGCGCATCTTTTTAAAAATGCAGCGCCTATGTTAAAGTTAGGGGTAAGATCAAGAATTCCGCCGTGATCGTAAAAAATAAGAGAAGGTTCATTTGAGGGATTTTTTTCTTTCGGATGGTATATCCAGAAATTTGAATAATCGCTCATTGGTATTTTTATTGATTTTAGCTGATACTCGTTCAACTCAGTTTCGTCTAATTCAAGATCATATACAGGATCTAAATCCACCTCTTGTAAAAATACACCGTTATGATTTTCGTCTATAAAGGATAGAGTAGAATGATGAACCATTTTTTCTTGGAATGTTTGAGGCCACTTGGTATATTTATTTTTATCTCCTGGTGGTCCGGCTATCAATTGGAAACCTTTTTTAAAAAGAATCGTAAGTGTATCGTTTTTTATTTTTGCGTCTTCGACTTGACTAAATAGAGAAGTTAAGATTTGTTTGTATCCGTCTGTATCCATTAAATATTCAAAATATTTAATTAACTCTTTTTGTAAGTCTTTGGACTTTATAATTTCGTTCCATTTTTCTATATGATTTTTTAGAACAGGTTCTGGTGTAGTAGCTTTTACAAATTCGTTCTCATCTATATAACCTTTTTTTAATTTTTCAGAGAGTAATTTTTTTGCTTCTCTAAGACAGGTTTCCTTATCATCGAAGTTTTTAGTCTGTGTTTGACCTGAAAAACCAGTTTTTCCATAGATTACGGTGAAAGAATTTCCGGAAACTTCTATCTGCCAAAATTTATTGGAGTTTCCTTCTTTGAATATTAGGTGATGTTTCATATACGTTTATGACTTTGATTGCAATTTTGGGATTGTTTAAAAACAAATTCTTTTTATAAAACTTTACTTTAGTTTTTTGGAATTAACATTTTTATTTGAGAAAATTTCAAAATGGTTCTTTGTAAATCTTGTGTTGGTATTTTGTTCATTTTTTATGGGCTCTTATAAAAGATATTTTCCAAATTTTAAGACACGTTTTTTGGCCTGTAGCGCTGAAATCTTTTGTTGTAGCTTAGATTTTTTTAAGATTTGTTTTTCTCATGGATATTTGATTTAGATTTTTAAAATGACCAACGATTTAAGTTTTTTAAATTACTAATTATTTGTATATTAAAATCTAAAAATGTGGGAACTCTTACGAATTAGAGATTTTACAGATAAAATCTAAAAATGTGGGAACTCTTACGAATTAGAGATTTTACAGATAAAATCTAAAAATGTGGGAACTCTTACGAATTAGAGATTTTACAGATAAAATCTAAAAATGTGGGAACTCTTACGAATTAGAGATTTTACAGATAAAATCTAAAAATGTGGGAACTCTTACGAATTAGAGATTTTACAGATAAAATCTAAAAATGTGGGAACTCTTACAAATTTTAGATTTTACGGATAAAATTTTTATTGAACTGTGTTCGTTTGAAAATCTACGTTCATTCTTAAATAAGAATAAATTCTCAATAAAACGAAAAAAGTAAAAATTCTTTAAAAAAGAGTAATAAAGTATATTTTTAAGTAAAAATGAAAGATTTTCCTTTTAAATTATCAAATATCTTTGATTTTTATATCAAAAACTATGAGGAAAAATCCTTGAATGGAATTCTAAAATTAGAAGACTGACTTCAGAAGTTGTTTTCCGTTGCCGAAGTTCCATTTAGGTCTCGGGTCTCCTCGGGTTTTCTTTGGCGACATATTTTGGAAGAAACAAAATGAAAAAAAAAACCGGTTACATACTGGCGGGATTCCTTGTAATAGGGTTGCTCTTCAGCATTAAATCCTTTGCCAATACAAATCTCGAAGAAATTAAATTAGATAATCAATACCTTCAGACCTACAGAGGTCAAGAAGGGATTTGGATCGTTCCCAATCGAGTTAAAGAATCGATAGGGGATTTGATTCATAATTTTGGAACGACCGAACACGAAATCAAAAGGATCAATGGAATTCCGGATAATACAAGGATTCCACTCACTGAACCTGTATTTTTTCCCTACAACGAAAACTTTATTAGAAGTCTTTTATTAGAAGATAAGGGACGTGAAATATTTAGATCTGATCAGAGAGAATTTATTTGGCCGATCAGTTTCAAACATTCGTTTGTAACTTCTCGATTGGGAAGAAGGTGGAACGCAATGCATTCCGGAGTTGATATAGCCTGCCCAACAGGGTCTATTGTCATTGCCGCTGCGGATGGAACGGTTTTAGAATCAAAAAAAGATGGCGGTTATGGAAATAAAATTCTACTTTCTCATCCTGGAATCAACGGAATCAATACACTCTACGCGCATAATTCTGTTCTTTATGTAAAAGAAGGGGATAAAGTAAAAAAGGGACAGATCATTGCACTTTCCGGAAATACGGGCCATACTACTGGACCTCACTTACATTTTGAAGTTCGTTATCAGAACGTAGTATTAAACCCGGAACATTATCTTCCGGTCTTTCAATCTTCTTCCGAGGCTCGTGTTGCGATTGCTCGGGAGACAATTGAAGAATAAGTGACTCTCACGCGGGATTTTTGGGATCCTGAACATTATGATATTCTAATGCAGTTGCGGCCAGGCACGGCTGCATTCGATTTTGATAATACTCTTGTAAAAAACGACTTTGGGGAAGCAGTAATGGAGTCCTTTCTTTTGGAAGGAGTTCCGGCCTATAAAAAAGACATTTCTATTCTTTTAGGAGAGAATGGGGGCAAAGCGCTTTCTTATAGATTTCAAAATCCGGATTTATTTCGTTCTATTGTTCTTTCTCAATACGAGACTATTCAATCTCAATTTGGACTGGAAGCGTCTTATCGGTGGAGTTCTTGGATATTTTCTGGTCATTCTCCCAGAGAATTGAAAGAAATTTCTAAGAAGGTCTGGAACCAACACGCTATCGATTCAGGTAGACATTCCGTTAAAATTTACCAACCGATGAAAGAACTCTTAGATCATCTAATTGAAAACAAATGGAAAATTTGGATCGTGACAGCTTCTCCAGAAGAAATCATACAATCTGTTTCTCATCTTTTTGGAATTCCGAGTGAAATGGTTTTGGGAATGCAGTTGTCCGTTAAAAACGAAGTTCACTCTCCTGAAATTTTAGAACCTTTCACGTATGGAATTGGAAAAGTAGAAAGATTAAAAATAGCGATGGGCGGTTATGCAGATCTTGTTTTTGGAGATTCTATCAATGATTTCGATTTACTAAATTCGGCAACCCAAGCGGGAATTTTTTTAGATAGGGGGAAAGGTGTAATACCTCCTTTGTCCGTAAAAATTCAACCGGTTGAAAATTGGAAAGTATTGGATCAAGTGTTTGTATGATTCTTTTAATTTTGAATTTACAAACTTAGATAGAACGTAAAAATTTTAGTTATAGAATTATTCTATCAAATCTAAAAATAAGAATCGTCCAATCACTTTCCCATAAAATCTTGTTATGTGGTTATCATCAAATTAAACATTTATTTTATATAGATTTCTTATATGTATAGTAGGCGTAAAGTGGAAGTTAAAAACATATTTCTGGAAAAGTAGTATCAACTTTTAAGTGATCCAATGTGATCTTGAAACTAGTTTTTATATTTTCGGTAACCTCTTTAGAATTGAATATAATGGAGTTATTGAAGAGTTTTTTACCTATTACTCAAAACTATATTATAAAGTACCTAATATTTTACATAGAATCAGCGTTTTGTGATAGAATTAACGGTATTTATTTTTATAGAGATTAGTATTAGAGAAGTTGTATTTCTGTTTAATAAAAAAGAAACGAAAGAAAGTTAATTTTTCAACAACTCTAATGGATAAAAACAATTTTAAAAATATTTTGTCTTACTCAAAACTATATAACAGAGTGTTACGAATTTTTATCGCAAAAACTCGTTCGAGTACGGAATTGTTCGCTACATAGTTATCAATGGAATTGAATTACAATAAAATTCGAAATTTAAAAGAGTTATAAAGTATGAAAATCGAATTTCAAAAAACCCTCGTTTTAGTTTCTGTTTCTTTGGGGAATCCTGGTGATCTGACTACAAGGGCTAAAGATTTATTAGAACATTCTGATATACTTATAGGGGAAGAACCTGGGATTACTTCTAAATTACTCAAATCGATTTCAATCTCTAAACAGTTTTTTCTCTGTAATGAACATACAACTCCTGAAGAGATTAGAAGTCTTGGAGAAGCGGTGATCAATGCGGGATTAACCGTTTTGGTTTCTGATGCAGGAACTCCTGGAATTGAAGATCCCGGCAGGGAACTTATACAAGAGGTTTTGAGAAGAGGCGGAAATGTACGTAGTGCGCCAGGTCCAATTGCGTTTGGAGCTGCCTTGAGTATTTCCGGTTTTAAAATTTCTCCGTTTACTTTTTGTGGTTTTTTTTCCAGAGATTCTGCCGAGCGAAAAAAAGAACTGATCTATTATTTAAAACCTGGACATACGATTGTTTTTTACGAGACTCCGTACCGATATAAAGCGGTGCTTCGCGACTTGGATTGGGTTTTTAAAAAGATAAAGGATGATAGAGAAATTTTTTTCTGTTTGGATTTAACACTGAATTCCGAATTTCAGTTTCGTGGTAAATTAGAAAATCTTCTAAAAATTTTAGATACTCTTCCTAAAGGAAATCCTGTGATAGTTATTTCTCAAAGAAAAGAAAAGTGGGATCGATTTTCAAAATCAAAAAAATTAAGATGAAGTTTTCAGTAAAATAACCTAAATTTAATGTAAGGGATCCATAATTCATTTTTTTTTAAAAGTTGGTAAAAGTAAGATGAAAGAAAATTTATAAGTAAATTAAAATATACTATTTATAAATTAGAATTGTTTAAAAATAAATTCTCCGTCTGTTTCTGTTTTATGGAAACGATCGATTGAAGTAGTTTTGTTAATCTGAACTATGGAATTTTTCAATAATTTTAGTATATATTTTTTCTCATTAAAAACCATTTCAAAAATACTTTATCTTTACCTAAAATGCTGATTGTAGTTATTCTAAAATATTTTTGAAATAGTTTATAGAGTTGTTGGAAAATTAGTTTTCTTTTTTTCATTAAAACGAATTGATAAAAACGTTTTATTAATCGTAGATATAGATTTTTTACATCGAATTTACGTTATTTTAGAGAGAATTTAGAAAAAATAGAAAGATCTAAAATGACGTCTTCTAAAAATTCTTGAAAATCGGCTGGAGGAGGACAAAAAATTTTTTCTTCTTTACCTTCTTCTGTTTGAAATGCAAAACCAATTGCGTGTAATAGTGTACGTTTTACGGGTGAATTTTTTATATGAAACTCGTTTGAGTTTTTTTTTAAAATTTTGTTTTTTGTCTGAACTGGTGAAACGAATTTTAATTCTTTTACATTTGGTTCGTTGTTTTTTCCATAAACACAATCTCCTAAGATAGGATATCCTTTTTCGCTTAAATGAAATCGAATTTGATGTCTTCTGCCAGTATGTAGTTTTGCGAGTAAAACAGAATAATTTTCTTTGGAGTTCTGTTTCAGAGTCAAAAATTCCGTGATCGCTTTATCTCCACCTGAAAAAACTTTACGAACTTTTTTGTTTCCGTCTTTGATATAACAGGTTTCCGTAAAATGTTTTTCTGTAATTTGTCCAGAAGTTACACAAATATAAATCTTTAATGAATTTTTTAGAATCTGGTTGGCTTCTTCGTTTTTATCCGGATTTTTACAAAAAAATACGAGACCACTTGTATCCAAATCCAATCTATTTACAGTTCTAAGATATTCTAAAGAAAGTTGTTTTTGAAGTTGGTCAGTAAAATTCTCTCGTTTCGAATCTTTGGTTGCATGAACTGGAATGCCAGGAGGTTTTTCTGCAAATAAAAAAGATTTACTTTCATAGAATATTTTAATATTAGAATGTTTTTCCATAGTTCTTTTGTCGAGGTTAAAGAAAAATTTTGGTTTATTTTATTTTTAAAAAAGTCTTCCGTTTGTGAGGTTACTTTTGGATTCTTTTACTTTTTTTATAAAATAGAAACTTTTTGTTATAGATTTTTTGGATTTGTTTAAAACTTCGAAGGTTTTCATTCTAATTTTTTATACTGGATTGTAAAGTGAGAATGGACGTTTTTAGTTTGTTTTAAATGAAAGGATTCGGCCTTTCGTTAATGGAACTTGTGTAAAATGAATTTTTCATTTGATAATGATTGTTAAACGGTAATTTTATGTAAAATCCGATTTTTAAAATAAGAGTTATTGAAAAGTTTCATAATTCAGATTAACAAAACCATTTCAATTGACTATTTCCATGAAATAGATTCATTTTTAAACAACTCCTTTATCTTTGATTTTATTAAGATTCTATTCCTACAAAAACTTATAAAAATATATTGTTTAGAGTTATCAAATAAAATAATCAATATTTTTTTGTAATAAGATTTTGCGATAAAAATTTGAGGTAGTAATAATAATTCTTTAGAAATTTCTAATATAATACTGGAGTTTCCACTGGATGTTTGAAAACGTTACAGTTTTTATTATTACTCTGACGCATAAAAATAATACTTATGCTGTACTTATTTCAAAACTTAACACGTTAGATCTCTTTCAAAAAGTCTATAAATTGGAGTTAAATGCAATTTTTCCAAAACTTTCATATCTTTGGTAAAATCGATTTGGAACTTTTAGTATTATTTTTATACGTACTAACAGTAAATTTTCGTAGTTTTTAAGTTTTGAGACAAGCGTTACGTCTATTTTTTCAAGTGGTAGTTTTAGATTGACAAATTTCTGCTATATTAGATAAAAAAGAGCAAATGAACCCAGCTATGGAAGAATTAGAAGAGGGGAAGGAGTCTTCCTCCGAACATATCACCGAAGTCGTCAAAGAAAATCTAAAACTCATTCGCCATACTAAAGGGTTCTCTTTGGATAAACTCGCTTCTCGATGCGGAGTCAGTAGGGCGATGCTTTCTCAAATTGAACAAGGGAAAAGTGTTCCAACCATTTCCGTTCTTTGGAAGATTGCAAATGGGCTCAATGTACCTTTCAGCGAATTACTCAAAGAAAAAGGCACCGAAGGTGTAATTGTTATGAAGGCGGAAAACACCAAGGTTTTATTTTCTAGTTCTAAAGTTTTTTCCAGCCGAGCGCTTTTTCCTTATAATGGAAATCGCAAAACAGAGTTTTATGAACTTATTTTAAAACCGGGAGGGATCGAAGTCGCGGACCCTCACTCATCCGGCACGACTGAAAATATTGTTGTAGTTTCTGGTAAACTTCGCCTTAGGGTTGGCGAAAAAGTTGTGGAGTTGGAACCAAGAGATTCCGTTTTTTTCAGAGCGGATATTCCTCATGAATATTCTAATCCGACAGATCAAGAAACTCTAATGTATTTGGTTATGGATTATAGAGACGAAATAAATTAGAAAATTATAAATCTTTTAAATATCTTTTGATTGAGTAAAAAATCTTAGTTTATCGTTTCAAATTTTAAAATATGTCTTCATTTTTAGTAAAATTTTTTCCATCCTTTGGCATAAGTTTAAGAATCTATTTTATTAAAGGAAAACCTCTATAAAATGAATTTTTTATTTAAGAATAGTCGACAAACGGCGATTTTATGCAGGAAATTTAATGATAGATCGTTGTATTGGAATTTTGTAGAGATTCTTGAACGTTTATTGTTTCGTTAAAGTAGATACAATTTTATATCTGATTTTAAGGATGAATGATGTAGTTTTAAGTCTTATTCTAGTAAATGTGGGAACTATTACAATTTTGAATTTTACGATATTCTCCTTTGGATCTAAAAAAGAATGTTAAAACGTTTTCATCCAATTGTTTTGTTTTTTTTAAGTTTCTTTCTTGTTACAATTCCATTTTCGTTTTTATTTTCGGAAAGTGTTTCGTCTGAATCGAGTTATGCGGAACAGATTTCCTGTCATCCAAACGATTGTATCTCTTTTAAATTGGAGGAGCTTCTTTCTGAAGGTGTTCGATCTAAGGTTTTAGATCTTATGTCGGAGAATGCTGGAAAAATTCTGATCGATTCTTCCGATTTTCCTAGAAAATTTGATTCGGAAGATTTGAGCGATGTTAGAACCATTTTGGAAGAAATTTCAAAACGAGATGGTAAGGTTGCGATCGAAAAACTACATATTGCTGTTCGTTCATTTCAACTTCCTGATCCTCCTTTTCTTAAGGATGTTGGTCTTGTTGGTTGGGATGTCTTTAAAAGGATTTATAAAAAAATTTATTATAGAAAAACTTCCGACTATCACGCTAAAGTTTTATACCATCCTGAGACATTAAACGTCTTTCTTATTTATTTTGTTCATCGTAAATACGGCGATATTTGTAATACAGTTTTTGCAAGCTGTAATGAAATTGAATATTTAGATGATGATACGTTTGATTTACAATTGTCCGCGGCTTTAAAAGAATCCAAGGAAAAAAAGATTCCGATCAAGGTTGTGTTTCGTCAAACGAAAGCAGTTCTTCCAGAAGGAAAGATCGATTTAGAATTTTTAAAAGACGTCAATCGTTCTACTCGAATTTACAAATGGATGATCGCTGGGAAAGAAATAGAAATAAAGCCAGTTACTAAATCTAGATTTTTGGTTTTTCAAGCGGTTGTCACTGCGATCGATTATTCTTTAACCGTCTACGATTTGATTTCTGCTTTAATGATGTATAAGCCGGCTTTGGAAAGAAAATTAGAAGTAAATTATATCGAAGGAAAACAGATTGATTCCGTGATCTTTTTTCCTCCAGAAGATTCTAAGTAGTCGTGAATTTGATTTAAAGAACTAACTTTCATAAAATTAAATTTCTTTATAGAAAGAACGTGTAGTTCTCACATTCAGCTTTTTTACGAAAAATTTAGTTTTATACTATAATGTGAGTTCGGTGTAAGGAATTCATTTTTCTGAAAAAAATTCGGATCTGAACTTTATCGATCCATTCTTTAATACAATAGAGTTGTTGAAAAATGAATCTCTATTTGTTTCTGTTTCATGGAAGCGCTGATTAAAACAGTTTTGTTAATCTGAACTATGGAATTTTTTCAATAATTCTATTGTTTAAAAATTTGTGGGAACTACTCTATTTTATTAAAAATTTCTAAAGAATGATCGTGTAAAAAAATTCTTTGAAGTTTTGAGAAAAGTTCTATTTCAAATTCACATTATATTCTAAATTTCTTACACTAAATCCGCATTAGATTAAAACGAGCCAAGAAGAGTTTGTCCGTTTTCGGTCTGAATATTACAACTCGAGAAGAAGGCCCTTCTCGAATAGAAAAGGGCCGGAGAAAATTTTTTCTTAACGAAAGAAGATAAATGTAAGAAGTATAAAGGTAGGAACCAATATTGCAAAAGAATAAAGTACATACCCACCGAAGCTAGGCATCTTAATCTTATTTTCTTCTGCAACCGCTTTTACCATAAAGTTAGGTGCGTTTCCGATATACGTAAGAGCGCCCATAAAAACGGCCCCAACCGAAATTGCTTTTAGAATACTTTCTGCGTGTGGATCTGCAAGAATTTGAGCGACATTGTTCAATCCCAGAGTTCCTTTTGCCAAAGACAGAAATGTCAGGTAAGTAGGTGCGTTGTCTAATACTCCCGAAAATAAACCGGTTACCCAGAAAAATTGCCAGGTTTCGGTAACTCCCAAATCTTTTCCGTGATGTTCTAATAGAATCAGTGCAGGAATCATAGTGATAAAAATTCCTATGAACAGATAAGCGACTTCTTGAATTGGGTGAAGTGTGAATTTGTTGTGTTCTCTTACATGCCCCTTGGTAGTAAACTTAGACGCGAAAATCAAACCGACCAATACCCCTTCTCTTATGAATGCTATATAAGGATTTTCATGGATTGCGGGAATGTAGTTTTGATTTAAATATGCGACAGACAAGACAACTCCGAGTAGCCAGATAAAATTTACCTGACCTTCTAGGCTGATTTTTTCCTTATGAGTATGATCTTTTTTTAGATCCTTTGCGGTTTCTTTTTTATAAGCGATCGAATCCCAGATAAAATAAAGAATCAAAAGAAGAATTCCTGCGACTAGTAATTCAGGTAAGAGTTTAAATGTCCAAGTGAACGGAACTCCGATCAGATAACCTAAGAATAGAGGAGGATCTCCGAGAGGAGTTAAAGAACCTCCTATGTTAGAAACTAAAAAGATAAAAAAGACTACTGTGTGAACTACGTGTTTTCTTTCCGAATTCGTTTTTAAAATTGGACGAATTAAAAGCATGGAAGCTCCTGTAGTTCCAATAAATGAAGCCAGGAAGGTTCCAATGATCAAAAAGATAGTATTATTTAAGGGAGTTGCTTCTATATCACCTTTCAGACGAATTCCTCCGGAGATGTAAAATAGAGAGCCTAGTAAAATGATAAATGGAACGTATTCGAACACCAATGTATGAACGATTTTACCAAACCAACCGTGTAGTACTAAAATAACAAAAGAAACTGCGCCTAACATTAGTGATAGGATCAGTTTATTGGTATTACTTTCCCACCAATGAGAGGTTGTGTGCGAAACGATTGGTAACAGTGCTATACTTAAAAGTATAAGTGCAAAAGGAATTACACTCCAGTAGGGAAGATCTTCTCCTTCGACTTCATGGTGGCCCGAGTTAGCTTCTTGTGTATGAGAAGAATCTTGGGCCGTACTTTGCGGTTCGTCTGCTAAAAGTGTTGAAGCGGATAGGGTAAGTAGAATCGCCAGAAAGACGGATGTAAATTTTTGTTTCATGGTTTGTATCATCTGAAGAATTTTTAGACATATTATGAATTTGAAAGAAAGAGTAAAAGTAAAAAGACTTTCTGTTTATTTTTTTTTACGTGGTTTTAGATTCGAGCTTTGCGTTTGAAAATGTTTCAAAACATAAAAAATTTCGAAAGACAAAGTTGTTTTTAGAGGTTAGGCGGAGGAATTTTTAAAAATCCGTGTTTTGTCGAGGTTCGTAAAACGCCACTTTGTGCAGAATGATTTCTACAAATGGTTTTCTACGGGAATTTTTTTTATATCCTACTGATCTTTATAAAACTTGAGCATCTTTCATTTTTATCGTAAAAAAACTGCTTCAGTGCAAAATATTGACTATTTTATTTTATGATTCTGAGTAATATTTATTCATTAGAATTGTTGAAAAATTTCATAGTAACGATCAATAAAACTACTTCAATCGACCGTTTGCATGAAACAGAAACTAAATGGCGATTCATTTTCCAACAACTCTATTAGAATTGTTTGTAATAAAAAAAGTGGTAGTTCCCACATTTTTTAGAAACTAAGATGTGATTGTTGGTTGGCCCGAGGAACTTGGGCTGGTTTTAAAGAATCGTGATTTATGTTTTCGTTAAAAAATAAAATGTGGGAACTCATACAAATCAAGTTTTTACGCGAACTTGTTTATTCCAGGATAATTGGCTTTTTAGAAAGAGTTCTAACTTTTAAGACGAACTCATATATCATTTTTATACTTCTTTGTCGGACGAGCCGGTGCATACAAAATTACTATCCAATGTGACGTAAACTGTGGGAACTACCACAGTTTACAGAATATGGATTGATCGGTTTTGAAACAAGTTCCAAATAAAATTGTGCGGAAACAAAGTTTTCGGATGTCTTATTGGTAAGAGGTTCCCGAAAACGGGATTCTAAAAAAATGGAAGCGTTATTTGCTAAAAAAGTTTGTCTCACTCCGATGGAAATAGAGCGGAGATTAAAATCAGTTTCCATACAACCTACAATGCAGAGAATATCAATCTGTCAGTATGTACTCTGTGAAGCCGATCATCCAACTGCGGAAGTAGTCAAAGAGTGGGTGGATAGTCGTTCGTTTAAAATGAGTTTAGCGACTATTTATAATACTTTGAACATTTTAGTTTCCGCCGGATTATTGAGAGAGTTTAAATTTTCCTGTTTGGGAAAGTCGGTTTATGACAGCAATATCATAGATCACTATCATTTCTTTGACGAGAAAAGCGGAAAGTTTCACGATATAGATCCTTCTTTACTTTCTCTTAATTCTAAACTCCCACCCGAATTTCAGGTTAACAAAACAGATATATTACTTACCGGAAACCTAGTTTTAGAAATCTAGAGATTGATTGCTTCACCAAGTGCCGCCCCAAAAGACTCCATTACGGTTTCTGAAAGTGTTGGATGAGCAAAAATCGTAGACGCAATTTCTTTTGCAGTCAGCTCCTGAGTAATTCCCAAAGAAACCGCAGGTAAAAGTTCTGTCACACCGGGACCAATGAGATGGGCTCCTAAAATTTCACCCGAGTTTTTATCTACGATTACTTTTGTAAAACCTCCAGTATCTCCCATGGCCTTGGCCCTACCGCTGGCAACAAATGGAAACTTACCCACACTGATCGTATAACCCATGTCAGTCGCTTTTTTTTCGGTAAATCCTATGGAGGCGACTTCCGGATGACAATACGTACAACCCGGAATTGCGTTGTAGTCAATCGGAATATAACTAAGATGATGGGGATTTCCGGAGTGAATTGAAATTGCTTCTACTGCTTTGATTCCTTCCATAGAAGCAACGTGAGCAAGAAGTGGAGGGCCGTTACAATCTCCGATTGCGTAGATATGAGGAACGCTCGTTTTATATTTAGTATCCGTTTTAACAAAACCTTTCTGAAGAAAAATTCCGATTTCTTCCAAACGTATAGAATCCGTGTTTGGAACCAGACCAATGGAAACCAAAATTTTTTCTGCTTCAAAAGATTCTCCCACTTCGGGAAGATTTTTACCTTTGAGAAGAACTTTTACTTTGCCGTTTTCGATTTTGGGATCGGAAACTCCAACTCCGGTAAGAACTCTAATTCCTCTTTTGACAAAAGACTTTTCAAGGAACGTTGAAATTTCTTTATCTTCAACGGGAAGAATTTGATCTAACATTTCGACTAACGTAACTTTGGTGCCCATCGTAGAATAAAAGTCGGCGAACTCCACGCCGATCGCGCCCGCACCAACGATCAAAAGAGATTCTGGAATTTTTTCCTGGATCATGGCAGTTTTTGAGGAAAGGACCGCGGTTCCGTCAAAAGGTAAACCTGGAAGTTCTCTTGCCCTTGCTCCAGTTGCGAGAATAAAATATTTAGATGTAATCTCTTCTTTGGAAGAATCCGGAAGCCAAATCGTATTCGGATCTTTGAATACTGCAGTACCCTTTTTACGAGTGATTTTATTTTTGTTTAAAAGAAATTCCACACCGGAAGCCATACCTTCCGCTACGTTTCTAGAACGTTGAATGATTGCGGTAAAATCAGGTTTAGCTTCCGAAAGATTGATCCCATATTCTTTGGCAGAATGGAGTTTTTCTAAAAGATGGGCCGATTCTAAAAGAGCTTTGGTGGGAATACAACCCCAGTTTAAACAGATTCCACCTGGTTTGTCTTTTTCGACAATACAAACGCTCATTCCCAATTGAGCGGCTCGAATTGCGGCTACGTAACCGCCTGGCCCCGCGCCGATGACTGTGAGATCGTAAGATTCTGGCATAAATTTATAAATTCTCCGGAGTTATTAGAATCGAATCGGAAAAGATTGTGCAAGGATTTTTTTAAGAATAACTTTGAAACAATCATGGTGGCTACTACGTTTCAAACAATAGACGAACCTGCTAGTGCCGATCTTCACTTCGATTCTGCATTCACTATTTTAATACTAGTTCGGTATAACCAATGTGAAAGAGATTATTATGTACAATCTGTAACACTTGAGTTTTTAGTTCGGCTTGGTTTTCCGTCTAACACACGTTAGTTACTGTTATCATTTTTAGGCAATTACAAATCGTAACCTATAATATTCCTAATTACTGAATTAAAATCAATTGAAGCGGGATTCTATAATAAATTACTACTCGGACGCATAAATAGAATACTTAGATTAGATTGTTTCAATAATTTGAATGTTTTAGCCATGCTCTAAAATATCGCAAATCCCGCATTTGCGTTAATTTTTAAATAACTCTATTTTTCCCAAAATTCGACCGTTAATAACTAAGAGCCGGTCTCAAAACTACCTATCAAAAAAGTTAAAAGCAATGATAGAGCTTGCGAGATAAAGAGATGCAAGATAATTTTCAGATTTTCTTTCCCAACGAATTAGGATAGCCCTGAATCGATTGTGCCAACTGTTAGTTCTTTCAACGACCCAACGTCTAGGTTTTCCTTTATATTTACCGATGAGAGGCTTTTCACCTTTTTTCCGAATATGAGATTGAATGTTTCTTCTTTTGATTAAAACTTCTATATCTTTGAAATCATAACCTTTATCTAAACAAATATGTTTTGGCTTCTTTCTTCTTTTTCCGGAAAATATTAGGATTGAATTCAACGTATCTTTTACACCGTGTTTGTCATGAACGTTAGCTCCAGTCAATGTAATTGCCAAAGGAATTCCATTTCCATCTGTAAGAATATGCCGTTTAACCCCTAATTTGGCACGGTCTGTAGGGTTTTTCCCAGTTAAGCTCCCCCTTTGGGAGCTTTAACCATTGCCGAATCCATCGAAGCCCAGTCCCATGCTATTTGATTCTTTACATCATAATATTTTAAAATAGATTTATAAATCTTTTTGAATACTCCTGCTCGTTCCCATTCTTGAAATCTTCTGTGACAAGTTTGGCCTGATCCAAACTCATTCGGAATGGCACGCCACTGACAGCCTGTTTTCATTCGATAGATGATACCTGACATTACTACTCGTGTTGGTACTCGATTGCGACCTAACCTAGTTACGTAAAAACGGACACCTTTTTCTCAGCAAATGAGGTAAAGGTGAAAAATGAATAAAAAAGGAAAATACTCTCCGGAGTTTAAAGAACAAG
>NZ_AKWY02000009.1 GCF_000306255.2 Leptospira noguchii serovar Panama str. CZ214
TACATATTTTTGAGCTGTTGAAATTACAATTTAAAATTTTAATTAAAACGAATAGTAAATTCAAGAACAATAAATGAATTAACGTAATTTAGAGAAACTCAGTTTTCAATATATTAGAGTTGTTGAAAAATTAGTAATTAAAACGTTTATTAAAAAATAAATGAAGGTTCCAAAGCCCTGCGGCTAAAACAAAAACGAGATGTTTAAAGTCTTTTCTAAAACATCTAATGACATCCGATGTAATTCTAAATCTTTTAATACCGGCAAAAGCATTTTCTACGAAAATCCTTTTTTTACTAATTCTTGTATTCTTTGCTTTTTGTGTAGCGGTAAGTTCTCTTTTCTTAGGTTTCTTTTTCGGTTTGATAATATTCACTTTTTTTGATGTCTTTTCAATTCCTTCAAAACCGGAGTCAAGGATACATACCACATCTTTAGGAATCGCAGAAGTAATCATCGTATTCTCCGCAACTTTAAGATCGTGCGTTTTACCAGATATCGTGTTCGATAAGAATAAGATTGCTTTATCTTTATTTGTCAAAATTAAGTTTTTAATCGTATGTCTTTTCTTTTTTCCAGAGTAGAATTCTTTTTGTAAATCCTTACCTGTTGGCCTTCTGATGGGCCTTTCTGTTCCATCTATGATTACATACTTCAGTTTTTTTAACTTCTTCAACTTTTTTTTGAGATCGGAAATTTCATTTGCGGGAAGAGTATTCATTGAACCAAGTGAAAGAAATAAAACTTCCGCCAAAAGCTTTACCAACTTACAAGCAGTAGTCCTATCCATTTTAAATACCGCTCCCAAGACGTCGTAGGTCGGATAAGTTTTTAGATAAAAAAGAATAAAAAATAAATTCTCTTCTATATCCTGTAAGATTGATTTTCTACCTTTGGTAAAATTATGTTTTATTTCTTCTTTCAAAGATAAATACGCAAGGCCAAAGGGTACGCAGAGTGTTTTGAATTCTTGATGGGAGACACCAAGCAAGGCTTGCGACATTCTAAGATTCTTTAAAACTTTTTCTTTCGATATCATTACACATAGAGTTGTATCTTCAGGTATCGGTACAAGAATTTTACCAATTTTTCAACAACTCTATTAGATTGTAAATATGCTCTTGTTTTGTTTAATGATTTAAAGTCCAAAGCAAACATTCGCAATCCTCATCATATTGAAAAGCGTTCACAATTTTCCTCTCCGTTATATACAATTTTGCCCACAGAAGATTCAACTCGAATCTCGGAATAATGATAGATAAGACTTCCGGGATAATTATTGTTCATACTCCAACCTATGAAATAAGCATATTTAGGACTCAGTTCTAAAAAAACTTCTCCAAGACCTTCATTATATTGAATGTTCTCCAATTGTATTTTTTCTTCAAACTTCGATCGATTCGAATACTCAATCGATTCCGATCTGATCCGAAACCAATTTCGGAAATCAATCTTAGATTTTTAGAATGATGTCCTGTAATCCAAGATTGAAAATGATGTTGTGAAACTGGGATCTGTAATTTAAGAATTAGGGTTACTGTTTTATCTTTTTGATTTAAGATCCCAATAGACCAAATTCTGCTACAGGAATTGATCGTAAAAAAAAGGAATGGTAGTAACACTAATAAAAACGAAAACTTTTTTCGACTTAACACGTAAGAACCCCACACAAAATCAGAATTTTTTCAGAAAAATGGTGGGAACCCATGCTTTATATTTTATAAAATTAGAATATTATTTTTTTCTAATTTTTTCCAATTCCTTTCCAATTTGTCCGGTAAGAATATAAAAATACATCACCCAATCTCCCATAAAAGATTTAAACGGATAAGTAAAAGTAGCCGGACGGTTTTTCTCTACAAAAAAATGACCGATCCAAGCAAAAAAGTAACCGGAAAACAAGGCCGCAAAAATATAGAACGGATTGAGATTGATGATCGCGGTCAAAATCCATCCAATTGCAAAAGACGTTCCCACAAAATGCAAAGCGCGATTTACGGGATGAGAATGTTCGCCTAAATAGAAAGGCCAAAATTCTTTAAAAGTTGTATATGTTTTCGAAGCGGTTTCGGTTGTCATAATTGCCAATCCTCTTTTCTACGATTCTACGGACTCCAGTATCAAAAATCAAGCATTTGAACGACAAATCTTATCTTCTATGAAATCAATAGAATCAAAGTCAAAAATTTTATCTAAAAAAATAACGTTTCATTTTAAAGTTATACTTTAAAAATAATAGAGTTGTTGAAAAATTTCATAGTAGCAAATAACAAAACTGCTTCAATCGATCGTTTCTATGAAACAGAAATGGATGGAGAATTATTCTCTAATAAAAAAATTTCTTTCGTTTTGAACTCAGTTTAAAATCAGCTATTCCTGAAATCATACATTGTATTTTGCATCAAAACAAGCCTTTGTAATCAATTTAGTGCTCAATTTTATAGAGATTAACAAAATCAAATTTTTAACTTTTTTACAATGCTTATAAAAATAGAAATATATTTCGAGATTGTCATACAAAGATTGAACTGTTAAAAAACTCGTTTATTAACTATATGACACAATCTGTGAAAACTCGTCTAAAACTCAAAAGCGATCGATTCTAAGTCTTCGACAAGCTCTTGATAGATCTTAGATATTGTATATATAACGTGAGTTTGACGTAAAAAAATTTGGGCGAATCCGGGCTCTCCGCTCTGGTCAAGTTATTATGAAATTCCAGAATCAGATTCAATTTTTATAAAATACTAATAACTTGACCTACAACGCGACCCATAGGAAAGCGTTGTGCTGAGTTACTTCGAACGACCTAAAACGCTTTCGTAAAAAGCGTTTTGCTGAGTTCAGGAAAGCGTTGTGTTGAGTTCATTCATCGATCCATTTCGTGTTAATTCACATCATTTAGTTTTTTAAAAAATAGATCCAACCGTTTCATTTATATTTTTCTAGTTACAACAAACATGTATCAATGAAATTACTACACTGAATTCAATCAAAATAGTTTATTACAAAAAACTACACAATCAATATCTAAAATACTGAATTTAAACGAATAATCTTACGATAAAATTCAAAATATATTATGTAGGAAAAAGTAAATGAGAATTTGTTTTATCATTCCTTTCTTCCAACGATTGAATATAATCCAAATACGCTTGAAGTTTGAATTTTTTTTTCGTCGAATCCGAGGACATATAACGGATGGTTCCGAAAACATCCCTTTCGGGAAACCAAGGACGATCGAACAAACCGAAACACCATAAAATTCCAGTATACGAATTTGGATCCCTCCCATCGTATGCGTATTTATTATTAAATTCTTCTAATATTTTAAATGCAGTCTGATAGTCAGGAGACCATTCAATGACCTTTTTTCCCCAAAGCATTCGCAGATAATTGTGCATCGATCCGGTTAGAACGAGTTCTTTTTGGGCAGCGTTCCAAATTACATCATGTGTATTTGAACTCTCCAATTGATCTTTTGTATAAATATAAGGACGAATATCGTTTTTATGAAAATCTAAATTTTTTTGAATCCAATCTGGAAGAATAGAAAGGTCTTTTCTAAAAGAAGGTTTTTTCCAAAACATCAAAAAACCTACGTCTCTCCACGTTATGAGTTCATCTAAAAAAGAATTCACGTTCGGATCTGAATGAAAGTAACCTTCTTTTCTATTTTTATTTTCAGGAATAATAACTCCAGGAGTCCAAGGTCCATCCAAATTCCAATTTAAAACTTCGCTTACGATCTCTTCTTGAGATATATGTCCGAAATGTAGATATGGAGATAAAAAAGAAGAATAAGATTCTTCCGGTGGCCTAGGATTACTTCTAAGTTCTGCATAACCAGATAACCCACGTTTTAAAAATTTTTGTAGAAGCCTTATTCCCTCTTCTCTACCTCCTTTTTTTCCAGGGACCGGGAAAATATTTTGAAAATCAAAATTACAATTATTACATATTCTAGAAATTTGATCTTCGCCACCTTCAAACCAAACATTTTTTTTTAAAGGAGAATTTGGATTTTTTTCGAGCCAGGAATTTTCTTTTTCTCGAAATGGTTTATTCGGCTTATGAAAAGACCGGAACTTCCAAACTTCTGGAAACAATTTGTGGACTCTAGGTCTGAGAATTCTTGCTGCCGAAGCAAACTCTCCATAAAAAGTAAGTGGAATGATCGAATTGGAATCTACTACAAGAAGCTTACATTTAAGTTTTTTTGAAAACTGCTCTAACAATTCTGGAACAATATACGCTGGATAATCATCGGTAATTACCAACGCAGCCTCGGAACTAATTTTTTCAAACGTTTCTTCGATTGGATTTCCTTGAGTTTCTACAAATGCCCGATAAGTAAGACCTAATTTTTTCGCCTCTTTTACGTTAGACGACATTCCTTCTAAAATAAACTTGTGCAACCTAGGAGAACTCCAAGGATAATTCATTTTGAGAGGTTCATAGATCAGTAGTTCTTTTTTGTATTTTTGGGAAAGATGAATCGAATAATCCAGAGAATGATTCCAAGCAAGTCTTCTGGCCATAGACATCCAATAAAGAATATAAGGTTTTTCTTCTAATATTGGTTTTTGATTAAGTTCTCGCACACGTACTAGATTTTCTTTTTGAAACATGTTTTCCTTTTTAAAACGGATTTGATGGAGAGAATTCCAAAACAAATCTAAATGCCAAGTATTTATAAAATGCGGTAGTTCCCACAGAAATCGCCGTATTGTATGATTTACAGTTTTTTAACATTCTTTTATTATTCTAGTTTCTGTGTGAGTTCCTACATCTTATCATAATCTTACTTTCTCCAAAAATTTGATTCCAAACGCAGCTTGTTTTTCTAATTTAATCTGGGTCGGAACTGCGGCCATTTTTAGAAATTCAGTAGGATTTTATAAAACATATCATAAAAATTTTTCTAAAAGTAAGAGTCCCCATATTTTTGTCTCAATTACATTCTTCTAAAAAAGTATTCAAAACTATATAAAGTTTGGTCGTAACTACAGCCAAATTTTGCAGTAGCTCCTACAAATTACGTCTCTTATAGATCCAGAAACTGTACTGATCATTCAACTTTCAGTGGTAGTTCCCACATTTTTGTAAAACTAAAACGTCTCGCATCTACAAGATCCCTCGGCGATTTTGGAACAGACTCTAATAACACAATTCATCTATATACGTTGAGCGAAATTGAAATAATAAATTTGTAAGTCAATAATTTTATAAATCTCTGGTAAAAAGAGATAAATAAAAATGGATCAAATGCAATTAGAATCTCGATAAATTTTACTCTTACAGTTTTTCTTTATATAGCCGGTAAGTTTTTCAAAAATGACTCATATTCAATAAATAAAGTTGGTGAAAAAATTCATATCTACAAACGATTTTATTCATTTGTTTTAATGAATAAACAAAAGAAAATTAATTTTTCAACAACTCTAATTATATTAGTATATAGACAGTCTTTTAGTTTTATGGCAATAACTGAGTCTTGCAATTTTAAAAGTATTTAGCTGATAAATGACTTCAGAAAATGTATATGTATTTTTAAACGTAATTACTTATTTTTTTAAAGGTTAACTCATGTATAAAAAGTTAAGATTTATTTTAATATTTCTCAGTGTTTCTTGTATTGCTCTAAAAGCAGCAGATTTAGATAATTCTAATATAATTGAAGGAGATATTATATTCCATGAATCCAATTCTGAACAAAGTAAAGCGATCCGATTAGCAACTCGATCCCCTTATACCCATGTGGGTATTATTTTCAAATACGGAAACGAATATAAAGTTTTAGAAGCTGTAGAACCAGTAAAACTTACTCCCCTTTCTGCTTTTATTAAACGAGGAAAAAAGTATCATTATGTTATCAAACGTCTAAAAAACCGAAATGACATTCTCTCGAAAAATAAGTTGGCTGAAATGAAAAGATACGGTGAATCTTTTTTAGGAAAACATTACGACATATATTTTGGTTGGTCTGATGATCGGATTTATTGTACTGAATTAATTTGGAAACTATATAATAAAACAACAGGGAAAAAATTAGGTGAACTAAAGACTTTAAAAGATTTTAATTTATCTTTTCCGCAAGTACAATCTCTAATGAAAAAAAGATATGGAAATAATATTCCTTATTCAGAACCCGTAATTTCACCCATTGACATGTTTGAATCTACAGAATTGGAAACAATTATCAGTGCGAACTAAATTTTTTAACTAAGATTTCTCCGCATTTTTTTTACATCGTAAGTTTTCTGAGTTCAATGACATACTAAAACGTTATGCGAAACATATTCAAAGAGTGTTTTATTGATGCGTTTCATAATAATTTTATTTGTCTCTGCATTTTTTTCCACCCTACTATCCCAATTGTATTTTTACTACAATGCGACTGCGCTTATGGTAGACTTGCGTCATTACACGCTCGATTTATCAGAAAATCATTGTTTTGAATTAAACTCAACCGATTGCTCGACAACTAAATTTGAGACACTTGGCCCGTCCTTTTCTTTGGAACTATTCCGACAAAAAACATTGACTCCTTCCATTCGGTATTTATTTTATTCGGAGTTTTTTTCATTTCATCCATTCTTTGGAATTTACGAAATGAAATTTACTCCAAGAGATTGTTTAGTATTTCGTGTATCCCATTTTAATTTGTTGGGGAAATTCTCCGGGCCTATATATCACTCCTCAAATTGTAATATCCACCCCTGAGTCACTTTCATATTTCTTCACTTCTCGTTACTAATTTTAGTCTGTACTCATTTATTTCGATCTGTAATCAAAAGGAAGGACATTGAAAGTGTTTTTGTTTGAATGAAACAATCCTTAAAGAAGAGTTCCCGCAAATTATATTATAAGGTCGTAACTACAGCCAAATTTTGCAGTAGCTCCTACTTTTTAAACTAACGTGAGTTCGAGGTAAGAAAATGAGAAAGAATTTTCCAAAAGTATAAGTTTCTACAATTTTAAAATTTATTCGTAAAATCTTAACTTGGTGGTAGTTCCCACATTTTAAGAATTTATCTGTAAGATCCGGATTTGTGTTAGTTACTTTACAACTTCATTCAAAAACGAAACTTTTATTAAACTAAACTTCCTATCCGCTTAGCACTCTCATAGCGAAAGTGCTTGACGCTTTCCAAGCATTTTTTTTTAATGAAAAACTATATAAGCACTCTCACGAATATAGTGCTAATCTTATAATTTTAAGGAGTCAGTCTATGGCATCGATTAAACCTCTGGGTGACAGAGTCCTCGTAGAACCAAGACAGGAAGCCGAGGAAAAGATCGGTAGCATTTTCGTTCCTGATACGGCAAAAGAAAAACCACAAGAAGGGAAAGTTGTCGAAATCGGTAGCGGTAAATATGAAGACGGGAAACTCATCCCTCTCGAAGTAAAAGTAGGCGATACGGTCCTTTACGGAAAGTATTCCGGAACTGAAATCAAATCAGAAGGCAAAGAATATCTTATCATCCGTGAAAGCGATATTCTGGCCGTAGTTAAAAAATAATCAGGAGTTAAATCATGGCGAAAGATATTGAATATAACGAAACGGCAAGACGTAAACTCCTCGAAGGAGTGAACAAACTCGCAAACGCAGTCAAAGTTACTCTTGGGCCTAAGGGGCGCAACGTAGTAATCGATAAAAAATTCGGAGCACCGACCATCACTAAAGACGGTGTTACCGTTGCAAAAGAAATCGAACTAGAAGATCCGTTGGAAAATATGGGAGCTCAAATGGTAAAAGAAGTTTCCACTAAGACAAATGATGTCGCTGGAGACGGAACTACAACTGCAACCATTCTCGCACAATCCATTATCAACGAAGGTCTAAAAAACGTAACCGCTGGCGCAAACCCTATGTCACTCAAAAGAGGAATCGACAAAGCGGTTACCGCAGCTGTGGAAAGTATCCAAAAAAGAGCGGTTAAAATCGAAAACAAAAAAGATATTGCAAACGTTGCAGCTATTTCAGCTAACAACGATAATACGATCGGAAATCTTATTGCAGATGCAATGGATAAAGTTGGAAAAGACGGAGTGATCACCGTAGAAGAAGCAAAATCTATCGAAACCACTCTTGACGTTGTAGAAGGAATGCAGTTCGACAGAGGTTATATCTCCCCTTATATGGTAACCGACGCAGAATCTATGGTAGCTACTCTGAATGATCCTTTCATTCTGATCTACGACAAGAAGATCTCTTCTATGAAGGACCTGATCCATATCTTAGAAAAAGTAGCTCAAGCCGGAAAACCTCTAGTGATCATTTCCGAAGAAGTGGAAGGAGAAGCGCTCGCTACTATCGTAGTCAACACTCTCAGAAAAACCATTTCTTGTGTTGCGGTAAAAGCTCCAGGTTTCGGAGATAGAAGAAAAGCGATGTTGGAAGACATTGCGATTCTAACCGGTGGACAAGTGATCTCAGAAGATCTAGGAATGAAACTGGAAAACACCACTCTTCAAATGTTGGGCCGTGCAAATAAAGTGACCGTTGATAAAGAAAATACTACGATCATCGAAGGTAAAGGCCAGACAAAAGAGATCCAAGGAAGAATCGGTCAGATCAAAAAACAAATCGAAGACACAACTTCCGAATATGATAGAGAAAAACTACAAGAAAGACTCGCTAAACTTGCGGGTGGTGTTGCTGTGATCCACGTAGGTGCGGCTACCGAAGTAGAAATGAAAGAGAAAAAAGCACGCGTAGAAGACGCTCTTTCTGCAACTCGTGCCGCAGTAGAAGAAGGGATCGTTCCAGGTGGTGGTTTAACTCTTCTCAAAGCACAAGAAGCAGTAGGCTCCCTCAAACTAGAAGGAGACGAAGCTACCGGAGCAAAAATCATTTTTAGAGCTTTGGAAGAACCGATTCGTATGATTACTTCAAACGCTGGTTTAGAAGGTTCGGTAATCGTAGAACACGCAAAGGCTAAAAAAGGAAACGAAGGATTTAACGCCCTCACTATGGTTTGGGAAGATATGATCCAAGCCGGAGTTGTAGACCCTGCAAAAGTAGTTCGTTCCGCTCTTCAAAATGCTGCTTCCATCGGTTCTATGATTTTAACCACAGAAGTTACGATCACAGACAAACCGGATAAAGACGCTCCAAACCCAATGGCGGGAATGGGCGGCGGCGGTATGGGAGGAATGGGCGGAATGATGTAATTCATCCAACCTATTCTTTTCCAATCGCAAAAGGCGGCGGAGGTTTTCCTCTTCCGCCTTTTTTTGTAGGCAACAGATTGATCTTAAAAAATCATTCACAAACTATGATGAAACAAGTCCTCGTAATTTTGTCGATTTTACTTATCACCTCTGGAATTTACTCCGAAAACAAACAACAAACGATCACCGTTTCCGGAAGTGGTTCTGCAATTGTAGAAACCGACTACGTTCAAATCAATTTCTCCGTTGAAGTGGAAGATCCGGACCCCAAAGTAGCTCAAGAAAAAAACCTAGAAAGAACGTCTAACGTAATTCAAGCACTTTCTAAAAGATTCAAAATTTCTAATAAAGATATTTATAGTACAGATTACACTCTTCAGAGACAATATCTACAAGAAGGAAAACAAAGACCTTATCTTGCATCTTCTGGAATCCTACTTAAACTCAGAGATCTCAAACTGTATAAGGATTTACTGTTGGAAGTTCAAAAGTTAGGAATCAATGCAGTCAGCGGAATCGAATTTAAAGCGGATTCTACTAAAAAACAAGAAAAAGAAGCCTTAACCTCCGCCTACGAAGACGCAAAAAACAAGGCTCTGGTTCTGGCAAAATCTATTGGAAAAACAAACGTAACCTCAATCAAAATAGTAGAATCCGATTCTATGTTACAACCCCAAGTAGTTTATTTTATGAAAGGAAGAGAAGCTTCCGATCAGTCTCCTATTTCGATTGGAGAAAGAACGATCCAAGCAAGAGTCAGCGTTGAATTTGAAGTTCAGTAAGAATCGTCCGGAACAAGCTTCATTCAAGGAAACGGGTCCGTAATTCTTCTTGATTTCCTTATAGGTTACTCCCTACTTGCTCGGCATGAGTAAGGAAAAATTCGAACAAAGTAAACGGGAAGGAATTCACAAGGAAATGGAATCTCTAGTCGGAAATTGGAAGGGTGTCACCCAAATGATTTTCGAAGAAGGAAAAATAGCGGACGAATCTCCGATCTCCGGAACCATTAAACTCGTGTTAGGCGGAAGATTTCTGCTTCACGAATACAAAGGAAGTTTCAAAGGAGAACCCCTCGAAGGAATTGCTATCTACGGTTATCACATAGACAAACAAAGATACGAATCCGCTTGGGTCGAGTCCTTTGGAATGGGAACTGGAATTATGTTTTCCGAAGGAAATCCCGGCTCCTCGGAATGGTCCTTTACCGGCCACTACGGAGGAGAAACTCCCGAAACTCGTTGGGACTGGAAAACCAGTTTGGAGAAAAACGGAGACGACAAACTAGTCATCTTCTCGCAAAACTTCAAACCCGGAGGTGTCAAAGCGGGCGGCTTTCGAATTCTTTATGATAGATCGATCTAAAATGTTGTGAGTCGATTCGCTTTCAAGAAAAGAAAACGTTCGATTCGCATCACTAAAAAGAAACGAAACAAACCGGCTTTCCAAATATCGGAAGCGCCCGTTGGCTGCGGCGCTTCTTGTCCCTCAACATTCACGTCTCAAAAATCCTTTGACTTTCTTATGTATTAACAAAAATCTACAGAAGATGAAAGACTACTTCCTTTCGATCGGCGCGGGACCCAATCAAGTTCCTTTGATTTCGGCAGCGAACAGACTGGGTTACTCAGTGATTGCAGTGGACCAAAGCGATCGTGCGCCCGGACTCAATATCTCCTCTCTCAGAATCATGGAATCCATTACAGAATATCGTAAAATTCTAAAAACGATTTCCGAAATTCCTCTCCAAGGTAATATACTCGGGATAGGCACTCGTTCTTTCGGAAAAGCGACTTATACGGCCTCTTATATTGCGGACAAATTGAAATTACGTTATGCTAGTCTTAAATGTGTGGAGATTTGTTCCGATAAAAATAAACTCAAAGAAACCGCAAACAGAGTTGGAATTTTAACACCTCAAAACTACGATACAAACTCCAAACATCCATTCCCTTTTGTATATAAACCTTCCCGCGGAAACGGTAAAGAAGGAATTAGAACCTTTCACAATTTAGAAGAATGGGAAAACTTTCTTCAATCCAAAAAAAAGATCCCGAAATTACCCAAAAAGAAATCAAAAGCGCATAACGCGAATCCAGAAGAATGGATCTCTGAAGAATTTATCCCTGGTTTTGAAATTACGGTCTGTGGACTTATCCAAAACAGAGAATTTTTTCCTGCATCCATTTCTCATAAGGATGTGACTAGTTACGCACCTTATTTAGAAATTGCTCATACTCTTCCATTTTTACATTCGGAATTGATTGGAGAAATTTTACTCAATTGTAGAGCTTTGATAGCAGCTACCAAAATGAATGATTGTCCTTTTGTTGCAGAATTTAGAATCAATCCACAAGGAGAAATTTATCTGATTGAAGCCGTTCCAGAAGTAGGAGGAGAATTTTTAGCGGACAATTTAATTCCAAATTATTTTGGTTCCTCTTATTTTGAGAATTTAGTAAAACTTCTTGTAGGAGAAAAAATTAAACCTTTTCCAAACTATTTTAAAATTTCCAATCAATACGCTGGAATTTTTTTCTCTGCTCCTCCCGAAGGAAAATCCAAACTCGTAGGACATTCCGAATTCCACGTTAACGGAAAAGAAAAGCTGCTCTTCGATTGTAAATTGAAACAACCGGAAGACGTTTTAAAGACAAACGAAGGAAACGGAGTTCGTACTAGAAGTATAGGAATCTTAGGCCCGGAAGAAAACCACCAAACCTTAGTTCAATGGAAAGAATCCGTTCTCCAAAGATTAGAAGGTAAATTTGAATCCGTCTGAATCTTCTTCTCGTTCTGCCTGGAATTTTCATTACACCAAAACGAAATCCAGACTTGTTTATCCTGACGAAAATCTGGTCAGAATGCTTTCTAAAATCGATTTTAACAAACAAGAAGAAAGAAAGGCCTTAGACTTTGGAACCGGTTCCGGTAGACATTGTGTTTTGTTAAACGAATTCGGTTATCAAGTTTACGCCACGGATTACACCGAAAATTCCATCAAAACGGTTCAAGAAACGTTTCCTTTCGTTAAAACATCGTTAGGTGGTGATCCGCCCTTTCCTTTTGAAGAGAATTTTTTTGACGTAATCGTAAGTTGGGGAGTTTTACACTATAATTCAATCCAATCAGCTAAAAACATTCTCAAGGAAAAAATGAGAATTCTCAAGAAAGGTGGTTATCTAGCTGGTTCGGTCAGAGCGGTAGGAGACACACATCTCCAAGTTCAAGAAACCGTAGTCGGCACTACAGATCTTAAAGGCGCCTATACTCGTTTTTATACATTAGAAGAATTGAAAGAAGATTTAAAGGGTTTTTCCTATATAGACTTTGGCTATACGGAAAGAACTCCTTTAGGAAAACTAGAAGAAAGGATCTGTCATTGGATTTTTCTGGCAAAACTATAAACGAAACCTGCCCCTGTTGTCAAAAAAAAGACTGGAAATTCCTCTACAATTCAACATTTAAATATTACAATATTCCAATTTACTTATGTTTAAGTTGTGGTCTACAGACCCAATACCCTAGACCAGAACCTTCTGAACTATATACAGAAGAATATTATTCTGGTAACGCTAACTTTTCTTACCGAGACGAAAGACAAACCGAAAAATTCGATCGATATGTTTGGAAAGCCAGAATTAAAAACATCCAAAAATTTAAATCAAGCGGAGAATTTTTAGACGTTGGCTGTTCTTTTGGAGGTTTTTTAAACTGTGCAAAAGAAGCCGGTTTTCAAGTAACAGGGGTAGAAATATCTTCCTATTCTGCGGAAGTCGCCAAGTCCAGAAGATTGAAAGTATATACGGGAGAATTTTTAGACGTTGATCTTCCAGAAAATTTTTTTGACGTAATTACTTTGGTAGAGGTGATAGAACACCTTTCTGATCCAGAAAAAGTTTTTGAAAAGTTAAGTAGAATTCTCAAACCAGGGGGATTATTACTAATACAAACCGCAAACTTTGAAGGTTGGCAAGCGATTGATGCTGGCACAGACTATCACTACTATCTTCCAGGACATTTTTATTATTATTCGGAATCGAATCTGAAAAAAATTCTTGATCGTTTTGGTTTTAGAGATTCTATCACTTATCTCGGAGTAGATTTTTCATTATTCGCAAAATTACTTAAGTCCAGAGGAAATTTCAAATCTTGGAATGAATATTGGAAATGGATTCGAATCAGTGTTTATCATTGGAAAAGCAAACTCAAAAAACAAAACAGACCCTTGACTTCGTCTATGGTTCTGTACTGCTTCAAGGGGATTGAATAATGTTATATTTTTTTAAACCAGGTTGGTTAACCGATTCAGACAAGATCCCCGAAAAAGGGTTTTTAAGAACCTTCGTAATATTCATACGGATCATCTTGGGTTCCGCGTATCGTTTTATTAAGGACGACTGCCTTATGCAGGCTTCCGGAATTTCCTATACTACAATCGTGTCCTTGATTCCTATGCTTACGGTTGCGTTGTCTTTGATTACGATCACATCCGGTTTAGAAAACAGAAAAGAAGAAATTTTTGATACGATAAACACGTTCATCTTACAAAGTAACATCAGCATAGACATCAATCCGTATCTGGAAACAATCGGCGATCTTATCGATACTGCTTCCCAAATTGGAGCGATCGGATTTATAACTCTAGTATTTTCGGCAACCGCGGTTTTACGTTCTCTTGAAAACGCATTTAACGGAATTTGGAAAATTCATTCTAATAGATCTCTATTTCAAAAATTAATATTTTATTTTTTTGTATTAGCCATAGGCCCACTTCTTTTTGTGATCGTGGAAGGAATTGCCAAAAGAACCATCGATTTTTTTAGACCTTCTCATTATTTTTCCATGGAAAAAGATCCATCTGAAAAAATTTGGGTGAGTGGAGAAAACGGAACCTTATTTCGAATGAACTCAAATCTCAAAAAGGAATATTCGATCCGGGAAGAAGAAATCGATTTTGAAAATATGAAATGTTTAGACGCGTTAGGCGGAAGACTTGACTTCTGTAAAAAACCAAATATAGGAACTTCCGATTTTGTTAAAATTAAAATCCGAGATGGAATTATCTATGCCCTTTCCGCAAAAGGATTACTTTTAATCAAAACTTTAGAATCTCCCGTCTGGAGACTGGCCTCTTTCGAGGGCGTTGAATTAAAAGACATGGAAGTAATTAATTCAAATAACATTTTTATTATATTCAAAAACGGAGAAGTTCTTCATTACATTCCAGAAGGAATTTCTTTTAAACCGATTTTCAAAGATAGATTAAAAATGAACGCTTCTAAAATTTATTTTCCAGACGAATTTAACGGTTATATCGCAGACGAATCTGGTACGGTTTGGAACAGTAACGATGGAGGTTTTAATTTTTATCCAAATAGGCTAACTCATTTAGCATTTCATGATATTCATAAAACTACAAATGGAGAAATATTTTTAGCTGGAGAAAGAGGAGCTTTGTATCGTTCTACTGACGGAGGAAACACCTGGATACAACTGAGTCATAAACGATACAACTTTATACGAATCTGGTCTTTTACTGGAACTGATATTACGGAATTATTTCTAATGGATAGTTTAGGAAATATACTCATTTCAACGGATTTGGGAGAACATTGGAACCCGTTTTATACTCCTATGAACGGCAAGTTATGGGCCAATCTTCTTTTAGAAAGAAAAGAAAACGGACAAATTAAAATACTCAACATAGGCGAATACCGCACCATCAGCGTAACTGAATCTAAGGACCAAAAATTTGCAACAACCCTAATCACAGGAGGAGATAGCGTATTTACGATTTATTCTTTTTTAAGAATTTTATTTCCTCTCTCCGGAATTTGGCTCTTTTTTCTAAGCCTTTATTCCTTGATTCCAAACACGAAGGTTCCTTTAAAAGCGTCTTCCGTAGGTGCCGCGGTTACTGGAATCATCTTTCTAGTTTTTCTTTGGGCATTTCAAGTGTATATTTTATCTTTTAGTGAAACAACGATGATCATCTACAAAGCGTTAGCCGCTATTCCGATTTTTCTTTTAGGAGTATATTCACTTTCTCTAATTGTTTTATTTGGAGCAGAGATCACCGCTTGCCTTCAGTTTAGAGAAAGATACATCGCTCCTTTACATTCTCTGGACGAAATGAATACTTCGCCTAGCAATGAGTTCAGAAAATTAATTTTGACTTTAAAATCTGCTTATAAAATCCAAAAAGAAAAAAAAGTTCCCTCTTCTTGTGTTGAACTTTCTTCCGTTTCCGGTTTAAAAGAAGAGGAGATTCCGGTCCTTACCAAAAAACTCTGTGAACTGGAATTATTGTCCGAAACTAAAAAAAATGAATTTGTTCCGATTGCCTCTCCTGTGGATCTAAGTATCGCGGACGTATATCGAAAAGTTCCGGAGCCTCTTTTAACAGGAGATCAAAATTTAAAACTATTTCCAACAAACATCGTTTCTAAAATCGAAAAAACGGAAGAAAAACTACAACACGATCTGGATGCAATTAAGTTCAGCGATTTGATCGATTCTTAATTTTTTAAATTTATACGAAGTTGTTACAGTTCACAATATTGAGTTTCGTATTCAGTACGAATGCCCTCTACTATATTATGATTTTTGTATTGAGTATAAGGTAAAACGAGAAGCGGAATCAAACCAACTGGTCCGGCCCAAAAGATGAGGCCGAACGAAATCGCCGCAACGGCACTCGTCATTTTTTTGAATACGGAATTCAAATGATGTTGTTATACGAACCTACATCGTCTAGGCAAATTGAAATTTTCTAGTAACAATACCCCATTTAATCAATCCGTAAAATCTTGATTCGTAACGTAAATTAACGCGAAAGGGATCGATGCGAGTGGAATTTCTCAAACTCAGCAGAACGCTGCTTTTTGAACTCAATACATCGCCTCTATGGCCGCCGACAGATTTCTTCATACATTAAAACTTAAAAATATTATTATATAAAGTTTTTTATATATACTAACTTGACCAGAGGGTCCGATCCGGCTGTGTGTGGCAAGCCGGATTCGCCCTGATTTTTTTTACGTAGATCTTACGTTAATTCGTAAGAGTTTCCATAAAATTGAGATTATTTTTGTGGTAGTTTCCACATCTTAAGAGACTTACGGATTTTTAAATGATTTAGTTTGTATGAGTTCCCACAATTTACTACTCTGACACATAAATAGAATACTTGGGTTGATTGTTTCAAAAATTTGAATGTTTTGGTCTTGCTCTAAAATGCCGTAAATCGCGAATTTAAAGCATTTTTTAAATACTTCTATTTTTTTGCAAATTCGGTCGTTAATAACTTGGTACTATTTTAATACGTCTGAGTAGTAAAAAAGAAATAATAAAATCAAAATTAGTCCTTTAGATTCATTTACAAATAAAAATGTAAGAGTTTCCACATTCAGATTTTTACGAGAAATTTTGACATCTCAAAACCAGAAGGATTCTAAAATTGAAATCAATTTTTAAACCTTTTGATCAATTTTTTGATAAGGAGGAAGGTTGGAAGATAAAGACTGATAAATCTGTTCTGCAAGTCCCAAAGAAGAATTGGAAGAAAGATTTTTAGAATATTCGTCATAGAGCATATCTTCGAAAATTTCTTCCGCGTATCCTCCGTCGATCAGACCGGATTTTTCCACCGTTTTTTTCATTTCGTTTAACATCATCTTTACGAATATAGATTCGAATTCAACGGAAGCTGAATATAGTTTTTTGCGATACGGATCAGCTGCGATTTCGTCCTGAATATTATGTGGAAGTTTGATTTCGGAAGAACTCACTTTTCCAGAAAGTTTTTCGTTAAACTCTTCCTGTAAAATTTCTGGAAAAGTAAATTTGCTCTTACCTTTCTTTTCTAAGTTTAGAAGACTCTTTACTTCCGGCTTTTCGATTAGATTTAGTTTATTTGAATAATCTTTTATAGAATCGATCATCATTGTATCTCCAATTCTGCGTGTAACGCTCCCGACTTTTTTAGTGCTTCTAAAATCGCGATGATATCTTTTGTAGAAGCGCCTACCTTATTCAAGGCCTCCACTACGTCTCCTACGCTTGTAGATTCCTCGATTAAAAAAGAACTTTTAGTGGGTTCTTGTTCTTTACCAAGCCAATTACGCCTTCTATTTTTATCCGTTACAGAAAGGTTTAAACCAGAACGAGAAACCGCAACTTCTTCGATCGTAATATTACCTCCCATTACGATCACTCCGGTTCTTTCGTTAATAACTACTTTAGGTTTTACTTGTGTTTCTACAGTCAGATTTTCGATGTCGCTTAACAAAGTTAAAAAAGCATCCGATTTATTTTCGAAACTTTTTCCTAGGACGATATTAATTTCGGAAGGAGAAATAGGAACCACGGACTCGGGTCCAATTCCATGTTTTCCCGGAAGAATAGAACGGATTTTAGAAACGATCGCGTTTAAAGTTGTAAAGTCTTGATTTTCAAGTTGTATCTGAACTCTTTCAGAAGCGTAAAAATTCTGATCTAACTCTTGTTCGACGATCGCACCACCGTGAACTACCCCTACCGTTTTTTTATTTCCTCTAGAACTATTTCCACGCTCCTGTTCTTGCCTTCCTCCAAACGAAATCACTCCGGAAGCAACGGCATAAGTTTTATCTCCGGCAGTTTTTAAAGGAGATTGTAAAAGAACTCCACCTTCCAAAGACTTAGCGTCTCCAATAGAAGAAACTACAACGTTTAACTTATCTCCTTTACGAGAATAAGTTGGTATCGTAGCCGTGATCAAAACAGAAGCTATGTTTCTAGTTTGGTCCGGTTTGAGGTTAGCTTCCACCCCCAAGTTCTTTAAATAATTTTTCATACTTTCGGACGTAAAAGGAGTTTTACTATCTCCCGTCCCGGGAAGACCTACCACGATACCGTAACCGGTAATTTGATTTTCCCGGACCCCTTCAATTCTTGCAATATCCTTTAACCTCAGTTCCGCAGAATTTAAGGAAAAAACAGTCCCTAAAAAAATAAAACCACTCGATAAAAACATGCAAAAAATAGAATATTTAAATTTCATTGTGATTCTCCCAAAAGTCGGTTCAGTTGGTTCAGAATCAGTTTTTGTTTTTCTTCTTCCGAAAGTTCCGCCTTAGTTGTAACGGAACCGTCTGGATTGGTAATCGTTTTGATAGAAATTGGCGGACTTACTTGTTGAGGTCTGATCTTACCGTTAAAATTTAACTGAAGATTTGCAATTTTATCGGAATCGATAGACAAATCCTTTTCCACGAATTCGGGAGAAACGGTTCCGGATAAAAGAAGACTGTTTTCTTCCCCATTGATCACGTTTACTTTTTGTCCTTGAATGGTCAAAAGTCCAGTATTAGGATTGATCGCGGTTACTAAAACAGTCAGATTTCCTTTTATTTTTCCGATAGATTTGATCTTCCCCTTATTTTTACGAGTGATCGTACGATCGTTGTTATACGAAGGCATATCCGGAATGATCTTTTTATCAGGCATCGCTTTTAAAGTCAATGTTTCATCCGCGTTGGATTCCAGTTCAAACTCCGCCTGAAGACCATTTCTAATTTTAACGTAAAGAGTAGAACCCACTTTCATACTTTGACGCACCGAATACGGATTTTTATCCGTCCAAAGTGAGGAATCCTGAGCGGTTAAATAAAAGTTGCTTCCTAATAAAAAGAAACAAACAAGAGAACCTACCCTCAACCTTAAAACTTCTACCAAAGTTTGTAAAAATAGTACAATATACGTATTATAAATTTTTATATTTATAATATTAAATTTTTCTAAATTATCTTTTAGACTCTCACCGCAGTAAATCAAGGTTTTTTTTTGAAATTTAAAAATCGAAACCAAATTCGTTAAACGGTGATTTGTTGACCAATCTCCTAAAAAAACTCTCAATTTTTGATACTGATTTTTTAAAAATGAGAAAAGAAACGAAATGTATTTTCTGTAAATCAATTGTTTTATAAACTTTAAATTAAGAAAAAAAATATCAAATAAATTTGTGTATAAAATTCGGAAAGTCGGATCAACATTTCTTTTATAGATAAAATCGAATTTCATTCCGTAATCACCGTATTCTTATCCACTACTTTCACTTTCATTTGATTTTCTCTGGAATGAGTTGTAACCTGGACTTCTTCTCCAATATTTCCGGAACTAAGTGCTTTTACTTTTGTTTTGAGGATTAGATTTCCTTTGTGATAGATCATCAAAATTTCTCCTCCTCTTTGAACGTCTTGAATTTTACGAACGTGTTTTTTACGGAAAATTTCGCCTTCGTTCATATTTTTCAAAAGAGTGGAACCCAAAAGTTCGTTTCCAGGAGAATCTAAAATTTCCTCCGAAGTAAATATTTCCTCTTCTTGAAAATCTTCCTTCGTAATTTTAATTCCTTGGTTTAAAGTTCGTTTTGATTTTAAAACCGTTACCATCTGTTCTACTTGAAAGCGGATTCTCAAAGTATGTACTTTTTGGTTTTGAAAAAAAATTTCTAAAGACGCCATAATCTGCCCCGGATGCAAACGAGCAGGAAGATTGGCCCATCTAAGATCCACTCCTTCCGAAGGAACCTTAGTATCTCCGGACAACAACGTTAGGCGAAACTCTTCGTTTGGATGTTTTTTTTTAATTTCTTCCGATAAAGACTCTACGATTTCGTTCGACTCCAGAGAATAATTCAAAGGAAGTACAAGGGTTTTTTTTCCGGTTACAACTGGATTTAAATCCTCGTAAACTTTAGATACATCTTTGGAATCCACAAAGATAGGACGTTTTAGATTATTAAAAAGAATCCTATCTTCTAATCCTTCCGGAACACGCGCAACGGAAGAAAGACGAACTACTTCTCCTTCTACAATCGCTTTTCCTTTTAAATATATACCAGACGTTCTTCCCCAAAGTGGAAAAAAGATAATAACTATAAAAAGGAAAATTTGAAATAAATTCATTAGAAATTTATAAAATTCTTATCTCTTTAGAGAAATCGCAGTGGACAACATGTTATCTGAAGTTTGGATCGCTTTTGAATTGGATTCGTAGGCTCTTTGAGCTACGATCATAGCCACCATTTCTTCCACTATCTTTACGTTGCTCATTTCCAAAAACCCCTGTAAAACGTTTCCAAATCCCTCCATACCGGGAGTCCCTGGAATTTCTGGACCGGAGGCTACTGTTTCTTGAAATAAGTTTTTTCCAATTGCTTGAAGCCCTGCCGGGTTTACAAAACGATACAATTCCACCTGTCCGATCACAATCGGTCGAATGTCGGCACCTACTTTTACGGTAACTTCTCCCTGTTCCGAAATCATAAGTGTGTTTAGAATTGCACCTTCTGGAAGAATCAGAGGAGGTTCTAAAAGATATCCGTTAGACGTCACCACTTGCTGATTTGAATCTATCTTAAAAGATCCGTCTCTGGAAAAGGCGAAACTTCCATCCGGCATCTGGATCTTAAAAAATCCCATTTCTCCAGTGATCGCCATATCCAGTTTATTTCCGGTCGCTTGAAAAGAACCTATCTCAAATAGTTTTTGAGAAGCAGCAGCCCTTACACCATGTCCAACGTTAACCCCCGTTGGAATTTCACTTACGGAAGTTGCCGGAGTTCCGGCCAAAACCTGATGTTGATAAACCAAATCTTCAAAATCAGCTCGGTTCTTTTTAAATCCGGTTGTATTTACGTTTGCTAGGTTGTTTGAAATCGTATCTATATGAAACTGCTGGGCGATCATCCCAGTAGCAGCCGTCCAAAGTGAGCGCATCATTTTTAGGTAACCCTCTTCTCTTTTGAAGTTCGGTCAATTTCCGAAATTGATAAAGAGTAAAACTGCTCATTTTTTAAAGAAAAAAGGTTAGAGGACTAAATGATTTTGAATTTAATTAATCTAAACCATTTGTGTAAATATAAGTCTATATTCGTAATTTAGAATGCAATTTGAAAGATCATTAAAGTTGTTGAATAATTATTCAGATTAACAGAACTGCTTCAATCGACCGTTTCCATTAAAGAGAAACTGATGGAGGATTCATTTTTCAAAAACTCTATATCGAAAGTGCGACCACTTTTCAAAAAAATGAAAGCGGCTTTGCCGTTACCGTCTTCTGAACACTACACAACGGTTGGAGTTCGTACCTTTTTCGTTATTTGAAACATTCCAGCAGTTAGAAAGTTTTGTAAACTTTTGATCGTTGATAAAAGTTGTTTCCCATTCCAATCCGGAACCGGACGAAGCATGAATCACGTATTCGTCTAAATTAAAAACGGTCGAACCCTTTTTAATATCTCCCACTTCTATCACACAAACACCGTCCGGTTTTAAAACTCTGGAAAGTTCTTTCAGAGTATCTCGTATAAAATCGGTCCAAGCGCTTAAGGTAGAAAACATACTCGGCTTTTTATGATCTGGAAGTTCAATATCTAAAAACCAGTAACGTAGCCAGTTATCCTCCTCATAATTCACCTTATCCAAAAAAGGCGGAGAAGTAATCACTAGATCCACAGTTTCATTTTGCAAAGATTCCAAGTGTAAAGAAGAATGATTTGTATAAATATTTCTGCCCGAAAATTCATGATAAAATGGCGGAAGAGGAGTTTTTAAATCTCGCTTCATCTTCTGAAGAATTCTAGATTTAATTTCCTTATATTCAGGTTTGATTCCTTTTTTTTGATTATTTCTACGCTGAGCCTCAGGGGGAATTGAAATCTGAGGAAAACTATAAACTGAAAAAAAACCGTCGCTATGACCGTGAAGTCTAGAAAGAGCCGTAACTCCTATGTATTGAATTTCTGGAGAAAAATTCGTTGAAAGAATTCGTTTTAAATTTTTAATTTCGGTTAACGTGTCCTTATGATAAAATGTAAGCAAATCCTTGTCTTCTTTTTCTTCCTTAGTCTTCTTTTTTAAGTCCAAACGATTTAATATTTTTTCCATACTTTCTAAAGAAGGAATCGTCTGTCTGGATTTGGCGAGAAACAAAGACATCGGACTAACATCATTATGAATGGCTGAATGTCCGTCTAAGTTTGCTTGAATTGAAGTAGTTCCTCTACCACCAAACGGATCCAAAACAATTCCCTTATGTTTAGAAAGATACTTATCTAAAAAAAATGCTGGAAGCTCCGGTTTAAAAGAAGCCCTGTAACTAACGCTGTAATGAATGGAATGAGATTGTCTTTGACGAGAAGTCCAGAATTCTCCAATTTGAATTTTTCTTTCTTTTCTTTTGAGTGCGGTAGACATCCGAAAAACCTCGTATGAAAAGATTTTCGGCCTTCACTCGAATTTTCCTTTGAAGAAAAAAGAACCTATTACGTAAAACTATAAAATAGAGTGATTACTGTCGGAACATACAATTTGACATTTTTTCTAAAGCGACATATACTTTTAAAATTTAAACCTATCGGGAGTTCCCACAAATTAAGTTACATTACAAATTTTTAAATAGTATGAGTTCCCACATTTTAGAAATGGATCCATAAAGTTCAGATCCGAACATTTTTCAGAAAAATGAATTCCTTATGACGAACTTAGTTATACAGTAAAATTCCTATTATTTTTAAAATTTATTCCCAAACCTAAAAGAATTTTATGTGATAATTCTTTAGAAATTTTTAATAAAATGCAGTAGTTCCTACAAATTAAGTCGCATTTGGTAATTTGTGAACATTCGAGCAGTTCTAATATCGTTAAATTTTTGTAGCAGTTCCCACATTTATGGAACTAAAGTGTCCCTCTTCTACTGGCGCTCAGTAAACACCTCTCTCTATGGGTCACTAGGTTTTGAAACAGGCTCTAAGTTAAAACTCAGTTTCTCAATAAAATTTACGGTACTCAATCTTATCAGGAATTGGAAAAAAAATTCTACAAGATGTATAAAAATGATTTCTGAGATTTTTGCGAAAATGTAAGTGTTCTTAAATTTATAACTTTTTTGAGAGAAAATCTACATTCTAATTTTTGAAACAAACTCATAATATCTTTTCAGAGTTTTTGTAGTAAAAAAAATTTGAAAGTATAAGATTATTACGATCTTATTCAATTCCGATTTAAAATCATTCCGGAAAGGATTCAAAACAAAGAGTTCTTTCTTTTAAAAAAGAATGAAACTGCTTATGAGAGGCACATTCTTCTTCGGTACTGATAAAGTAATCGTATCCACCACCTGCCATTTTAATTCTACAACATCCTTGAACAACTGGTTTAGAAGAAGAATTTTTATTGGGTTCTTTTTTTTCAGTTTCCTTGGCAAATACAGTTCCACAAAAAACGAGAACGATCCATAACGTCATCCGTCTTTTAAAATCCAATTTTATTTTCATTGTAAAATCATCATAAAATCAAACGGCAATGATTTCAAATCTTCTTTTTTAAGATTCGATAATATCCGTCACAATTTTATATCCAAAACCCAATCATAATAAAAATAAAATATATCCAAAAATACTTTATCTTTACTTAAAATGTCGATTCTAAGATATTTTTGAGATAGCTTATAGTTAGAATTTTATATGAGTATCTAAAATTTTGTCTTTAAACCGAAAATTTGTCTCAAAAGTCCACGATAATCTATTAGAGTTGTTCAAAAATTAATTCTCCATCTGCTTTATAAAAACAGGCAACTGAAGCAATTTTGTTAACCTGAACTAACACGAAAAAAATCGATGCGAAAGAACTTCAGCATCTCACTTCCCATAGGCCGTTCGACAGATCGCGTTGAACTATGGGTTCTCTTCATAAAATAAAACGATTTCAAACTAAATAGATGTCTTACTTTTTTACAAATCCGAACACAATCAACTAACAACTCTTAAATCCAGGATTTTAGCCAAAATCTAAATCAATTTTTAATTAGAAATCGCTTGTTTTTTTCATTTAAAATCAAAACAGATTTTAAGAAAAAGTAACGATACAAAATCATACAACCTAAATCGATTGGAAATAAATTTCTATACGATCTCACATAGAAATTTGATTTTACGAATTTTATATAAAGACGTTATATCTTAACTTTTTTGATAAACCCATAGAATTGTCTTGGTAATAAAGACAAAGTTCTAACGTTCTATTCTATAAGTTATCAACAGTAGGATCTTTCAACTTCTAAAAGTTCTCTAAATAAAATCTTAAAAATTAGGAAATAAATTGCAATTTTGAATCTTCTATGAATACTGAAACATTCATTTTAATTTTTTAGGAACTTTATTTTTATGAAATTTTTTACACATTCTTTACAAAGTGTTATTCAATACAAAGTTTTTCTTTTAGTTCTAATTCTTCTTTTACCTAGTCTGATCTTTGGAGAAACGATTCTTTTTAAATCTGGAGATAGAGCTTATGGAACTGTAATCGACCAAGATCCAGAAACGGTTACGATTATCCGTGACGGAAAGAGAATCAAATTAGGAAAATTTAAAATTCTTAAAATCATTTTCAAAGAAATCAAAGACGAACAGGAAATCGCCAAAATTTTAGAAATCGAAAAAAAGAAACTGAATAAAGAAGGTAAAAAAAGTGATAAAGAAGAACAACTAGATACGATTTATCTCGAACAGATGATTAAAGAGAATAGTTATAAAATTGTTCAGAAACGTTTAGCGTTACTGGAGAAATATTTAGAAGAAAGAGACGGTGATTGGGAAAGTTATATTACCGCAAAAAGAAATCCTTGGGAGCCGGTTTGGAAATCCGCGATTCTTCCTGGTTGGGGTCACAATACGATGAGACAAAACGGTTGGGGCGTTAGCTATTCCACTTTGTTCTTCGTTTCCTTGTTTTCTTATTTTGGATTAGATGCCGCCGAAAAAGATAGGGCAAAAGCATACGACAAAAAGATAGAAAAAATCATAGGACAACAATTTACTACAGACCTACTTTTAGGTTCCAATTCTTCTACGGTAACTTCTCCTGAATTAAATTTGGTCTTTGAATTTAACACTTTACGAAATTTGAATTCTCTTAACTCGATCCGTTCCGACGAAGGAGATTATAAAAAAGCAAAACATACTGCGGCTGGGGTTACTATTGGAATCTATCTGATTCAATTGACACACGCATATTTTACCGGAAAAACCTGGGCGCAAAATAATGTGATCCAAACTCCTACAGGAGAAAATGTTTCGGAAGGTTTTGGAATGAGAGGAAATCCATTGGTTTCTAAAGAAATTTCAGGTGGCGTAAAAAGTATAGACGTAGGCGGACAAATGCTCTATACAATCTTCTTCTAAGATTTAAAACAAAACGAACATCCCGAAAATTAGGACAATAAAATTATTGAAAAATTGAATAGTTCAGATTAACAAAACTGCTTCAATCAATTTTTTTCATGTAACAGATAGAGAATTCATTTTTCAACAACTTTAATTTTTTAAAACCTATTAAGAACTAAATGGATTTTTTATAAAATTCAAAAAAAAGCTATACAATCTTACCTACTGATTGTTATACAATTGAGTGTCTCAAATTTTATAATAAAATCCTATTTCAAAACAAAATACCAAACATTTTTTTATATAATCTCTGAACAAACGCCACATAATAAAAACTCATGGAATTTAATTCCACAAAAATCAGTAAAATTAAATATCTTCATAAGATTTCTGTCATACGTTCATCATTCAACGAAAATTCCGTTTTAATAAAAAAATTTTTCATTTTTTAAAATCCAATTTTAAACTTATTAAAAAAAGAATATTCATAAAATATTATGCCACTAAGTATAAACACATAATATTTTCCAAATTTATATTTTAATAAAAAATTCAATACTACAAATTATAAATTCAGGAACCGCATGAGCCAACAATCAACTTTTTGATTTTACTAATAATTATTTAATAGAGTATCATATATTTTTCACTCAAACAGGATTTTCTTATAAAATCAGCAGCATTTACTGCTCAGACTAATACCAAAAAATAAATTTAAACTCAGATACAATTCGTATGTATGTTAAAAATAAGCTGATTATCATTTATTTTTATTAAAATTCACAAATCGATAAGAACTACTTAGAGTTATAGAATAGAACGTCTAAGTCCCTGTTTTAACCAGAGAATTGTCTCAAACTTACGGTGCTTTGGAGTCAGAAAAACGATCTAAAAAAGAATAGAGTTGTTGAAAAAATCCATAATGGCAGTTAACAAAATTGTTTCAATCGACCATTTCTATAAAACAGAAATAGATAGAGAAAATTCATTTTTTAAAAACTCTAATGTAGTTTTCTTTTTGCTTTCTGAATTGGAATGATCCTATCTGAAGCTCCGTAATACATCCGGTTACAAATAAATTTATTAATAATATTATATTTATATAATATTATTATATTTTTTAATAAAAATATTTAACTTTGTCGCATTCTATTTTATTGTAAGATTTCATTTTGAAACAGAACTTTAAATAATCTATTGCGTAAATTAGGAAATTAGATACAATATAGATTTTTAATATTGATGATGGCTGTAAAACCGAGATTTTATGCAAAGATTTTAAGATCATTAGATTTAAATTGTATAAGAAGTCGTTTTATTGAATTGAAAATACAGAGGGATAAAAGATGTGTAATTGGAAGAAAGTGTTAATAGTAGTTCTGTTAATCTCGATTGGAGTTGGTTTTGAGTATGGTGAAAGTCATACTCGCGTCCAAGCTGCTTCATCACCAAAGGCTAATTACTCGATCGTTCAGAAACCTACCGATCCACCAAAAGATAAAGCGATCAAAATCGTTGTGAGCGACGGGGGTAAATTTTGCTACGCCCCTATTTTTAGCGGAGGCGAGAGTTATATTCAGATTGAACAATGCTGGGAACGTCACGTTATGAATGCGAGATACGACGTGTTTCAAAGAATTTCTTATTATATTGAAGACACTTGGTTATGTATCACTGCACCGGAAACAGTAATTAGAGGGGAAGAAAATTGGAACTATGTAAACCTCAGACCTTGTACGATCACGTAATAACTTCGTATAGCATACATTATACGAAGTTATACGATTCTATGAATGATTGGATTAAACAATAGCCACTCCTGGAAACATCAGTATTCAAACTTCCATTGCTTGGGATTTGCAAACTACTCAAGGAAATGAACGTTACTTTGTCGTTGGGGAGGTTCGGATAAAATACTACGCCCTTCTACTACAATCCTGAAAGTGGACATCTTGCTCAGTATGATCCAGTAAGTGGCTCTCTCTATTGTATGTATTCTCAAGTGGGAAAATCGGATTGGAATTGGGTGAAGTGGGCATTGTGTAGTGACGCAGCGATCAGCAAGGATAATCCAGCTTTTTGGAATGTTTCTCTTGAAACAGAAAAAGGAGGAATGATCACAGATTACCAAGGCAATGTGTTGCGAGTTACAAGATATGGATCTAATTGGGGTGTTGCCTATGCAGTCAAACTTTCTTATTTAGAAAAGGATACTACCCATAGTCCCACTTCTTTGTTTGTTGTTGATAAAGATTTACTGGATTGGACACGTTATACAGCTTCTAATCTTGGAAAAACAGATCGGTATTGTCCAGCTGGTAATAAAAAAAGTCTTGTACATAAAAGAATCAAAAGAACCTTACCTTCTGATTTTCAATTAACTGAGGCTTGGATTAGGAGACTTCATCAAATAGCGACTTCAGCTATACGTGGAATTCAAGGCAGCGGAGTATGTGGTGTTTGTTTACTTCAAAGTTTCCAGATGTTAGCTGAACTACAAGAGTATCATTCTCAAGGACCTCTTCAGAGTGGAGGTTACTTCTTTGATACAGCCCCTAATACGGATCCATTTATTTCGTTTAGACAACGTTATCCGCTTTTAGATAATACATTAGCAAATGCACGCGACATTTTTGGTCCGGCGTATAACACAATTTGGCTGGTCGCATTAACACATGCCATCACTCTGTTACCTCAATTTGAATGGAATCTATCAGAAATATTCCGCTCTAGATCTAGAATACTATCACACATAAACACGCTCATCGATTCTCCTCCAGGAAGTACTTGGGTTGCATTATTAAATCGACAACGTCCTGATGGAACTACAACAAGACATGCTGTCCCAATTCTCAGAACCTCTCAAGGACTGGTAGTAATACCAACAAACAGGCGTTTGACGTCACTTGATCGATATAGAGAAATTTTAACACCAACCATGAATCCAAACCAAGTAATGAATAACCTAGAAAGACCGAATCGAACTCTGGATGCGCTTGCAACGATACAGTTAGGAGAACCTTATCAAAGTATCTTTGATTTTTTAATTTCTAACAATAATTGTACCGGAGAAGGTGAAGATAGAAGAGGTACAGGAGAATATCCAAACAGTATGTCTGTAAATCAATGCGCAAGCAACAGATGTGCACTATAACTTGCAGTAAATTGCATAATCAAAAAGAAAAAACAAGATTGTTTTATTAGTTAAAAAAGAATCGTTGACATAGATACCATACTGTAAAAACAAATCTGCGTCAACGATACAAAAAAAACTTTTTTACAAGAATCATTGCATTTCGTTTATTATAACTTCATTTTTTAAAAAATTCGGCTTCGACAAATTTTATACCCACTTAAGCGCCTCTAAATACTTTCCGAACTTATACACGTGCTGTTTGCCACCTTCGATAGCACCATATTTTTCATTAACCCTTTTAAGTTCTTTTTTGTTCGAAAAGATCTGTTCCATTGTTAGATTTGTATCTTCGCCGACTTCTTCAAATATAATTTTCGATTGAAAATCTACATCCTTATCTCCGTCACCTATTTGTTTATAATAAGGTTTTTTAATATCTATATTTATATAGTCACGTCCATCAGGACCATGTATGATAAAGTCCCAAATTCCATCATTGAAAAAATCTATACTTTGAATCGTTAACGAAAAACCTTCCAGCCCCAATTGTGAAATGTGTTCCTGAGACGACCATACTTCAAAAGCAAGATCAACGGGTATATCAAGATATCTTTTATAAAAGACTTTGTTGACTTTAATGATTATTTCTACTTTATTTTTATCACGGTATTTTTCCTTTTTTATTTTTGACAAATAGAGTTGTTGAAAAATTAATTCTCCATCTACTTCTGTTTTCTGGAAACAGTCAATTGAAGTAGTTTTTCATCTGGACTATGAAATTTTTCAACAACTCTAATATTCATCTAAGAGCCGGTCTCAAAACTACCTATCAAAAAAGTTAAAAGCAATGATAGAGCTTGCGAGATAAAGAGATGCGAGATAATTTTCAGATTTTCTTTCCCAACGAATTAGTATAGCCCTGAATCGATTGTGCCAACTGTTAGTTCTTTCAACGACCCAACGTCTAGGTTTTCCTTTATATTTACCGATAAGAGGCTTTTCACCTTTTTTCCGAATATGAGATTGAATGTTTCTTCTTTTGATTAAAACTTCTATATCTTTGAAATCATAACCTTTATCTAAACAAATATGTTTTGGCTTCTTTCTTCTTTTTCCGGAAAATATTAGGATTGAATTCAACGTATCTTTTACACCGTGTTTGTCATGAACGTTAGCTCCAGTCAATGTAATTGCCAAAGGAATTCCATTTCCATCTGTAAGAATATGTCGTTTAACCCCTAATTTGGCACGGTCTGTAGGGTTTTTCCCAGTTAAGCTCCCCCTTTGGGAGCTTTAACCATTGCCGAATCCATCGAAGCCCAGTCCCATGCTATTTGATTCTTTACATCATAATATTTTAAAATAGATTTATAAATCTTTTTGAATACTCCTGCTCGTTCCCATTCTTGAAATCTTCTGTGACAAGTTTGGCCTGATCCAAACTCATTCGGAATGGCACGCCACTGACAGCCTGTTTTCATTCGATAGATGATACCTGACATTACTACTCGTGTTGGTACTCGATTGCGACCTCCTTTCGGATTTACATTTTCTTTCGGGATTAATGGGGCTATTTGTTTCCAAAGTGCATCCGGTATCTCTGAATAATATTTGTCCATTTCACATTGATATTATTACCCTTTCTCTCTACAAACAGTTTTGAGACCGGCTCTTACTTATCTAAACGGTTATTCCATAAATTCATAATATATAATCTTTCATTTCATTCATTCCCGAATTTACACAAACTCATTCTCTTTTCCAAAAAAAGTTTACTATAACTTTATAATAATTAAATATACTTTTTTATTTTAGAAACTATCAGATCAAATGTTTTAAACAACAAATCCAAATCTTTTTTGTCTAGAAAAAATCTCTATTTTAATTTTTGAATCAAACATAAATAATTTTGTCTATTAATTGAAATAACATAATTCATGAGAAATTTTTAAAATCTCAAGTCACAGATTTGTATAAAATAATTTTATCCTAAGTTCTTAAAAAAATCTAAAATTCTTTTCTAAAATAGTTCTTAAAAGTAAAATGGTTTTAGTATGAAACACACCCTAACTTCCAATAGAATAGCCGAACTCATTCAATACAGAAGACAAATTCACAAACATCCAGAACTTAGATATGAAGAAAATCAAACTTCTAATTACGTAATCAATCATCTCAAAAAATTAGGTCTTTCCTTCCAGGATAAAATCGCAAAAACCGGAGTAGTATCTTTGATCGATTCTGGTAAACCTGGAAAAACTCTTCTTGTACGCGCGGACATGGACGCGCTTCCCATATTCGAAGAATCCAATCAAGAATACAAATCGGTTCATGACGGAGTGATGCATGCTTGTGGTCACGACGCTCATACTTCCATTCTTATGGGACTGGCAACGGAAATCAAAGAGAACATCCAATCCATTCTCCCCAAGGGAAAAGTATTACTGGTATTTCAACCCGCGGAAGAAGGTGGGCAAGGTGCTGACAAAATGATAGAAGAAGGTATATTAGAAAAATATCACATAGATGCTGCCCTAGCTTTACACGTATGGAATCATATTCCAATTGGAAAAATAGGAGTTGTAGACGGACCTATGATGGCGGCGGTTGACGAATTTACGATTACAATTTCAGGAATCAGTGGCCACGGCGCTATGCCTCAACATACAGTGGACCCGATTATAGTAGGCGCTCAAATCGTAAACTCTTTACAAACCATCGTTTCTAGAAATACCGACCCTTTAGATTCCTGCGTGGTAACCGTGGGAAGTTTTCATTCTGGAAACGCATTTAATGTAATTCCGGAAACCGCAGAATTAAAAGGTACGGTTAGAACCTATTCTAAAAAAATGTTTGAAGAAGTTCCTGAAAGGTTAGAAAGAGTGGTAAAAGGAATAGCATCTGCGTTAGGCGCTACCGTATCTATTCGTTACGAAAGAACAAATCAACCTACAATCAATAATCCTAAAATGGCAAACATAGTACGCAAAGCTTCTTTGAACATTCTTGGCAAAGAAAGTTTAACAGAGGAAAACACAAAGTCCATGGGAGGAGAAGATTTCTCCGCGTTTCTTATGAAAGTTCCAGGTTGTTATTTTTTTGTAGGCTCTAGAAACGAAGCAAAGGGATTTGTTTATCCACATCATAGTTCTAAATTTGATATAGACGAGGATTCTCTTTCAATCGGGCTCTGCGTTTTAAAAGAGGCGATTAAAATTTATCTAGATGAAAACTGATTTTTTAAAATGATCACAATAATTCATTAAACACGCATTTGTAGCAAAAAATTACTATAGTTGTTGAAAAATCCTATAGTTCAGTTTAACAAAACTGCTTCAATCGATCGTTTCCATCAAAGAGAAGCTTATCGAGAATTAATTTTTCAAAAACTATACTTCAAACTTCCTGTGTTTGAAACCCTTTCACGATTCTACACAATAAAATTTGTAATGCACCCACCAATGCCTGAATTCAAAGAGACATTTACCCAAACTTGATATATTAAAATGATTGAAAGTTGAAGTTTAGTTTACTTACTGCTGAGCACTACAGAATAACACAAATTTTTATCACAAAAGTCCAGTTAAGTGCAAAATATTAAATATCAGAGTTGTTGAAAAATTAATTTCCTTCCATATCTTACTAATTAAAGTGAATGAATAATTCCGTTTTTTAAAATTAGATATGAAATTTTCAACAACTCTATTCTATAGTTCTAAGTAAAAATTGAAATGAGCGTTATTCATTTGTTTTACTACCTTCTGGATTATAAGTAACTTTTAACAGAGAGAGATCATCTAAAATCACTCCAAACTTTAGAATTTCCTCATATACTTTCCTAAGATCGGCATTCCCCTCTTCCACCCTTTTAAGAAACTGATTTTGATCCTCGTTAACGACACGATTTTCTTCCTTTCCGATCAAAAGATCGTCCCTTCCATCCGATCCGATCACAATCGTATCCCCTGGAAACATTTGAAAATTTTTAATTACAAGATGTTCTTCGTTTTCTGGAATTCCTATTTTTCTAAGAGTCAATTCTTCTTCAATATAAGAAGCGACGCCGTTCCGATACAGAACCGTCCAAGGATGTTCCGCATTGATATAATAAAGAAGTCCCGTGTTTTCCTCAATTAATCCCAAAACGATGGAAATATACATAGAGCCGTCAAAGGATTCAAAAATTTTTTGAAGTTCTAAAAATGCCTCTTCCAACCATTTTTCTGGTTGTTTGTTTTGATGTAACGAAATTGAAGATCGAGTAAGAATTGTATTAAACACGGTTCCCAAAACAAGCGCTCCTCCAGCTCCTTGAATTGATTTTCCCATCGCATCCCCGTTTACAAACACAACGTATTTTTTTCCGCAAAGTTCTACGTTACCCGAAATCAGAATATCTCCTCCGATTTCATAGGTTTTATTTTTAAATTCGAAAGACTTTTTTTGTTTTGTATAAAACTCCGTTCTAATAACATCACTCGTATTTTTATTTGAGGAAAGTGGATTAATCAAAAGAGAAGTAAGGAAATAGTCCGCGTCTTGTTGAATTTTTAATCGATTAACTTGTTCTAAAGAAAGCCTTAATTCTTCAGTTCTTTGTTCTACTTTTTTTTCTAGACTCAAATTGAGTTCCTCAACCTCCTCGTTTAATCGAACAAACTTATTGGCAAGAATTGTTGAAATACTTAAAATAAAAAATAGAAAAGAATAACCTACAATCCTCGGAAAAACGAATACGTTTCTTGCACCCAAAGTATCCAAAAACGCAGCAAATACCGTAATCAAAACTCCAATTAAAATCAATAAAGCATCTCTGTCTTTTACAATCACACGACGAATCAAATAATCCAATGTGATTCCTAAATAAAGAATCCAACCGTATTGAACTAAATTTTTATTTATAAAATTATAATGTTCTACATTATTTGAAACAAAGTAAAAAAGTGCAAAACAAACATACGAGCCATCTAATACCTTTAAAATAGTCTTTTTCGGATATTTAAAATAGAGACGAATAAAATTTGCAAATAGAGGAACCAGGAAAGCGAGAACTATATATTCTAATTTTTTCATATAAATGAACTCGATTCCCAGATCATACTTAGTCTGGTTTCTTAAAAACTGATATAAAACGAGTAAGATTGTAAATAAACCGTAGTATAAATTTTCGCGGTCGGTTCTGCGACGAAAATAAAGAAAAAGAAAATATACACCCACGGTTATATAAATTATTAATAATAGAATTTTAATATACTCAATTTCTAGCAGTTCTTTTTGAATTAATAGAGAATTTCCAATTGCTGTTTTATCTTGTTCAATTCCTATTTCTTTCTGAAAGTATTTTTTAACTTCGATTACGAGTATATTTGTTTCGCCATTACGTATCAGACCATTTGGAATTTGATAAATTCGAATTTTATCATATGCTTGAGGTAAAATAGAATTCATATCCCCAGTTTCACCAATCAAGGTTCCGTTTAAATACGTTTTATCCTTATCCGTCAGAGTGCCTAGCCGAATGGCAAGCCCTGAACTTTTCCAATTTTTTGGAGCAATAAACTTTTTAACTATAAATGCAGTTTGAACGGATTCCTCCGGAAGTATATACACCCCAGGAACCTCGTAAGCCTCCAACTGAATATTAGGATTTTTTTGATCTTTCAAATATGAGTTAGAAAAGGAAATCGGGTCTATTTTTTGTAGAGTAATTTCCCAACCATGTTCTTTTGTAGAATCCAGACTAATAATTTCGTCTAATGATTGTATTCTCTGAACCGACTCAGAAGAAATAGAAAATATAATCAAAAAATAAGATAGAAATATTGAAAAAAATAAAAATTGTTTCGATAAATCACAAAAAATCGTTCTATAAAAATTAGAGAATATTTTTATAAAAAACGAAACCACACTTAAAAATTTCAAAAACCATAACTTACTATTTTTCATTTTTTACAAATCTCAAAAAGAATATTGATTTTTTGTGATCCTTGAATTAAAATAAAAAAACAATTCTCCAACCCCAAAAAACAATACAACTTATGTTTTTCCTGGTTTCGACAAGAGTTTTTTTAGTGTTTAATGTAATCGTTTAATAAAAAGAAAACTTTCCAATAAACATATTTCAACTTGAGTTCGGTATAACCTATGGGAAAGTGATTATTACGCTGCGATCCATACAAAACAGCATTGAATTTTTTTTATTCGCTGTGATTTTTTTACATCGAATTCATTTTAAAATCTATTACAAACCTCAAAAGAAACCGCGATTGTAATTTCTAATCTTATACAATAGAGTATTGTTTACAAACAAATCTCAGTCTATAATAGGGCCTTAGATACTCTATTATATAATTTTAAGTAATTGCTAAAATCTAAAGGTTCGTTTAGCTT
>NZ_AKWY02000008.1 GCF_000306255.2 Leptospira noguchii serovar Panama str. CZ214
TCTACTTGTTTCTCCCACTGCCTTACTGCATGCCGAGTCACTCCCAGACGACGCGCCACTTCAGATCTTTTAATCCCTTCCCCTCGCAGCTTCAGGCCTTTTAAACGACGTTTCTCTAATCCTTTGAAATCTCGTTTCACTCCCGCTATATTACCCATTTCTACAGTCTTTTTTTATTAGATTATTTGGGTACTTCTTTTTGGTGATATATTATGCAATTGTCAGTAATAGAGTCGTTGAGAAATGAATCCTCCATTTGCTTCATGGCAACGGTCGATTGAAGCAGTTTTGTTAATCGGTCACTATGGAATCTTTCAACAACTTTAATATAAAAGTTTGAGAAGGTTTCTGTAAAATCATCTTCAAATTAAATTTTTACATAAAATCATAGTTTAAAGAAACGTCATCAAATTAAAAAATTATTTACATTTCTTTGATTTTCTTAGAGACTTTTTCAGCTTATAAACTTTTTCGAAATTTGAAAGTTATAAAGTTTTCATTAAAAATCAAAAGGAGAAAATCAATGGCGTTTGAAAGTCCAGACGGAATGTCCTCAACGGAGAGTGTAGGTTTTTTATCTCAGATGGGAAATTCTTTTAAAAGTATTCTTACGGGAATTGTATTATTGCCCGTGTCTTTTATCATTATCTACAATGTAGAAACTTGTGAGCAAGCAAGTGCTGCTCTAAAAAACGCGGTGCCCGTCGAACAAGCCAAAGAGGGACAACCTTCCTATGTGACTGGAACTTTAAAAGCGAATCCTCTTGGTGGTGAGTTTTTAAAAAGTGGCTCTTTTATTTCTTATTCCGTAAGTTCGGAAGTATATGCCTGGGACGAACAAGTAAAAACGGAAGGTTCCGGAAGTAATAAAAAAGAAGTTAGAAATTGTGTATTAAAATGGACTTCTTCTCCGGATAATCCTTCCAGTTTTAAACTTTCTGGATGTCGTGCAAAACGTTATTATAGAAAATCCGTTCAAGATCGGTCCGATTCTGCATCGGGTGCTATGGTTCATGCAGACGGAAAAAATTATTCGATTCTATTAGAAGACGTAGACTTTACTTCTCAAGTTCCTTCCAGAGACGCAAATGAAAACGAAATTCTTGCCGGGAGTTTTGCTTACGGTGATGGATATTTATATAATTCTAAATCTTGTATAGAATCTGAAAAAGAAGGTTGTGAAAGAATTAAGATTTCCGTTACTCCGATCCCGGAAGGAAATATGACTTTTATCGGAGACGTAAAAGGAAGTAGAGTAGGTCAGTTTGTTTCTTCAGAAGGAAATAAATTCTTGAATGCGAGTATTGGAAATTTTGCAGAAACGATGGCGGATATTAAGTCGGATGATAACACTATGAAATGGGTAGGAAGGTTGATCGGATTTATAGCAATGTTCTCCAGCTTTACTCTGATGGCGGGACCTTTGACTTCTCTTTTAAGTTTTATTCCATTTGTAGGAGATATAGGCGGAGGTTTGATCAAAGTTATTTTAGGAATCGTTGCTTTTATAATCACTGCGGTCACTATTTTGCTCATTAAATTTTGGTATATCTGGTTACTTCTACTTTTGGGTGGAATCGGCTATGGGATTTATAAGAAAAAATATTCAGTTCAAAAAGCGGGGCTTAGTTGATTTTTAATCTAAATCTATTCAAAAAACTTAAACTGTGAGAATTACCACATTGATTTAAAAATTTGCAGATAAAGTTTTATGAGGTTTTGAAATCGATTTAACATTCATTAGAATTTGATTTAGAGAAAAATTTTCTCTGGCTAAAAAACAAAAAGCCTTCTATTAGAGAAGGCTTTTTGTTTGTAGTCTCTCTATAAAATAAATTTTAGTTCAGACAAATGTCATCAAACACAAAAATGTGGAACTACCACAAATTACGATTTTACGAACAAATTTTAGAAATGTAGAAACTTGTATTTTTAGAAAATCTGGGTGAGTCCGGCTCCTATGCAGCCGGATCGGGCTCTCAGCTCTGATCAATAAATTGTATATAGAAAACGTAATATGAAATATCGTCTTTAGTTTCAATATAGAACGCGATCCATAGAGAGTGTTCTGCTTTAGTTTTTTTGCATCGATCCCTTTCACATTAACTCACGTTAGATATCTCCAGTACGAAAGAATCATCTTTGCTATTTGGAGATGGTTATAACCCGCGTTGATTGTAGAAAGTTTCCAGGATTTATTTTCGAAGGTAAAGCTGTTGAAAAGTAAAAGAATGTAAAAGCAGAGCCAAGTATAAGTTCTGGAATAAAATTCGTAGATCCAAGCCACCTGATTTTCCCTAGCCTTCCAAGAATAGGTTCTCCAAACTAAAACAAAACATAAGCGGCAAAAATGGAACTGAAGTCCGTCCCATAAAATTGAACATTTCTTTTTGATTTAGTTGAAAATCGAGAGGAGTTTCGTTTCTTTTATCCATATTTTTTCAAGTAAAGGACAGAACCGAGGAGAGAATTTGTAATTACTGCCATCAATACCGCAAAGTGATTGATATGTAATTCGGAGTGCATAAAAACTACTATTTTTTTGAGAAAAAATAGATAACAAAATTAGAATGGATGTCAGATAATTCTTTAGAAATTTTTAATAAACTGTAGTAGTTCTTACAAATTAAGTTGCATTTGACAATTTGCGGTAATGTATGTTCTGGCACATCGGTAACACTCTAGACCGGAGATATTGGTGGTACTTTATTCGTTGTAGTTCCATTATTGAATGATTTTGGAACATGTTCCAAAAAAATAATAAAGTTTAGAAACATCGAGCAGTCTTATTGTTTGCCGTAAGTTTCGTCTTTAAGAACTTCTTCTTTTGGAGTCCAACCCTCCGGAGTATGGCAGGAAAGACAGTTTTTTAAAAAAGGATTTTTTTTCAGTCTCTCTTCAAAGCCAGATAAGGTTTTTAACTTTTTAATGATTCCTTCATATTCAAATTTTTTAATTTCTTGGTTTTCGGAGGAAATGATCGTGCCTTTACCTTTTTCTTGAACAAGAATTTCCTTTCCTGCAGAACCGGAAATTGAAACCTTGCCTTCGCAGGTGCAGAAAGAAGATTCTCTTGTTTTAGGATCGTAGAAAACAGAAAACGAAGTACCTCTGACTCCCGCCGTAGAATTTGGTGTTGTAACTTCAAATTTTTTCCCTTTGAGATTTACGATCTTAAACCATGCAAAACCTTGATTTACTTCTAATAATTTGGATTTTCCGGGAAGGTTTGAAAGTTTTACCTTACTATTCTGTTGAATTTTAAATTCGGAATCTTTGTAGTGAATTGTAATTCTAGAGCCGTTTCCGGTGGAGATTAAATCTCCTTCTTCTAGAAAATCGTTTGGCTTTAAAGGCTCCCAGGAACTTTGGTCAGGTTTTTGAACATAAGATTTCCCTAATAAAAAACTTACTTTAGCGTTTTCCGTTTTTAATTCTTGGCTCAGTAATACAATTGAATTTGCGACAATCGAAAGTGAAATGATGAGAAATAATATTTTTATTTTGTAATTCATAATAATCTCCTAATTTAGAATTCTATTGTAGTTCTTAAAAGTATTTGTTTGTCCAAAACCGAATAGGAAACAATTCCTAGGTTTCCAGATTCTTGCCACTGAGAAAGATATTCTTTTTCAGTTCTTTCGTTGCCGAGTGAATCGATATAAACTCGTTGTGATACTCCGTTCAAGTCGTAATTTTTATTTTCGATATAACCTATCGCCATTCTAAATTTTGGGTTTACAATCCATTCGAAAAACACACTGATCCTTCTAAATGAACTTTTACTGGAATATCCACTTGTTCTGGTTTCTGGAACTATATTATGAATTATTAATGTATTGTCTACATTTGGAATTCCTAAACCAGGTAGAAATTCTTTTTGTATCGTATTGGTAACGCCCATAATTCCGTTGTTTCCTGTACCTTGCTCGATTCTCCCTAAAAGATGAAATCTTTCGGTTCCTACGGATAACCAAAGATATAACGCTTTTCCGAAACCGTCTTTTCCGAAAGCAATTGGAGGTGCAAGAGGTTGGAGTCGATCTCGGATTTCTCCGCTGTTTTGTTTTTTGAGAATCCCGCCCAGACCTAGATTCCAAGTTAAAAAGCCATTCCAAATCAAATTGGATTCCGATCCAAAAGTATCGGATTGTAAACTTTGAATTTGTCTAGATAAAGAAGTGGTCGGATTTAGATCGTTTGGAAGACAGTTTGTTTTTCCTTCGAAACATTCGTTTCCTCCAAAACCGAAAGCGTTTTCTTTTCTGTAGAAGAAATGAAGACCCGCTTTGATTTTTTCACCTAACATAGGTTCAATGGAAAATCTGGAAGAAACGTCCATTCCGGATGAGTTTGTATTTTGGGTTTCTCGATAACCTTCTCCGTTGCTAATCATAATTTGGGAACTGAAAATAGACCATTTTCCAGTCGCACTCAGTCCTATGTCAGCGGGTTGAGGTGCAAAACCGAGAGATTCTAAAGGCCCTTTATCGATGTATCTCCATCTCCAATAATTATTCCACTGAGTATATGTATGAGGTAATTCTTGGATTCCAAAACCAATAGAATAATTACCATAAGAAGTTTCCCAATTCTTTTTAACGCTGGCCCTGCGAACGTTTAGAATATAAGGATTTTGTTTTGTTCCAGAGTCTGTTCGTGTATCTGATGTTAGTTGGTTGTTTCTGATGAGTTCCCCCCAGAGTTCTGTTTGGATTCCGGTTTCCTCAAACGTTTTAGAAATCATAAGAATCGTCCAAGGAGTGGAAAAACCGGTCTTATCGTTTGGAGCCGAGTTGGAAATACCTGATGCGCCGTCTCTAATTCTGGCTCCGTAGGAAGGAGAAATAACCGCCTTAATATCTAGTCCATAGTAGGCATCCGGTTCGTCTTTTTTTGAGGATACGATTTGTTCTGAATTTGTAGTCCGGGCCAAAAATAAGGATAACAGTAGAATTAAATAAATTTGAAATATTCTCATGTTTCCTCCGGACTATTAAAATAACGTAAAATCTATGCAAGAAAGTTCGGGCGAATCCGGACCGCGTTTTCGGCTCCGATCAACAAATTGAGAGAATAAAATCTTTTCATGATTTAAATTTGTTATAGAACACGATCTGTCGAACGACCCATAAAACTCAGCGAATGCTTCTCTAAGATCGGCATTTAGGAGTGATACGTTAAGCGTTCTACTAAATTCTCCCGCTTCAATTTCTTTTACATTGATTATACTAAACCCACGTTAATTAAATAGAAAAAAACGAATTTAGTCAATTTATTATGTGGCTAAATTAATTTTCCTTCTTCATAAAAAATGAATATAATCAATTTTTTTATAAAATTTACTTTAGGAAACCTTTATAAAATTTAAAGTTTTTTTATAAAACCGTTGTTTGGGTGATCTTTATTCAAAAGAGTTGTTGAAAAATTGAAAAAATTCTTGTACAGATACAACTCTAATGATATCGAAAGAAAAAGTCTTAAAGAATCCTAGAATGTAGTAAGCCTTACTTGGTGTTTCTCATCAAGAATTCAAAATATTCTGCGTTCCATTTGGCCTTGTGTATTGTCTTTGAAATAAGAAATAAAACATAATTTTACCAAAGGTAGAAAATCAATTTTACAAGATATAGAAGAGAATTTATTTTTTTATCTAAAAACTTATCTGACTTATGACGTCTTGGGAGTGGTATTCAAAATGGATAGGACTACTGCTTGTAAGTTGGTAAAGCTTTTGGCGGAAGCTTTATTTCTTTCATTCGGTTCAATGAATACTCTTCCCGCAAATGAAATTTCAGATTTCAAAAGTAAGTTGAAGAAGTTAAAAAAACTGAAGTATGTAATCATAGATGGAACAGAAAGGCCAACGGATAAGGATTTACAGAAAGAATTCTACTCTGGAAAAAAAGATATACGATTAAAAACCTAATTTTAACAAATAAAGATAAAGCGATCTTATTCTTATCGAACACAATACCGGATAAAACGCATGATTTTAAAGTTGCGGCATGTGTCCTTGACTCCCGTTTTGACGGAATTGAAAAGATATCAAAAAAAGTGAATATTCTCAAACCGAAAAATAAACTTACCGCCGCACAAAAAGCAAAGAATACAAGAATTAGTAAAAAGAATTTTCGTAGAAAATGCTTTTGCTGGTATTAAAAGATTTAGAATGATCTCACTAGATATTTTAGAAAAGATTTTAAACATCTCGTTTTTGTTTTAGCCGTTGGAACTTTCATTTATTTTTTAATAAACGTTTTAATTGCTAATTTTTCAAAAACTCTAATATTGTTTTGATATGTCCTGAATGGTAAATACCTAAATATTTAATACAAAGTGTCGTTTTGTTTAAGTTCGATAGAATCTAATACGAAAGCGATTATTATGTTGCGTTTTATTAAATGACTCGTAGGGAATGAAATGTTGAACGACCAGTAGGAAACATTTTGCTGAATTCTGGAAACAATATTGAGTTTTTTTTTATTCGCCAAAATTTTTCCACGAATTTATGTTATATTATAAAAATAAAATGTATCTTAATCTTTAAACCAATGTTTTTTCCGAAACCAGTAAATCATACCTATGGGAATGACGGACGCAAATAAGATTGTAAAGTATAAAAATGGATTGCTGTCATATGGAATTGCCGTGAAATTCATTCCAAAAAAACCGGTTAGAAACGTAAGCGGCATAAAAATCAAACTGATGAGGGTAAGTCGCTTAACAATATCGTTGGTTCTCTGCGAAATCACCGAAAAGTAAGCGTCCATCGTATTACCGAGTAAGTCTCTATCCATATCGATCGTTTCGTAAAGCCGATTTAGATGATCGTATACGTCTCGGAAATAAAACTGGATCTTAGGAGTTAGGAAATTATGATCTCTTCGAATCAGACTGTTTACAATTTCTCTTTGAGGAGAAAGTACCCTTCGGATTCGAGTCAGGTTTCGTTTGAGAAATAAAATTCCTGCTATAGTTTGATTACTATCTTGATTTACTAAAATCTGAGATTCGATTCGTACAATTTCTTCGCTCATCTTATCCAGAATTGGAAAATTTGAATCTACCGTTTGATCAAATAACATATAAAGAATTTGATCCGTTCCTCTAGATAGAGGGTTACCCTGTGTCATACAACGTTCTCTGAGTTGTTCAATCAGCGGTTCTTCCTTTTGGCGAACTGTTACCACAAATTTTTCGTTGAAAAAAATATGGATCTCGCTATTTCTTAGAATTTTTTTATCTGTGTCATAATGAAATCGATGTAAAACGATAAAAAGATAAGAATCGTATTCGTCTAACTTGGGCCTTTGATTTTTATTGATACAATCTTCGATTGCGAGCGGATGAAAATTACATTCCCTGGCTAAAAAGTCTATGTCTTCGCTTTCTGTAGAATCTAAATCGATCCAGATCAATCCCTTGTTGCAAAGCCATTCTAATTCTGGAACTTCAATAGGTTTATTTTCTATCTTCTGGAGAATTTGACAAGGATGAGCTACCGATTTTTCTTGGCCTCCTTCGGGAAAGTATTCAGTCAATAAAATTCGTTTCAACTATAGTTTCTCCGACGGTTGAAACTATTTCAGAAAGAATGTATGGCAACAAATAATCATAAAAAGGTGTGGATTGATTTTTGTTGTCTATCTTTGAGGAAATTAAAAAAAGAAATTGTGTTTTAGTTGGCCGAACTTCCGACCAAGCCAGGTCTTTTACAGATTTTTAGATACATAAGATGAGTTTATGGAGAAAATGAGAAAGAATTTTCTAAAAGTAATAGTTCCCACATTTTCAAGGATCAACTGTAAAATCCGTGATTTGTAATAGTTCCCACATTTTCAAGGATCAACTGTAAAGTCCGTGATTGTAATAGTTCCCACGTTTTCAAGGACCAACTGTAAAGTCCGTGAACTTGTAATAGTTCCCACATTTTCAAGAACCAACCGTAAAGTCCGTGATTGTAATAGTTCCCACGTTTTCAAAGACCAACCGTAAAGTCCGTGATTGTAATAGTTCCTACGTTAGTGTGAGTTTCGGCGTAAACGATCGATTTTGTGAAATTGAATTTTTAGAGAAAAGATATGGCTACTAAAACCTTTGTACAGTTTAAAATGTGGGAACTACCACAAAATTTCAAAAATTACCGTTGAATCCCAGCTACTACTTTTTTTCACAAAAGACCTTTTGTTGTTTTAAGAAACTTAAACCCAAATAATTAAATGCTGGATCGCTATTTCTTTGCAAAGGGTTTTCGTTTTGTTCCAGCTAATTCGCTTATTATGGATCGCTTAATTTCTCAACTTCGTTGAGAGCCACTCACGAGTTCGTTGGCTAATTCGCTCACTATGGATCGCTTATTTCCCAACTTCGTTGAGAACCCCACTCACGAGTTCGTTGGTTAATTCGCTTATTATGGATCGCTTAATTTCTCAACTTCGTTGAGAGCCACTTACGAGTTCGTTGGCTAATTCGCTCACTATGGATCGCTTATTTCCCAACTTCGTTGAGAGCCACTCACGAGTTCGTTGGCTAATTCGCTTATTATGGATCGCTTAATTTCTCAACTTCGTTGAGAGCCACTCACGAGTTCGTTGGCTAATTCGCTCACTATGGATCGCGAATTATGTATTTTTCAAAGTGAAGAGTAGGTAATTGCGGAAATCGTCGAGTGAAAATTCTTTTTTATTTGTAAGATAATTAATCATATAACCGATCGTAGTCGAAGCAAGGTTTTTGATCTCAAATTCGGAATAATTCGGTTTAACGGAACGAATTGTTTTTTTAGAAGTTTCAAAAAAAATCATATTCACAAGGTGAATATTTCTACGTTTCAATCTATGAATCTTGGGTTGAAGCATCAGATTCCAGTAGAGACGAAGATAGTCTTCATTTTCCTTAATAAGAGTGATTAGACTTTCCGAAACGTTAACGATTAAGTCTTCACGGCGCGGATTAGCCACCACTTCGTCAGTAATATAACGTTTTAGAATTTTATCATGTGATTCTATAATTCCTTCTAAGATCGCTTCTTTAGAATCAAAATAACGATACGCAAGTCCGAGAGAAACGCCCGCTTTAGAAGCGACCTGTCTCATTGTGGTTCCGTGGTAACCTTGTTCTGAGAAAAGTTTGAGAGAGGTTTTTAAAATTAAATCTCGAGTGTCTTTTGCCATTCTTATCGGATCGAGTAAAGTACTTTTCTGGCTCCGATTCTTTCTCGGTTGGTTTCTATTCTGTTTTTGTAAGAGAACGCTTTTTCGGGTTTTAAAACGGAGAATAGATCATAGAGTTCAATCTCAAAAAACAACATTGCTTCGGCAACTTCTTCAGGATTTTTATACAAAGCTTCCTGAGTGTTTACAACTACATGTCTAGAATTGATAAGATCCGGACCAATGGTTTCCGCAATTTTTCTAAAATTGGATTTAGTGATCGTTCCACCAACAGAGGTTTTTTTCCCTCTTTCTCTGGAAAGATAGACAATGTTTTTAGTAACTCTCATCACTTCTTCATCGTCCGGAATCAAGCCCATGGAAGCAGAAAGGTCGGAGCGAGCGGCGGTAACCTGATTCAAATCATCAAAGGGACGCGAATCCGCGATTTCCATTAGATTCTTATAACCTGTGATCGTTTCCAGATTGATCGATTTGGAAATTTTTCCATAACTTACGGGAGTGAGCATACTCTTTAAAGTCTGAATAAAATTTTTAAGAGCGTAGGAAGATTCGATCATAGGGGCGCAGATACCTTCAATCTCTTCTTTGACGAGCATACGAATATCCGTTCTTGCTTCCGGGCCACCGATTTTTACGATAACAGGAATTAGCTCTTTAGCCGCCAAATGCAGAATTCGAATTTCATCCGCATCCATGTCCTCGGTTTCGGTTCCACCTTTTAGCCCGCAGATAGGGTATTGATCTACGAGAGAAACTAAGGTTCTTCTGAGTTCTATAAGTTTACGGTCTATCTGTTCTTTCACAATCAAAGTATCGGTGATTTTTGAAAAACCGATAGAATTTTTAACGCAGGATTGACAGGGGAGAGAAGATTCTTTTTGCTTTCCCTATGAAGTTAGAATCCGAGGTCAAAACAAAAGAATCTTCCGCAGGGCAAGAATCTCCCATTAGTTCTACATTTTCCTTTATTCTGATCGTGATCCTGGTATTTGCCTTTAAATCCTCGGTTTTAGACGCGAATAATATACCTTCCGGATCCATGATCCCCACCTTGAAAATTGGAGATTTTCTATTTGTAAATAAGATGAGATATTCGATCCGAATGCCATTTACGGAATCCGAACTGATTCGAATCGACGATCCTCAACGAGGAGATATAGTCACTTTTGCGCCTCCGTTTCGTGCCTTAAGTCTTGGAGATAGTCGAGACGGATTTTTTGCAAAACGTTATGTAAAACGAGTAGTAGGTCTTCCGGGTGACACGATTCGGATCACTTCTAAATTTTTATCCACTAAAAAAGGAGACGTGAACTATTCCGTAATCGAATACAAAGAAAAAGGATCTGATCGATTCCAAGGTTACGATCCAGTGGAAACAGAAGAAGGGAATGTATTAGGAGATTTGGACAATCTCTATGCTCCTACAAGGTCGTTGTTTTTAGAAAAAAAACCGGGTTTTGAACATTACGTCTTGGAAGGTTACGAAGAGGATCGTAAACGACTCGATGGATATGAATGTAATTTTTCGATCGGATGTGAGATCCCTGAAAATCAATATATGGTCGTAGGAGACAATCGAGACGATTCGCACGATTCCAGAACTTGGGGATTTGTTAAAAGAGAAGATATACTTGGAAAGGCTTTGGTGATCTATTTTTCTATCAATTGGAAAGATAACGTCTGCGAATATAAAAATGGAAAGGAACTATCCGAAAAAGGACCTGAATTTGCGGAACGTTATCAGGGAGAGGAACTTGTAAAACATTGTCATCCCTCCGAAATTGGTTTGGTAAGAGAAGAGAGTAAACTTGGCTGGGTGGAACGAACTCTTCGCTATCGAATTTGGAGAATGGAAGTTCGCTGGAATCGGATCGGAAAAATTTTACGTTAGCCGCCATGTCTGAAAAAAATGAAGATGATAAAAAAAATGATTCTTCTGATTTTCAGAAAGAAACTAAACCAAAGCAGAAAGAATTTTCACCTTGGGAGTTTGCAGGTTTAGGAATCGAATTTGCAGTGATCGTTGTCGGTTCTGTCTATTTGGGAAATTATTTAGATACAAAATTTCATTCTTCTCCTTTTGGGCTTTTAGGAGCTTGTCTATTAGGTTTTTCTTATGGAATTTACTATATCATTTACAGAACCACTTTAAAGAAGTAAGCGGGCTTAAGTTTTTTCATATGAACGACGCTTTTATAACGAATGTAAACTTGCATTGTAATAGTTCCCACATTTCAAGATTTAGCTGTAAACTTTCATTGTAATAGTTCCCACATTTCAAGATTTAGCTGTAAACTTTCATTGTAATAGTTCCTACATTTCAAGATTTAGCTGTAAACTTTCATTGTAATAGTTCCCACATTTCAAGATTTAGCTGTAAACTTTCATTGTAATAGTTCCCACATTTCAAGATTTAGCTGTAAACTTTCATTGTAATAGTTCCCACAAATTCAAAAATCAATTTTAAAATAGGTATTTTTCCATCTATAAGTCGGTTCTTGAAACTTTTTGATTGAACTCACATAAGATTTTGATTTTAAGATATTCGCGCGTAAGAGCCTTGCATTATTTTAAATGGCTAAAAGAGCACAAAAACGATTCAAAAGGATAAAAGGTTGTGGGAACTACTGCAAAACTAAGACTCGAAATAGATTCTCTAAAAATAAACTTTCGTTTAAAAATTCTTTAGAAAAAAAATCCAAAATTTGAATTTCTAAATGAAGTTCAAAAGCGTTTGGAGATATGAAAGGATCAACATGAATTGGAAAAAATATCTATTCGGAGTTACCGGATTATTTTTAGGACTAAGCGCGTTTTACGAGATCATTTATCCGGAAAGGAAATTTTTTTCTGGGAGTGTTTGTGCGCTTTTATTACTCGCACCATTCTATATGTTCAAGATATGGGTGATCATTCTACACCCACAAAAAGGGGTCCATCTTCAGATGGGCATAATGGCCGCTTCTTTCTTTTGCAACGGAATTGCCCTTTGGACTGCAGTTTCACAGAACGATAGTTCTGATTTTATAATTGGTTTTTTGATTGCCCATTTCAGCCACTTTCTAATAGTTGTATTCGCGAGTTGAATCACCGGAATCGCATAAAAAATAAAAAGAAACCGGAAACATTCGCCAATTCTGTGATTAGTGGTCCGTAATTAAAATACGATCCTTGTTGATTCGAAAAAATGTATCTAAACCAGACTTCTTTTATGACGAAAAGATTCATCTTCTCTGTATTATTAGTCCTATTATTACCATTCCAAACATTCGCATCAGGGGAGTCATCTCACGAGGCCTTTGATCTAAATGAAGTGATCGTACATCACCTGATGGACAATGCGGAATTCCCGTTTAACATAGGGGGGGTGAAGGTTTTCGAAGGAGAATCCGATTTTGATTCTTCTAAAGAAACGATCTTTACCGATCACGAAACCGGAAAGCGGTTTCACTTTGTGGGCGGTTTCGATATGCACATCACAAAACGAGTCACGATGATGTGGATCGTTGCCTTACTTCTTTTCCTGATCTTTATTCCAGCAGCCAAAATCATCGCAAGAAATCCGCTTCAAGTCCAGTCTCGTTTTGCAAACACCGTAGAAGTATTCGTAAACTTTTTACGCAAGGATATCGTAGACGAAAGTATGCACGGACACGGACATGGGTATTATCATTATATTCTAACCTTATTCTTCTTTATCTTATTTTGTAATTTAATGGGACTGGTTCCGTCCGTGGGCGAGTTAATCGCAGTAGCGGGAGACGCAACTGGAATGGTTCACTTAGACCATCACAATCCACCTTGGATCGCTAAGGTTTGGAGCGGGATCACCGTGACCGGAGATATTTCCGTGACAATGACTCTGGCGCTTCTTACTATGTTTCTAATATATGCTGCAGGTTTTATCTACCAAGGGCCTAAGTTCATCTGGCATTCCGTTCCCAACGGAGTTCCTTTACTACTGTATATTATTATGTGGCCTTTGGAATTTATCGTTTCGCCCATGGCAAAAACTTTTGCGCTGACAGTCCGACTTTTGGCGAACATGACTGCAGGACACGTAATCATACTCGCATTGATGGGGTTTATCTTTCAATTTCAATCCTGGGGAATCGTTCCCGTTTCGGTGATCGGTTCCGGGTTGATTTACGTTTTGGAAATCTTTGTGGCTTTCCTACAAGCGTATATTTTTGTACTGCTTACTTCCTTATTCGTAGGATTGAGCATGCATAGGCACTGATTAGAATATTGAATCAACAAGGAGTCAATGGAACCATGGAATTTGGATTAGGATATATTGGTGTAGGAATCGCTGCAGGAGTTGCAATCCTAGGAGCAGCTCTCGGAATCGGAAGAATCGGCGGATCCGCAACGGAAGGAATTTCAAGACAACCCGAAGCAGGCGGTAAAATTCAAACTGCTATGATCATCGCAGCTGCGTTGATTGAAGGTGCAGCTTTGTTTGCTCTTGTAATCGCTTTCCAAGCTGCTGGAACTCTGAACGAAGGATTAAAAGCTACCGTTGCTCATCAAACGAAAGCTTCTGCTGTCGTAACTGAAGAAAAAGGAAAGTAAACTTTGATACTCTTAGCTGCTAAGGGATTGAGTCTTCTGGATGTGAACCCGGGTCTGGTAGTCTGGACTCTGGTTACTTTTCTAGTTGTTGTCTTAGTTCTCAAAAAGTTTGCCTGGGATGTAATTCTGAAGGCTTTAGACGAAAGAGCAGAAACCGTTCAGAATGATATCAAAAAAGCTTCAGAACTTCGTTTAGAAGCAGAAGCTCTTTTAAAGGACTACGAAGCTAGGTTAAACTCTGCAAAGGACGAAGCAAACGCAATTGTTGCGGAAGCCAAGTCTGACGCTTTGAAATTGAAGAATAAACTCCTCGAAGAAACCAATCAGGAAGTGAAGACTCAGAAAGATCAAGCAGTGAAAGAGATAGAACTCGCTAAAGCTAAGGCGTTGGGACAATTGCAAACTCAAATCGTAGAAATGACGATCACAGTCGCTGGCAAAGTTTTAGAAAAGCAGCTCAAAAGCGAAGACTACAAAACTTTTATCGAAACAGAATTAGATAAACTGGGAAAACTGAGCGCATAAACCAATGAACGATTTCGGTGTTTCCAAAACATACGCTTCTGCACTTTTAGGAGCAACAAATGTTCCCGAAGAAGTGGAACAAGAGTTAGGTGATTTAACTCAGTTACTTTTCAAAGACGAAAAGATAAAAAATTTTTTTCTTTCTCCTATCGTATCTAACGAAGAGAAAGAGAAGGTTTTGATAAAAAATCTCCGAGGAAAAATTTCGGATATAACCTTAAACTTTTTAGGAGTAATTTTGAATCGGGGAAGAATTCTTTATCTTCCTGAAATTCAAAAACAATTCACCGTAGAGCTGGATAAGAAAAAGGGAAGGGTGCGCGCTCAAGTAAGAAGTTATCCTTCTTTAGAACCCGCTCAAGCGGCCAAACTCGGATCCATTCTTTCCGAAAAATTCAAATCGGAATTTATTTTGGAAGTTTCGGAAGACAAATCTCTTCTGGGCGGATTCGTCGTACAATTTAATGACTTAAAAATCGAAAAGTCAATCGCTTCCCAGCTGGTGGAAATCAAGAAGTCCATGCTGGAAAAGAAATTACCGGTTGGAGCCATCTATGAAAATTAAGACAGACGAAATTACGTCCGTTCTCAAGCAGGAAATTTTAAATTATAAAAAAGATCTGGGTGTAGAAGAGGTTGGAACGGTCCTAGAGATCGGAGATGGAATTGCCCGAGTTTTTGGACTTAAAAACGTAATGTCCGGAGAAATGGTGGAATTCCAAAACGGAATCTTTGGCCAGGCGTTCAACCTCGAAGATAACTCTGTGGGAGTTGTGGTTTACGGAAATTACCTGGATATTCAGGAAGGATTTTCCGTTAAAAGAACGAACCGAATTCTCGAAGTTCCTGTTGGTCCCGAACTTCTGGGACGCGTAGTAAATCCGTTAGGCGAACCGATTGACGGAAAAGGTCCGATCAATTCCAAACTTACAAGACCTGTAGAATCTCCAGCACCGGGAATTGCGATGAGACAGCCCGTAGGCGAACCGATGCAAACCGGAATCAAAGCGATCGACGCGATGATCCCGATTGGACGCGGGCAAAGGGAGCTCATCATTGGAGACCGAGGAACCGGAAAAACCTCCATCGCACTCGATACGATTCTCAACCAAAAAGGAACCGGAGTGATCTGCGTTTATGTGGCGATCGGACAAAAAGCTTCTACAGTGGCTTCTACAGTAGAGATGCTCCGTAATAAAGGCGCTCTCGAATATACGATCGTGGTTTCTGCAACTGCTGCAGATCCGGCTCCTCTGCAATACATCGCTCCTTATTCAGGATGTAGTATGGCGGAATATTTTATGTATAACGAAAAGAAAGCGACTCTCGTAGTTTACGATGATCTTTCTAAACAAGCAGTTGCATATCGTCAGATGTCCCTTCTGCTTCGCCGTCCTCCGGGTCGGGAAGCGTATCCTGGAGACGTGTTTTATCTTCACTCTAGACTTCTCGAAAGAGCGGCTAAACTGGACGATAAATACGGCGCTGGTTCCTTAACCGCGCTTCCGATTATCGAAACTCAGGAAGGTGAGGTTTCGGCTTATATTCCGACTAACGTGATTTCGATCACAGATGGACAGATTTATCTTCAATCTAACTTGTTCGCATCCGGTAACCGTCCGGCGGTAGACGTGGGGATTTCGGTTTCTCGGGTTGGATCTGCGGCTCAGATCAAAGCGATGAAACAAGTCGCAGGAAAGATGAAACTAGAACTCGCTCAGTTCCGCGACCTCGAAGCGTTCGCTCAACTTGGAACTGAACTGGATCCAGCAACTCAAGCGCAGCTTGATCGCGGAAATAGAATCGTTCAGATGCTCAAGCAGCCAGTTTCTTCTCCGTATCCGGTGGAAGAACAAGTTGTGGAAATTTTTGCGGTAACTCGCGGATTTATGGATAAAATTCCAGTAGCAAAAGTTCAAGAATACGGAAAATATCTTTTGAATATGATCAAGGAACAATATTCCGAAGTTCTGGAATCGATCCGCAAAGAAAAGAAAATCTCCGACGAAGAAAAACTTGGAGAAGTTCTTTCTAAGGTCGCGGAAGAATTTTTAAGAAAGCACTGAGATAGAGGTTCGCTTTGGCAACTCCCAGAGAAATCAAAAAAAGAATCAACTCGGTAAAGAATACTAGAAAGATCACCCGGACGATGGAAATGGTCTCTACGGCCAAATCTAAAAAGATCAGCGACCGGGTGAACGCCTCTCATCCTTTTTCGAATAAAATTAAGGAGCTCGTTTCCTCTTTGGCCTCTCTTGGCGGAGTGGTACATAGTCCTTATTTAAGAAGACCCGAAAAAATAAAAACCGTGGCTCTTTTGATCATTACCGCGAACCGAGGACTTTGTGGCGGATACAATTCTAACGTAAATCGTATGGCCAAAGCGAAGATCGCGGAATATAAAAAGGCGGGAGTCAACGTTCGTCTTTTTATTGTGGGCAAGAAAGGAATTTCTTTTTTCAAATTTGCGGGAGAAAAGGCAGAAAAAAACTACACTCATCTAGACGATAAGTCTGGTTACAAAGAAGCGGAAGAGTTTGCCAATTTGTTTTTGGAACTTTTCGCCAAGGAAGAAGTGGACGTGGTGGAAATTGCGTCTACCGTCTATTATTCTTCTGCTTCTCAAAAACCAGAAGTTACGAGAGTTCTTCCTTTGGAACCCGCTGGAGAAGAAAGTGTAAGCGATATGATGGTTTACGAACCGAGTCCGGAAAAGGTTCTCGAATCCCTTCTACCTCTGGTCGTAAAAACGGCCTTTTTAAAGGCGATTTTAGAAGCGAACTGTTCGGAACAGATCGCCAGAAGAATCGCAATGAAGTCCGCAACAGACGCGGCTTCTGAAATGATCAAACTGCTCACCCGCGGATATAACCGCGTTAGACAGGCAAAAATCACTCAGGAAATTTCCGAGATTGTTGCCGGAGCGGATTCACTGAACTAAGTATTGGAGCGACTTGGATGAATAAAGGTAAAATCAAGCAGATCATCGGATCCGTTTTGGATATCGAATTTGAAAACGGAGAACTTCCAGAAATTTATAATGCATTGGAAATCGAAACGATCGTTTCCGGAAAAAAAGAAACGATTATCGCCGAGGTCCAAACCCATATTGGAGGAAAAGCGGTTCGTGCGATCGCTCTTTCTTCCACGGATGGTTTGATTCGAGGACAAGAAGTTTCCAATACAGGAAAACCGATCAGTGTTCCCGTAGGAGACGCGACCCTCGGAAGAATTTTCAACGTTTTAGGTAAAACCATCGACGAAGGTCCTGCGATCACCGTAAAGGAAACCCGTCCGATTCACAGAGCCGCTCCTTCTTTCGACGAACTTACTTCTAAAACTGAAGTTTTCGAAACCGGAATCAAGGTAATCGATCTTCTCGCTCCTTATATCAAAGGTGGAAAGACCGGGCTCTTTGGAGGAGCCGGAGTAGGAAAGACAGTACTCATTCAGGAACTCATCAACAATATTGCAAAACAACACGGTGGATTTTCCGTGTTTGCCGGAGTGGGGGAAAGAACCCGCGAAGGAAACGATCTCTGGAGAGAGATGAAGGAATCTGGAGTAATCGACAAAACTGTTCTTTGTTACGGTCAGATGAACGAACCTCCTGGAGCTCGTTTGAGAGTTGCGTTATCCGCTCTTACAATGGCGGAACATTTCCGTGATTCTATTGGAACTGATGTTCTTCTGTTCGTGGATAATATATTCCGTTTTTCGCAAGCTGGTTCCGAAGTGTCTGCTCTTCTCGGAAGAATGCCTTCTGCGGTGGGTTATCAGCCTACACTTTCTACCGAAATGGGGGCGCTTCAAGAAAGGATTACATCTACTAAAAAGGGATCGATCACTTCCGTTCAGGCAATTTACGTTCCTGCGGACGACTTGACAGATCCGGCTCCTGCGAACGCATTTGCTCACTTGGACGCAACTACCGTTCTTTCTCGTGCGATTTCAGATAAAGGAATTTATCCCGCGGTGGATCCATTGGATTCTACTTCCAGAGTAATGAACGCACAGGTTCTTGGAGAAGAACATTATCTAGTCGCTCGGGAAGTTCAGAGAATTTTGCAAAGATACAAAGACCTTCAGGACATTATCGCCATCTTGGGTATGGATGAACTTTCCGAAGACGATAAAATACTCGTAGCCAGAGCCAGAAAAATCGAGAAATTTCTTTCTCAACCGTTTCACGTGGCAGAAGTGTTTACGGGGGCTCCTGGAAAATACGTAAAACTTGCTGATACGGTTCGTTCTTTTAAAGAAGTGATTTCTGGAAATTACGATCACCTTCCAGAACAAGCTTTTTATATGGTTGGTTCTATAGACGACGCCATCGAAAAGGCAAAAGGTTATAAAGGATAACGCGAATGTCCGCGAATAAACTCAAAGTATCCGTAATTTCCCCTGAAAAGATTCTCTATAAAGGGGAAGTGGATTCTCTGATCGTTCCTGGCAGTGAAGGATTTTTCGGAATCCTTCCGGATCACGCTCCTTTGGTCGCTACTTTGGGAATCGGAGTTCTCGAAATCCGCAAAAGCGACAAACTCAAGGTATTATCCGTAGAAGAGGGATTTATCGAAGTAAAAGATAATTCTATCAGCATTCTTACGGACCACGGCGCTCTTAAAGAAGACATCGATTTAGAAGTCGAAAAAAAGAATTTAATAGAAGCGGAAAAACTTCCTCCATCCGATTCTAAAAATCTTTTCCTCCAAAAAACAAAAACTCGAATTTTAGTCGCATCCCGCTAACTTTTAGGGGTGTGAATTTCCGAAAATAGTAGCAAGGATTCTCTTTTCTCCGAATACAATGGAGATCTGGGGATAACATTAGGTATTATGAAAACTACGATTCGTGTTTTCGCAGGAATGGTTTTATTTTTAAGCGTAGGTTTTCTCTTACGAAAAAACCAGGAACAGATTCGAAGTATATTCCAGTCTGAACCTATTTCTGCGTCGATTCGCGGAAATGTTGTTCATCCCGGAGTTTATCGTCTTCATAAAGGAGATACTTTGGATGATTTGGTTCGTATGGCGGGAGGTTTTAAAAAGCCTTCCACGTTGGAACTAGAACTCGATCGGGAAATTTTGGACGGACAGACGATCGAATTGAAAGAATGATGTTATAGGAATATGGCGGAAGATTACGAAATGGTCAAGGACGACAATTCACACGAGGAAGGTCGCAATGTCGGTATGGACGAATTACAATTCGACGATATTGATTCTATACTTTCTTCCGAGCCTGAAAATCTGAGTATAAATTTGGATCCTTTAGAAAGTCTTGTAGCTAGTTCAGGAGAGGAATACCCTTCTAGTTTTGAAAGCGATTTTGTATTTCATTCCGAAGAAACGACTGGTTCCGCAAATTTTAATATAGAAGATACTTTGGATTTGGAATTAACAGATCCTCTTGTAGACGCGGAAATAGATAAATTATTGGATATAAACGACATTTCCAATATATCAGAAATTTCTAATTTAGAATCTGATGATTCTTTTTTTATTCCTGGAGATTCAGCACCTGACGACGGAATTGATTTTTCTGAATTAGATAACTCTTTAACCGAGGAACCGGACGCGTTCAGTTTTGGAGAGGAAGATTTAGAAGAATTTGAATTGTCAGATCAAAATGAAAAATCTTATCAGGAAGAAGATTTTTTAAGCGATGAAGAAGGTCCAATCGCGTTATCCGAAACTGAACTAGGAGAAATAGCTCCTGCTGCTGAAGACGATCTTCCCGATTTTATTTCTACTTCTGTAGGTTCTGAAACCGAAGATGAGGATTCTACGTTAGGTGAAATTACTGGGGAAAGATCCGAAACCTTTTTAGACGAATTGGAAGAAGAAGACGCCCCGATTTCACTTTCCGGAAATGAGTTGGATAATATACTCAATACATCCTCAGGTGTCTCGGATGATGATTTACCTGATTTTATCACTCACATAGAAGATGAAGATTTTTCTCTTCCGGTTGAACAGGATTCCAATTTATTGTCTTTGGATGAGATTTCTAATTCTTCCTTGTTTGAAGATTCTGAAGAAGAAAAAATTTCCCTTCCGGAACACGAATTGGAAGGAATTGGAAGTCCTGTTTTGTCTGAAGAAGATTCTTTGTCTTTTGAAGATTTTGAACTTCCTACAAACGATTTGGAAGAATTGGAAAATTCAACTTTAGAAGATGAAGATGCAAACGAACCGATTGCACTTTCTGATGAAGAGCTTGGTAATTTACTGGCTTCTGAAAATGAAGAGCCAGCTGCAATGTCGGAAGAACCAAGTGACTTACCAGAAGCAGTAGATTGGGATTCTCCTACTTCGGAGCCATCTGAAATTTCTTTAGAAGAAGATGAAGATGCAAACGAACCGATTGCACTTTCTGATGAAGAGCTTGGTAATTTACTGGCTTCTGAAAATGAAGAACCAGCTGCAATGTCGGAAGACGAATTTGGCTCGAATATATCTGAAGTAGAAGCGGAAGAAGATCTAAGTGAAATTTTAGGAGAACTTCCTCCGGTTTCGGATTTGGATGCTTTTGATTCAATTGATGAAGACGTTTCAAAAGAAGAGGAAGTTTCTAAAATTGTTCCTACGTTGGAGTCTGTAAAAGACCAAGAAATGGTCATCGTATTGGACGAATACGCTGACGAAGAAGAGCCTTCTCCAATTGAAGAACTGCGTAAAACTCCCGATCAAACGGAAGCTATTACCGGACAACTTTCAGGAGATGTTCCTTCTAAGGACGAAATGAAACGTATCATGACGTATTTGGACGAATTGTTAGGCAATTTGCCGGATGATCTTATTCGAGAATTTTCTCGTTCTGATTATTTCGAACTTTATAAAAAACTAATGAAGCAGATCGGTGTATGACCGATGGGATTGCTGGAAAGAGTCAGTAAGTTAGTCCGATCGAATTCGTCGGGGATTTCCACTTCGACGTCTTCTGGGGAAGTAAAAAAATCACTGCTCAAAAAATCCGAATCTCTTCAGCGTAAACAAGGATTTTTACAAAAAGCCCTTGGTATGAGAAAGGAATCCGAAGAAAAGGGAATTGTTTTATCATCGCCGTTTGAAGAGGATCAACTGCCGATTTCTTCCGAAGAATCCGTTGATTTCGGAGATGATCTTCAATCCAATTCCGAGGAGTTTTTTATCCCTGAGTTAGACGAAATTTCTTTGGATACAAACGAACAAGAAGAGTTTTCAAATCCTGATCTTTCTGACCCGGTCGAAACAATTTCAGACTTGGACGAGAATGATATTCAGGAATTATCACAAGATGAAAATGATGTCACTATAGATGATCTTTTTGAAGACGAAACAACTTCTTCATTGGATTCAGAGTCAATAGATCAAATAGTTGACGATTCTGATAAACTTTCGATACAAGAACAGAATAAAAAAGAAATATTAGACGATACTAATGTTAATGATAGCGTAACGCATTTAGAGGAGGATCCTTTTGATGATTGGGTTAAAGAGGCGGAACAAGAAGCACGTAGAACTCCTCCTAAAAAAGATCCAAATATTTCCGCTTCCGAAAAGGATGGATTCTTATTTGACGACGATTCTAATTTTACTACTTCCCCTATAGATCTTCAGATTGCTTCTCGAAAAAAATTAGAGAACTATATTTCTGTTTTTGAAATCAGTAAGGAAATAGGAATCTCTACAGACTTTGCGAACTTTTTTGAAAATCTTTTGTTTTCGATTATGGGGCAAATAGGTTCCGAATCGATTGGGATCTTTTCTTCTAAAAATGGAAATCAGGATTTTTTTCGTTTGGAAGATTACCAAGGTGAAAATTTCAATCAAGAGTGGACTATTTCTTCGGAAGAGGAAATCTATCATGCGGTGCATAACGCTGGATCGGTTCTTTATGCCAAGGAACTTTTAAAACCGACTCTTCCTGCTAAGGAAAGAGAGATTCTACAGCAATCGGAAGCTGAACTTTTAGTTCCGATTCGAACCACCGAAGAATTTTTTGGAATCATTCTTCTAGGTCAAACGATCAGCGGAGAAGATTATACGATTGAAGATCTTGAATTTTTAAAGATCATCGGGGAAATCGCTGGTTCAGTATATAAAAGAATTTATGATGCCGAACTACTTCATCAAGAAAATCAAAATCTAAAAGAAACGGTTCGTGCCAACGAGTTGATCATTTCGCTTGCTAGAGATTTTTCTTCCGTCCGTAGTATGGATGAAGCCTATGATAAATTATTTTCTGCGTTTCGAGAAGAATTAAAAGTCCGTCGCGCTACGTTTATGATTTTGGAAAATAAAAACGAATTCCGAGTATTTGCTTCCAACTTACTCACTCCAGAACACGTAGGAAGTTTTAGGCTTTCTTTGGAAAGTTCGATCGTAGGAATCGTTTCTAACATTCCGGGTGTGTTTAGAATCGAAAATTTTAGAAAACATCCCGAGCTTGTACAAAAATTGTCCAATGACGAACTTGGGCTTATGACTGATTTTATAGTTATTCCTTTGATTAATTTACATTGGCTTGTTGGAATGTGGATCGTTCATGAAACTGAAGTTCCTTGGACTGACTCTGATCGAGAAACCGCAGTTGGCATTTCAGAGGTGCTGGCACCTGTTTTTTCCAATTTACTACTGGTTCAGGAAAGAGATTCGGTATTTAAGGATCCATTTAGTCCTGTTGAGGAAAAAATAGAAGAGATGATTTTGAAATCGACTAGACTAGGAAATTGTTTTAGTCTAACTATATTCAAAATTCAGAATATATCTAGAATGGTTAAATTAAAAGGTTCCGGATTTTTTGTAAATTATAGTGAGGAACTTAGAAAGGCCATTCAAGATAATTTATCTGAAGTAGATTTTCACTATCGGATCGGACAAGGAAAATACGCGATGATTCTGGATGGAAAGGATCGAGAAGAGACACAGGTACTCATTCGTAAAATTAAAAATCGTCTTGTTGAAGTGGATCGTAGGTCCAAAGATTTTCAAACCTCAGTTGTACAACATACTCTTTGTTATCCTGCGGATACAAAAGAAAAAGAAAGAATTTTAGAATTACTCGAAGAGTCTTAGATCGATAGAGAATGTTATTCAATTCTCTGAATTTTCTCTTTTTTTTTATAGGTTTTTGTCTGATCTATTTTCGTCTCGGTTTGAAGGGGCAGAATCTTCTTTTGTTTTTTGGAGGTTTGTTTTTTTACGGTTATTGGAAACCGGAGATGGTTTTACTTTTGCTCTTTTGTATTTCCTTTAATTTTGCAGGGGGAATTTGGCTTGGTAAAACGTCTGCTGAAATCCGTGGAAAACGAATTTTCGTTTTTTTAATTGTTTTAAATCTGGGAATTCTGATCTTTTTTAAGTATATTTTGTTTTTCTTAAGTATTTGGAACGATTCTTTGGGAGTTCTGTTTCCATCTTCGATTCTTCCCATTCCGGAAATTTTATTGCCGATAGGAATTTCGTTTTATACATTTCACAATATCAGTTATCTTTCTGATATTCGATCCCGAAAAATAACTCCTTGTTCCAACTTCATACGTTTTGGAGTTTATGATTTATTCTTTCCGTTGTTGTTGGCTGGACCTATTGAAAGACCGGATTCCTTATTACCCCAGATCGAAAAGGAACGTGTAGTAGATCAAAACGGTTTTGTTTCCGGAGCGATTTTATTTTTTTGGGGAATGTTTAAGAAGGTGTTTATAGGAGATCATCTTTTGTTTTTTACCAATAAGGTGATGGAACCGGGAATGTCTCTTCCTTCTGGTATGATATTTTGGATCGCTTTCTCTTTTGCGTTTCAGGTTTACACCGACTTTAGTGGATACACGGATGGAGCACGCGGTCTTGCAAAGATGTTAGGTTTTAGGCTTTCGTTAAACTTCAATTTTCCTTTTATTTCGTCCAACCCTTCCGAGTTTTGGAAGCGATGGCATATCTCACTTTCTACTTGGTTAAGGGATTATCTTTATATTCCTTTAGGGGGAAATAGAGTTTCTTTGTTTCGCCAAAACGTAAATTTAATGATCGTTTGGATCTTAGGAGGGCTTTGGCACGGAGCCACATATGGGTATTTAGTATGGGGATTTTATTGTGGTTTGCAGGTTGTGTTTTATAATTTAATTCAAAAATACTTTTTAAATTTAATTAATAAGAATATTAAAGTTTTAAAATATTCTATAAAAATAATTGGACTTTTTTTGACTTTTTGGATGTTTGCTCTTGGGCTGCTTTTGTTTCAGGTAAATTCTCCGGGTGAACTTTGGAGTTTGATCGAGAATACATTTGGAGGATTTTACTGGAATTCCGTGTTTGCGGCTAAATTATTTTTTCTTTTATTTCCTTTGTTTTGTGTGGAATTTTGGATGATCGTTTCGGGAGGAACCGATTTGTTTTTTGATAAGATTGTCGAAAAACAATCTAGCTTGATTTTATTTTCTTTTGGAATTGGAATTTTGTTTTGCTTATTTGGGATTTTTGAAAAGAAAGAATTCTTTTATTTTCAGTTTTAAGATTATTCCAAAGATTTAAAGTAATTTATGATTTTGTTGAGTTATAAACGTGCCTTCGGTAATTTTACAGATTTAAGTTTTTGAGCAGGAAATCAAATATAAGAAATATTAGAAAAATAGGAAATTTTAATGAAGAATTGTAATAGGATGTTTAAAATTCTGTATCTAAAATGTGTTTTTGTTCCAAAATATACAGGTTCTTATATAAGAATTTATAAATTGTAATTTCGGAATTTTGTGTGAATTTCTGCATTTTAAAAGTTTGGGATTAGGTTGCTCATAACTATATAATAAAATACTTAATATTTTGCATGGATCAGCGTTTTGTAATAAAATTAACGGTACTCAATTTTATAGAGATTAGTAGTACAATCGTTTTTATATATTTTTTAACTTGAGTTCTATGCAACAATGAGAAAGCGATAACAGAAATTTCGAAGAAACTGGTATGCCTCTATGAAGATTAAGTTTTTATTTGCTAAAATGTACTTGCTCTGAATTCACGTTTTGTTAATAAAAAAATTCAATTTCATGAAAACTAGTCTTTGTGTTAAACTAACGTATGTGACATTTTTTCGAAGGTTAAGTCGTTTAGAGATCGTTATGGAAAAACATATTTTTAAAAAATAATGTTTTTATTGATGTAAGATTTAGGAGTTTTACTTTGAAAAAAATAAACTTTGTATCTGGCTTTCATCTGGGCTTTGTAAAAAATAAAATTTTTGGCTGGGTCATTGGTTTTCTCTTCTGCATAACGTTCCAATTTATATTATTTCCATATTTATTATTCTTTCAGGAGAAAAATTCTTTTTTATACGATCAATTGTCTCGTTTGGATTCTTTTTTATATACGGAATCCAATTTAAATCGAGAAGCACCGATTGTATTTTTAGGAGATAGTCAGATACTTTCCGGGGTTCATCCGCAGGAATTAGAAACAAAAATTGGTCGCCCCATTTGGTTTTTGCCCAGACCATCCGAACAGCCGGAAGGAATGTTGTTACGGTGGAAAGAATACGAACGAAAAATAAAAACTAAACCTTCCTTGGTGATTGTAAACGGTTCCGTTTTTTCGATTGCGGATATGGACGTAGCAAGCGCTCACCGAAGTCTAGAATTGAACTATGATTCTTTTCACTCTGAGATTTTTACAAAAACGATTTTTAGAAATTTTTATCTAAAGAATGTTTCTTCGGGGCTTTATTATCTTTTAGGAAGAGTATTTCCTTTTTTGCGTTTGAATGCGTCCGTTTCTACAACTTTGAAAATTATAGGAGAAGGAGATGAATTTAGTTATTCTGAAAAAAAAATTGAGAACCTTCTTTCTGGAAACCCTATTGAAAAATGGAAAGTTAATTTAAATAAAAATAATTTTATAAAAATAGAATATTCAAAAAATAAAGGATATTTGGATTGGGGAAAAGAATTCTCTTACGATGGCGTTTGTGTTCCAAATAAAAATCCGATTCCTCTTCCTCCAAACGCAGAAGCCTCCTTACATAAAACAAGAGTGTCTTCTTTAAATGCTTGGAGAGAATTATTTTCTTATTTGAAGTCTCAAAATGTTCCGATTTTGGCGGTTTCTATTCCGTTTCGTCCCGATTTTGAAAATAAAATTTCGACACTTACTTTGATGCCTCTTTGGGAATCGATTCTTGTGAAAGAAACAATTTCGTACTGGAAGGTTGAAGGCTCTTTGTTTGAACTGAGTGATTTTGGGGATTATACTCACTTGAATACTTGTGGAATGAAGAAGCTTGTCCCGACTTTGGCGGAAAAAATTTATAGTCTTAATTTATAATTAAACGGTCATTGCTAAGCTCTATCAAACTGAATACATAAATTTTTATCATAAAGTGCCATTTTACGTGAGTTCGATAGAATTCATGCGAAAGCAATTGAAGCGCAGGAGAACTCAGCAGAATACTCTCTCAAACTGAGTCGTTTCTGGGCGCTCGAAGTAACTCAGCGTCTTACTTTTCATGGGTTGTTCGACAGATCGCGTTCTATAATAAATTGTAACTAAAGACAAATTATTGTATTAATGTGAATTCGGTATAATGCGAAAGGGATCGATGCGGGGTCGATAAATTGAAATCTACGGTGATAAGTCGTATAACGTTCTTATATACAATTTATTGACCAGAGCTGAGAGCCCGGTCCGGCTGCTTATGGCAGCCGGATTTGCCCTGATTTTTCTTTGAATTCATATGGTTAAAGTGTAAATTATTGATTCTTTATTAGAGTTGTTGAAATTTTTAAAAAATGTGAAATCGTATTATTTTTCTATAATTATTGTTTTTTTAATATTCCAAATTTCATTTTTTCCAAGCTTAAAGTAAAAGGTAGCACGGAGTCATTCGATTTGGTATTCTATTGTAGTTTTTGCATGACGATCATCTGTTTGAAAACTCAGGAAACGAATATGTGGCCGAGAACCAATTTCAATGTCGGAAAGAATTTGTACGGACTTTTCGAATTTGGAAAGTTTTATGTTCGATTCTAATAAATGATCTGAAAGAATCAGTGGTAGACGGCCTTTTACTTTCGGATGAAGAAATTTGACAATTTCTGAGTGATTGATTACTAAGGAGACTATTGATTTCGGAACTTTTATCTGAGAAGATTGGCTTGTCTGGTGAGAAGTTAAGTTTGCAATTAAAATCAAAAAAATCAGACTGAATATTACTGTTTGTACATTTGAAAATGTTTTTTTGTGTTTGTTCATTTGGGGATTTACCGCGCTTTTTTAAAGAAGTGCCTATATTCTAAATAATTGGTAAAAATTCATTTATTTTCTGAAATCTCTAAATTTGATTGTGATCGTCTAACAGTGATTTTATGTAGAAAACCGTTCTAGATCTAAAGCATAAAAATAGGATTCTGGTTCACAGTGTAGTTTTCGAGTTACTCGGTTGTTTGGCAGGTCTAAGTGCAGGATATAACTGTAAGACCAGTGAAATGTGGGAACTCCCGCCCGAACCGTATTCAAGATAGAATTCCCGACCCCAAGAGCTTCCAATTTCAAAAGATAATTAAAAAGATAACACCTAGACACACCATGAGCCTGAGCCAACGTTTCCAAAAGAGTCCAACTTCCGGAAGGAACACGAACATTGATTCGTTTCATTTTTAATTTACCTGGACTAGGTTGATATAAAGTTCTACCTGCCTTTTTACCGAGAAGTTCCGACGAAGAAAGATATTTCCCATAAATTTTCAAAAGCGCAGGAATTCTTTTAGTAAGTAACTTAACGTCTTTTTCAGGAAAAAGAAGCCAAATATCTTCCGGAATCAAAAGAGTCACAGTCTCGGAAGGATCTTTTTGAAGTGCAGAACTAATTTCATGGTCAGAGTTGAGTAATAAAACACCCATACTCATTACGGTTCTCGCAAGGAGTAAAACGGATCAAATTTGAATCAAAAAAATCACATATTTCAAAAAAACTCAAAGGCCAAAAACAGAGAAACCTAGGCTTATTATAATTTTAGAATATAGTTTTTTAAAATAACCTGAGTTTAATGTTAATAGTGTAGTTTCTTGCACGTTCTAAATCAACAGTATAACATAAATTTGCAGTAGTTCCCACATTTCAAGAATCAAGATGATTTTTCAATTCTACATTCACTTTAAATTCAATTACTATAAACGTAATAGTTCCCACGAATTACTTCCCTTGATGCTGTTTGAAAGAATTTTTTACAATGCAGTTCATATAGATCTGATTTCGTAGAAGAAGTTATTTGGGACAAGACCTGATTTTCTTACGTGAACCCCACGCTAAAATAACATGAGTTCGACCATGATTCATTTTTCTGAAAAAATTTGGGATCTGAACTTTACAGATTGATTCCTAAAATGTGGGAACTACCACGAGTCACTATTTTACGAACAAATTCTAAAATTGTGGGAACTCATACTTTAAGAAAATACTTTCTCGTTTACACGCGCCAAACTCAAGTTAAAATAGAATTTAAATTTTGATGATGGCCGCAAAATAGCGATTTTGTGTAAAAATCTAATTGGACGATGATTCTTATAGTAGTTCCCACAATTTTCAAAGTTTAACTGGTAAATCCACGATTTGTGAGAGTTCCCACGTCTATTTTTTTACGAAAAAATAGACCTAGGATTCTTACATCGAATTCACGTTAAACTTACTGATTTCTGTAAAACTGAGTGTTGTTCATTTTGATTCCAGAATACTATTTCAGTATAAAATATTAATACTTTATTATATAGATCTGAGTAGTAGTTCTTACAAAATTATAAAAATTTGTAATTCCTCTGTAAGTTTTTTTGAAGGAAGTTCAAGTATCACCCTTTCAATTTACATCAGAAGGATTTTCACCATTCTAAGTGATTCTAAATTTGGACTTAACAACGCGCCGTCTTTTTTTTATTTCCTATTTTTCCCATATTCTCCATCTTTAAAATATATTCCGGAGCATTTGGAACCTTGCAGGCAGTTTTACCCATCATTACTTCTACTTTTCCGATTTTTTTGGCAACTTCTAAAGCTTCTTTAAAAAGAGGAGGATAAAAACCTCCGACTGCAATTACAAATCCGTTCATGCAGTATTTTACTCGATTTTGAGATTTATGAATTTTAGATTCTACCCTTTTGAGGTTTTTAGAAATTTCTTTAGAATCAATTTGATCGTTTGGAAGGATCGATAATAAACTGGAGAAAGTGCTCCATCCGGAAGAAGCGATACTTTCTTTTTCAGATTCGATCCATTCTCTTGCAAGTTCTAAACCGTATTTACTTTCCGCTGCGATCCAAGCAACTGTACATTCGCTGATCATAGGAGAAGTAGAGTTTTTTACCCAAAATTGTAAGTCTTTTTTTTGAATTTTTTTTTCGTCTGCGATCAGTCCTGCGAGATACATGGCATCTGCATTTAGAGTTTTATAAAGTTCTAATGAAAGCTCATTATTCTTTTTAATTTTTTTCTGGATTTTTTTGAGATCAACTATCTTGACTCCAAAAAGTGGCTCCTTCGCTCCGTGATTGATAAATATTTTTTTGACAGACGGTGTCCCCATTTTCTCTAAAGCTTTCATAATTTGTTCTGTAGTCATATTAGAATATCCTATTTTTTGAATGTTTTTAATTTGCCATCAATGTATGATGGATTTTTCAATAAAGTTATATCTGAAATATTTACATTCCATTTTTAGTTGTATGGACAAAAAATTTGGTTCTTGGATCGACCAGAATTTCATTTGCACTTTCTTTTTGAAAGATATTTTTAAAATCCAGTTAGTTTGTCGGAGCAAATATTTTTTATTTTGTGGGAACTCCAGCATTTTTATTGAAGGTTCCAAAATGATTCATTCTAAGATTTTAGGACAAACTATAAAGTTTATTTAACGTGAGCTCGGCCTAAAGGAACCCATGATTCTGAAAAATTTTTGGATCTGAACTTTACAGATTGATTCCTAAAATGTGGGAACTACCACGGGTCACGATTTTAAGAAAAAATTCTAAAATTGTAGGAACTCATACTTTTAAAAAATTTTTTCTCAATCAGAACTTACATTAAAATAGGATTTAAATTTTGATAATGGCTGCAAAATAACGATTTTGTGTAAAAATCTGATTGGACGATGATTCTTTTTGTAATAGCTCCCACAATTTTCAAAGTTTAACTGGTAAATCCATGATTTGTAATAGTTCCCACAAATTAAGCCGTATAATAGAGTTGTTGAAAAATCCACAGTTCAGATTAACAACATTGTTTTAACCGACCGTTTCCATGCAAAAGAAATAGATTTTTTAGCAACTCTAATCAATTTTTAAACATTCATTTTTTGTGATTTGAATCGAGGGATTCCACATTTATTTTTTATGGAAAAATTAGGTTTTTATAAAACGAATCGAACCTCTTACGCCCTGCTCACGTTATTTAAGAAATCAAATCTTTACCGACAAAAACAAAATCTATCTTTTGGTTGAAAAAAATCGAATAGAAAAATAACTTCCGTTTCCATTGGATTGATAAACGATATTTTCGAAAATGTTCGAGAATCTTATATTAACTTATAAATCCATTGGAGAATTAAAATGTTAAAGACTTTTTGTTTTTTAGTTATGTTCTTGTTGATCTTTCCTTTGAATGCGGAAGACGTAGATCTCGTTAATAAACTCATTTTGAAAATTACGGATTCTTCCACTCCAAAGGAAGGAGATAAAATACAATTTGAGGTTCTTAATTATAACCATGGAGTATCGATGCCTCTTATGGCGGAGGGGCCTAGTTATCGACCGATTTATCAGGATTATACGATTTCAAGATTCGTGGATTTACATTCCGCATATTTGTTAGAAAAATGCACGCGCGGAGAAACGGTTCCAGAAATAACCTTAACTTACTATCAAAAAAGTAAAAGCGGACCATCTACTTACAAAGCTATAGAAGTTCAACTAATCAATGTAGTGATCACCAGTGTCAACATAAGTGGCGGAGGGGATCGACCTATTGAAAATATAACCTTCACTTTCGATTCTATTCGATATTCCGTTACCGCTCCTTCTTCTACCGGAAAATTGGAAACAAAAACATTTACAGGAAAGGTTCCTAAAAATTAGGAATTGAAATTGTTTACGTTTGTTTTTGCAGACGTAAACAAAATTACTGATGTATGGAAAATTTCGATTTGATTAAGGAAAAAATGTATTTTTCCTTAAGTTTATTAATTAAGGTTCTTCGTAAAGAAACGTAAGTAAATTTGAATATTCTATTTCAATTGTATTAATCTTAAAGTGGAGCGATCGAAGAATACTCCTTTTTAACGTGAGTTTGGCTTAAAGAAAATGAGAAGGTTTTCAAAAATGTGAGTTTCTGCAATTTTAAAATATGCTCTTAAAATCGCGATTTGCAGTAGTTCCAACAAATTAAGTCAGATTACAAATTTTTAATTATTTAGTTTTTGTAATAGTTCTCACATGATCCATAAAGTTCAGATCCAAACTTTTTTCAGAAAGATGAATTCTTTATGTCGAACTCATGTTTTTTAGGAAAACGTATCAGGGGATTGAAATTAGTTTTCCAAATTTCTAATTCAAAAGCCCAGCCATTTTTGTCTAGAAGAATCGAGGCAAGGACCAAAACTCCGTCATCATCATAAAACTGAACTTCTTTCCATTTTCGACTGAATTGGCGATTTGTATTTTTACATACGCTTTGAATGAATCGGATTGAACCCATGTGACCATCCGAAAGTTCTTGAACAAGAATCGAATCCAATTGACCGAGAACCGATCGATTCTGGATCATCTTCACTAATAATCGCAAGTAAAAAATCTTTTTCTTCCGGTTTGAGAGTTCGCGATTCAGAGGAGTGAGAAAAATTTTTCTTTATCATAAAAATTGCATGTTTCTAAATAAAAATCTTAAGATAAAGTGAATTTTGCGTAAAAAATTTTGACGAATAAAAACTCAATGCAACGGACTCGCCAAAACTCAGAAATTGCACTTTATATCGTAGTGTAATAATCACTTTTGTCTTTAATTTCCCGTAACAAATTCCACCGAATAACCGAACGTTTCTTCAAAAGCGATCTTTTGTTCTTCCGCTGCCCAAATTTCCAAAGAAGGATCGTAGCCCTTGCTGGATTCTAAAATAAAACGAATCTGATTTTTTTCGATTTTACAAACTACCGAAGAAACTAGTCCGCCTCGATTTCGATTTAAAGCTGAACTGATTCTTAAGATTGCTGAAAGTTGACATACTAAAGTTTGATTTTTTTCCGCAAGTTTGTTAAACTCCCTGTGTTTAATTTTAGGAGTATTCTTTCTATGATAACGAGCGGTTAAAGCAATGATTTCAATTTCTAAAAAAGTAAAACCCAAAAGCATTTCCGAATTTCGGATCATATAATAACTATGTTTATGATAGGCAGAATGGGAAATAGATTGACCGATTTCGTGAAGAAGAGACGCGGCTTCTAAAAGTTCTCTTTGTTCCTGATCCAGTTTATGCAGATTCTTTAATTGATCAAAAATCTGAAGACTTAATTCAGCGACGTGTTTTGAATATTCTTCGTCTCTAGAAAAGGATTTCATAAAATTATGAACTGCTGTTTGACGTATATCGTCTAAGTGTTTGGAATGTTCCGTACTTTCGAAATGTTCCCACTTGCGAATTGTATCGTATACAATTCCTTCTCGAAGAGCAAATTCGGAAACGGTTAGAGCGGGAACGTTTGCAATATCAAAAATCTCTTCTAAGATTAAGGTTCCCCCAACGATTATATCCGCTCTTTTAAAATCTAAGCCTGGGATCTTGGATCTTTTTTTAGAAGTATCCGCTTCTAAAATTAAATTTCGTATTTTTTTAAATTCGGAAGAAGTAAATGAAAAATTATTTAAAGAGATTTCTTCTGTTTCTCCTCTGGATATTAAAATCATACCTGCGATTGATTGGATAGTTCCTGATGAACCTACCACTAAGTCCGGTTTTAAATCTCTGAGAATCTTTCGAAAAGGAAGAAGCATTTCTTCGATGTAAAGTCTACATTTACGAACATCCGAATTAGAAAGAGTTTCTTCTTTAAAAAATTTTTCTGAAAGTCGAATGGCTCCCAGTTTAAAACTTTTAGAGAATAAAATATTTCCTCTATGACCTACTAAAATCTCAGTACTTCCTCCACCTATATCGATCATCATGATCTTTCGATCAAAAACTGGAATTCCCTGAAGAATTCCGAAATAAATCAGACGCGCTTCTTCATAACCGCTCACTACATCGATGGATATACCTGCTTCTTGATATGCTGTTTCTAGAAAGTCTTCTTGATTGGAAGCTTCTCTCAGTGCGCTTGTAGCAACGGCTCTGATCTCTGCTCCTGCGTTTTCTGCTAAGATTTTAAATCTTTTTAAACAATCGATTCCTCTTCGAAATGATTCCGGATCAATCGGCCCGTTTTCTTGCAACCTATTACCTAAGCGAACTGATTCTTTTTCTCTAGCAATTGCTTCGAAAGTTCCGTTTGTTCGAACTCGAACGATGATCATGTGAAATGAGTTGGTGCCAAGATCGATGGCGGCGAGAGGTTTTTCTTGAACCATGGTTGAACAGAATGCTTTGCTACTAAAATCGAATCCAGCTTAATTTGTTTTCTGAATTTTTTGTTTTGAGGTTGCCGGGAACCAAAGCATTGAAATTATTGAAACCTGTCCGACGAAGAAAATTCTGAAGAATTTTTAACTCTGAGCAGATAATAAAGACAAAAACCTTCGCGGTTGAAAGGTACCTGAAATGATCTTTGATAATCTCTATGCCCTGTTTTCTAACGATATGGGAATCGATCTAGGAACGGCAAATACACTGGTGCATGTTAAAGGACAAGGGATCGTTTTATCCGAGCCTTCCGTTGTTGCGGTTCACGCTGCTACCGGTAAAGTCCTCGCCGTAGGGCAGGAAGCAAAGCGGATGTTGGGACGTACTCCAGGAGAAATTGTTGCTATTCGTCCAATGAAAGACGGCGTGATTGCAGATTTTGAAACCGTCGAAAAAATGATTCGTTATTTTATCGCAAAGGTGCATAACCGCACTACATTCGTAAAACCTAGAATTGTGATCGGAGTTCCGTCCGGAATTACAGAAGTAGAAAGACGCGCTGTACGCGAATCTGCAGAACAAGCAGGCGCGAGAGAAATTTTCTTGATCGAAGAAGCTCTCGCTGCGGCGATCGGTGCCAATATACCAATTAACGAACCCGCAGGAAATATGATCGTAGACATAGGCGGTGGTACGACCGAAATCGCAGTCATTTCGTTAGGCGGGATGGTAATTGCGGAATCCATTCGAACCGGAGGAGACGAGTTCGACGAGGCAATCATCAAATATCTCCGAAACCAATATAACTTAGTGGTAGGAGAAAGAACTGCAGAAGATATTAAGCTCACCATAGGAAACGCATTTCCGGAAAAAAAAGCGGAAACGATGGAAGTGCGTGGGCGGGATGCGATTTCCGGACTTCCTAGAACTTTAGAACTGGAGTCGAATGAAATTCGTAAGGCTCTCAAAGAACCTACTGACGAAATCTTAGATGGGATCAAACGAGTTTTAGAAAGAACTCCTCCCGAACTTGCATCGGATATAGTAGAAAGAGGAATTGTTCTAACCGGTGGTGGATGTCTATTACGAGGATTGGAGATGTATCTTTCCAAAGAAACTGGGGTTCCGGTATTTCGTGCGGAAAACCCTCTTACTTGTGTTGTACTCGGAACCGGAAAGTATCTGGACGAGTTAAAGTATATCAAACCAGGTATACGTTAAAAACTCGCTAACGTTTCGAACGAGTTTGGTTCGAAACGGATCCGGGAGAAAAAGAAGAATCGATGTTATGGTTTCAACTCAGCCGAAGTAAAGAGACTCTTTCTCTCCTTTTTTGTATTTTATTTTCTATTCTCTCTTTAACCTTTCGGAGTAACGTAATCGTTCGAGGAATCGCCAGCTTTCAAAGAGTAGGAGACGTAGTCTCTGGTTCTATTGATTCTTTCGGTGGGTTTTTCAAAGGCGCTTACAATAAGTTAGAATCTTTCGAAACTATACGTAAAGAAAGGGATTCTTGTGTGGCCGTTATGGAAGACTATAAGTTGCTTCCGCAAGATTTAGAAAAGGCGAATCGAGAAAACGACGCACTTAGAAAAGAACTTAAGTTTCATAGTAGACAAAAATATTCCAGCCTCAAGGCAGAAGTATTATCTGTCCGTCTCAATTCCATTTATAGAACCATCATCATAGACAAGGGTTCCGATTCTGGAATCAAACCTTATATGCCCGTGACCGCAAGAGCCGTGGATCAAAAAGGGGCAATTATAGAAGCGCTTGTAGGAAAAGTAATTGCGGTGACCGGAGGTTCTGCGGTAGTTCAACCACTCATCAATTCTAATTTCAACATGGGAATATCCATGCCGGATACAAATCTATGGGCCAATCTATCCGGAAATTCGGGAAGAGGAACCGAAGCCCTTTTGAATTATATAGATAGCGGAATTATCATCGATCCTAGAGTGTTTGGAGAATATCCGATGGGACCGAGCGAGATGATTCAATATGCAGAATCTTTAAGTAAAATTGGTAAACCGGTTTATACATCCGGTGGTGGTGGGGTATTTCCTTTTGGGATTCCTGTTGGAATTATCACAGAAGAAGGACCTAGAAACGGAAGTTTCAAAAGTGCTTATTTAAAACCTTTTGTACGATTTGAGATGTTAGAGAGTGTGACTATCCTTCTTAAACTTCCTGAGAAATGGTTGGAAACTTGGCCAGAAGGACAAAATATCACGATCGAAAATCCTTATTTCGGAGAACTTAATTTTCCAGGAGAGGATCGTCTAAAAGAGAACCAAGTTAAAACACCTAACACGAATCAGACGCAAACAAACGAAACTAAAAATCAACCGTCCACATCGAACGAGGAAGATTTACAATGATCTTAGAAAAACTCGTAATCGCGATCGGAATCTTAATCGCTCATTTTTTAAATGGTTCGAATTTATTTGAAATTGGTTCCGCGATTAAACCGGACTTTATGATTTTGCTTGTACTTTTTTTTGCCTTGAGAAAGGGACCTCTCTACGGACTTTGGATCGGATTTTTCGGAGGTCTTTTGACCGATTCGGGACTCGGAGGAGAAATTTCCGCGGGGAATGTAGTCACGTATAAGATCGGTCTTCATTCTTTGACCTTTTGTCTGATCGGTTATCTTGTCGGAAAATTTGCTCGTTCTGCTTATCATGAAAATTATCTATCGATTACGATCTATTCTTTATTGATCACGTTTATTACAAGAGTAGCTACGTATTATTTGTTTTCCTTGTTTTTTCATGAGAATATGAGTTATTCCTTATTCTTTACTTCTTTGTTTAACGCACTCATTGCACCAGCTTTTTTTTACGCTCTGACTTGGATCTATCAATTGGATCATATGGGGGACGCGTAAGTTGTTAGGTGGAGCTCAGTCTGCGTCGGAATACCGACTTGAAAAAAGTTTTAGACTTCGTCTTTATACTTTTTCCGGACTTGTAGTATTTGTTCTTGCTGCGTTTATATTTCAGTTATTCAATCTGCAGATTTTAAACGGAACGGATAACGCACTTAAGGCGGAAAAGTTTGTACGAAAAAGTGAAATTATGCCCGCGGCTAGAGGCCAGATGTTCGATCGAAATTTTCTTACCCCCGAAACTTCTATGGCGCTCGTATCGAACTACTCTTCCTTGGACGTAATATTAAATACTTCTTTGTTCAAATATGACCCTGTCTCCGTAAAAGCGTTCATTCAAGAATTTGCAAGAACTCTTTCAATACCAATTTCTTATTACCAAGATGAATTGATCGAACCTCGTTTTTCTAGAAACTTAAAGTCTAAAAAACCGATCGTACTTTTAGAAGGAATCAGTACCGCACAACAAGAAAGAATATCAGTATTTGATAATATATCTAAATATATCGTTTTACTTCCTTCTCCGAGAAGAGTTTACAAAATGGGTCCCGCTCTTGCGCATGTGACCGGTTATATTGGTAAACCTACTAGAAATGATCTAGTTTCTGGAAAAATTAAATCGTATCAGTATTTAGGAAAGGACGGATTGGAACTAGAATACGATTCAGAACTTAGAGGAGTGGACGGATTTAGAATTCAAAAAAGAAGTTCCGAAGGAAATATAGAAGAAGAACGTGTTGTAGAACATTCTTCTCCTGGAAATAATCTGATTCTAACAATAGACAAGGATATACAGATCGCCGCTTATAAAGCTTTAAAAGGAAGTAGAGGAACCGCGATCGCTATTAAAGTTGCTACCGGAGAAATTTTGGCGATGGTGTCTAATCCTAGTTATGATCCAAATATACTTTCCGGAAAAAATAGAGCGGATCGAAACGCACACTACAACCGAGTCAAAGCGAACGGAGGACTTTTAAACCTCGCGATTAAATCTAAGTTTCCACCTGCTTCCACCTATAAAACGTTAGTTGCACTTGCTGCATTGGAAAGTCAACACAAGATAGGATATACCCCAGAGACTACGTTTTCTTGCAACGGAAGTTTTGTGTTGAAATCAACGTTTGCAGGAGTTCCGGATCAAGTATTTTTATGCTGGGAAAAGGGAGGACATGGAACAAATGATCTTGCGCACGCTTTGCAAAAATCCTGTTCCGTATATTTTTACAATTTAGGATATAAGTTAGGATCAGACGCAATTTTAAATTATTCCAGACTTTTCGGATTGGAAAACAAATCCAAGGTGGATCTTCCGGATGAAGTCACCGGTTTTGTACCTTCTTCTGCATGGAAAAAAAGAACTTATGGAACCAAATGGTTTGATGGAGATACGATCAATCTTTCGATCGGACAAGGATTTATTTCTACCACTCCGATGGGGATGGCTCTTTTTTATATGGGATTGCTCAACCGAGGACAAATCTATCAACCGTATATAGTAAGTGAAATTAGAGATCCGGTAGATAATTCTATTATCAATAGAACCACACCTCAAATTTTAAGGGATATACCAATCAACCAATCTTCGGTTGAGGCGATTAAAGAAGGATTGAAACTTGTGGTCAAAAGTGGAACGGCCGCACACGTATTGAACAAGCCGTTTTTACCAGAAATAGCTGGAAAAACCGGAACCGCTCAGACTAGAAGAAGAGGGGCTTCTGCTTCCAATCACGCATGGTTTGTAGGGTATGCTCCCGCAAACGCTCCCGCCAGCGAACAAGTGTTAGTTGTTGTGTTTGTGGAATACGGAATTGGAGGAGCCGCCGGAGCCGCTCCTGTGGCGAGGGAAATGTTTCATGCGGCTTTTCCGCCGGGAACATTCAAAAAAACGCAAGAAGTAAATCCTCAACCTAAGATCGGACAGGAGGAAACTCTTGAAGCCAGATAAGTCCATAGAAAAGATAGACTACTTTTTAGTAATTTCGGTAGTAATCGTCGTACTTTGTAGTGTGGCTACTTTGTACAGTCAGGAAGTAAATGTTGAAGACGGGCCTGGAAAATGGTATCGTCAGTTATTTTATTTTATCATCGGACTTGTGATCATGTATTTCGTGTCTAGAATCAACTATCAGTTGTTAGGTGCTTATGCACTCGTGATCTACGTGTTTACGGTTTTTCTATTGATGATCACTTTGATTCCTGGAATTGGTTATCTACCTTCGGGAAGGGGCGCACGTTCTTGGATCAAACTGGGTCCCGTGGGGATTCAGACTTCTGAGTTCGCGAAGTTATCTACGGTGATTCTCTTGGGACAGTTCATGGTATTAAAAGAAAAGGATATGAGGAACCTCATGGTCTTATCGATTCCGTTTGTCATCGTAATCGTTCCAATGATATTTATATTGTTACAACCAGATTTTGGAACTGCAGTATCTTTTTTGCCGATTTTGTTTACGATGCTTTTTTTAGGAGGGGCTGATATATTACATATAGGATCCTTGCTCGCGTTTGGAGGAATTACACTCATGGTTCCAATGTTTGTAGAATATTCTAAACTGACTTTGATCAACGACATCTCCGACTTCTTACAACGAACTGGAAAGACCGATCTTTTGTCCGTTGTTAATAGACTCGGAGGAAAAATATGGCTCGCTCTTGACGGAAAGGACGTAAAAACGGCCAACCTAACGCCTAAAACTCTAAATGCACTGCAAGAAGTAGTGGATCAGGTGGTGGAAGTGGAAGGGGGATTTTTCTTTAAGATTTTTTCCAATCAAAAATTACTTTTAACCTTTGGGGCTTTGTTTCTGATCGCAAGCATAGTGATGGTAGGAATTCGAATTGCAAGAGGAAGTAAAACATTAAGACAATATTATATACCTCTTGGGATTTTGGGAATCAGTCTGATCTCTGCAGTTGTAGTGATGAAAACGGTTCCGTTTCGAGAAAACCAAGTTATTCGACTAACAGCGTTTTTAAATCCGGAAGAATTTAAACAAGGTGCCGGTTATCATTTGAGAGCTTCTAAACCTGCGGTAGGATCGGGAAGATTTTTCGGAAAAGGATTGATGAACGCAGAGATGACCGAAGGAAGAATCCCACACGTGCCTGAATCCAGTACAGATTTCATTTTTGCGTCCTGGGCGGAACAAACCGGATTTTTAGGATCTGTATTTTTATTGTTCTTTTTATTCTCGATACCACTTCGAGGACTTCAGATCAGTTACGAAAGTAAAGATCGATTCGGATCATTACTTGCGTCCGGAATTGTAGCATTACTTTTTTATCATATGGCAATCAACATAGGAATCGTGATCGGACTGATGCCGGTGACTGGGATACCTTTGTCTTTTATGAGCTACGGGGGATCGCATTTGATCATGTCTATGATCGCGGTTGGAATTATACTTTCGATCAAAAGTAGAAAACACGCAAATTAAGCTTGGGGCGGCCTTATGGAAAGAACCGCGATTTCGCTAATACTTCGGTCACTTTGTGGTCGCGTTCCGCGTCCAGAGTAACTCAATGAAACCCGTTTCAAATCGCTGGCGTATAAATTCTTTTGAAGACTCTAAAAAAAACAGTGATCATCCGATACTAGAATTACTTCTATGGACCCAGTAAAAGATTCCAGATTTTTCTTTGATTTAAAACATAAGTTTGAAGTCATTTTGGAGGAGGTAGAAAAAAGAACCTTCGATCAAAAAGACGAGATAAGAGAATTGGAAAGTCTTTGGGAAGAGATGTTTGAACTTGCTGGAAAAAACGATTCGCCTTATTTTCAAATTCGGCTTAAAAATCTGAAAAAACAACTAGAGACTTTCGTAAAAAATAAAGGATACGAAAAACAAGAGTTTGATAAAATTTATCATCAACTCGGGAAGATGAAACGAAATGATTCTGTGGAATTTTTGGACGAATCACTTCGGAACCGACTCGAAAGGATCGCACAAAAACACTATTCTTCTGGAGATGTGATTTCTTCCGGAGTAGTTGCTACAAGTAAAAAAGGAAAATATTATATAACGTTTCTCTGTGGAACGATTTATTTCGTAACCGATTGGTCTTCTTATACCGTACTGAAGGATTTAGATCGAAGAAAAAATACAGTGGAATATAAAGGTTCGGTTTATAGAATATTTCCAAGTTCGTTTGTTTACGGACCTTCTGAAGAGGAATATAGGAATGAAAACTTTCTAACCATGAACTTATTGGTTCTAAAAAGGAAGTCTGGACTTGAATTTTATCGATTTGATACGTTAGGCGAAATATTACAGATCAACGAGGGAACGTTTTTAAAAGGTTTAAAACCTCTCGACGGAACCGAAGTTCGAGGCGAGGACAATCGGATTCGGAGTTATTTTAGAAAGGCCGGAGTTCGTTATTATTATATTCCAGCTCGCTTAGTAGAAGAAGCCTAGTTCTGATTTCTACCAATGAAATAATATTATGATTCAAAAAAGTATTACAAAAGTGTTTGTGGTTCTATTTATAGTCTTCTTCGGATTTGCCGGGTTTACTAAAGAATCTAAATTCTCTTCTTCATTACAGGATTTTATTGCCCGATCGAAACAAGATTTAGTGTGGGAATTTATGGGCAAGGACCCTTCTTGGATGTTTGTCAAAAGCGCTTTGGTTTACGCCCTGCTCGAAGAGTCGGGATTTCGTCTTAGCGCAAGTGATTGTAATAATACGTTCTGTTTTCAAAATACTTTACTGCACTGGAGTTTTGAAGACGCTAAGATTTTAGGTTCCGCAACGCAAGCGTTGACTGGTATTTCCATCGTAACAAAGATCGAAAAATTACCAAACGGCAGCTTTTTTGTTTTTTATAATTCTTCAGCGTTGATCTTATTGTTCAAAATAATATTGGATGATCGCGATTCTTATCTTCGAAGTTCGAATATACAAAAAACATATGATGCAGACGTAAAACAATGGTTTCGGAATTAAAGTATCGATCATCCGTGAAATTATGCAAAACAAAGAACGATTTCGTAAAATAGTCGGGGAGTATCGGGCTACCGCATTTAGTCGTTCGGATTTTGACGGAGCGGAGACATCTCACAAAATTGCCGACGAATTGGTGTGCTCAAAATATGAGTTTAAATTGGCGATAGATTCGGAAAAAAAGGAATGTGACGAACGATGGATTGGAATGCTTGTACGTCGTCAAATTGACGGAAGTCTCCCCGCTTTATTGTCCGTGATTAATCGTTTTTTGTTTGTGTTTGATCCTGAAGAATATGCTCAAGGGGTTCTTAAGCTTTAATTCTATTGATAGAACGCGTCCTGAAACTTACGATAAACAACTAACGTGCCTTCGATTTTTGTCCCTTTTTATGACAGGATAAAGGAACTAAAACTATTACCGTTGATTGAGAAAGGATTTTAAAAAGAAGAATTAGAAAGAGAACCCAGAGAAACGATTTTTCTCCGGGATATTTTTTTAGTCTTCCGAATCTTCGAGAAGATTGTTTAGACTTTCGATAAGGACGTCTACTTCCACGCCGTAACCCATACAAACTTGTTCTATGGTTTCAAGTTCGTTGATGGAACAGTGGGAGCAACCACCTAAATGATAGCTTGAAAAAACAAGTCCTGCTTCTGGGTGAACCGTCATTGCTTCGCCCACAGTCATTTCCTTATAAAATCTTGGCTTGACCACTTCTGTCATTGAATATCTCCTATCATTAAAACTCTACGGAATATTTTATTTTTGCAAATTGCGAGAAATGTTTTCCTTTGAAACAAAATGAACTCGGAATTCCAGTATATAGACGTGGGAAAGAAAGTCAAGATCTATGTTTTTTGAAGAATCAGGAAGATTTTATATTCGAATCGAGGAACGTTTTGAATCCTCACATTATCTCTACAAATATTTTCCGGACGGATCGGATGAACCAATTCATGGACATTCTTGGAAGGTAGAACTTTATCTTTCTGGAAAAAAAAATATTGGAGATAACGGAATCAGTTTTGATTTTCTTACTTCCAAACAAAAACTCAAAGAGCTTGTAGGGAAGTTAGATCATATTCTAATTAACGATTTAGAAGAATTTAAAAAAATCAATCCTACGTCTGAAAACATTGCAAGATGGTTTTATCATTATCTCAAGGAAAGTGTACATACCGCCGGGGGAAGAGTGGATCGAATTGTCATTCATGAGGGTCCAGAAAACCTCGCCTATTTTGAGCCAACATCGCTTTCGTAAAAAGGGATGTTGCAAAAAGGCAGCAGAGTGTTGTCTTTTGCTTTCAACGAAGTTGTAAAAATCATCGCTTTCGTAAAAAGGGATGTTGCCAAAAGGCAGCAGAGCATTATCTCGCGATCCATAGAAAGCGAGATTGAGTTTGTTATTCGACTTTCAACGAAGTTGTAAAAATCATCGCTTTCGTATTTTATTATATTATAGAAATTGAAAATTTATTTATTCATATTTTTAAAGTTAGATGAATTGGTTATAGAAAATTTTTTAAAAAAGTAAAACTAGATTGTGCTAGGTTTTAAATTTCACATAACGTGATTGTAAAATTTTAAGAAAGTATGGGTCTACAAGTTTGTTTTCTTTTTAAAATTTTTTTACGATTTAAACTGTAAAATGTAAAAACTACTACAAATTACAATTTTTAACGCAAGTTCAATGATTTGGAGTTCTCTTTTAAAAGTTGTGAGCTCTACGTAAGAAAATCTGGGTGAATAAAAAAACTCAATACAATGACTTCTTAGAGGTGTCGTTGCAGCTCGCATATTTCAAAGCTAAAATGAACTCTCGACCTGAAATGCTTTCGTAAAAAGTGTTTCATTGAGTTCTTTCACTCCAATTCCTTCAGAATTTTTAAACTCACAGCTGTTCTCTATGGATCGCAGTATAATAATCGCTTTCGCATTAGTTATACCGAACTCACGTTAAAAGTAATAATTCCTACGACGTTTTATTTTAAAAAACCAAACATCTAACTCGGGTGTTTTTACTCTCGACAAGAATACTATAATCATTTTCTGAAAGTTAGATTGGATCTTCCTCAAAAAGAGCAGCCTATTTTGAGTTAGGTTCAAACGTTCCTTTATACTAGAGTTTTTGAAAAATTTCATAATTCAGATTGATAAAACTGTTTCAATCGACTATTTTTATAAAACAGAAATAGATGAAGAATTAATTTTTCAATAACTCTAATAAGAATTTGTATTACTGTTACTCTATTATAATATTTGAATAATCTATATGGTTTATTTTTTCAATTAGAAAGAATGATCGATCGATTTTATTTAACATAGAGCTGATCGAAGGAAGCGCCATCCGCAAAATGATCTTTATGCGCCTTTTGCCAACCGCCGAAATGTCCATCTACTGTGATTAGATCCAGTTTTGGGAACTTGGTCTCGTATTTTTTAAGTATGGATTGGTTTCTAGGGCGATAACCGTGTTTGGCGATAATTTCTTGTGCCGCCTCAGAGTAAAGGGATTTGAGATAAGCTTTCGCGGTTTCTAAATTTCCGTGTTTATCTGCGTTTTTTTCCACGATTGCTACGGGAGGTTCGGCGAGAATACTCAAAGATGGAATAACTACTTCGTATTTGTCCTTGCCAAATTCCTCTAAAATGAGGAAGGATTCGTTTTCCCAAGCGATCAACACGTCTCCGATTCCGTTTTGTGCAAAAGTATTACTAGAACCTCTGGCTCCTGAATCTAAAACTGGAACATTCTTATATAATGTTTTTATAAAGTCTTGAACCTTATTTGTATCGTTGTTGAATTTTTTTTGTGCAAAGGCCCAAGCGGCGAGATAGTTCCATCTGGCTCCTCCGCTCGTTTTAGGATTTGGAGTAATAACACTTACCTTAGATTTAACCAGGTCGCCCCAATCTTTTATATTCTTAGGATTTCCTTTTCTGACTACAAACACAATTGTAGACGTATAAGGAGTACTATTGTTTGGAAGACTTTTAAGCCAATCCCTAGAAATCAGACCTTTGGACGCGATGATGTCTATATCGTATGCGAGTGCAAGAGTAACAATATCCGCTTCTAAACCGTCAATCACAGATCTTGCTTGTTTACCACTTCCACCGTGAGATTGGTTGACTCTCACTTCTTCTCCAGTTTTGGATTTCCAATAACTTGCAAAAAGTTTGTTATACTCGGCGTATAGTTCTCTCGTTGGATCATAAGATACGTTAAGTAGATTTACGTCTTTTGCAAAGAGCCCTAAGTTCGAGATCATTGTAAGAAGAGCAATGATGGTAGTTTTAAAAAATTTTGTTTTCATACTGATTTCCTAATTTAGATTTTATGAATTACATTGCAAATTGAACGAACAGAAAAAAACTATAAGATCTGTTATCCAATGTATATCTGTCGTTTATGTTCGGAGCCCAAGGGTTCACTCTTGCGTTTCTGACCGCGTCTCCTGCCAGAAGATAAGAACCTCCGGTCCAAATAGATACGTAGTCCTTGAGATAAAATTGATAGATCAAGTCGAGTTCGTAAAAAAGGCGTTTACCTCCTCTTTCTCCTAACTTATATCCTCCGAATGCCGCGCCGGTAGAGTTTTCTGTAGTAAGCCCCGTATTTGCGGTACCACCGGAGGAATACCACGCGTCGTTTACAGAAGCCTTTTGAATATCATAAACTACGAATATAAATCTACCGTAATTTAGAGAGTTATACATCAGGTGAATTGATTTGGTTCTTGTGTTAGACCAAAAGGTGGCGTTTGCAATACCGTTTCCAGAATCAAAGTAGGGAAACCCTCCCGATCTAGTAGCAAAAGAGGCGTCATAAGTAGCTATTTTATTATCTGTCCGGTTAGGATCTCCGGAACCGATCGAATATTGAATTCCCACGCGGAAGCGATCAAAAAAAGTATAACCGGTTTGAGCGATAAAAAATTTGGAATCGTATTCTACCCTTTCCGTATAAAGTCTTTTAGAATTAGGGTTTCCGTCTACGGTTTGTTTGAGTGTGTCCCAACCTGCGTTGACTCTTTGACCATTGTAACCGTACTGCCAAGAGGCTTCCAAGGTCCAATCCCAAGCTTTGGTCTTCGGCAAACGGTTGTTATCCGTTCTATTTGTTAAACGAAATCCTACGGTATTTAAATCGTCTCTTTGTCTGGTTCTATCTTGACTAGTGACTGGGTTTGGACCTTGTTCCCATTTTCTATCTACGTTGAAGTAATAAAGATCTACGTGAAAATCTTCGAACTTAACTGTATTGTATAAGCCAGAAAGATAAGTATCGTTGACCGTTCCTCGTTTAACACCGTTTGCGGTGTTGTTTCCTGCTCCGGCATTTGAGTCTTCCGCAATGATAGAGGTAAACGCTTCCGAGTTGAAATATTTGGAATTGTATTTTAACCGAGCTCCGTCAAAGGAGTTGCCGGTTTGTCCGTCGTTTCTTCCTCCAACGTATCTGTTATCACCAAAACCAAAAATCTGCCTTCCGATAAAAATTTCGAAACCGTTCGCGAAGTTTTTCAATTGTACAAAACCTTCTCGTAAATCCGTATTGTTCTTAATACTTACGGAATTGTTTGTAGTTGGAGCAGAGTTTAGTTCTATTCCAGCAGAGTTAGAAAGACCTAAATAACCGAGTTGTCCGTCTTTACGAGATTGTTCACCTCCAAAAACTCGAACGTCTTGAATTGTAACTTTAGCGGCGACGTATGGGTTTGGGTCGACAACGAAAAAAACCTGAGAATTTTGAGTCGCGTAGTTTCTATCATCTTGAGTTCGCTTATCAAAATCCGCATTATGACTGTAGTCAAAACGAGGACGAACTTGGAAACCAGTTCTAAAAATATCTCCAAACCAAAGTTTGTCCGTCCTTCTTACCGCTTCTTGGTGTTCTGGAGAAAGAAGCATGGACTTCATAAACTCTCCTGGGAGTTTTCCTTTGTAGGGACTTTTATAAGGTTCTTCTTTAGCAAGCTCTTCTTGGATTTCAGGAATTCCTTTTCCGTCATTTAGTTGTTCTTCATATTTCACATCTGAAGGAGGATCTAAGTTAAGTACCGGGCCGTTTGTTTTCTCTTTTTTGGAATTTTGAGAGAATAGATTGAATGGAATTACGCAGCAAAGGAAGAGAACTCCGGTTAATACTTTAAAAGTTACATTCTTTTTCATTTTGACCCTCCTTAAAAATTTTTTACCAAAAAATAGGTTTTTATTTTCTAAGTCAATACTTTATTCGTTATATTGGAATTTTATCTTTTATATGAAAAAAATACTATTATATTGAAAAATTTTTAATTTAAAAAAGAAAAATTCTGTTTTATTTGAATTTTAATGAATCTGATAAAATTCTCATTTTAAAAAAGAAATTTTTATTATAAGTTAAATATGTCTTAATTTTGGTAAATGAGATGATTTGTGTTTTATTCTAAAATCAAATTTTACTTTTTGTAAAAAGAAATTTAATTTTAAGGTTCGGATTTAAAAAATCCGTTTTATAGAATCTGATTTTTCTATAAAAAAATGTGGGAACTCAATGAATTGCTTCCCATGGGTTGCAATTTCAGGTGGAGAAGTTCGGAAGACTTTTCTCTATCAGAAAAACATACTTTTTGCAAGTAAAAAGACTCATTCTTGTCGGAACACTTGAAAAATGTGTGTTTTTGAGCCCACAACGCGATTCATAGAGAGCGTTGTGCTTTAGTTTCAAACGCGACCTGTCGAACGACCTAAAACGCTTTCGTAAAAAGCGTTTTGCTGAGTTCGGGGAGCGAGACGCTGAGTTCAGGAAAACGTTTTGCTGAGTTCAATTTTGATTCTAAAATCCTATTCAACTTGTGGGTAAGGTTATGGCTTTCTACGGATCGCGTTTTAAATTGAACCTAAGGACAATATGTTGTATTAAGTTTCTTGCATACAATTTATCGACCAGAGCGGAGAGCCCGGTCCGGCTGCTTATAGCAGCCGGATTCG
>NZ_AKWY02000007.1 GCF_000306255.2 Leptospira noguchii serovar Panama str. CZ214
CATTAGATGTTTTAGAAAAGACTTTAAACATCTCGTTTTTGTTTTAGCCGCAGGGCTTTGGAACCTTCATTTATTTTTTAATAAACGTTTTAATTACTAATTTTTCAACAACTCTAATGTAATTTTGTTTTATCTTGTTAAAATTATAAACCGTTCTTTTCCAGAAAGATCCTTCTCAATCTTTCCATCTTTCCAACCTTTGGCAATTGAATCCGAAAGAATAGTTTCAGATAAAGAAGGAAGGGTTTCCATATAAAGTTTTCCGCCTTCGATCAATCGTTCTTGTGCCTGTGTGATCAAATCGGATAAAAAGTGTTTCGGGTTTTCTAAAAATAAAGCGAGATGAGGTTCATAATCCACTACGTCTTTCATCATTTCTGTTTTATCCGTAATAGGAATATAAGGCGGATTGGTAACGATCAAATTAAATTTGGATTCTTTGGGAATTGAAAGAAACAAATCACTTTCTAAAAATTGAATGTGTTGTTCCTCTCCCAGAATTTGAATAACGTTCTTTTTGGAAACTTCTAATGCTTCTTTTGAGATGTCGCTTAATGTTATATTCCAGTTTTGGCGAGCGAGTTTCAAACTGATGCCGATACAACCGCTTCCAGTACAAAGATCTAATACGTTTTGTTCGTCTATATTTCCTTTAAAATCAGATAGGACTTTTTCGACAAGTTCTTCTGTTTCGGGTCTTGGTATTAAGACGTTTTCATTTACAAAAAACACAGAATTGTAAAACGCCTTTCGGTTTGTGATGTAAGCAGTGGGTTTGTTTTTGGATCTTTCTAAAATCCTTTCTCTATATGCATTTTTTTCCGTTTCGTTAAGAAGTTTTTCAAAGTTTACATAAAGTTTTACTCTTTGGAGATTGAGAAGATCAGCTAAGAGAATTTCTGCATCTAAACGTGCACTTGGAATTTCTTTCTTTTTTAAGAATTCTTCCGATTTTTTTAAAAGAGTGAGAATTGAATCTGGATGTTGCATCTATAGTTCGGTGCGAATGATTATTAATGCCAGTTTCAGCGTTTTTGCTACAGTGGATTTCATTTTTTCAAGTTTAATTTCGAATTTTTGTAAAATGTGGGAACTACTACGTTTTTGTTTTTAGAAACTTAAATCTAGGTTCTATTCTTGTAAGTGCAAATTGTAGGAACTCCTGTTTTTTTACAAAGAATTTTGATTATGCTACTTCGTTCGACGCATGAAAACGGTACTAAAAATAAATATGAGTTTGGTGTAAGAAAATAAGAAAGAATTTTTTAAAAGTATGAGTTTGGAATTTGTTCGTAAAATTGTGATTTGTGGTAGTTCCCACATTTTAGAAATAGATCTGCAAAGGCAGATTCCAGTAAAATGAATTAAGGTCTCTTGCGTTGATATCACGTTAGATTCCTTCAATTTGTGGACCAATCGTTGCTTAAAAGTTAAATTTTCGGCCGACCTATTATACAATTCTCAGTGGGTAAACTTGAAAATTTAACAAGTAGAACTTTTAACCTTGTGTGAATTCGATAACCAATGAGCTGAGTTCAGGAAATAACATTAAGCTTTTTTGTTCGCCAATAAAATAATTTTCTCTACGAATTCACATCTGTCCAAGTAAGATTTTACGATTCAAAAAAATTAAAATTTTAGAATATAAAAATAAACGAATAAACTGATTTTAATTTTTAAATTGAATGCCCCCGAGAGGATTCGAACCTCCGACCAAAAGTTTAGGAAACTTCTGCTCTGTCCACCTGAGCTACGGGAGCTTTTAAGAATTCGGTTTCCGTTTTTGTGCGACGATTCTCTGGAAGTCCGCAATATTGTGTATAACAATTTTGTCTTCGTAGAGTTCGATTTTCCCACTTTTGGAAAGAGTATTTAGAACCTTTTGAACTTCGCCTACCGGTTGAGCGCACCATTCCGCTACGTCGTGTTGAGAGACGTTTAATACGATTTCTTTAAAATCACTATGAGCGTGCATCTTTTCGTAGAGCATTAAAAAAACGTCCGCAACTTTACCTTGAATATCATCCATTAAAAGGATTAAAAGTCTTCTTTTAGCGTCGTTAATTCTAACGGAAAAAATTGTGAGAATTTTAAGCGCCAACATAGGATTTTTAGTCATCAAAAGTTCAAAATTCGCTCGGTTGAAATTCAACACCTTTACTTCTGAAATTGCGATCGCGGTTGCGGATCTAGGTTGTTCTTCTAAAATTGCCATCTCTCCGAACACGTCCCCTTGTTCGAGAATATCGAGCGTTTTGATTAAGTAGTCTTCTTTTTTTGTAGGATTAGGAACCGTTTTTACGATTTTTACCTTTCCAGATTGAATTAGAAAAAAATTATTTCCAGGTTCGTTTTCACAAAATATGATCTGATTCGGTTCATACGTCTGACCGAATTTAGAAAACATGGATTCGAGCATCATATCCATTAGGTACTCATTTCCTTAGCCTTCAGTTTAGACTTTTGAGAGATACTATCTTTTTCGGGTGGAAGAAGAGCTACCTTGCCGTATAACATCCTTGCTCTTTGACGATCCCCTTGTAGTTCCGAAATCTCTGCGAGATGAAATAGAGATTCTTTGATCGATTCTCCCGATGGATATTTTTTGATATAAGTAGAAAAAGAAGAATTGGCACTATCCAGATCGTTTTGTTTTAGCAAACATACACTGAGTTGAAAGAGTGAATTTTCCACTAACTTTCTTTCCGAATCGAACTTAAAATCGGTTCTATTTAGTAGGTCTTTGTAGATCACCATCGCATCCGTGTGTTTACCTACATTTACAAGCGTATGTGCCCTATTGTAAAGAGAAGTGATTGAGTTGTCTACTCCTGCCGTAATCGCAGACTTTTCTACGGCGGGTTTCATGATATTCTGAAGCGTTTCCGGAGTAACTCTACTTGTACTTCCTTCAAAAACTAAAGGAGGCATATTTAAGGGATAGGGACTGTTTCTTTTTGCAAATTCTAAAAGTTCAGTAGCTCGACCCGCATAGGTTGTTCCAGGATAATGTTGTAGATATTTTTCAAATGCGTATATCGCGTGCGGAAAATTATTATTCTTATAAAAAACTTCTGCTACGTTCATCAATTCGAATGCAGGATTACGAGTATCGGATTGTCCTAAGATCTCTTTTAGTTTTTTGTGAACCTGCCTAAGTTGGCTGGAAAAAACTTTCATCATTTTTAAAATGAGATGAGTTTTTTCGGCTACAAATTGTTCAAATTCATTTGGCTTGAAAACGAGTACAGTAGCACTTCCAAGGACCTGGGCGGTTTCTTCTCTTGGATATTTTCCAAGAGCAGATTTTACTCCGAAGAATTCCCCAATTCGAACGTCTTCTTTGACTTCTTGACCAGTATCCACTGCTGGGAACGTTAGTATGACACGTCCATTTCTCAGGACATAAATATCCTCGGCTTTGTCCTTCTCAAAATAAATGATGGATCCGCCTTTATAATTTCTGATGATCGGACCGGCCAAATGAATTTACCTACTCAAAGTTATCAAATTCTTTTTGTACGGGAAAAAAAGCCAAATCCTTTTTATAACCAAGAGAAACAACAAGGGATTCGAGCAATTTACCGGGAGATGCAACTAAGTATTTGTCAGAATTGTCTATACTAATTTTTTCCACTGTCACTCCGGATTCTTCAAAAAAAGATTTTAAACTTATATCTCCATAAACAGGAAGCCCATCTCGTAAAACGAGACGAACTCCGTTTAGATCACTTTCACAAAGATTAAGGAATGGATCTTCGAAATCTCGAGTAAGGATCGTTAGATCCGCAATTTTTCCCACTTCGATACTTCCTAGTTGTTTTTCAATTCGAAACGCCTTTGCAGGATTAGACGTAACCATTTCAAAAAGCGTTTTCGGAGAAAGATCTTCTCCGTATTCTGTTTGATAGAATTTTCGTGCATTCCGAATTTCTTCTAAAAGATTCAGTGAACCACAGATGCTCGAATCTGTTCCAAGACAAACGTTAACTCCATGTTTTAATAAATCTTTAATATCTGTTGTTCTTTCGTATAAAAACAAATTTGCTTCGGGACACCAGACCAAATGGGATTTTTTTTGAGCGATCAAGGCGATGTCTGATTCTGATAACACAACTCCGTGTACTAAAACTGTGTGTTCTCCGAGACATCCTAATTGGTGTAGGTTTTTAAGAGAATCTCTGGATTCGGAGTCAAATCCTTCCGCAATACGAGTAATATAAGGAATATCTTGTTTTAGAGCTTTTGCATATTCTTCTTCGGGGCCGTCTCCCCAGTCTAAAGAATACGTGCAAATACTATGAGATAATGCAAATCGGTTTAGAATTCTTACGGGTGCCGTTTGAATAAACGGATCTTGAACAAAATGAGGAATATGATCTTGAACGGAAGTAACCCCCGAGATCAGATTTTTATAAGAACCTAAAAGATAAAGTTGTTCCGGATCGAGTTGTTGTCTTTCTGAAAATACGATAGAAGATTTAAGATCGTTGTCCCAAGGAAGCCAATTCAAATAAGGTTTACTAGGAGCTACTCTTGGAAGATAAGTACTCAATAGATGATCGTGTCCGTTAATCAGCCCTGGATATACATACAACCCGTTTAGATTTAAACGAATTCTTTTTCCAGCAGGAGGTCCGCCCGCGTTTACGGAAGTTATCATCCCGTTCTTAACTACGATACTTCCGTTTGAAATCAACCGATCCTTAGCTACGATGTATGCGTTTACGAGTTCGTATTCCATATTTTTAATATTTGATTTTAGCGAATTTGTAGATTCGGATCGATTGCAGAACTTCCATGATTAAGTTGAAAGTAAAGCCCTTTGCCGGACTCCAAGGAACCTAATATCTTAGAAGGACCTACGGTTTCACCTTCATTTACGGAGACTGTTTTTAAATTGGCGTATACGGTAGAATAACCATTCTTATGTTCTAATATTACGTATTTTTTATATCCTTCCATTTCGTCTACGACCAATACTTTACCGAGAGAAGCAGGGCGTACTTCTGCGTGTCTTGTAGCTTTAAACAAGATTCCTTTGTGAGGAGCAAAACTCAGTTTGTTAAAATGATTCTGTATGGGAGTTCTATTTTTTAGTGGAAATTTAAGATTTGGTTTTGTAGATTCTACAGATTCACTTTTTACGAGGTTTGATTTCGTATTTTTGGAAACGATCTTTTGGTTTTCTATGTTTGCAGGTTTTTGAATTTTTAAAACTTCTCCGGGTAATATGGGATCCGTTTCTTTTTTGCCGTTCCATTCCATAATGTTATGATAATTGACTTTGAATTTTTTTCCCAAAGAAAAATACGTATCTCCCTTTTGGACGGTATAAAAGGAAAGATTCTGTGATCCTGCGGCAAAGATCTTAGGAAGAACCAAAAAAAACATCCAGATTCCCAAGTTTGAAAAAACGCGGCTCATCTCTTTCAATATCGGCAGAAAACCCAAAAACAGGAAGTTAAGAACCTTCGGAAAATAAAAAAAGGAAAGTAGTTTCGAAAATGTACAAAATAAAAAAGAGCCTTTCGGCTCTTTTTAAAGGGAAGAATTTTAGATTCTTTTGAGTGATTTGATTTTAAAAATCATCTCAAAAAATCTTCGAAGTAATAGATCAATCTTCGTCTTTATTGTTGACCTTGTATTTTTTCATCAATTCTTCTGCTACGTTTCTTGGAACCGGAGCATATCTTGAAAATTCCATGGAAAACTCCGCCTTACCTTGAGTAGACGAACGTAATACTGTGGAATATCCGAACATATCCGCAAGGGGAACTTCTGCCTCGGTTTTACAATACGCGTCCTCTTCGGTAGTGTTCAGAATCATACCACGTCTTTGATTCAAAGAACCTAAGATTGCTCCTTGAAACTCGGAAGGTCCGTCTACTTCTACTTTCATAATCGGTTCTAAAATTTGAGGATTTGCTTTGTTGAATCCTTGGCGGAACGCATAACGACCAGCGATTTGAAACGCCATATCGGAAGAGTCCACATCATGGTAGGCACCGTCGTTGATCACACAACGAACTCCTATGATCGGAAACCCGATCAAAGATCCGCGTTCTAAACAACTTTTGAATCCTTTGTCTACTGATTGAATGTACTCTCGCGGAATTGCACCACCTACTACCTTATTTACGAAATCGTAATTTAATGTTTCTTCAAGTGGGATCGGTTCCATGTAACCTGCAACACGACCGAACTGACCTTGACCGCCGGTTTGTTTTTTATGAGTATAGTCAAAATCTGCTTTGGAAGTGATAGTTTCACGATACGCGACTTGAGGTGCGCCCGTGATCAATTCCACGCCGTACTCTCTTTTCATACGTTCGATATAAACTTCGAGATGGAGTTCTCCCATCCCTTTGATGATAGTCTGGCCAGACTCTTGATCTACGTGAGTTTGAAAGGTTGGATCTTCTTTGGTAAAACGGTTTAACGCTTTTGCAAGGTTGTTTAAGTGTTTTGATTCCTTAGCTTCGATCGTTAGAGAAATGACCGGAGCAGGAACAAACATAGATTCCATAGAAACCTTGAGTTTTCCGTCGGTGAAAGTATCTCCAGAAGCACAATCGATTCCGAAAAGAGCTATAATGTCGCCTGCTTCTGCGGATTCAATATCTTCCATTTCATCCGAATGCATTCTACAAAGTCTACCCACGTTATGTTTCTTGTTATTCGACATATTGTAGATGGTCATCCCTTTAGCGAGTTTTCCTTGATAAACACGCACGTATGTAAGCTGGCCGTAACGACCGTCTTCTAATTTGAACGCAAGACATACTAAAGGTTTTTCAAAATTAGATTCGAGAACGATCATTTCTTCGTTGTTGTTTTGATCTAATGCCTTGTTTTTTACGTCTACAGGGCTTGCGAGATAGTCTAGAACTCCATCCAGAAGTTTTTGAACTCCCTTGTTTTTAAAAGCAGAGCCCATAAAAACTGGAGTCATTTTGAGTTCGATTGTGCCGGTGCGGATCGCTTTTTTGATCATCTCTTCGGTTGGAGTTCCTTCAAGAAGAGCTTCGGTCAATTCGTCGGAGAACATAGAAGCTGCGTCTAAAAGTTCTTCGTGTTTCTTTTGCGCGAGTTCTTTGAGATCATCCGGAATTTCTTTTTCTTGAATATCCATTCCGTCCTTACCTTCGAAAAAGTAAGCCTTCATTGTAACTAAGTCTACAATACCTTTGAGGTCGTTTTCAAGACCGATCGGAATTTGAACCGGAACCGCATTGTGTTTTAGTTTTTCTTTAAGTTGTTCAATTACTCGGAACGGATTGGCTCCGGTTCTATCGAGTTTATTGATAAATGCAACTCGAGGAACATTATAACGTCTCATCTGACGATCGACCGTGATCGACTGGGATTGAACTCCTGCAACTCCACAAAGAACTAAGATCGCGGAATCTAATACCCGGAGGGAACGTTCTACTTCTACGGTAAAGTCAACGTGACCTGGTGTATCGATAATGTTGATCGTATGATTTTTCCACTGACAATAGGTAGCAGCGGACTGGATGGTAATCCCTCTTTCTCTTTCGAGGTCCATGCTATCCATCTTTGCACCAACTCCGTCTTTTCCGCGAACTTCATGAATTGCGTGGATTCGATTTGTATAAAATAAAATCCTTTCAGTAAGGGTCGTTTTTCCGGAATCGATATGGGCAGAAATCCCGATGTTTCTGGTCTTTAGAAGTTTTTCGCTCGGTTTGAATTCGGCTACGGCAGTGCTCATGGCATCCTCTTATAAAAGATTGCAAATATCTCCGGTAAAAACACCGGTAGGGAGCTTGGAGAAAAGTCCCTCAATTTACCAAATTCCAAAAAAGGGCGAATTTGTAAATCTAAATCGAAGTCAGTAGGTTTCTTTGTATTTTTCATTTGCCCGCGGACGGTTTTACAAAACGATGATCTTTTGGTATCTCAGACAAACTGGGGCTTTTCCAAAGTAAAGTTCGTCTTTTTAGTATTAGATTCTGGATTTTAAAATCCGAGTTGGAGATTGATTCTTAAATCGATATGCAGCCGCTCAAACTTATCAAACGAAACGTAAATAGAATTGCGAAAGCGTTTCTTTTATTATCTGTAGCCAGAACTCTTTGCCTTGGTTTTACGATTACCATTTTGATCGGTTCCTTCGGAATTTATATTTCGGAATCGGGTCGCCTAAGTTATACGGTTTCCTTATACCTCGCCACTTCTTCGATTTGTGTCACTGGACTTTCTCCCGTTTTGTTATCGGAACTGCAACGTTCTACTCAGTTGATCATGATGTTTCTGATTCAGATTGGAGGTTTAGGAATCATTACGTTTACGGTTTTGATTGGAGTTTTAGTCGTTCGGGGTTTATCTAGAAGTACTCGTCTTGCTTCCTTTGTCTACGAAGCGACCGATGCTCATCTCGCCAAAAGAATGAGAGACAAAAAATCAGCGCAACCATCCGCAGTGATTTCTCCAGGACAGAAAAAAACCGAAGCTGAAGCTTCTTACGTAAGAAGAATGTTGATCTCACTTTTTAATATTACTCTTTCGATCGAAGCGGTGGGCGCGGCTCTTCTTTTTTTTTGTATGCCGGAAACCGATCGTCTTCCAGGAACTCCAAATCGTTTTTTTCTAAGCGTATTTACTTCTATCTCTGCCTTTAATAACGCGGGGTTTTCTATTGTAGACGATTTGAGTTTTTTATCTAAAGATCCTTTATGCTTGTTGATCGTTCAGTTTTTGATCGTGATGGGTGGAATCGGATTTCCAGTAATTATATTTATAGAAAAGTCAATTTTAGAAATCATGCAAAAGTTTATGGGAAAGGTAGAAGCTGTAACCGAAACTTTTATGATGAGAAGAACGGTTCTATTAGGAGAAGATCCTCCTGCCTGGTATATTTTCGTAATTGCAACTTCGGTTCGATTAGAAGAGCGATTGGAAGTGTATCGGAAAGAATTGTTCGGAGATGCAAATAGAATGCAAATGGCGATTATCGTTTTGGGTTCTTTGATTCTGATTCACATAGGGGGAATTGCGGTTCTTCTTATAGAATATAACAACGTTGAAACGATTGGCAAAATGGGTTTTACGGAAAAGTTGTTTAATTCTTTTTTTCTTTCCGTTTCTTCTAGGACTGCAGGTTTTAACACTTTCGATATTACTGAAATAGAAAGTGCAACTTACGTTCTTCTTTGTGCTTTGATGTTTATCGGTGGCGGTCCGCAAGGAGCCGCTGGTGGTATTAAGATCACTACATTCTTTATATTGATTTTATATTTAAAAAACGTAATTCGTCCGCAAGCACGGGTTCAAGCTTGGGGAGAAGACGTTTCTAAAAATTCGGTTGCGATCTCTACTCGGATCTACTTTCTTGCGACGATTTCTCTGGTCGTTTTTATGTTTTTAATCACTCTCGCAAACGGAAATAAACACGGGATCGAGACAATATTTTTTGAAGTGATGTCCGCTTTTGGGACCGTAGGTTTAAGTTTAGGAATGACGGCATATACAAATGATATAGAAAAGTTTCTTTATATTACTTTAATGTTTATGGGAAGAGTTGGAACCTTTACGCTTTTGATTGCGTTTACGGGTCATTCTGGTTTAGGAGATCTTGGAGGTAAGGACGACGGTTTGAAAATTCAAGTAGGTTGATTTACCTTGAATGTATTTTTAGAATCGGACTTAGGAGTAAAATTAAATTTTTTTTCGCTTTCTATTTAGGGTTAGAAAGTTGTATTAAAATTTTAGAATCTAATCATCTTTAAAGTTGTGCAGAGTTCTCATAGATTAAAGTTATAATTTTTTACATTAGAGTTGTTAAAAAATTTCATAGTGGCGATTAACTGTTTCAGTTGACCGTTTCCGTAAAACAAGAATAGATAGAGAATTAATTTTTCAACAACTTTATTATTTTGTTACTATAGGTTTTGTAAAAGCTCTTACATTTTAGGAATAGATTTCTAATTTAACTTTCTTACGCCGAACTTACTTCATTATGGGAATCTATAAAATGAATTTTAAATTAAGGGTAATCGCAAAGCAGTGATTTGATGCAGAAATTAAAATAATAACGTTGAATCGAATTTGTGGGAAATGTTACGCAGATTTTCTTTAAGTTTTTATTTAGAGAATATGGAACAAAAATATTCGGGAGATTTATTGTAAAGTTTGTATAATCTGACAAAATCTTCCATAAACAATTTTTTTTCACCAGATTCAATTTTTGAAATATAACTTTGATATTTTCCTAATGACTTAGCTACTTGAGCTTGAGTAAGATTTGCTTCAATTCGTGCTGTTGTAAGTCGATTAAAAAAGGACTTCCATTCTTCTTCAGATATTTTTCTCGATATACTTATTTCTTTTTGTTCGGAAGGTTTTAGAGATTTAATTTCGAGTTCTTTAATTAAGAAAAGATTTTTTAAAAACTTTTTCTTAGTTAAATTAGAATCTTTAAAGAACATCAAACCCACGATATATCACGTTTACTTTTTGTCAACTATGCCGCAAGATACCGTGTGTGGAATTAGAAGAATTTTTAAAGAAAACTGGGAGAAATATCCAAAAATTGCGGAAGGAAAAGGGATTTACTCAAGAAAATATGGATGAAGGAGATTATGCTATTCCAGTGCGAACTTTACAAGACATTGAAGCTGGAAGGACTAATTTTACGGCTAGTTCTATTTTTAAAATTTCCAAACGATTAAAAGTAAAACTTAAGGATCTATTAGATGTTTAAAATCCAAAGTAGTTTTTTATTTATTCACTGTCGGCGAATTTTTTATTTGAAATGAGCCGGTTTTTATATTATAAAGTATTAATATTTTATAAGCTAGATTAAGCTTTTATTGTTTTTGTTAGGAAATTTTTGTAGTCGTTTCCGTATTTTTCATTTTTTAAAATGAGTTTATCGCTTACTTTTTTAGGCTGAATCAAATTTAGAATTTCTTTTAAAATCTTAAAAGTACCAACAATTCTATTTTAAAAATTTATAATGAAATGTCGAAGTTTCCACAAACTACGTTAGGTTCGGACGTTTGTGAATTTTTCTCTAATTCTTTCATCGTAAGATATTTGTATTTCGGGACGGACTCTAAAAATCTATTATGTGGCAATTGTTTATTACTCGTCTCTATCAAATTGAGCTAAATGTTTATCACAAAGCGCTGCTTAACGTAAGTTCTGTATAATTCGATACGAAAACGATTGAAGCGTAGGGAACTTAGCAGAACGCTCTGGAAACTCAATGTATCACTTCTTATGGGTCGCTCTGTAGGGTACTAGACAGATCGTGTTCTATAATAAATTGAAACTATAAACGAAATATTGTATAACATTTCTTTTATGCAATTTATTGGTTGGAGCTGAAAGCGCGGTCCGGCAAAGTTAGATTCGCCCAAATTTTATTACACAGAATTTACATTAGAGTCATCGAAAAATTCCATAGTGGCGTCTAAAAAAACTGTTTCAATCGACCGTTTCTATAAAACAAAAACCGATGTTGAATTCATTTTTCAACAACCTATTATTGGAAGTGTAAACGATTGGATTGGTATTTTATAATTTTTATTATTCGTTAATATGATTTTCCCACTTTTCCCAAAGATTAGATTCTTTCCATATGTCCACGATTTCCCTGATGCCATCTTTGCCCGGTTCGTTATTCTTTATACTCTGAAGACGTTTATGAATCCATTGCAAAGATTCCTGATCGACCGTAAAATTTTTAATATGTTTTAATCCTTCAATATTGAGCGCTCCGCGATCTTTAAATTCAAAATAGAATTCGGAAAGCGTTATTACGGTATTGTAGTAAGAAATCGATTTCATCAATATCATTCCCTAATAACTCTCCTTGATTGATATACCCGAAAAATTTTCGCTTTGAATTACTTTTCATTTTTCTACTATTTAAGAAGTCTATTCGATTTCGGTTACTTCATAAAAATTAAAATAATTTTTGGAAATTTCTGAATTTGGCTTTTTGAAACTTTATAAGGCAGTTTAAAATTCTGGGATTCTTTGAAAGTGTCAGACTCATTTTCCTATTTTCTTTAAAATTTTACTGATCTCTATAAAATTAAATAACATGAATTTTTACCACAAAGCCCTGGTTGGGTGAAAATTCTGGATATTTTATTATATGTTCTAAGTTAGATAGGTGGGTTTAAGAAGTTTGAAGTTTAGATTTTCCTTGATGATTTGAGGGTTTCCAAAGAATGTAACCGAGTATGCTCTTTCAATATTTGAAATTGCTCCGAATCCATCAATGGATCAAAAATGTAATCATTTTTGCGGGCATTATTTTCGCTAAGAAATTGACCGATCTTGAGTCGGTGCAACAAGTGATTGCCGCGTTTTTTCTTTTTTCTCTTGTGGCAAGTTGTCAGTATGTTGTGAACGATTATTTAGATCGTAAGGAAGACGCATTACATCCTGAGAAAAAACATAGGCCTCTTGCTTCTGGAAAATTAGATCCTTCCTTTGCCCTTTTTATTACGGGAATCATTCTTCCTTTATCTTTGATTTTGGCATATCTATTGCATCCCGTCTTTTTTGCGTTAGTTGCTTTTTATCTAGTGTTCAACGTACTTTATAGTAAATTTTTAAAACACATGGTGATCTTGGACGTGATGAGTATTAGCATTGGATTTGTGATCCGCGCGATTGCAGGAGCGGTGGTCATTCATGTTACATTTTCCTCTTGGCTCTTATTGTGTACTTTTATGTTGGCTCTCTTCTGGGGATTCTCCAAAAGAAGAGGTGAACTTATTATTTTAGAAGGAAATGCAAAAAGTCACCGCAAAATTTTGAACGAGTATTCCACCGGTTTTTTAGATATGATGCTTGGGATTGTAGCTACAATGACTTTGATGAGTTATGTTCTTTATGTAACTAGCACGGCGACAATTGCGAATCTTGGAACTGATCGACTGATTTATACTATTCCGCTTGTAGTTTATGCGATCTTTAGATCTTTATATATTATCTATATCAAAAATATGGGGCATAATCCTACGAAGGCGATTCTTTCCGATTGGGGAGTTTTGTTTGCCGGGTTGATCTGGGTTGCTTTGGTAATAACGATTATGTATTCTGATTTCGGAAACGGAATTCGATTTGAGCTTTAAAGGAACATGTTTCAAAAAACTTTCGAAGTTTTTTCATTGAGTTTCAAACTATGATTTATTTTTCTAAAAGTAGTAGTTCCTACATTTATGAAAATTAATGTCTGATTTTATAATTTCTAAATTTGAAAATTCTCAAATTTATTTTTCGTAGTAAAACAAAAATTTTTAGAAAACGGATTCTTTCGTTCAATTTACTTTGATTAAAGTTTAATATTTTCATGTCAGTGATTTACTACTGAAGCACATGAAAATATTACTATGATAAGTTGTTCTAAAAGTTAGATTGTTGGATCTATTTTTAAAAAATAACAAATTTGTGTTAGACGTAATTTCTAAGGAATTCTGCATTTTTGTAAAATGGATGTTTATTTTTGGTAATATCTTCATGCTTACGAAGAATAGTAAGATAACGTGAATTACGCGAAAGGGATCGATGTGAGGTAAATAAATTGAAATTAAAGACTAAGAGCCGGTCTCAAAACTGTTTGTAGAGAGAAAGGGTAATAATATCAATGTGAAATGGACAAATATTATTCAGAGATACCGGATGCACTTTGGAAACAAATAGCCCCATTAATCCCGAAAGAAAATGTAAATCCGAAAGGAGGTCGCAATCGAGTACCAACACGAGTAGTAATGTCAGGTATCATCTATCGAATGAAAACAGGCTGTCAGTGGCGTGCCATTCCGAATGAGTTTGGATCAGGCCAAACTTGTCACAGAAGATTTCAAGAATGGGAACGAGCAGGAGTATTCAAAAAGATTTATAAATCTATTTTAAAATATTATGATGTAAAGAATCAAATAGCATGGGACTGGGCTTCGATGGATTCGGCAATGGTTAAAGCTCCCAAAGGGGGAGCTTAACTGGGAAAAACCCTACAGACCGTGCCAAATTAGGGGTTAAACGGCATATTCTTACAGATGGAAATGGAATTCCTTTGGCAATTACATTGACTGGAGCTAACGTTCATGACAAACACGGTGTAAAAGATACGTTGAATTCAATCCTAATATTTTCCGGAAAAAGAAGAAAGAAGCCAAAACATATTTGTTTAGATAAAGGTTATGATTTCAAAGATATAGAAGTTTTAATCAAAAGAAGAAACATTCAATCTCATATTCGGAAAAAAGGTGAAAAGCCTCTCATCGGTAAATATAAAGGAAAACCTAGACGTTGGGTCGTTGAAAGAACTAACAGTTGGCACAATCGATTCAGGGCTATCCTAATTCGTTGGGAAAGAAAATCTGAAAATTATCTTGCATCTCTTTATCTCGCAAGCTCTATCATTGCTTTTAACTTTTTTGATAGGTAGTTTTGAGACCGGCTCTAAATATTGTATTACGTTTCCTTTATGCAATTTATTTACCAAAGCTGAGAGCCCGGTCCGGCTTGCCTATGGCAAGTCGGATTCGCCCCAATTTTCTTATGTTGAATTCATGTTAAGAGAATTTTTTATCTGATATTGTATAAAAAAAATCATTTGATGTAACACTTTTAGAATGAGCCGAATTTAAAAGATATGAAGAGTGTTTTTAAAAAGATCTGTAGTGTGTCGTTTTGGATCTTATTATTTTTAGTAATTACGATCTCACTTTCTTTTTTTAAGGCGTCCGATTTAAAACCTTCGATTTCTTTAAACGAGATGAAAACATTCGAAGGAACAAATTACGATTCTAAAAATCAAATAACCGTAGTTTACTTTTGGGCGACTTGGTGTGGAGTTTGTTCGACCAATCTTCCCTTGGTTAAATGGTATTCTCATCTTTTGGAAAATAGTTCACGATTTTCTTTTATTAGCGTAGAAGAAGGAGAAAATTTAAAAGAACTCAATCAATATATAATTGAAAATAATCTTAAATTTAAAGTAATTTCGGCTAACGTTTCTTTTTTGAAGGAATGGAAAATCGATTCCTATCCTTCTTTTGTAATTCTGGACCGATCCGGTAGAGTTCGTTTTGCGGATTCTGGTATGATGAATCCTTTTAGTTTTTTTCTGAGAATTTGGATCGTGTATTTCTTCTGATTTTTTTAGAGAATAATAGTATCATTGACTGATCTTTATAAAATTGAATCGTTTTTCTATAGGAACCTTATCAAGTCGGATTGTGAGAATGACAACTTAAAACATTTAAGTTGACGTGAAGAGCGTGGCGCGCGCCAGTCATTGTTAGCTATGAAATTCCCGAGTTGTAACGACGTCTCTATGAAGTTGTTGAATTGAATTTTTATTCGTCAAAATTTTCTTACGTCAAACTCACTTTATATTAACAAAGAGACGGTTTTTGTAGGAACTCTTACAATTTATCGTGTAGACTAAAATTTTACAAAGGACTTGTTCAAAATTTCGAAAGTTAAAAAAGATAATCTTTAATAGTTTAAAATACAGTAGTTCCCACAGATTAAGTCTCATTTCAACTTTATTGTGCTTTTTAAAAACATCTCTGCATTTTAATTGTGGTGGTAGTTCCCACAAAACCGCTACACTTGCACATTTGTAACTTTCCAGTAGTTTTTCCATTATCAAATCTTTGTAATCTTTAGGTTTTAGAATTAGTTGAAAAATTATTGAGTTGTGATAGTTCCCGCATTGAAGTAAAATTCAGAGTAAATGTTAGGATTTAAATCTTTAAAATAGAATGTCGAGTGGTTTTGGCTCGACTTTAATTAAACGTTAGGTGTCAAAATCTTGAGTTTATCTTCAGACCCAATTTAGATTTAATTTCCTCAGAACCGATATAAATAATATGGAGCCGTTTAAACCTAAACCACTATTGAATAAGTCGGAACTACGGCAGATCAAAAAATCCAGAACGAGGGTAGAAGGAAAAAAAGTAATTACCGATGACGTTAAGAAATTAAAATCTCTGAATGTAACTCCGGACCTTCCCAAAAAAGAACTCGTTCATTATTATAAAGAACCAATTTGGATTGAATATTATATACCTAGAGAATCTAGATTTGCTTACGAAGTAAAATATTTATTCGTAAAATTGATCGATCCTAAGCCCGGGCCTAAAGACCTAATTTTACAAGAGGCGATTTCTAAAGAAGAATTCATAGACGTACTCGATGTCATGTTTCATCATCCTGAAAAAGAAATTCTGATTCGAAACAGTTATGTAAATACTTTCTCTTTTTTGGAATCGATCTCTGCAAATTACAAACAATTTTTAAAAACAAAAGACGTGTACGATTTAAGAGTTCCTTTGTTTCATACGGAAGCTCTAATGAAATGGGAGCCGACGGTTGCTACTTTGGAATTTTTAGGTCCTTACACGATTTATAATCTCAACTGGTTGATTCGAAAGTTAAACGAAATGGAAGAGGAATTTTCGCTGGAAGATGAAACGATTTCATTACTGATCAAAAGAAGAAACGAATATTGGGAGGAAAATTCTCTGCCAATAGACGAGGATTTTGAATTGTTTGCAGCTTTGTTTTATGAGCAGGCTTTTCCACATAGAGGTTCTGAATTTGAAGATAAATTACTTTTTAAAGATACAAACAAAGAATAAGTTTATTTTTATAGAATATAATTATGTTCTAAAGTAACTTTGATCTAATTGATAGAGAAAAACTTAATTTAAAAAACAATTAAGTAACTAAAAAACTTTTCTGTAAAACAAACCCGGCCCACACTTTACATTTTTGTTTTACTAAATATGAGAGCCAAGCCGAGTGTATATTATTATTTTCTTAAGGTCTCGGTTGCGTTTCCCCCGGCCCAAGTTCCTTCTAAAAGTCTACCGCCATTTTTTACTTCGTAAATCACCGGTTCAGCTTCTCCCCAATCTACTGTCAAAGTAGTACCTTCAAGGGTTCCTGTTCCTGTAAAAGTTTGACCGGCGACCGTCCAGGTAAAAAGGTATTCTCCGTTAGATTCAGAAATCGTAACGCTACCGCTGTAGGAAGAGCCGTTCGGATTGGTTCCAGAAACCTTGTACTTACCGCTGATGGAAGACGAATTGATTTGGCCGATCTGTGCGTAAGCGGTCGAAATAAAACCGAATACTAGAAGGGCGAGGAAGAATTTTGAAATGATTCGAAACATGAATGTTCTTCTCCTTAAAAGAGTGAAAGAAATTTTGAATTTGTTTTTGGAAAAGTCAATTCTAAAAATAAGCGCAATTGATTTCGGATGCATGTTTGCGCAAATTTTTAGATAAGAAAACATCCATTAAAAACTACCCAACCAGGTTTTCCCTTTAGCCAAATTACTTGAAAACCAATTCAATTCGGGAAATCGATTTTAAGAATCAATAACTTGATCTTATTGAACACCATAGAAGAGAGAAGCTTAAGTTTCTCGAATGACTCGTGATGGTTAGGATATTTTAGCGGTTTTTCAATCGTTAAACGAGACTTTAAGAAAAAGTGAAATCAAGTTTATACAAATGAAAATAGATTAGTAATTTATAATACATTAAATTGAAAAACTGAAAAAAATAGACCCAAAGACTAAGTTAATGTTTTTAGAAAGTTTAAGTTCTTTCTAAAAAACTGATTTGGAAGTGAAAAGCTATAGTGAACATTTGTAAAATTCAGAGATAATAAACTCAGTTTCAATTTTCCGTAGAAAATCACTGTTTGTAATCGTTAACCAGCTAAGAATTTATTTAAGGAGGTTATACATTTTAAAGTTTGAATACAACGATAGAGTTGTTGAAAAATGTTATATCTGCAAACGATTTTACCCATTTGTTTTAATGAAAAATGATCTAGATACTTACAGCATTCTGATAAAATAGGAAAAAAGAATTTGTTTTTAAAATTTTAAGATTCATGTTTCCGTTTTTAGGTTGCGGAGCAATGATTACGTCGATTTATGGTTTATTCTGGAGAATTGCAATGAGTGAAAATTTAATATTAAGAAAAAAAATTTCTATACTAGCTCCGATTTCAAAGGTTTGGAACGGACTGATTGATCCGGAAGTAATTAAACTTTATCTTTTTGGAACACAGACAATTTCGGATTGGAAAGAAGGAAGTTCTATTATTTTTACGGGTGAATGGAACGGGAAAGAATATAAGGATCATGGAACGATTCTCAAGTTAGAAAAAGAAAATGTATTTCAGTATAACTATTGGAGTAATTTTTCAGGGGTTCCGAATATTCCCGAAAATTATTCTATTCTCACTTTTGAATTAAAATCGGAAGAAAATTCTACATCTCTTTTTTTAACCCAGGAAAATTTTCCTAATCCAGCGGCCTATGAACATTCTGATGTTGGCTGGAACCAGGCTCTGAACACTTTGAAGGAAGTTTTAGAAAAGTAGTAAAAATTTTCTTAGAACGACTTAAGGAAAGGATTTGTATTAGAGTTTTTGAAAAATGAATTCGCCACTTAGTTTTTGTTTTATCGAACTTTCGATTGAAGCAGTTTTGTTAATTTTAACTATGGAATTTTTCAACAACTCTAATGTTTGAAAATTTATAATAATTTTATTATATACTAAAATTATTACTAATGTAAGTTTAGCCATGTTTCATTTTTCTGAAAAAATTGAGATTTGCAAATTATTTCTAAAATAACGTGAATTAACAGCGAAAGGGATCGATGCGAGGCAAATAAATTGAAACTAAAGACGATTGTTATACCCTATTCCTTTTTCAGATTTAATGAATATTAGAGCTGTTGAAAGTGTTACAGTGGCGATTAAGAGCTATCTCAAAAATATCTTAGAATTCAGTATTTTAAGCAAAGATAAAATATTCTCGAGATGGCATTTGACAGAACTACTTTCATTTTTCAATAATTCTATTTTATTCCATCAATTCAGACCTAAGGTTTAAAAATTCTACTTGCTCTTTTGGCTTGAATTCTTATAACCTCTTTTCATGCAAAGAACGATCGCACTTGTCCGAAAAAAAGGATCTCTTGAAAACGTAAGTTTGGAAACCGAAACTCTTCCTGAGCCAAATGAAAATGAAGTACAAATTGAAGTTCATTCAATCGGTTTGAACTTTGCGGATTTATTTGCAATTCAGGGATTATATAGCGCTACGCCTCAAGGAGAATTTATTCCAGGACTTGAATATTCAGGAGTAGTAATATCTACCGGAAAAAAAGTCAAAAATGTAAAAAAGAAAGATAGGATTATGGGAGTTACTCGTTTTGGTGGTTACTCTTCTCATTTGAATATAGATTCCAGATACGTTTTTAAACTTCCTTCCAAATGGAACTTTGATCAGGGGGCTGGTTTTTTAGTACAAGGTTTAACTGCTTATTACGCGTTAGCTGCTTTAGGAGATCTTAAAAAAGGACAAATGGTTTTGATCCATAGTGCGGCTGGTGGAGTTGGAATTCTTGCGAACAGAATCGCAAAAAAAATGGGTGCGTTTACAATTGGAACGATAGGAACTTCTTCTAAAATCGATCTTCTTAAAAAAGAAGGTTATGACAAACAGATCGTTCGTTCCAATCGATTTAAAAAGGATCTACAAGAAGCTCTTTCTGGAACGGACTTAAATTTAGTTTTAGAATGTATCGGAGGAACAATCTTTCAAGAAAGTTACGAAGTGATGGCTCCGATGGGAAGGATGATTGTCTACGGTGCTGCGGAAATGATGGGTGGAAGCAGTTCTGTAAATTGGCCAAGAATCGCTTATAAATATTTTTCCAGACCGAAATTGGATCCGATGAAAATGGTTTCTGATAATAAAGCCGTAATGGGATTTAACCTGATCTGGCTCTATGAAAAGGTGGAAATATTGACAAAACATTTGAATGATCTTGTAAAATTAAATATTTCTCCTCCTCTTATCGGTAAAACTTTTGCGTTTGATCATTTAGACGAGGCTTTGAAATATTTTCAATCTGGTACATCTGTGGGCAAAGTAGTTTTAAAAGTTAAATCTTAAATACAATTTTATCCACTTAGATATTTATGGCGTGTCCTTGGACTTAATTTCGCTTATCAAAATCTAGACTGCAAGAATTTGTCTAACTTAGGACAGATTGTTATAAAGTAAGTTTTTAATTTACTAATATTTTTAAAAGTATAGTTTATATACTTCGATAAAATGAGGTTTTCATTTTTATGATCATTAGAACTGTTGAAAATTAATTTTCTTTTATTTCTTATTCATTAAAGTGAACAAATACCGTTTTACTAATATTAGGTAAAAAATTTTCAACACTCTATTACAAAGCGAAAAATTCATACAAAAATTTGATAAGAAAGTTATTTAACTTGGATTATACTAAGATTTTTTTACGAAAAAATTTAATCCCTACTGAAGAACACCTTGGATTTGAGTGTGAATTGCCGCTTTGAAGTAAAAACTTAATATACAATTGGCAGTAGAATCAATGAAAGATACCTCAAAGAAATTTTAGTTTTGGATCAAGTTTTAAATAGTTTTTGGCTATTTATCGAAAATTAATCGGTTTGTATTGATTATAAAACCTTTTATGATCAGTTCGTTGGACTTTGCTTTACAATTAGAAGTTTTCTTTCAGCCTTGGAACTAGAGTGAATTCATCTTCCTTTTCCGAAATATTCCATTCTTACAAAAGTATATTTGAGAATTTTTTAAATTCTCAAACTCTTTCGATACTTTCTAAACAATCTGCTCCCGAACTTTTTGAAGCTATGAAATACAGTCTCGTTGCTGGAGGCAAACGACTCAGACCTGTTTTGGCCTTGGCCGCTTTTGGCGGTATTCAAAATGAAACTCAAAATGTTCTTTTACTTGGGGCTTCTTTGGAATGTATTCATACTTATTCTTTGATTCACGATGATCTTCCAAGTATGGATAACGACGATTTTAGAAGGGGATTACCAACTCTTCATAAAAAGTTTTCTGAAGCTACAGCAATTTTAGCTGGAGACGCTTTGAATTCTTTCGCGTTTTATTTTATTTCTTGGATCCGAGTTGAAAACGGAGATCATTTTTTATACAGAGATCTATTAGAAATTTTGCATACAGGTTGTGGTGCGCCTGGGATGGTTTCTGGGCAAGTTTATGATTTACAGATGGAAAGAGAAAATTCGAAAGAAAATCATTTAACAAACCAAACCGATAAAATAGAGATGCTTCAATTGACCCACCGTTTAAAAACGGGAGCGTTGATCAAGTCAGCCTTACTTTTGGGAAATCGTCTTCGTAAAGATTGGAAAAAAAGAGAAACGTCTTTGTCCCAATATGGAGAGGATCTAGGTTTACTGTTTCAAATTACAGACGATATTTTAGACGTGGAAGGAACTCAGGAATCTTTAGGAAAAACTCCCGGTAAGGATCAAAAATCTGGTAAGATCACCTATCCTATGTTATTCGGAATGGATCGCTGTAAAGAGATGGTAGAAAAACTTCAAAAAAATCTAATTTTCATTTCTTCTAATTTTGTTTCTACAGAAGAGGAGCGAACATTTTTTCAGGAGCTTCCGATCTACATTGGCCAGAGAAAAAATTAGACTCGACGTACTTCTTTTCGAAAGGGGATTTGCCGATTCTCTGGAAAAAGCGAAAAGTTTAATTCTTTCGGGCTCTGTATTGGTAAACGAACAAAAGATCACTAAAGTAGGATTCAAATTTTCAAAAGATTCTGAGATCAGGATCTTAAACATCATTCCAGAATATGTAAGCAGAGGAGTTTATAAACTGTTAAAAGCCTTTGAGGTTTTTCCTTTACAAGTTGATGGGAAACTTTGTATTGATCTAGGAGCTTCGACAGGAGGATTTACACAAGTTCTTTTGGAAAAAGGAGCTTGGAAAGTTTTTGCCTGCGATGTGGGTTATGGTCAGCTTGCGGAAAAATTAAGAAATCATTCTTCTGTAATCGTAAAAGATCGTTTTCATCTGAAAAATTTATCTTCTTTAGAAATTGAATGGGAAAACAATCGGTTTCAAACCCCACATCCGGAATCGATCGTGATCGTAATGGATTTGAGTTTTATTTCCCTGCGATCCGTTTTTCCAGTAATTCGGAAATTGAGAGAAGAAAAAAATATTCCAAAATTAGAATGTGTTTCTTTGATAAAGCCACAATTTGAAGCCAATCGGAATGACCTTGTTAAAGGTATTTTAAAAAATTCTAAAGTTCGATTTCAAATTGTACTTTCTCTTTGTAGGCATCTCAAAAAGGAAATTGGAGGGGTTATCTTAGGACTGGAATGGTCTCCGATAGAGGGTAGGGATGGGAATAAAGAAATACTTTTATTTTGGAACTTATAGCGTTTAAGTCGAATTTTTACTTTGTAAACAAGTCTTATCTTTTTCAGAAAGTTCACTTTACATTTTGGTTCGAAAAAATACAGAGTATAATTGATGGGAACTTTTGAAATGATTTTTTAATAACTTTATTTTGAATCTTTTGAAAAGCGGCACTCTATTTGAAAATAAAAGTATATTCATAAATTAGAATGTATCAACGGTATTTATGGGACAAAAAGTAGAAAATAAAAGAGAAGAATATCCTTCGTTAAACGGATTACGCGCCTTTGCAATCATCACAGTGTTTGTGTATCATTATTATTTTTATTCCGGATATACCGCAGCAAATAACAATTCTTTTCTTCAAGCGTTTATAGATATGCTTCATCATTTTGAAGTGAATTTATTTTTTATTCTGAGCGGTTTTTTAATTTCTATGGCTTTGTGGAAAGAATGGTCCGATAACGGAAAGATTCGTTATCTGGATTTTTTCTTAAAGCGGAACTATAGATTACTTCCCGTTTATTATCTTTTTATCACGATCAGTTACTTTATAAATCGGGCTTCCTACTCTATGAGCCAAAAATGGATCGCTACAAAACAATTGTCCGTACCTGACACTTTAATGGCTTTGAATGTAATGGAGAGTGCGGATAACGGTTTAAGAAACGCTTGGGCTGATTTTGTTTTTATTGGTAATTATTGGAAAGGACCGAATATTCATACTTGGTTTTTATCGATCACGGAACAATTTTATTTTATCTTTCCTTTTTTTTGCGGATTCATTTTATTCAAACGTGATTTTTTTACAAGACAGTGTATTCTTTGGTTTTTATATCTGATTCCTGGAATATTAAGAATCATTATCTATCTCAATCCAGATTTTTTCGGAACGGATTATGAAACTTTGGTTTTTCGTCCTACGCATACTCGCGCGGATTCAATTGTGATTGGTATCATCCTTATGGATTGGATTATAAACCGTAGAGATGATCTAAAAAAATATTTATCGGGTCGTATTGTAAGTTTTTTATTACTTTTAATTCCCGTTCTAATTTTAGTTTTTATTAACTTTCAAAGTGAATCTATCTATTCCTTTTTTTCAGGAACGGTAAGATTCAATTTAATCGATTTGGCTTATGTTTTGATTCTTTTATCTGTTATTTTATTTCCTAATACTCTTTTTGCGAAAGGATTGAGTTTAAAATTTCTAATTCCAGTATCTAACTTAAGTTATACGATTTATATATGGCATTTGCTTCTATCCTTAATTTCGTTCGGAGCTATAAAATTCTTTTTTCCCGGTTTGTTTGAAACCGGCTTGGCGTTTTTTATTTTGAGTCTTTTGATTAGTTTTCTTTTTACTTTAGGCATTTCTTGGCTTATACATCGATTTATCGAAGAACCTTTGAGTCGTCTTTTTAAAAAGTTGTTTTCTACTTCGTCTAAATGAAGTTAGTTGTTTGTTTGATCTGAGTTCGACATAACCAATGTGATGGTTGTGTTCTGAGAGTTTGAACACGACCTGCACATTGTCCAGCTGAGTTTGCTCTACGCTTCAATCGCTTTCGCATTAGAGACGCGTTAACCGATACTTTGTTACAACATTTATGAGTATCTAATTTTGTAGAAACCAGTAAGAGGCGTTTTTCTGGCAACGTTGAGTTTGATTCACCAAGATTTTTTCCAAGAACTCACTTTATTTTTATATGTTCGAATAGTATAGAATAAGGTGCTTACAATTCTGTGTTAGAACTGTAATTTTATTTTAAAATTCTTAGATGAAGATTTTTTGGATTTTATATGAGTTTTTAAAGTTTACAAACTCTATCTCAAGAATAAAAAAACATATAAGTTATTTAATATATTATAAAAACAAAAAAATGATTGTAGAATTTTGATTTTTGCTTTCAAAAATCCCCGCGCAAAGGATCGATGCGTGGTCAATAAATTTGTGACACGTTCTTTTTTGATTTCTGTGGGAATTTGAAATTTATTGACCGAAGCTGAGAGCCTGGTGGTCGGTTTTTTTAAATAAGGTTTTCTTATCCGAAAGTTCACCGACCATGCGCCCGTTACTTTAGAGTTGTTAAAAAATTCCATAGTTAAAATTAACAAAACTGCTTCAATCGACCGTTTCCATGAAACGGAAGCTGATGGAGATTTATTTTTAACAACTATTTTAAACTTTTATTTATTTCTATTTTTGAATTTTATTTTTTATTTCGGGATCATCTTTATTATGTATTTTGAATCTTTTTCGATTTGAGACTGAGTGAATCGAATCTTACGATGTTCTCCGTTTAGAAACAGTTCGATCTGATCTCCATAAAATGGTGATCCTAAATTTCCTGAGTTTCCAGTAGGTAATACCGACCAGGAATTTTCCGGATTTGTTAGATCGATGATTCTTCGTTTAGAAGGACCTACACGAGGAGTCATCTTCGGATTGATTTCTTTCTGATTCATTAGATTGATTACGGATTCTCCTGAAGCGACTGAAAAAGGACCTTGATTAAAAATCAAATCTAAAGCCGGTACTTTTCCCATCGGGTGTTCAAACTTGATTTTATGTGCGTCCTTCCATTTCCAAGTAGAAGGAGGTCCGCCGTGTTCTTTGGATAAATAACGAACCGTTTGGGCAAAAGAACGGATGAGAATTTCTCTTCTCGTTTCTTTTATACCCGGTGTCGTAAGATCGTCCCAAAAATCGGATTTCGGATTTGCAAGGATTGATTTATATGCGTTCCAACGTTCCGCGGTTTGTCCAAAAATTTGAAGATTCGATTCTCCAAATTCATCCATCCACAAATTCAACATTACAAATTGATTGAGCGTATGAAATATTGTGGCCCCCGATGAGTCTAACGTGTTTTCGCCATCGAACTTTCTATAAATATCCAAAGCCTCTTTAAATACACCCGACCAATTTTTATCTTCTTCGATTTCCAAAGAGATCAAAGGTACGATTGATCTCGCTGAAAAGGAATGGACGTCGGTTTGTATTTTTTTCATATCGTCCACGGTCCAATTTTTTTTCTGGGATAAAAGTTCATGGATTCTTCTTCCCCGATCCGATTCCTGCCAATACCCTTCCGGTTTTCCATAACCTTTGAGTTCATAAGTAGGAAGATGATTTGCAGTGAGTATAATTCCTTCCGAGGGATTGATGAGTTTCGGGTTTTGATCAAACGGAATATAACCGATGACGTCGTCTTCACCTGACGCTCCGTTTAATATCTTGCGAGTATTGGTTTTCTTTTTACGAATCGGAAATCTTCCTACACTCCACCAAGCGATGTTTCCATTTTTGTCTGCATAAGAAACGTTTAAACCGGGCGCGGGCAAATTGGAAACAATCGTGGAACATTCGGTCAAGGATGAACAATGTCCTAAGGAATGGATCGTTTCTAAGAGTGGGACCGATAGATGATGAAAGACCCAATATAAAGAAACGACTGGTCCGGTATATCCTTGGATCGGTTTTGAAAGAATCGGACCATGAGAAGTCACCTGAATTGTAATTTCTCTCGGTTCTTCACCTTTGACTTGGATTGATTCTTTCAAAACTTGGACCGGAACCCAATTTCCTTTTTCTTTTACAAAATTCGGTTTTGTTGGATGTAGAATTTCTTCGTAAAAATCCATATCATCGTTTTCTAACATTGTCAAAGCCCAAGCTTTTTGTACGTTATGCGCTACTAAAGGAAAAGGGAAAATCGGTAAATGATACCCGTAGGTTTCGTGATCTCCCGCTTTCAAGTGAACCTCATACCAGGTTCCAGGATTACTGTAACCGATATGAGGATCGTTTGCCAGAATTGCTCCTCCTGTAGTTGATCGAGAAGGGCCGATGACCCAAGAGTTACTTCCAGATAAAGAAGGAAGTTCTTTTAAAATCCGATTTGTTTTTTGAATTATAGGCTCTAAGTCTGAAAGTTCATTTGATTTTGAAAATTTGGATTCTTTTGCCAAAGGAAGAAATACTTTCTGATTTTCTGTTAATTTTTTAGGAGAATAAGAAGGTTGATCTTCCTGAATCGAAAACGGTTCTTCTGCATCGTGTCTTGGAAATAATTCACTTACGTTTCGATTGGGAAGTTTTCTTTCTAAGATGGTATAAAGAGTATCGTTTCGCAAAGCTTCTGCAAATGAAAAAGATAATAAGGAAAGTGCACTCATTACGTCGAGTCGGTCGAACGGTTTCGGTGTATATCCTAAAATTGTAAACTCTATGGGAAGTGATTCAGTTTTTAAAAAATAATTGATTCCTTCTAAAAATGAATCCAATTCTTTTAAAATCTGTGGATTTGCCTTTTCAGATTCTTGTAACATCTTTTCCGCGGTTCTTCTTAATAATACCTGTCTTAAAAAAATGTCTGTTGGAACTAGTTCGGCTCCTAAAACCTCCGATAGTTCTCCTTTGGCCGCTCTTCTTAAAATTTCTATTTGAAACAAACGATCGCTTGCACATACATAACCTAACGCGAAATAGGCGGAAGATGAATCTTCGGATCGAATATGAGGAACTCCGTAGGAATCTCGAATTACTGAGACCGGTTGGGTAAGTCCTGGAATTTTTAATTCTCCTGATAAACGAGGAGCTTTCCAAAAAATCAAAAATACAAATAGAACTTTTATAAGAACGACCAATACAAGAATCGTAATCAAGGATTTACGAATCCAAATTGGTATTTGATTCCAAAAATTTAATACAATCTGAAGAATTCTTTTCATTGGCTCCACACTTTAAACAGTTAACTTAGTATTTTTACTCGAACCTTTAAGAAACCGTTCGAGATCAGTTTTTCAAAAAACGTGGTAGTTCCCACATTTTAAGATCAACTTTTAACTTCTTTCGGGAAGGGAACTTTATTCGATCTGATTTCAATAGCAAGAAAAGTTTTTCCCGTATTTTTGTTTCCTACATTTCAAAATTTCAACGTAAGATCTCAAATTTGCAGTAGTTCCCACAGATTTAGTCTCATTTGAGTCCATTCTACTTTTTGAAAGTTTTTAAATCATGAAAATTTGCAGTAGTTCCCACAAATTAAAAAATTAGAATATTCTTTATGAAACGAACCTAAGAACAATCGTTTACTTAAGATTGGAGTCTATTCAAAAATCTAAAGATTGCAAAGATTTGATAATGGAGAAATTACTGGAAAGTCCGTAAACATACAGATGGTGTAATTTGTAGGAACTCCAATTTTATTAGAAATTTCTAAAAGATCATTGTTTTATACCTTTTGAGTTTTGAACCAAAGCAAACCAAACTCAAACTTTATGCACCTATTTTAGGAATTCAGTGAAAACTGTAAGATTTTCAAGAGGAAACCATTCTAAACTGAGTACTTGACAACACTTCTCTTTTTAATTTTCTGGTCGGTATGAATCAAAAAACCGCAAAACTGCTGAACAAATACGCAGAACTTAAAGGTATAAGCTCTAAACAAATCAAAAGAGAATGGTTGGTTTTAAACGAGCACCAAAAAGATCAAAAAAGACAGGAAATTCTAAAAGAGCTGGTAAAATAGCTTCTTTTTTTAGTCTCTTCCCATAGTTCCCGGTCGACTTTGAGACACCAGCTTGTTTTCAAAATTGAGTTTCCAAATAACAAAGAATCCAAAGTTACAGGTGATTTATAGGCTCTGGGTTACCGGATAGGAACCATGGAAGAAATCGAACTCACAAAAGAATTTCGCTTCGACGCAGCTCATCTCCTACCTAATCTACCAGACGGTCATAAATGCAAACGACTTCACGGTCATAGTTTTCGTTTTAAACTTCATTTAAAAGGTAAGATCGATCCAAAAACCGGTTGGTTGATCGATTATGCGGAAGTCAGTAAAATCGTAAAACCATTGATCGAAGATCAACTAGATCATTATTATCTGAACGATGTTCCAGGACTGGAAAATCCTACTTCCGAAAATATTTCAATTTGGCTTTGGAATCATTTCAAACCTCTTTTGCCCTTACTCTATAAGATTACTTTAAATGAAACTTGTACAAGCGCTTGTATCTATAAAGGCCCTAAATAACGTGAGTTCGATGTAATAAAACTATGATTCTGAAAAAAGTTGAAAGTTGAACTTTGCAGATTGATTTTTTAAATATGGGAACTACTGCAATTTAAAAAATAGAAATTTATAACAATTGAACCTGTCGTATTCAAATGTGGGAGCTACTGCAAATCCACGATTTGTGAGAGTTCCTACAGATTAAGTCGCATTACAAATTTTTAAACATTTATTTTTTATGCAAAAATCGGGTTTTTATAAAACGAATCTTATGCCGAACTCACTTTAAATAGGAAATCTTTATAAAATGAATTTTTTATTGAATGACAATCGCAAAACAGCGATTTCATGAAGAAAGCTGATATCAAGGACGCGGTTTTCGGATTTTATAAAGGTTCCCAATAAAAATGAGTGGAGGGATAAATTTTGAATTTTTCAAGTAACGAAAAAAATAAAAATCTAAATCGAAAAAATTCTTCTTCTAAAACGAATCCATCAAACAACAAAGCGGTTGTACTTTTATCCGGAGGATTAGATTCTACTACTTGTCTTTATCAAGCGATTGAGGACGGAAAAGAAATCCAGGCTCTTTCCTTCGATTATGGTCAAAGACATAAAATCGAATTGTCTTATGCAAAAAAGGTAACACGTAAATTAGGAATTCCTCACACGATTCAAAAATTAAAACCAGAATTGTTTTTAGGTTCGTCTCTTACACAAAAGTCGCTTCAGGTTCCTAAAAATTCTTTAAGAAAAGAAGAAATACCAAATACATATGTTCCAGGACGGAATATTCTTTTTCTTTCTTTTGCGGTTTCTCTTGCGGAAGGAACTGGTTCCGATTCTATTTATATCGGAGTCAATTCGATGGATTATTCTGGTTATCCGGATTGTAGGCCCGAGTTCATAAGAATGTTTGAGATGGCAATTCAACTTGGAACTAAAAAAGGAAGCCAAGGTCCTTCGATCAAAATTTTAACTCCTCTTCAAAATCTTTCTAAAAAAGAAATCGTTCTACTTGGGAACAGATTGAAGGTTCCTTTTCATCTTACATTTTCTTGTTATGATCCTAAGAATGGGAAAGCATGCGGAAAATGTGACGCCTGTCTCTTGAGAAAAAAAGGTTTTCAGGAGACTGGAGTTTCTGAAAAGTGATTTCATCTGTTGACAATTTTGTCAACACTTGACCTTCCTCAGTTTCTCCAAAGGAAGGAATCTAATCTCTGTTTAGGAAAAGTTAGAATGGAACAGTTCGTAGGTTACCTGACGATCTTTTTATTAGCCGTATTTGTAGGCTTCGAGGTCATTACTAGAATTCCTCCTCTTTTACATACTCCTCTTATGTCAGGTTCCAACGCTATTTCTGGGATCACGATCATTGGGGCGATTTTATCTCTTCATTCTGTGAACGGACCTTTGATCAATATCATTGGATTTATCGCGATGGTCGCCGCTACGATCAACGTAGTAGGTGGGTTCTTAGTAACTCATAGAATGTTAGGAATGTTCAAGAAGAAAGAAAAATAAATATGACAGTATCAATTATCAATTTAATTTATCTCCTTTCCTCCATCCTTTTTATCATAGGATTAAAACTTCTTTCTCATCCAAAAACTGCAGTACGTGGAAACTTTGTGGGAGCGGTTGGGATGTTTTTTGCCGTTGCTGCTGCGCTTGTAGAAAAAGGCCTTGCATACGAATATATCTTGGCCGGGTTTATCGTAGGAACTGCAATTGGGGTTTATCTTTCCGTAAAAGTGGAAATGACTTCTATGCCACAGTTGGTTGCGGCGTTGAACGGTTTTGGAGGTCTTGCATCTTTTTTAGTTGCCGGTGCGGCGATTATGGAAGTGCTTCATCAAGGAACCAATTTAGAAATTCTTAAATCCTATCAATTTACAATTTCTATTGCTGCATCTGGAATCATTGGTGCAGTTACTCTTACGGGTAGTTTTGTGGCTTATGGAAAACTACAAGGGATTCTTTCCGAAAAAGCGGTCCGTTATCCGGGAGATCAAATCGTAAAAGTATTATTTTTTGTAGGTTCCATTGTCCTTAGTTATTTCGTTGTCATCGAACCTCAAAAGATAGAATGGTATTGGTATGTAGTTGTGATAGGTTCCGTTCTAGGAATTTTACTCGTTATGCCGATCGGCGGAGCAGATATGCCCGTGGTGATCGCGCTTCTGAATTCTTATTCTGGAATTGCTGCATCTGCAACTGGGTTTGTTTTAGGTAATAATGTTCTTATTATCTCAGGGTCTCTTGTGGGTGCTTCTGGAATTATACTAACACAGATTATGTGTAAGGCGATGAATCGTTCTTTGCCTAATGTTCTTTTTGGAGGATTGGGGGCTGCTGTAGACAATTCTAAAGGTGGAGAAGACATCTACGCCGGAAAGACAAAAAGCACTTCCGCAGAGGAAGTTGCGATGCTTTTGGATATGGCTCAAAGAGTTGTGATTGTTCCAGGTTATGGAATGGCAGTTGCACAAGCTCAGCACGCTGTAAGAGATCTTTATAATATACTAACGGATAGAGGGATCGATGTAGAGTTTGCAATTCATCCGGTCGCGGGTAGAATGCCCGGCCACATGAACGTTTTGCTTGCCGAAGCGGATATTCCTTATGACAAGATGAAAGAAATGGATGAGATCAATCCTTCTTTTGAACAAGTCGACGTAGTAATTATCAATGGTGCTAACGATGTTGTCAATCCTCTTGCAAAGACGGATCCAGGTAGTCCGATTGCTGGAATGCCAATTTTAGACGTGGATAAAGCAAAAACAGTGATCGTAATCAAAAGAAGTTTGAGTCCAGGATTTGCGGGAGTTCCTAATCCTTTGTTCATTCAAGATAACGCTTTGATGTATTTTCAAGACGGTAAAAAAGCGACTCAAGAAATCGTTACTGCTCTCAAAGAGACTTAAAAAATTTTCATTCTGTGCAGAATGTTTTAAGCCGGACTTTTCAAGGTCCGGCTTTTTTATTTGCGAAGAACGGTTCGAAATGGATTTCGTATTTTTCTTCAAATAAAAATCCGCGATATTCCAAGATCGTAGAATTAACAATCAGCAACTTACGAACTTCTCAGGATTTGCAAAACGAAGATTCTCGAATTTCTCTAATAGTAGCGCGGTTCTACATCCTCTGTAAAATGAATGGGCGATTTTACAAAGACGCAGAAATTCTCAAAAATTATATCTAACTTGAAATTGTTTTTTTGTGTGCGAGATCTCACATCTTAAGTTTTGAAACAGACTCAGAATAGTATTATTTTTATATGTCTAAGCAAATAACATCTCAATAATGAGAAAACGTCTAAAATATGTGTGAGGTGACTCGTTCACCGACCCGTATTCTATGTCTTTTTCACAGGCCACGGGTATATAATTACTTTTATAAGTTCGGCTTAATTTGGTCGGAATAAAATTTCATCTCGCTTACAAAGACGATAAGTCGGATAAATTCTGGAGCATTGAAGTATCCGGAAAATCTTTTACTGTGACTTACGGCAAAACCGGAACAAACGCAAAGCCGCACATAAATTTCTAGATTTATATTTATTCTCTGGTTTTTTAAGGGATTTCATAATACATTCAAAAATAATAATGTTATTTTTATGTGTATGGATGAATTTTGATAAAGATTTGCACAGTTATAATTTTCGAACTAAAAATAGCATATTACGTTGATAAAATTTTCCTATTCTAGATGAATTGCCATGTAAATTGAACTTTACATAATTTTGTATTGAGAAGAATGTTGTGCCCCTATCTGCACCTAGAATGCAGATAAAGGATGGATCATGAAACAATACTCACTTCAAAAAAAATTAGGACGTTCGATTTTGCTGGTTTTATTTACTATTTCTTTAGCAGTTTCGAGTTTGTATGCGGATGAATCTGAGAAAAAAACATATTCTACTAAAAACATAGACGTTACGGTTAAAGATAAAGATGGTTACAATCATTTTTTAGTGTTCACGAAAATCATGACACCTGATAAGTCATACGTTGCATACAACGTAGAATTTTGGGTTAATAACTACGTATATTCCGAGATGGATACGTTTTCTCAAATTTCTTTTAAAGCAGGCAAAAAAAGTTTTAATGGAAATTTTTATAAATCGGACGTATCTTCCAACGCGCTTGTGCTTTATTTTTATATGGAAGAATCGACTGTTAAAGAACTTCTGACAAATTCTAATTCTGCAAGTCATTTGAATATCTCTCAAAAAAACAAAACGATTTTTGAATATACAATTGCAACCAAGGATAATTTCAAAAAAGCTTTAAAAGAAATTATAACCGTGGAATAAAATTAAAAATAAAAAACCTTTATAAAACTTTTTCACTGAATGGTGATCATTACTCGTCTCTATAAAATTGAGTATTGTAATTTTTTATTATAATACACTGTTCAGTGAAAAACATAACTATGAGTAAAAGTTTTGGTCCTATCTCAAAACTTAAAGATTACTGATAACGGACTACTGAAGGCTTGCAAATCCAGATGTAATGTTTTCTGTGGAAACTCCGACAATTGATTCGAAATTTTTAAAAGATTGTAGCTTATGTTTTTAGAGGTTTTGGGACAAGTTCTTATTATAAAATCTTAAATGAAAACTTGTAAGAAAACGCAGTAGTTTCCGCAGAAATCGTCACATTACACATTTGTAAATATTAGAGTTGTTGAAAAATTAATTCTCCATCTGTTTCATGGAAACGGTAGATCGAGCAGTTTTGTTAATTTGCATTATGGAATTTTTTAACAACTCTATTTATTTTTAATAATTGGGGTTTCTACTGATCCCTACAAAATTAGGCCTCATAAATGTTGTGATAAGGTGTCGGTTAACGTGTTTTAGTATAATCCAATGCGAAAGCGATTGAGGCGTGATCAACAAATTGAATTCAGGAAAAATTTTTGTTTTTAAGCGAACCCTCAATTTGTTGATCGGAGCTGAAAGCGCGGTCCGGCAGTGCCGGATTCGCCCAGATTTTCTTTCGTTGAATTTCACGCTATTGAAGTGTAAAAGATTAGATTTTATTGTATAGTTTTTAAGTAAGAGCTTTTGGTAATAATTTCCACATTTGATTTGGTTAATAATGATCAATAGAGGAAAATTCATTATAAGCCATCTCAAAAATACTTTATCTTTGTTTAATATGCCGGATTCTAAGATATTAGTAAATTTAAACTGTAGGTGTCATTTTTGGAGAAATTTTAAATGAATATTAAAGAAGCTTCTATTTTGGATTTGCCGGAAATTGCTAAACTCTTTGATGAATATCGTCAATTTTATAAACAGAAATCGGATTTAAAGGATGCGGAAAAGTTTATCGAAGAAAGAATTCTTAAACAAGAATCCAAGATTTATCTTTTAATGGATGGTAATGCTTACTGTGGTTTTACTCAGTTATATCCGATATTTACATCTTTATCCATGAAACGGGCTTGGATTTTAAATGATCTTTTTGTTAGATTGAAATATCGTAAAAAAGGAGGGGGTAAGGCCTTGATCGAGGAAGCGGCTAAATTTGCGAGAAGTACAGGAGCAAAGTATATTCAATTATCAACGGCTTTTGATAATCATACCGCTCAAAAATTATATGAATCAATTGGTTTTGTAAAAGATGAAGAATTTTTTTATTATACTTGGGTTGTATAGTATATATTAATTTTATAATATATGTCTGAAGAAAAATATTTAAATTCAGGAATTGTTCTAAAACTCTGTCCACGTTGTGGCCAGACATTTGGCTGTGGTGCAAATTTTTATTCTTGCGAATGTTTTTCTATAAATTTGTCGTCTGAGGTTCGAAATCAGATTAAAAATAATTACGACGACTGTCTTTGTATGACTTGTTTGAAAGAGTTGGAAAATTTTAAAAAAGTAAATTAGAGTTGTTGAAAAATTCCATAGTGAAGATCAATAAAACTGTTTCAATCGACCGTTTCCATGAAACAGAAACTAAGTGGCGATTCATTTTTCAATAACTCTATTTTATTGTTAACTCCAAAATCAAATTATCGATTCCAAAAATCTAACGTTGTAAAATTCCTCCTTGAACTTAATTAGGTAATCAAATCGATTTTACATTTGAAAACGAGAATGGAATGAAATTTTATACTCGTTAAAATTTTCCGATAATATTTTAGAGGTTTTAAAAAAGCAACTGTGAATGTTGAAAATTGAATTTAAGAAAAAAAGGAAAATTTCAGATTGAGTCTATTTAAGCGTAAACAAAGTCTGAAAGAAATTTTCAAAATGATAAGTTTTATCAAAAAAAGGGAGTGAGAATAAACTTATCTCTCGTGTAAGATCTAAAAATGAAATTTTAAATAACGGTATTCAATGGAATTTGAATTTAATACATTTATCTTATCTGGATTAATCATACTCAGCATCGGGCTTTTAAGAATTTCATCCAAGTTCGGAGTACCTTCTCTTTTGTTGTTTTTAATGATAGGAATGGCCGCTGGTTCGGACGGTCCGGGAGGAATCGATTTTGATAATCCAATTCTTGCAAGGCAAGTAGGTTCCATTGCATTGGCGTATATCCTTTTTTCAGGAGGATTAGAAACCGAATGGCAAAAGATCAGACCAGTTCTCTGGAAGGGAATCATTTTAGGCAATTTAGGGGTGTTGATCACTTGGGCCGTAATGGGGTTGTTCTCTGTTTATGTTTTAGGATTTTCACCAATTATAGGATTTTTGTTAGGAGCGGTAGTATCCTCTACGGATGCTGCTGCTGTCTTCAATGTACTAAGAACTAGAAATACAGGAATGAAAAAAGGACTGACTTCGTTGCTCGAGTTAGAATCTGGAAGTAACGATCCATTAGCCGTTCTTCTGACCGTAAGTATATTAAGTCTTTTAGGACCCCAGATACCGAAAGCGGAAGAATTAGTATTTCATATTATTATACAATTTTCAATTGGATCTGTAGCGGGAGTTTTGTTCGGATATTTAATCTATAAGGGACTTAATCGAATTAAGTTAGAATACGAAGGATTGTATCCAGTGTTGATTTCTGCTTCTGTATTATTTGTATATTCTGCCACGGAGTTGATAGGAGGAAATCCGTTTTTAGCTGTTTATATTGCTGGGCTTGTATTAGGAAATCAATCTTTTGTTCATAAACGGAGTAATTTACGATTTTTAGATGGAATTGCTTGGTTGATGCAGATCGTAATGTTCTTAACGTTAGGTTTGCTTGTTTATCCAAGTAGAATTCCTCCCCTTTTCGGAACTGGAATTTTATTTTCTTGTTTTTTAGTATTCGTCGCAAGACCAATTGCGGTGTTTATTTCCTTAGTTAGATCCGGATATAATTTTAAAGAAAAATTGTTAGTGTCTTGGATCGGGCTTAGGGGCGCTGCGCCGATTATACTCGCTACATTTCCGTTTGCTCAAGGAGTGGAAGGATCGGATAAAATTTTTCATTTAGTATTTTTTACGGTGCTCGTTTCTTTACTGATTCAAGGAACCAGTGTGCCTCAAGTAGTTCGATGGCTCGGACTAGACGCACCTTTAGAACAAAGAGCTTCTTATCCGTTCGAGTTTGAAAATCGAGAACAGAGCGATTCCAACCTACTCGAGTTTATTGTGCCTTACGGATCAAATACGGTCGGAAAGTTTGTATATTCTTTAAATTTTCCGGAAAATTCGTTAATTACTCTGATTTATCGAGGAGACAAACATATTGTTCCAACAGGAAAAACTAAATTAGAAGAAGGTGATGTTCTTTTGATTCTCACTCCAAAAGGAAGCGAAGACAAAATTCGTGAAATTTTGTCTAAAATGGAACCAAACCCAACTTAAAAAGTTGTTCCAAAATATAGAAAAACATAATGATAATACTTTAGAAACTTTTAATAATGTGAGTTTGGTGTAAGAAAAAAGAATTTTCTAAAAAAATACATTCTTATAATTTTAGAATTTGTTTGTAAAATCTTGATTTGCAGTAGTTCTCACATGTAGAATAATTACAACTATAATAACTAATGTTGAAACTATTGATCTTTATGGAATAGGTGTTATAGATTTGGGAAAAATCTCAGTCTAACACAAAACTTTGATTACTGTATTTTAGGACACTGCGGATTTCTATAAAATTGAGTATCTAAATGTCTATCATAAAAGTATCATTTCGCATAAGTTTGATGGAATTCAGTGCGAAAGCGATTGAAGCGTAGAGAAACTCAGCAGAACGTTCTCTCGAACTCAGCATCTCACTTCTGGAAACTCAATGCATCGCTTCTGCAGATCGCGTTCTATAATTAAATTGTAATTCAATATAATATAGTGTATAACGTTTTTTTCATGCAATTTATTGACTGGAGCTGAAAGCGCGGTCCGGTAACGCCAGATTTGCCCAAACTTTTTTACGCTGAATTTACATGATCGAAGCGTAAACTATTAAATTGGACGCTCGATTTTGTAACACTAAGAATAAAATTAGATTTCTGGATGAGATTGCTTATTTTGTGATTTCAAAATTGGAATCGTATATAACAAAAGGATAAATCACTAAAATGTTTGGTATCAAACTATATGAACTTAGGACAAAAACTTCGGTTTTATTTTTTAAACTTCTATCCTCCGTATTTTGCAGCAGGAATTCGATATAAAAAAATAGGTAAGGATTTTACACATTTTCAGCTATCGATGAAACTTCATTGGTGGAATCGGAATCTAGTTGGAACTCATTTTGGAGGTTCGCTTTATTCAATGTGTGATCCTTTTTACATGTTGATCCTTATGGAAAATTTAGGAGGGGAATATATCGTTTGGGATAAGGCCGCAACAATTCGATTTATTGCTCCAGGATTAGGAAAGGTGGTTGCTGACTTCGAGATTTCTAAGGAGGAAATAGAAAGAATTCGAAAAGAAGCGGATGAAAAAAGAAAATTGGATGTATTTTTTCAAACTAAAATTTATGACTCTAAAACTGGAAAGGTTGTAGCAGAACTTGATAAAGTAGTTTACGTGAGAAGAAAAGAAAGAATTAAAAAAATATTATAAATTAATAATACATCTGTTAAAGACTGTAAAGCCCACATCTTAAACAGTGGATTTGTTTTGAAATTTATATGTAGAGATTTGTTTGTCTCTATAAAATCAAGTACCGCAAATCTTATAGAGGCTTTCTTTTATAAAGACCAAAGATAAAAATTAAGTTTTTAAACAACGTGTATTTGACGTAACAAAAGTAAAAAACGAATGTTTTCCAAAAATGGAAGATATAGGAACTCATATAATTAGAAATTTCATAATGGCGATTAATAAAATTGCTTTAATTGACCGCTTCTACAAAACAGAAGCAAATATAGAATTCATTTTTCAACAACTCTATTTTGTAAATGTAATGTTTTCTTTGGATAGTATAAGTAATTGAATGCAACGATATATAAAAACCTTTCCTAAAACTAAAATAGGTTTTTGTGCTTGATCTTTCTAATAAAAGATAATTGTGAGTTTCGGAGCGCGTTGTCAATAAGTCGTTGCATAAAACTTTATTTTTTATAAAGATACAATTGCTTTAGTTATAGTAAATTTTTTTCAACAAATCTTATTGAAAATTCTTAACTTAGATATATTATAAAGTTTTAACTATTGATTTTTAAACCGTTACAAAGTTTTGAAATTAATAGCAGCAAAAATTGAAATCACGAACTCTAAAAGTTACTCCGAAAATAAATTTTAACGTTCAAAAAAATTACTCATAAAGTAATTAAACTAGAATTATTTTGGTCAAATTTGTTTTGAGATCTTGACTCTAAGGATAACTCTTGATACTATTTTTACTTAGAGTTTTTGTCGGAACAAATCTTTTGTAAAATAGAAACAAGTTTTAAGGCGGCACGATCATTTGTATTGCGTTAAACTTTCTTTGATAAAACCCAACAAAATGGATTGAGATGCTCTTTTTCGTCATTAAATTCCAACGAACTTTTACCAGCCGGTTTTTATTTTTGGTCTTATTTTTATCTTTTGTATTATCGAAAGGAGTACATTCCGCTCCTGAACCCGAAATCTGCGAGTTTGATCAAATCGAATTTGCTCTTGATTCTGATCTATCAAACGAAGTACCTAAAGAGCCTAAAAAAAATCTCGTTTTTTTACCAAAAGAGAATTCGTTTTTTAAATTGGGTTTTATCAAAGAATCAGTCTGGATTCGGTTTAACATTAAACAGTATCCAAGATCCAGATGTTTTTTGAGAATTCCGCAAGTAACATTAGACGGAGCGGCGCTTTTTGCAAAATCTTCCGTTCAAGTTACCGGCGATCGTTTTAGATATTCTGAAAGATCCATAGATGATTATTATCCTGTTTTTTATTTGGAACCTCTAGATATACAAAAAGGAAAAAATCAATATTATCTTTGGATCAAAACGTCTTCTATTATCAACTTTCCAATTTTTTTAGAATCTGGTTTGGAATATCAAAAAGGAAATTATTATAGAAATCTTTTGATTCTTTTTTTGTTAGTATTAAGTTTATTTATTATACTATTGATCGGTTTTATTTACCGCCAAACACTTGATCCGATATATTTAAGTATCATGGGCTTTCTTGTGTTTATAACACTGGAAGGTTGGGTTTGTTTTGCAAACGGATATAAATATCTATGGCCAAACGTACCCGAATTTCAAAATATTACGCCTACGTTATTCGCTTTTTTAACTCTTGCTTGTTCCGTTTGTTTTATGTTTCAGTTTCTTTTACCGTCTTCTCTTCATAAGATTTTTCGTATTTTGTTATTCGGAGCTATGATCATAAGTATATGTTTGGCAATTTTATCCTCTTTTATCTTAGACCGTGCCCTGGCCGTAAAAATTTTATCGTGGACATTTGTTTGTGTTTCGGTTTTAGTTTTAGGTTCTACATTTTCTATAATAAAGTCTTTTTCTCCTGCTAGAAAAATAATTCTATGTATGATCCCTATTATTGGAAGCGGATTAATTACAATTTTATACTATTTAGATTTACTAAAATATAATGAATATTACGTACACGCTTATTTATTATCTCTTCCTTCAATTTATATAGTAATTACAGTAAGCTTGAGAGACCGGGAGAAATTTGTAAAAAGGAAATTTTTAAGTCGCGCTTACGATATACGTCAAATGCAGGAAAAATTAAATCTTCCGACTCAAATACCAGGTATGGAATTTCGAAATAAACTTCAATTTAGTTTGGATCATCTATTGAGAGTGGAACGAATTTTTAAGAATCCAGAATTAAGTAAAAAGGATTTTGCGGAAATTCTCAGGGTCGCTCCTAACGATTTAGACCGATTTGTTCAAGAATTTTCTAACCTTCAGTCATTTGAAATTTATATCAATCGATACAGAGTGGAAGAAGCAAAACATCTTTTGGAGACTAGAAAAGATCTTAAAACTTCAGAAATTGCGCATAGATCTGGTTTTGTTTCTGGTAGGGAAATGGAAAAGTCCTTTAAAACCTTAACCGGGATGACTTCCTCTGAATACAAATTGATGTTATTTCCCGATTCTATTTAACGTGAATTAACGCGAAATGGATCGATGCAAGGTAACTCAGCAGAACGCTCTTTAAAACTCAGCGTCTCGCTTATGAGTGCTCGATAAACAGCGTTCTATTGAAACTAAAAACGATTATTGTATCATGTTTCCTTTATACAATTTATTGATCAGAACTAAGAGCCCGGTCGGCTGTCTGTGATAAGCTCGAATTTTTTTACGTCAAATTCACTTTACTATTTAAAAAAATTACTGCCGAATTTTACTTTTCGATAAAATGTTATAGTTTTTTCGACACGAATTAGAAGTGCACACAGTTAACTAATTGCGATTTTCTCGCGAAAAAATTTATTTTACTGAAAGTTATCTATGAAGTGGAATTGTATAGAGATAGGAATTACTACGAAGACATATAAAAATCGTTGTTTTACGACTACATCTAATTGCTACTCGGGCAATATTAGAATACTGAGCTTATTTCAAAATTTAGAATCTTCTTCAAAAAAGCCAACCAATCTGTGGTAGATGCAATTTTTTGAAAATTTCTACATCTTTGATAAAATTGTTCGTTAGCTTTTGACACTATTCCAAGTAGTAAAATACAGAGGGTTCTCTTTAAAAAAATAGTTAGAAATTCTTAAACTTTTTAAATAAAACTCATTTATGGGAAATACTACGTTTTGTAAGATAAGTGATTTATAATTTCTATATAATTAGATACCATAAATTTGAAACAGATCCAAGTTTGAGAAGTAAGATTTTAAATTAAATGTTGAGTCATCTATAAAATGCGTTTGTTATCCGTTTTTATTTGTTTTGTTGTATTTGGAATATATTCATTGTACTCAAAAGAGTTAGAAAAATCTGGATTTATTTTCATTCAAAAGTCCGATTCAATTTTACAACCGGAAGATTTTGATTCCTTAGATCGAGCTTTAAAAGAATCTGAATCATATTACCAAAGACTTCCTTCCAATTGGAAGACTCAAGTCCAACAAATTACATATCATAAAAATCAAATATTGAATTCCTTAAAGATTTTAAAAAGAATTCTTCGCGAAAAAGATCCAGAATCTAGGAAAATCCAATTTCAAAATTCGTTTCTACTTTTGGAAACAAAGGATGAAGCTTTTGGAAGAATTACAGCGTATTATGAAGTTATAATAGAGGGAAGATTTTATCCAGAAGGGGATTTTATTTATCCAGTTTTAGAAATTCCTTCCGATTTAATTGTAAAAAAGGACGGAAATGAAAAATCGGTTGGCAAAATTGTAAATGAAGTTTTTGTTCCGTATGAAACTAGAGCTGAGTTGTCTCATTCTTCCGTTTGGAAGAATCGATCAAAGGCGATCGTATACGTCAGAATTGTGGATTTACATCTTGCACAATTAGAAGGTTCAGCTCTTGTAAAAGTCCCGGATTATACTCCGTTTCGCATAACGTATTCAGCAGATAATGGAAAGGAATATCTGAGTCCTGCAGAATCTCTAAAGGGAATTTGTAGTAGTTTGATTCCTTCTGATTTAAAAAATTGTATTCTTAAATATCCCAAAGAGGTTGAAACCGCGATCCTCAAAAATCCAAGATATATTTTTTTTAAACGGGAATCTTCTGCACCTCGAGGAAGTGGGGGAATTGAACTGATTCCGAAACGATCTGTTGCGATGGATCCAAGAATTCCTTTGGGGATTCCTGTTTTGATTTCTTTTGAATCTTCTGTTTTAACTGAAAAAAATAGAATTGTATTTGTTCATGATCGAGGATCTCAAATTACAGGGCACGGTCGTTTGGATTATTTTTTGGGAACTGGAGAGATGGCTGAATATCAAGCAGGAAGGGTTAACACCCAAGGAAAAATTTTTTTGATTTTGCCTAAGAAATAAGGTATTTGTCTTTTTTAAGTTAAGAATTGTCGAAAAGACTTTTTCAATAGATTAGAATTATGAAGTCGTTAGTGAATAGCATGGTGGTTCCCACGTTTTCAAAATTTATTTGTAAACATAGATTTGTGGTAGTTCCTACAAAATTAAGTTACATTCTAAATTTTTAAACATTCAATTCCGTGATTAAAGTTCATATGAGTTCCCACATATTATTTTTTACGGAAAAATTGGGTTTTTTAGACCAAATCACGTTAAATTTATGATCACAATTAAACATAAGCATTGAGCAAAATTTGCAGTTATCTTAAAAAAATTGTAAATTTGAGGAATTTTTTTCTTTTTTCAATTGACTTAAATTGTGCGCTGCAATATAAAAGGATTGTGCGATGCACAAGAAAAGAAACGATCTTAAGGAGAAAAATTGAATGGAAAAGCAAATTCTAGATGTTCTAAATGCGGGTCTGGGACTCATCAAAGCTAGTCAAGAAGGTCTGGGTAAAGCGAAAGCTGATCTTGAAAAAACCTATTCAGAATTAGTCACAAAAGGAGCTTCTGATAATTCTGAGGCGACTGTAAAGATCCGCGAAACCGTTGATAAAGTTATCAACGATATTAAGGAAGTGACTTCTGTTGCTGGCAAAAACTACGAAGAGACCAGATCTAAAATCATCGAGAACTATAACAAAATCACTGAAGAGATTAAAAACAAAATCCCTGAAGGTCAAATCGAAGCCGTAAAGGCAAAAATCAACGAAGTGGCAGAAGCGATCAAAAATACTACTGCTGGAAAAGCTACCGTTTCTAAATAAGAATCGTGACTTTCTCTCTCGGGCGGGATCCCTAACCCGCCTGAATCCTTTCTTATCCTTTTCAAATTTACCATTGGCTTCAAGTATAGCTTTTTGTTGTAGTCTGGCTTTATAAGTATATTCATAAAATAGAATATGATTGAGAATATTAAAAATCGGAACGATTTAAAACGCCCCTTGGTTTTTGCACATCGAGGTTTTAGCGGAGAATTTCCGGAAAATACTATGATTGCGTTTCAAAAGGCGATTCATTCGAAGTCGGATTTGATCGAATTAGATGTAACTCTTTCCGAAGATAGAGAAATTGTAGTTATTCACGACGACGATTTGGATCGAACTACAAAGTTGGTAGGAAATGTTCGTAAGTTTAAAGCGGAAATATTAAGCGAACTTGACGCAGGCTCGTGGTTTGCTCGAAAGTTTAAAAAAGAAAAAATTCCTTTCTTAAAAGATGTATTACGTTTAATTCAAAAATCCAAGACCGATTTAAATATTGAAATCAAATCAAGCGCACTTGATTCGTCCATAAATGAAAATTCTATCGAATTACGTATTTTACATTTAATTCACAGACTTCAAATGTTTCATCGAGTTGTAATTTCCTCTTTTTCTTGGGAATGTTTAGAAAGAATTAGAAATATAGATTCGCAAGTAAAGTTAGGTGTTCTTGTTGGAGATGGAAGTGGGGACGTTTCGGAAGCAGTCATTTTTGGTGAAAAGATTAGGGCCTGGAGTATTCATCCTTCTATGGAAGATGCTTCGGAAGAAAATTTAAAATCAATATCTGAAAAAAATTTTCTAAGCGTAATTTATACAGTGAACGAAAAAAAAGATATGAAACGATTTTTAGATCTTGGAGTGGACGGTCTTTTTACAAACTTCCCAATAACTATGAAAAAGTTGGTAAATCAATATTCGCGTTAGTTGCGTTTGGGGATAAAAATTTAGGATATTTTAATTTTATAATAAGATTAGTAGTAATCAATAGAAATTAATAGATTTCTATAAAATCTAAAAAGAATGACTCTATTATCAGATTTCTGCATGAAATCGCTGTTTGGCGGCGAGATCAAAAATTTGTTTTATAAAGATTCCCTTAAAATTAAATTTTTCAATGAATTACCTTTCGTTATACGATCCTCATTCAATAAAAAATTGAGTAAAAGAACAACAGTTCGAATCCGTTTTTTGGATGATTTTTAATTCCTTTCGATCGGATCTATGTCTGTGTTGATCCAATATTCATCGCCATAATCGAAAAATAATTCTTCTCCCAACTTAATTTTTCGGATGGCTTCAAATCTTGCAGTTTTCCAACGAACGGATACTACTAGTCTTACGTTCGGTTTGGAACTATGATTCATAAAGCGAGTGTAGTTACTTTCTTTTCCTTCTCCGTAAATCCAATGATCTTTACAGATCCAAAGTAAATATTTAGATTCGCAGTATTTAGATGAGTTTGCAGTTTTATCCGTAAGAATTTTTCCAGTATAATATCCGATGGTATCACCTTTGTTTACGTTTTCTTTTGGGAATAATCCCATTCCAATTCCAGGAATCGAAGAGGGTTTGATCTCGAAATCCTTTTCATGGAAGATATGAGATCGTGAAGTTTTTTTACGTAATTGCATCGGTGAAAATTAAACTCCTAAATGCGATGAGAATTTACCCTAAGCCATACTTCTTAGAAATTGTTCTCAAGTTATCATTTCTAAAAGAGTATAAAATTTGCAACTGAATTCTTAACGTTACTATCAAAAGAGATTTTATAGAAAGGATTTGTTCTTCGAGTAGTTTCATTGTAAAATAATTTCCAAAATGATTCAATCTTGCATAACGATTTTTTAAAATCGAATTCACTGATTAAAAAGATAGATTTTGTGTTAAAAGCCATCTCAAAAACATTTTAGAATTCGACATTTTAAGCAAAAGATAAAGTATTTTTGAGATAGATTTTAGTTATCTGCGTTATAGTATTGAGATTCAAACAAACGGTTTTAAAACTTCTTGTCATAGAATAGCGCTAGCAGGAGCTTATTCGTATGGAAAAACCCTACCGAAAAAATGTCGGGATGGTCGTATTTAACTCTCGCGGAGAGGTTCTAGTTGGAGAAAGGTTGAACTTTTTGGGTTCTTGGCAATTTCCACAAGGCGGAATTGACGACGATGAAGATCCGATCAAGGCAGCTATGAGAGAATTGTATGAAGAAGTCGGAATTGATTCCGGAAAAATCATGACTGAATACCCAGACTGGATTCCCTATGATTTTCCCGAAAATCTTCCTCTGAACCGCCATCTTCAAAAATATAAGGGGCAACTTCAAAAGTGGTTTCTTATCTATTGGGACGGAGAAGCGGATCAATGTCGCTTGGATATTCACGAAAGAGAGTTTGGAACGGTTCGTTTTATTCCCATAAAGGATACTTTGAATACAGTCGTTCCTTTTAAAAAAGATGTATATTATAAAGTTATAAATTACTTTGAACCTAAGATTCAAAACTTTTTACAAGACATTGGAAAATAGATCGTAATGTCCTTTTTCATTCCTCCTGGTGGACCTCCCGGACTGATTCCTGGTTTACAATCGGTTTTTGTTTCTGTTGGCGAAAATCGTCTTCGAGAGTTGGTTTCCGATTTTTACGATCAGATTCCATTGAGTTCGATCGCTTTTATGTTTCCGGAAAATCTGGAAGAGAGTAAAATAAAATCCGCAGATTTTTTAATTCAGTTAACAGGTGGTCCGCCTTTGTATTCTCAAAACTACGGGCCTCCTAAAATGCGCGTTAGACATCTTCCGTTCCCAATCGATGAAAAAGCGAGAAGGGTTTGGCTGTCTTGTTATCGTAAGGTTTTGGACGATTGGGATGCGGAAGTTTCTGTTAAAGAAGTTCTTTGGATTTTTTTTAAGGACTTTTCTGCTTGGATGGTGAATTTGGAAAGTAAGACGGAGGAATTTAATGGGATCTAAAAATAATTCAAGAGCGAAAATTTTAGTTCGAGGAAAGGTTCAAGGAGTAGGTTTTCGATATTATATTCTTCAGAGAGCACAAGAATGTAGACTTAGCGGTTATACTCAAAACCTTCCGGGTGGGGAAGTGGAAACTGTCGTGGAAGGAGATAAAATGTTTATAGAAGATCTCTACAAAGCGATTCAAAGAGGTCCTAAAGGTTCTGAGGTAAAAGAAACTTTGATTAATTGGGAAGATCCGAAAGGAAACTTTAGAACTTTTGAAATTAAAAAATAATTTACGTATAACACCGATAAGTCGGCTCTATTTTCTATTTTTAGGATTCTGCTTGTTCTTCCGTAACTAAGTTGAAATCAGTTTCGATTTCTCTAAGCCATTCTGCTCTAATTTTTTCCAATTGCTTTTTTCGATTTTCCTTATATGCAATTTCTCTGTTGAGTTGTTCAAATTGGACGATGGATTCCTCGTGTTCTAAATAAGTTTCGAGCAATTTATAAATTCCTAAAAAATTTAATATTTTAGAAAACCAAGAAAGGTTTTCTTTATAACAAGAATATTTTAATTGTATTAGAGCCGGTTTAAAATTTGCGTTCTGGTATAAGTTTCCGAGATTATTTTTTTCTTTTTTTAAAAGGTATAAGAAATTTCTAATAGTCTCTTTTTTGAAAGCGTATTTTTCCGTCATTAGTTTCATCAAGGAAATAACGATGTCCTCTTTTTTACTACAAAAACACTCCATCTTTTTTCCTTTTTCATACCAATCGCAGGAAATACAATCCGGGTCTCTTCTGAGGTTGTCCACTATGGAATGGGAAAATTCCCGATCCTCGTCCGAATTGATAATGACAAACTGTGATAAGTTGGGACTTTTCATGACCATTATCGTTTTTAACATCTTAATCGATTTCAGTTCTGTTTCAGAGGTGCTGCTGTGATCTCTTTCCTGATCGTGTTTTTGTGAAATATAATTTGCTATGATCAAAAAATCCCGAAATGTTTTCGGAATCAAATCGTTTAAATTTTCGCCTATGATCTTTAGTTCTTCCGAAACGAATTTTTCTTCGAGACCTGAAATGGGACCAGAATAATTGACGTCTACCACTATGTTCTTTCGATTTTTCGAAATTAGTTTCCAGGCGTTTTGATAATTTTCTTTCAATTTTTGAGAAAACTGGTTGAGATAGTATTCTTTTAAAATTTCAAACGCTTTTTCGACAAGTTCGTCCGTTAAATGAAACAATCCGATACTTTTTGTGACAGCAATATATTCGTTTTCTTGAATGTTTTCTAAAATAAATTGGACCGAATCTTCAATCACTTCCTCTTTTAAAAGTTCTTTGAATGTGAAGGTATGAATCCAGTTTTTGATATTAAAAGATTGTTTAATAAAGTTTCCTTCTGCGTTTTCTGCAATTAAATATTCAAATATAGACATCAATTCGCTGATTTGGAAAGGTTCACTTGTCAAAATATAGTTTTGAATTGCCAGCGTGGATTTACTCAGGCTATTTAGATAAATCTCTTTTAATTTTTCTCGATTAGAATTTTTGAATTCTTTTTCTGAAATGAGACAAAGGCAAATCGTAAGTTGATTCGTTTCTTTTAAAAATTTAAATTCCGGAAAGACTAGGATTAAATTTTCGTTGGAAAGTTTCTTTAAAGTATTTATATAGATAGGTTTGGAACCTTCGTCTTTCCATACCTTTAAGATTTTACCTGAAAAAAAACCTTCCAAAGTCGTATGGTTTCTAATTTGATAGAGGATTTCTATTTCTTTTGGATTTAAAGAAATTGCCTCTTGATCGGTGGCGTCTGCCTCGTTTTTCAGATGCAAATACGAGGGCATGAGGTTTTCGTATTTCTCATGATCGTAAAGTGAATCTGGATCCAAAATTCTTTACCTCTTGCGATAAATTTTAGGACGAAGTTTTATGATTTTATACTATATTAGAATCAAAAATAGCAAAAAATATTCAAAAGTTCTACTAAAGGGAAGCTTTATGAAATAAAATTCCAATGTGCTTAAAATGTACATAATGTTAGAGTCGCACAGTGTTTTTTACGTTTAAACTTTTGTAGTATTTATGTAAATATAATACGCAAAATTTTTTCAATTCGTTTTAGATACGATGAATCAATTCCTTATAATTTGTTTTTCGAATGTTTATTTGAAAACGTTTCGGATTGCCTTTGCCAATTGAAGACTCATTTTTGACTTTAAACGGAGGAATTGAATTGAAAAAAAGAAGACTGGGAAAATCGGGTATGGTCGTTTCCGAAATTTGTATGGGAACGATGACCTTTGGGTCCACTTGTGACGAGACGGAGGCGTTTCGAATTTTAGATAGGGCCTACGACGCGGGAATCGATTTCTACGATACAGCTGAAGTTTATCCAGTTCCGCCTGACGTTAGTTATGTGCATGAGACGGAAAAAATTTTTGGAAAGTGGCTAAAGACGAAAAAGAGAGATTCTATTTTGATCGCCACTAAAGTCTGTGGTCCTGGACATGGTTGGTTTTCTCCTCCAATTCGAGAAGGGAAAACCGCGTTGGATCGAAAAAACATCAGAGCAGCAATCGAAGGAAGTCTAAGACGTTTGGGAACAGACTTTGTAGATCTCTATCAAACACATTGGCCGGATCATGATTTCGGTTACGAAGAAACTCTCCAAGTTCTGACGGAACTGATTCGAGAAGGAAAGGTTCGTTATATCGGTAACAGCAATGAAACTGCATGGGGAATGATGAAAAGTCTCTCTGTTTCTGAAAAATTTGGTTTATCACGTTATGAGTCCATTCAAAATAATTTCAGCATATTAAACCGAAGATTTGAGGACGCGTTATCCGACGTTTGTAAAAGAGAAGGTGTGAGTCTTTTGCCTTATTCTCCGATTGCGGGTGGAGTTCTTTCGGGAAAATACAATTCTTCCAATCCTCCTCAGAATGCTAGATTTAGCCGTTATCTAAATTCTGGAGAAAGACAAAAAAAGATGGCTCATCGTTTTTTAAACGAAGGCACTTTGGCTTCTACCCAAAAATTAATGAAGATTGCACAGGAGGCTGGAATATCGGTTACAGTTCTTGCGGTTGCTTGGTCTAAACAGCACGACTACGTTGCTTCTACGATTATCGGAGCAAATACCGCGGAACAATTGGAAGAAAGTCTAAAGGCTACGAATGTGATTTTATCGGAAGATATTTTAAAAAAGATAGATGAAGTTTCCAAAGAAATACCTTATCCGATGGGATAGGCGCTGATAAACCGTTTTATACTTTCGGAATTTCCAAATAAGATCAGTATTTCCTTTTCTCGGAATACTGTTTTGGAATCGGGGAGAAATACTCCCCCTTCCGATTCGTTTCCGTTTAATTCCGCTCTTCTAATTGCAACTAAGTTGAGCTGAAAATTTTCCCTAAGGTTAAGTTCTTTTAGTTTTGTACCGTAAAGAAGAGGTGAAATTTCCACTTCGAAAAGACTATACTCTTCGCTTAATAAAGTAGCCTTTTTAACTCCTTGATAACTCAGTTGTTCTGCCATGGAAGCTGCCGCTCTTTCTTCCGGATTGAAAAGGTTTTCGATTCCAATCATCTGAAGTATTTTACGATTCAATTCGGAATGATAACGTATGTGTAACGATTTCAGATTCATCGCTTTTAAATTGTATGCAGTTGTGATCAATGATTCGAAATTTTCAGCAAGTGCGACTACGATTTCATCCATGTCTTCTAAATCTAATTCTTCTAATGAAGTTCGATTGCTGGTATCCACACATACAGCGAGAGCGCAAAAGTCTTTAATTTCTTCTATGATTTTTATGTCTTTGTCTATCGCGGTAACCTCGTGTCCGTTTTCGTTCAAATAAGCGACTAGAGCCTTGCCGAATTCTCCCAGACCTATAACTGCGATTCTTTTTTTGAGAGTTTTATTTTTTCTTTTAATCGCCATGAAAGTTCTCCTTTACCCTACTATGATCGATTCTTCCGGAAACTTAAGCCCGGATTTTTTTTCTTTAGGAACAAGTGCGATCAGTATGGTCAACATCCCAACTCGACCGCAAAACATCATTAGACAGATTAAAAGTTTACCTGCCGAAGTGAGAGAAGGAGTGATTCCTCTAGAAAGTCCCGCGGTTCCAAATGCGGAAACTACTTCGTAACAAAGATCTAAAAATGCGGAGTTTTCAGTACAGGTTAAAAAGAAAATTCCAAAAAAAATTAAAAATAAAGAAACTAAAATTCCTGCGGAAGCTCTGGAAGTAGTTCCAGAAGAAATTTTTCTTCCAAAAACTTCTAATTCTTCCTTTCCTCGAATATGATTGAATAGATGTAATACTGAAATTGCAAGAGTAGTCGTTTTGATTCCACCTCCTGTTCCGTTAGGTGATGCGCCTACCCACATTAAAAAAAGACTAACAAAAATCATAGGAGTTCCCATTTTAGAAATACTTAATGTATTAAAACCAGCGGTCCTTGAACTGATGGAATAAAAAAGGGAATGAAACATTCCGTCTATTATGTTTAACCCGTAAAGAGTTTCTTTTCTTTCCAAAACGTAATAGGAAACCATTCCGAATAAGATCAAACTGACGGTTACAGTCAGAATTAGTTTTACACCTAGTTCCATTCTTTTGGGATAACTTCCGATCTTTAATACCCATTGAATTAAGTGATTTACCGTTGGAAAACCCAAACCTCCGAGTACGATTAAAATCATCACCACGGATAAGAATTCTTTTTGGTTTAACATCCAATCAGTTTCAAATCCCTGCGGAAAAGTGGAAAAACCTGCGTTACAAAACGAACTTACCGAATGAAACAAGGAATAAAAAATTTTATTTTTAAGATCCGTTTCGTTTGGATCCGGATAACAGATAAAGATCAATAAAACTCCGATCGCTTCTATTAGAAAAGTTTGAGCGGCTACTTGTTTTAAAACGGAGGAAGCTCGTCCTACACTTTCTTGGCTGAACAGATCTTTAATTAGAAGTTTATTTGTGACGCTGACTTGGCCCGCCAAAAAGATCGCAAAAAAAACGGTAAGAGTCATCAAACCGAGTCCGCCGATTTGGATCAAAATCATCAGGATCGTTTGTCCGGTCCCGGTCAGTTGAGTGGAAACAGAAATTGTACTCAAACCGGTGACACAAACCGCACTTACTACTGTAAAAAAAACGTCTATCGTAGAAATCGAAATCGCTTGGGCTCTTGGTAAAGATAATGCGAGTGTACCTAAAAGAATCAAAATTCCGAAACTTACCGCTATGACTAAGGATGGGCTGATTTGTCTGTAATTAAGAAGTTCGGTTTTTCGGATCAGTCTAGAAAAGTTACTGAATAAAAGAAATAATTGGCTCAAAGATAAAAAAGCCAAACTTGCATCTTCTCCACTTAAAGAATCGAGAGTTAGAATTTCATAAATTTCTTGACTGATGATTTCTTGAAATACGATTAGAAAAACAACGATTGCTTCCGTTTTGTGTGTTTTCAGATAATCAAATAGATTGTTTTCTACAAAAATAAACGAAAGTGCTTCGTAAACCACAAGAGAAACTACAATTACGTTTACGAGCAATCGAATCCAATGGGTCCATTCGTGTGGATAATAAAATCCGTAGATCAAAACCAAAAGACAAAGAGAAATGGTTCCACAGATAGAATAATAAATTCTTAGAAAGGGATAGACTTTAGTTTGATAAAAAATAGTTATATTTCTTCTTATATTCGATAATTTGAATATAATATCCTTAACGGAGTTCATTAGAAACTGACGTTAAAGAGCGAGATCTCCAGTTTATATTCTCTTCCTGGAACCGGAGAGGTCGAGGCCGAACCGGAGATAGGAAGCGAATTGCCGAAACCTAGAGAGTCCACGGATGTGGGTTCTACGGGAGGAGACTCTGGTTGATTCTCCTTTTTCATGGATTCGTATTCTTTCATGTCGTGCCAGGCGTTTGCAAAAGCAAGACTGGTCCCGAAAGTAAAAATAAAAATCGAGCCTCCAAAAGTTTTTTGAAATTTATGATAGCCCGGAACTCTTGCATTGGCGGCTATTGCATACCCTATTCCTAGGGTGATTGGAAGTGTCATAAAAAAGATAATGGTAAAACGACGAAACGTGGTTTCGGTATATTTTTCTTCTTCGAAAACTTGATTTTGTTTTCTTTTTTTATCCGTTTGTTGTTGTGCCTGTCTTTGAAGAATCGTTTCTACGTTGATATTACCGGTAAGAGGGTTGATCAGACTATCCTGTTTTCTTTCCGTGTTTGGGGTTGTGGTTCTTCGTAATCCTCCTCCTGTAGCGGGAAAGGGACTTTCAAAAGGAATCTGAACGTTTTTAGGAGAAATTAAGGCCGGTTTTTTGAAAGTAGGAGGAATTGTATATTCCTGAAACACTTCTCGAGTTTGAGAATCTTTATAGTTTCTTAGATTAAAATCATAAGGATCTGAAAAATCCGTTTGGCTCTGAGAGGTTAGTGACTTAGGATTCAAAAAAGAAAAGATAAGAAGTATTGTCGTAAGTTGGATGATTTTATGAAATCGGAACCATGTTGTTTCGTTGAAAAAATTGGCAGAGAAACTTTGAGTTTTTTTACGACTTGTTCCATTTTTATTTACAAGTGTTTCGCAGTTTCGAACAAAATTCAGTCGATTCTTGCGGATTTCTTGTAATTTTTGCATGGCTTTCTTCTAAAATCTTTTAGACATAGGTTGAGGCAAGGATTTTTAGAGTTCTCCCAATAAGAGCTTGAAAGTGTAAACTCGCGCACATATTTATAACAAAAAAGCTATTTAAAACTCACAAACCGCCGAAAGAGACGTAATCTGTGGGAACTACCACAATTTTTTAAAAACTTTCTAAAACTTAGAATTCAGAAGACGATTTTTTTCCGCTTAGGATTTCCGAAGTAAATAAAAAAGAATTCCGTCTGACCGTTTCCAAAACTTCGGCGCTAAGACCGATCTTTGCCGCCTTGGAAAATTCTTCTTTGATCGAGGTTCCAAAAATTCCGGGGTCGTCCGTGGAGATTGTAAATTTCATATCATTCTTTGCAAAACGAAGAATCGGATGAGATTCTGGATTGACTACCATTCCGATATATTCGTTCGAACTTGGGCAGGACTCGATGATTGCGTTTGTTTGTTTGATTTTAGAAATGCAGTAATTTTGAAAGCCGATACATTCTTCTAGAAAAGAAAAATCAATTTTCAATTCAATAATTTCCTTATGTTTGAGAGAGTCGATTTCGTTTCCGATTTTTTCTCTCGAAGGAGCTTCAAAATAAGAATCTAATTCCTCTTTTCGATCGTAGTAAAGTTGAAGTTGGTCCAATCTTTCCGATTTAGGTTCTGTAATTTTATCTTTCATTTTTTCGGAAGGATGAAGTCCAAGAGCGATTGCGTGTCCAAGGCGGTGGGCCCCCCATTCCGCGGATTCTAAAACCCATCTAGAAGCGGATAAAATTGATTTGTCTTGGAAACTCTCTCCTACGTGATAAAGAATTGCAAGTGCTGTGTTCTTTTCAGCTTGGTTATCTTTGTTTACTTCTTGGAAAAATTTTCTTTTCCCCTTGGGAGGAAATCCTTCTTCTATATAACAAAAATCTAATCCTACTAGGTAATTTCGAATCAAGGAATTTTTTTCCATAATATTTTTATAAATTAAATATTCCTGAAATACGTCTCCGTCTCTGTGTAAGGAAATTACAAGTTTACCTTTGGCAAGGCCGCCGGTTTTTTCCTCACCAAGCGCCAAACCTTCACAGGCGGCTAAGGTTTTTTCGTAAATTCCAAGTTCTGTTTCCAAGGGAGAATACATCAATCTATATTCTCCATAAGTTACACCTTGGTGGAACTGATCTTCTACAATTCGAGTAGCGACTAATGAGATTTCGGCAGGATCGAACTTAGATAAAGCAATGATTAGATTAAACTTTGCCTGAAATTCAGAAAAAGGACCTCTGTGGTTGAACTGATAAAATTTACGAAAAGAATTTGGATCTTGATAATCTTGGAAAAAAGTTTCTGTAGAAATTTTTTTACCAAAACATTGTAGATATGAATTGGTAAAAATTTCCCAACGAGGAGAAGGGTTGGATTTTCCCAACTCATATAAAAATTCGGAAGTGATCGATCCATAAAGATGATTGTGAAGATCTGCGTATGTTTTCATAAAAGTTACGATGTTCAATTTTTGTATTTTTATAAGATAAATTAAGATTCGATTTCAAAGGAAAGAAATTTTTAAAATATACACACACTACAAATTTTGTGAATTCCATTTGTGCCTTATACGATTTGGGAAACTTAGGATCCATACTATTGTGAGCGTTTTGATAAAATTCACGTTTACTACTTGGAAGTCCTACATTCTAAGTTTTAAACAAACTCAGCATAGTATTGTTTTCATGCGTCTGAGTAGTAAATAAGAATTTAGAGGGTTGAAATAAGGAAACGGTTGTGTTCTAGGCGTTTCTTGGAAAAGCGGTGGCGATTTATATTTTAGTACATTATAATATAAATAATTATTAAATCTGGGAGATATTAGAGCTTTTGAAAAATTAATTCTGTTTTATGGAAATGGTAGATTAAAACAGTTTTGTTAATCGTTGCTATATGGCATTTTTCAACAATTCTATCGTATTTCAATTCTGTCTTTTGAAGGGGAATGCCTTCCCCTCGCTGCAGCCGAAGGCTTCCGCTACCCCTTCTCCGGGTTAGTCCTCCCGTTTTCAAGACCCGGACCCGACTCATGTTATTATAATATTTTGCTTCTTTCTAAATTTTTTTTTATAAACCGTTCCGTTTAGAAGGGTAGAAGAACCGTTTTCTAGTATGGATATACTTTTATTCAATGACGGTCAAAAAATTGAATCTACTTTGATAGAAAGTGTTGTTGGAACAGATTCCCTTTTGGTTCCGGAAGTTTATTGGAATCGGTTGAATTCTCAAGAAAGGAAGATTCTTCGAAATAGACTTCCCCTTTT
>NZ_AKWY02000006.1 GCF_000306255.2 Leptospira noguchii serovar Panama str. CZ214
GACTAAAAAGCCTGTTTCAAAACCTCAAAAAATTTGTATGATCATTCTTTAGAAGTTTTTAATAAAATGCAATAGCTCCTACAAAAATTATCACATTTGGAAATTTTGGGATAAATTCTAATTACCCAAGTCAAAGTTGGTACTCGATTGCGACCTAACCTAGTTACGTAAAAACGGACACCTTTTTCTCAGCAAATGAGGTAAAGGTGAAAAATGAATAAAAAAGGAAAATACTCTCCGGAGTTTAAAGAACAAGCAGTAAAGCGAACGCTTTCAGGATCGTTTACGATAAAAGAAGTCGCCGAGTCCTTGGGAATCAGTTATTTTGTGTTACGACAATGGAGAACAGAAAACTTGAAGAAGTCGGAACAACAAAATCCACCAACGGATAAGCAGTTAAAAGAGATCGAAGAACTGAAAAAACTACGGAAGGAAAATCAGAAACTCAAGGAAGAGAACGCTATCCTAAAAAAGTTTGCAGCCATGCTTTCGAGAGAACAAAATCCCGATTGATGTTCATGGAAACTCATCGATTTGAGTTTCCGATTCGAAGCATGGCTAACGTCTTAGGAGTATCACGTTCAGGATACTATCAATTTCTGAAACGAAGCAAAAACGAATTAGAAAAATATAATCCCGAACTTGTAGAGTTCATTAGGGAAACGTGGTTAACAAATCGCAAGAATTACGGTTTGGTTCGGTTGCTTCGGGAAGTGAAGAAAGTGTATTCAATTTACGGAGCAAGAACAGTTCGAAAAGTGATGAAACTTTGTGAAATTCGTGGAAAACAAGAGAAGCGCTTTCGGATTGCCACGACAAATTCTAATCATGGGAATCAGGTTGCTCCAGACTTAGTCAGGCGGAATTTCAAAGCGAATAAGAAGAATCGAATCTGGGTTTCAGATATTACTTTTTTGAGATCCTCCTTAGGTTGGATTTATCTTTGTGTAATATTAGACCTTTATTCTCGGAAAGTAGTAGGTTGGTCGATTTCGAATGCTAATGATTCCAAATTAGTCTGCAATGCTCTTTCCAAAGCGATCGAATTGAGAAATCCTCCCAAGGGTTTGATTTTTCATTCTGACCGAGGATCCAATTATTGTTCGAACGAAACTCGAAAATATTTGCTCGTCAACAAAATTCGCAGGAGCAATAGTAGAAAGGGAAATTGTTGGGACAACGCGGTCGCCGAGTCCTTCTTTGGTTCTCTGAAAAGAGAAATGGAATATGATTACTTTTATAGAATTCAAGAAGCGGAAGAATTACTTTTTGATCATATAGAAGTTTATTATAATAGGCAGAGATCTCATTCATACTTAGACTTTGTGAGTCCTGCAGAATTTGAAGAAAATGCTGCGTAAAAAATGTGTCCAATTAACCGTGACTAGGCTAACCTCCTTTCGGATTTACATTTTCTTTCGGGATTAATGGGGCTATTTGTTTCCAAAGTGCATCCGGTATCTCTGAATAATATTTGTCCATTTCACATTGATATTATTACCCTTTCTCTCTACAAACAGTTTTGAGACCGGCTCTTAGTATCATTTTCATGTGTCCGAGTAGTAATAAAAATTTGCCTCAAAAAAAGAAATTTTACTAAGAAATAAGAATTTAGATGATCCTCTTGATAAATTAAATGGTACGTATTTTTTTATGAGGAATCAAAAAATCTCAATTTAATTTATGGGTGTTCGAGTATGGTTTTCTGGAAAAGTTTTGCAATTTATTTGAAAGATGAATTAATTCAAAAAATTCAAGTAGCTCGTAAGTTCTATTACTGATCTCTATAAAATTGAGTACCGTTAATTTTATTACAAAACACTGATTCCATACAAAATACTAGGTATACTTTATTATATAGTTATGAGTAATAAAATTGAAAAAGTTTTTAAAAAGTAGCTAAAGAATCAAACCTTCATATCTTATATAAGATATATTTAGGCTTTTATTATTACTATTCAAACGCATGAAAATAATGTGAGCGGCCAATAATTTCGGATTATTATAGACGCAAATTTTGTAGTTATGAGTAATGAAAATTTTTTCGAGGGATTTAAATTTGGATGAATAGTAAATTAACTAAATATGTAGTATTTAATGATGTATATGAAAAGGGTAACATTGCAGGTGTATTAACCGGATTCACAATACCGAATGACTCCGAGCTTATTAAAATAGCTAAAATGAATAATCTTCCAGTCTTATTGTATATTCAAAACGATAATGATATATTTAATGTATCATTTTACAATAGCCAACGAAAGATGAATTTTTGTGGACATGGAATACTTGCAGCATCTGCATTTTTAATGGATAATACTCATTCTTCAATATTACACATTCAAGGACACGCTTACAAAGTACATAAGGACTATTTAATGTACTATGTGGCATTTGATTCTGAAATCAAAAAGGACCCTCGCCCAGACATTTCTCATTATTTGGATAGAATTTTTAAAAATACAATCTCGGAATGGAAAAATATTTCAGTAATTGATAATGGGAATAAAAAATTATTTGCTGAAGTGGTTAAACAAATTGAATTTGATAAACTGCATCCTAACGAAAATGAAATAATAAATTTATCAAAGGAATTTAATGTTAATGGAATATATATTTACAAGAAAAATTCCTTTAATAAAAACGGGCTTTTGCTAAAAGTAAGGTCATTTAATCCTCTTTCAGGGAAATTGGAAGATCGGGCAACGGGTTCAGCCGTTATTTCCCTAATGTATTATTATCGAGATAAATATAATCGCATAGCTGTTAAACAAGGGATAAAAGGTGATCAATACTATTTAGAATCTTATTTGGATGGAAATGGAAAGATTAAGCTGGGTGGAAAAGTTTTGTTAGAAAGAAAGAATAATAATGAATAGTTTGGAACTTTTAAGAGAATTTTCCATATCATAAATTTATGATAGACAAAGATCTCATTCGTCACTAGGTTAGTCCTGTTTAATTTGAAGAAAATTAAAAAAGAAATATTTCAGAATGTAGAGCCAAAATAATACTACACATTTTAAGATCTTTACTATCGACGATGAATCCGAGACGGAGAAAAAGCTAAAATCAAATTGCGTTCGAGATCACAGTTGACAAAGGTGAAGTCGTCATAGTTTTCATCGAAGATTGGTTATTTTCCATTACTTTTATTGTTAAGAAATTGACTTTCCAAATGAATTATAAGCTATATCACAAGTGGCCTTAGAGCCAAAGGAAGGAACGATGGCAAAAGAATATTTTGGAGTAACTATACTGAGTGGTCTTGATCATCTATATATTAAAGAAAAAGATCTAGGTATTCTCCGAAGGATTGCGGGAGAATTGAGCGAAAATATAGAATTAAAAGGTAGAATAGAGCGCGAGATCCTTGAGATAGAAATGACAAATAAAGAAAGTCCTAAAAACTCCGACCCTATTGCAATGGATTCCATTAGTGACGGTTGCCTTCTCATGTCTGAACCAATAATGGTTGTTCTTGAAGAACTTGGGTTTAAAGATTTTAAAGCGTTACCTGTTATTTTAAATCATAAGCCCACCAAAAGAAATTTGAATTTTTGGCTTTTTAAATGCTCTGAACAATTGAAATTCCCTTTACAAAAGGAAGTAATATGTTTCCAAGCGGCCAGGAGTACTATGGTATATTTCAACAAAACTGCTAAAGAAAAAATAGAAGCTTTAAGTCCAAATTGTATAAAATTTGTAGTTCCTTATAATATTAATGAATTCTAAACTCAATTAGGAAAATAAAAAAATGAATTCAATTGGCCTGAATTTTGACTTGATAGGCGAACTAAAATTGGGGCAATCAAAATTTGGAGGAAACCCCGATTTACCTGAAAGCTTATCTTATCCTAAAAGTGAAAACGGTTATGACATTCCTTTCCTATGCCAATTGAATCTCGGTGAATTTGATAATGAAATAACATCGGAAGGAATTTTATATTTTTTTTGTCAACTTGATGATACAACCGAGTATGGTGTTGTTCTTTTTTCAAAAGATACAAAATCTTTAATTCCATCAGATTACCAACATCTTGATCTTGATGTCGGAATTACATACCCATTAACCGAAAGGGCTATTTCTTTTAAAGAGTTTGAGGAGTTACTTGAAGACGATGAGAACTATTATGAAGTAATGGGAAGATCCAGAATTGGCGGAAGCATATTGAAAGCCGGAGCCGATTATAGCAAGGATGGAAGGGTTTCGTTATTACAGTTTAATAGCAATGAGATCGAAGAACTCCAAGGTGAAGTGGAAGAGTTTATTCATTTTTTTATTGATTCAACCGATCTAATATCTTTAAATTTTACTAATATTTTTGTAACAAGTCAGCATTAGTCCCAACCTTGCACGAAATAGCAATCATACAAAATTCCGTCTCATATTCTCTTGATGCTTGGGTTTGCGATGTTGATCACGTACATAAACCTTGTTTTTTCGATGGAAGGCTATTACAATGTACAAAAAGACAAGAAAATGATCCTGCAAGATCTCGCGCATAGAGTAAACTGTAATAGTCAAGATTAGAATTATTTTTCGAGGGTGTACAAGAGAGATGATTTGCCCTTTTAAATTTTCTAAATCTCGATCCATGAACCAAGAATCGCATAACCAATTTAAAAAATCAAGCGGATGTTAAAGATCGTTTTAGAAAGAAGTTATATTCCAAAAGATAAAAGAAAAAGAGGTTCATTTAAGAATTCTTTTTTTTCAAAACGAGAATCATTCTACCCGCAGAATTTTTGAATTTGGCTTCGTTAAAACCGGAATAAACGTGCATAATTTCAAATTTATGTCTGAGGATCATTCTTTCTATTTCTGGCAGATAGAAAACGCGCATAACGTGTTTATCTCTTACTTCCTTTGTATTGATTTGGTAGATATAATTGACTTCCACCATCGTAGAGGTATCTGCTCTTACTAAACGAAAACCACGATTTCTCTGAATTGTAGCGTTTTGGGATTTGATTTGAGCCACGGGAGAGATCGGTTTTCTTTTAATCGCTCTGAGAGGTTCTGCGTTCCAGACTTCAATAATCGCTAAACCAGCGGGTTTCAAATTTTGTTCGATAAGTTTGAGAGTAGCGTCTATTTCTTCGTTCGTCAAAAGGTAGTTAAACGAACCGAATAAACTGATAACACAATCGAGAAGGACTCCGGATTGATAGGATTGCATCGGAGAAACGTCGAACTTACAATGAGAATATCTTTTTTTAGCGACTTCGATCATTTTAGAAGAAGAATCGATACCTTTGGGTTTATAACCTAAAGATTGAAAATAACGAACGTGTTCTCCCGTACCACAACCCATATCTAAAATGGACATGATCCTGTGTTTTCTAAAGATACGATCTAAAAATCTGGCTTCCGAATCGATCTTACGAGACGGTTTTTCGATGTCGAAATAGAATTCTGCCAATTCATTGTATAACTTCATAAAAATTAATTCAGAGGTTTGGGAATTTGCCCGTTAAATATATTAACGGCAGTCTGCTTATGAAAATCCAATATTTAGGAATCATTTTCGTTTTTTTTAGTTGTATGTTTGATGTGCAGACAAACATAAATAAAAATCTATTTACCGGAGATACGTTGGTTTTCGGTGGAATTTCGATTTCTCTTTTACTTTTGTTTGGCCTTGTTTTAAAGGAAAGTTCGCAAAAAACTTTCAGTCGCTCTACTTTAAACGAACAAAACGAAAACAAAACGGATTCGACTACAGAAATTATAAACGTTCAAGACCAAATTTCAAATTCGGAAGTTCGTTTTGAAAAAATAAAAACCGAAAGTTCTAATTTAAGAAACGAAACTCAAACTGAAAAAAACATAAACTCTGGAATTCTAAGGTCCAACAAAACCTGGATCGATAAAATTTGGAAACGAGAAGTTCCAACTCACCCTGAATTGATCCGTGCCCATCAGAAATTTTTAGAAAAACTTGGATCTAGGCTAAACGGAGCGGAAATTTATTTTTTAAGCGGAGAAGTATCTTTTCTTTTGGCTTCTCGAAAAGGAAAAGTATTTCATATTCCTGAATCTCCGGAGGAAAGTATTCTGACTGAAAAAAGTCTGGAAGAAATTGTAGAAGGAAGAATCTCTTTTTCGGATCGTTCTGTATTTATTCCACTGGGAACTTCGTTACCTTTTGGTTATCTCAAAATATCTCAAAACGAATGGAGTCAATTGGAACCAAGAGAGTTTCAATCCTGGAAGGAAGAATACGAGGAACAGGTTTCTGTACAATTTGAGTCTTCCGATCCTGAAACAGGATTTGGAAATTTACACGCGTTCGAATTGGATAAAGTTCGAGTAGATGATAATATTCTAATTTTTGCAAGTATTCAAACCGATTCGCCGTATCCTTATGTTTTGAAATGGATCTCCTTATGGACGTGCAAATTGTTGCATAAGCAGGTACGTTTTTATAGGATTCGAAAAGATAGACTGGCTTTTTTTGTTTCTATGGGAGAATGGGATTTTTTCAGTGAAAAACTAAACGAACTCGTTGAATCCTTACAAAAGGAAAATCACCCGGCGGATCTCAATTTGGGAATTTCCGTTTTAGAGGAAAGTAGGGAAGAATGGTCGTCTAACGCAAGAAAGGCGCTTGGACTTGCCATAGAAGAAGGACCGAACCGGTATATTTGTCTGTGAGTATAGATCCACTACTCGACGAAAAATTTATTCTTACGATCTCTCAGATCTTTCCGGAATATCTGGATAAAACTTTAAACATAACCGCAATCAGAGAAGCATTTGGACCTTCTAAAAACGAGGGGCTTTGTTACGAAAATTGTACGATGGTAGAATTTAAAGGAGAAATAGAAGGAAAACTATTTCTCGCCATGGACGGTTATACGAAATTGAAGTTACTTCCTATGGTGGCTAAATCTTTTCACATAGATCCTACAGTAAGAGCGGATGCGCCTTCTATTTTGATGGAGTTTGCCAATCAGATCTGTGGTTTACTAATTACAGAAATAAAACTAGGAAGATTTAAAACCGATCTTTTGCCGCCGGAAATGCTCAATCATAAATTAGTACAAGTGGATTTAGAAACCTACAGACAATACATACTGATCTATTTTTTAAAAGACTCAAAAGCAAAACAATACTTGGGAAGAGTATATCTCATTTTACTTATGAAAAAATTTTAGAGATTTTTAAAGTTTTTTTGATCCAAAGAATTTTTTGTTTTCGATTCGCCAATTATACTGTGTAACTTTTATAATAGCACTCACCAATCAATGGGTGCTGAAAAAACAACGGTTATTTAGACGAGGCGATAGATTGGTTTCGGAAGGCCGCAGTCGCAAATCCGGAACGGCAAAGATTTTGGAATTTCAGAATCGAAGACATTTTACGCGAACAAAAAGCAGCCAAAGTGAACAAACTACAAAACAATTTAAACAAAGAAAAAATTGAGAAACCCTGAATACGATTCGTATCGATTTCAATTTAAAAAAACGAATTGAGCAAAAAAATTTGTAGAGATTTTTAGCGAAGACTAAAATCTGCAATGCCGATGAACTTTTTCAGCGCCATTCGCGGATTCCCATTTTTGATCGATTATTCCGGTTTAAAAAATCCTAAACAAACAAATATAACTGAAATTAGTTTGGATTTAGACGACTCGGTTTCTTTGAGAACGAAGGTTTTGGAAAATCCAGGAAACTCTAAAAAGCCTGTAATTTATCTACAACACGGAATGAGTTTTAAAGGAATCGACGACGTTCGAATTTTAGCTTTGGGAAACAATCTAGCCAATCGAGGATTTAGAGTTTATCTTCCAGAACTTACGGAAGTAAAAAATCTTTTGATTCGTTCCGAAACGATTTCAAATATAAAAGCTGCGTTTCTTAAAATTCATTCCTTGGAAAAATGTCCGGTCTCGTATCTTTCCGCAAGTTTTTCTGCTGGAATGGGTTTTGTCGCTTTGGCAAATTCTGAATGTCAAAAAGTTCTTAGTTCTGTTCTTTTGATCGGAAGTTATTCCGATTTTGTAAAAACGTTACCCTATGTATTGAAAAATTACGAGATCGAAAGTTACGCCGTAAATGTGATGATGTATAATTACATTCATCTGATTCGTTCTAAACCAGAAGGTCTAAAAAAATATTTTTTAGAATCTTCTTTGGATAACGGACTTTCAAGAGAAGGTGAAGAGTTGAAAGGGCCAAAAGTTTTTTTGGATTTGAACGAAGAAGATAAAAATTTCTTAAACAGGTTTTTGGAAAGTTCCACTTTTAGAAATCAACTGGCGCTTGAAATTAAATCCATTGTTCCGGAAACGTTTGCAAAAGAAACTTCTCCTGCATTTTTTACGGATCATTTTTACAGACCTTGTTTTTTACTTCACGGAGACGATGATCCGGTGATTTCTGCTCAAGAATCCAAGGATCTTAGAGAGTTACTTTTAAAAAATGGAAATCAAAATGTTTCTTTTTTAGAAACAGGTCTACTTACACATGGAGATCACAGACCGTTTTATTCTAGTCTAAATGAAATTTTTCCTATGGCCATGTTTTGGGGAGAATATTTGAAATCTGTTTTTTAGATGTGGATTTCTAAGTTGTTTTTCGTCTTAGCTTAGTCGATATGTTGGTACAAATTCTTTTCTCAGAAGGTTTTCTGTTGGAAAAGGGTTTATTTTGATATAAAACAGAAACGAAGTTTGTTGTTTCTTAGGTGAGTTTCTTTTTTTAGTATAAAATTTCAATTTTGGGACAGGAATATAAGTAAAAAATAAGTTTCATTTCAACGGAACAATATATATTACATTTGAGTTTCCGATTTCTCTAGAGATAAGAGACTTAGTTTTATGACTGAAAGATTGAAATACAATGAATGCGAACGAGAAGCCTATGAATACACCAGAACCTCAAATTTCTCCTGTTTCCATTGACTCCGCGATTACAATTGTGGTTTCTCAGGACCAACTTTCCGCAACGATTACCGTTAGACCTTACAATCTAAAAGGGGAAACCTTATCTAAAGATAAACTTTGGAGTGTCATCCAAAACTGGGGAATCCATAGTGATCGAGTTTTAACCGATGAGGTTCGAAAAATTTTAAATTTATTAGAAAGAGCGGCACAAAAGGGAGATTTTACTCCGATTAAAATGGAGATTGCAAAGGGTGTTGCTCCCGTTCCAGGAGAAAACGGCTGGGTTCGTTTTTATCATCCAATGTCCAAACGAGTTAAGTTGTTGGAAGATGGCAGGGCCGATTTTAGAAATATAGATCGTTATATCAATGTGAAAGTAGGCGAAAAACTCGCCACTAAATTCGAAGGGATTCCCGGAGTCCCAGGTTTTGACGTATTTGGAAATATCATTCCAGCACCTCCGATTAAAAAACCTAAACTTGTAATTGGGAATCATATCGAAGAAAAAAACGTTCTGGAAGAAGGTAAAAACCTTCAGGAATATTTTGCTACGAGTAACGGAGTCCTTTTTGCTACGGAAGTATCGATCACTGTATCTCCTGAATTGCAGATTGCTGGAAATGTAGGACTTTCTACAGGAAATATTCAGTTTGATGGAAACGTAATCGTTCGGGGTGACGTAGAGCCGGGTTCTGTTGTAGAATGTACCGGTTTCGCTTGTAGTTTATGGAAATTTAGAAAGTAATCAGATCAAAGTAGGACAGGATCTAATTGTTCATGGAGGAATTAAGGGTTCGGGTGGTGCTGAAATCATTTTGGTTACTGGGCAAATTCAAACTAAGTTTATAGAAAACGCTTCTTTAGAAACCGAAGGGGATATAATCGTAGAAGGTGCAATTTTAAATTCTACGATCGATACTTTGGGTTCTATCATTTTGAACGGACAGAATGGGAATCTGGTTTCGAGTAAGATCAGAACTAACGAAGGTATTTCAGTCGTTTCTTTAGGTTCCAGTGCAGAATTGGACGTTACTGTAGAGTTAGGATTTCATTTTAAAAACGACCGTTCTTTTCAAGAAATCAGTAGAAAGATCCAAATGGGAGAAAAAGAAATGGAAAAAATTCTCCCTAAGATCCAACAGATCAAACATATGGTTCAACGTTTCAGAGGAAACATTCCCGAAGACAAAAAGATCGCTTTTAAAGTTGTATTTGAAGATTATAACAAAAAATTAAAGATTTTGAATATGCTAAAATTCAAACAAGACAGTCTGAAAAGTTCTCGTTTTAATTCGGGTGCGGTAAGGCTTGCAGTTCAAAAGGGGGCGTACCCTGGCGCCGTAATACATTACAGAAGACAAATAGAAAAGATCATTAAGTTTCAGTCTTCTTTTATGATGGTATTTGAACCAGGTCAAGAAAAAGCGGTCATGGTTGCACTTCAAACAAAATAGTTTTTTAATTTGAAGCTTGTCCCAAAACCTACTTTGTACATACCTATATGAGTTTAATATGTGATCTATGAAAACAGAATTAGGTCGTATTGATATACCTGAAACTATTTGGAACTATAAAATAAAGTAACCAATTGTTTGCACTTCTAACGTAAACTCTGCATAAAAAAGATTGGGCAAATCCGGGCCGTACTTTTAGCTTCAGTCAATAAATTGTATTAAAGAAATATAATACAATAGAGTTGTTGAAAAAATCCATAATAGTATTTAACAAAACTGTTTCCATAAAACAGAAGTAGATGGGGAGTTAATTTTGCAACAACTCTAATATAAAGAATAGGTCTATTTTTCTTGTATTAAAATTCTGAAAATTGAAAATTTCAAAGTGAAACGAAACATAAGTTTGATTTTGTCGAATCTTTATAAAAGAGCAAATATAGAACTTAGATCGATTGAAAAACCTTTTTAAGATTTTCTTCCGTAACTGGAGAAACAATTCCTTTTTCTGTAATGATACCGGTGATGAGAGAAGCTGGGGTTATGTCAAAGGATGGATTGAGCGCCTTCATTCCTTTAGGAGCGATCACACCTTCTTTTAAAAGTGGTTTTCCATCTGAATCTTTTAAAAAACCAAACGAAGTGATTTCATCTTCTTTTCTCATTTCAATTGGAATGTGACTGCCATCTGGAATTTTAAAATCCATACTTTTAGCTGTAGCGGCCACATAAAAAGGAACTCCGTGGTGTTTGGCTACGATTGCTAAAGGATAGGTTCCGATTTTATTGGCGGTGTCTCCGTTAGAAGCGATCCTATCCGCACCGACGATGACTGCGTCTATCTTTCTGGAAGACATGACCCAACCGGCCATATTGTCCGTGATCAGAAAAGATTCGATTTTTTCTTCTTTTAATTCCCAAGCAGTTAGACGGGCTCCTTGAAGGTAAGGTCTGGTTTCGTCTGCAAAAACGGTAAGAGAGTGTCCAGCATCTCTAAGAGATCGTATAACACCTAACGCGGTTCCGTGTCCTGCTGTAGCGAGTGCTCCTGTATTACAGTGAGTGATGATGTTCAAGGAAGAAGGTTGTTTTGGAAAAATAGAAAGGGCGTGTTTAGAAAGAGTCAGATTGTTTTCTAAATCTTCTTTGAGCATAAATAACGCCAATTCTTCTGCGCCTTTTTGTATTTCTTCCAAACTAAAGGAAGAATAATTAGATTCCGGAAAACGGGAATAAAATTCTTCGATGGCGAGTCTTAGGTTGACTGCGGTAGGTCTGGATTCTAAAAGATCTGAAAGTTTTAATTTGAGTTCGGAGAAGGATGGTTTTGAGACAAGACTGTTCCAATACAAAGTAATACCAAAAGCACCTGTGATCGCAATTGCGGGGGCTCCTCGGACTACCATTTCTCGGATTGCAAAAATACAGTCTTCTAAGGTTTTTGCCGTGATGTATGAAGTGGTTCCCGGAAGAACTCTTTGATCTAAAAGTATAAGTTCTTTGTTTTTCCAAAGAATTGGTTTTAGTCCTGATTCCTGCATTTTTTTCTTTCCGACTCTAAAGGTTGAGACACGATTTTTCGATTTAAAGAATGTGATTGAAAAATCATTCTCCTTCTCCCGGAGAATGTGGAAACCCGGGGCAAATTTGCCCCGGATTAGCCTTGCTTGACTCTCTGACCACAATTCGTATTCTATCCAATATGGCAAAAAGAAAATACCGAAATGGAATATCTCTTTTCGGTTATTCCATTTTTCATCCGATCAATTTAATCTTAATTATAAATGTTCTCGTTTATATCCTTCAACTTTTTGCTGGCGGGACCGGAATTATAGAATATTATTTTGCGTTAACCCCTTTTAGAGTATTTCACGGACACTATTGGCAAGTTCTTTCCTACGGATTTTTACACGAGGTGTACGGAATTCCGTTTATACATTTATTTTTCAATATGTACGTGTTTGTAATGTTTGGTGGTTTGATCTGTAAATATGTTTCTGCGTGGAAGTTTACCGTTATATATCTTACAGCGGTTTTAACCGGAGGAGTTATGGTTTTGCTCGCGCCGGTTCTAAATGAAATATTAGGAATTCATTATCCTATGGATCTCTTTCAGACAACGACGTTAGGAGCGAGCGGTGGAGTGACTGGGATACTTGTTTTGTTCGGAATTTTATTTCCTGAAACGGAAGTGTTTCTCATTTTTTTTAGAATGAAAGCGCGTTATGCGGCTTGGATTTTTGTGGGCGGCGGTTTTGTAGCCGATTTCGTTGCGGTTTATTATTTTCATTCTCCTTTTGTAGTAAGCAATTCCTGTCATTTAGGAGGGGCGATTGGTGCTACTCTTATAGCTCCTTTGATTTTAAAAAATAACTTTGGAAAGATTTTTCCTAAAAAGAAAGATTTGGAGGATACAGTATCTAAACTTAAAACACGTTCTTTGAGCGAAGATTTGGATTTTCAGACCCAAAAAAATCTGAAATTGTTAGACGAACTTTCTAAAAAAATTTCCTACTCCGATCAGGAAGATATATTGACTCCATTACAACAAACGAATGTAAATTTATGTCCACCTCCTACTTTTCAACCCCAAGATGCTTTTTGTCTTCGTTGTGAATGGCTTCCTAATTGTGCTTTAAGAAAATTGAAAATAAATTCAGAAAAATCTTCCTAACTTTAATTCTAATGATTCTATTTCAATTGATGTTTGATTATAAATATACACTTAAGAGATGAGAATCTTTTTTTGAGTTGGACTGAAAAATGGTTTTTTCACTGAAAATTCGTCTTATAAAATAATAGTAATCGTGGGTGTACTTATACCTACCGATAAGAAAATTGAAAGGTGAATTTAAAGATAGGGTGTGATCGTGACTCAAAATAAGAAAAGCGCTTTATTTGATATTTTAAAACGCGAGAAATTGGAAAAGATGCTGAAGAGGAACCCCTCTTCTGAACAATCGCAAAATAATGAAAAATCTCAGACTTCTGAAAATGTTTCTGAGAAATCTTCAACGGAAAAAAAAGAACCTCAGGTTTCTAAAATTTATAAAGCCATAGAAGACGTTAAACTAGACATTCGATATTATTTTTTACAAGACGAATACGTCGAAAAATTGGCTTCGATTTATATTAAAAACGAAGGTCCATTAGAAAAGTTAGGAATCGATCCTAAAAAATATTTAGAATATGCAAGAGATAGTTTCGATCGATACAAACAACTCGATAAAAAAATGCCTTTAGAGCCCATGAATAAAAAGTCCTGGGATCACGTTGAAAAGAGTTTAAACGAGTTAATTACAAAACTACTAGAAAAATTTTCAAAATAAAATTTTTCTAGTAGTTAGAATTAAACAAAGAGAGATTTGTTTGTTGCCTAACTTTTTGCGAGAATTTTTTTATGATAGAAGGCTAAAGATAGTAAACGATAGTGTTCTTGTTTTTCTTTGTAAAGTAATTGCAGATTAATATTTTATAAAGTTATAATATAGTTGATTGATATTTTTAGAAAATTCTGTTCTGCTATTCTGTCTTTTGTATAACATTTAACAACCTGTATTCCAATTAGCAGCGACTGGGACTACAAAAAAGTCGTTTGTTTTTTTGGATGAAATGTATAGATGTTCGTTAGAAACATTATAGTGATCTTTTAAGTCAAAGATAAAATCTAATTCCCCATCTCCATCAATGTCCCCTGCGAAAACTAAAATAGGTTTTTCGGATCTGTAAACGCGTGAATCAATGAGCATTTCTGCGTTGTTTTTACGAAGGACTAATTGATAATCATTTATTTCAGACGACTGAATGTATTTACCTTTGGAAGTAATTGTATAATTGTACTTTCCAAAAGTAAACTTATAAGATTTACCGAATTCTAATTCTAACGGAACTTTTTTAGAGATAGTAGGAAAATTACCTTCTTTAAAAGTAAGTCCTTTGATGAGCACAATTGGATTGTCTATAACATCGATTTTATAACCGGTATTCATTTTTTCATTTTCGTCAATTACTGCGTCATGTTCTCTTTTTAAATCGATTGAAATTTGTTTTCTAAAATAACTTTCTTTTTGAAAGTAAATTGCAATCCAGTTAGTTCGATCCGATGGAGAAAAAGGTAGTTCTTTTTCGTGATAGGAAGTAGGGTAAGCAAAAAATATCTTGGGTATACATTGGATTAGGCCGCCAAAGATCCATCCATCCGATACTTTTGCCCAATTACTTTGAACTTTACGATTTCGTATTTTAATTTCTTCTAAAGTAGGAGAGCTTTCTAAAATTTCTAAAGGAATGGATTGTTTAATGATACGAACTTTTTTTCCGGATATACTGGGGAAATCTCTGACTAATACTTCTGGATAAGTAGTAAAACAAGATTTTGTTTTTGTAGAATTTAAACTATTTCCGATAAAAAATAAAACGAGTGCAATGGATGAGAAAAAATATTTCATATAAGAGTTTCCTTATATTTAAGGATTACCTGTTGATGTTTGCGTAATGAAAATTTATGGATGAATTACCATTTAAAGGCTAAATTTTTGACAGCTTATTAAGCAATTCTCAAAAGCGATAAACAAGATAAGTGTCTAATATTTGCACTTAAACTAGCTTTTTCAATAAAAATTAGAATTTTATTTTATGGTTTTGAGTAACGTGCAAAATTGATTTTGAAAAATTTTCCTTTAAACATGTTACGATAAACTTGACTTTTATTCATGGAAATCAATTGACAATTAAAAAATTCAAATAGATTTTAATCATCAATACTCGGTAAGGAAAAAGTTTTTATGAAAATACTTTATTTTTTATTATTTAATTTTTGCTTTTGTGTAATTTTAATTGGACAGGAAAATAATTTGATAAAAACAAAACGAAATTCAATTTCAAACCGACTTATCGATTACAGAAAATTTCAAAATATAGTCAATTCTTCTGCAGAAGAAAGAGAGGTAAAACGTCTCACGGAAGAGGATTTCTTAAAAATGATTCAAGATGAGGAAGTAGTTCTTTTAGATGCTCGAAGTGAGTCTCGTTATAAGTTGAGACATATTAAAGGCGCGATCAGTCTTCCGTTTACGGAATTTACAAAAGAAACTCTCGCAAAAGTAATTCCCAACATGAATTCTAAAATCCTAATATACTGCAATAATAATTTTACAGGAAGTCCCGAAGCGTTCGCCTCTAAAGCGCCTGCGGCTTCTCTTAACTTATCTACGTTTGTTTCTTTGAAAGCTTATGGATATAAAAATATTTATGAACTAGGTCCGTTGTTGAGCGTTGATTCTACAAAACTTACCTTTGAAGGAACTGAAGTTCAATGATTTTTAATGATTCGAAAAATGGTAGAAACTTGCAAAAGATTGTATATATCGTTTTCGTTTTATTAGGTTTTTTTTGTAAACTTCCATTGAAACCAGGAGAATATACCGATTTAGAAAAAGCATTTAAAAATCCTAAGGATGTGTTTATTTTAAAATATAGAGATAACGAAGAAAATCCACTGAAAACACTTCCAAAGGAAATTGGAAACTTAAAAAATTTAAAAGAATTATCTTTAAACACAAACGAAATTACAACTCTACCTTCTGAAATAGGAAATTTAAAAAACTTACAGGTGTTGTCTTTAAATGTAAACAGACTTGAAACAATTCCTAAAGAAATAGGAAATTTAAAAAACCTAAAAGAACTGTCAATAGAATGGAACAAACTGAAAACACTTCCAAAGGAAATTGGAAATTTAAAAAATTTAAAAGAATTATATTTAAGCAGAAATCAACTCAAAGTATTACCGCAAGAAATTTGGAACTTAAAAAAACTACAGCGTATACATTTAAGTACAAATGAACTCACAAAACTCCCGCAAGAAATTAAAAACTTGGAAGGTTTAATAGAAATTTATTTACATGATAACCAGTTTACAACACTTCCCAAAGAGATAGGCAATTTGAAAAATTTACGTAATTTAGTTTTAGGCAGAAATCAACTTATATCACTACCCCCTGAAATAGGAAATTTAAAAAATTTAAAAGAATTATATTTAGAAAAAAACCAACTTACTAAGTTACCAAAACAAATCGCAGCCTTAAAACAATTAGAAAGTCTTAGTTTAGAAGGAAACCAATTTCCCTCGGAAGAAAAAGAAAGAATCAAACGCCTTTTGCCTAAGTGTAACATTTCTTTTTAAATTTGGTTTTTCGAATTTTGTGCTGAGTGGTGTTCTTAGAACAAAATTTGTAAAAGTAAAAACACATTAATGAGAATTAATAAAAATCCGTAATTTTTCTTAAAAAAGAATAAAAACATTGAATGGATTGTTACTGTTAATTTGAACAATGAGACGATCACAGTTTAAAAACTTGGATGCTTATTTTAACGTGAGTTCGATATAACACGAAAGGGATCGATGAATGAACTAAAGCGTTAACTCAGCAAAACGCTTTCCTATGGGTCGCGTTGTGGGATCAAGTTATTGGTATTTTATGAAAATTGAATCTGATTCTGTAGTTTCACAATAACTTGACCGAAGCTGAGAGCCCTGGTCCGGCTGCCTGTGGCAAGCCGGATTCGCCCTAATTTTATTACGCCCTGCTCACGTTATTTTATGGTAATTGATGTTTGTAGAAGATTTTTTCTGATTTATTTACAATTAAATCCACTTTGTTTTAGTGATAAATTTATAAAAAAATATTTTATAGAAATTTAATATACTGAATCCGAATTTTCTGCCTAAAGCTTGTTTTAATAAAAAAAGCCGCAATTACTTGCGGCTTTTGTAATTTAGAAAATTCTAAAATTAGAATTAACTGAAAAATCTTTTGTTGGCCTCTTCTGGGATGGAAATTCCAGTTAATTTAGCCTTTTGCAAAATTTCCCAAAAGTATCTATAAGTCGCGCGATCGTGAAGATCTCCCGCGTATTGGATTGGTCCCCATTCCGCGTTTTGCGCTTGTATTAGAATTTCCGCAGAAGTTTGAACTTCGCTATAATCCGGAGCCATTGCATCCAAGATTGCTTGAATCTGAGTCGGATAAATAGACCACATTCTTAAAAAACCAAAATCGTCATGGGCGCGTTTTGCATCTTTATACGTTTGGTATTGATTTTTAAGATCTAAAGTTACGTTGTGAGCCGGAATCACTCCGTTTGCAAGAGCGGCCGCTACTAAGTTGGCTTTTCCTCTTCTTAAAAGTTCGTGTTCGAATTGTCCAGGGCTTTTCATACAAGAAGCTGGAATGGCTCCGTGGTGTCCCGAAATAAAGTCCATCAAACCGAAATCAAGAACTTGTAACCAAGGAAGAGCCGCGATTTTTTCCACTTCTTGAAGCGCTCCATTGGTTTCGATCAAAACGTGAATTGGAATTTCTCTTTTGATTCCCGCTTTTTGAACCGTTTTTTGAATGTATGCGATCATTTCCTCAACCTGAGCCGCACGGGTAGGTTTTGGAATTGTAATGTATGCGATCTTTTCTCCCGCTCCAGGAACGATGATGTCTACGTCTTGTTTCCAGAAAGGATTTGTATAATCGTGGATTCTAACCCCGCTCATTTTATGTTTGTTGAGTTCGCTATTTTGGAGTCGAACGATTAATTCCGCGTGTTCTTTTTCTTTTCCGGTTTGTGCGCCGTCTTCGCAGTCCATCGTGATGTCGAAAAGACCACCTAGTTTGTTTTGAAGTTCGAGTGCTTTTGTAATTAACTTTTCGGAACCTGCAAAGTGTTCGCAGGCAGGAATGATCGGGAAGGGCTTTTCTCCTTCGAAGAGCGCTTCTCTTGGATGAGTCAATTTAGACATGGAAGTACCTTTAATTCTGATTTGTTTCAATTTCACATTGCTCGGATTGAAAATACGTGATCTTACTAGTGAAGTTGAAAAGTATTTAACTAAATACAGATTTCGGAAATGCGGGACTATGTAAATCGATTTTCAGTAGATCAAGCTTCTAGTAGTTTCAGAATGACCGCTTTCTGAGCGTCTAAACGATTTTCCGCCTGCTGAAAAATGATGGATCTAGACCCAAGTACAACTTCTCTTGTAATTTCGTAACCCGCATGGATGGGCATATCGTGCATGACTTTCGCGTTTGTTTTTTCTAACAAAGAAGAATTGATCTGATAAGGCATCATAAGTTCCATTCTTTGTTTTTTCTTGTCCGCATAGGAAGGATCGTTGAAAAATTCCATATCCAACCAAGTGTCCGTATAAACGTAGTCTGCGTTTTGAATCGCTTTTTCCAGATTTGCTTCCCAAGAGAGAGTTCCTTTGGACCTGGCCCTTTCCACGGTTTGAGAATGAATATTCTCTTTTTCTGCAATGGGTGTAACTAGTGTAAGGTGGACTCCAAGCGCCGAAGTGATTCCGATCAGAGAATTGACTACGTTGTTATGAACTCCTACATAAGTCAGCTGAATTTGATTGAGTGGAATTTCCGGTTGATCAAGTGCGATCGTCATAATGTCTGCGAGAGACTGGCAAGGATGAAACATGTTATCACAACCGTTGATCAACGGTACCTGAGAACCGTTTTTCATTGTAAGAAGGTCCTCGTGTTTTTTCAGACGTGCCATGATGACAGAAACGTTTCTAGAAAGGTATCTTGCTTCTAAATCAATATCGGAAAGTTGAAAGTTAGACGCCATCCAATCCAGATAAATTCCGTGACCTCCCATTTCTGTCATAGCCACTTCGAAAGAAACTCTGGTTCTTGTAGAAGTTTTTTGAAATAACATGGCCAAGGATCGTCCGCTCATGTGGCCTGCGTAGTTCACTCGATTTTTTTTTACGTGGATTGCAAAGTCGAGTAAATCCAGAATTTCTGAATCCGACCAATCTTCCCAGGAAATCAGATGTTTTACATTACTTTCGGACATAGGATCTAATGTACAGAAAACAGAATCGAAGTTGTTTCGTAAATGAAAAAGGAATGAAAAATATAGGACGTAATATGTTCCATTTTTAGGATTATTACAATAGAGTTGTTGAAAAATGAATTCTCCATCTATTTCTGTTTTATGGAAACGGTCGATTGAAGCAGTTTTGTTAATTGTCATTATGGAGTTTTCAACAACTCTAATGAATCAAATAAGCCGCTCTAAAAATTCACTTTTGAATTCTAATCGTTTAAATCCTATTTTTTGAAAGATTAGGATTTTTTTATTTTATAAATGTGTTTTGTGTTTGGGTAAGTGGCACTTTATATAAATGTGGGTCATTTTGGATGTTTTACCCTAAGTCTATTGTGTTGTTTATAGGAAAGTGAAAATGTAAATTCAAGGGAACGTATTTTTTGGAAATTATAAATAGAAATGTTTCTTTTAAAAGTAAATATCTTGGTTTGAAATTGAATTGGCATTTCAAAATGAAATCTTATTTGATTAGAAAATAAATTCTTTGAATTTCTATTTTTCGGTTCCGATTCAAACGGAAATGGATTTTTTAAATTAGTTTTTCTTGTAAAATTAGAGCGGGAGAAATCGATTGGATTCGAATATCCTAAAAAGAAATTTCCAACGGTTTCTTTTTAAGAATAAAATTTTGCCAAAAAAAAGCGAATTCGATTTTATCCTATTTACGAATCTATTTTCAAGTTCAGGATGGATTTGTTTGGCCCTAAAAACGAGTGAGTATATCGAAAATTTGTAATTCAAAATTCGAATCGGTTTTTTGTTGATCGTCTGTACGGTTTTAAAAAATTTCACTCTCCTCTTTTAGAACCATTGAAATGAAATCTAAATTTGTTTTTTTATCGGAGGCTTAGAATATATGAGTTTGACCCAAGAAGAAATGGGTGATCTGGTTGGACCCCTATCGATCAGTATTGCTACAAGAGACGCTGAATTAAAACCTCACTTTGCACGTGCATTTGGGGTTCGAATGAGTGAAGATCAAAAATTTATGACGGTAATGGTTCCAAAGGTAATCTTCGAACCCTGTTTGAAGGACATAAACGATAATAAACTCATTGCAGTAACCGTTGCTCACATGGCTAATTTTAAAACACGTCAGTATAAAGGAATCGTGCAGGAAATCAAAGATTGTACGGAAGCGGATTACGAATTGATGAAAACTGTTCGAGAATCGGGTGCGGAAAATAGCGCTCTTTTTTTCGGTCCTAAAGCGGGAGAAGGTTGGAATAAATATATCATTCATCCCTCGGTTGCGGTTAAGTTTGAATTATCAGAACTTTTCGATCAATCACCCGGAATTAAAGCAGGAGAAAAATTGAAATGATCCCAGAAGAATTACAACCTTGTTTGCAAGGTATTGTTCCGAGTATTATGGTCACTTGTTCCAAGGACGGAATTCCGAACGCCACGATCGTAAGTCAGGTGTATCAGGTAGATTCGGATCATTTGGCAATATCGAATCAATTTTTCGGTAAAACACATAAGAATGTTACGGAAAATAAATATGCGATTATTCAAGTTTTAAACCCAGAAAATTTAGAGCCTTGGCTGATTGATATTTATTATAAAAGAACGGAAACCGAAGGGGAACTTTTCGACGCAATGGAAATGCAGTTAGAAGCGATTGCTTCTATGTCCGGTATGAGTGACGTATTTAAACTCAAAGCGGCGGATATTTTCGAAATACGTTCCGTTCGGAAATTTACAGAAGCTAAGGAGTCTTAATCGTGTCCGATAATCAAGATGTTGAGGATTTTAAAAAACAATTTGTAGAGAACCAGAAAGGAATCGAGGAACTCAATCAGAAACTTCATCGAAAGACAAGAGAAGTAGAGATCATTCAGTCCATTTCGGCCGAAATTCTCAATACTCTTGATTTGGAGCAGATCTTTGAACGAATCATGAAGGTGATGGATGAAGTTTTCGGTTTCAAACACGCTATGATTTTGATGGTGGAAGAAGGCACGGAGACTCTGAGTGTAAAAGCGAGCCGCGGTTACGAGCAAGGTGGTGTGGGTGCCAAGGTTGAATTTGGCCAAGGCGTGATTGGTGTGGTCGCTAAAAGAAAAAAAATCATGCGTATGGTCGGAATTACGACTCAGATGCGTTATGCGGGACAGATTGGTCAATCTATGGGAAGGGAAGAAAAACAGATTGAACTTCCCGGTTTGAAAGATGCAAAAAGTCAAATCGCAATTCCACTGCTTGTTAAAGACAAGTTGCTCGGAGTTTTTGCGGTTGAAAGTGCAGAGATGAACGCTTTTAAACTTTTGGATGAAGTAATTTTAAGCGTAGTGGGAAATCAGATTGCAGTGGCCATTGAAAACGCAGCTGCGTATTACACTCAACAACAATTGTCGGAAGCTTACAGTCGATTTGTGCCAAAGGAACTTCTTTCTCTTCTTAGTAAAAAATCGATTTTAGAAACCCAGTTGGCCGATCAAACGGAAGGTTTGATGACTGTGATGTTTTCGGACATCCGCGGTTTTACTACAATTTCCGAAAAGATGACTCCGAGCGAAAACTTTCAGTTTATCAATAATTATTTAGGAATGATTGCTCCTGTAATTAAAGAACATAACGGTTTTATTGATAAGTTTATCGGGGATGCAATTATGGCTATCTTTCCTGCTCGCGCAGAAAATGCCGTGGAAGCGTCTTTAGCAATGATGAAAGCGCTTAAACAATTCAATGAACTTAGACAGAAAGAAAATCAAGATCCAATTGATATTGGTATAGGAATTCATACGGGTCATTTGATGTTAGGAATTATAGGTCACGAAAATCGTATGGAAGGTACAGTGATCGGGGATAGTGTGAATCTTGCGTCTAGAATTGAAGGTCTGACAAAACAATTCAAATGTTCGATCATTGTGAGCGAGGTTACGATTGCTTCTTTGAGAGACCCTAGTCGTTTTACACACTCCTTTTTGGACGAAGTCACTGTAAAAGGAAAGTCTCAACCAATTAAGGTCTATAAGATCGAAAACTCGGTGTAACTTAGAACCGAGTTTTGCGAACAAACTTGAAAAAAATTTTAAACTTAAAAACGGACCGATTTTAAAAAGAGAATAGCGATTCTGTGAAAATGAATTTATAAATGGGAATCTTTTTTCGGAATCGATTCGTTTTTTAAGTAAGATGGTTTTGGCGTTTAAGAAAAAGTAATAGTTCCCACATTTTCAGGATCGAACTGCAAAGTTCGGATTTTGTAATAGTTCCCACATTTTCAGGATTGAACTGCAAAATCTTAATTTGTAATAGTTCCCACATTTTCAGGATTGAACTGCAAAGTTCGGATTTTGTAATAGTTCCCACATTTTCAGGATTGAACTGCAAAATCTTAATTTGTAATAGTTCCCACACTTTCGAGATTGAACTGCAAAATCTTAATTTGTAATAGTTCCCACATTAGCTCCAAGTATTAGCAAAAATGCATTTGTTTGAATAAAAAGAGACGAAAAAAAGTAACTCGAATTTGTTTTTGGGCAGATCTGATTCTGAGAATTTGAGTTTTATTCAAATAAAAAAATAAAACGTAGATCCGAATTTAGAAAGATTTTCCTTTTTATAAAAGAAACCTTATCAAATCTAAAACAATGATCACAAAAACTAATTTTTGCGCTAAATCGCCGTTTTGCGATCACCAACCAATAAAAAATTCATTAATAGATGTTTCTTAACGTAAGTTTGGCGAAGAAGAAAGAATTTTCTAAAAATATGTACTCCTACAATTTTAGAATTTGTTTGTAAAATCGTGATTTGCGGTAGTCCACATTTTAGGAATTGATCTGTAAAGTTCAAATTCCCAATTTTTTTCAGAAAAATGAATTCTTTATGCCGAACTCACGTTTCTTTAGGGTTAAAAAATAAAAACCTTGATGTAGTGCGACATAGAAGTCTATAATCGCTGAAAAATAGAACGTCTATTAAAGAATATGGATCGACTTACTTCCAAAACGAAACATTTAAAACGATTGAAGTATTTTTATTCTAAAACGTCTTCTAAGTTTCCTACGTGGAGAAATACAAAAGAGGAAGAAATCGTAGCAAAACACTTAAACCTCATACAATGGAATTCTAATATTTTGTCTTTGAATGTTCTTCCTGGTTCTGTGTGTCTCGTACTTTCTGGAAAATTAGAGGAAACTTTACTCAATACAAAGGAAAAAGATCTGGTTCTTAGGGAACTATTTCCGGGAGATTATTTTTTATTTCAACCAGATAAAATATCGCATTCTGGAATTTCAGAAATTCTTTATATACTTCCGGACGAATTGAATCGGATCGTTTCTAAACTTCCGAATTGGAAAAAATGGATCGAGGATTTAAATCAGGAAAATCATCTTTTTCACGTTTCTAAACTCAGACCTTCTAAAAAAGAACTGATGTCATTTTTATCTTCCGTTGAACTTTTATTTCGTTTAGATAAGTCCACTCTTTCTAAATTAGAATCCAGGATGGAATGGCTCGTGATTCCAGGAGGAGAGGTTTTACTTAAACAAGGAGATTCTGGTGATTCTATGTATATCTTAGTATCGGGTAGATTGTCTTGGACGGTTCGTTCCGAAGACGAAGAAATTTTAGCAGAAGGAGAACTCGGAAAAGGAGATATATTAGGAGAAATGTCCTTGTTAAGCGGAGATAAAAGGTCCGCTACCGTAGCCGCTTTGAGAACCAGTCAAGTTGTACGGATTTCCAGAGAAGATTTTCGTAAATGTTTTGCTAATTCTCCGGAGGCTCTTTTTCAAATTACTGGAACCATAGCACATCGATTGGGAACGGAAAGAAATCAGGTTTATAGAAAGTCTAAATCCGTCAAAACCGTTTCTGTTTTTCCTTTAAATTTTCAAGAAAGTCCAGACGAATTTTATCATTCGCTTCAAAGAGGTCTTAAAAATTTTGGAAAAACAATATTAGTAGATTATAATTCTTTTAAAAATAAAAAAAGCCCTGTAAAAAAAGGGGATACATATCGGATTGGGGATTTAGTAAATTGGTTCTACGATCTAGAAAAATATTATGATAAACTTATATTTAAAACGGATATGCAGAATCCGGGTTGGAGAGAAACCTGTTTTCGCCAATCGGATCGTATTTTAGTTTTGATCGATCCAACTCTACCTTTTCCATCCTACTCCGAAGAAATAAATTCCATGTTACCCGAAACGATCCAGAAAGAATTAGTGTTCTTGATCGATTCCGATTTTATAGATTGGAAAAAGATAGAATCTATTTTAAAAAAATTTACTTCGATTACTCATTCTATTATTCGTAGAGGGATTGATGTAGATTTTGGAAGATTGTCTAGAAGGCTTACTGGTAAAAGTATCGGAGTTGCACTTTCCGGAGGAGGTGCAAAAGGTTTTGCACATCTAGGTCTTTTAAAATGTTTCGAAGAAAACGAAATTCCGGTGGATATGATTTCCGGAACGAGCGCGGGTGCGATTATGGGTGGTTTGTTTGCGATGGGACTGGACTCTTCGGACATTCTACCTTTGATACGAAATTTTTGGTTGGATCGAAATTTACTCGGAGATTTTACGTTTCCATTTGTATCTTTAGTCAGGGGAAAAAGATATTCTCAAGCGATTCATGAATTTTTTAAAGACAGAAGTATAGAAACTCTTCCGATTCCTTTTTATGCGATCGCCTGTAACTTAACCAAGGCGGAAAGAAAAGTTTTTGACAGAGGACTTTTGTGGAAGGCGGTTCGATCCAGCACTTCCATTCCTGGGGTCTTCCCTCCTTTTGCGGAAAAAGGGGAATTGTTTGTGGATGGTGGATTGCTCGATAACCTTCCGGGTTCCATTTTGAAAGAAAGAGGTGCTGGAATTTTGATTTCAGTCGATTTAGGTGGAGGAGGACAAATCGATAAAGACGAAATGTATCATAATTTACTTGGGCCTCAGTATTTAGGGGAAGCCCCTTCCTTTTTTAATCTTTTATTTCATCATCTAAAACGAAAAACTTTAAAAACAAAGTATACCGGATTTGCAGAAATTATGATGCGTTCTTTGATGTTGTCTAGCAAGAACAACCAAAACCGAACTCGAAACGACTCGGATTTATACATAGAACTGCCGGTAGGAGGGTATTCTACTTTTGATTGGGATCAGTTTCAGAAATTATACGAGATAGGATACGAAACCGGAAGAAAAAAAATTCATATTTGGAAAAACGAAATTAAGAAAAAACTAATTTCGTAAATTCTCATTTTTTAATTGAAATCATTTCGACGAAGAATATAGAATTGTCCATCTTCGGCGAATCTTATGCAACCCACGGAAACAAAATCCTTGGAGGAATTTTCTGATAGATTTTCCTCTTTCCAAGATCAAATATGCATACTCGAAGAACGTCCTTCTGGAAAAATCCGACTTTCCAAAGAATGTATTCGTTTTTGGGAATTTAAAGGATTTAACCAGAAACCGGGAACGTTTCCTTCTTTTTTATTTCATCTTCACGGAAAGATTCGTAACTATGCGGATTTTACGGAAAAAATTCTATTAAAACATATTCAGGACTCTGAATATTTCGATACACTTTTTACGAAAGAGCATATACTACGTTTTTTTTGGAAAACAGTCTTTCGAAGAAGAGGTGTGTCTTATAGGTTGTATACTTTTGAAATTTTGGCAAAGGAAGGTGATGACGAAAGACCGGATGTAGAATCCATTTTTTATAAACTTCCTGAACCTGCGTTTTTATTTCACCCATCTACCTTACGTTTTCTTGCAGTAAACGACGCCGCGCTTTATTTATACGGATTTTCCAGAAAAGAATTTTCAGAAATGAATCTTTTGGACATTCGTCCGGAAGAAGATCGTGCGGATATGGAAATAGTCATTCAAAATTTTGCACAGGATTTAGGGATTCGATCCAGAGGGATTTGGAGACATTGGAGAAAAGATAAAAAATTTCTTTATGTGAAAATTACTACGAACCGGATTTCGTTTAGGGATTCTTTTGCGGTACTCGTGATTTTGACGGACGTTTCCGAAACGATAGAAACTTCCTACGCTTTAAAACAAAGTAGAGCCGAAAAACAGTCCATCATAGAAAGTATGTCGGATCGATATTTTGCTCTTTCCAAAGATTGGAAATTTATTTCCGCAAATCAGCAGTCTTTAATTACATTAGGAAAAACTCAAGAAGAACTGATCGGCAGAAATATTTGGGATTTATTTTCAGGATCTACATCTCGATTTTTCAAGAACAGATATGAACACGCGGTTCAAACAAAAAAACCACTCGTTTTCGATTATAAAGTCCCAGAAACCGGGAACGTAATAGAATATAGAATTTTTCCTTTTGAAGAAGGAATATCCGTATTTTTCCAAGATATTACCGAGAAAAGAAGAAGGGAAACGGAACAAAATATACTTAAAGAAGTCACATTAAAAATTCCAAAGGCTTCGAGTGTAAAACAATCTTTCGAAATTCTTTTTGAAACGATTTGCAAAGGTACTTCTTGGAGTTTTGCTCAAACTTGGAGGTTTCAAAAAGGAGAAATCATTTTAGAAGAGAATTCGCCCTGGTATTCGACCGATGCGAGTTTTTTACAACATAGAATAGCCTGTTTTGAAAAAAAATTTTCTCCAGGAGAGGGCACGATCGGGAAAGTTTTTTCTACTAAAAAAATTCGTTTTGTAAAAGACGTTCAGAAAGAAAAAGATTTTAAACGTACTAGCATCGCAGTTCAAAATGGAATTCGTTCTTGGATTGCAATTCCTTTACAAACAGGACACGAAGCCTATGTTTTAGAATTTTTTACGCAGATAGAGATAGATTTAGTAAATTCTTATATTCAAATGTTTGAATTGATTGCCGATCAAGTGGGTGTTTTATTTAAAAACAAGGAATCCGAAGAGGAAAAAGATCATTTTTTCAAATTGTCCGGGGATTTGTTTCAGATTTCTACTTTAGACGGACAGGTTATAGAGCAGAATCAGGCTTGGGAGGAAGTGTTAGGTTATTCTCTTGAAGAGTTAAAAAAGTTTAATCGCGCTGATATAGTCCATGTAGAAGATCGAAATAAAATGTTAGACGCTCTCAGAGATGTTCGAGAATATAAAAGAAATCTTTCTTTTTCTCTTAGATATATAACCAAACAAGGGCAGACGAAGACTATCCTTTGGAAAACAATTGCCTCTCCTGAACACGGACTCGTTTATGCTTCTGGTAAGGATATTACTGAAATTCAGGATACTCAGCTCAAACTAGAAAATCTGACAAAAGAATTACAACGTTCAAACACCGATCTGGAAGATTTTGCTTTTATTGCCTCTCATGATCTACAAGAACCTTTGAGAAAGATCATGGCATTTGGAGATAGACTTTTAAAAAAGAATTCTAATTTAGATTCGGAGTCTATGGACTATCTGCAGAGAATGTATTCTTCTGCATGCAGATTATCTAATTTAATCGAAGGTCTTTTATCTTATTCCAGAATTAAAAGTAAATCCAAACCGTTCCAGTTTTTGGATTTAAGCGGCGTTTTAAAAGACGTAATCGGAGATTTAGAAATTTATATCAAAGAAAGAAATGCGAACGTGATAGATTCTAAACTTGGTTATGCTTGGTGTGATCCTTCTCAAATGGGAACCGTGTTTCAGAATTTGATCAAAAACGGAATTAAATTTAATCGAAGTGAAAGGCCCGAGGTGGTAGTTCAATGTATTCCGCATCCAACCAAATCAAACTGGATTCAAATTAGTTTTTCGGATAACGGAATCGGTTTTGATAAAAAACATAAAGATAAAATATTTACTATCTTTCAAAGATTACACGGCCGAGAGGATTATGAAGGAAACGGAATTGGTCTTGCTGTTTGTAAAAAAATTATAGAACTTCATGGAGGTAAAATTTACGCCAAGAGTACAATTCGGAAAGGTTCCACGTTTTATTTGGATTTTCCGGGTGAACTTAAGTAGGATTAAATTATGAAAGGGGAAATTAAAAATCAAAAAACAATTCATATACTCGTTGCAGAAGACGATCCAGACGACCGTTTGTTAATGAAAGATGGTTTTCGAGAGAATAATTTAGCTAATCCTCTTCATTTTGTAAAAGACGGAGAAGAGTTATTTGAATTCCTTCAAAATGAAGGAGAATATTCTGATATTCTAAAATATCCTAAACCTGGAATCATTTTATTGGATTTGAATATGCCTAGAATGGACGGAAGAGAGGCTTTGAAAACGATCAAGTCTATGCCGGAGTTAAAAAAAATTCCGGTCATTGTTTTAACCACTTCCAGAGAGGAAGAAGATATGTTTAAAACTTACGACTTAGGAGCCAATTCGTTTATTCGAAAACCTGTCGAATTTGAAGCTTTTTTAGAAACGATTCAGGCTCTCGGAAAATACTGGCTTGAAATCGTGGAGCTTCCAGTTGTTTAAAGATGAGATTTCAATTTGTTTGATTGAAGACGATGAAGAAGATGCGATTCTTTTTCAAGAATATTTGGGGGAAATTCCGTTTCCGAAATATAACGTTACACGTTTTAAAGATTTTCCGAGTCTGTCTGTAGATTTAGAAAAAGATCCTTCGAAATATACAATCTATGTGATCGATCATTTTTTAGGCACACAAACCGGAGTAGAAATTTTGAATGAGATCCGCAAAGTAGCTGGTTCTGTTACCGCGGTTTTAATTTCCGGGATTTCTAAAGAAGAAATAGAAAGGATTGCAAATGAGGAAGGATTTCGGGGACATATCGAGAAAAAAAATCTTTCTGCGTTTATTCTTGCAAAAACTTTCTTTGACGCTTTAAAAGAAAAAGAGGATCCGAAATCGGATGTTGATATTTTTCTTTTAAAGATGGAAATTATATCCCAATTTTCCGGAGGAGTCGCACACGATTTTAATAATATTCTAAATATCATTGTCGCCAATTTAGATATTTTAGAAATGAAATGTAAGGATCAACCAGAGGTTTTAAATAGAATTCAATCTGCACAAAACGCTGTTTTACGAGGCGCGGAAGTAAATAAGAAATTATTAAACTTTTCTAGAAAACAATCCTTATATCCGGAAATACTAAATCCAAATCTGTTTATAGCTGATTTTTTGGAAAAATCTAAAAACATTTTTTCAGAGAACGTTCAGTTTGTTTTTGATCCGGGTTCACAAGAGATTTTTTGTAAAATCGATCAAACTGAATTTGCAAATTGTATTATGAATTTATTACAAAATGCAAATGAAGCCATTTCAGAGCCAGGAGGAAAGATTTTGATCGAGACCGATACGATTGTTCTAAATTCTAAAAATAAATTTCTTGGATTAAAAGAAGGAAACTATTTTTTACTGAGAGTGGCGGATAACGGGAAAGGTATAGATTTGAGTGTAACCGATAGAATTTTTGAACCTTTTTTTACTACAAAACAAAAAGGAAAAAATTCTGGATTAGGGCTTCCTATGGCTTTTGGTTTTGTAAAAAGAAGTGGGGGCAGGATTGGGTTTGAATCTCATTTGGGTGTGGGTTCTGATTTTTATGTATGTCTTCCAATAGAAGATCCGAAATCAAGTTCGTATTTTATAAATATAGAATCTTCTAAAAAAACAATTTTTTATTTTTCAGATGAAGGGGAATTTTCAAGTAGAACGTCTTATCTTTTTCAGAGATTGGGGTATCGAGTTCTTCGTTTTAAGGATCTCAACGTTTTCGAATCCAATCTTTCTAAGATACAATCCGAAACTATATTACTTTCACAAACTTGGCAGGAAAGTTTTTCTAGATGGAAAGAGATTGTAATGAAGATGCAGGGTTCTGATTTGAAAGTAAAATTTTTTTATTTTTCTTCTTTAGTCGATTTGGAAAATTCTACTTCAATTCCCTGGCCCATTTCTCGAAAATCTCTTGAGAATCATTTCGGTATATTATAATTTAGCTATTCATGAATCAGATCACATTACCCAACCTACTGATTCTGGACGACGAGGAAGAAATTGCGGGTATCCTCGGTGATCTAGCCAGACAATGCGGTTTTGAAGTTACGATCACCCACGAGGCCGGAGTGTTTTTCGAAAAGTTAAACGAAAAAACTCAATATATCATTTTGGATCTTATGATTCCGGACGTAGATGGGGTGGACGTCTTACGGATGTTATCTGGGAAAAAATTTTCTGTTTCTGTCATTTTAATCAGTGGGGCCGATCGAAGGGTTTTGCAAAGTGCAGAAGCACTTGCGATTCAATATGGATTAAAAATTTCAGGAGTTCTTGAAAAGCCGATTCGAATTCGGGAATATCAGAAATTGCTTACAGGGTTGCTCTCTGAGCAAAAAAACGAATCTACTCATTCTTTTACAGCTGGAAATAGAGCGACTCATGAGCAGACTTCTTCCGTAATCGGTCCGGAAGAAATCGAACAGGGAATTCGAGAAAATCAGTTTGTACTTTTTTATCAGCCTAAAATCAATTTTAAAACTGGAACCGTTTCTGGTTTTGAGTCATTGGTTCGTTGGTCTCACCCGAAAAGAGGTTTGGTTTTTCCGGACGTTTTTATTCCAACTTTGGAATCGTATCCTAGTTTGATGGATGCGATGACCGAAAAATTAATTCTACAGGCTCTAGCTCAGTGTTCAATTTGGAATAAACAATTTCCGGGAATTGCAGTTGCGGTTAACGTTTCTCCGGTGAGTATGAACAAATTAATTCTTCCGGAAACCATTGCTAAGATGATTGAAAATTTTGGTTTAAAAAACAATCAGTTAATTGTCGAAGTCACTGAAACTCAGTTATTGGAAAATATGACTTCTACTCTGGATATTCTTACCAGGATTCGGATTCGAGGAATTGGACTTTCTGTGGACGATTTTGGAATCGGTTATTCTTCGTTAAAACAAATCCATCGTTATCCGTTTACAGAACTTAAGATAGATCGGTCTTTTGTGAGTGTAGCTCCATATGATAAGGAAGCTCTTTTTATCTGTCAAGCCGCGATCGATCTTGGCCATAAACTAGGAATGACGGTTGTCGCGGAAGGAATCGAGACGGCAGAAGTAGGAGAACTGATGAAACAACAAGGTTGTGATAAAGGGCAGGGTTACTTTTATAGTAAGCCGATGCCAGCTAACACCACCTTACAGTTCTTAGCTGGTTTTAAACCTTAAAAAATGTGTTATGGCGTATTAAAAACATTTTATTTTCATTTTTAAGGTTTCTATTTTTTTATAGTTTACTCTAAGCGAAAGAACTCGATTCTTCCGGTTATATGGAAAACTTTCTTCAAGATCCGGATTTTCCGATTTTAATTCGAGCCTATAGGTCCTCTTTAATTAGAAGATATTCTATTTCCAATTTGGAACGTTACCCGGAATTGAAAGTGGTTCCAAGATCCGTTATTGATACTTTACTAAAGTATTTTTTAGAACTGCTTTATCCAGAATATGAAGGTAGGGTTTTATTGGATGCTGCATTTCATTCTCTCTCTGGATTTGTACATAGTCCTTCTAAGGTTTTCGGTTTGATTGGTTCTTTGGGAACTGCGGTTTGGGGTTTTGGAAGACATTTAGGAGCTGCATTTAAAACCGGTTTTGCGGCGTTACATTCATATCTTACTGCAAGACATTTCGAAACTTTGATGTTCGAATTTACAAAGGAAGAGTTAAGATTGGGAAATGATCCAGAAGATTCTTTTGTTTTTGATAGAATTCTTTCTAAAATTCCTAAAAAAGAAGCAGATCAATTTAGAAAGGATATAGTGAAACTTTTCGAAACGCTTTCCAACAGAGAACTTTTAAACAAGATCGTTTTTATGATGAATACGATTGTCCACAAGATGGAAAACAAACCAAAAACTTATACTCCCGAAGAGGTGGAAGGAATACGTCTTGGGCTTAGAATATTACAAAAAGGTCAAGAACTATTTCAGGGACTTTCCGATCTGGAAATGAAATTGATTTTAACTTCGATCGATCAAATTGAAGCTGATTTTTTTGAAAACGCATTAAAAAATAATCATAAACTAAAATTGAATTAAGATAGATTCTAAAATTTATGTTAGTTTTGATTTTGTCGCGAAATCTTAAAATTAATCATTTTTGAATCTTGCAATTTGTTTCAAAGGAAAAAACCGTTTTTATTGGATCTTTAGAATGGATTGTGCTAATTTAGTTTTGCTTTTAAGTTCTGATTCAAATTTTGATAAATATTAGAATTATTGAAAAATGAATCGCCACTTAATTTCTATTTTATGGAAACGGTCAATTGAAGCAGTTTTGTTAATCTGGACTATGGAATTTTTCAACAATTCTATCTAACGAAAAAAGAATTCATTTTAAAGTTTATGATTTTACGTTTTTCTAAAAAATCCTTGCGAGTATTTTTTAAAATGGTTACAATTAAGATCTTAAAGTGGGGGTAGCGTTTATGATGAAAAAAATTTTTGATTGGACGGCGCGAATCGTAGCAGTTGTGATCTTAATACCTGCTTTTTATTTTAAACTTTCCGGTTCGGAACGTTCTATTGCGACGTTTGCAGCTTTGGACGCGGAACCGTTTGGTCGTTATGTGGTTGGTTTTTTTGAATTGGGTGTAGTATGTTTATTATTGATTCCACAGACGAGTTGGTTAGGGGCGATGATTGCGACAATTATTATGGTGGGGGCAATCGGTTCACATATTTCCGTTCTAGGTTTTCAAGGTGAAATGGGAATTTCTTTTGTACTCGCTTTTGTGGTTTTAATTTGTTGTATAACAGAGTTGATTGCAAGTAAGGATAGAAATCCGATTTTTACAAGGATATTTGCGAACAAAGCATATTATTAATTTAGAATTTATTTGATTCTATTTACAAGCTGCTATCTCAAAAATATCTTAAAATAATCACAATAGAGTTGTTGAAAAATTAATTCGCCACTTAGTTTCTGTTTCATGGAAACGGTCCATTGAAGCAGTTTTATTGATCGTCACTATGGGATTTTTCAACAACTCTAATCTACATTTTAAGCAAAGATAAAGTATTTTTGAGATGGTTTTATTCTACTCTATCTAAGTTTGTTTTTAGGTAAAGTGAAGCCTTTTTAAATTGCACTTTGGTTTAGACATTCATTTTACTACTTATAAAAAACCGAGTGAGAATGTTTTCATCGAAAGTTTGGCAATAGTAAGAGACCGAATAAACCTTGAAATAGAAAGATGAATCCCTTCTCTCATTTATAAATGATATAAAATGAGAGAAGGGATTACAATTTAATTACATGCTTCCGAAGTCACACTTCCTCCCGCGTAATATACGATTGTTCCGTAATTCGAATTTACGATGTCAGTTCCATAACCAGAATAACTATTAGAGGTTGTGGGTGGCATATGATCCCAAGCGTTGTTCAGTGCATACAGAGTTTGTCCGCTGGCTGCAGTGCCAACGTATACGTCCTGATGATGATTACAGGAAAATATATTTTCACCAGCACTTCCAGTTGAACCTTGACCTAAATCCAATTTCACGTAGTTGCTTCTGATTCCCACGTTGTTCTGGATGATAATATTCTTTTCTACTTTATTGTTCTTGTTTACACTCATGGTTGAATCTGCAATTCCATTGTAATTAGAGAGAATCGAGTTTCCGGAAATAATATTTCCCCCAGAGTCCGGCGAGCTATAAGTAGTTATGTTGATTCCATTTCCACCTAAAATTCCTTCGATCGTGTTTGATTTTACCTTCGCTGAATTGGTGTTATATAACAAAACCGTTGTGGAATATACCGTGTTGTCGAACGGTTTGGGATTGGTAATCTTAAATCCAGAAACTTGACTGCTATTGTTCAATTTCAAGGTTACGTTATGGTAACCAGAAGTATCAGGGCCATTTCCGGAAATCAAAGTAATTCCCGTTTTAGGAGTTGTTCCTGGCGGTCCTGCATAAAGAGAAGAAGAGCCTCCGATCAAACCTTTGCCGTTGAAGTCTCCGTATAAATTGACTCCTTCTGGAATGACGATCGGGAAGGTTTCTCCAACCGAAGCGTCATAAGTGCCTGGTGCAACCGCGATGATTTGAATGCTCTTTGCTTTAGCGGTCAGAATCGCTTTCGTAATTGAACGAAACGGAGCGGATTGTGTTCCTGTATTTGTAACGTCATTTCCAGAAATAGAATCTACATACAATGTAGGAAATTCGAGAATTAGATTCGAAGATTTTGAGTTCTGATCTGAGACGATATCTAATAATTGTTTGGTGGAAATAGCTGCAAGGGTATTAGAATAATTTTCATTCCCTCCTTCATTTGTACATCCAACTAACAAGTATAATGCGATCATGACAATTATACTATAAAACTGTTTCATTTTTGTCCTCCAAGTTTAAAGAATGCGAATTCTAAGTTGGAGATTCAATTTTGTCAAGCGCATAACTATAACTTGGTTTTAAATTTTAAAATCAAAAATTGAGACCACATAACGCTCTGTTTCGGAGATTTAAAATTAAATTTTAGATTTATTTCTAAAAATTAGAAAGTAATTGTCTGTTATTAAAAATTTTGGTATATAACCGCAATTTGGTGATTGTGCTAACGTGAGTTTGACGTAGGAAATCTTGGCAATAAAAAAACTCAATGCAACGGCTTTTTGAATACCGATCTTAAGCATCGACATGCAGAACGACCATTGAAACTCAAGTCACGCACATGTTTGTTCAAATTCAGCAAAATGCTCTCTATGAATCGTGTTTTAGGCACAACATAATCATCACTTTTGCATTGGTTATACCGAATTTACATTAGTTATGTATAAAGTGAATATTCTAAGATTATCAATGATGAGTATTTTTTGATCTTACAAAACCGATTTCGAAATTTTAAGATCATTATTGGAAGTTTGACAGAAACTTTTTTGACTAACATAAGCTCTGTATAAAAAAAAGAAAAATTTTATAGCTAATTTAGATTATTAAAAAAATTGAATGAACTAATGAATATTCAGAATTCTTAAATTACTAAGGACTATTTGTTGGAGATCTCGCAGACGATGATCTGTGGTTTATAAAGATTTATGAATTTATTTTTTTGGTTTTCAATTTGTGTGGAAATTTGCAGATTCCTTTTTTAGAAATAAATTGTAGCGGTTGGCTAAATTTGGCTCCACGGTGTCTCGCTTTGTCTTCTGGATACATCCGTGCCTTGGAAGTAGTATTTCTTCGCTTTTTACGAGAGCTTGAAATACTTTACCAAAACTCGCTTCGAGTCCTATTTATGTTGTTTCAATTTTGCCTGATGGAGCGACTTGAAGCGACACATAGAGTTGTTTGTCGGTTGTTTTGAAATACTAAAATTTTGCCTGATGGGGCGACTTGAAGCGACATAGAGTTGTTTGTCGGTTGTTTTGAAATTCTAAAATTTTGCCTGATGGGGCGACTTGAAGCGACATAGAGTTGTTTGTCGGTTGTTTTGAAATTCTAAAATTTTGCCGATGGTCGGACTCGAACCGACACAGAGTTGCCTCCGGTGGATTTTGAATCCACTGCGTCTACCAGTTTCACCACATCGGCGGTTTGATTACGAGGTGTGATTTTAATCGTCTACTTCGATGTATTTGCCTTTACCACGAGCTACGATTTTTCCGATTTCGTTTTCAATTTCTGCTCTGTTTTCAATCACTTTCTTGTTCTTTTTAACAAACCATCCGCGTAAATGGAGAGGTTGATTGACGAATGCAGGTTGTAGAAAACGAATGGTAAGTTCACCAGTAGTTGTTTTAAAATTCATGGCTTCGTTGATTTTTACCATGATTTCGTCTAAGATCGTAGATATAATTCCCGGATGAATTACATCCGGTTGACCTTGGAACTTTTCCGGACAAGTGAAATCACCGTATGCGGACTGAGTATCTTCGTCAAAGGTGATTTTCAATTGAAGTCCGTCCGGATTGTCTGGACTGGATCCAAAACTTAAGTTTGCCCGAACCGAAGCTTTCATAAGTCAGGAATATACTATACATCCATGACGTCAATTACAAAAAGAAGTTCGAACGGGTTTAAGATTGGCATCTGGTTTGGTCGATTTTTAGAACAGTAGCTTCTTCCCATGACAACACTCCTCTTATTCATGTTAGGTCTTTTATCCGCCGGAGCAGGGGGCTTATACTTTATTTAAAGATAAACCCACTCCAAAAGATTCTGATCCTGGGAAATCTTCTGCAAAAACATCAGGCGATGAAACTCGCACTGATTCCAATCTTAGAAGTGATAGAGGAAAAGAAATTCCTGTCGATCCCCAGAGTGGGAAGGTTCAACAATCTTTATCGGAAAGAGAATCTAAAACCGGTAAGGAAGATCCTCAAAAACATAAAGAAGAATTTCCAGGACTTCGTAAAAAGCCTAAGCTAAATCTGAAAAACAAAGTAGACGATATCATTCGCAATAATTCTAAATTTGCAAATCATCGTCGTCCTTTAATCAATGCGGAAGCTCTCGTTGATAAAGAAAGTTTCAACGGTGCATTAGAAATTTATAAAAGAACTAAAACTCGTATTCCAGATGAAGAAATTCAAAACAAGATTCAGGAGAATATTGATCAGATTCAAGACCATCTTGAAAGCGACGAGGATGAAGTCTATCGTCCAGATCACTATGACGGACCTCCGATTCCTTTAGGTGATCTGGTTCGAGCAATTAAAGACATCAGTGAATCGTTAGGCGACACTATTGCCAAAGGATTTTCGAATCCAATTTCTATTCCACTTTCTCCTTGGGATCCAGGTGCCATTCCAGGTCCTCCTACAACACCCGAAGGTCCGGTTTCCTATCAGATCGTGAGTCCATTACCTCCGGAGGAACATATTCCTCTTCCTAGTCCAGGAACTACTATCAATAAAGAAAGTTTTTCTTCAGGCGGAGCAGGCGGTGCGGGAAGTCCAGCTTTTTCAGGCGGAGGAGGTGTTGGAAGTCCAGCTTCTTCAGGCGGAGCAGGCGGTGCGGGAAGTCCAGCTTCTTCAGGCGGAGGAGGTGTTGGAAGTCCAGCTTCTTCAGGCGGAGTAGGCGGTGCGGGAAGTCCAGCTTCTTCAGGCGGAGTAGGCGGTGCGGGAAGTCCAGCTTCTTCAGGCGGAGTAGGCGGTGCGGGAAGTCCAGCTTCTTCAGGCGGAGGAGGAGGTGCGGGAAGTCCAGCTTCTTCAGGCGGAGGAGGAGGTGCGGGAACATATCCACAGTCTTATTCTGAACCAAATGCAATGGATCTTCCGGATGATACTTTCTTTTCGGAAGAGTGGGAAAAATTTAAGGATCTGCCCTTAGTTGATCGCCGAACAGGAGAGGGCCGTAGATCCGGAACGGACAGACGTACTGGTTCCAATCGAAAGGATCGAAGACAAGGTGAAGATCGAAGAAAAGAAGATCTTTTTAAACTTAGAGATGAATATCTCAAACAAAAAGAGGAACAAAAAAAAAGAGAAAGAGAGGACGAGGATTTTGAGGCACAAGAGTCGGCGGACTTTGATTGGACAGAAGCGCCCGTTCGAAATGAACAACTACCTCCATTTTTAGCTCCAGTTCTTCCTAAAATCGAATTAGTACCGATCCGACTTCCGGATCCACAGGATAAAACCCTACGTCCAGAAGAAGAAAAAACTTCTCAAGCTCCTAGTTCCGCACCGCCGTCGGGAGAGATTCGACTGGAAACTCCTACAACTTCGGAGACTCCGGAAAAAGTACCTACACCATTAGAACTTCCTAAAATAGGTCTTCCTGATCCAGAATATCAGAAGACGGGCGAAACAACTCCTGAAATTCCTCATCTTGCTCCAGCTTCTTCGGATTCAACTGCCGCGGACGAGACGCCCGAAATAGAGGTTCTAGAAGGGGGGCTTGAACCTCTGGGTGAGGATGCAGAGGAAGAAACTGGAAGTGGAGGAGATGAATCGGCAGGGGGACCTAAAGAAGAAGAGCCTAGAATGATCCATGGGATATTGGAATTAAAACCTCCCGAAGTGGATGATGCTCCGTTTCTAACTCTTACTTACGATTTTGATAAGATTCCTCACGCGTTTAAACTTTCTAAGAATTATAGTATTATGGAATACTCATATTATAAATATAAACCTATGCTTGTCAAAGCACAAGAGTTTGCGAGAAGAAAAATGCTGAAAAATGCGTTAAACTATTATCGAGTGATTAAATCTCAAAACATTCCTCCTGAACTTAGAAAGATGATCAATAGAAACATAAAGGATATTACAGAGTTTATGGAAAAATATTTAATGGCAAAAGGAGGTTAACTCTTTTTACAAGATTTATTGAAAAATAAACTCTAGATTAACTTGATTTAGACGTAAGAAAATCAAGGCAAATTCGGTTCGCCACAGCAGCTGGACCGGAATTCTCCACTCTGGTCAATCAATTGTATAAAGGAAACATGATAAACATATTGTCTTTAATTTCAATAGAACACAATTTGTTGAACGACCTAAAACGCGCCCCATAGGAAAGCGTTTTGCTGAGTTTCAAACGCGCCCAGCATAACCTACCCACAAACATTTGGATTTCAATATAAATCTGTCAGAATTACGACAAATCCTCTTTAAAACTTACACCTGCAACGTGATCTGTCGAGCGCCAATAGAAGCGAGACGCTGAGTTTGAAAGAGCGTTTTGCTGAGTTTCCTCGCATCGATCCCTTTCGCGTTATATCGAATTTCACATTATTTAGCATTGGGCTTATTGTACAATCTAAAAGGAGTATTTTTATAACTCGGGCGCATAAGAATAATAGAGTTGTTGAAAAATTAATTCTCAATCAGTTTCTGTTTTATGGAAACGATCAATTAAAACAGTTTTGTTAATCGCAACTATGGAATTTTTCAACAATTCTAATACTTAAAATATATACTAAAAGTTAAAATACGTGATCTTGCCTCAACAAAATTGTATGATACACGTAATGTGAAATTTATAAAATTACCACAGGCTATCTTAAAAATATTTTAGGATAGCCGAAGTCAAAATATTAAGCAAAGTTAAAGTATAACTATTATATTTTTGTAAATTGGGCGATTAATTTTTGGTATCATTTTTATACGTCCATTCGTTAAGTCGCAGAAGCTTCTGAAAACATAGAATTTAGAAAGTTTTTGAGATAATTTCTAATTTGTTTTTGAATCTTGGCTTTCTAAAGAGAAATAACGGTGTATGTTAAAACCCAAGGTCCATTCTTTTTTATTGTAATCGTAGTCGGCTCCACGCAATAACTGAGTGTGAGCGATGGACCTACTGTTTGTTACGAACAGTTGAAAAACATGACCCCCTGTTTCGAAGTCGACTCCAAAACTCATTGGAACTGACATATATTCTACTGGTTTAGAAAGTAAAATATTGTTAACAATTACATCTAACGTTCTTCCGTTTGCAATTAGTTCGTTAGCTTCTGAAGTAGAATATTCTAAACCGTTGATTTTTGTTTTTCTATCTTCCGTTGTATAAGAATCACCTATATAATCTCTTTTTGGAGTAAGGATCGTTCCAAATGTAAAATCCAAACGTTTAAAAACGTGGATTCTAAAAGAAACGTCCAATCCGGTTCTGTCATTGGAAAGATGTTCTTTGACAAAATTTCTATGAACAAACATAGGAGAAAGTTGTAGAGAAAATACGTCGCCGAACCTTTTTGAAATTAAAAAAGAAACAAGAGAACTCTGTCTGTCTGAGTAAGACAGTTCATAAGTATTCAACTTCTTTTCCAATTGAGAATTAAAACCCGGAAAACCGGTGGAAACTTTCAGATAAGGACCGTAGAATTTAGATTGTTCTTCCGTTTCTTGACCGAAAACTCCAAAAAAACTTATGGTCACCGGAAAACTAGAATCTTGAGTTAAAAGACGGATCTTACCTCTCGCCTCGTATGTTTTTTGAAACGAAGTTCTGGCTATGCCGATTGTAATTCGATCGGTAAGACCGTAGTCTAAGGAAAGTTGAGTGTTAGCGCCGTTGTCTAAACCGAAAAAATCGTAAGAAGTGGATTTTGCATTTCCAAAACGGTGATTGAATCGGAAATCCAAACCACTTTTACCTACGTCTTCGGTACTAGGCATGTGAATCAAACTACTTCCTAAGAACGTAGATTTTCTTTGTTCTTGTGCAGATAGAGAGAAAGATAATAAGATAAATAAAAGAAAGAAAAAGATTAGGAATGGAGATTTTTTAAAGTTCATATTTTGTACTGCCATAAAACGGATGTTTCGATTCTAATTTTTTCATTCAGTTTCAAAATTACTAATTTAGGAATTTCGATTTTAAAATCGCTCAGCAAAATTTCAAAATTGCAATGAATTAAAAGATCTTTTCCTTTTTCTTCAAAGTTGCCTTGAATCCGAACGTTCTTTTTTGTGATTCCGTGTAAGGTAAAATCTCCTTCAACGATCACTGTTTTGGAAGTTAAGTCCCATTTTAAAATATTTCCTTGAAAGGTCGCATATGGAAAATTTTCCGTTTCGAGATAGTTTTCGTGCATATGTCGATTCATCAATCGGTTGGGAACGTTAAGATCGTTTAGATTTACTTGAAAAGAAAATTTTTTTGATCTTAAATCTGCGTTTCCTTCCGCCTTTTGCAAGGTTCCCCGGATTGTTTCCTGGGGAGCCTCGCTTAAAAAACGAATGTCTGCTTCTTTGACAGTCCATTCTTCTGAAAGTTTTTTTTCGCTTTGTAACGAAAATTGAAAAACTAAAAAGATTAGAAAAATAAAATATATTAATTTTCTAAAAATCAAGGATTGGCTCCTTTTAAAATCCAACAAAAAACGGCTTTATTGATGGAATCGTTATTGTTTATTCTCATGGAACCCGTGTTGATTTTCTGAAAGAGAAGGCTGTTTTTAGGATCATTTACGGTTACACGACTGCGGACCGAATTGTAAGAAGTTACGTCAAATCCAGCGTTTAGATTACTTGGATTGTGACAGGTAGCACAAGAACTAGTTCCCGCTTGGTTTAACGTAGAAAATGCGGGAGCAGGGTTGGTACAATCGGTGCTTGTGGGCTCTGACAGAGGTGCAGTAGAATTCAAAAGAAAGGCCATGAGTTTTAAGGAATCTTCCTTATCCGAACTTTTTTCATCCTGGCAACTCCATAAAATGGAACAAATACAAAAGATCAAAATTCCAATTAAAAACGGTTTGCAAATTCCTTTCATATAATTCTCCCTTAAAAAACGAATTTACAATAGGTGAGATACCTTTATTGAATTTCAATCTTATAATGAACTTAAATTATAAATTTTATAAAAAATCTTTTTAAGAAAACTGGAATGTTTTACTTACCATCGGCCAGATTCTTTTTTAGAGAAAATTGTGAGAGGGCCTGATTGATAAAATTTTAAAAACGATCTGGCCTATAATTTTGATTTTGAAATTGTTTCGTTTCAAAACTTTTTAGAACTGTTTCTGAAAATTCTACTTTGGAAGAATTAAAAGGGGATCTTTATCAATTTATTGATCTAAAAATTTAAGATGAATCCCTATTTAAAAATTGGATTCTAAACGCTCATTTTTACTATTCGGGCGTATAAAAATAATACTTTATTATGTATTTGTCCCAAAGTTTATAAACGATAGTGCTTTATAAATTTATAATAATCTGTTGTAGTTTTAACTCAAGCCGTCAGTCACGTCTAGATTAGCGAATTTTACATTAGAGTCGTTGAAAAAATGAATCTTCATCTGTTTTATGAAAACGGTCGATTGAAGCAGTTTTTTAAATTTAAACTATGAAATTTTTAAACAACTCTACTATTGAATTTTCTTAATATTTTGGTGTAATTTTTATATCGTTTCTGAGTGAAAATTTTGCCTCGGTGAGTTTTTTGGAGGCTGAGTTATCTTATTATAAATGAAAATCGGATTTTTTGTTTTAATAAATATATTTTATTTTAATTATATTTTAAAATTATAATGTTATTGAATTTGTATAAAAATTAGATATGACTTTAAAGATAGTGCCGGATTTAAAATTGGATCTTTGGATTTTGACAAAAAGAACGTGGTTTTTTAAAGGCCAAAAATGTAAAAGTTTACGAAGCCCGTGATTGAGTTTGTATACGATTTATTCTTAAAAATTGAAACCAATTTTTAAAAGTACATTAATTGAAATATCGTTTTCCTATTTAAAAAACGTCTTGGGAATATAAAAATAGTGGCACTTCTTTTACATAATGATCGGAATCAAATGCTCTATCGTAGATTTTCAAATTTTGCGTCTAAACCGGGATTTGTTTCAAAATAGGCGACAGATTCATTATACTAGGTTTTGTAACTTTCGATTTAGACTAAAAAACTGTTTTAAAGTTTGGTCCGTTTAATTCTTATCTTTCTAAAAGAATCGTTTTCTTGGAAATATAAAATCAATATGAGCTTTATAGAATGATCTTTTAAGATATTATCTTTCGTTCAATGTTTGAGATTTGTTTTTGGGGTTTTAAAAAAGTTCATTTAGAAAATACAAAAGACTTTCTTAAAAGTTCTTTTTTATAATTTTATTAGGTTTAAAATAGATAGTATGTTTTTGAAATAAATTATAGAAAAGAATATGAATCATTTATGAATTTTATTTCGTCATAAAAGATGAACGTTCTTTCAGTGAGTTCAAAAATAAACCTTTGTATATGCCGGAGCTAATCCTTATGTTTAGAGTTTCTCTAAAGTTTTGGTAATTTGACATCTCTTTAACCTCAAGTTTACTTACTTTATAAATTTGTACTCTTAAAAAGAGATTCATTTTTTAAAAAACTTGACTGAGTATATATCAAGGCAACTATGAAACGCTTTAAATTCTATGAAAACTATATATATATTCATGCAGAGACTGGGAATACGAACAAAGCTAATGTTTCTATTTGGATCGGTACTAATACCGATTGCTATGTTAGTTGCATTGGCTTTAACGAACACTAAAGATAGGATTGAGGATATCGAAACAATTTACGAGGATCGTGTAATTCCTCTGAAACAATTGAAGAAAATATCCGATCTCTATGCGATTTTTATCGTAGACTGTGTTCATAAAGTAAGAAGTGGCACTTTCACACCGGAAGAAGGAGTCGTTAACCTCGATAAGGCGACTTCAGGGATTCAGGAAGAATGGACTGCCTATATGGGGACTCGTCTGATTCCGGAAGAAGAAGCAATTATACGAGAGTTGACTCCTCTTTTTGACGCTTCGAATGCCACCGTAGCAGAGGCCAGAGAGCTGATGGTTACTAAAAACTTTCAGGAACTAGGAGTTTTTGCGGATAATCGTTTGTATCCTAGAATTGATCCAGTGACTGATAAAATCGAAGAACTGATTCAACTTCAACTTAAGACTACAGATACGATCTACATCAAAGCGGAAAAGGAATTCACTTATAGCTGGTTTTCGTTTATTCTTCTTTCCGGTATTACTTTGACTTATATTTTTTTGATCGCCGTGTTTTATTCGATTCGATTAGTCAAAGGATTAAATACAGTGAGCAATGCGGTCAGAAACGCAGATTTTTCTCATCCTGTAGAAGTAGAAGAAGACTCAAATAAAAAAGACGAACTTTATCTTTTACATCTGGCGTTTCGTTTGTTCCAGATCAAAGTCAGAGAAATGTTGAATACGATTTTGAACTTTTCCGAAAGTATTCTAGCAGCCTCTGAACAACTTTCTAAGTCTGCGGATCATCTTTCGGCTAACGCACAATCCGAATCGGCTTCGATCGAAGAAATATCCGCGTCTGTGGAAGAAATCAGTTCCGGAATGGAATATGTAAATCGAAACGCCGAATCTCAATACGCTTTGATTTCTTCGTTTAACGGAGAAATGCGAGAACTGGAAGGGATGATCAACAAGGTAGGGGATGCGGTAAAAAATTCTTTGGAAAAAATTTCGGATATGTATCTGAAAACAGATTCCGGTAAAAAAACGATGGGAGATCTTTCCGATAGTATGGAAAAGATCGAAAGTAGTTCTGTAGAGATGCAGTCCATTACTGCGATCATTAAAGAAATATCAGAAAAAGTGAATTTACTTGCACTCAATGCTGCGATTGAAGCGGCAAGAGCAGGGGAACACGGTAGAGGTTTTGCTGTAGTGGCGAGTGAAATTACAAGGCTTGCGGAACAAACTGATTCCAGCGCGATGACAATCGAAGAACTGATTAAAACGAGCAATGCGGAAATCGAAACGGGTAGAAAGATTGTAGAAAATTCCGTTCGTGTTTATGCTGAGATTTTAAGTGGTTTGGAACATCTGAAAGAATCTTCTAATCAAATTGTAGCTACGATGGCGCTCCAGCAAGAGAAAAAAGATAAGATTCGTTCTGGAGTGGATCAGGTGTATGAAAAGTCGGAAGACATACGTACTTCCGTTAAAGAACAAAAGATCGCGGTTACAGAAACTGCGAACGCGGTTTCTAATATTTCCATCACGGTTCAAAACAGCGCTGCAAATTCGGAAGAAATTGCAGGAAGTGCAATTGGTCTTTTGCAGATTGCTAAAAAACTTCAAGAAACGATGAATTTTCTGAAGAGTTGAACCACGGTTTCTGCTTTTTAAAAATAAGTTATGAGTTGGTAATTTTTGTAAATACAATCGATCGATTGTATTTACAGGGTTATCTTCCTTTTGAGTTTTAAACATATAGATTTTAAAAAAAATTCTAAAACCTGTTCCAAAATTGGAATGGGTTCTTGCAGCCTGATCTTTTTGATAAAGTGTAATTAGATTTTGAGACGCATTGTTAGATGGAATTCCATTCTTCAAATTTTCAATGCAGAGTTCATTTTTTTAGATTTTTATCTTAGATTCTAATCTGAAAAATTTTACTGAATGAATTTTTAGAGGATAAAACTAAGAATAAATATGAAATTAACATTGGGATCTATCTACATTGGTTCTAACTCAAACACTACAGTTTTTCTTACTGAAAAAGATAATCTTCCTCCCATTCAAATCTGGGAGCTTTCCGATTTTTTAATGTCTATCAGTTTTTATGAATATAGAGTTACTATTACGGAAGTAGTCGTTGGTTTTGTTTCACTTTCTAATATTAATTTTTTAGAATACCTTCCATCGGTACAGTCGCTGTGGATTTTGACTTCAAATATCAAAGATTTTTCTGCTCTTAGTCTAATAACCAATCTTAAAAAACTTAGAATAGATAGAGTTTCATCCGGATTGGGAGATGTGTTGTTACATTTGCGCAATCTTGAAGAGATTTTTTTAGATCATTGGGTACAAGGTGCAGAGAATATTTTTGGACTTAAAAAACTTAAGAATGTATCTTTACGGGGATGTGCTTCTGAAAATTTGAAAGGTATGATGGATTGGATCGACTTGAAGCATTTATGGTTACACGGAGGAAAGATAACTAGTCTTGCTGGCATACCTACTACTATCGAATCATTGAGATTGACAAGGATTCCAAATATTCGGTCTTTGGATGGACTTTCGTCTTGTTCTTCTCTTTTAGATTTGAGAGTGGATTCCTGTAAAAAGATAATCTCATTGAATGGAATCGAGAATTGCAGCGCTCTAAATATTTTGTCTATTGTTGGACTACAGTTGGAATCTTTAGAACCGATTCGTAATTTGAATAGTCTCGAATATGTGGTATTTGCTGGAAATACCCTAATATTAGATGGTGTTGATGTATTGTATTCTCTTCCTTTGTTAAGAGATGTTATCGTTCCAAAACATTCTAATTTGGATTTAAGTCAGTTCCCTGAAGGTTGTAATGTAAGAGTAGTAGGTTCACGTTAGTCTTGAGTAGGAATCTATGATTCATTTTTCTGAAAAAAGTTGGATCTGAACTTTGCCGATTGATCTCTACAATGTGGGAACTATCACAAATCACGATTTTACAGATCAGTTTGGAAATGTGGGAACTCATACTTTTAGAAATCGTTTCTCGTTTTTTACGGCGAACTCAAGTTCAGTAGAAAAAAAGTGGTAGTTCCCGCATTTTAGGAATCACCGTGAAATGGCTGTAGTTCCGACCTCATTTTTTTAGAATTAAAGAAAAATTAGAATGATTCTAAAAAATATTTGCTTCAAAGCAATTGAAGGATATTATGGAAGTGTCTAAGCTTCAAAATTAAATTTAAAAAAAGGAGAATAAAAATGCCTCAGGTTACATCTTTAGCGCCGGATTTTAAGGCAGAAGCCGTCCTTGGAAAAGAAATCAAGGAAATTAAACTTTCAGACTACAAAGGAAAATGGGTAGTATTGTTTTTTTACCCACTTGATTTTACTTTCGTTTGCCCGACTGAGATTATCGAATACGATAACAAGCTTGCAGAATTCAAAAAACTGGGGACCGAAGTATTGGGAGTTTCTGTAGATTCTGCATTTACTCATCTCGCATGGAAAAATACTCCAAAAAAAGAAGGGGGAATTGGCGACGTTAAATATCCACTCATTGCAGATCTAACCAAATCTATTTCCAGAGATTATAATGTTTTGACCGAAGGTGGAGTAGCCCTTAGAGGAACGTTTATCATTGATCCCGCAGGAGTCATTCGTCAAGCGACTATCAATGATCTTCCAGTAGGACGTAATATAGATGAAGCAATTCGTTTAATCAAGGCGTTTCAATTTGTTGAAAAACATGGAGAAGTCTGCCCTGCCAATTGGGACGAAGGGAAGAAAACGATGAAAGCAGATCCAGAAAAATCTAAGGATTACTTTGCTGCCGTAAATTGATTTTTTCCTATCCGCAGACGTAAAGTCTGCGGATGATGACACAAAACGATTTGAAAGAATCTAAAATCGGAAGGATTAAAAAGTAGTCTTGCCGTTTTGTGTTTTAGGTCTTAAAATGTAGGAATTCACGCAAAATCAGTTATCGAAAAAACTCAAACTGTAAAGTTGAATGAAGAATGTGGGAGCTACTGCCCTTTTCCTTTCAGGTTTTGGATAGATTCTTAAAAAGATTCGATTTAGAAGAACGTTTTTTCGATTGTGTAGTCCTAAATTCATTTAATGAATCGTTTGTTTGACCGAGTTGATCTTGGAAGAGTTTTGTGGGTACCAAGAGGTGAATTGCGAAAGAGCATTCTTTCACAGATGTTATGGGTTGAACTCAAAAGTGTTATCGTCCAAACTCAGATCTCGCTCCCTATGGGTCGCGTTTGAAACTCAGATCTCGCTCCCTATGGGTCGCGTTTGAAACTCAGATCTCGCTCCCTATGGGTCGCGTTTGAAACTCAGATCTCGCTCCCTATGGGTCGCGAGATATGTCTAAAAGAGGGATGAAAAATGGAACAGGCTCTAAAAAAAGAATCCATCCACGAAGAAGATCGTTATTATCGTCCAGATAATTTTCCCAAAGGTCTTACACGTAAAGTTGTAGAATCTATTTCTCATATCAAGAATGAGCCGGGCTGGCTTACGGAATTTCGCCTCAAAGCCTTTGAGATTTACGAACAAAAACCAATGCCTACTTGGGGATTTTTTCCAAACTTCAACGTAGATATCAATTCATATACTCATTATATAGGTTCCAATCAACAAAAGAAAAAATCCTGGGATGAAGTAGATCCAGAGGTTCTTAAATCCTTTGAACGTCTAGGAATTCCAGAACACGAACGTAAATATCTGGCCGGAATCGAAGCAATGAACGATTCTGAAACAGTTTACGCTAACGTTAAAAAAGAATTAACTGAACTAGGGATTCTTTTTTGTGACATCGATACTGCGATTCGGGAATATCCTGAAATAGTAAAAAAATATCTAGGAACGGTCGTGAGCGTAGGAGATAATAAATTTTCCGCTTTGAACAGTTGTGTTTTTTCGGGGGGGTCTTTTGCATTTGTTCCGAAAGGTGTAAAAACGCCTATGCCACTTCAGGCGTATTTTAAAGTGACCGCGGCTTCCTCAGGTCAGTATGAAAGAACTCTTTTGATTGCAGATGAAGGTGCAGAGTTAGAATATTCGGAAGGTTGTTCTTCAGTTCAAGATAAAGGTACTAACTTTCATACAGCGGTTGTAGAACTTATCGCCCATAAAAACGCTAAAATTTTTTATACTACGATCCAGAACTGGAAAAAGAATATGTACAACTGGACCGTCAAACGCGGGTTATGTTACGAAAGAGGTCATATCACTTGGACGGACGTAAACATAGGCGCAAATACGGTTAAGTATCCTGGAATCGTTTTGCAAGGAGATCATTCTACTGGAGATATTCTTTCTCTTGCGTTTGCGGGTGGAGGGCAGATTCAAGATACTGGCGCAAGAATCATTCACGTTGGTAAAAATACTCGAAGTAATATATTAGCAAAAGGTGTTTCTCTTGACGGAGGAATTAATTCTTACAGAGGATTGGTCAAGTTCACGCCTGGATCTGAAAATTCTTATTCTCACGTGAAATGTGACGGTTTAATGATGGATGACCGCTCTCAGTCTCACGCGTATCCTTACAACGACGTTTCCGGTCAAAATGGTACTTTAAATTACGAGGCTACCGTTTCCAGAATCGACGAAGATCAACTCTTTTATCTTCAATCTAGGGGTTTGTCCGAAGACGATGCAAAACTTCTAATTATCAACGGATTTTGTGAGGGTGTTACCAAACATCTGAACGTAGAGTATTCCGTGGAAATGACTCGTCTGATTCGTATGATTTTAGAAGACGGTCACGTGATTCAAGAAAACAACGATTCCGTAGTAAGTTAATTAAAAATTTAGAGTATTCTAAATTTTGAAATAATTTTTCAGTTTAGGTCAGAGTCGGAATAGTTCCTTTTATAAAGTTTAGTGACGTGAAAAATTTACATAAAAAATTTTGAATGTTTTTAATTTGAAAAAAGAAAATTTACAAATTCTGAATTTAAATTTGTGACTCTTGCTTAGACTATAAAATAATGTGTATTAACGCGAAAGGGATCGATGCGGGGTCGATAAATTGAAGTCTACGATGATAAGTCGTATAACGTTCCTATATACAATTTATTGACCGGAGCTGAGAGCCCGGCCGGCTGTGGCAAGCCGGATTCGCCCCGGTTTTCTTATGTTGAAATACAAAGTGTTTTGCTTGGAAACAGGGTTTTGTAATAAAAATTTTATATTTAGGAAAACGGATTTTATTTAAATGATCCTATTCTATAGAAGTTAATAATATTGATAAATTATAAAATTATACTATATTTTGTAAAAGTGTTTGTTAAATTTTTTTTGTTCATTGAAGTGAACAGATAATTTTGTTTTGTTAATGTTAGATATAAAATTTTCAAAAATCCTACTCATAACTATATAATAAAATACCTAATGTTTTCCATGGAATCAGTGTTTTGTGATAAAATTAACGGTACTCAATTTTATAGATCAGTAATGTATAAATTTTCTCAAAAGAACAATCAGTAACAAAGCTTATGCGGCCTTCTGAAACGTTGTAGTTTGTTCTTAGTATTATTTTTGTAAGATCTGAACAGAGAAAAACGACTGCGTAATAGATTGATTACCTTGAATTTGTGGATGAATCGCCGCTTAAAAGCTAAATTTTAGAAAACCTATTGTGTAATTCTCAGGAATATGCTCGTAAATTTTTACTTGAGTTTGGTTTAGAGAAAATAGAAACTTTTACGTTGAATTTTTGGGATTCTAAATAAGAACTTTGGTTTATCATTTTAAAATCAAAAAACTTAGAATTCTATAGTTTTTAGAAACGATTGTAAATCAATTTGTCCGTTTCTAATTGAGAGTTGATAATTTTTGGATTAGGTTACTGGACGCATGAAAAAAATATGATTCTGAGCTTGTTTTAAAACTTAAAATGTGAGTCTCCTATAAAAAACCAACAATTTCAAGTTGGTATAATTTTTTAAAAACTTTTGTTTCTTTGCAAAATTAACAGTTAATTTTTGGCTCTATTTTTACGTGTCCTAATATTGAGTTTCTAAAAATCTTAAATTCTAATTTAAAATGCTTTTTACTTTTTTGCGATTAATTTAACGTGAGTAACATGTCTTTTAAAGTAGTAGTTCTGGGATTATACTTTATACCAAATCTTAATCGTTTGGAAGGACTAAAAAAAGAGGATTCTTTCTCTCATTCAATTTATTTTTTACTTAAAAATTAACTTTTATGAAACGGAACTAGACTTACCTTATTTAAGATTTAATCGTCTTTTATTGTATCCAGACTTATGAATGCATTGGATTCAAATCTATTCAACTCCGAATTTTTTAGACAGATCTTCGAAACCAGTCGAGATGGAATTGTGATCGCAAATTTAGACGGTTCCTTTTTGAAAGCGAATTCGGCTTTTCAAACTTTAACCGGTTATTCATTGGAAGAACTTAAAAAAAATACCCTTTGGTCTTTATTTCCTTTGGATTGGGATCCTTCCCAAAGAAAAATCTTTCATGAAAATCTTTTCTCGATCGGTTATTCTCAAGAGTTCGAAAAAGAATACATTCGTAAAGATGGAAAAAACATTTCAATTTCTATACGGATGTATTTGATTCGAGACGAATCTAAAAATCCCATCTCGTTTTGGGGAATGATCAGAGATATTTCCGAACAAAAACACAACGAAGAAGCTCATAAACAACTCTACGAAGAAATTAAAGAAGGTTGGGAGGCACTTCGAAGAATTTTCGTTTTGAATCCGTTTCCAATGTCTATTTCGGAAATTGATACCGGAAAACTTTTAGAAGTGAACCGTAAATTTGCGGAACAAATTGAATATGAACCGGATAAACTCATCGGAAAAACAATGACCGAGTTAGGAGTCTGGTTTTCCGACCATGTTAGAGAAGCGATTTTTGGAGTTATAAGGCGGGACGGTTTTGTAGATAGTATTGAAATGCCTTTTCGAACTACAACTGGTAACGAATTTTGGGGGCTTTTTTCCGCTCAACCTATCGAATACATGGGAAAAGCCGCTCTTTTAAGTATCACGGTTCCAATGACTGACAGGATCAAAGAAGAAAGAGAAAAACAAAGATTACTGGACGAGGTTCGTGAAAAAGAGGAAATTCTGAGCCAGATTTTTCGTCTGAATCCTTCTGCAATTACATTATCAAAATTGAATGGAACCTTGTTGGAAGTAAACGATCGCTTTTTAGAATATACTGGAAAATCCAAAGAGGACGTAATTTTTAAGTCCGCAATTGATTTAGGAATTTATGATAATCTAAAAGACCGAGAAAAAATAATTGAATTACTTCAAAGAGACGGAGTCGTTAGCAATCTTGAGATAGGAATGAAAACAGCTGACGGAAGTATTAGGCCCATTCTTTTTTCGGCTCGATTTGTGGAATCGTTTGGGGAAAAAAAAATTTTAGCGATTGGTCATGATATTACGGAGATCAAAGAGTATGCGAAAGAGTTGGAAAGTTTAGCGAACGAATTGGTAAGAAGTAAGGATTTGTTTCAGAAATTATTCCAACTAACTCCTTCTGCTCTTGTTGTCACTGATTGGGAAAATCGTACAATCACGGATGTAAATGAACGATTTTTAGAAATGGCTAAAATGAATCGAGAAGATGTAATCGGCAAAACTACTCCTGAAATTCATATCTGGGATATGGTTCCGAATTTTAGAATGGAAGTTTATGAACTTCTTTCTCAAAAAAAAGAAGTCAAAAATTTAGAATCAGCGTATCTTGCTTCCGACGGAATTGTAGTTCCGATCTTTTATTCCGCGAGAATTATTGAACTAGACGGAAGAAAACAAGTGATTTCTTTGGCGACGGATATTACCGAAAAGAAAAGATCCGAAGAGGAAAGAAAAAAACTCTATGAAGAACTTCGTCTTAGCAAAGATCTTTTTGAAATGATCTTTGAAATGAATCCGGATACGATTACGCTCAACGATCTTCAAAATGGAAGATATATTCAAGTAAACGAACATTTTTCGGAAATGTTAGAATATTCTAAAGAAGAAGTAATAGGTAAAATTCCATTGGAACTTGGAATCTGGAACAGCCGTAAAGACAGAGAAAAGGTGATGGAGATTTTAGCAAAAGACGGAATTGTAAGAGATTATGAAGTTCAGTTCAGAAAGAAAAGTGGGGAGGTAGTGGATACTCTACTTTCTGCTAAACACTTAAACATAGGGGACAACCGGATCACGATCGCAATTGCAAGAGATATTACTCAAAAAAAAATCGCCATCAAAGAAAAAGAAGAACAATCCAAGCGGATCACCTTACACGCGCAGGCGCTTATGGAAATTGCGACCGATCCAGAATTTGTGTCGGGTAATTTGGAATTAGGAGCCAAAAAAATAGTAATTATGGCTTCGGAAGTTACCGATTGTGATCGAGCTTCTATTTGGATGTTTGATAAAGATGACCCAAATACGTTAACTCTTGTTGTAGGTTGGGATCGGAAGACACAGACTAATTTAGAAAAAACGAATATGTCTCTCACGAATTATCCTAAATATTTTCAAGCTATTCGAAAGGATCGTTTTGTAGACGCTTCGGACGCGATTCACGATCCTAGGACTTCCGAGTTTGCAGACGTCTATAGTATACCTCTGGGAATTAGTTCTTTGTTAGACGCTCCTTTTTTTCTTAGAGGTAAAATCAAAGGAGTCGTTTGTTTAGAACACGGCGGGGAACTTAGAAGTTGGAGAGGGTACGAAAAACAATTTGTAGTCACGATTGCAGAACAAGTTACTCAACTTCTTTTAAATGCGGAAAGAAAAGAAGCCAAAGAGGAACTGGAAAAGGCGGTAAGAATCAGGACTTCAGAATTGGCGGAAGCTCTTGAAAATCTTCAAAAAACTCAGGAACAATTGATTCACTCTGAAAAGATGGCGGCGTTAGGACAACTCGTTGCGGGGATTGCGCATGAAATTAACAATCCGTTAGGCGCCATTTCTGCTCTAAGCGGAGAATTGAGAGCCTATTTAAATTCATCCGCCGAAAGGATGGAAAAATTGGGTCACGATTTTTCAAATGTAAGTACAGAGTTTGTTCATAATCTTTCTGAGTTGATTCGCAAAGGAATTGAAAGTAAGGAAAGTATTCTTTCCAGAGAAAATAAAAAGGCTGCTTTAAATTCGATAAAGGCGAAATTGAAAAGCTTAGGTTATGAAAACGCACATGATCTTGCTGATAGACTTTTGGACTATGGACTTCCTTCCGCTTTGGAAGATTTTCCTTCCTTGTTTTTGGATCCTAAATATTATCCTTTAATTAAGTTCGCTTTAGAAGAAATTCATACGTATAAAAATATTTTATCGATTCGATTGGCTGTAGATAGGACTTCTAAAATCGTTTACGCTTTGAAAAGTTATGCTCATATTGATACGGAAGAAAATAGAGGAAAAGTTCTTACGGATCTCGCGGAAAACATTGAAACCGTTTTAACAATTTATCATAACAAAATCAAAGGTGGCGTTGATGTAGAATTAGACTTTCCGGTTCGTCCTATGATCGCGGCGTATCCGGACGATCTGGTTCAAGTTTGGACAAATCTAATATACAATTCTTTGCAAGCGATGCATTTTAAAGGAAAAATTAAGATTTCGATCCAAGATCAAAAAGAAGAAGTTCGGGTTTCCATTCAAGATAACGGCCCAGGAATTCCTAAAGAAGTGAGAGAAAAGATCTTTAATCCTTTTTTTACTACAAAGGGTCCGGGAGAAGGAAGTGGTTTAGGTTTGGACATTTCCAGACGAATCATAAAAAAACATGAAGGAAGAATCGAGTTAGAATCCGAGCCTGGTAAAACGATTTTCCACGTTTTTCTTCCTAAGGAATGATTTTGATTGGTTCTGATTCTATTTTTTAAACAGTCCTATGAAGAACTCATACAGAAATTTAAAAAGAAAAAAGTAGATTTAAAATACGATCCATTTGTCTAAGAGGCGTAATTTGTGGGAACTACCACGTTTTATAAAAAGATTTAAGATGAATTTGTAAAAATATAGAAGTTTTACGGATTGTTTCTATTTCGAAATTGTTGGCCTTTTAAAATTTTAACCTTTGGAGTATCATTTTCATAAGTATTTGTGATAAGTAAAAAACCAACTTAGAAATAATTTGAACATTCACTTTATTGAAGGAAACTTTTATAAAATTGAAAGTAAGTCTATATTTCTGCATAAAATTAAGGTTTTATAATTGTCATTAATTGAGAAAATTAGTTTATAAAGATTTTCTTAAATAAAATTATGACTCGTTTCTACTTGAAGACTTATTTAACGTAAATTCGAAGTAAGAAAAATTAGGCGAATCCGGCTGTTTATGCAGCCGGACCGGGCTCTCAGCTCTGGCCAAGTTATTGTGAAATTCCAGAATCAGATTCAATTTTTATAAAATACCAATAACTTGATCCCACAACGCGACCCATAGGAAAGCGTTGTGCTGAGTTTCCAACGCGACCTGTCGAACGACCCATGGGGAGTGAGACGCTGAGTTTGAGAGGCGTTGTGCTGAGTTTTTTCGCATTGATCCTTTCGCGTTAATTCATGTTATTTAGAAGTCTAAAAAAGATTATTTTTGGAAATTTTTTATTGAATAAAAAGTTGAATTTTAAAAAAATTCGGTTTCTCTTATTTGAATGATAAATAGAGTTCTCGGTTTATTTTTAATCATAGGGATTATAATTTTTGTACTGAATTTTTTTTCTACTTCCGGTAAAAATGAAGATCAGTATCATTCAGAAGGGTCCTCCCGCATTCAATCTGTTGTGACTTTAATTCGAGAGTTTTTGTGGGGAAAGTTTTCCGATTTGAACTCGGCTGCGCCAATAACTACAGCTGAAAATCCTCAAGAAATTTTTAAACGGGCTTATCGTGCCAACGAAAAAGGAGATTATCTCAATGCAATTGAAGAATATTCTAATTATCTAAAGTTAGTTCCTAACGACACATCCGCTTACTACAATCGAGGTTTGGTTTATTATACTTTAAAACGATACAATCATGCCGTAAGAGATTTTGAAAAGGCAGTGGAAATTGATCCAAGTAAGACGCATGCGTTTTTATACAAAGGTTACACATACGAGATGCTTAATGACTGTAGACAAGCGGTTGAGGATTTTGAAAAAGCGATTTCTCTGGGAGAAAATAAAAACGCAGAACTTTACGGTCATAAGGCACGTTGTGAGAATCGCAGCAAAAATTACGAAGAGGGACTTGAAGATGCTCTGAAAGCTTTGAATATTGATAAAAAACACACATATGCTTTTTTTGAATTGGCTTACGCTCAATACGGTTTAAAAAAATATTCGGATTCTGTTGAAAGTTATACGAAAGTTTTACAACTCAGTCCGAACGATGGGGTAGCTTTTCACAATAGAGGACTTGCATTGGTTTTTTTAAATAAAATTCCTTTGGCTTGTAAGGATTTTCAAAGATCTTGGGAAATAGGTTATTTAGATTCTAAAAAAAGAATAGATGAATATTGCAAGTGACCTCTATAGGAGATTTTTCGTTTTTTATTAAATTAGAGTTGTTGAAAAATTCCATAGTGACGATTAACAAAACTATTTCAATCTACCGTTTCCATAAAACAAAAGCAGACAGAGAATTCATTTTTAAACAACTCTATTGAATATCTTCAGTTTTTATTGCAACGTCTTATCTTATAACAAAATATTGGATATTTTGTTATATCCTCTGAGCAATAAATAGTTTTTCAAAATATTTTTATATTATAAATACTTAATATTTTTAAATATTTGTTTTTATTAGTTTTGCGGAAACATTACGTTTGCGCGGCTCGGTATTTTGATTTGTAGTTTTTTATAAAAAATGGAATGTGGAAATTCTTACAAGTTGAGAATTTTACAGATTGGTTCTAAAAATGTTCTTTATTTAGAAGTTTTCGCTTTGAGATTCAAACGCAGTAAACCGAAACGTTCTGTCTTTTGAACCCAGCGCAACTTTCCTATTTGAACGTCTGAGTCGATTCGTTCTAAAATTTTTTCAGAACTCAAATACGGAGAATTGTATTTACGATCTATAACGATCCATTCCTTCCATTTTCGATTTTCACGAATTGGATAAACCGAATTTTTTAAAGAGATAAACGGAGAAAGATGAAATCCCGCAGAAACGGAATCAGCCGGTGGAATTTGTATTAAGATTGTTTTTAATTCTTCAACTTGATTGGGTTTAGGTTCAAATACGATCGGATATTCCGTTTCTTTGAAGTTTCTATAAATCGAAACAGAAAATGTGAATATTAAAACGAGTAGTAACTTTTGATCTTTAGGAAAAGTATGTAAGAATTTCGTTTTGGAGTTATGGATATAATTATGAATCCAATTTGTTCCTGTTTTTAAAAATAGAATCAGGAATGGAATTAAAGGATAAATGTAATAACTATATAAATCCCTAACCCAAGGATGAATTGATAGTCTAAACACAGAATACAATCCTAGAAATGGGAATAAAATCCAACCTCCTGTCAAATTCCAGAATCCCCATTCTAAACTTAGATCCCTGATTCCTTTCCAATATTGGAACATATATTCTGGATTTTGAATGTATTTAAGAATTGAAAAAAACGGATCTTGTCCCCAGTATTCTTTCCAATTTCTTTCCGCTGAATTCCCGGCCAATTTGTTTAAAAAAGGAAATATAATAAAATAATAAAAAACGCATATGCTGAAAACGAAAATCCATTCTTTTTTTCTTTTGTTTTCTATAAAAATTAAAACGAACGATAAGGCGCTTAGATAAATTGAAAGATCTTCCTTAATTCCTAAAAATAAACAAAGGGTTGATAATAGAATCCACGTTTTTTGTTTTTGAATTCCGATCAGTAAACATAAAAAAAGGAACGGAACTAATACTTCAAAATGTAGAGAATGATTCAATCTATAAAAACTGGATGACCCGGACCAGAGTAAGCTTGCACAAAGAGATAATTCTTTGGAAATTGAACATTTTCTTAAATAATAATATAAAAGTGGAATTGTAGCTGAAGCGAAAAAAAATATTCCGATTCCAAACCCTAATTCGGAACCAAATAAAATCGGAAATGGAGCCAAAAGTAAAATTCCAGGAGTCATGTGATGAGAAAGAAAGTTTGCGTTTTCATCTGAGCCGTAATACTGAGTTTGAAAAAAATTTCCATCCATTACCGGAAGGATCATTCTGAGTTGAGCAGTATAATCTAAATCTCCTAAGAAAAAAGAATCTAACGCGGTTTTTGTATAAAAAATTCCTTCTGCAAAAACAAGTAACGTCCAATATAAAATGAAAAAACGAGGTGAAATAAATTTTTTATTTTGTTTTTGTATCCAAAAAAGAATCGAACTACAAAAAAGAATTCCTATTAAAATCAACCCTCCGATTCCCTTACTTCCGATTTGATATTGAATAGGAAGATAAAGTATAAAAAAAGGTAATAGATAAAAATAGGATTTCATTTGATTCAGAGTTTGTTTTAGTTTTTTTGCTATTGATTTCTATAAAAATTAATACTGCGAATTTATATTACAAAGTTTTATTTTAACGCAAAGATCGAGTGTTCTATTATATAGTTATGAGTAAAAAGACGTATAAATATGTTTTTCAAAATGAATGATAGATTTTTACAAAAATGTAAAAGTTTTTACAGATTGTATTATTTTTAGAATTTAATGTATATAAAGTCACTTTAAATTTTTATTTAACAAAAATGTTTGTTCTGAGCAACTTACTGACATTTGCATAATATATCACCAATTTAAATAGACAACCGAGCTTGATTCCAGAATGATTTAACAGGATTAATTCTACGTTTCAATTTTCTTAATGAACGTTTAGCTTCTTTTTTCAAAGTTTCAAAGGATTCCGGACAAAAGTTAGGAAGAAGATATCGTTTCCATTTCCCCCAAACATATTCGACAGGATTTAGTTCTGGAGCATAAGGAGGTAGAAATTCAATTGTTATTCTACCATTCAAAGAGTTAATGAACTCATTGACTGCCAAGGAACGGTGAATATTGATTCGATCCCAGATGATGATCAATTTCCCGGGGATATTGCGAAGTAGGGACTTAAGAAAACAAATAATATCTTCTTGTTTAGCCGCTCCCTTTAATATTTGAAAATATAAATTCCTTTGTGTAATTGCTCCGATTACGGAAATCTTTTTCCAAGACCCTACATGTGTAAGAACAGGCGTTTGTCCTACGGGGGCCCATGTGCGAAACACGGTAGGTATTTGCGTTAAACCGCTTTCATCGATAAAAACTATCTTTCTTCGCTCTTTTTGGGCTTTTTTTAACTTTCAGCCAACGACGCTTCTTCCAATTCGAGATCGCTTTTTCATCTCGTTCTTTAGCTCGTCGAATCGGCTTTTGTACACTAAAACCAATTCTACGTAATATTTTCCATACATGATCCGGATGATAGTGGATACAGAACTTCTTTTCTATTAACTTTGCTACACGACGACAAGTCCAAATCGGAGTATCGAAGCCGTGTTTCATTGGACCTTCGATTAACATGCTCGTGAGTTCTTCTACTTGCGATTCCGTCAAGCGAGGAAGTCTACCGGCTCGACCGTTCCAAAGAACAGATTCTTCGCCTCCTTCCTCTACTTGTTTCTCCCA
>NZ_AKWY02000005.1 GCF_000306255.2 Leptospira noguchii serovar Panama str. CZ214
CGGGATTTTGTTCTCTCGAAAGCATGGCTGCAAACTTTTTTAGGATAGCGTTCTCTTCCTTGAGTTTCTGATTTTCCTTCCGTAGTTTTTTCAGTTCTTCGATCTCTTTTAACTGCTTATCCGTTGGTGGATTTTGTTGTTCCGACTTCTTCAAGTTTTCTGTTCTTCCATTGTCGTAACACAAAATAACTGATTCCCAATGACTCGGCGACTTCTTTTATCGTAAACGATCCTGAAAGCGTTCGCTTTACTGCTTGTTCTTTAAACTCCGGAGAGTATTTTCCTTTTTTATTCATTTTTCATCTTTACCTCATTTGCTGAGAAAAAGGTGTCCGTTTTTACGTAACTAGGTTATTCTTAAATTCCTTTTTTTAAAGCATTAGGACTTCAAGTTTTCCTAAAGCATCGAATAAAATTTTCAAATTGAATTGCATTCCATATTAGTAACCTATTCACAGAAAATTTTATATTTGTTTAATTAGTTTATACTATTCGAAACTTCGACACCAAA
>NZ_AKWY02000004.1 GCF_000306255.2 Leptospira noguchii serovar Panama str. CZ214
AATCTAAAAAAGAAGATCTTTTAGTCAAATTTCTTTATAAGAATCGTTGTTTTACGGTCGTTACAAAAATTAAAAATAGAATTGTTGAAAAATTAATTCTCTATCCGTTTGCGTTTCATGGAAACGGACAATTGAAACAGTTTTGTCGATTTGAACTATGGAATTTTTCAATAACTCTAATTTATTTTTATACTTCTTCATAGTAACTAAAATTGAAGTAACCCTCAGAGTTTAAAAAAAATAAATTTAAACTGAATACAATTCGTATGTATGTTAAAAATAAGCTGGTTATCATTTCTTTTCATTAGAATTCACGAATTGATAGAAACCTTGGTTTTATTACTTGGAGTTATAGAATGGAACGTCTAAGTTCCTGTTTCTAACTATAGAATTGTCTCAAAATGTACGGTGCTTTGGATCAATATAACGATCTAAAAAAGAATAGAGTTGTTGAAAAATTCCATAATGGCGGTTAACAAAATTGTTTCAATCGACCACTTCTATAAAACAGAAATAGATGGAGAAAATTCATTTTTTAATAACTCTAATGTAACGTTCTTTTTACTTGCTGAATTGGAATGATCCAATCTAAAGTCTCGTAATACATCTGGTTAAATTTACATTCATAAATAATGTTATATTTATATAAAATTATTTATGATATTTTTTGATAACAATCTGTAATTGTGCCGAACTGAATTTTCCTGAAATTTTCATTTAGAAGCAGAGCTTTAAACAGCCTATTGCGTAACTCTTCAGTAAATTAGGAAATTATATACAATATAAATTCTTAATATTGATGATAACTGTAGGGCTGCGATTTTACGAAAAGATTCGATTTTGAGATCGTTAGATTTGAATTGAATAGAAGTTAAAGAAATGGGAGTTTAAAAGATGCGTAATTGGAAGAAAATGTTAATAGTAGTTCTGTTAGTCTCGATTGGAGTTGGCTTCGAGTATAGTATAAATCCTACACCTGTCCATGCTTCGTCAAAGGCTAATAATTCGATCGTTCAAAAACCTACCGATCCACCAAAAGATAAACCGATCAAAGTAGTTGTAAGTAATAAGAAGGCGTATTGTTATTCTCCTGCTTTTACTAAAGGTGAAGGTTACGTTTGGATTGACACGTGTACGGATAAGATTGCTAAAGCAAGATACGATGTGTTTCAAAGAATTTCTTATTATATCAATGACACTTGGTTATGTATTACTGCTCCATGGTCAGTCATTCATGGGGAAGAACCCTGGGACTATGTAAATCTCAGACCTTGTACGATCAATGATCCTCAGCAAAGATGGATCGTAAAAGAGAATTCTTTTTGGACTGCAGATGGACTTTATCGATTAAAAGATACAAATTGGTATGGTTATATTTCTAGAAACTCTGGAGATAAATATAATCACACATTAGATTCTTCTATGGATGATTGGGTTAAAACAGTAGCCACTCCTGGAAACATCAGCATTCAAACTTCCATTGCTTGGGATTTGAAAACTACTGATGGAAATGAACGTTACTTTGTTCGTTGGGGAGGTTCGGATAAAAACACTACACCTCTTTACTACAATCCTGAAAGTGGACATATTGCTCAGTATTATCCTTCAAGTGGTTCTCTCTATTGTATGTCTTCTAAGATGAAAGATGATTATGATTGGAACTGGGTGAAATGGGCATTGTGTAGCGACGCAGCAATCAGTAAGGATAATAATCCAGCTTTTTGGAACGTCTATCTTGAGACAAAAGAAGGAGGAATGATTACGGACTATAAAGGTAATATCCTCAGAGTTACTAGATACGGATTCAATAAGGGTGTTGCCTATACAGTCAATCCTTCTTATTTAGAAAAAGATACTACCCATAGCCCCACTTCTTTGTTTGTTGTTGATAAAGATTTGCTAGATTGGACACGTTATACAGCTTCTAATCTTGGTAAGACAGATCAGTATTGTCCAGCTGGTAATAAAGAAAGTCTTGGACATAAAAGAGTCAAAAGGACCTTACCTTCTGATTTTCAATTAACTGAGGCTTGGATTCGAAGACTTTACGATATAGCTAGTACGAACTCGAATTCGCGTACGGCAAGTGGAATATGTGGTGTTTGTATGCTTCAAACCCTTCAGATGATAGCAGAACTCCAGGAATATCATTCTCAAGGACCTCTTCAGAGTGGAGGTTATTTTTTTGATACGGCTCCTAATACAGATCCTTTTGTTTCATTTAGACTACGTTATCCGCACTTAGACAGATTACTGGTGGATATTTTAAATGTGTTTAACCGTTACTTTGATACAAGTGAAATGTTGGGATATTTATCTGCTATGAATCTCTTACCTCAATACGAATGGGGACGCACTCGTGAATTCACTACTATGTCTGAAATACGATCTCATTTTAGAGCGCTCATTGCTTCTCCACCCGGAAGCATTTATTTAGCGTTAATGACGATGCTTAATTCAGATGGAACTACCTCGGGACATGCCGTTCCAATTCTTAGAACCTCTCAGGGATTAGTTGTAATTCAAACAAACATGGCAACCACAACATTTGAAATATATAGATCAAATTTAAGACCCACTACAAATCTTGAACAGGTAATTAGAAATCTGAGATTCCAAAATAGTGTGCTGACAGGAGTTTCAACTTTAGAGTTAGGAAGGCGTTACCACAATCCTTTGGACTCCACAATCTCTAACAGAAATTGCACTGGAGAAGGAAGTGATAGAAGAGGTTCGGGAGAATATCCAACCAGCGCATCTGTAAATCAGTGTCCAAGCGGTAGGTGTGTACTACAATAAATCAGAGACCAAAAAAATGGAAGCTCCTTTGATTCGTTAGTGGAAAGAAAACCCGATAGTAGATAACGTGAGTTCGGCATAACAAATGCGAAAGCGATTATTATGCTGCGATCCGTAGAGAGCAGCACCTGAGTTTATTATTCGCCCCAATTTTCTTACGTCGAACTCACGTTAGATAATAATTTTATAAAAAATAAATCTGCGTCAATCCTACTACTGATCTCTATAAAAATAAGTACCGTTAATTCTATTACAAAACGCTGATTCTATGTAAAATATTAGGTACTCTATTATATAGTTATGAGTAAGAGATTTTTTTACCATAAGCTATTTAAAAAATATTTTAGAATTCAATATTTTAAACAAAGATAAAGTATTTTTGAGTAGCTTATAGTAAACCTTTATAAAATCCGAAACAGTATTCTCCATGAAATCTTCGTTTTGCAATTGTCATTCGAGAAAAAAAATTCATTTTATAGAGGTATTGGCTTTTTGAAGGAGATTACTATATTCTAAGTTTTGAAACAAGCTCAAGTACGGTATTAATCTTTATGTATCGGAGTAGTCATCTTAACGTGAACACCAATACGAAAGCAATGATCATGCTGGATTACTCAAACGGATCACATAGTGCAAGATACTTTATTTAAAGTGAGTTCGGCATCTTTCTGAAAAAAGTTGAGATTTGAACTTTGCAGATCGATTCTTAAAATGTAGGAACTACAACAAATCAGATTTTACAAACAAATTAATTGTAGGAGTACATATTTTTAGAAAATTCTTTCCTATTTAATTAAGAGATTGTTCCAAAACCTGGCGAACGACACTTAGGAAGTGAGACACTTTAGTTTCATAAAATGTGGACCTACTACGAAATTGAACGAGTTAGTACTGCTTGAAAGTTCCCAAAATACCAAATGAGACAAAAATGTGGGAACTACTGCAGTTTATTAAAAATTTCTAAAGAATGATCGCGTAAAATTCTTTGAGATTTTGAGACCGGCTCTAAGTCAAACTTACGTTATTCAGAACATTATATAAAAAATCACTAATAGAGTTGATAAATGAATTCTCCATAGGTTTCTGTTTTATGGAAACGGACAATTTGAAACAGTTTTGTTAATTTGGACTATGGAATTTTTCAACAACCTAATATTTATACTGGAAGCAGTGTTTTACGAAAAAAATTTAAGTTATTCCAACTTTATAAAGATTATTAACAAATCTTATTTTTTAAAAGAAAGATCTAACATTCTTTGAACGGACATCCTTCCTTTTTCAATCACTTCAGGATCGAGATGAATTTCATATTGATCGTATAACAAAGAATCTCTGATTTTTTCGAGAGTGATTTTTTTCATATGAGGACAAACCTGACAAGTGGAAACAAAATGTCTGTCTGGAAATTCGGAACGAAGATTATCTCCCATAGAACATTCGGTAATTAGAAAAATATTTTTAGCCTCAGACTTACGGATAAAATCGCTCATCTGAGAAGTAGAACCAGAATAGTCCGAACGATCCACAACCTCGGTTTTACATTCCGGATGAGAGATCACGGTAACACCAGGGAATTGTTTTCTAGTAAGTTCAATATCTTCCGCAGAATACATTTCATGAACCATACAACTTCCAGGATGAGTAATAATTTTTTTCTGAGTCAGATTTTGAACGTTTGCAGCCAAATAACGATCCGGTAAAAAAATCACAATATCACTTTCCAGAGATTCTACCACCTGTAGAGCGTTAGCTGATGTACAACAAATATCGGTCTCCGCTTTTACGTCTGCAGTACAATTGACGTAAGTTACGACAGGAACACCTGGGTATTTCTGTTTGAGATCGATCACATCCTGTCTCGTAATACTTTCTGCAAGAGAACAACCCGCTTTTAGATCTGCGATCAAAACTTTCTTTTGAGGAGACATCAACTTAGCGGTCTCCGCCATAAAATGAACCCCGTTAAAAAGAATCACATCCGCATCCGTATCCGCGGCCACTTTGCTCAGATAAAGTGAATCGCCGGTAATATCCGAAACACCATGAAACACATCCGGGGTCATATAATTATGTCCGAGAAGAATCGCATTTTTTTCTTTTTTTAATTTCTGAATTTCTTGGATCAGAGGAAGTTTCCCTTCGACCTCGTGTTCCATATAAGTGCTTTTAAGAGCTTTTGTAACTTCTTCGAGAGTTTTCATGGATAAGGCCAATAAGTTGTTGTAGTTGAAATCCCATTTAATTTCGGAAAAGAAGAATTCGTTCCCGTGTTACAATTAGACTGACACTGTCTCCAAAGATTCCCGCTATTTGTGGAACTAGAACGTTTGGCGGTAACATAATCGGATTCGGTTTCAAAAGAGCACGAACCAGAATAATTCAAAAAAAACGTGGAATTACATTGGCTCCAACATTGTAATAGTTCATCTAAAACTCCCCTATTTTGCATATTAGCCGGTTGGATTCCTTTTTGGAGTCGATCCATTTCCTGATCAGAACACTTTTCATTGATAGATACGGGAGATTTTAAACATAAATTTTCTTGAGAATAATAATCCGAACAAGCTGGGTTCGCATTCAAAGATAAAATCCAACCTAAAAATTGTTGATTGGTTGTATCCTCTTCTTTTTTAGAAGTAGCGCAATTCAAGAGAATGATGATACAAAATAGAAAAATGAAAACAAATTGTTTGTGCACAGCAAAACTCATCTTAGTTTCAGTATCTTGTATCAGAAGTGTCTCTACAATCAAAAAAACAAAGAACAAAAGATCCGTTCGTCAAATCCTAGTTTTTCGATTCTAAAATAATTGACATGATTCTTTTTGATTTTTTAATCATCCCTTATTCCCCAAAATCAAACAGGATTGGTGTTACTTTTCATGAGAAAATTATCTTCTCTAATTTCTGTGTTAGTTCTCCTTATGTTCTTAGGAAATTGCGCAGCTACAGTTGATGTAGAATATCCGGTATTCCCGAAAGATAAAGAAGGCCGTGCGCTTCAAAAATTTCTCGGAACCATTCGTAACGTAGGTTTAGCTGTAGAAGCTCCTAAAAAAAGTCTTTGGGAAGCGATCTTTGGTGAAGGTTCTAGTTTCATCGATCAAATGCCTTCTAAAGTTTTCGAAGCGTTTGACAAAGAGTCTTATTACAAACTTACCGACCTAAGCAAACGCGCGGACGCAATCAACGAAGCGAGTCTTTCTCTTACAGGAATCACTAAAAATAGAGCGAAGATCGGAAATCTAATCGGAGCGGAAGCAATCCTATACATAGGTTATCAAAAACCTTATACAGAGTGTAGTACTGAAAATAAAATCGATGCGGTTGCAGCCGGTTTGAAAGTGGCAGGTTTTGCTGCTTCTATGGCAACTGGTAAAGACGTAAATACAGGAAACGAACCAGTATCTAAACCTACTGGAGTTCGTATGATGTTAATTCCTCTGGATGCAACTCTGATCAAAGTAGAAACTGGAGAAGTAAAAAAAGCGGTCGTTTCTAGCCCTGCAAAAATTTTCAACAGCGTAGGAAATTTAGAATGTCCTTCAATCTTGGATTCTTTCGGACAAGGTTTGGATGAAGCTGCTGCGTATATCAAGGGCAGACTTTCTCCAATGGTTAAAACAGAAAAAATTAAGGTTTTCGTTAAAGACGAAGACGAAGAAGTAAAAGAACTTCTTCAAGAAGGTTACGAAGAAATCGTTGGTGAAACTCCAAGTTTCAAAAAAGCAAAAGAAGCTTGGGAAAAAGCTGATAAAAAAGCAAAAGGTCAGTCTTGGGGAGCGAAAGCAAACCTTGCAACCTACTATTTTTCAGCAGGTGATTTTGAAAAATCAATTAAACTCTACGAAGAAGCTATGAAACTGAAAGATGCTGATAAAAGCTATTTGAGAGAGCTTAGAAAAAGAGTAGAAGCCACTTTTGCTGTTGATGAAAGCAACGCAAAGTAATCCGATTCTTTGAAATTACTAAATTGTAAGAAAAGCGGGCTTTCGTCCGCTTTTCTTATTTCTATTCTAACCTTCTCAACCTTATTTCTTATTGAGTGTAGAAAAACTCCAAACGAAGAAGAATGTGTAGAGAATCAGATGCACAACGTCAAACTAATTGCAGACGCCTCTGAAGACGAAATCCCTCCTACAATGCAACAGATTATGTTGAAACAAATTCTTCAACCGGATATGTCAAAAGCGATCGTTCTGCGTTGTATGTCCGAAAAAACTCTCAAACAAGTTCAATGCGAACTGAAAAAAGAAAAGTTCAAAGATTTAATAGAATGTAAGAAATTCGGAAAAGAAGAATCAAAGTAAATACAATCTTAACGATATTTTCCAAATTTATAATAACGTGAGTTCGGCGATCGATTGACTTATATTGTGTGGGAACTCACACATTTTCTAATTTGCTGAACGTGAAATAGTTCCGCATTTCTGAAATCAACTGTAAAACCCCGGATTTCGAGGTAGTTCCCACATTTTGCAGAAAGTAACAGCGAAATTTTATAGTAAAATCCCAAACCTCATGGTAGTTCCCACAGATTAAGTCACATTACAAATTTTTAAATACTTAACGTAAGAAAATTTAGGCGAATCCAGCCTGCTACAGGCAAACAGACCCGACTCTCTCAGTTCTGGTTAATAAATTTGCATGCAGGAAACTTTATACAATAATCTTCTTTAGTTTTAATAGAACGCGACTTGTCGAGTGCCTTGCAAAGCGCGACCCGGGAAACTCATAACCTTACCCATAAACATTTGGATCTCAAAATAATCTGTCGGAATTACGACAAATCCTCTGTAAAACTTACATCCCAGAAAGCGAATCGCTGAGTTCAGGATGTTTGAGAAACTTTTCTCTATCAGAAAAACATACTTTTTTCAAGTAAAAAGACTCATTCTACTTGAAAAATGTGCGTTTTTAATCCTTCTGATTCTAAAATACTCTTCAACTATGGGTAAGGTTATGGGGAAACTCAGCAAATGCTTCTCGTAAATCCTACATTAGAGTTGTTGAAAAATTAATTCGCCACTTAGTTTCTATTTTATGGAAACGGTCGATTGAAGCAATTTTATTGATCGTCACTATAAAATTTTTCAACAACTCTATTTTAAATTTTGAAACAAACCAGCTTTCCATACTCCCGCGCAACGAGCAAAATTCAGTTTATAAGCAAAATAGAATTTTCTAATATTTTTTTCAAAAAAATATTAACGATTAAGTTCCAGAGTTGTTTCTTCTTAAATACGCAGGAATATCATAATCCTCCATTTTAGGAGAAGAACTGTTCGAAGAACGAAGTCTTAAAGATCCTGGATTTCTTTGAGGTTCTACATTTTCATCTTGAAAAAAATCTTTTTTTTCAAGAGAGGAATTTTCCATTCCAACCGCTTTTCTTTGAAACCCGTAGTTCTCTTGTACACCTTTCTGAACCGAATCCTGATTTTGAAGCAACTTACCTCGTTTGTGAAAACCGGTCGCAATTACAGTCACTCTAATTTTATTAGAAAGACTTTCGTCTTCATGAAGACCTACAATGATGTTTGCATTTGGATCAACTTGAGACGTGATAATTCCGGAAACCTCGTTCCAATCCGAAATCGTAAGATCCTTTCCACCGGAAACATTGATCAGCAAAGAAGAAGCTCCGGCAATCGAAGTAGAGTCTAACAACGAATTGTTGATCGCATATTCCACCGCTTCTTTGACCTTACCTTCCCCACTTCCTTCTCCTACTCCCATAACCGCGTCTCCGGTATCACGCATAATCGTTTTCACGTCCGCAAAGTCTACGTTGATCAGACCAGGATTATTGATGATGTCGCTGATTCCTCGAACTGCATTGAGAAGAATATCGTCTATCACTTGAAAGGCGAGATCGATCGGAGTATTTTTATCCACGACTCTAAAGATAGAATCGTTATTGATCAAAATCAATGTATCCACGTGAGAACGAAGTTGTTCGATTCCCTTGCGTGCAAATTCCATTCTTCTTCGACCTTCAAAAGAAAAAGGAAGAGTGACCACTCCCACAACAAGACATTTCATTTCTTTAGCGATCTTTGCAATAACAGGTGCAGCCCCGGTCCCGGTTCCACCGCCCATTCCGGCAGTTATAAAAACCATATCCGATCCGCGCACAATAGATTGAATCCTTTCCTTATCTTCTTCCGCGGCTTTTAACCCAAGTTCCGGGTCTCCACCGGCTCCCATACCTCGGGTAACTTTTGTCCCTAAGATGATTTTATTTTCTACAGGAGAACGAAGTAAAACTTGTTCGTCAGTGTTCAGGATTGCAAACTCAACTCCTTTCAAACTAGAATTAGACATTCTAGTCACAGCATTCATTCCACCTCCGCCAACTCCAAACACCTTGATCACAGCGGGGCTCGTTTTAGTTTCTTCTTCAAATCGGATCATGTTATTTTTCCTTACGGATCAAAGATTGTCTTCGATCCATCTCCTAATTTTTTTAGACCATCCTTCCGAACGATCCACTGATTTTTGATCCATGTCAGTCATTCTGTCTGCGTATTTGACCATACCAATCGTCGTGGAGAATTCTGGAGAAGAAGCCTTTTCCGCAAGTCCCGTAATTCCGCCCGGCCTAGCTCTAGATGACGTTAGACGAAATACATCTTCGGCAAGAGTATCGATCCCTTCCAGAAGACTTCCTCCTCCTGTCAAAATCACCCCTCCTGCGAGAAATCCTTTTTTACCCGACTTTTCCAGCTCCTTATCTACCATCTCGAAAATTTCTCTCATTCTAGGTTCAATGATAGAAACTAACTCTTCTCTGAGCACTTGTCTTGCGGGTCTACCACTGATCGGAGGAATTTCGATCGTTTCGGTCGGATCAATTTCGGAAAGAATGGTATGTCCATATCTTTTTTTTAAAAGTTCTGCGGTTTCTAAAGTGGTTTTAAGTCCGATAGATATGTCGCTCGTAACGTTAATTCCTCCAAAAGGAATCACGGAAGAATAAGAAATTCCTCCGTCCACATATACGATTAAGTCACAACTTCCGGCGCCAATGTCTAACACTGCGGTTCCCAAATCTTTTTCCCCCGAAGTCAAAACCGCTTCTGAAGAAGCAAGGCTGGAAAGAATCATTACCTCACAACCTAAACCCGATGATTCAACACACTTTTCTAAATTATGAATTGCTGTTATTCCTGCTGTGACTATATGAACTTCCGCTTCCAAACGAACTCCGGTCATTCCGATCGGATCTCGAATGCTGGTTTGATCATCGACTGAAAACTCCTTGGAAAGTACGTGTAAGATCTGTTGATCCGCCGGAACTCGAATCGCCTGTGCGGCTTCGATCACTCTTACAACGTCCGGTTCCGTTACGGTTCGATCACGATTTGTAATTGCAACCACTCCTTTAGAATTATCTGCCTTTACCGTTTTACCTGTGATATTAACTGCAACCACAGAAATTTCTTGACCCGACATGAGTTCCGCTTCGCTCACAGCTTCGATGATGGAGCGTGTAGTAGATTCAATATTGATAATAGACCCATTTTTAATTCCAGAAGAAGGATAAGCACCGGTCCCGATGATTTCTACCTCGTATTCGGAGACTGGACGAGCTACGACTACTTTGGTCAACGAAGTCCCCAAATCTAAAGCGGCAATAATTCTATCTCTTGGTTCCGACATATCAGTGATAGACAGCGTCTTCTCCTCTGATGTCTACAAGTTCGGACTGAATCCGATCTTTTTCAAAATATGCTAATATAGCGTATAGTTTTCTGACCTGATCCCTATGAAGAAGAGTACCGATTTGAATCCTCAAACGGATCGGTTCGTCCACAAAGAAAAAAATTTCGCCGTCTTCTTGTAGTAAAACTTCGGAGATTCTAGGTTTCAAAGCTGGATACATCTTAAACGCATGTTCCACAGAATTATAAAGGTCTCTAAAACTCGCGTCTTGAATAGCTCCATTTTTAATTTGGAAATTTCCGGAAAGAACACATAAATCTTTTTCACGAACATCATCCTGAGAAAGAAGTCGTAACTCCGAATCGATCTCGTAGAGATGCCCGCTCGAATTAACAATATAACTGGCTTTTCTCTCTGTAAGTTCTACAAGAAGTTGATCTTCCGACTTTTTAGTAATACGGACGGAGTTGATCCTCGGAAGTCTGGAAAGTTTTTTCTCTAAAAGATCTAAGTCCAGCGAATCAAAAGAGGTCCCGGGTTGAATTTCAAGCATTCTTACGATTTCTTCCGTTTTAAGCTTTTCATGCCCCGTAATGATTAACTTATTCAATTCTCGTGGAATCATCCCTTGATAACTGAACCCAAGAATCATTCCAATGCTCAAAATCCCGATTAGGAGAGCCAAAAGTAGGACGTTTCTCCTTTTTTGCACAAATTCTCGTAGAAAGTCAATCAGATTATGTCTCATAATAAATTCTTAGAAGAAATTTCTTTTCTAGTTTCCCTATCGGTATTTAGGATGATTTACATATCTTGTTTTTCGATGTGGGAACTCATACGTTTTCAGTTTTAACTTGTTCAAAAAATTGATGACTATACCAAAATTTTTTAAAAAAAGAAGGTCGCCTCAAAACAATCGTCTTATAAAATCCGATCTGAACAAAAATCGAATCTTTTTATGAATCTTTCCAAACATACAGCCATTCTAACAGGGATTGTTTTCTTCTTAGCGTTTTCCTTAGGTATGTATGTCTCCGTCATTGAAAAAGCCGGAACCAAAGATGAATACCCGTATACCATGAAAATCTATTATCCTCGTTTGGAAGGAATTCATCCAGGTGCACCTGTTCGAATATTAGGAGTAGAAAAAGGAATTGTGCGTAGCTTAGACGTGGTTTCGATCGATGAGGTAGAAGATCAAAGATTTCTAAACAAGGACCAAACTAAAGCGATCGAAATTGTCATTAGACTGAAAGAACCGGTCACACTCTGGGACAATTATAGAATCACATTCCAAACCAATACGATTCTCTCCGGAAGAACCATCGATATAGATCCTGGATCTTTCGACAAAGAAGATACGTCTTTTTTTCAACCTACCTACTTAGAAGAAGAACAAAAACCTCCCGACTTTTTACCTTCCGCAGATTACTTTGAAGATTTTTTTGCGGCTTCCACGGGAGTCATCCGAGAAAATCGCGAAGACATCCGAACTTCTTTTAATAATTTTTACGAAATTTCAGAAAAGCTGAAATCAAATCGAGGAACAATTCCTCAAATCATCAATTCTCCGGAAACGTACGATAACGTAATCGAATTACTTACAGATGCTAGAATTTTCGGCAACGATGCCCGCCGTTATCTGGAAGGAAATCGCAAGTTGGAACGTTCCGCTCCAATCCCACTCTCGATCAATATGTATCGTAGAACTACTTTGATCGGAAACGTAAGTAATCGATACTATTTAGAAAAGTTATAAGTTTTAAAACTTTTCTTCTCCTCGACTAGAATTGTTCTTTCAAAGATATTTGTATTGTATGGAACTCAGTTTTCCTTCACCAGGAAACCCTATCTTCGATTATATTCTATTGCCTTGTTTTATCTTTTTATCCAGAGTCACAGACGTATCCATTGGAACGATCCGAGTTATACTTCTTACAAGAGAAAAAAAAGGAATCGCAGCTTCTTTAGGATTTTTAGAAGTCCTACTCTGGATCGTAGTAATTACTCAAGTTATCAAAAATTTAAACAACATATTTTGTTATCTCGCCTATGCAGGAGGTTTTGCAACAGGCACTTTTATCGGAATGATTTTAGAAGAAAAACTGGCAATCGGCTTTTCACTTCTGAGAATCATATCTCCTCAAAATGGGAACGAAATTGCAAACAAACTTTCCGAAGCAGGTTACGGAGTAACTACGATGAACGGACACGGCAGCCGAGGCCCAGTCAAAATCGTTTTTACAGTTTTAAAAAGAAAAAAAATCAACCAAGCGATGAAGATTGTTCAAAGTGTAGAACCCGACGTATTCTACTCAATAGAAAACGCCCGAAGAACCAATACGACTGCGTTTGAAGATGACTCTCCAGGACTTCTCAGAAGAGGAATCCTGGAAAAAATCCTAAAAATTAGAAAGTAATATTTTCGTTTGGGTTTTTATACCGGAATTTTGACGTAAAGTTTTTTGATTTCTTTTTGGATGAATTTAGGAAAGTTCATCTGATATTCATTGACTAGAAGTTTCCAATCATCTTTTCGAATGGACTTTCTACAGTTTACCGACCCACAGCCGCACTCAAAAGTCTGATCGAAGTTTACGATGAAATTCGCATAGTCGATGGTAAGTTCTTCTCCGGCTCGAATGTCCCTTTTCGCTACGATGTTATCGTCTTGATCGTACCACATATTTGGATCACAGGAATGATTCATGAAGTTAGAATGATTGATCACATACTGATCACTGGTGGGTCCGGTCACTAGACCAAAATCCACATCGTACCCGTATTTCATGAAGATGTCCTTTTCGGAATCGGGAAGCGACTCGGCTTCTTCGACCGTTAGAACTTTCCACCCAAATTCTTCGTCTTCGATCCACTCGCTGTAACTAAACAGCAAGGTTCCTTTGGGGATGTCCTTCGTTGCGAAGGTTCCGTTCTCCCCGAATTTGTTGATTCGTTTTTCGATCATGCAGAAGATCCCTGCGTTTATTGCCATTGGCAAAATTTTTATCTATCAAGAATGGTATAAAAAAAACTTCAATTAAAATACTAAATTCGAGTAATATTTAATACAACTTCCCGCCGACCTAGATTTCATTCCAAAAACGTAAATCACCTTTCTAAGATCTGCTTTCAAACAAACTCCCTCGAACCCACGACTCTAAAAAAAGTTTTATCCTATTTCGTTTCTGACGAATCATTCATTCAATTTGAAAATTATTTTCTAAAATTTATAGGACCAATGAAAATTTGTAAAAGAACCTATTTCTATTTGGTACTTTTCTATACTTAGTAAAACTCTAAAAAACAAAACGTAAAAAATCGATCTCCTATGTTTCCTTGAATCAATTTTACTTGTTCTTCAAAGTTTTTTTCTTTAGAAATAGAATCGGATTTTTTGCGAGTGTATAATGAGATAAGATTCAATTTTTTTAAAAGACTTTTCAGAGACTTACTTTACAACAACCTAGATAAACTAAATATATGTATAGTCATTAATGCGACATGAGAATTCATATTTACAGAGTTTTTTAAATAAATCCAAAACTACAGGATCTCATTTTGGTTTTGGAACAAATTCTAAATTCGATAAATCTAATTCTTACTTTTTGGATTTTATAAAAGTTTCTACGAATATTTAAAATAAAAGGTCTCTTAAATTGATTCAAATGGCCGATTTAACTGCAAATTTTGACACTTCGGTTTAACGTAATTTTTCTAAATGAAAGTCTTTTTAAAGAAAAAACGCGCAGAAGCTCCGAATACACTTGCACATCTTTATCTTAACCCGAAAGATTCCTCCTGGGCGAACTTCGGTTATTGGAAAAACACTACCGACTACCCGACTGCCTGTAAAGAATTAGCATTACTCTTAGGTAAAAAAGCAGATCTGAAACCTGGACTCAAAACATTGGATCTAGGTTTTGGATGTGGAGATCAGTTCTTTGTCTGGAAAGAAGAATTCTCTCTCGATTTTTCCGATATAGTAGGTGTCAACGGTTCTTTAGTCCAAACGGAATTTGCAAAAAATCTGATAGAATCTAAATCCGATGTTTCACCTCAATTGATTTGTTCTTCCGTTGAAAAAGCGCTCCTTTCTTTTCCACATCAATCTCTAGATAGAATTCTTTGTCTGGACAGCGCTTCTTTCTTTTCCAATCGAATAGAATTTTGTAAGCAGTCGTTTGAAATTCTCAAACCCGGAGGTAAACTAGTTTCCGCCGAACTGATTTTGAAAAATTCGAAACTGGGAATAATAGACTCTTGGCTTAGAAAAATGATTTGTAAATCCGGTTCGATCCCTAAAAACAACCAAGTTACACCGGATTTTCTTTCTCAACTTTTAAGATCCTCTGGTTTTTTGTTGGAAGGTTTTGATTTTTTAGAAGAGTATATCTTTGAAGATTTTTCCAATTTTCTTAAAATGAAATCGAAAGATTCTAGTATTCCCCGAGAAATCTCTCGTAAGTATTTCCGCTTTGCCGAGTTTTTAGGCGGAGAAAGAATGAAAAAATACTTTCAATTTGTTTTATATTCGGCGGTAAAACCACGCTAAAAACGCTCCGAATTTTCTACCCAGCGTTTTATGTCTAAAGAAGTAGATACTCCGGCCTCTAAAAGAGGAATCCCATATCTTGCATAAGAACCGCAAAACCAGATTTTTCTTCCAGGTCGTTCTTGAAGCGCTTTTAGTTCCTCTACAGTCCTTTGATTTTTTAGATCGATGATCGGTCTTTCAAATCGGGAACGGGAAATCAAAGTTCCTTGTTTAGGTTCTTCTAATGGATTCCAAGTCTGAAAAATTTCAGTCTTTCCGATTTCCGGAAGTACTTTGTTCAAACGGATCGTAGCAGAAGGTTTGTCTGTCTCTGGTGAAAGAGTAAAACAAAGTGGTGCCCAGTGTCTTTTTTTATTTGGCATAAAAGAAGGATCGGTGTGCATTAAAATTTCTGATTCTTCATAACGAAACGAAGAAAGAAGTTCTTTTTCTGAAGCCATTTCATCCGGAAGTAACGAAATCGCCTGATTTGCCGGGGTGGCGATGATTACCCGGTCAAATTCTTCCTTTCCGTCATCAAAAGAAACAAATACTTTTTTTCCGTTTTGTTCAATTTTTCTAGGATTGGTTTTTAATCTGAGTTCCTTCGCTCCAATGGAAAGTTTTTCTGTAATATCTCTGGTTCCATGACTTGCAGTTAAAAATCGTAGAAACTTCAATCCCTTAGAATGATAACGAATGACCGCTTCCGCCGGATAATTTTTTGCGCTTTGAATCGTACACGTGTTGATGGTGGCGAACATTGGAATCAGATATTTATTTTCAAATTCTTTAGAATATCCGAATCTTTGTAAAAATCCGGAAATCGTAAGTTGTTCTCCACGTAGAAATTCAAATTGTTTTTCTGATTCTACATAAAAACGAATTGTATCTGAAAAAATTTTTCTAGATTCCCCATTTTTAAAACAAACCGGCGAAACAAATGGATAAAAATTTCCTCCGATCCCAATCGTAGCAAATTGAAAATAAGTTGTTCCGTCCCTTTCACTCAAAGAAAAAGAATAATCTACCGGCCTAAATTCGATTCCGGCTTCGTTATACATTTCTATCAGACAAGGATAATAATTTTGTTTGAACGCTCTAAAAGGAACGTCAAATCGAAAAACTCCGTCCTTTAAAGATACATCCGTTCCATGCGCGTCCATTCCAGGGAGAGAATGACGTTCAATTAAAATTACGTCATGTTCTTTGCTTAGATACCAACACGCGCTCAATCCCGCGATTCCACTTCCTAAGATTGCGATTTTCATATTTGGTTCTTAAATTTAGATTTCTGAAAAGAAAACATAGGATTTTTTTCTTTCAAAATGAAAATCCTATTTATACATTCGAAAAAATTTTTATCCTCTTACATACATCTTTTTTGAATGAGATGATTTGTCGAAACAAAGTAAGTTTTAATTCCACTTTAAGATTTAAATTCGTGGTAGTTCCCACATTTTTTTAAAATCCTTTTTAAAACCTCAAAATAAATCCTATTTTAAATGTTTAACAAAACGTGGCAGTTCCCACATTTTACATCACATTACAAATACAAATTTTTCCAATTTTTATAACGCTGTAAATGGAAACCTATAGAGAAACTTGATTTTAAGATTATTCTTCTTGGACTTTATGAGTGTTTATAAAATTACGATAAAAACTCATAAAAACAATACTGTATAAACTTATCCAAAAAGTTAAGAACTTGTCCCAAAACCATCCAATGTAGGAACTATTACGAAAATTGAACTGCTCGAAAGTTTGCAAATTGACAAATACGACTTAATTTGTAGGAACTACTGCATTTTATTAAAAATTTTTAAAGAATAATCGTGTAAAGTTCTTTGAGGTTTTGGGACAAATTCTAAATGTAGGATCTCTCTCAATAGAGTTGGTGAAAACTAATTCCTCCATCAGTTTCTGTTTCATGAAAACGGTAGATTAAAACAGTTTTGTTGATCTGAATTATGAAATTTTTCAACAACTCTAATAGACAAAATCTGTAAAAAGACTCTGTATTTTCATAAACCCATTGTTTTATTTTGTATCATTTTTATGTGTCTTAGTAGTAAAAGTATAAGTTTTAACATTTATTTTTAGTAACAATTCTTTCTAAACTTCGAATTCTTTTAATAGGATGTTTCATTTTAAAGTTCTAATTTCAATTTGTAGTATATTTGCTTTTTCTAATTTATCGGCGGTTCCTAAAATGGAAAAAGCTACCTTTGCCGGTGGTTGTTTTTGGTGTATGGAAGGCCCATTCGAATCTCTTCCAGGAGTAATTTCGGTTGTAGCCGGTTATTCTGGAGGAAAAGAATTCTATCCTACTTATGAGGAAGTAAGTCGAGGCAAAACAGGTCATAGAGAAAGTGTTCAAATAGAATTCGATCCTTCTAAAATTCGTTATGAAGAACTACTCACAGTTTTTTGGAATCAAATCGATCCAACGGACAACGGTGGACAATTTGCAGATCGAGGAAGTCAATATAGAACCGGTATTTTCTACCACAACCAAACTCAAAAAAAAGCTGCTGAAAAATCTAAATTAGAAATTTCAAAATCAGGAAATTTTTCTGGTTCGATCGTGGTCGAAATTATTCCTTTTACTTCTTTTTATCCCGCGGAAAATTATCATCAGAATTATTATAAAACAAATTCGGAGCAATATAAGAAATATAAAAAATACTCTGGAAGAGAAGATTATTTAGAAAGGATATGTAGACAACGTTAAAACACAAGGAATCAAATTGTGTTCCACATGATTCCTTGTGTTTTAAATCTGATCAGCAGAGACGAATCAAAAACATAGTAAGTCTCTGAAGTTTATCTCTTCCTTGCCCCGGTTGAGGCAAATCTTTTTCAATTGTCTTTCTATAAATCGCCTTGAGATGGTTTTTTAGAGTTCCTGAATGCACTCCAAGTTGTTGAATGAGACAAGCTCTTGTCTGACCCGCAACCAAACGTTCACAGATTTTCGCTTCCTGGCATGTTAGGCCGTATTCTCTTTGAAGTTGTGGAAAAAGAGATTCTTTAACTTTTGTGTTTTGAAGATTATCAGAAGGTATCGACTGCTCTTCCGTTGGAGTGACATCAGTCTCGTCATTAGAAGAAAGGTCTACCCTACATAAGAAATTTGAAATATTCCCCGCTTCATCTCGAAGAGGGGTAATCCTTTCCTTCCAAGCAATTGTCTCTCCCGATCCATTTCGATTTAAGAAATTTCCTTCGTATTCTTTGCCTGAAAGAATTGTTTTCCATAATTCTTCGTAAAAACAAGGGTCGTGTACACCGGCTTGAAACAACTTTGGATTTTGCCCTATCAGTTCACTTCTGCTATAACCAGAAAGTGTTTCAAATACCGGATTAATATATTCAATCATCCCGCACCGATTTGTTATAAACATCGCATGTGGATATTGATAAAAATAAGAAACTAAAATCGAAGAAAGGTTCATAATTTCTTTACCTCCTCGATTTTTACTTTCATCGTAGACATAGATCTCCTCCATTTCTTAAGGAATAAACGATTCTTATCTATATTGAATCGCTATAAACATACCTAAGTATTTAGTTGGATTCGTCAACTAAGTGGTCTTCGAAAACGTCTAGAAACATTGATAAAAATCAATAATCTAAATCCATTAAGTAATGGACCGCCTCATTTAAACGCAAATATTTGCTTAAATTATATTTCTACTTCATTAAGAGAATACTTTATCTTCTTTTAATGAAGTGTTTAACGAATAAGGAAATAATTATGAAAGAATGTTTAATGCCAAAAAAGTATCTTGTTGGAATTGGAACTCGTACAAAAAATACAAACGAAATGGGATCCAACGGAAACATTCCAAAATTATGGGAGAAATTTTTCGGTGAAGTTCTACCTAAACTCAAGACCACAGACAAGTTCATCTACGCTGTCTACAAAGATTATGAAAGTGATGAAAACGGAGAATACTCTTATTTTATCGGAGTTCCTTCCAATGAAATGAATATTTTCGAAACAGTTCAACTTCCAGAAGGAAAATACTTGGAACTGACTTCGTCAAAAGGTAAAAGTCCGAATATAGTCATTGAACTATGGCAAGACGTCTGGGCAAATCCGGATATAAAACGCAGAAGAGCCTTCAAAGTAGATTATGAAATTTATCCAATGGATTTTTCGGAAACTCCAGAAACTCAAGTTCGCCTTTTTCTTTCCGAAAAAGACTGAAGGCATTTCTTGTATAAATTATTTTGTAAATTATAAATTTATAAAATACTAAATTATAATTTCATAAATAAAAATTTTGAAAATCAATCTTATTTTATAGTTCTCATTAAAACAAATAGATAAAGTCGCTTGTAATTATGATCCTTTAAACAACTCTAATATTTACAAAATAGGCGCCATATTTTTTTAGATAAATCCACGTTTATTTTTATATACCTTATCGATCAACCCAACACTGAGTCGAGAAAGCGTTTCATTAAATTCAGGAGGCAACATTGAATTTTTTATTCGCTAAGATTTTCTCCACGAATTTACGTTAAAGAAGTAGGTTTTTTATTACTCTTACGCATAAAAACAACACTTTGAATTTGTTCCAAAAAAATTAGAATCTGAGATTTCTTTCAATAATCTATGAATTCCAGATCAGACGCAATTTTTGAAAACTTCTACATCTTTTTCAAAATAGCCTAATACTATTTTCATACGTCCGAGTTAATAATAAATTAATTTTCCAAAAAATTGTAATTTGAAAGAATTCCCATAAAAACCGTTTTTTTCAGAACTTATCCCAAAACCTTAAGGTGTCAGAACACTACGATTTAACGACATTAAAACTCTCAAAAATTCGCAAATTGCCAAATGCGACTTAATTTGTGGGAACTACTGCATTTTATTAAAAATTTCTAAAGAATGATCGTATAAAATTCTTTGGAGTTTGGAACAAACTCTTAGGCTATTTACGAATTTTTAAATTAACGTTTTATTATTAAAATCAGGTGAGTTCGACGTAAGAAAATGAGAAGGGTTTTCCAAAAACGTGAGTTCCTACAATTTCAAAGATTGATCTGTAAAATTCGAACTTGTAAGAGTTCCTAAAAGTTAAGCCTCATTATAAATTTTTAAACATTTACTTTATGCATGAGTTCCCACATTTTAGGAATCGATCAGTAAAGTTTAGATCCAATTTTTTTCAGAAAAATGAATTCCTTACGCCAAAATTACATTAAAAACCAAATGAGTCCGTAAGTTCTGGTGAGAGTTCCCACAGATTAAGTCTCATTTCTGATTGGTCCTGCGGGTTTATTTTTTAGTTGCTGTAGTTCCCACATTTACAAAAAAATCTTGAATCCTTCGATCAGTTCAAGAAGGCGCGTTTAAGATACAAATACAGTTTAATAGACATTGATTCCTAATCCCAATATTTCTCAATAAAACAGTGTTTGGTGATGAAAATTCATGCAATTCAATTTTATAGAATCAGTAGCAACACACCTTCCTTTCAAATACAAAAGCATCTAATTTCAACTTTCAAAATTATATCCCCAAAAGAATTTGACCATATGGCAAATCTTCAACTTGTAATTGGTGATAAAAAACTTTCATCTTGGTCCATGCGTCCTTGGATTCTATTAAAAGAAAAGAATATTCCATTTATCGAAATTTCTCTAACTCTAAACACACCCGAATTTTACGAAAAGATCAAATTTTATTCCAATGCAAGTAAAGTACCGGTACTCATAGATGGGGATGTCAAAATTTGGGACACCAACAGCATCGTAGAATACCTAGCGGAAACCTTTCCCGAAAAAAATCTTTGGCCAAAAGATAAAATATTAAGAGCCTCCGCCCGTTCTATCGTCGCAGAAATGCACTCCGGCTTTTCCGATCTTAGAAAAAATCTACCAATGAAAATAACCGAAAGGCTATACGGCAAATCGTTTCCCGAAGAAGTGTGGAAAGACATTCAAAGAATTGAATCTATTTGGAAAGATTGTTTGAATTTATATCAAGGTCCTTTTTTATTCGGAAAAGAATTTACAATCGCTGACGCATTTTACACTCCAGTTGTGGGAAGATTTATAACATACGGAATAGAATTCGATTCGGAAGCAAATAATTATGTTTCTACAATCAGCGGCCTTCATTCTTATAAAGAATGGATAGAAGAAGCTTTAAAAAATAAATAATAGAGTTGTTGTAAACTATTTAGAACTGTATAACAGGACACCAAATCCAATAAGTAGTTTACACTTCAATCCTGTAAATTCTACATCAAAAAGTTTCGCCGAATCGCGCTTTCAGCTTTAGTCAATAAATTATATGAAATAAACGTTATGCAATATTTCGCCTTTAGTTTCAACTTGTCATAAAACGCAATCTATAGAACGTCCTGTTGAGCTAATCGCTTTCGCGTTGGATTATATAGAACCAACGTTAATGACCCTTTGTTACAACATTGATGGATGCTCGATTTTATAGGAACGAATAATCAATCTTATTCGAGATTCAAACAAGATTGATTATAAGATTTTAGAGTAGATTCAAAAATGAAATTTTTAACCCTACATACGCACAAAACATCAATTTCATGCAGAAATTCGATTGGCCAATCATCTATTTTTGGATTTTACAGAGGTTCCCTTAAATCGAATTATATGATGAATTTTTTATATATATTATATCAATATATTAATACCTTTGCAATCTAAGAGCGTTTAAAACCACTGACACCGAACTAAGAGCCATAGCGCCACCTGCAATCCAGGGCGCCAAAAATCCTGCGGCTGCAATCGGGATACCTAACGTATTATAGAGCAACGCCCAGAAAAAATTCTGTCGAATATTATAAACTGTTTTTTTACTGATAGAAAAGGCCCTTACAATTGAATTCAAATCTCCGTTTACGATTACCAAATCGGAAGATTCCATTGCCACATCCGTTCCAGTCCCCATAGCAATCCCAAGGTCCGAAATCACAAGCGCGGGAGCGTCGTTAATTCCGTCCCCTACCATTGAAACCACTCTTCCTGAACTTTTTAGATTCTTTATTTCTATCGCCTTTTTTTCCGGAAGAACTTCAGCTAACACATGTTTAATGCCACAATTCTTTGAAATCGCTCGAGCGGTTCTTTCGTTGTCTCCGGTTATCATATAAATTTCCATACCCAAAGATTTCAATTTTTCGATCGTGGCCGGAGTAGATTCTTTGACCGTATCTGCTAACGTTAATATAGCGGAATGAATTCCGTTCACACTCAAATGGACGACCGTATTTCCCTCTTCTTCTCGCACTCGTTTCAGATTGTTTAATTCTTGATTCAGTTCGATTTCTTTTTCGTAAAACAATCTCTCGGTTCCAATCAATATCCGATTTCCTTCTACAATAGCGGAAATACCTCCTCCAGGTATTGTCTCAAAATTTTCGGGAATCGTTAATATAAGACCTTTTTTCTTTGCGCTTTCTACGATTGCCTTTGAAAGAGGATGTTCCGAATTCTGTTCGGCAGAAGCAGCTAATGTAAGTAAATCATTTTCTTTAGATATATTCAAACTTTCTAAACTTTTCAAAACCGGTTTGCCATAAGTTAAGGTCCCCGTTTTATCAAAGACAATCGTATTTACTTTATGCAAAATTTCTAATGCTTCCGCACTACGAAACAAAATCCCCATAGTAGCCGCTTTTCCAGATCCGGTTAAAACCGAAATCGGAGTCGCTAGACCTAAGGCACAAGGACAAGCAACCACAAGCACGGCAATCGCCTTTTCCAGCGCTCCTGAAAAATTGGAAGGTGAAATCCAAAAATACCATACGCATAAAGTAATTACCGAAATCAAAACGATCACAGGAACAAAAACTTCCGAAATTTGATCCGCGATCCTTTGAATCGGAGCCTTGGTTCCTTGCGCTTCCCGAACCGCTCGAATAATCCCCGAAAGCAAAGTTTCTTTTCCAACTTTAGAAGCCCTAAACTTGAAAGTCCCATTTTGATTTAACGAACCTCCGTAAACGAAACTAGAAATTGTTTTTTCAACGGGAATACTTTCTCCGGTTAACATCGATTCGTCGACGGTTGAACTTCCATCCTCTATCATTCCGTCCACAGGAATACTTTCTCCCGGTTTTACTAAAACCAAATCTCCGGGACGAATCGCAAGCAAAGGAATTTCTTGAATCTCTTTTTCTCTAATAACATTCGCTTTTTTAGGCTGTAAGTTTACCAAGGATTGAATTGCCTTCGAAGATTTTCCCTTTACTATATGCTCCAATAATTTTCCAAAAAGAATCAAAGTGATCAATACAGATGAAGTTTCGTAATATAGATTAGTTACCTTATGAATATGTGTTTTATTGAAAATAAAAGTTAAATAGACGCTGTAAAAATACGCCGCAGAAGTTCCTAAAACAACTAGAACGTCCATATTAGCGCCTCCATTTCTAAGAGCGCGAAAACTACCCTTATAAAAAGAAGCTCCGATCCAAAATTGGATTGGGGTAGCTAAAACAAATTGCAACCAAGGGTTCATTATAAATGATAAATATTCAAAAATTAGATTATTTTCAAAATGCCCAATCATACTTAAAAGCAAAGGTAAAGACAAAACCGCGGAAATAATAACTCGAACTTTCAGTTTTTTGAATTCTTTTTTCTGGATCTCTCCGTCTATTTCTAGATCTTCGTGAACAACTGCGCGATAACCTAAGGAATCTATTTTATCCAGTAGATTTTTTTCCGAAATCGAAGATTCAAAATCCACCTCTGCTGTTTCCATCGCAAAATTAACTCTTACATCCTTAACGCCCGGTATTTTTTTGAGTCCTTTTTCAATTCTAAGAGCACAATTGCCACAGGTCATACCAATTACGTCTAACGTCACTTCTTTTAAAGGTAATTCTTGTTCAACTTTCATTCTGGTTTGTAACCTTCGATAATTTTTCCGCAGTCCCTTTTCCGTGATAAACGACTTCCCGATTTTCTAAGCTTGCTTTTCCCATAAATCCAATTTCTTTTAAAGCAGACTCAACGGCTCTTAAACGCAGTTCATTTCTTTTACAGTTAGTCTAATTTCTTTTATTAGATCCTCTCCTTTGTCTACCTAAGAATATAACCTACGGTTCTAATAAACTCTTCTAAAATTTTTGAATCATTTCCTCTGATCCTCTCTGTGACACACGTTCGAATATGACTTTTAAGTAACGCTCCAGATACACCATCTAATGCCGACTTTACGGAAGATATTTGATTGAGTACGTCGTCGCAATATTTTTCGTTTTCAATCATTCCTTGAATTCCTCGTATCTGCCCTTCTATTTTTTTTAATCTTAGAATTAAACTTTTACTTTCCTTTGGATCCGCTCTAAGTTTGTATTTTGGTTTATGTTTCATATACTATACCCCCCTATACTATAGACTTTTAATTTAAAATATTGCTTATTAATTTTAATACCATTTTATACTTTTTCGTGTAAATACTTCGTAATTTTTTTCACTGACTTAAGGTAATGCACATCTACCTTTCGAACACTGATTTACCGTTGCACTGGTTGGGTATCCTCCTGTACCTCTTCTATCCTCCCCCTCTCCAGTGCAATTCCTGTTAGAGATCATAAAATCAAAAAGATTCTGATAAGCTTGTTCTAACTGTATAGTTACAAATACTGTTAGAGTCCTATCTGCTTCTTCTAGATAATCATTGATTATCTGGGCCGGACTCGTGCTAGGTGTTAAATATTCCCTATATAAGTCAAATGATATCGAAGACACTCTCGTTGGAATTACCACTAACCCCTGAGAAGTTCTAAGAATTGGAAGAGCATGCCATCCCAGAGTTTGATCCGATTCACGACGTTGCATCAATCCTAACCAAATACTTCCGGGGGGAGAATCTATAAGTGATCTAATATGAGAATGCATATCAGACCGTCTGGTAAATTCCATAGAAGGGGTCCATTCGTACTGAGGCAACATAGTCATAGCAGATACTAATGTTAGTAATCTAGTTGTATTATAAGCCGGACCATACGCCGTAGCTGCATCCGTCAACATAGTATCCAACAACGGATAACGTTGCCTAAACGAATCAAAAGGATCTCTATTAGGAGCTGTATCGAAAAAATAACCTCCACTCTGAAGAGGTCCTTGAGAATGATACTCCTGGAGTTCTGCTAACATCTGGAAGGTATGAAGCAAACAAACACCACATATACCATGTATCTGTCCGGGATTTGTAAATGAAGTGGAAATCGCTATATCATAAAGTCTCCTCATCCACTCTTCCGTTAATTGAAAGTTAGATGGCAAGGTTCTTCTTATTCTTTTATTATGACTTTCTTTATTACCGGCTGGACAATATTGTTCTGTCTTTCCAAGATTACCGGCAGTATAACGTACCCAATTCAATAAATCACTATCAACAAAAAACAAAGACGTAGGATTATTAGTAGTATCATTTTTCAAATAAGAAGGTTTAACCGCATACGCAACTCCCCAATTTGGTCCAGACTTAGTAACTCTGAGTATATTGCCCTGATAATCCGTGATCATCCCACCTTCTTCAGTTGTTGTAAGATAGACATTCCAGTAAGCGGAGTTATCCTTACTACTGGTAGAAGCATCACTACAAAATCTCCACCTAACCCAATTCCAATTATAACTACCTACCTGAGAATGCATGCATAAGAAAATCCCACTAACAGGCATATATTGAGCAAGATGTCCATTTTCAGGATTGTAGTAGATTGGTGTAGTATTTTTATCTGAGCCTTCCACATAAATAAAATAGCGACTAGGTGGCATATCCAAAATTCCATCCCCCCAACCTGAATACCAAGCTATGGAAGTTTTAATGCTAACGTTTCCAGGAGTAGCCACGGTCTTAACCCAATCATCCATAGAAGAATCTAACGTATGGTCATAGCTATCTTTAGAATTTTTTGATATATAAGCATACCAATTTATATCCTTTAATCGATAACGTTCATCTGCAGTCCAAAAAGAGTGATCCTTTACGACCCATCTCTGCAGAGAGTCATTGATAGTACAAGGTCGAAGGTTCACATAATCCCAGTTTGTCGCTCCTTGAACTACCTTCTCAGGAGCAGTGATACACAACCACGTGTCGTTAATGTAATAAGAAATTCTTTGAAACACATCGTACCTGGCATTATTAACTTCCTGTTCCCCACACCCTCCAATCTGAATATAACTTTCGCCACGGATAAATACTGGAGCATAACAATACTTACCTCCATCATGGACTACGATCTTAATCGGTTTATCTTTTGGTTTATCGGTAGGTCTTTGAACAATCGAACCTGGAAGGATACTCGATGAAATTGAGCTCCATCCATAAGTAAAACTAATTCCAATTAAAACCAACAAAACTATACAACGAGCCATTCTTACCTCCTCTTTTTGAAAAATGAAAACGTGGCCTTCTACTCATCCATAAGAACATAAGATAAATACAGTCTTCGCAAATCTTGTTTGAATCGGTTTGTTGACAAGTCGGACTATCCGATTGAACGGAAAACATAAGTATCGTCTTTTCGATCGTTATTAATATCTTTAAACAATACGAATCTCTTTAACTCGTATCTCTGATTGATGTTACAATCAGATAAACTTAAAAAAATTCCCTTACTAGATACCACTTGAAAGATGGAAATTTTAAAGATTAAAAAATTAGTATTTTGTTTTGCTTATGATTCGTATTGGAAATTTTTTATATGTTATCCGAAAACATCTGCTCTAAAGAACATTTTAAATAATCTGCATATAAATCTTCTAATGTTTCTAATAAAAAGAAGCCAATTAGAATCATTAAAATTGTATTCATCATTTTCACCTTCTATCATCCTTTTTGTTTTTCAGGGAAAACAAAAACTTTTCACTTCTGAGATATTTCTAATGAAGATTAATTATTATTTGTTTATTTTGAACATATATTTGAATTATATTTAAATTTTGTGTATCGAGATTTTGACGAAGTTTACAAGGAAGTAAAACTCAGTAGACAAGATTGATTTTAAAAGATATAGAAATAAACCTAAATTGAATCGCAAAAATCTGAAGTAAAATTAATAGATTCGATATATGAAGATCTTTTTTGAAAAATAATTAGAACAAAATATCAAATCTGCCTAATTACTGTAATGTTAAAACTTTCATTTCAAGACACTCAACAGGATCCATACTTTATATATGATAAATTAACATGTATTCGAAGTAAGAAAATGAGAAAGAATTTTCTAAAAGTATGAGTTCCTACAATTTTAGAATTTTTTCTTAAAATCGCGGACTTGAGGTAGTTCCCACGTTTTAGAAATCGATCAGTAAAATTCAGATCTAACTTTTTTCAGAAAAATGAATTCCTTACGCCGAATTCACGTTAAACTACTTATTTTAAGTATTATTGATGTTTGCATATAAATTACCTTAAATTTGTAGATGAATCGCTGCTTAAAAGCTAAAAATCCGAAAACATATTACACGATCTTGAGTAGCAGTAGCTCGGATATAATTCAATAATTTATTTCAAATTCTAATTCGTTCAATTCAAAAACCAATGGGGATTAAGTATCAAAATCATATTACAACGTAAAAGTTCAACACGCTAGGAATTTCCACAAAATACGAAGGCAACGATTTTAAAAAATCCAGACATTCTCATAAATCTATATTTTATATATAAAATATTCTAATTTATTAAAATTTCCAGAATTCAAATAAAAATAAATTACCCAATTGCCGCTAAACTCTAAAATAACGGAATGCCTAAAATTTTTCGTCTAAACTTAGAATAAAACTCAAAATGAAATTATTGATTATACAGGGTATTATTACTATGAGGTATGAAAATAATACTAGGCCACGAAACTTGTTTCAAAAGTTAGAATGTAGGATCCCCTTCAAAAAAGACAACAATTCTGGGTTAAGCGCAATTTTGAGAACTTCTACGTCTATGGTAAAATCGATCGTTAATTTTAGTACTATTTTATGTCCGCATAGTAATTGTGGGCACTAATACAAATCTTTAAAAATTTACCTGAAAAATTCGAGTCAACCGAACTATTTTAGAATTTTATTGTATTTTTTATAAACAATTTTTTAACTAAAGATCCTCCCTCTCAATTTTTTGCTTGATTGATTTTTCTCATAAAGTATGTTCCGACGCGTTTCTAATTGAAAATTAAACTAGGTAAAGAATATGAAAAAAATAAATTTGAAAATTTTGTTAATGTTAACGTTTCTAATAACGAACGTTACATATGCGTCTGGAGGAGGAACCTCTAGTAAACCTCTTTCGGGAAGTTATCCGATCGTACTAGTTCATGGATTGTTTGGTTGGGGAAACGGTTCTAGCGTTGTTGATTATTGGGGTGGAAATGCTGCCTATCTTAGAAATCAAGGCGCGTATGTTCTAACTCCCTCCGTCACCGCGTTAAATTCAAGTTCCAGCAGAGCCTCTCAATTAAAAACGGCTATTGTAGCAGCTATGGCTGCAAACAATTATACTGGCAAAGTACACATCATAGGACATTCACAAGGTGGACTGGATGCGCGTTATATGGTTTCCAATCTTTCTATGGGCACTAAGGTCGCCACCTTAACGACGTTAAATACTCCTCATCAAGGCAGTCCTATCGCAAATATTGTAGCAGCGGTCATTCCTAATTGGGCCTTACCTTACGTTTCAACGGTTTTAAATACTATAATCGGTTTTGTTTACGGGGATTCCAGCCAGAACGCTATTGCAGCTTTAAAACTTCTCACCACAGACGGCCTAAAAACATTTAACTCTGTAACGCCTAACGTATCTGGTGTAAAATATTTTTCTTATGGATCAACGATCAGCGTCCCAGATCTAATTCAACATCCAGCAATGGGAATTTTATATCCGATCTGCGCAATCGGAGCCCCTTTTTACGGAATGAGTATCGCAAATGACGGTGTAGTTCCAGATTCCTCCCAGAGGTGGGGAACTTGGAAAGGAGGACCTTCGATACCAATCTTGACCACTGGAGTAGATCATTTAGAAGCGACTAACGCTCTCTATCTAGGACAACTTTGGTACGATACAAACGCTTATTTTTTAAAGATAGCGACTAACGCAAAATCCAATCAATAAAATAGATTGGATCAAAATCTCCCTGAAATTCGCTCGGTTTTGGGGAGTTTTTTACGATCAATCTAATATCATATAACGTTAATTAGGTGTTAAATTTTGGGCGAATCCTGCAAATATTTTGTAAAAGTTAAGCTTGAATGAAATAAAGCAGGATCGGGCTCTCAGCTCTGGTCAATAAATTGTATGAAAGAAACGTTATACAACATATAAGCTTTAGTTTCAATTTATTGACCTCGCATCGATCCCTTTCGCGTACGATAAACCGAACTATTACGAACATGTTCGTTTTCACATTTTCTAAAATAAACCCGTAAAACCCGATTTGTGTTAGTTCCCACATTTTTTGTGGAGAAATTAAGATAGAAATCTCTATTAACGTGAGTTCAGCGAAAGAAATCTATGATTCATTTTTCTGAAAGAAGTTGGGATTTGAACTTACAGATCGATTCTTAAAATGTGGGAACTAACACAAATTCACAGATTACAAAAAAACTTTCAAAACTAGGAACTCACGCAAAACTAAATCATAAAAAAAATGTTCAAAAAATACAATGCGACTTAATCCGTGGGAACTACTGCAAATCACAATTTACAAACAAATTCTAAAATTGTAGGAACTCACACTTTTAGAACATTCTTTTTAATTTTATTACGCTGAACTCACTCTATTTAAAAATATTAAAATTTACTAATTTTTAGAATCATCCTCCAACCAATAATAAAACACAGGAAGTATCACCAAAGTGAGAAGTGTAGACGAAACAATTCCTCCAATCACTACGGTCGCCAATGGTTTTTGTACTTCCGATCCGAGACCAGATCCAAACGCCATCGGTATAAATCCAAAAGAGGCAACAAGCGCAGTCATAATTACAGGTCTAATCCGACTCGTAGCCCCTTTTAAAACAGCATCCTTTAAGGTTATTTTTTCTTCCTCCCGTATTCTGTGAATCGTATCCAACTTAACGAGTCCGTTTAACACCGATATTCCGGATAACGCAATACATCCCACAAATGCAGAAACACTCAGATCCATTCCTCTCAAAAAAAGAAACCAAATTCCTCCAGTCAACGCAAACGGAACACAAAAAAACACAAGCAGAGCCCTACGAACCGATCTCAGCCCCAGATATAAAACCACAAAGATCATCAAAAATGTAGAAGGAAGAATGACAGACAATTTCTCTTTTGCTTTGGAAAGATTTTCTATTTGCCCGCCCCAAAACACAGAATATCCCTGAGGAATATTCATATTAGAAATTTTATCCTTTGCCTCGGAATAAAATCCTTCCAAATCCCTTCCACGAAGATTTACAGAAACGGCCACAAACCTTCTAGATTTATTCCTAGATATTGTCATAATCTTTTCTTTTTTTTCAATAGACGCCAAAAGTTTGATTGGAATCATACCTCCGTCTTCTGTTCCAACTCCTATATTCGATATTTCTGATTCACGATTTCTAAATTCTTCTGAAAGCCATATTTTAATCGGAAATCGAACTTCTTCCTCGTAATATCCACCCAATTCAAATCCACTCATGGAAGCTTCGACGGCACTGTTAAACAGAGGAAGAGATATATTATAATATTTTAATTTAAATGGATCTGGAATTATATCGACCACGGTAGATTTTCTAAGTGCCATAATCGGATCTAGTTCCACTTCCGCGGCTCCGGGAATGTTATGTAAGGTTTCTTTTAAGGAATTTTGCAAATCCAAAAGAGTATTCAAATCTTTACCTAATATTCTTACGCTAATATCGGCCCTACTTCCTTCTAAAAGTTCATTAAATCTAGCCTCCAGAGGTTGACTGAGAGTTAATTCGGATTTTGGAAAACTTTCCTGAACTTTTTCATGAATTCGGTTTAAAAAATTCTCCCAATTTTTTTCTTTTAACAGATCGTTCAAAGATTCTTTTTTAAGTATAATAAAAGTATCCGCGTTAAAAGTTCCCATCGGATCGTTTGCTACGGAACTAGTTCCAATCCTGGAAAACACGCTCTGAATTTCCGGCATTTGCATCAGAAGTTTTTCCACTTCCCTTTGTTCTTTCAAACTTTCTTCTATACTAATATCTCCTTCTCTTACGATCACTAACATCAAGTCCCCTTCCATTAGCTTGGGAAGAAAAACCGTTCCCATTCTGAAATAGACAAACAAAGTAAGTAGAAAAAACAAAATGGAACCGATTATAATCGATTTAGGTTTTTTTAATAAAATGGGAAGATACGTTTCATATAACGTTATCAGTCTACTTTTTTTAACCTTCTGGTTTGTTGTGTGTTTAGGTGGAGTAATAAAAAAGAACAACAAAGGAGGAAGGAAAAAAACCGCCAAAATCAGACTAAATCCCAATGCAAAAAGAACTGTCTGAGCCATAGGACGAAACATCTTACCAGGTATTCCGTCTAACGTAAATATCGGAACATATACGAGCATGATGACTACGATTCCAAAAGACACCGGTTTTAAAACTTCTAACGAAGCGTTCAAAATCGTACGAATTTTTTCTTCCCGACTGAAAATTGGATTTTTTTCAAACCGAGTTAACACGTTTTCCGTGATTACAATAGAAGCATCCACAAGAAGCCCGAAATCAATAGCTCCCAAACTCATTAGATTAGCAGAAATCCCAAAAATCTTCATAAAGATCGCTGTCAAAAGCATAGAACCCGGAATGATCGCCGCGACTATGATCGAAGCTTTTATGTTATAAAGTATAAAAAACAAAGTCAGGATAACTAAAACCGCACCTTCGGAAAGATTTTTGATCACGGTTAAAATTGTAGAATGAATCAAAAACGATCTTTCTAGCAATACTCGAACCTGTACACCCTCCGGAAGTTTTAAAAGCGACACGGCTCGATTTAAATCCGAGTTTACTTGATAACTGTTTTCTCCTCTCAACATCATCGCGGTTCCTAAAACAATTTCTTTCCCTTCAGAACTCGCCCCACCTAATCGTTGTTTGCCGTGTTCCTTTACTTCCGCAATATCAGAAACCCGGATAGGGGAACCAGTAAGAGTACGACGAACCGTAACTTCTGATAAAGAGTTTAAATTTTTTTTGATTCCATAAGCTCGAACGATGGCAAGTTTTCCGTCGTTCTCTATAAAACCACCTCCGAAACTTTCTCCAATAGTGGACAATTCTCTGATCAACTGATCGATGGTAATTCCCCAAAATTTCATTTTGTTAGGGTTTAAATCGATATGAATTTCTTTTTCATATCCTCCGTTGGAATCTACTTCTACAATTCCTGGTACGAGCGCTTTTAACTGAGGACGAACCGTATAATCTTGAACGGTTCTCAAATAAAGTAAACGTTCCTTTTCAGGAAAAGAAGCGAGTTTACTTTCTGGCTTTGCCTCTACCGTATAAAAAAAAATTTCTCCGAGTCCAGTGGTGTTTGGAACAATCGTAGGTGAAATCCCTTTCGGAAGTTTTTCCTTTGCACTTGAAATTCTTTCCAAAACCATACTTCGAGCTTGATATATGTCCGTTCCTTCTTTAAAGATCAAAGATATATTAGAAAGTCCGAATTTAGATACAGAACGAACGTCTATTAGATTGGGCATTCCCATAAGCTCCGTTTCTAACGGAAACGTAACTACCTTTTCTACCTGCTCAGGATCTAAGGACCCGGTTTTTGCAATTACGATCACCTGAGTATTTGTAATGTCTGGAACCGCATCGATCGACACTTCTTTTAAAGTGAAAAAGGAATAGATAAATAAAAAAAATACGATTCCCGTCGATAGAATGGGATTACTTAAGCTGATATTCAAAAGTCTGAACAGCATGTTGCAAAGTTCCTATAATTTCTTTTTCGTTCGTGATATACAATAGATTGAGCAGAGCTTCCAAGTGCGCAACCTGAGCGTCCAAAATAGCATGATGTGTTTCATGAAGTTGGTTTTCCAACTCCAAATAACTGATCATCAATATTCTTCCTTTTTTGAATTCGACATCCGCATAAACCAGATCTTTTTCGATTTCGTCTAACTTGGAAAGATTAAAAAGTTTGAGATTAATTTTGGATTGTTCGTAATCTAAAAAAGCTTGTTTAAATGCGGTTTTTATAATATTCTCTTGATGATGAAAAATTTCCTGTTTGGATTTTACATTGACCTCCGCAGCAGAAATCTTATTTTGAAACCGATCCCATACTGGAATCCTAAACTTAAAACCAAAATCATAAAACCGGTTGGCTACTCCTGATCTATCTTCGCCCACTTGACTGATAATGGAGTAATCCGGATATTTTTCCAAACTAGCGAGATTCAATTCTGTTTTCGCTTTTTCGATTTCACCTTTAGCGGCCATCAAAGTTAAGTTTTGAGAAATCGCCTTGTTTTGTAGTTCGTTGAAATCGAACTTTACTCCTTCCGTAAAAAATGGAATTCGAAACGAAGGAACAGTTTCAAACATAAGATATAAGTTCATCGCTTCGTATTGTTTATTTGCATCCAATTCCAGATCATTGAAATGTTTTCTAAGAGCCAAAATTTTTCTTTGAATGATAAATAAATCAGTCTTCGATTGAGGAGTGATAAACGGTCTCGCACTGATATAACTTTCTAAAATCGATAATCTTTTAAGTCGTTCTTTAACGTGATTTTTTTTTCCGGCGGAAACTAGATAACGATAAGCGAACTTAAGCGCGTTAAACCGAATCGAGTTACTCGCTTCTTGAAGTTGAATCTCCTTGATTTTAGAATCGTTATCTACCAAAAGTTGATGTAATTCTTTTCTACCTGGAAAATACACAGGTTGCTCAAACTGAAGTGCGTATTCGGAACCACTCTCGTTTGCAGCACTCCTACGGCCGTAGTCCAAAGTCAAAGAAGGATTCTGTGTTTTTCCCTGTTGTTTACGTTGATAAAAAAGAGATTCTAAATCCGCATTTAAGGAAAGTAGCAAAGGAGAATTTTTTTCGGCCCTATCAAGAATGGTTCGAACGTCCAATTGGAAAGAATTTTCTGATCGAACGGGAAAAACTAAAATTACTAAAAAAATTATCGTATTAAACAAAATAGATAAGTTTAAAAAATTATCCGCAATCCGTTTCATTAATATTACAAATAGTTTCAAAAAATAGAATATACTTTTGTAAGTTTCAGAAGTATCGTCCCGTTTAATTAGCATAATCTGCCTCAACATTTAAATCGAAAAACTCTGTATCAGAATAAACCTTTTTTAAATTTGAAATAGAAAGAAGGTTCCATCAATTTCAAAATAGAAAGGATCAAAAATAAGTGGAGGTTATAAATTAAATCAAAAGACGAACCGAGCCTAACGTTTGAATTTCGTTTGAGCCAGTTTTGAGAAAATCGACAATAAATCGGATTTGAATATTGAAAATAAAAAATGAAAAATATAGGTTTGAGGAGTAAATTTGAGGTGGTATAAAAAATTTTAAGAGTTTAAAAAGATTAGTATCTGTTTCCAAAAAAGTGATCGAACCAGAATCCCATTCACAACCAGACGCCTCATTCGAATTTGATTCCTGATGGCAAGAAGACTGAAAAGTTTCGATCGTTCTTTTTGTTTCAGAATCGAATCCACAAATTGGGCCACAATCTAAAGTCAACATAAGAACGGCTAACAGTGTACATCCGATCCATGTTTTTAATATCGTGAAGCCCATATCTAATCAACACGATTTGTATCCAAAGTTGTCAACGTAAAATAGGTATTTTACTTCACAAAACACATCAAATTAGTATCAGGACTTCTTGAAAAAACATAAAGTGAAGTTCGCTCGAAAAAACAGACATTGTTATGCAGATTTTTTTTCTCTGAACTTGACAAAGCTAAGACAGAATATCTTCTTTTTCTATTATAATATCTTTCAATATAATCAAACAGAAAATATTGTGTTTCTTGAATTTCCCTCTGTAAACCTCCTTTATTTTCAAAGTTTTAAAAAACGATTCCAAAGAGACTCCCAAATTTTTTGATAGTTAGTCATTGATTTCCTCGACTTTATCACGAGTTCAATCGTGCTCTTCTTAAAGTCTTCCTCATAGCGTATTTTACGGGGCATACTTTTTTATCTTTTTAATTTTGCACGAATCCGTCCACTAACTCGGGGATTCTCATATTATACTATTCTTAAATTCGAGAAAGACTCTCATTACTGATACCTATAAAAATAAGTACCGTTAATTTTATCACAAAACACTGATCCCATGCAAAATATTAGGTACTTAATTATATAGTTATGAGTAATATTTAAATAAGAGCTTGTTCCAAAACCTAAACACCGATAGGTGTTTGCTGAGTTACTTCGAGCGCCCATAGAAGCGAGATGCTGAGTTCAGGAGGGGTTTGCTTTAGTTTCATAAAATGTGGGAACCACCACGAAAATTGAACGAAATTAGTACTGCTTGAAAGTTCCCAAAATACCAAATGAGACAAAATCTGTGGGAACTACTACAGTATATTAAAAATTTCTAATAATTATTGCGTAAAATTCTTTGGTTTTTTGGATAGGCTCTAAATTAAACTCAAATACAATTCATATGTATGTTAAAAATAAGCTGGTTATCATTTCTTTTCATTAGAATTCAAAGCACTTTAATATAGGACAGAAAAAACGATCTAAAAAAGAATGTAGTTCTCTTTTTACTTACTGAATTGAAATGATTTCTTTTACAGACTCACAGAGATAAAAACTTAAACAATTTCTTAATAATACTATATGTATATACTATTATTATAATTATGTATAAGTAGTATTTTATAATAAATACACCTTGAGATTGCAAACAAATCTTCATTTAGAAGCTAAGATTATCTACACCCACAAAGAAGCTCTCAATAAATTAGGAATTCTATACAATAGAGTTATTGAAAAATGAATTCTCGATCTGCTTCTGTTTCATAGAAACGGTCGATTGAAGGAATTGATCTGAACTATGGATTTTTTCAAAAAATACAGTATAAATTCTTAATATTGATGATAACCGTAAGATTGCGATTTTACGAAAAGATTCGATTGGGGATCGTTAGATTTGAATTGTATAGAAGTTTAAAAAAAATAGGAGTTTAAAAGATAAAGATGCGCAATTGGAAAAAAATGTTAATAGTAGTTCTGTTAGTCTCGATTGGAGTTGGCTTCGAGTATAGTATAAATCCTGCACCTGTCCATGCTTCATCATCAAAGGTTAATTCTTCGATCGTTCAAAAACCTACCGATAAACCAAAAGATAAACCGATTAAAATCGTAGTCCATGATGGAGGTAAGTATTGTTATTCTCCTGTTTTTACTAATGGTGAAGGTTACGTTTGGATTGACACGTGTACGAATAAGACTCCTAAAGCAAGATACGATGTGTTTCAAAGAATCTCTTATTATGTCAATGACACTTGGTTGTGTATTACTGCTCCAAGGTCAGTCATACGTGGGGTAGAACCCTGGGACTATGTAAATCTCAGACCTTGTACGATCAATGATCCTAAGCAAAGATGGATCGTAAAAGAGAATTCTTTTTGGACTGCAGATGGATTTTATCGTTTAAAAGATACAAATTGGTATGGTTATATCTCTAGAAACTCTGGAGATAAATATAATCACACATTAGATTCTTCTATGGATGATTGGGTTAAAACAGTAGCCACTCCGGGAAACATCAGTGTCAAGACTTCTATTGCTTGGGATTTGCAAACTACTGATGGAAATGAACGTTACTTTGTTCGTTGGGGAGGTTCGGATAAAAACACTACACCTCTTTACTACAATCCTGAAAGTGGACATCTTGCTCAGTATGATCCTTCAAGTGGTTCTCTCTATTGTATGTATTCTAAGATGACAGATAAATATGATTGGGATTGGGTGAAATGGGCATTGTGTAGTGACGCAGCGACCAGTAAGGATAATCCAGCTTTTTGGAACGTTAATTGGGAAACGCAAGAAGGAGGAATAATTACGGACTATAAAGATAATATCCTCAGAGTTACTAGATTCGGATTAAATAAGGGTGTTGCCTATACAGTCAAACCTTCTTATTTAGAGAAGGATATTACCCATTTTCCCACTTCTCTATTTATTGTTGATGAAGATTTATTGAATTGGACACGTTATACGGCTTCTAATCTTGGAAAAACAGATCAGTATTGTCCAGCTGGTAATCAAGAAAGTCTTAGACGTAAAAGAGTAGTAAGAACCTTACCACCTGATTTTCAATTAACTGAGGAGTGGATTCAAAGACTTTATGCTATAGCTACTTCAAATACACAACAGGTATCGATACAAGAAATATGTGGGACTTGTATGCTTCATAGTTTTCAGATGTTATCTGAACTACAAGAATACCATTCTCAAGGACCCCTTCAGAGTGGAGGTTACTTCTTTGATACAGCTCCGAATACAGATCCTTCTATATCGTTTAGACAACGCTATCCAGAATTGAACAGACGCATTACTGATGTACCTGAAATCTATGGTAGAATCACAAGTTCAACTAGACTTTATGCATACGGATTTACTAGGACTATGATGCCTCAGTATCTATGGAATCTCTCTAATGAATCCGCCACTCCAACCGAGATAAGTTCGCACATTAACGGGCTTTTCAGCAATCCTGCTGGAAGCATTTGGTTATCCATTGCATTACTGCAAAGTCGGAGCGGAAATTTGATATGGCATGCCGTTCCAATTCTTAGGACTTCTCAGGGGTTAGTAGTAATACATACAAATATACGTCAGACTTCATTAGACACCTACAGGCAAAGTATAACACCCCTCAATAATCCGAGCCAAGTAATAACTAGCCTTATGACAGGTAGTAGATCCCTACAAAGACTGATAACGATAGAGTTAGGACATTACTACCAAAATCCTTTGGATTCCATGATTTCTAACAGCAATTGCACTGGAGAAGGAGAAGATAGAAGGGGGACGGGAGAAAACCCAACTAGCACATCCGTAAATCAGTGCGCAAGCGGCAGATGTACATTGATAAGTCAGTGACCACAGAATAAAGACATAACAAAAAGAGTCATTGACGTAAATATACGTTTTCGTCAATGACTCTTTCTATGGATTGCAGTATGACATACCAATTCTTCCGGAATTTTCGCGACAATCCGCTTTCGCACATCGTTATTTGAATTAACGCTAAATAAAATTGTTTGTAAACTTACTCAGAACTATATAAAAGAGTACCCAATATTTGCCCTAAAATAGAACTTTATGATAAAAATTTACGGTGCTCAATTTTGTAATGATATCGCAAGAAAAAGTTTTAAAGAATCCTAGAATGTCGCAAGCCTTGTTTGGTGTCTCCCATCAAGAATTCAAAACCCTTTGTGTTCCATTTGGTCTTGCGTATTTATCTTTGAAAGAAGAAATAAAACATAATTTTACCAAAGGTAGAAAATCAATCTTACAGGATATAGAAGAGAATTTATTTTTTATCTAAAAACTTATCCGACCTACGACGTCTTGGGGCGGTATTTAAAATGGATAGGACTACTGCTTGTAAGTTGATAAAACTTTTGGCAGAAGCTTTATTTCTTTCACTTGGTTCAATGAATACTCTTCCCACAAATGAAATTTCAGATCTCAAAAGAAAGTTGAAGAAGTTAAAAAAACTGAAGTATTTAGTCGTCCCTAAAAAAGATAAGGGAAGATACGATTAAAAAAAGAACAAAAAAAGCTCGAATGAGCTTAGAGAAATTAAACCCAGCAACAGCGAATATAGCATTGATACGATCGCCTTCTTTACCTTTGAGAAAATTTTGAATCATATTGTGATCGTGTTTCAGATGAGAAATAATCGGTTCAATAGCAGATCTTCGATTCATCCACAACGAGTCATATTCTTTCTGCTTTTATTGGAAAGATAAATTTGAACATCCTCGGGATGATGATCGCGTCCTTTGTAAACCGTCGAGCGACCATAGAAGCAAGACGCTGACTTTCAAGAATGGTTGAGCTAATAAAGATTCTTCGAAAAACGTTTGGATTTGTTAAAAAAGGACATTTTTATGGGGACTTACTAAATTCAAATGTAATAGTTAGAAGTTGATCTTACACTCCTTAAAAACTAACAAGGAGAAAAAGAAGACGACAGCACAAAAGATAATCAAAAACAAGATGGGCCTCTTGAAGTTAGCAAAGACTTTGGGAAACGTATCGAAGGCTTGTAACGTAATGGGCTATTCGAGAGATAGCTTCTATCGTTTTCAAGAGTTATACGAGAAGGGAGGCGAACTTGCCCTCCAGGATCTGAGTAGACGCAAACCGAATCCTAAGAATCGTATCGAACCTGAAAAAGAAGAAGCGGTAAAGAAAATGGCGATCGACTTTCCCGCGTATGGTCAGCAGAGAGCATCGAATGAATTGAAAAAGCAAGAAATCATAGTGGCTCCTGCGACTGTTCGAAGTGTATGGGTTCGTCACGATTTGGAGACTTTCTCCAAAAGACTGAAAGCTTTAGAAGCATTCATGGCTCAAGGCAATTCTCCCGTATTAACCGAATCGCAAGTCCAAGCATTAGAAAAAAGGAAATTAGAAAAACAAGTAGAAGGTGAAATAGAAACGGAACATCCGGGATACCTGGGATGCCAAGATACGTATTACGTGGGCACAATCAAGGGTGTAGGAAGAATTTACCAGCAAACCTTTATCGACTCCTATTCTAAAGTGGCGATGACAAAACTTTACGACAGAAAGAATGCGTTAGTAGCTGCCGATATGTTAAACGACAAAGTGATCCCTTGGTTCGAAGAAGAAGGCGTTCGCTTGTTGAGGATTCTAACCGATAGAGGAACCGAGTATTGTGGAAATAGAGAACATCATGAGTTCCAACTATTCCTTGCCGTGGAAGATATAGACCATTCGAAAACAAAAGCCAGACATCCTCAATCGAACGGGATTTGTGAAAGATTTCACCGAACCATTCAAGATGAATTCTATGCAGTCGCTTTCAGGAAGAAGGTATACAACTCGATCGAAGATTTGCAAAAGAATTTGGATCAGTGGATCGATTCGTATAACTACGAAAGAACGCATCAAGGCAAGTATTGTTTCGGTAAAACTCCGATACAAACTTTTCTTGACGCAAAGGAATTAGCTAAGAATAAGTATCTCGACAACTTACAATTTTCGTTATAAACAGGAACGGAGTGTCTGATCTAATATTGGCTATTACAATTCAAACCGAGTCTTCGAAGTTTTGAAACATTCATATAGACTTCCTTAGGTCGAAGACCAACAATCTTTTCCATTTGATTGATGGCGTCTTTCAAAGTATGACCATCATACGGATTACCATGTAAGGCTTGAACCCCAACAATCCAATTAGATTTACTGGTAGTAACTAAACTAACTTTACAACTAAATTCACATCTCTTATGAGATTTACCTTTAGAAATACATTCCATTTCCGGAGCATGAATGCTGTAGATTTTATTTTGCTTTGTGTTAAGATTCGTTCGGAGATTTCTAAAATGGATTTAATTCGTATATTAGGATTTTATACTTTTCTTTCTATATCCCGTTTACTTTGTTTCGCATGAAAATAACGTCCTTGTTTAAGGAATTCTAATTTACCTTTTCGTTTACAGCGTATCTCAAAACTTAATCTTACTTTACAAAAAAATTAAGCTGCAAGATTCTGTTCCCTCACCAGTTTCTTTCGTATGAAAAACTGGTGAGGTTATGATACAGCTTTGCGTCCTTTGGAAAGGTGATCGCTTTCTCCTGAACACACTTCACTCTTCTAAACTTTGATCTGGCCTTTTAGTTGACCGAATAAGATCGTCTCTTCTAAAAATTTCTCTACTCCATCCGAACCGATTCGTTTTCGCCACTTTACTAAACTCGTTGGATCACAAGGGAATCATGTTCGAAATATTCATTTCCGCAAAAATGTTGCCAATACGGATTTTCCAAATAACCTTCTACTACTTTCTCATCTGACAAGTTATACGCGTGTTTCAAGTAGTGAAGTCCAACTAACAATCGTATTTGTAAGCGGGTTTCCCATCTTCTCTGTGTAGTATTCTCCGAATTCTTTCTCAAACTTTTCCCAGTCTATCCTGTTCGCTATTTGATACAATGGATGTCTATGATCCAGGATCTGATCTAACCTGTTGCGAAATAGTTCACCTTGATTCTTTTGTTTTTGATTCGATCCATCTGGGATAGTGTTTTATGTGCGTTATTCGCCATTCTAACACTTTTTCAGGGACGACTAATTAGGTTTTCACCTTGCAATAGCTTTAATCTCAGGACATGTCATTCTAAACAAGAATCTTAGCAGTATTTTTTTTGGAAAAACGTAATTTGTGGTAGTTTCCACAGACAACATCAATTTACTTCATCTGTTTTCCAAGAAAAAACACAGCTTCAATCGAACCTGGAAATTCGAAATTTTCAAAAGGAGACCAACCAGATTTACTTTTGATTTCTTCCTTTAAAAACTTCTTTGGTTTTTTTAAATTTAACACCGTAAAGTTGGCAGAGTAATTCGGTTCGATCCTTCCAAAACCTTTTCCGAATTTTTCGGGAAGATACTCGTTCACAAAATCGCCTGGATTTTTTGCGCAGATTCTTGCGATCGTTTTTAATTCCACACCCGCCTTCAAAATCAACCACGTTACAAAAAGTGAATATGTATCCAGTTGAGAAATACCGCTTGTACCTTTACGTTTTTCTTCGATACTATGAGGAGCGTGATCCGTAGCAAGATAATCGATCCAACCTTGTTTAACTCCTTCCAGCATCCTTTCTCGATCTTCCTTATTTCTCAGAGGAGGATTCATCTGAAACCAATGACGATTTTCCGGAGTTAACATAGACCTATCAAAAAACAAATGAGTAGGAGTGACTTCGCAAGTGACTTTAATTCCTTTTTGTTTTGCAAATTTGATCTTATTTAAACCTTCTCCGGTAGAATAATGGCAAAGTTTACCTCTGAGATTGTATTTTTCGATTAAATACAATGCAAAGTTAGTCGCCGTCGTTTCTGCTTCAGCCGGTCTTCTATCTTCGTGAAACGTTTCGTTCTGAAATTTTTCTAAAATTTCCGGATCTTCGCAGTGGAAACTTACATTCTCACCCATATAATTGGAAATTGTATCTTCCAAGGTTTGATTGTTATGAAAAAAAAGTTCTCCAATACTCGGGCCCATAAAAACCTTATAAGGCACTGATTTTTTCAGTGGTTTCGTATCCGGTCCGATTCCCGCATATAACGTTATGTGTATATTTGAACGATCGGCTAACTTTCGTTTTTTTGAATATGAATTTTCGTCAATCGGAGGAATTGGATTATTCGGCATATCTGCCACATGAATCACTCCACCGTTGACGGCGGCGGCACTTGCAGAAACAAAATCTTCTTTATAAGTATGTTTACCACTTTCGTCCTCTCTCGCATGAATATGAATGTCTCCAAATCCCGGAAAAATCACAGTCTCTAAAGAATCGAATTGAATTTCATCTTCTTGGCGTTGTGAATTAAATTTTTTTTGTTCTAAAACGGTTGAAATTAATCCTGTTTTAGAATCCCATTCCACGGTTCCTAAAAAGTCTTTCTCATGAGTAACGATCCTACCAGATATTTTTTTAATCATCTAAAATCCTTTTTGAGTAAACTTGGAAGATCGTAACAACTCAGAATTTTAGTTTCATCTTCCTTTATCAATAACTTCTTTCCAAAGTTCTTTTTATTAGAGTTGTTAAAAAATTCCATAGTCCAGACTAACAAAACTGCTTCAATCGACTGTTTTCATAAAACAGAAGTAGATGGAGATTCATTTTTTAACAACTCTATTGAATCTTCTTTGAACGCAGGTTTTATGTAAAAAAAATTGGGAAAATTTTTTACAAAAGTAAGAGTTCCCACTTTTATTTTTCCACTACAAAACAAACTTTTAAGAAACGATCCCTCTAGAATTTACATAAAATAACTCATTCCTAGAAAAAACTTCATTCGAATTTAGATTTATCTATGAGACAAAGTTTTGAAAAATGAAACACTTACGCAAATACCACGAATAAAGTGTCACTATGCTTCCGATCTAAAATATTCCCTTCTACCAGAACACAACATGTAAACTTTCCTAAAGTGACGGTTTGTGGGAGCTATTACATTTTCGGAGTTCATTCGTAAAATCGCGTTTTGTGTAAGTTCCCACATCCAACTTTATTAGATTTATTGAAAAATTTCATAGTGACGATCAATAAAACTGCTTCAATCGACCGTTTCCATGAAACAGAAACTAGTGGTAAATTAATTTTTCAACAACCCTATTTAATAAAACTCCATTTCGCCAACTGATTCGTTCAATTGGGTAACATTCACAAAACACAATTATATCGATTTCACTTAACGCAGATTACGTTATATTTCATCGTTCCAGGACTGCTTATTTCAGAGCCATCCTTAAAATTCACTGAAAAATAATAACCCGCTGCTTCTCCATCTTGACTAGAAGACCAAAAGATTCCCGCGTTTCGTAGTTTCTGATCTGCTCTTTTACTGAAAGTTTTAAGCTGATCCTTTCCGGGTAAACGTTTGGATTTTTCTTCACAGATTTCCTTTGCTTGAATCCAACTTGTAGATCTCTGAAAAGTATCATCCCAACCACGTTTACCATAAACGGGAGTTTTTGTATGATAGTTTTCGCAAATGAAATAACTAAAAATTCCTAAAAGTAAAATACTAACGATAAAGATCACTCTCGCAATCAGTTTCCCGCTTTCTTGAGATGTTCTTATTTTAGGAGAAGAATTTTTTTCTAAAACGAGTTCTTTACTTTTACGTGTAAACTCTTGATTTCTTTGAAAATTTTTTCCTTGTTGCTGCTGACGCTGTTGGTGAGTAGATCTTACTCTCTGCTCGCTTCCGCCTCGGTTGGAATCAGCATTTTCTCGATTTCCTCCCGAACCCTTATGATTGGAATGATGTTTCTTTCTAGGAGGCCTTCTTTTATTTGCCATTTGGACCTGTGTCTTTAAATTTAAAAACTTTTACTTGATTGGTAACAGAAAAATGAATCGTTGTAAATTAAAATTTCAATCCTTCTAAGAACATCACTTTTGCATTTGAATCTTACTCGCAAGTTACGAAGATGGTAAACCATGGAACGCATTCGTATTGGATTGATCGGCGCCGGAACCGTCGGATCAGGGGTCATCGAAATTTTAAAAAAAGAAAGTAAGAAGTATCTTGAAAAATTTGGAATAGAACTGATCCTTTCCTCCGTTTGTACTCGAACTCCCGAGAAAATCAGAACAGAACTTCAAAGTTTTCCTAACTGCAAATTAGAATCCGATTATCAAAAGCTCATCACAAATCCTGAAATCGACATGATCTTAGAACTCGTGGGTGGAACGGACATTGCTTATTCAATCGTAAAAGACGCGTTAAAGTACGGTAAAACTGTAATTACTGCAAACAAGGCCTTACTTTCACAAAAAGGAGATGAGTTATTTTCTTTTGCTCAAGAAAGGGGTTTGGAAATCGGAATGGAGGCTTCAGTTGCAGGCGCCATTCCAGTAATTCGTTCTATCAAATCCGGTTTGGGTTCTGATTCATTTCTTTCCTTATATGGTATTCTCAACGGAACGACAAATTTTATTCTTTCCAAAATGGAATCTGAAAATCTAGATTATTCGGAAGCCCTTCGTATCGCTCAAGATTTGGGTTTTGCGGAAAAAGATCCTACCTTCGACGTGGAAGGAATCGATACAGCTCACAAAATTAGTATTTTAGGAAGTTTAGCTTTCTCCGAAAAAATTCCTTTACAGAGCGTACAAATCGAAGGTATAACAAAGATTAGCGGATTGGATATTCGATTTGCGAGCGAACTTGGCTATAGAATTAAACTTCTTGGATTAGTAAGGAAGTTATCTCATAAAATCGAGGCCCGAGTTCAACCCGTAATGATTCCTATTAAACATCCGTTCGCAAATATTATGAACGAGATGAATGCAGTCTATTATCAAACCGCTTATGCAGGGCCGGGTATGTTTGTGGGTAAGGGAGCTGGATCTTTACCCACGGCCTCTTCGGTTGTCTCCGATATTCTTTATTATGGAGCGAGAAGAAACAAGGGTATTTTTCAGGAAAAAAATATTTTTCCACAAGCTACAATTTCAGAAGCTAATGTTTCTTTAGTACGCTACTATCTCAGGTTTACTACCGTAGATTTACCTGGAGTTCTTTCTGAAATCTCTAAAATACTAGGGGACCACGGGATTTCAATCTCTTCAGTAAGACAAAATGAAACTGAAAAAGAACCCGTTGAAGTTGTAGTAATTACACATCCCGCAACGGAAGAAAATATTAAAAATTCATTGAAGATCATAGATGGGTTGTCTCTAATCCGACATACTTCGGTTGCAATTCGATTAGAGGATAAACTCTGAAAACCTCCCTACTCGAACGTGAATCTGGAAGATTCTTCGAAGTGTCAGTAATAGAATTTAAAAAAAAATGTTCTTATAAACATAGTTAAGGAATTTTCATGGCGAGAGTAGAATTTGATTCATTATACATCGAGACTTCAAGAACAAGTCTTTCTGATAAGGAAGTCCAACTCGTTGTATTCAACGGGAAGGTGACTAATTCCAATTCTTTTGAAATTTCTCGGAAAATTCATTTTATCTTTGAAGAAGAAATTTACAATATCATTTTAGATCTTTCCAACTTAGAATATATCAACAGCGTAGGAGTTGCGACGATTCTTACACTAATCAAAACAGTAGATCAGCATTCGGGTAAGATTGTTATTGGAGGTCTTAATCATTTTTTAGAAAATGTAATTCGTTTAATGGAACTCCCTAAAAAAGTTCAAATCTATCATTCTATCGAGGAAGCTCAAAAAGCCTTTTCTTCTTAAGGGGATTTTAACACATTACACTGGCTCTAAATTCTGGGCATCTCACTCCAAATCAATGATTTATTTTTTCACGCTCAAGTGGAATGATCTAACAAGAATTTTTCTGTAAAATGCTGTGCGGTAGTTCCCACAACCATAACCCACAGGAAAATCTAAATTCTTGTATAAGGTTCGGTGTAAGAATATTGGGAAAAATTTTTCTATAAGATATGAGTTCCCACGTTTTATTTCTTTGCTATAAAATAAAACGTGGGAACTCACATAAAATTATAATTTTACAGTAAAATTTTCAAATACTCAGGTAGATTTTTAATACGATTCGAAGAAAAAGATTTTATGAATCTTCAATTGAAAACGAATAGTCATTTATCCATTAAGATCTATCCAAAATACTTAGGATTGTAGGACCTCCTGCGTTTTATATTAACGTAAGTTCGGTGTACCTCAATGCGAAAGTAGTTATTTGTTGCACCATCGAACGACAACGACTCGTAGTGTGAGATGCTGAGTTACTCAAACGAAAACTGCCGTCTAACAACAAGAAAGTGTTAGATCTTGTCTTGGTTTATACATTTTATTCGCCAAGATTTTCTTACGCTAAATTCGCGTTATCACTGAAAACTATTAGAGTACTAAGAGCTTATCCCAAAACCTTCCAATGTGGGAACTACTGCATTTTATTAAAAATCTCTAAAGAATTATCCCATAAAATCTTTGAGTATTGGGACAATTACTAAATCTAATTCTGGCTAAACAAAAATTTATCTCAAAGTTTACGATGTTTTATTATAATGGATCAGTAAAATCGAATTTCTTCGTGGAATCGCCGTTTTACGATTTTCATTCAATAAAAAATTCATTAGAATTGTTGAAAAATTTCATAATTCAGATTAATAAAACTGCTTCAATGACCATTTCTATGAAATAGATGGAGAATTCATTTTTCAAAAACTCTATTCTATAATGGTTCCTTAAAATAAAAATTGTAGATTTTAAAATGGATCAATTTTTAACTTTTTTCTTCTAAAATTCACTCCCATTCACTCCTTAGCTGAAACTGTTATTAATATGGGAACTTTATTATTAAACTCCAACTTTGAAGTTAATTCTTCTCTTGGTAAAAACCGTTCTGAAACTGTTACTTTGTTGATTCCAGAAAAAACCTGGATTCATTTTTCCGAAAAGGATCGAAAACTTCTTTCCAAAAAAATTCCTGAACTTCTAAAAATCTATGGGAAATATCTTTCTACTACGAAACGACTTGGTAAAAACGCTGGAAGAACCTTATATCAACCCAGTCCAGGAAAACATAAAATGAAACGTGTTAACGTCCGGGTCAATACCGCAAGTTGGACTCTGTTCGGCACCCTTGCACAAGCTCATGGTGTATCTCGTTGTTATCTTTTCAATTATCTTCTTTGGTTGGATTCTTTGGGTGTTGGAAATTCAATTGTAAATACAGTTAACGCTGGGGTTCCTACCTTTCATCGCTCTTACAGTTATATACTCCACTTAAACTTGATGAACAATCAAGTAACTCGTAAATTACAATATAAACCTAAATCCTATTTCGAAACATTAGAAACCCGGAAATGGTCTCCATATTAGAAAATAATTAAATATCCAAAGGAAATGATTTTGAAGAAAATTGCCGGATGTGGGACCTCCTCAATTATATTATAGCTTACCCCAATGACGGAGCAAAATAGAATTCTCAAAACCAAATTTTTCGTAAATTTTTTTTCCTGCCTGTGTCGCGTGTAAAATAATAAAGCCGGAAAAAACCTCTCTTATTTCACCTAATATATGTTCAACGATATTAGACGCATAACCTAAACCCCTATAATTTCGATCGGTTGTGATAGAATATAAACCAAAGGATTCTCCATCGAAAAAAGTCATTCCTGTTGTAGTCATTTGACCATTTGCAAAACCTCCATACAAACGAAAAGAATTTAGATTTAGCAACTTAGAATATAAGTTTAATCGATCGTCAGATTCAAAAGAATCATTTAAAATTTTTAACCAAACTTTTAGATCTTTATCAGATTTTATTTTTTGAATATTCAAGTCTGTATTTGACTTTTTGTTAAGTGAAATCACATTTCCTTTCAAGAACATTCCAATCTGTTTATCACAGAAATTATATCCGAGTTTATAAATAGAGGTCTCGTGAACTCTCGTATTTAAGAAATCCAATATATAAGGATCAAATCCCTTAAGTCTTAGATCTTTAATTTCTAGAAATAAATCTTCGAGTTGTAAATTTCCCTTTAAGACAATCCTCGTAAACCAATTTGAATCTGGATTCGAATAAAAATCGAAGCTTTTATAATTAAAAATAGGAGTTCCCATCAAATTGGAAAGAGTCCGAAAAAGATTAACGTAATTTTCCGTGATTTCTACGACTTTCGCTTGCATTGCGAATTCCTCTCTATTTAGAGCTTATAATAAAAATACCCAATATTTTGCACCAAAACGGTGTTTTACGATAAAGATTAACAGCACTCAATTTTATAGAAATCAGTATATAAAAAAATTATGATAACCTAACATGAGTTTGGTAGAAAGAACTTTTAATTTATCTTTCTTCAATAAAATGTGATAGTTCCCACAGATCAAATACCTCTTTTTTATCCTTTTTACGATTTAGAATCGTTCTTTCACAAAGAAATTTTGCGGTAGTTCCCACAAAATCCTATCCCATTACAAACCAACTCTATAATACAAACAAAAGAAATACTACTTTTGTTTTGAGCTTTCTTCTAGTTTCATTTTCACCGGCTTTTACGTAGCTTCTGGATGTTTTATGGTAATTTTGTTTTTGATTCGATCCATCTCATAATCTTACCCGCAAACATTTAGATCTCAAAATAAATCTGTCGGAATTACGACAAATCCTCTGTAAAACTTACATCCTAGAACGCGATCCATAGAGAGCCCCCGTTCTGCTGAGTTTAAACGTGATCTGTCGAGCGCCAATAGAAGCGAGACGCTGAGTTTGAGAGAGCGTTGCATGAGTTTTCCCTAATTTTTTGGTGACGAACGATCCATAGAAAGCGAGTCGCTGAAGTTCAGAAGATTTTCAAGACTTTTCTCTATCAGAAAAACATACTTTTTGCAAGTAAAAGACTCATTCTGTCGGAACACTTGAAAAATGTGCGTTTTTGATCCTTCTGATTCTAAAATACTCTTCAACTGTGGATAAAGTTATGGCTCCATCTGATAGCAGTTTATTTGCGTTATTCGCCATTTTAACACTTTTTCAGAGACGACTATTATTTTTGAATCTTCACTAAAATGCAGTAGTTCCCACATCGACAGCTTTAAGATGATTCTAAACCAAACTCACATGATTTATGAATAATTTGCTGTATGAGTTAATACAGGTCTTCTTTTTTCTTTATTTGCAGTCATTGCTTCCAAAAGATTTGGAATGATACTCGACTGGGTTTTAAAAAGATACGCTAACTCTTTCGAAGCAGACTTTGCAGCCTCTAACGCTTCTTTGTTCAAAGCTCTTTTAGTTTCCACTGTTACGGAAGCCGGAACCCGGTTAAGAACATTGATCTTACTCAAGGATTTTTTTCTTAATTCTTCCAAAGAAGCTCCTACTTCGCTTAACAATCCGTTTCGAACCGCGTCAGAGGGTTTATAAAGTGCGCCTTCCATAGCAGCTTCGGATACGGAAGAAGGAAGCATCACTTGTCTCATTCTAATGATTAATGCAGATGTAATTGGCAATCCAACTAATGGCTCCGCAAACCCGATTCTACCCTTTCCATCTACCATATATCTATAATCGCACGTGTAAGCTATGATCGCTCCACCTCCAACGGCATTACCACCGACTTCGGCAATTAAAGGTTTTGGAAAACTAATCAGAGATTCGAACATTTCGAAAATTCCGGCCATAATTTTTGCAATTTCATCAACAGAGGAATTTAAAATAGCATCCGGATCAAGTCCCACACAAAAATCTCCATCGGGTCCGGAAATAATTCCCGCCCTAATCTCTTGGTCTATGGTAAATTCTTTCAATATATCACACATCTCGTGAATCAATGAAAGTGTCAATGTCATTGGTCCACCGTCAGATACCAGTTTCATAACACCAATTTTTGAATCTTTAGAAGTAATTATTTCTTTTGCGAGTTTCATACGATTGCTTTTGATCTCCTGGATTTAAAATCCTTCGATTGATTTACAAAGTGAACATTTGATAATCTTGGATCAAACTTATTTTCTTCTCAGGACGTAATTCTTATGAAAAAATAAACTGTTTGAATTTTAAACTTTCGATTCTACTGATTTCTATAAAATTGAATGCCGTGAATTCTTATCACCAAAATACTGTTTCCCGTGCAAAATATTAAAATACTCTGTTATATAGTTTTGAGTAAGAACTTTATCCCAAAGGTTTAAATGTAACCCTCTTAACCTGTCCTGAAAAAGTCAAAAGAATCAAATTTCAAAAATAAGGACAGAATGTAGTATTATAATATTGTCTAATGGCCAAGTAATAACAGTAGTTTTGATTTCTTTTAAAAGAAAATGATTTTGCGAAAAATTATTTAAACGTGAGTTCAACGTAAGAAAACCTGGGAGAATCTGGCTGCCATAAGCAGCGGACCGGGCTCTCAGCTATGGTCAATAAATTTTATACAGGAACGTTATACAACTTATCGTCGTAGATTTCAATTTAGAACGCGATCCATAGAGAGCGTTCTGCTGAGTTTAACGCGATCTGTCGAGCGCCAATAGAAGCGAGACTCTGAGTTTGAGAGAGCGTTCTGCTGAGTTCCCCGCACGATCCCTTTCACGTTATTTTAACGTGAGTTCGGCGTAAGGTGGGAAAAAAGAGAAAGATCTTGTACTCAAAAGCGCCAGATCCATATTGAACCAAACTTTCAGCAAAAAGGAGTTCAATATGGATCTGACATCAATATTTTGTGCAATAGACGATTATTGTACACAACAAAAAATAAATTGGAACGGGAAAATATTGAGTCCCGTGGCAGGAAAAAGAAATCGTAAATTTCAGCTCAGCCTGAGTGAGGTAGCAACAATCGTAGTTTATTTTCATCTTTCTCATTATAGAGAATTTAAAAATTTTTATTTGATAGAAATAAAAAAGAATCTGAAATCCGAATTCCCAAAAGCGGTAAGTTACAATCGTTTCGTTGAACTGATGCCTAACGTGTTAGCTGTTATAGCTTCCTTTCTATCCAACACTTGTATGGGAAAATGTTCCGGAATATCGTTCATTGATTCTACAATTCTCAAAGTATGCGACAACAGAAGAATCCATTCTCATAAAGTATTTAAAAACATTGCACAACGAGGGAAATCAAGCACAGGCTGGTTTTACGGCTTTAAATTACATTTAATCGTAAATGATCAAGGTGAAATATTATCATTTATGGTCACTCCTGGAAACGTCGACGACAGAAACTCGAAAGTGATTTTCCCACTTGTTAAAAAGATTTACGATAAACTTTTCGGAGATAGAGGATACATCAGTCAATCTCTATTTGAAAGTCTTTATGAAAAGGGAATTCAACTCATTACAAAACTTAAAAAGAATATGAAAATAAATTAATGCCCTTGGTTGATAAAATTCTTCTAAGAAAAAGAGCTATCATTGAATCGGTTAACGATGAACTTAAAATATCTGCCAAATTCAACATACTAGACATCGGAGTTTTTGCAATTGGGCTGTTAATCTTTTAAGTGGTTTAGTTGCATTTTCATTCTTTCCAAAAAAACCGTCTTTGAATTTGAGATCTAAAGACAATTTGCAACTTTTAATCTCTCCTTAGACCGAATTCACGTTATTTTAACTCAGGAGAAAACGAATATTCAATCAATACAACGTATATGTAGAACGTTTTCATTAAACTTTACTCGATGAACATTTTAGAATCGCAAATTCTAAAAATCGATTGAAGAAATACAAATTGATTTGGAAATTTTCTTGGAAAAATACAATTACAAAAGAACACAGAACTCCTTTCCAAGTCTTCGTCGAAAAAGTCAAGAGAACGATAAGCTAAGTTCAAAGGGCTAGTCAATTTCTTTCAGAAAATACTATCTAACTAAAACAAGTTCGAAACTTCGAAATCACAAACCATCCAACATCTAATGGGAAAAAGTAGATTCAAAACTCTTTCTTTTTTGTATCAAGTCCATCCGAAACTACTCTTCAATTTGAAACTCACAATTTCTACAATAACAAAAAACTTTTATGAAAAGCAGTAGTTCCCACAATTCGTTCAAAAGAAAAAAGATAAACTTTGGCAAAAATGGAAATTCTATCCTCAGAGAAGGCCAAATTCTCAAAAAATGCACTAAAAATCCGATCCCGAACCCGTTTTTTGGTTGAAAAACCCTATTCAAACAGCCAAAGAAGTAACGGAACAACTATGGAAATAACTGTACAAGACGACATTCATATTATAAAAATTGCAGGGTCCATTCTTCAGTCTGATAGTGAGGAATTAGACCGTAATCTGAGCGAGCATAATTTTGATCCAAGTCCTAAGATCATTATCGATCTGACAGAAGTAAATCATATCTGCTCTACCGCGTTAGGTATCATTGTTTCTTATAAAAAGAAATTTAAAAGCGCAGAAGGTGACATTATTATCGTAATCAACGATGAGGATCTGTTGCAACTTTTCGAAATCACGATGTTGGACAAGGTTTTTAAAATAGTTCCGAATATCGAAGACGCATTCGATGAATTTAAACTGAACCCTTGAAGCGACAACTCGCTCTCGCCACAAACAACCCAAACAAAGTAAAAGAAGTAAGCTCCATTCTCATGGAGCTAGGGATTCAAATCCTTACACCCAAGGATCTGAAAGTTTCTTTTAATCCTGAAGAAACAGGTTCTACATTTCAAGAAAACGCTCTCATAAAAGCAAAAGAATTGTTTCGTTTAACTAAAATTCCTTCAATCGCGGACGACTCTGGAATTTGTGTTTCTGCCCTCGAAGACGAACCGGGGGTTTATTCGGCTAGATTTGGAGGTCCAGAACTGAATGATGAAGGTAGAGCGCTTCTTCTTTTAGAAAAACTGAAAGAAAATCAGAATCGCAACGCCTATTATGCTTGTGCAATCGCTTATGTGGACGAATCTACTGAACAGAGTTTCGAAGGTAGATGTGAAGGATTTATTTCAGAAGAATATGATAAAATCGGAATATATGGTTTTGGTTATGATCCTATTTTCATTTTCCCGCCGTTTCAAAAGCCTTTTTCACAAATCCCTGAAACAGACAAGAACTCAGTCTCTCATAGAAAAAAAGCTTTAGACGAGCTTTTAAAATTTCTTAAAACGAAACCATAAAAATTACTTTAAGAAAATTTATAAAATAGATTTTTAATTTTCTGATTATCACTAAATTGTAACCTGTAAAGACAAATAAATAGAGTTATTAAAAAACGTGAGTTCGGCAAATTTTCTAAAAATACGCACTTCTACAATTTTAGAATTTGTTTGTAAAACCGTGATTTGCAGTAGTTCCCACATTTTAAGTTTTTAGGACAAGTTTTTTATGAAATTCATGCTTACTTTTGTTATCATTTTTTGTTCTGGTCATACGCTCTTAGCTCAGAAAAACGATAACAAAAAAAACATATCCGATATGAATTTCGATATAAACGTTAATAATTTTAATAAATTAAAAACGATCCATTCTATATTCCATGATCCTGATATAAAGATAATTGAATACTACTGGAAAAGTATTATAGAACAAATCGACATGGAAGCAAAATAATAAATTATTAATCCGATTATTGCGTTTAGAATTTTTTTAAGATGAACATCTTCAAAACTTAAGAGTTTTCACAAATTATATCAGATTTAGGCGATTTACCGATTTTAAAGGATATTTTTTGATTCGATTTTAGTGTGAGTTCCTATATTTTACGGGTTTCGTTTTTGGGACAACTCGGTATAAAATTTCTTAAATTTTGGCCTTTCCTCAACTTTCTGCGAGAACAGGACCACCGGATAAACGTTTGTAGAATTCCGCGCCTTCTCTTTCCAAGAAATCTTCATAAGTTCCTTTAAAGTCACGAATTCCTTCGGTAGAAACTTCGATCACACGGGTCGCGAGTGAAGATACAAATTCTCTATCATGAGAAACGAATATTACAGTTCCCTCAAATATGGAAAGTGCATAGTTCAAAGCTTCTATCGTTTCCAAATCCAAATGGTTTGTAGGTTCGTCGAGAGCCAAAAGATTATCTCCAGTGATAATCATCCTTCCTATAATGAGCCTGGACTTTTCTCCTCCAGAAAGTACACTCGTTGGTTTTTTAGCCATATCTCCGCTGAACAACATTCTTCCCAATATCGCACGGATCTCTTCCATTTCAGTTCCTGGATCGGCGTATCTGTAAAGCCAGTCCACCAGTGTATCAGAATCTTCTAATATACCTTCTCTATGATCCTGTGGAAAAATAGAAGAAGTAACCGAATCTCCCATTGCTACTTTTCCGGTATCCGGCTCAATCTGTTTCATCAACGTTTTTAAAAGAGTGGTTTTTCCAACGCCGTTAGTTCCGATAATTGCAATCTTCTCACCTTTGGTAATATTAATCGTAAAATCCTTGAATATGGATCTATCATAAGACTTAGAAATATTATCCGCAAGAATCACGTCCTTACCCAAAGTTTTTTTCATCTTAAAACGAATGTAAGGTGAAACCCTAGAAGAAGGTTTGACGTCGTCTAATTTGATCTTCTCAATTTGTTTCTGTCTGGAAGTAGCTTGTTTAGACTTACTCGCGTTTGCACTAAATCGATTTACGAAATCCTGTAGTTCAGCGATCTTTTCTTTCTTACGTTTATTTTCGTCTAACAAACGTTCGCGGGCCATTGTGGAAGCTTCCATAAAGTCGTCGTAGTTGCCCGGATAAACTGTCAATGATTGATAATCTAAATCCGCAATATGAGTCGCTATCGAATTGATAAAGTGACGGTCGTGAGAAATTACAATGACTACTCCACGGTAGTTAGTTAAAAATTCTTCTAACCAATGAATGGTCTTAATATCTAAGTGGTTGGTAGGCTCATCCAAAAGAAGTATATCTGGTTTTTGGAATAATACCTGGGCCAAAAGAACCCTAAGTTTAAATCCTCCAGTTAAATATGCAAGAGTTTGAGTATGACTTGAAGTAGGAATTCCTAATCCTTCTAGTAATTCTCCTGCTGTACTTTCTGCTTCGTATCCGCCTAGTTCTCCGTATTTTTCTTCCAGTTCGGAAACTCTGATTCCGTCTTCGTCAGACATCTCTGGTTTAGAATAGATTGTATCTCTTTCCTGAGAAACTTCCCAAAGTTCTTTGTCTCCCATGATGACTGTATTCAGAACGGTTTCATTTTCATACTCATAGTGATCTTGTTTTAAGTATCCTAGTTTTAAGCCCGCGTCTATGGAAACAGAACCACTCGCCGCCTGCTCCATTCCTGCTAGAATTTTCATAAATGTGGATTTACCGGAACCATTTGCTCCAATCAATCCGTATCTGCAATTTTCTTTAAACTTTACGGTAACGTTCTCAAAAAGTACCTTTTTACCAAAGTTTAAAGTCAGTCCGGAAGTGCTGATCATTTAGGATACCTGCCTCATGACCATGATTTTCAAAATAGGGTTTTTTTGCCAATAAAAAGTAGAATTAAGTACTTTTGAAATTCTACCGAAGTTGAAAACGTATGCGTATTTTACAAACTCTGCTGACCCTGATCTTAAGTTTTTTGTTTTTCTCTGGTCTTCAGTCCGAGGATAAAAATCTTTCCTCAAAAAAACTAAGTGAATCCACTTCTTGGATTCCTAAAGAAAATTTTACTCAACTCGCATCACAAAAGGAAAAACTAAAAAACGTTTCTCACAACGAAACATTCAAATTAGAAATTGGCTATAAATTATTGACTGGAAAAATCCTTCAGTTCGGAAAATTACTCAATACTGAAAACGCATACGTCCCCATCGAATCCAACGAAATCACTTCCGAACTTTCTCAACTCAACGACAAGACCGTGAAAATTCTATGTAGTATGAAAGGTTCCACCTGCAACCCGATACGTTATGAGATTTATCCCTTTTTAAATTCCAAAGAAATCAAACCTTGGACGATTAAAAAAATTCCTGATTACGTAAATCATAATATTTTTGCATTTAATCCTACAGTTTCTCCGGACGGTAAATATCTTTTTTGGACCGCTTATATTAAACGAGGTAAATCTGGAACTCAAAAGATTTGGTATTCCAAACTAGACGAAAAAGGTTTTTGGGAAGATGGTAAGGAGATGAGCGCTCCTTTAAATAATGAAATGCCTTCCGCTGTTATCTCTGCGCTTCCTGGTGGTAACGAACTTTTCGTCTTTGGGACGTTTGGCGAAAAAGAACTTTTAGATGAACTCAGTAAAGATTTTGAAACAAAGGGAAACTTGGCCGCTCGTTCTTCTAAAAATTCAAACGAATATAGAAAAAAGATAGAAGAGCTTAGAACAGAATACGACGAAAAAACGAAACAAATCTCAAGTAGAGTCCCTCTTTATAAAAGTTTTAAGGAAAAGGATTCTTGGTCTAAACCAAGTATATTAAAATTTCCTGATTTTTATAATCTTTATAGAAAGAAAAACGATTCAAGCCAAGAAATTTTCGGTGGATCTACTCTTTCTTCTTCAGGTAGAATTTTAATTTATTCTTCTCAACATAAAGACTCCAAAGGAAGATTAGATCTTTATGTCAGCAAAATGTTAAACGACGGAACCTTTCCTTTAGGAACAAACTTAGGAGAAGTCATCAATACAACTCATGAAGAGATGGCTCCTTTTTTAGCAAGCGACGATAGAACCCTTTATTTTTCCAGCGACGGTCACAAAGGACTTTCCATTTATATGACAAAAAGAACGGGAGAAGGTTGGGATCAATGGACCAAACCCGTGGAAGTTTCCGAAAACCTAAAAGGTGTAAATTTCTTTTCCATTCCCGCAAACAGCGACTGGGCTTATATCAGCAAAGACGGCCGATTGTTTATGGCTTATCTTCCTAAAGAGATGCGTCCCGAAAAAGTTGTGATCATAAACGGAAAAGTTTTAGATACAGAAGGTAATCCTCTTTCTGCTGATATACATTATGAATCTTTAAAGTCTCACGAAAAGATTGGTAGCACCAAAAGCGATCCGTCTAATGGTAATTTTTCGATTATCCTTCCCTTTGGTGATAACTACGGCTTTTATGCTCAGAAAAAAGGTTATCTTCCTGTATCACAAAACTTGAATCTAAGTTCTAAAAAGAAATTCTCCGAAAAAGTGGAAGTAATTTTACAACTTCCTCCGATCCAAGATAGAGGCTCCATTCAAATCAATAATTTATTTTTTGAGTCTAAAAGTTTTCAGATCGCTCCAGAATCCATTCTAGAACTGAATCGTCTTGCGGAAATCGTAAAGGAAAACCCAGATATTGAAATTCAGATAGAAGGTCATACCGATAACGTTGGTAAAAAAAAGGACAATCTAATTCTTTCTGAAAAAAGAGCGGCCGCGGTCGCAGAATTTCTTTTTCAAAAACATTCTATTTCTAAGGAAAGAATCCAAACCAAAGGTTTTGGAGACAGTGCTCCTTTGAATAAAAATGATTCCGAAGAAGGACGTAAAAAAAACAGAAGGGTCAATTTTACGATTCTAAAGAAGAGTAAGTAAAAACTTCTCTACATTTTGGATATTTAACGTGAGTTCGGCGTAAGGATTCGTTTTATAAAAATCTGATTTTTTCATAAAAAATAAATGTTTAAAATTTATTATACGACTTAATCTATGGGAACTCTCATAAATCTATATTTTACGGTAAAACTTTGAAATGTGGGAACTCCACTGTTTTTAGCTTTTAAAAATTAGTATCAATCATTTCCATAAATGAAATGTAGGAAGTACTAATTTTAGAAAATTTTTTAGTTTTTCTTACACCAACTCACATTATTTACTACGGGACATATAGAAATAGTATCCAAAATTAGCGGACGATTTTACTAAGAACTGTTCCAAACTCAAAGAACTTTACGCGATAATTCTTTATAAATTTTTAATCAAATGCAGTATTCCTACAAATTAGTCGCATTTGGCAATTTGCGAATTTTCAACCAGTTCTAAATGTAGTTCTATTTTCATAGTAGTTCCTACATTTTTGTGAAACTCAATCAGGCCGTTCGAAAAACTCAACGTCTCGCTTCTATTGGTGCTCGACAAGTTCAGATATGCAGAAGTTTTTAAGAATTTCGTTTAATCAGTATTCGTTGGGTTTTGTAAGAGTTCCCACAATTCTAAGTTTTACTGCAAAATTGCAAATTTCAGGAGTTCCTAGAATTGTTTGACAAGAGGGAATACAAGAATTCGCTTTAAAAAAATATTATGTCTTTTAAACGCGAGAGTTCCCACATTTTTGAGGCCAGAAATAAGAAAAGTTTAGTGACTTCCGCCGTCTCTTCAGTCCTCTATACACGAAAGTGATTGAGGCGTAGGGAAACTTCAGCGGAACACTCTTTATGAAGCGTATTTTATAATAAATTTAAATTAAAGATAAATATTATATAATGTTTCTTTTATACAATTTATTGACTGGAGCTGAAAGCGTAGTTCGGCAACATCGGATTCGCCCAAATTTTTTTGCAGAATTCACATTAGGGTTGTTGAAAAATTTTATAGTGACGATCAATAAAATTGCTTCAATCGACCGTTTCCATAAAATAGAAACTAAGTGGCGAATTAATTTTTCAACAACTCATTATTTAAGTGCAATATCGGATTGGACACTTGATTATGTAGTTTTGATCTTACCTTTTTATTCTAACTCTTATAATACAACTGCTTATTCCTAAAACATGAAAAAAACAAAATATTCAGAAATCCAAATTTCTTTTTCCGAAACGACAACTTACGACTTAAAACAGCTCGATCAGAGGATAATCCCATTTTGGGATGATCTCTCCATAGGACCCATCTATCAAATCAACACAGAAGTAGGACAAAAAAAGAGACAGCAATGGCTTTTTAAAAATATAAGTTCCGATTATTATAAGGAAGAATATTATTTTTCCGACTTTACAAAATGTTTGAAAGAAATCCATTCCATTCCTAAAGATTTACCGATTACTATCTGGAAAGGAGATTGTGCAGGGGATTATCTTGGACTTTGTTTTATACTTTCATTATTAGAAGGACAAAACCAAATACGCGTCATTCACGCTTCGAAAATTTACAAAGAATTGTTCCATAAAGAATACGAAATCTTTAGAACGGGGCAATTATCGTTCGAAGAAATTTCAAAAATCTATGAAAAGTCGAAAGAAATTCCATTTTTAACATATCCTGAGAAAACGGATTTAAAAAAAGAATGGGAAACATTTTTAAACAATACAAATTTACTCCGAATTCGGAAGGGAGATATAGTCCTTTCAGTCGAAGAAAATCATTTGGATTCTTTTATAATCGAATGTGCAAAAAATTTAGACGCACAAAATTCTTTTTGTGATGCAAGCCGATTGATTGGAACAGCCCTAGGTAATTACGAACAACTGATACAAGACAAATTTTGGGAATATCGTCTCAGAACCCTAATAACACAAGGCATATTTAAAATGGAAGGTTCGTTAGAATCTTATTTAACATACAAAGTTAAGTTAGTTCTATAATAGCTTTGCCTGCTGATTTTACCGCTGTCCTCAAATTTAAACTTTGTTTTATCGAAAAAATCAAATACAACTCTATTAGAGTTTCTGATCCGGTTCGAAATTCTAAATGGAAAATATTTCTAATACTTTACAAAGATCGTATCGTTTCTATTGTCTTTCTCTAGAATCCAACAGGATAATAAGAGGAAACGATGACATCCGGTAATGAAAAAGTGTTCAATTCAATCCAAAAAAGTTTTATAAAGATTCTCCACTTTTTAAAAAATCATTGGAGAAAAATTTTACGTTATGCGATCATTGTAACAATTTCAGTCACTTCTTTTTTAATCGGCGGTTCTTATGTGGTTTGGTTATCCAAAAAAGATGAAGTCGTCTCCAATCTGGATAAGTTTAAAAACGAGGTCACAAATTATTACGAAGTCAGTCAAATTCGCCCAATTCGAATTTTAGATAGAAACGGTAAATTGATCGGAGAATTTTCCAGAAGAAAGTTTAAACCAATCCGCACGGACAATCTCGCCGAACACGAAAACATTATCTGGGCGCTTCTTTCTTCCGAAGATAGGGAGTTTTATAATCATCACGGAATCAATTACACCGCGCTTCTAAGAGCGATCTTCATCAATCTGACCACATTTCAAAAACAAGGTGGTTCTACCATCACTCAACAACTTGCAAAACTTACTTTAGATCTGGGAGCCAGAAACATATTTAACAAAATTACGGAATTCTACTGTACTTTTTATCTAGAAAGTCAATTCGATAAGAGCACGATTCTTTCCATGTATCTCAATCGAATTTTCTTAGGAGAAGGCAATACCGGGGTGGAAGAAGCAAGCCGTTATTATTTCAACAAAGCGGCAAAAGAACTTACCCCCGAAGAAGCCGCTATGCTTGTAGGAATCATTCCCGCTCCTTCCAATTATAATCCTGTTCGAAGTTTAAAAACCGCTCTGAAAAGACAGAAACTCGTTTTGATTCCGATGGCTGAAAATCAACGTCTACATCCAAATCCAGCTAACATCGATAAGAATTTCTCTCGTAAGATAGATTCAAATCTGAAAAAATTCAAATCCTTCTACAATGTGGAAGTCACTAAAGACGGCGAAAAAGAATTCTATTCTTCTGATATTGCTAGATACGGTTTTGACAAAGACTTTACTGTAAATCTCGCCCCCGATTTTAATTACGGAATTCGTCAGCATATTTTAGATACGTTCTCCGAAATAGATATTGAAACCAGAGGAATGAACGTTTATACAACTCTGGACTACGATAAACAAGAAGCCGCTGAAAAATCTTTAAGAGAAGGTATCGAATCCGTTCGTAAAAAGCTAAATGAAACAAAAATATCATATTCAAAAAAAGGAAATTCTGAAGAAGCAAGAATCCAACAATCGATCATAGACAATATGAACGGTTCTTTGATTTCAATCAATCCGGGAAACGGTTATATAGAGGCGATGGTAGGTAGTTACAAAATTTCTAATATATTTAGACTTAACAGAGCCGTTTCGGCGCTAAGACAGCCGGGTTCTACGATCAAGGCCTTAGTCTATACAATCGCTTTTGAAAATAGAATGATCACCCCCTCTTCTATGGTAATGGACGAAGAGATCAACATCCGAGGTTATTCTCCTAAAAATTGGTATAGAGGTTACAAAGGAGAAGTTACAGCAAGAATTGCTTTTGCACAATCGATCAACACAATCGCAGTCAAATTGTTAAACGAATTTGGTGTGAACGAATTTTTGGAAAAAATTTCAATGATCTTAGACATAGACAAATCGACTCTTGAAAAAAGATTTCAACCCAATCTTTCTTTGGCATTAGGTTCGGGGGAATTGTCTCCGATGGAACTCGCTTTGATTTACGCTACAATTGCAAACGGAGGTAAAAAAGTTTCTCCCATTCAAATTCTTAGAATTACAGATTTTGAAGGTAGCGAAATGTTCTCCACTCCTTTAAAAGATCCAAACGAATCGGTTCAGATTTTAGATCCTGTTGCCTGCGCAGAAACGATCAATCTCTTAGAAGCAGTGTTAAGCGAACAAGGAACAATGAAACTAAAACTTAAAGGTGAAGATTCTTTTCCGATGGGAGGTAAAACCGGAACGGTCCAATCTCCCAAAGAAGCCCGAAAAAAATGGGGATCGCGCAAAGGAGTGAGAGACGCTTGGTTTGCAGGAGTCAATCCAGATTTAGTTACAACTGTTTGGATCGGAAACGACGTAGGGGCTCCATTTGAAGGTTCCGGTTCCGCGATCAGTGGAAACATCTGGTTTCGTTACACAAACTATATCGCAAAAAATATAGGATTTTCAGACACGCTGGTCAAACCGTTTAACGGCGATTTTGTGCAGGTAGACGTATGTGGAGAAACCGGCTTGCAATTACATTCCTCCGTTCCTTGTATGTATCCTTTGTATGGTCAATATTATTATATAGGAGAACAACCTACTTCTCCCGCGGGTTCCACAGCAACTCCAGAAACTTCCATACAAGAACCTGGGGCTACTACAAACCTTCTTCCCCAAGCAGAAGATGGGGACGGAGATTCCGTAGAATTAGAACTTCCAGAAACTACAGATAATCCTCCAAACTAGAATAATGTTTTGCTTTTTCGGATATTAAAAAAACCTCATACGGTGACCAGAGAAAAATCCAAGGATTTTCTCTGAGGAGTATCCTCAAAGCCTGAATCGTTTCCGATTCCAAATCCAAGGAATCGGAATTTCTAACTTTGGAAAATAAATTTTCAAGCTCCCGATTTTCATAGTGCGCCCTGTTCCCGCCGTTGCCCTTGTCCTTGCCAGAAAACAAGGGATCTATAAAGTTCCAAGCCCCCGGTAAATCTGCGTACCAAAAAAGTAACGTTAGATCTCCTTTACCTTCTGAATTTTCTTTATAAAGAGTCACCTTTTCCATCGGGTGAATTTTAATCTTCAATCCTAATCTATTCAAAAATCCGACCAAAGCCAAACCATTCGCGTTATTCTCCTCATCTCCCCTCATTCTAAAATCAATTTCCCTTTCTAAAATTTTCGGATAACAAGAAGAATTTTTCAGATATTCCTTCGCTTTCTCTTGAGAATGACTTTGTATCGAAAGAATTTCCGGATCTTCCTCTACAACTTTTTGAATTTTAGATGATCCGACAATCCCCAAAGGAACCGGACCGAAGGTTAGATCCGCATTTCCTTCCAATAGTTTTTGGATTACGAGATCAGCGTCTACAGAAGTATTTAAGGCTTTTCTAAAATTCAAATCAAAACAAGGTTCGTTCGCATTAATCGCTATATATTGGATACCTCTTCCCTTTCTAAATCTAAGATTCTCTTTTTGAATATGCGGATTTTTTAATAAGAAGTTAGGAATACGCATCAGATCCATTCTTCCCTTAGAAAACAAAAAGACCCCAGTGGAAGCAGAAGCTAAAATTCTAAGCCTTATTTTTTTTGGAAGATCCTCGTTTACATAAGGATTTTTTTCTAGGAGTATATGATTGTTTTTTTTCCATTCTTTCAGAACGTATTTTCCAGCTTTAGGGGTCTCTAATACATTCTTTTTTTCTAATGTTTCAAAAGATTCAGCTTCCAGTGTTTTTGAATTTGCGGTTTTACAACAAACGATTCCAGCAGGAGGTAAAGAAAGTAAATCTATTGCGTGTCTAAGTCCTCCCGTAATTTTTAGTTCTATTTCTTTTTCCGAAAGAACGTTGATTTCCTTAATAAAAGAATATTGATTTTTTCTAGGGCCGGGAGTATTCACCAACCGATCTAAAGATTCTCGAACCTGTTCGGCTTTTAAGTTTTCTCCATTAGATAAAGTATAAGTTCTCAGTTTGAGCTTAAAAGAACGAATTTTTCCGGCACCTATCAATTGAAATGATTCTACAAGTTGATAGTTAGGTGTACCATTCTGTACTTTTTGAAATAAAAACGGATATAAAAATTTTCCGAGTGTACGAGAAGATAAATCGGTAGAGAAAAGAGGATCTAAACTGATCGGGTCGGATGGAATAGAAAGAATCAACTCCTCAGGATCTTCTTCTCTAGATTTACAACCGGAAAAAAGAAGGGACAAAACGAGGATTCCTGTAAAAAAGGTTAGATAAGTATTCAAAAGACTAAACCCTTACAATGAATATATATAAACGGCTCCTAAAGTATTCCTTCAAGTACAAATACAGATTGACTTCAGGAATTGTACTGTCCTTTCTCGTTTCGATTTTAAACGGAGCCTCTCTTACTTCTTTGATTCCTATTTTTGATTCTTTAGGAACCGGAGAAAAAACGAACTTCGAAATTTCTCTGACTAAAAAAGATAAAATACTTTTACAACGTTTAGAAGAGAAGGATTCTTTTACAAGCGTTGAATCTATCGAACTCAAACTCACTCAATGGAAAATACAACTCAACTCCTCTCTAAAAAAAATGAGCCATGATGAACTCGTTCTTCTTTTTTGTTTTATCGTTTTTCCCGTTTATCTTTTAAAACTGATTTTTTTAGCCGCCGCAGTTTATTGTATTAACTCGGCGGGTTATCTAGCAATTCGAGATCTTAGGTTGGAATTGTACACAAAAGCTCAAACTCTTCCCCTCAATCATTTTGTACAAGAAAAAACCGGAATTCTAATGAGTAGAATTATCAATGACGTAGAAGTTTTAGGAAAATTGATCAGTTCAGATTTGAAAGACGCGATCACTGATTTTTTTTATATCGTCACACATTTACTTCTTCTTCTTTATTTAAGTTGGAAGATGTTTCTTGCGGTTTTTATAATCGTTCCGATCGTAATGGGCCCGGTATCCGCGTTTGCCGATAAAATCCGCAGAGCAACACGCAATCAACAGGAGCGTCTTTCTTTGTTAAACGGACACCTTCAGGAAGTAATTTCCGGAATCAGAGTAATCCGCGCCTTTTCTATGGAAAAAACGGAAGCCAAACGTTTTTGGGAGTTTAACCAAGACCTTTCTGACAAAACGTTCAAAGGACATTTTTATCACCAAGTAGGTCCTTCGTTAACGGAGTTGTTTAGTTCTATCGTAGTTGTGATTTTCCTGAGTTTCGGCGCGTATCTTATGGAAGACGGAACATTCTCGCGTGGTATGTTTATGGCTTTCTTTTTAACGTTAATTTTTTTAATGCGACCTTTTAAACAAATGAGTATGCTCTCTAATTCGATCCAAAGCGCAATCTCGGCGGGAGATCGAGTGTTCGAATTATTGGATCAGGAAACAGATATTAGAAATACAGAAAATCCTAAATTTCTAAAAAAGATGGAAAATGGATTGTCGTTTAACAACGTTACCTATACGTATCCCGGCGCCAAAAATCCAGCCATTCAAGAAATCAATTTAGAAATCCCAAAGGGAGAAACGATCGCATTGGTGGGAGCCTCCGGGGCCGGCAAATCTACATTAGTTGACCTTGTGCCTAGATTGATCGATCCTCAGGAAGGTAAAGTTCTTATCGACGGAATTGATATTCGAAATTTAGATCTAAGTAATCTTAGAAAAAAAATCGGAATCGTTTCTCAACAAGTTTTTTTGTTTAACGGAACCATACGAGAAAATATCTGCTACGGAAACCAAAAAGTAACCGAAGAACAACTTTGTACTGCTTGCGAACAGGCCTTTGCGATGGAATTTATTTTATCATTTGAAGAAGGTTTAGATACGATCGTAGGCGAAAGAGGAGTTATGCTTTCCGGAGGCCAAAGACAGAGAATCGCGATCGCCCGAGCTTTGTTACTCAATCCTGAAATTTTAATTTTGGACGAGGCTACTTCGGCGCTCGATACCGAATCAGAAAGATTAGTTCAAGAAGCGTTAGAATCCCTTTATAAAAACAGAACTGTGATCATCATCGCACATAGACTTTCTACGGTACAAATTGCCAATCGTATCTTTACAATGGAAGACGGAAAAATCGTAGAATCCGGAACTCATATGGAACTACTCCAACTGGATGGAAAATATAAAAAACTTTACGACATACAATTTTCGGAAAACACATAACTTAACAGAATTTTAATATTCTTATGAACTTTTTTTCTACTCTTTCTATATTACAAATTATACTGTTTCCGATTTTATATGTTTTTTCTTATTTGTATCGAGTTCTTTTTATATTCGATCAGAAACTTACAAAAAAGAAAAAACTTCCAGGCGCTTTTGTAATTAGTGTAGGAAATATTTCCATGGGAGGAACCGGGAAAACTCCGTTTTCTATCTTTATTGCAAAACTAATTCATAAAAAATTTCCAGATCAGAAAATCATCATTTTATCTCGCGGTTATGGTGCAAAAGGTTCTCAACGAGGACATCGTGTAGGACAACACTCAACACCGATGGAGGCAGGGGACGAACCTCTTCTATTAAAAAAACATCTTCCGTTTGCCGAAGTTTGGATTGGGAAAGACAGATACTCTTCTTATATTCGTTTTAGAGAAGAGTTAAAGATACAAGAAAATTCGATCGTAATTTTAGACGATGGTTTTCAACATCACGTTTTAGAAAGGGATGTGGACCTTGTTTTATTGGACTCGAGTAAAATTTCTAAAGAACGTTTTTTAATTCCTGCAGGAAATTTAAGAGAGCCTATTTCTTCTTTAACAAGAGCGGATCAGATTATATTTTCTAAATATGAACCTTCCGTAGAAAGAATCGTTCAAAATATTCAAAATCAATTTTCTAAAGAAATTTTTCGTTTTTCTTTAGAACCGGATAAACTTTTATCTCCTAATTTAGAATCCGATTCTCCTAAAATATTATCCGGTAAAAAAGTATATGCGTTTACTGGAATCGGAAATCCGGAAGTTTTTTTTTCTATGATCCGTAAATTTCAACCATCCGAATTGGAAACGAGAACCTTCCGAGATCACCATTCTTATACGATAGAAGACGAGAACGTTTTAAACTCGATTGCAAAAAATTTTGATTTTTTAGTTTGCACTGAAAAAGATCTAATCAAAATTTCCAACCCACCCAATCAATTAAGAATTCTTCTTTTAAAAAGTAAATTAGATCAGGAAGACAAGTTTCTTTCTTTTCTACAAAAAAAATATACTTAAAAATATTTTAAGTATATACATAATTTATAATAAAGCCAGAAAAAGCATTTCGATTGGATTTTGAGAATAGAATTCGTCCATCTTCCCCAAAAGAAACAGTAAATTAAAAGTAGAGTTATTGAAAAAATCCAAATCAACAAATGATTTGTTTAAATGAAGAAAATTAATTTTTCAACAATTCTAATATAGTTACTGTCCTTACAAAATTGAGTATCGTAAGTTTTAATTGCAAAACCCTATTTCAATACAAAACATTAGATATCTCATTATATAACTCCGAGTAAAAATTTTCCGAAAATCGATTCTTCATTTCAAATATTTGTTAGACGATAAAAATCTTCTCGATTCTATTCTGTTTTTCACGATTATAAAAAAGTAATTCATCATTTCATAAACCCATCCGCAAAACAATTCGAAAAGTTTTAAACTCTTTTTTGTTAAAATTCATTTTTAGAAAACTAAATCGTATTGCAAGATTCAAACAATGTGTTATTATTCCCGATACCTTATTTGCAAAAATAAATTTTATGAAAAAATTTATTTCTTATTCGATCATAGTTTTTTTAACCACAACGGTTTCACTTAAAAGCGAAACTGCTCTTTTAAAATCTGGAGAAAGAATAGAAGGAAATATACTAAACCAAGATAAAGAAACAGTCACATTTAAACTTTCGAATGGAACCACAAAAATTTTTAAGAAATCGAACATTCGAAAAATATCTTTTTCAAAAACTATAGAGACAATCCCTAAAAAAGAAGAAACTAAAAATAAAGAAGAAGAAAAAAAAAGAAAATCAAAAGAACTCGCCGAGTTAGCTGAAAAACAAAAATCCAAATTAGAAAATTCTAAAAAAAGAGAACAAGAACTGATCGATTCAAAAAGACATTATCTGGATGTTTCTTTCGGAATCGGAGATGGTACCGAACAATCAGAACTAAGACCTTTTTACCAAACCATTCAATACGCTGGCTTGGCCTTTAGCAGTTCGGGCCAGGCGGAAATTCTCACCAATCCTTATAAAACACCTAACACTGGCTCTACGACTCGCATTCGATATGTTTGGAATCGGCTAACATTTGAACTACGAGGAACAGAAGCAAAACGTAATATAGACGTAAACGGATTCCAAACTCTCGCATTCGGAACCAGCTCAGAATCAGAATCTTCCGGAGAAAGGACGGTTAACGCAATTTTAGGAGAGATGAATACCAAATTTCAAAAAGTTTCTTCTCGTGTCGGTTTTACCCCTTATCCACATCCGATTTTAGATCTGCAAATTCTGGGAGGAATAGAAAGAATCTGGACGAGAACCAGTCAAGAAGTCGATAGTATTGGTCAAAAAACTGGAAGCGGAATCGATCCGAGTCGCATTAGCTTTCGTGAATATTCCAGTCATTATAAGGGATATAGTCTTGGAATCGGATTTGAATGGAAATTCTTGAAACGTTTTACACTACAAGGTCAAATTCTCCATTTAGATATGACAAGTCCTTCTTCTTTTAGAAATAATGAATATAGAATAGACAGTTCCAATCAAATGCTCAGCTTAAATCAATTCGGTTTGGATTATCGATGGAAATCTATTGGAACCGAAATGAATCTTAGACTTTCCACAAAATTAAAAGGAAACTGGAGTTTGTTTTTGGAAACAAGCAACATGAATTTAAAGAACACACTTCAAACAGGTTATATCACCGAAAACGAAGGTGATCCCGATCAACTTGCATTAAAAATTTTCGGGCCGAAAATTTTGATTCCTATGTTATACGAATCTAAAACGATTTTAACTTATGTTCAAGTCGGAGTTAACTATCGTTTGGATTTTTGATTTTTTTCGGTATCTTTCCAATTCCACCACTTTAGCTTTTCTGAATTCGGCTTTTCAGTATTTAAGGAATAATGAACACAGCGGAATACATAGAGCATACATCGATCCACATATCCTCCGTGTAACTTACAACAACGGACATATAATTCCTCCGGATCCGCGATACGGATTCCTTCCAAACTTCTAAAACCTAAATTCCAATAATCCATCGAGACCGATTTACCTACTCCGGGCAAGGTCTGAAATTTTTTTAGTATATCGTTTTGTTCCGTATGTTTTTTAGAAAATTTAGAATATTCTTTTTTATTCATATACTAATCCTTTTTTTCTTCAACTTCGTGGAAACCTTTGTAAAAAAACTCTATAAAATTCCAAAATTGTTTTTAGATTTCTGCATAGAATCTTTGTTCTACGATCAAATCAGAAATTCATTTTATAAAGATTTACACAATGAGTAGCAAAAATTTCACAAATGAGACGTAATCTGTGGGAACTACTGCAAATCACGATTTCACAGAAAAACTTTCAAAAACTCAGGGAACTATTTCTTCGTACGAAAAATATAAAATATGAATATATCATTTTTCGAAAAACTCAATTCAATGTTTCGTTCCAAATCCACTTTTTGTTAGAAATGAGACGTAATCTGTGGGAACTACTGCATTCTTAAATTTCACAGAAAAACTTTCAAAAACTCAGGAAATTATTTCTCTGTGCGAAAAATATAAAATTTGAATATATCATTTTTCGAAAAACTCAATTCAACGTTTCGTTCCAAATTCACTTTTTGTTAGAAATAAGACGTAATCTGTGGGAGCTACTGTAAATCAAATCCATCTAGTTTTTGAAAATCAAGAGTTGTCAAAAAATCCAACGAATCAGTGATTTTTTTAGGAGGCCAATCCCACCACTTCAACTTTAAAAGTTTTTCTTTAACTTCAGTAGAAAACCTTTCCCGAATCACCTGAGACGGATTTCCAGCAACGATCGTATAAGCCGGAACATCTTTGGCTACAACCGAATAAGCGCCTATAATCGCGCCGTCTCCAATATTAACTCCGGGAAGAATGATCGCATTGGTTCCAATCCAAACGTCGTTGCCTACAATCGTATTTCCTTTATCCGGAAAATCTCCTGGCTTAGGCATGGCCTTTTCCCATCCGTTTGAAAAAATCGCAAAAGGAAATGTAGAGAACGCGCTCGTCTTATGATTGGCTCCATTCATGATGAATTTTACTCCAGTTGCAATCGCACAAAATTTGCCGATCACAAGTTTATCTCCTCGAAAATCGTAGTGATAAAGAACATTCTCCTTTTCAAAACGTTCCGGGCCATTCGGATCATCGTAGTATGTATAATCTCCTACTTCAATCAAAGTAGATTGAATAAAGTTTTTTAAAAAACCAATTCTAGGAAATTCCGGAAAAGGATAAGGAGTTAAAGGGTTTGGTCCGAAAGAATGTGAGCCTGAATCTTGCATCAATAAAATCTCCAAAGACGGTCTTACTCAGAACTACATAATAAAGTGCCTATTTAACGTAAGTTCGACGTAAGGAATTCATTTTTCTGAAAAAAGTTGGAATCTGAACTTTACGGTCGATTGCTAAAATGTGGGAACTCGTACAAAAAGTAAATGTTTAAAAATTGGTAATGTGGCTAATCTGTGGGAACTACTGCAAATCACGATTTTAAGAACAAACTCTAAAATTATAAAAATTCACAGTTTTATACATCCATACAATAAAAAAAGAAAGTTAATTTTCCAAGCAAATCGTACAATTATAAAATCTTAATTTCGTTTACTTCTTTTAATTTTGAAAGATTCCCTTCCAAAACAGAAAGAGTATCTATATGATAATCTTTTACGTGTTTGAGCCGAAGCAACTTTTTATCTTCTGGAAGCCTTTTACAAGAAAATTCAAATAAAACTCCCGCCAAAAGTCTGGAACAAGTCAATACGATCTCCTCCGCATACGTATCCTTCATTTCTCTTTCCGGAAGTTCCTTATAAAGTTTTACCAACTCTTGAAATCCGTAAAACAGTTTGTGAGTCAAAGAAGAATCAGATCGGCTTATTAATTCAGATATGTATTCCCCAAACGTATGAGTCAATCCGGAAGTGATTCCTCCGATACACGCATTGACTTGAATCTGAGAAGTTCCGTCATAGATCGTAACGATCCTTGCGTCTCTATAAATTCTAGAAATATCATAATCTTCTGTATAACCCGAACCACCATGAATCTGAAGCGCGTCATTGACCACCTTCAAACAAGACTCAGAGCAATAATACTTACTAATCGGCGTAAGCACATTTGCAATTTTCTCCCAATACCGAACCACTGTATCGTTTTTAATTTCCTTTTCTGTAGCTCCTTGTTTTTCAAGTCGAATTGCTCTCCAATAATAATGATCCATCACTCTAGAACCTTCCAGCGTTAGACATCTCATCGCGTAAGTTTCTCTTTCGATCCGATCCAATATCTTTTTCACCGCGGGGATTTCTATCAAAGGTCTTCCAAATTGAATCCTTTCTTTTGCGTATTTTAGAGATTCATAATATGCTGCAGTTGCAAGACCGGTAGATTGTTGTGCGATCCCCATTCTAGCTCCGTTTAACATTCCCATCGTATATTTTATAAGTCCGTAACCTTCTTCACCGATCAAAAGTCCTGGAGAATTTTCAAAAACCACCTCACAAGTGGGGGAACAATGAAGTCCAAGTTTATTTTCGATTCCTGCAATTTGAACATCCGTACTTTGGACTAGAAAAAAAGAAAGCCCTCTCGCACCGGAATTTATTTCGCCAGAACGAGCCAGTGTCAATAAAACTGCGGGAAGATCTCCGAACCCACAACCATGCGTAATAAAACGTTTGGTTCCGTTTAATATCCAATTTCCTTCTTTATCTTTTGTGGCTTTAGTTCTTAAATTGGAAAGATCAGAACCGTGATCCGGTTCGGTAAGTCCCATCGCACAAACAAACTTTCCATCGGCAAGACGTGGTATCCAATCGTTCTTCATTTCCTCGGTCGCATGACGTTCTAAAATTTCCGCAAGATTCACACATCCGATGGCAATGGCGAGTGACGCGTCCACTCTATAGAAAATTTCCGATATAAAAGATTTTACCGTCCAAGGAATTCCTAATCCTCCGTATTTTCTAGAAAATCCATAGGCTTGAACTCCCGCCTCTACAACTTTGGAAACCAATTCAAGCATCTTGGGAGGAAATTCTACTTTTCCATCTTTAAATTTTAAACCTTCTCGATCCAAGTCGGCAACGTGAGGCGAAAGTATATTTCCGGCCAAATCTCCGACTGTATCCAACACGGTTTTATAATATTCTTTTGCTTCGGAAGGATTAGAAGGCCCTCCCTCTGCAACACCGGAAAAATCGTTTTCGTAATCGAGTATAATTTCTGTCCAAGGTAGAATGTGTACAAAATGATCCTGGATGTCTTGATTGTCCGAAAAATAATTATTTTGAATCATTGTATTCTCCCTTAAATCAGTCAGTATAAAAGACAGAAAGACAAAGAGAAGTAAAAAAACGAACTTAAAAAGAATAGAAGTCTTTAAACCTTTTTTAAAAACGAAACAAATTCAAAATCCATAACTTGAAAAATTTTCTTAAGTAAATTTCTATAAAATGAATTTTTAATTTGATGAATTACAAATTTATGCGAAAATCGATTTTTTCACTGCTCCTTACACAATCAGGTCTCATGATTTTTAAGACGAGTCCTAGTTTTAGAGACAGAATTTTGAATATTCTATTTTAAAGTTCTACTTATAACTATAAAATAAAATACCCCGTATTTTGAGCTGAAACAGGGTTTTGTAATCAAAATTTACGGTACTCGATTTTATAGGATATTACTCATAACTATATAATAAAGTGCCTAATATTTTGCATGGAATCAGTGTTTTGTGATAAAATTAACGATACTCAATTTTATAGAGATCAGTAGTAGAATCGTTTTCTTTGGATGTTATAGAACGTTCTCTTAACCATTTCTTAACTTCTAAAAGAAAATTCTAATTCCAAATTGTAGTTTCGGGACTTGTCTACAAGAGTTCAATTTTATATACTTTTATCATGACACAAAAATGGAATTTTCAAAAATTAGAATGTTCTAAAATATGGACTCAAATTAAATTCGGTTCAAATTTTATAATAAAAAATTTATTGAACAAACTAGGTTTTCAAAAATATATTTTTACAATCCTATATTTCTTCATTTCTATCTTTCACTTATCTGCGGATTCTCAAAAAACAGATTCATCTACGTCTCAAACAAAAGGAAAAGTTCTAAATTCTTCTCATATCTTCTCTACTAATATCCGGAACAAAAAAAATTCCGACTCTTCTCCAATAGGTTCTGACTTATTGCAAACCTCTTTGACAAATCTTCAATCGCCAACAAATGAAAAATCAATCGATAAGGATTCTTCACAGATACAAAACGAAGATTTTCAATCTAAAGACGAGATTGAAAAAAATGATCATTCCAAAGAAAGTCCGGAAGAGAACAAACAGATTCCTAAATTCGGCTTTTTTATCGATTCTTATTACGCTCACAATCCTTATCGTTCAAGTTCAAGAGACAACCGTTATCTCACTCAACCCGCACGTTGGGACGAAATCAACGTTAACCTTGCTTACATAGACGGTAAGATCGAAACGGATCAATATAGAGGTAGAGTCGCCTTTCAATTTGGAAATTCTGTAAATTCGAATTATAAAAACGAAGTCAATTCGGAAAAGAATTCCAATGAAATTTCGGTAAGAAATATTCAAGAAGCTTATGCCGGAATCAAACTAGCAAAAAATCTATGGTTAGACGGGGGTATTTATTTTGGCAATATCGGACTTGAAAGCTGGATCTCTCACAATAACTGGAATTATTCCAGGGCACTCGCTCTGGATTACGTGCCTTATTATTCGAGCGGTTTTAGACTTTCGTTTCAATATTCAGAAAAACTTTCTTTTCAATTTCATCTGATGAACGGCTGGTCAAACATCACGGAAACTAACAAAGATAAGGCGATTGGTTCTCAAATCGATTATAAAATTACAGATAAGCTTAAAATCACTCACAATACTTTCGTGGGAAACGAAGCTCCCGATAGTCAAGCTCGTCAAACAAGATATTATAATAATTTAATTCTTCAATATCATTTTACGAAACATTTTATTATCGCAGGTTCTGGGGACGTAGGAATTCAAAGGGTTCCGGATCCAGGCACCCAGGCTTATAGGCAATGGTATCATGGAACGTTTTGGATTACTTGGAGACCGGTTGAAAAATTCAGGACTTCTTTACGTTTAGAAAGGATGTTTGATCCTGAACAAACGATCATTCAAACCGGTTCTAAAAACGGATTTTTAACTTCAGGTGCAACGATTACTTTGGATTATATTCCAAACGAAAATGCCTTGGTTCGACTGGAAGGAAGATATTTTCGTTCTTACGACGCGGTTTTTGATCGAGATCGATCCAAATCCAAAGAAGAAAAGTTTATCGTTTTTGCGATTTCGGTTAAAATATAATCTATTTTTTCAAGCCCGATTTTCCAAACGTGTGGGAACTACCACTTTTAAAAAACATAAGATTTTTCTAAACTTTGAAAATATGATAACTACCACTTATTTCCATTTAGAATTTAGAGAAATTTGCTTTCTGGGTTTGAAAATTACAGAAATTATCAAAACAATCTTGGAATGTGGGAACTATTACAAAAATCAAATTGCAAAAAAGATTGTTACAAAACAGGAACGATTTCTAGGCGACGTAATCTGTGGGAACTACCACTTTTAAAAAAACATTTTTCAAAACTACTTGCAACCTTTCCATTCTAAGCTCGAATCGTCTCCTATGGAACAAGCAACATTAGGCGGCGGTTGTTTTTGGTGTCTCGAAGCGGTATATCAAATGGTAGAAGGAGTAGAATCGGTAACTTCCGGTTACGCGGCAGGAAGGACAAAAAATCCGGATTATCGCTCCGTATGTTCCGGCACCACTGGACACGCAGAAGTGATTCAAATTTCTTTCGATCCTAAAATCATCGGTTATACAGAAATCTTAGAAGTTTTTTGGATCAGCCACGATCCTACTACACTCAACCGACAAGGAAACGATATAGGAACTCAATACCGATCCATCATTCTTTATCACTCTAAAGAACAAAAAGAACAAGTCGAAGAATCAATTCAAAAAACAGAAGAACGTTTTTCAAATCCGATTGTAACTCAAGTAGAAGAACTAAAAGAATTCTATCCAGCCGAAAACTATCATCAAAATTACTTTAAAACCAACCCAGAACAGTCTTACTGTCATTATGTGATCAAACCTAAAATTGAAAAATATCTCAAAACCGGTTTTAAAGTCAAAAACACAAATTAAAAGCCGTTTTAAAAAAAATATTCAGAACTATAAAATAAAGTCCGTTTCTAAACTGACTTGTCCCAAATTTACGGTATTCTATTTTATAGAGATTAGAATGGTTAAAAAAATCCATAGGGACGATCAACAAAACTGATTCAATTGACCGTTGCCATGAAACAGAATCCGATGGAGAATTAATTTTTAAATTCTATTATCCATTTTGTTCTAATGAAAAGCAAAAGAAAATTAATTTTTCAACACCTCTATTAATAAAAAGACTTAAAACAAGATGTTTTAAACAAAGATAAATTATTTTTACGACGAGATCTAATTTATATTATGAATTTCTACTTGATCCTTTCTAAAAAAATCTATAATCTGATTTACTAATGAATACAAACATCCTAAGAATATTCCAAATTTTTGTTTTGGGAATTTTCCTCTTTCAATGTAAAACGACTATACAACTCCAAGGGGAAATTCATCATCCTAAAACGTCGGACGATTGGGATCTGACCTTAGAACATTTTCCACCTGCGTTAGACTCTCCTTCTAAAAAATATCCGGTTATACTTTGTCACGGATGGATGGCCAATAGAACCTACTTGAAGATCAACGAAAAAAGTTCGATTGTCGGAAGACTTCAAAAGGAAGGTTACGACGTTTGGTTATTGGATCTAAGAGGAAGAAGAGACGCGGGTTATCCTTCCTTGTTTTTTGGAGACAAAAAATTTACTTACGGAGTAGACGACTATATACAATACGACGCAGATACTGCCATCAAACACGTGTTAAATGCTACTGGAAAAGACAAGGTAAATTGGATCGGCCATAGTATGGGGGGTGTAATCGCTTATGCAAGAATTGGAAGTTTTGGAGAAACAAGAATCGCCAACTTAGTCACGATAGGATCTTCTGGAATCTTAGATTCTCCGAGCGCTTCTATCAAAAATTTGGCTTCACTTAGTTGGTTGAGTAATCTTTGGCCGGTAGTTCCAGCAGAAACTTGGATGAGCATACAAGGAGGAACCGGAATTCCATTTCTTCCAAAAAAATCTTTGGAAGAACTTTTATGGCATAAAGAGAACGTAGATCCTTTGATTCTTTCCGGAATAAAAACGACTTCAATGAATCCTGGAACCGAAAAGGAAGTTCTTCAGTTTCAAGACTTTGTAGAAAACGGAGAAATTCGAAGTTTAGATCATAAAATTTCCTATTCAAACGGACTCAAAAATATCAAAATTCCTACTTTGTTAATTTCCGGAAGAAGGGATAAATTAGGAACAACTTATTCAATTCGGTATGTATACGACAAAATTTCCTCAGAAGACAAAACACTTTTTATCATCTCCAAAGCGAACAATCATTCTGAAGATTACGGTCACACGGATTTGATCGTCGGCAAAAATGCAGATAAAGATATTTTTGTTCCTATTACTACTTGGTTGGATAAAAGAAATTAGAATAATCTAATGTATTTTTATGAACTCAAAATCAAAGAGAAAAAACTTGGATCAAAAATTCAATTGTGGGAACTTACACAAAAAAATAGAAAGTTCTGATTGGTTAAATCATAAATCTAGAAGTCAGAACAAAAATCTAAATGAAGACAATAAACTCAAAAACAAAAAGTTTTAAAAACGACTCTAAACTCGTCTTAAAAAGAATTTATAATTTTATTTTGGATTTAAAAATGAAACCTATAAAAAAACTATCAATCTTATTCTGCCTAATCACTTTTTTGAGCTGTACACGTTATGTGGTCATTACAGAACAAAAATTCGTTTCACAAACCGCAAATCTAGGACCAAACGTATTTTTAACTACCTTTTCCTATGAAAATTCCTCTCGCCCTCCGATACTTTTAATAGATCCGGTGTTTATCAACAAAAAGGCTCTTTATCTCGGAAGTAAATCCGGATTGATCGGAGTATTAAACGGAAACGGCTTTTCGGTTTGGCTACTACACTTCGAAGATTATAAATCCGTAAACTTAAAAGAAGTGGGAGAAAATCTAATTCCCGAAGTTATTGCAAAAATCCAAAAAGTTACCGGTAAAAAAGAACTTTTTCTGGGTGGAATTTCTTTAGGAGGCCAATCTATATTATATTCTTTGAAATCTAAAAAAGTATCAGATGTTTCTAAAGCGTTTTTTTTAGGAACTGGAATGGACTACAAATACAATGATAGTTTTCTGGAACGGATGAAAGCCGAAAAAAGATTAGGAACTGACTTAAGCGCTTCTTGTAAAAACAAAGATCATTTCTGTAAACGTTTTATCTCTTTGGACGAGGACGATCCTACAACTCTATTCGTATATCAGAATCTTATTAACTATTTGCCAACCTTGGAAGAAAACCCGAAAAACTGGGAACCATTTGAAACGTCTAACTTTCCTACACTTTTTATCGGAGGTAAAATCGACAACGTATCTCCTACCGAAAGTATCCATCCGGTCTATCAAAGAAAAAAGGGAAAAAAAGAATACTGGGAAGCGGGAAGGGACAATGGAACTTCGATCGATTATGATCATCTAGGACTTTTCGCCTACGAAGACGCGCCCTCCGATATTTATCAGAAAATTGCAGATTGGTTAAAAGAAACTACGAAGGTTTTTTCCAACCCAACAAATCCATAACCTTTTTAATGTCCTCCCAGACGTCTCGTTTGAGAGGGCTGTTCTCTCCTCCGTTTCGAATTACAAAACTAGGATGATAAGTAGGCATCACAGGAATCCCAAAAAAAGATCCCCAGGTTCCTCTTATCTTAGTAATTCCTTCTTTAGTATTTAAGATAAATCTTGTAGAAGGATTTCCTAATGTAACAATCGCCTTCGGTTGAATAATCTCAAGTTGTCTTAAAAGATACGGAGCACAAGCTCTGGTTTCCTCTTCTTCAGGAGGCCTATCCTTTTCAAACTTCATATCTACGGTCGGCCTACATTTTACAATGTTGGCGATGTAAACGGACTCTCTCGGAACTCCCATCCCTTTTTCTATAATCCTTGTCAAAAGTTCGCCCGCCTTTCCGACAAAAGGACGACCAGTAAGGTCCTCTTGTTTACCTGGACCTTCTCCAATAAAAACCAATTCCGCATCTGGGTTTCCTTCTCCAAAAACTGTTTGAGTACGAGTGGTTTCAAGTTTGCAAAGTTTACATGCAGAAACCTCGGATTGCATCAGACCCAGTCTTTTCAGTTTTTCTTCTTTGCTCATAATTCAAGTTAAAAAAGAATTTCTCTAAAGTCAATGGAAATGATCATTCTTATCATCCTAAGTTTTGTACTCCAAGATTTAAAAACCATTCTAATTTTTCTGGAAATTTTTCCAGAAAAATCATAAACTGTTTTTAGACGACTTGTAAAACAGAACGTATATTTTTTAAATCTTTACTCAAAATCAGATAACAAATTACCAATATTTTGTTTTGGAATTGTTTTTTGCAAAAAAATAGCAGTACTTAAAAAATGCTGTAAATTCGCGATTTACGGCATTTTAGAGCAAGACCAAAACATTCAAATTTTTGAAACAATCAACCCAAGTATTCTATTTATGTGTCCGAGTAGTAAGATAGCTTATTTTATAAAGGTTCTCATAATTTCAAGCAAAACTGAATAAGTTTCTAAATTCAATATTATTAATATATTAAAAATAATTTCAATCCTACTTAAACAAATCACAAAATTTAAAACACAAATACATTTTAAATTACTAGAATATAATAAAAATATTATTCTTTAAAAAAATAGGCAATTTTATTAACTTGATCACGATAAGATTTTAAAACCGTCCCAAAACCTACAGGCATTTGCTTTAGTGCTTCGAACGACACTTAGAAAGTCATAACCTGACGACCCATGGGGAGTGATAACCAACCCCATCAAGTATTTGGATCTCAATATTAAATCTGTGAGAATTACGACAAATCCTCTGTAAAACTGAGTTCCCACCCTTATTTTTGGGTGGGGGCGGAGGTGGAGAAGTTCGGAAGATTTTTCTCTATCAGAAAAACATACTTTTTGCAAGTAAAAAGACTCATTCTTGTCGGAACACTTGAAAAATGTGTGTTTTTGACCCTAAAACGCTTTCGTAAAAAGCGTTTTGCTGAGTTAACGCAACCCTGCAGAGCGACCCTTAGGGAGCGATGCATTGAGTTCAGGAAAGCGTTTTGCTTTAGTTCATTCATCGATCCCTTTCGCGTTGAAATACGCCAAACACACGTTAAACGGTATTTATAATAAACTTTTACAGTAGAGTTATTAAAAAATTAATTCTTCTATCAGTTTCTCTTTGATAAAAACGATCAATTGAAACAGTTTTGTTAAACTTGAATTACGAGATTTTTCAATAACTCTAGTAATTCAAGTTTATCGGAACCGGTAAAAGACAAATTCTTTTTAGATTATCTTATACATTTTTGTAGACTTCATTCAATATTTGAAAACATAAGTTCGTAAAAAACTCGTTTTGTAAAAGTCAATCTTATTGCAAAAAACAAAATCTGTGGGAACTCCCCTTGTAAATCTGAGTTTTACAGAGAAGTTTTAAAAATGTAGGAACTCCAATCATAAAAAATGAATATAGTATAGGTTGTCAGAGCGATTATTTTGTGGGAACTCTCACCGTTTCCACAAAAATGATTTCAAATTCTTTTACGATTTTAAAACAAATACTGTGTTTCGTATAATCTTTGTTTTATGTCTCTATAAATGTGGGAACTACTGCATTTTATTTATTGAAGATTGATCTAAGGTTTTTGAATAAAATTTTATCTTTGTGCAAAAATACCGAATTCTAAGATTTTTGAGACAACGTCTAAAAATTTCTAAAAGATTATCTTTTCGAAGTTTTGAATCAAACTCAAAATTCAATTTTAGTCGAGTTTCATACATAAGATCGTTTTTAAAATCAACTTAGAATGAAGTTTACAAGCTTCTTCTAAACCTTGATACAAAAGAAAACTTTTCTTAGCAATTCCTAATCTTTCGTTTTTCTTTTCTTCCAAAGTCAGACCACCTTCGTAACCTTCTGTAATCATTAAAACGGTTCTTTGAATACTCAAACCTAAAATTTCTGTAAGTCCTTTACGGGAAGAAACCTCTTCATCAATACGATCCATCTCTTTTAAATTTTTTAGAATCTGATCTTTAAAACGGTTTTCTTCTTTTACTTGAAAATACAAACGATCCGAAAGAATTCTACCTTGAGTTACTTTTTCAATAAAAACATTCAATTGATCATATAACACGTTTAATTCGGAAAGAATTTTTTCCTTCGACATAAATCGAGAAAAGTTTTGTGCAACATCCTCTTCGTCTTTTAAAAATGAATTTATTTTACTAACGGATTTTTGTACACGATAAGGTTTATAGTCAAAAAAATCTTCGCTGTCTTTTTTTTCGAGAGGAGCTTTTTCCTTTAAAAAATTAGACTGCAAATCGGATTCGAGTTCTTTTTCGGAGATAAAAAAAATGTGGTTTCGAATTGATTCCACAAACCCAAAATCACATTCATTTTCTTGAATGTATTTTGAAAAGTCCACATTGGGAATCCCGTGTAAAACAACACCTTCTTTTCCAAAATTGAACCAAGGATTTTTTTTAGGATGTTCCTCGAACCATTTTTTGAAAATGAGAAGTTTTTCGTTGGTTCTAATTTCTCCACCTCGGATCGAAGCCGCTTTTTTTACTGGAAGGGCAGTCATCTGTTTATGGTTATGATATTCTCTTCTCAGTTTTCTGGATTCGATATGATTAAGTCTTTCTTCTAAAACTGCGCCCTTACAATGTGCAAGTTTGTTTGGGAAAGACAGATCCTGACCTACAAGAAGAATATTTCTCGCTTCCATTTTTTCTGCAAGGCTGACAGCGTTAGTCGAAACAGAACCGCCAAAATCAACTGCACCGATTTCTTCTTCTGGTTTGGAAGAAAAAATCTTAATTAAAGGGAAGGGAGAAGAAGTAAAAAAACCGTTTTTAAATTTACCTGGGAGCCTTAAAGAATGATACGAAGAAGTAGGATCAAAAACGATCTTAGCATTGCCATTATAACCTTCCAAATATTTTGTATTAAGAGCCTGAGGATCGACAGAAAAAACTAGATCCGGATCAATTCCAAAATTCCAAAGAACCATCAAAGCAGTATCCACCGCGATTAAAATCAGATTTTTTCTATAGGCCTTAATATCATTCAAAGAAAGAATTAAAGAAGGTCCGGCCCCACAAACGAGAACGTCCGCCTTACCTTTACAAATTCCGAATAAAGAACGAATCGGTTGCATAGACACAAGTTTAGGAAGATTGGAAATAAAATTCCGAGTCCAGATCTTTTCAAAACGAGTTAGAGTGGAAATATTCACGTCCTTCTTATGAAAAAAACTCTCAGAAATAAAACGTAGTTCTTCGTATAAATCTTTTTTCCATCGATTACTCCCACGATGCGGAATAAAACTAATCGGAAAACCCGAAATTCCTCTAAAAGCGGAATAAAGATCTTCTTCTAAAATAGGAGATAATAAAATCTTAAGCTTACCGGATTCTAAAAAATCCGAGTAATCAGAAATAGAAAGCGCATAACGTAAAATTTCGGGAGAGACTTCCATCCAAACGGCGGTTACATTCTTAAACTTTAAACTTTCTTGAACTACATAACCAATTCCAGCACCAAAAAAAAGAAACACTCTTTCTTCGTCTTCTTTTTTCAAACCCTCTAAAAGGCGTTTGGATTCTGTGATCGGATCCATCAAACTGTGAAGCGCAATACCGTCCGCAATTAAAACTGGATGTCCGTTTTTGGAGGTTTTAATTTCTAAAAAAGAACTAAAAATTGAAGTCTGAGAAATAGAAGCCGCACTCTGAGAGGTGGAAAACACTGTAGAAGTTAAACTATCGGTTTCTTCTAACTGGGATACATTTGAAGAAGTTTCAATCGATTTAAGAATTTTTTCCCGTATCGAAGGGAAAACAACAGATAAACTTTTTAAATTTTTTTCGAGAATCGAAGAATTCAAATATATCATAATTTTAGAATATATTATTTACTTGAAATACAAATTAAGCCTTTTGTCTTCGATTTTTTTTCCAGGAGTAGGCTCCTGCTCGTAACAAAATCCGCTTCCGTGAAATTTAACCGAAATTCCAAGAGGTCTTATTATTTCCAAGACTTCTCGTTTGCTTTTTCCAATTAGATCTGGAATCTCATACGTGTTAGTCGCTTTTATATTCTTCCTTTGAAAATGTTTAAGAGAAACGTTTAATGTTCGTTCTCCTTGTTCGATAATTGGAATGATATTTTCCACAACTTCTTTAAAAACCGGAGCGGCCAAACCTCCTCCAGAATGAGTTCCACCTTTCGGTTCATCAAAAAGAATCAAACCCACAATCTTAGGTCGTTCCGCTGGAAAAAATCCCAAAAAAGAAGCTGACCACAAACCTTCCACATAACCCTTTCCGGAGACTGCTTTTTGACCGGTTCCAGTTTTACCCGCAATCGAGTATTCCTGAATGTAAGCGTTTTTTCCGGTTCCGGATTGAACCACTCTAGTCATCGCTCTGAGAATTTTTTCCGTAGTGTAGTCTCTAATTCCAATCGGAGTCTCTTGAGTTTTAAATTCGTGAAGAATTTCTCCGTAAGAATCGCTGAAATGAGAAACCACTCTAGGAGTTAACATCCTTCCCCCATTGACAACGGAAGCGGCGGAAGCAACCAATTGAATCGGAGTCACCGAAATCCCTTGACCAATCGCCATAAACATAGAAGTAGCCGGAGTCCATTTTTTCAAAGGAGGAAAATAACCTACGGATTCGTTCGGTAGAAATCCAGTTTTTTCTCCAAATTGAAACTTCTTCATATAATCATAAAGTAATGTTTCTGGAATTTTTTGAGCAGCTTTGATAATTCCAACATTGCAAGAATATTGAAGTATCTCTTCTAAGTTCAAATGTCCGTGTGCTTCTGTACATTTGATTTTTATTTTCCCTAGTTCTACATATCCTGGACAATAAAACTTCTCATCCGAACGTATTAGATTTTCATTAAATAGTACGGAAGCCAAAAAAATTTTCATCGTGGAACCTGGTTCGTAGACGTGACGAATCGCCCAGTTTGTATGAGAGTCTTCTCCAGATTCGTTGTACTGATTTGGATCAAAAGCGGGAAAAGAAGCAGAAGCAAGAATTTTTCCGGTATTGATTTCCATCAAAATCCCAATGGCTTTTTTAGAACCGGTTTCTTCGAATCTTTTTCCGAGCGCCTTTTCAAGTTTATATTGGATCAGTCCGTCGATCGTTAGATGAAGATTACTTCCTCTAGAAGAATCAGATTCAGTTGGAGTCATTAAGTCTTGGTTGAATTGAACTTCCAAACCGGAAAGCGCACGATCATCGTCCATACCAGTAAAACCGATCAAGCTGGAAGCGAGACTACCGTGTGGATAAACTCGTTTGTATTCTTTTTCTCTTCTTACACCCGGGAGGGCAAGATCCATAATTTTGTTACCTAGAGATTCTTCAATCTCTCTCTTTAAAAGAAAGTAACGACTCTTTTCTCGAATCATGACTTCGATCTTTTCGGGAGACATATCTAAATAAGGAGCCAATTGAACCGCAGTAAAATTTGGATCGTAGATATTTGCGGGATAAATTCCGATCGTTGCGGAATCTACGGTCATCGCGAGTTCAATTCCTCTTCGATCGTAGATGGTTCCTCTCATAATTCGATCTCCAGTTTTTAGAACCACTTCTCGTTCGTTCCAAAACGTGAGAAAAACAACCCTTCCGATCAGTACACAAAATAAAATACAAAGAAAAGAAAATAAAATCGTGAGTCTAGTTTTACGGGAATTCATTCTTCTTATAACAAGATCGACTAAAACTGAAATTTTGAAAAGATCTGTTTTGAAGTTGTATTGGAATAATTTAGATCTTGTCCCAAATCCTAAACACCGATCTATAGAGGTGTTTGCTTTAGTTCTTCGAACGCCAATAGAAGTGAGACGCTTTAGTTTCATAAATGTGGGAACTATTACGAAAATTGAACGAGTTAGAACTGCTCGAAAGTTAGAGTAAATTGTCAAATGTGACCTAATTTGTAGGAACTACTGCATTTTATTAAAAATTTCTAAAGAATGATCGTATAAAATTCTTTGAGACTTTGGGACAAATTCTAAATAGAATTTTAGAAACATATTATCATTTTTTTATTTCAAAAAGATCTTACACTTGGGAAACAAACCTTTCACGTTTTAGTAAAAACTACTACTCAGAACTATATAACCGAGTGTCCAAAATTCTACTTCAAAACAGAGATTGGACTCAAAATGAATGGTGCCCATTCTGTAGAGATGAGTAACGTGAAATAAAAAATAATTCAGAGAAATATCATATATGAACGATTTATTTGAGCCGCTGAAACTATTTCTAAAGAATAGAGAAACGGAATATTCTCTTATCAGTGCAGTTAGAAAGGAAATTTTACTTAAATTTTCAAAAAAGATAAAACAAGAAATCTCTAAAAATAATTTTGTAAAACTATTATTCGTTTGTACACATAATTCTCGAAGAAGCCAAATTGCTCAAATGTTGGCTCACGCATCTGCAGAATATCTTGGGATTAGGAACGTGCAAACTTTCTCAGGAGGAACAGAAGTTACCACATTTTTCAAAAATTCAGTAGAAGCTTTAACGAATATTGGTTTTAAAATAGAAAAAAAGTATGAAAAGGATCAAAATCCAAAGTATTCCGTTGCAATTAACGCAAAACAGGAACCGATTCTTGGATTCTCAAAACTATATTCTGACTCAATCAATCCGAATGAGAAATTTATCGCTGTTATGGTCTGTTCTTCAGCGGACAAAGCTTGTCCATTTGTTACCGGGGCAGATGCAAGAATTAGTCTCCCTTATCCTGATCCCAAAATTTATGATCATACGGATGAAGTCTTACAAAAATACATTGAAACTTGCCAAACAATTTCCAGGGAAATTTTGTTCACTTTTCAGAATGTGAAACAATGTGAGTTCAGCCTAAGAAATCCATGATTCATTTTTTTGAAAAAAGTTGGGATCTGAATCTTATTGATTCATTCCTAAAATGTGGGAACTACTGCAAATTAAGATTTTACAAAAGATTTTCAAAACTAGGAACTCACACAAAATTAAATCATAAAAAACGAATGTTCAAAAAGTATGAGTTCCTACAACTTTTAAGATTTGTTCTTAAAATCATGATTTATGGTAGTTCCCACAATTTAAACCTCTTTGTTCGCTTACATTTCTTTACTACATTCGTGGTAGTTCCCACATTCAGGACAAGTTCTTAAGAAAACTTTGAAATGTAGGAACTCAACAAATCTCATCGAAACTCCAAGTTACCACTTTTAATACTCAAATAAGAAGTTTATGTCTCTTTAATTGAAATTTTTCCGGCACTCTACCCTTTTTAATGCTAAAAAAGCAGTATTTCAAACTCAAAATGGGATCAGATTACTTTCTTCCTTGACATTTTTTAGAGGAATTCAGAAACTAAATGTATAAATTAGCACTCTAACATTCAGAGTGCCAGAAGCCGATGGATTTAACAGAACGCCATAAGAGAATTCTAAAAGCCCTTGTAGATGAGTTTATCCAAGAGAATCGGCCCGTAGGCTCTAAGACACTTTTTGATAAACACGACATAGGATTGTCTCCTGCTTCAATTCGAACCGTATTGAAGGATTTAGAAGACTTCGGCTTTCTTGCTTCCAAACATACTTCGGGCGGAAGAATTCCGACAGAGAGAGGTTATCGTTTCTACGTAGATTCTCTTGTAATTTTATATGAGCTGACTCTGAAAGAAAAACAAAGAATTCAACAAGAATATCTGAAAATGCAGTTTAAACTCGATCAGATATTAAAGGCAACCGCTTCGGTTTTATCTTCTTTATCGAACGCCGCAGGAATTGTAATTGGACCCGCAAAAAATTTAGATACTCTAAAACATATAGAACTCATTCACGTACGTGGAGACGAAATCCTAATGATACTCGTCATGAGATCGGGAACCGTATTACACAGAAATATTTTCGTGGATCAGAATTATTCTCAGGAAGCTCTTTATCAGGTTTCTAAATATCTAAATGATAATCTAAAAGGTTATGATATATACGAAATTCAGAATGTAGTAATTCCGATACTGATGGCTCGAAAAGACGGACCGGAAAATTTTACAAGGATCGCAGATCTGATTTCTTCCGCAATGACGCCGGATAATTCCGAAGTAACTTTATATATAGATGGATTTAAAAATCTTTATGCGAATTTCAGAGACGAAGAACAACAACTTTCTCAAGTTCTTTCTCTTTTGGACGATCAAGGATTTTTAAAGGCATTTTTTTCCGAATACATCGATCAAGACGGAGTATTTACGATCATCGGAAAGGACGGAGATAGAAGTATGTCCGGAGTTTCTATCATCACTTCCAACTATAGAATGGGAGAGAAAAAAATCGGAGCCTTGGGAATTATTGGACCGCAAAGAATGGATTACAATAGAGCCTTACCACTTGTTGACTTTACGTCTAAACTTGTCTCCGAGATGGTAACTCGCATTAGTAAATAAGGGAGAATAAATCATGGCCGAAACATCAAACAACCAAACTTCGGAAGAAGTAAAGGCCAACGGGAAGAAATCCCAACCAGAAACATTAGAGGAAAGTAAATTAGAAAATATGAATTCTGAAGAATCAACTGAAACGGCACAAACTGAGTCAATAAAAACGTCGGAGACGGAAACCTCACTACAAACCGAATTGGAATCTGCAAAAAAAGAAATAGAATCTTTGAAAGATTCTTGGGCAAGAGAAAGGGCTGAATTTCAAAACTTCAAACGTCGCTCAGCTCAGGAATTCGTTTCAATCCGTAAGGAAGCGGTTAAATCTCTTGTAAGTGGATTTTTAAATCCAATTGACAACTTAGAAAGAGTAGGCGCGACTCAGACTAACTCGGAGGAATTAAAACCTTTCGTGGATGGAGTTACAATGATTCTAAAGGAGTTTTATTCTGTATTAGAAAAATCAAATGTAATTCGTTTCGATCCAAAAGGAGAATCGTTCGACCCTATGTCTATGGAAGCTCTTTCTTCGGAAGAAGGAGATCAATATTCGGAAGAGACCGTAATAGACGTATATCAACCGGGTTATTACTATAAGGAAAACGAAGACAAGTTTACACTTCGACCTGCAAGGGTTCGAATCGGTAAACCGAAATCATAATTAGAATCTCAGGAAGTATAAAGGAGAAAACAAATGTCCAAAGAAAAGATTATAGGTATCGATTTAGGAACAACTAATTCGGTCGTTTCCGTGATGGAAGGTGGGGATCCGGTCGTTATTCAAAACTCAGAAGGAGCAAGAACCACTCCTTCGATTGTAGCATTTACCGCAAAAGGAGAAACTCTGATCGGTCAGTTCGCAAAGAACCAAGCGATTACAAACGCGGTAAATACGATCCGTTCCGCAAAACGTTTTATAGGACGTAGATTGAACGAATGTGAATCAGAAATGAAACACGTTTCCTATAAGGTAATTCGCTCTGGAAACGAAGGAGTTAAGTTCGAAACCTCTGCTGGAGAATTTACTCCACAAGAAATTTCCGCCCGTGTACTCATGAAAATGAAACAAACCGCGGAAGATTACTTAGGCCAAAAAGTCACCAAAGCGGTAATTACCGTTCCAGCTTATTTCAATGACGAACAACGTCAGGCAACTAAAGACGCTGGAAGAATTGCAGGTCTTGAAGTAGAAAGGATTATCAACGAACCTACTGCAGCCGCTCTTGCTTACGGCTTTGATAAGAAAAACGTAAATTCTAAAATTGCGGTTTACGATCTAGGCGGTGGAACGTTTGACATTTCCATTTTGGAACTCGCGGACGGTGTTTTCGAAGTAAAATCCACAAACGGAGATACTCATCTCGGAGGAGACGACTTCGATATGGCGATCATGGAATGGATGATTTCCGAATTTAAAAATCAAACCGGAATCGACATTTCTGCAGATAAAAATACGGTCCAGAGACTAAAAGAAGCCGCTGAGAAAGCAAAGATTGAACTTTCAGGAACAATGTCCACTCAGATCAATCTTCCGTTTATCACTGCGGACGCTTCCGGTCCAAAACATTTGGACATGACTCTTACCAGAGCCAAGTTCGATCAACTTACAAAATCTCTTGTAGATCGTACTCGTATTCCTTGCGAGAACGCTCTTCGTGACGCCGGTCTAAAAGCTTCCGATATTAATGAAGTGATTTTAGTTGGTGGTTCCATCCGAATCCCTGCGGTTCAAGAGCTAGTAAAACAAATCTTTGGTAAAGAACCAAACAGATCTGTAAACCCGGATGAAGTGGTTGCAATCGGTGCAGCAATTCAAGGTGGAGTTTTAGCGGGAGAAGTTTCAGACGTTCTTCTTTTAGACGTAACCCCTCTTTCGCTTGGAATCGAAACCCTTGGAGGAGTGATGACCAAGTTGATCGAAAGAAACACTACGATTCCTACTAAAAAATCGCAGGTGTTCTCCACTGCTGCGGACAATCAATCCGCGGTATCGATTCACGTTTTACAAGGTGAAAGAGAAATGGCTTCCGCAAACAGAACTCTTGGTCGTTTTGATTTGATTGGAATTCCACCCGCACCGAGAGGAGTTCCTCAAATTGAAGTAACTTTTGACATAGACGCAAACGGAATCGTTCACGTATCGGCAAAAGATCTTGGAACCGGCAAAGAACAAAAAATCAGAATCGAATCTTCTTCCGGATTATCCGAAGACGAAATCCAAAAGATGGTCAAAGATGCAGAAGCACACGCCGCCGCAGACAAGGCCCAAAGAGAAGTAATCGAAGCGAAGAACGAGTTAGATACTCTTGCATATTCTTTGGAAAAAACCGTAAACGAGGCGGGAGATAAAATTGGCACGAGCGAAAAACAACTCGCAACCGACGAAATCAAACGCGCAAGAGAAGCGATTGAAAGTAACGATAAAGCAAGAATAGAATCCGCAAAGGCTTCTCTTTCTAAAATCGCTACCGATATCGCTAGTAAAGTTTATTCGCAAGGCGCACCAGGAGCGGAACAAGCCACAGCAGGAGGTCCCAACGGCCCGGGCTCGAACGATCAAGGCAACTCTGCGAATAATGGAGAAAAGGTCGTCGACGCGGATTATACCGTAGTGGACGATGAAAAAAAGTAAAATGCGGAACGATTTGACACGTGAGTTTTTCGAAACGATTCGCAAAGAGCACGTGCAAGTTTTTTGAAGTTCAGTTCGTAAATGAAGGAGAATCATCGGATCCAATAGTTATTGTTTTGCGAATCAATTTAGATTTCACCATTGTGAAAATTTTCATAGTTGTGAACTAAAATTTTATAATCAAACTTAAACGTATGTGTAACGTTCACGCATAACGGTTGTTAGGTTACAAAATCCTGAATTTGATAACTGTGGTTCTTGATTTATTTTACGAGTTAGAATTTAAGTTTTGGAACATCTAAAAGCTTTAAGTCAACCGCGTATAAAACTAAAAACTTTTTACGCGGTTTTTTGGAATCATCGAAAGTGTTGAAAACAAAGTCGAAAAGTAAGATCAAAACGTTCAACACAAGTTTGGAATAAAACAATGAGTGAAAGAAGTTACTATGATATTCTTGGGGTTTCGAAGAGCGCTAATGACGAGGAAATCAAATCCGCGTATCGCAAGTTAGCGATTAAATACCATCCCGACAAGAACAAGGGAAATAAGGAATCCGAAGAAAAATTTAAAGAAGCCACCGAAGCCTACGAGGTTCTAAGAGATCCTAAAAAACGTCAGACCTATGATCAATTTGGAAAGGCTGGCGTCAGTGGAGGAGCTGGAGGTTTTGGCCAAGGGGCTTATACTGACTTTTCAGATATCTTCGGAGACTTTGGAGATATTTTCGGTGATTTCTTTGGAGGCGGCGGTAGGAGCGGCGGCTTTGGAGGCGGAAGAAGATCCGGTCCTCAAAGAGGTTCCGACTTACGTTATAACTTAGAAGTTTCCTTAGAAGACGCAGCGCTTGGTAGAGAATATAAAATTGAAATTCCACGTTTAGAATCTTGCGGAGATTGTAACGGTTCAGGAGCGAGTAAAGGAAGTTCACCTGCTACTTGTCCCGATTGCGGCGGTTCGGGTCAAATTAGAAGAACACAGGGATTTTTTTCCGTAGCTACAACCTGCCCTACCTGCAGAGGAAAAGGAACGATCATTTCCAACCCTTGCAAATCCTGCGGTGGACAAGGCCTTGAAGAAAAACGTAGAACAATCAATATCAAAATTCCTCCCGGAGTGGAAACCGGTTCCAGACTGAAAGTTTCTGGAGAAAGAGAAGCCGGACCAAACGGTGGACCTCATGGTGATTTATACGTTGTAACCCATATCAAAAAACACGAACTTTTCGAACGTCAAGGAAACGATCTGATTCTAGTTCGAAAGATTTCGTTGGCTCAAGCAATTCTAGGCGCGGAAATTGAAGTTCCTACAATTGACGGCAAAAAGGCAAAGATGAAAATTCCCGAAGGAACAGAATCCGGCCAAGTTTTCCGTTTAAAAGGCCACGGAATGCCTTATCTAGGCGCCTATGGAAAAGGAGATCAACACGTAATCGTGAAGATTGAAATTCCTAAAAAAATTACAAGAAGACAAAGAGAACTGATCGAAGAATTTGCAAGAGAATCTGGAGAAAACATTCCAGGATCCAAAGGAAAAATCTTTACAAAGTAAAAGGAATTGATCTTTGTTCATTCTTCAATTTGAAAATACAAAAAGATCAATTTCTGTTAAAGGATCTTTGTAAAATGAATTTTATTTTATGATGATCACAAAACTAAAACTCCATGTAGAAATTGAATTGGACGATCGTTATTTTCGGGTTTTATAGAAGTTATTTTAAAGTGAATTCTAAAACTTATCTATTTCTGAGTGAAGACAAAAGAAATTTTTAGAATAAACCTTTGTAAAAAATTGAGAAAACATTTCTCGAATAACGCGCATTCATCGCGCAACTAAAAGGAAGTATTATGACAGAAAGAGTTAAACTCGGCGTGATCGGAACCGGTCATATGGGCCAGTACCACGTAAACGTTGCCAAAACCCTTAACGACGCTACCCTAGTTGGAATTTACGACTCGGATTTAGAAAGAGCAAAACAAATCGCAGAAAAACACAAAACTTTGGCGTTCTCCACAATCGACGAGTTAATTTCAAAAACGGATGCAGTTGTAATTGCAGTTCCTACTTTTTTACATCATGAAATTGCCAAAAAAGCATTAGAAGCCAACAAACACGTATTAGTTGAAAAACCCATTGCCGAAACTACCAAACAAGCCAAGGAACTCGTAAAAATCGCCGGAGAAAAAAATCTGGTCCTTCTCGTAGGTCACGTCGAAAGGTTTAACGGAGCAGTATTAGAATTAAGTAAAATTGTAAAAGATCCTTTGTTGATCGAATCGAGGAGATTGGCTCCTTCTAATCCTAGAACCAAAGACGTCGGAGTTGTCCTAGACATGATGATTCACGACATTGATATTGTGTTGAATCTGGTAAATTCTCCAGTTAAAAAACTTTCCGCCTCTGGCACAAAGGTATCATCCGATCACGAAGACGTAGCAAATGTGTTACTTGAATTCGAAAACGGATGTCTCGCAAGTATTACTGCATCCAGAGCAACTCAAGCGAAAATTAGAACTTTAAATATCACCCAGAAAGACGTCTATATCATGCTCGATTTTACGGATCAGGAAATCGAATTACATAGACAAGCCACTTCGGACATTCTTCTTTTATCCGAGGAGATCAAATACCGCCAGGAATCGATCGTAGAAAAAATATTCGTTCATAAAGACAATCCCCTCAAACAAGAACATGAACATTTTATTCGTTGTATCAGAAAAGAAATAGAACCTACCGTAAATAGGAATTCGGACGTTTCTACTTTAGAAATCGCTTATCAAATTCTTTCGGAAATTCACGGAACTTCTAATAAATAATCCGGTCTAAAGTTGGTTTAAAGTATGGAAGAAAATTACAGCGGTAAAATTTTAATCTCCAATTCTTCGATCGTCATGGATTATTTTAATCGAACCGTCATTCTGATGGTAGAACACGATAACCAAGGAGCCTTCGGTTTAGTTCTTAATAAAAGACAAGAGGCGTCTATAGGAGAAGTAATCCAAGGTATTCCAAAACACGTTAGTCGAAATTTACTTATCTATTCAGGTGGTCCGGTAGATCCTACGTTTATTTCCGTATTACATGAAGACAATAAAATTTCCCAACCCGGAATCGAGATAATTCCAGGTTTATATCTTGCTAGAAGTTTTGATACTCTTCTAGAATTATTAGAATCCTCTTCTAAATTTCACGTATTCCAAGGGTATTCCGGTTGGGGTGCGGGCCAATTGGAAACAGAAATGAATCGCAAATCTTGGGTAATTCACGAAGCCTCTAAAGACTTTGTCTTAAATCAAGATCCTGAAACTACATGGCAAGAAGCTCTCAAAAGTAAAGGTGGAATTTACAAATACTTTGTAGAACACACTAAAGATCCTATGTTAAATTAACGTGAATCCGATTTAGATTGCCTTTTATCTAAAAGAATTTTATATCCCAAAACCTTGGATCCTAAGAACTCAACTTCGTTTCTAAAAAGCGTTCTGAACTCAGCACAATGTTTTTTATAATTGCAGTGTTATTGATCCCTATGACGTAAATTTTCATTACAACGTACTCATTCAGTGCAAAAATACTGGAAATTTATTATATAGTCAACGCGAAGGGGAAGCGATGCGGGAGAACTAAAACCGCGCGCTCAAACTCAGTGTCTCGCTGCTTATGGTAGCCGAATTCTCCCAGGTTTTTTACTTCTAACTCACGTTAGTTGTGAGTTGATCACCAAACAATGATTTTATGCAGAAGTTTGTTTTTAAAATCATTACCTTCGAATGATAGAGATTTCTTAAAAGAAATTGTTTATCTAAAATTTGCAGAATAAAACTCATCGATTCAAATCTTTTAAAATTTTAAATCAGTCCTTAAATCTTTTTAACCTTTACAACAAAGTTAAAACTTTTAAGATCAATCCATCAAGGGGTTAAGGTATGAAAAAATTTCAAAGCCTGTTTTTTATTTTCACGATTTTAATTTCTTTATTTCTGATTGAAGATCTTTCCGCAGACGGTTGTTATATTTGTACTTCCGGTTCCACGGATCTTTGCAGAGATTATTGCAGATACACCGGTTCCGATACGTTTGATAACAGAAAAAAATGTCAAGACAAAGGTTGTAAAGTAGGTGGCACCGCTTCTTGTCCTACGGCTTCTAATTATAAGGTTTGTTCCGCTCAAATAAACGTTTTGACACCTGAACTTTTCGTCTCAAATCGATAAGGTTCTCAATCAATAGAGTTGTTGAAAAAATTCAAGTTTAACAAAACTGCTTCTGTCAACCGTCTCCGTAAAACAGATGGAGAATTAGCTTTTCAACAACTTTAATATAAAAAAAATCTAAAATAGACGAAAGCGATCCGTTTTAACGATACTTTCGTCTTTTTGAATCGTTGTACTTAAAATTCTATCCTGTTTAAAAACGCAATTTCGGTGCCTGGGAGTTTTTTTCTAAAAGTAGTAGTTCCTACATTTTATTTTTGAAAATCAAGGTTCTTTTACTCGAAGAATGATTGAGTTTTCAAAGTTTTACTGTGAAATCTTAATTTGCAGTAGTTCCCACAGATTAAGTCACATTACAAATTTTTAAACATTCACTTTTGCAATTTAATTTTCATATGAGTTCCCACATTTATTTTTACGGAAAAATCAAAAAGGACATAAAATTTCGCACAAAAGAAATGATACAAAATAACGTAAGTTCTTCGGCCTTAGAAATCCATAATTCATTTTTCTGCAAAAAGTTAGGATTTGAACTTTACAAATCAATTTCTAAATGTGGGAACTACTGCAAATCGCGATTTTACAAACAAATTCTAAAGTTGTAAAAGTACATTAAAAAAATTTTTCTAATTTTCTTCACGAATTCGCGTTAAAATAACAAAACTAAATTTTAAATCGCCTTCATAAAACTAACTGGAGGATTTTTCCATTCTCCTTTTAGGTTCAGATAATAAACCGAAGTAGTTGCAAAAATCGTAAAGATATAAACAAACAAGTATTCAAAAAATGGATAGGACATCTCTATTTCTAAAATCTGTTTACCTATCAAAACACTTGCAATCCAAGCCAAAAACAAAGCCAACAAAAACGAAAATGTACCTAAAAGAATTCCTTCCCACAAAAAAACCTTTTTCAAAAAAACAGAAGTCCCTCCTATAATACGCAACAAAGTAGTTTCTTCGATTCTTTCTTTACGGCTTGAATTTAAAGCGGTTAAAACGAGTAATAAAGAAGCGCCTAAAATCAGCCCGGTCATCAACCGAATCGTAAATGAAATTTTTTCCAAAATTCCTAAAAATGAACGCACAGCCTTATCCGTATCGATGATCGTTAAATTCGGGTATTTAGAAATCAAATTCTTTTGAAGATCATATCTTTTTTCTTCCGATTCAATTCTTAAAGAACTCAAATAATAACTAGGCGCTTTTTCCAAAATTCCTTTGGAAAACAAAACCACAAAGTTAGGCCTCATATCCGCCCAGTTTACAGTCCTAAAATTTCGTATAACACCTGTTACTTCCACTCCACCAACTAAAAACGAAAGGCTGTCTCCTAAGTTGACTTTCAGATATGTGGAAAATTCTTTTTCGATTGAAATCTGATCTTCTTCTCCTCTTCTCCAAAAATCTCCATCTACTATTTTTTCTGTAGGATACGGTTCATTTCTATAAGAAAGAAAATATTCTCTCGTCCTGGCGGTGGATCTCCAATCCCTTCTTAACGCGGAAGATTCAGTTTCGTCTTTTTTAACAGCCTCTCCGTTGATCTTAGACAATCTCGCTCCAATTACGGGGGCAACAATCAACTTCTCGGCTCCAAATTCCTTAGCGACTTCCTCAAAATGTTCTTTTTGTTCGGCTCTAATATCCAAGACAAAAAGATTGGGTCTTCTTTCTTTGTCTTTGGCTCCGCTATATTCTAAAAGACTTTCACTTACGATCAAAGATAAAAGAAGAATAAACAGAGAACTTGTCAATCCTATGACCGAAAGGGAAAGAGAAGTCCCAGGCCTATCAAATTTACCAACAATAAACCGAGCGAAAGGAGAAAAGTCGTTTTGATCCCTGAATCTAGATACCAATATTCTAATTCCAGAATATACTAAAAATATGATCAATGGAAGAACTAGTAAAATAGAACATAAAATCAAACCTTTTAAGACGTTTTCCGTCTCCCACCAAGCCAAAGCGAAAAATAAAACAAATAGTATCGAATAACCCAAAATCTGAGTAATTCTAAATTTAGGAATTTGATTTGTTTCTTCCTGAAATTCTTGTTTGAGCGCAAGGATCGGTTTTAACGTTCTAATTTCGATCAAAGATTCAATTGAAGAAAAAAATGGAATCAAAACTCCAATCAAAAATCCCCAAAATAAGGAAGAAAATCCTATCGTAGGCTGAAAACTAAGTATCTCTTCTCCCGCTAAATCCGGAATCCATTTCAATAATATACTGCCAAATAATATTCCGAAAACAGACCCAATTAAAGAAAATAGAAATAATTCGCCCAATACAATCCAACTTACCGTTTTAGGACTTGCTCCCAAACATTTTAAAACCGCGATCGCTCCAGATTTTTCTCTAATGCCTGCTCGACTTACGAGTAAGATAGAAATTCCTCCTAAAAAAAACGCAGATAAACCGAGTAGGCTAAAAAAATCCAAAGTGTTGGTCAAAAATTTTCTAGAACCGGAATTGGTTTCTGTCGAATCATAAATAGTTAAGTCTTTTTGAATATACTCTTTAAAGTAATTTTCTTTATATTTTCCCGCAATCAGTGGATCTTTAAGTTTGACCGCAATCATATAACTGATCCTAGATCCTCTTTGTTCTAATCCAGTGGATACAAGAGATGAACCGGATATGATCGAAGTAGGAGCCATAGAAAGGAAACTTCCCGCAATGCCCGGCTCTTTGATTACCTTTCCTTTTAAAATAAAATCTCTTTCTCCGAGCGAAACAGAAGATCCAATCTTAAGTTTTAAATTTTTAATTAAACTTTCTTCGAGAAGAATTTCACCTTCTTTTAATTTACGATAAACACCTGCAGGTTCGGTTATGATTTCACCGTAATATGGAAACTTCCCAGACACGGTTTTAATCAAAGAAAGTGTAGTTTCGTCGTTTTCCTGATTACGAAGCATAGAAGCAAACTGCACGAGTTCAGAGGTTTTGGAGCCTTTTGGCAGCCTTTGAGACATAAACTCTTTTTGTTCCAGAGTAAACGGAGATGAAGATTGAACGAGCAGATCTGAACCCATTAAAGCTCGCGCTTCTTTTAAAATAGAACGACTTAATTCCTCTCTATAAGTGTGAATGGCAGTAACAGAACCGGTTCCGATAACAATCGCCAAAACGATCTGCAACGCGGAACTTTTTCTAGATCGAAAGTCGCGCGTTATGGATTGAATTAATAATTTAAATTTCATCTTTTTTTAGCAGAAACTTTTCTTTTTGTAGAAGTATGTTTGGATACGGACTTTTTTACTGAGGAAGGATTTTTCGGTTTATTTAAGGATTTTTTTTTCTTTCCATACATTTCTTTAATAATACGTCCATCATTCATTTCTAATATACGATCTGCAAGTTCCGCAACAGAACGATCATGAGTAACTACGATCAAAGTAGAAGATGTTTTTTGATTCAACTCTGCAAGTAAATTCATCACTGTTTCACCGTTTTTTTTATCCAAGTTAGCCGTAGGTTCATCTGCAAAAAGAATTTTAGGATTGTGTATAAAAGATCTTGCAATTGCGATCCTTTGTTCTTCTCCTCCAGAAAGTTGTCCTGGAAAGTTGGACGCTCTTTCTTTCATAGAAACTTTTTCCAACCAAGTCAAAGCTCGATCTTTAATTTCCGTAGAACTCAATTTCGAATTTAAAACGAGAGGTAACGATACGTTCTCTAACGCATTGAGAGATTTTATCAGCTGAAAATTTTGAAAGATAAAACCTATTTTCTCCCCTCTCAATCTAGCAAGTTCGTCTTCGTCTTTTTTAAGAAGTGGAATGTCGTCTAACATGATTTCTCCGCTGTCAGGACGATCTAAACCAGCTGAAATTGCAAGTAAAGTAGACTTTCCAGAACCGGAAGGCCCTATGATCGCTATGAATTCTCCCTCTTCGATCTGAAATGAAATGTCTTTTAACACTTCTATTTTTTTTCCGGAAACTAAATAAGACTTATTTAAATTTTTTACTTGTAACAAACCTAACACCTTTCCTTATCGGATTAAAAAAAGAAATAAATTTCCAAATGTTTTACTATCATAGATTGGAAACCCGCTTTTAAAAAAGTATTCCATTTAAAACAAAAGATTCGATTTTTTTTAAAAAAAATTCTACTGATTTCTGATCAACGTCGGCTAATTTTTTTTGACTCTAAACTACCTGGTTTTTATAACGTAATCTCCAATTCGCCGCGAAGGAATGTTGTTGGATCTCGTTTCTTCGCGGATTTATTGACACACTGTAAATAAAACAAAACTTTATGGATAAATCTGGGAGTAAAATGTATCTACTCGAAGAACAACAAACACAACCGAAAGGAGACCTCATCTTGATTTGCGCCGGATGCAGATCAAAAGTCGCACAACTTTACCAATATGATCTTTGTAAATCTTGTTTGAGTAAAACATTTCAAAGATTGATTAAGGTCATAGACTCAGTCAGAAAATAAGGATCGAAATGCAATATCCGTTTCAAGAAGTAGAATCTTTTTGGCAAAAATTTTGGGAAGAACATAAAAGTTTTCAAACAAACATCCGGTCTTCTAAACCGAAATTCTACTGCTTGGATATGTTTCCTTATCCTTCCGGAGCTGGACTACACGTAGGTCATCCGGAAGGATATACGGCAACAGACATTCTTTCCCGTTTCAAAAGAATGAAAGGTTTTGAAGTTCTTCATCCTATGGGTTGGGATGCGTTCGGACTTCCTGCAGAACGTTATGCGATGCAGACCGGAATTCATCCTGCGATCACTACAAAAAACAATATCGATAATTTCCGTAGGCAGATTCAGATGATAGGCCTTTCCTACGACTGGTCTCGTGAATTATCCACAACCGATCCGGATTATTATAAATTCACTCAGTGGATCTTTATCCAACTTTATCAATCCTGGTTTAATCCTGAATTGAATAAAGCGGAATCCATAAACGAACTCATCCGTAGATTTTCCAACCAAGGTTCAAGTGGTCTAGACTATAGACAATTCAACTCTGAAGAATGGAAAGAGTTTTCTCCGATCGAAAAAGAGAAAATACTTTCCGATTTTAGATTGGTTTATCAGGCAGAAATCCCTGTCAATTGGTGCGAAGGGCTTGGAACCGTTCTTGCAAACGAAGAAGTAGAAGAATGGGTCGGCAAAGGTTACGAAGTAGTTCGTAAACCGATGCGTCAGTATATGATGAGAATTACCGCATACGCCGACCGTCTTTTAGAAGACCTCAAACTAGTCGAGTGGCCGTCTTCTACTTTAGAGATGCAAAAAAATTGGATCGGCAAAAGCGAGGGGCTTGAGATCATATTTCCATTTCCAAAACCTCTGCAAAGCGGCTTAGAAGGGATCCGAATTTTTACCACAAGACCGGATACAATTTTTGGAGTGACTTACATGGTAGTAGCTCCGGAACATCCGATCGTTTCCGAAATAACAACTCCAGAACAAAAACAAAAAGTGGAAGAGTACCAAAAGGTTTCTTCTTTAAAAAGTGATTTGGATCGGATGGAATTGAATAAAGAAAAAACAGGAGTTTTCACAGGAGCTTTTGTTCTCAATCCTGCAGATTCTTCCCAAAAAATTCCAGTTTGGATCAGCGACTACGTGTTATACGGATATGGAACTGGAGCAATCATGGCAGTTCCGGCTCACGACCAAAGAGACTTTGAATTTGCAAAAACCTTTGGACTTAAAATTCTTCCGGTTATCGAAGGTGAAATTTCGGACGCGGCATTCGATTCTAAAACTTCTATTTGTATCAATTCTTCTTCTTCCGAAATTTCGATCAATGGATTGGACTATTCTTCTGCTTCTTCTAAAATTATTTCTTGGGCAGAATCCAAAAAGATCGGTAAGAAAAAAATACAATTTAAACTGAGGGATTGGCTATTTGCAAGACAGAGATACTGGGGAGAACCAATCCCATTGGTTCATTATCCTTCCGGTGTAACAAAGCCAATTCCGGAATCAGAACTTCCATTAGTACTTCCTAATTTAGAAGAATTTAAACCTTCTGGTACGGGAGAATCCCCCCTTGCACTCGCCAAAGATTGGCTTCAATACAAAGACCCCGAAACCGGAGAAATTGGAACGAGAGAAACAAATACTATGCCTCAGTGGGCCGGTTCTTGTTGGTATTATCTCCGTTATATCGATCCTAAAAACGGAAAGTTTCTTTGTGATCCCGAATTAGAAAAGAAATGGATGCCGGTTAATCTTTACGTTGGTGGTTCAGAACACGCAGTACTTCACCTTCTTTATTCTAGATTTTGGCATAAATTTTTATTTGATATCGAAGTTGTTTCTACCAAAGAACCGTTCGACAAACTGATCCATCAAGGTTTAATTTTAGGAGAAGACAAACGTAAGATGTCTAAATCTCTCGGTAACGTTGTCAATCCGGATGACGTAATTAGAGAATACGGCGCCGATAGTCTTAGGCTCTTTGAGATGTTTATGGGTCCTTTAGAAATGGTTAAACCTTGGAGCACCAGAGGTGTAGAAGGTGTATTCCGTTTTTTGAATAGAGTTTGGAGACTCTTTCATTCCGGTCCACAAGAATCTTTTCGTTTAGATGATATTGAACCTACTCCAGAAGAGCTGAAAATTCTTCATAAAACGATTCAAAAAATCAGCGAAGATATTCCAAATTTTTCTTTTAACACCGCGATTGCACAACTGATGATTTTTGTGAACGAATTTACTCCTTTAGAAAGAAGACCTAAAAAAGTTTTAGAATCTTTTATTCTTTTGTTGGCTCCGTTTGCTCCTCACATTGCAGAAGAACTTTGGAAACGTTCCGGTAAAACTAATTCCCTTTCTTATGAAAAATTTCCGGAAGCAGATCCTCAATATCTTGTTGAGTCTGAAATTTTAATCGTGGTCCAAGTCAACGGGAAGTTAAGAGATGAATTCAAAGCCCCTAAAGACATTTTACAATCGGACGCTATTTCGATGGCTAAAAATTTAGATAAGATCAAAGGAATTTTAGAAGGAAAAACAATTCGTAAAGAAATTTATGTTCCTGGAAAATTAGTCAATCTTGTGATTAGTTGAAGGGATGTAGGATTTGAAACATAGAAAAGTCAGCAATATCCTTGAGCTTTTCCACTCTTTCAAACAACTCTCTCTCGTTCCAAAAATAGAAGTCTTGTATATCTCTCTCTAAGGTATATTTTATTTTTCTAATATTTCTTTGTATATCCTTTACTCTCTCATATTCCTCGTCAATCGACTCACTTTTCATTGTTCAACCCATGACTTTTCGCATTCGTCTATCGTAGTATATGTTGCTCAAACATGTCGTTAAAACGAAGTTCCGGACACTCCCTATTTAAGTTTCACTGGGAAGGTGCATTGCAGTTGCTTTCAAGAAGAAGATACACAACTCAATTGAAAATTTGCAAAAGGATTTGGATCGATTCGTAGAACGAACGTATTAAGGCAAGTATTATTTTGGGAAAGCTCCGATACAAACATTTCTGACGCGAAAAAATTAGCTAAGAATAAACATCTCGATAACTTACAACTTTCGTTATAAACAGGAATGGAGTGTCTGGTCTTATCTTGACTATTGACTGCGCTAATAGAATCTTTCCGAATCACACTTAAAAAATCTAATATTATCTACTCTGCACGTCTTTACAAACCAAACTACCAATAAACGTGCCCATGTTAATGTCTGTCTTCCATCCAGTTTCTATCTCTTCGCATTTTACCAAGTCCAAATCGTCAGCACAATCAGAGATGTCTTTCGACTTATATCTATCATACAGACCGAAAGCTTCAAACCTTACAAATATCGTCGCCATTAAGAAAAATATATTGCCAGTTTCTTTCGAAAGTACGCGCATGTTCGGGTCCGGATTGTTGTCTTTTGGATCATAGGTATATTTTACAAATCCACAACTATACATCTTTATTAATATTCTTTCTGTTATGATTTGGTTTGCTTCGGCTCCTGAAATCGTTCCAGGCTCGTCAATCATACAATTTCCTTGGACCGAAATATATATTAATAAAAAAGAATATATAAATAGATAAATAAACCTTCTCATATCCATTTCCAATTTCTCTTATCTCTCCCTTTTTCAAAGGCTGTGCAGGTTCAAATCACAAAAAAAAGCCCGGTATTCACCGGGCAAATCCTTGCTGATCTTCACATTTTTAGTATTACGTTTTACTAAAGTTTAATAAACATAAACTCACATACGTTTAAAAAGCAATTCCTCAACCTTCTCCAAGTCCTCTGGGGGCACTTCTACTTTCACAAGTACGTCAGTAATCGGATCAAAATACACACACGTAACCTCAGGAAACCAAGGTATATCTACATACATCTTTTGACCCGTTACTTTGTTTCGTACTGCTTCACCCAACATGTAACTATTTTTCATTTCATTCTCCATCATATTTGCTTTTCTCAAAAATTAGGGTTCAACGTTAAAACGATTTGCTTCGTATATACTTAACGTTGTCAGCTTTTGCAAAAGTGATTCAATAAATATATTTTTAGCACAAAAAAGATCCTTGAATTAATTTGTGATTTAAGTACATTCATATATTCACAAATATGAACTCCTTTCCTATTTTTATGTCTATCACATTTTATGACGAAACTAAAAAAAATGTGTCAATATCCAAATGAACTTCGTGTTCTGTTTCTGACTTTCATTGGCTCTGGCTTTTTATCATAGAAAATCTTATCCTCGTCTTTCTCTGGAAATTTTCCCCGAAATAAGTTTTACATACTTTCAAAATTCTAAAAGTAAAATGGTTACTATTTTTGAAACTTGAGAAAAAGAAAGTTCGTCCCTACTTACTGGGAAAATACTATCATATCAAAGTTATGTTAGTAAACAATATTACTTGGGGTGCATCCAGAATTCATTCCGAACTTCTTTTACTTGGATACAATATTTCTCTATCTTCCGTTAAAAGAATCATTCGAAAAATTCAAAAACGAAATAATCCTTTCAAAGACAACCGCTTGTGGTGAAAAATCTAATTTAACGTGTAAATTCGGTATAACGCGAAAGGGATCGATGCGGGGTCGATAAATTGAAATCTACGATGATAAGTAGTATAACGTTCCTATATACAATTTATTGACCAGAGCTGAGAGCCCGGTCCGGCTGCTTATGGCAGCCGGATTCGCCCAGGTTTTCTTACGTCGAACTCACGTTAATTTATCAAACCAAAGAATATACAATTACAACTGCTTTCTGTAGAATTCAAACCATTTACGGGACTACTTTTTATCTCTCGTCTTCATTCATATCGCGTCCAGAAAAATTGTTCATCACAGGCGACGGTTTTTGGACTATGACACGTTAGGCGGAATAGGTTAAAATCCTTTGATTTTCACAAAATATATTTGAAAAAAAGGGTTCGCAATGGCTGCAATGCCGGAATACTGTGGTTGACATTGTAGCTACGGTGACTACTATTTTCTTATGAAGTCCATTGGGATCAAAGATTTAAAAAACAATCTTAGTAGTTACCTCGAATTTGTAAAAAAAGGGGAAACTATTATTATTTACGATAGGAATAACCCTATTGCCGAAATCAGAAAGTTTCTTAAAGCTGATAATAGAACTGACTTATTTATCAAAGAGGCTTCAGAAAATAATTCCCTCATTCCTGCGAAGCAGTTCAAAAAAATTAAATTCCGTAAATTTAGATCCTCAAAGACTATTTCAAAGACGGAAATTTCAAACACTTGGAAAACAATCTATAACGAAGAGAGAAATTAAATTTGGCTCTCTATATTGATAGTAGTTTTTTGCTAAACATTATTTATTCTGAGAATCATTTTGAAAAATATTTAGATATTTTCAATTCTGATCAAAACAAATTTAGCTCTATTATCCTGGAATTTGAAACTGTAAGATCCGTAAATGTCTTCTATAACGTCAAGAAAAAAGAATTAGGTAGGACTTGGCTAAATGAATCAGCATTAATACTTAATGATTTTATATCTCAAATTAATTTAAAAAATGTAGACTCTGATATACAATTGGAAATCAAAAAACATAAGAACGTTTTAGAGTTAAAAACTCTTAATGCTACTCATTTAGCTACTGCTATTTATATTAGGAAAATGATCTCAGAGAATCTAACTATCTGCACTTTGGATGATAAATTGAGAAATGTTTCTAAAAAATTCGAATTTAACTTACTTCCAAAAAGTATTAATAAATAACCCACTGCGGCTTCATTCGGAATCGCTAATGCGATCCTCCTGCGGCCATTTACTTTGTCACTCGGTTTGCAAGACGCTTGGTAACATAACCAACCACACAGTTGAAGAGGATTTTAGAATCAACGCACATTTTTCAAATATTCCGAAAAGAATGAGTCTTTTACTTGCAAAAAGTATGTTTTTCTAATAAATGAAAGTCTCTCAAACCTTTACACCTCCCAAAATTAGGGAAAACTCATGTAACACTTTCTATGGATCACGTTACAGTGAATGGAGTTAGTCGTAAAAGAATTCTTTGAAATAGGTTTCTTACAAACAGAAGAAAGAGTTGACGATTGATTTAAAGGCAGTCTACAAATATCCATCGGCAGAGATGTGAATATTAAGATTGTTATATAATGAAGAATATTGAACTATTTGAAACATAAAGTCGCGCAAAGAAGATAGAAAACTTAGGAGATCCATTAAAAAAGCTTCAAGAGATATTGGATTTTGAAATCTATCGAGAAAAATTTTAGAAAGTATGAATCGAAGTGAAACGGAAAAAGGAAGTCGATCACCTTACAATGCAGTTCTGATGTTTAAAATCGTAATATTATAAAAATTATATAATCTTTCAGATTACCAAACAGAGTTTCAGAGCAACGATCAACTCTCGTTTCAAAGATTTCTTGGAGTTGGGTAATACGAGAAACTACCGGATGAGAAGACGATATGGGTCTTTCGAGAAAGATGAATTCGAGAAGGCTTAGATAGAATTTTATTTTCAAAGTTAAGCTATTGGATTCAGAAATCAGAGTTTGAATTAAGAGAAGGTGCAATTCATTGATGCAACGATTATTAGCGTTCCCATTCAAAAATTCTTAATAAACATTTATCGAAAGTTCGTTCGAAAGTAAACACGTCTTTGCAAACATTAAATCCTTTGGTATTCGATGTCGAGGTTTGGCGAGAGCAGAGTTACAGATGTTTCTAAGCAACTTTGTTTACAATGTTCGTCGATTTCGTTTCTTATCAGGAGCAAACTATTACACCTGATTCTTGCTCGAGTTTCGTAAGATGATTGAAAAAGTTGGTCTCTTACGTTTTTGTTAAATCCTTACCCTTATTCTATCAGGATTTTAATGATTCATATAAATTTGCTGATCTATAACTCAGGTTTTTAGAGGTTCCCTAGTAAATATAAAGTCCTTGAAAAAAATAGTAAATTAAAAAAATCGTATGTAAGAAACCCCGCATATTTAAGAATAGAGTTGTTGAAAAATTCCATAGTGACGATCAACAAAACCGCTTCAATCAACCATTTCATGAAACCGAAACTAAGTGGCGAATTAATTTTTCAACAACTCTAATGAAGACTCAACGAGTTTCAAACTGATAACGAAAAATATCATAATCCCTGAAATCCTTATCAATGTCTATGTTTAGATCCAAAATTTTACCTTGTTTTAAATCATAAACCCAACCGTGAAGCTGAAGATCGTTACCTCGACTCCAAACGTTTTGAACGATGGTAGTCATACAAAGATTATAAACCTGTTCTCTAACATTCAATTCTACAAGCCTTTCGTGTTTTTCATTTTCATCTAAGATACAGGAAAGTTCCTTTCGATTCATACGATACACTTGTTTGATATGTCGTAACCAAGCATCAATCAAACCGTGATATTTTCCGTCTATCGCAGCTTTTACTCCGCCGCAACCGTAATGACCACAAACAACGATGTGTCTAACTTTCAAAACCTCAACAGAATATTGAAGGACCGACATTAAATTCATATCCGTATCAATTACTAAATTTGCGATATTTCTATGAACAAAAAGTTCTCCAGCGCTCGTTCCTGTCATTTCATTGACCGAAATTCTACTATCGGAACAAGAGATCAGAAGATACTGAGGAGTTTGACCTAATGCAAGATTCTTAAAATAATCTGGATCTTTAGAAAGTTTTTCCTCCACCCAAATTCGATTGTTTTCAAAAAGTTTTTGATAATCTTGCTGAAGAACTAAGTCCAAAGGTTTGTTCTGGATTTTTTCATAACTAGAAGTAACATCTATAATTTCCAATTTGATATTACGCGATCTGGCTACGATTTTAAAGTCTTCTATAATTTCCAAAACGTCTGGGTCAATGTATTTAGATTTAGAACCGTCGATAATCAAATGTGCGTTATCCGGAACCTTATCAAGTTTATACAACATACTAGATTTATTCAAAAAAGAAACATCTTCAGAAAGATCAATTTTCACTTCTACTCCGTAGGCCATTTCTTTTTTGTTAAATTCATAAGGGTTGAGAACATTCCTTCTCATAATAAAAAAAACGGAAAATAAACAACCGATACCAATTCCCACCAAAATATCAGTAAAAACGATTCCGACTAACGTAGCGATAAAGGGAAGAAACTGATCCATTCCTTTTTTATATTGCGCCTGTAGAATTTTGTAATCCGTAAGTTTATAACCTACTACCAAAAGTACCGCAGCCAAAGAAGCCAAAGGAATTTTTGCAATCCAAACAGGAATCAAAATCACGGAAACCAAAATCAGTAGACCGTGTAAAAACGCTGAAAATCGGGTTCTTGCCCCTGCGTGTAAATTTGCGGAGCTACGAATGATAACGGAAGTGATCGGCAGTCCGCCTAAAATCGCCGAACACAGATTTCCGGTTCCTTGAGCGACCAACTCTCGATTTTTAGATACAATTCTTCTTTGTGGGTCTAACTTTTCAATCGCGTCTAAATTTAGCAATGTTTCCAGACTCATCACAAGGCATAACTTGATAGCAATAAAATAGATCACCTGATTTTTCCATTGGGAAAAATTCGGAAAATAATCATCTTGAAATAGATCCAGAACTCCGTTCAACTGAATTGGTTGAATCAAATGTTCCCCACTTACTACGATGCCTAACTCAAAAATCCTAAACACTTCGTTTAACAAAACACCTACCACGATCGCAACCAAAGATCCATGTATTACAAATTTCTTATGTAACTTGAACTTCTCCCAAATTAAAATTAAAGCCAGAGCAACCGTAAACAAAATGACCGCGCCTGGTGTAAAACGGTAGAAGGCGGTTAAGATTTCTGAAAAAGTATTTTCTCGATCTTTCTGAAAAAATTCCATATCTCCTTCGTAATCAATATCATAACCTACCGCATGGGGAATCTGTTTTAAAATTAAGACAACTCCGATCGCGGCTAACATTCCCTTGACCACCGAAGAAGGAAAAAAACTACTCAGGATTCCAGATTTCAAAAAGCCTAATATAATTTGCAAAATTCCGGCCAGACAAAGAGCCAAAAGAAAATCATTAAAATTTCCTAATGTTTTAATGGAATCAAAAACAATCACGGTCAATCCAGCAGCCGGTCCGCTTACAGACAAAGGAGATTTACTAAACAGAGAAATTACAACTCCGCCAACGATGCCACTGATTAAACCGGAAACGATAGGCGCTCCCGAAGCAAACCCAATTCCTATACAAAGAGGGAGGGAAATTAAAAAGACCACTAAACCGGAAGAAAGATCGTGTCTTAAATTGTCCAAAGAAATACGAGGAAAATAATGTAAGATATTCATAATATACTCCTTCGGCTTAAAGCCGAAAATTTCGAAATTGTTAAATCGAAAAATGAAGTTTTTCCGGAGGTGGGTTTTCTATTTTCAAAACATAATACACGAGAATCAACTCGATTGAAGCGCCATAGTATGTAGTTTTCAAATCGTAATCGATTGCAAACTGATCTGTTTGAGATATCAAATCTTCTGATTTAAATTCTATCGTTTTTTCTTTTTCGGTTTCAGAAAATTGGTTTGCGACCAGCGAAAAATTTGAATCGTAAAACTGAAAATATACGATTGCAAAATAACAAATCAGAATCATTCCTAAAATAGAAAAAAATTTATCAAAAATTCCAAAACCTATAAAACGACCCATAAAAACACGTAAGTTCGACGTAAGAAAATTTGGGCGAATCCGGCTTGCCGCCGGCAGCCGGACCGGGCTCTCAGCTTTGGTAAATAAATTGCATAAAAGAAATGTAATACGATATTTCGACTTAAACTTCAATTTATTTACCTCGCATCGATCCCTTTCGCGTTCATTCACGTTAAAAAAAGAAAACTTTCCTGTTGTTTTGGAAAAAATTCAAATTACTTAAGTAACTTAAAAGTCTCATAATTAGAGTTCCATAGTTCAGATCAACAAAACTGCTTCAATCGATCGTTTTCATGAAACAAAAACCGATGGAGAATTAGTTTTTCAACAACTCTATTTTTCAAATAAAAACACTTTGAAGTTGCCTAGGAACGTAACGTTCTTTGAAATTCAAAATAACATTTTTTTTAAATACAATCGATTTCTTATTAAAAATTCGTCTTAATTTTCACGAAAACGTAGAAAGAAATTTAAATTCGATTTTTTTATAAGAATCTACGCAGATCTACTAAGCGTAAAAAATCAAAAACTAAGATCGCTTTATCTTTTATTTTATGCCGTCGTATCAAAATATACAAATCCCATCCTTGTTTGTCTAAATTTTAAAATTTGAATCCCTATTACATTCAATAAATTATTTTCTAGTTATTTTCAAGCATTTTTTAACATTATAATAAGCTTTATCTTTTTATAAATCGAATTTCTAATTTTTCGTTTACTGAATTTTTTCCAAAGAAGATAATCATCTAAAACAACTATCCTTAAAAGACACGTTACTGATGGAATATCTAGAAAAAACAGAAAGGGAAACGGACACGATCACTTCCGCCGAACAAAAGGATCACGTAATCACAAAGTATCTTTTAGAAAAGGAACTCGTTTTCAAAATCGATCCATTTGACAAAAAAGCCGTAATTAAAAAAGTTTTAGAAGAAGGTGAAAAAATAATCATACAAGTCGCAAACGAAGAGAATTTACCGAAAGAAAAATCTTTCATTCTTTATACGATTCTCGCTAAATACATCCAATTAGAATGTATCTTACTTCAAAAATTGGAAAATTCACTTTTTATAATTAAAGTAGAAAGACTTGCCATCGCGAAAAAAAACAGAGAAACTCAAAGATTTCAAGTTGAAGTGGACGATATGTATGTGACTAACATAGTCTCTTCCAAAACTGTAATCGAGGCGAATATGTTTAATATTCCTACCTTGGTTAAAGTAAATTTCGAAGACTTTAAAAACCGGCTCAAACAAAAAACAAACGATATTGTAAACATAGATACGTTCGGACCCGGTTTGAGTCATAAATTTGAAATCGTCAAAAGAACACTTAAATACCTTCTTTTAGAAAACACTCAAAATCCGAACTGTTATAAAAATAATTCCCCAGAAAGGATCCACTACGAAAAGGAAATAGACGACGATCTGGCTTCTTGTATGCAAGAATACAAAGATCAACAAATTATTTCTGAGCTGATCATTCCTATCATTTATATAAATCACTCGGAAGAACAAATTCCGATCGGTTATTTTTCTATACAGAGTAAGACACAATCTTTTACGGAAAAGGACGTACAGGAATTTCAAATTTTAGCAAAGGATATGATAGAAAGAATCAAAGAATCAAACACGGTCAAAACTTCGGAACAATTTTCAATCCTTGAAATTTCTAAAGGAGGGATTAGGATCAAAGTCGAAAACCCGCATTTGATCGAAACATTACCCAAACAAAACGATTTTATATTCGATATCTTTTTTAAAATGCAGGCTCCGTTTACGGTCCACGGTATAACTCGTTGGTTGGCCCTGAACGAAAACGGTCATCTCATTTTAGGACTAGAACTCGCAGGGAAATCTGATTTGCCAGGCGAAAGAGCTCGTTTCGAATCTAACATAGAACTTCTGGCTTCCAAAGAATTCACATAACTTAAATAATCCTATAGTCAATTTTTTCGTAAAGATCTGACCCGAGAACTTCTATAATTTTAGAAATAGACCTGCAAAATTCAGATTTGTAAAAATTCCTACATTTCGTTTTTTGCATAAAGATTGGTTTTATAAAGTGAACTTTTACACCAAACGTACGTTAGATATTCTTTCAAAAAAATGAATAATCTAACGTAAGCTCGACATAAGAAAATTAGAATATACTTTTTAGGTAATAGTTTTTACAGATTCTAACCCAAAAATTTTAATATTTAGTTTGATAAGGGTCCAAATACTGATGATCCTTTCTCCAAGGACGTAACCCATGGAACTCCACTCCAGCTGCCTGTTTCGCGTTTAAAACGATTTCCTTCCCACGATGTCGTATAACACACTTTGCACTTCCTATATCACTTTGTTCCACATATCTAGAACTTCCGTCCGGATCTCTGTAGATATAACCTGCAATTTGATCCTTGTCCATTTCACTTTCCACAAATATTTCATAATCTTCTAAACGAGTTTGAAAACGTAATTTGGGATATTCTACCTTTGTAGAACTTCTTAAAGAACGAAAGAAAGAATGTTGATGAATAGGAATTCCTTCTTTTAGAAGTGTAACAAAAGTCAAAGCAGGAGTAAACGGTTGAGGTCGAACCGTTACAATTTCCATTGACCAATTGTCAGGATCATTGTCGAACTTAGGAACAAAAGTCCAAAACAATTCGGATACTCGGTTAGTTCCCCAAATATGATTAAAATGTCCATTCGCATTTTGGAATGTAAATTTACGGTTCGCAAGTTGAATCCAACCCGCAACTTCCGTAAAAGGTGAAGAAACAATACTTCTTGTTTTTGGAATTGGAGTTTTTTCCAACCAACGTGGTAAGTGTGTGGCAGGTTCCAATTGATGCCTAAACTCCAAATCCCAAGCCAGATCTTCCGATTGTGGTGTCCGGATTTTTCCGTTCATATGATCCGGCCCCACTGAAGCTTCTGGAAATTCGATCGAATTTTCCCCAATTGAAACGTCTTCGTAAGGAAAAGACTGTGCAACAGTTCGGTGATTTTTTGGGTTTTTACGATCGAACAAAGAAACCCAAACCGCTCCCGTAGAATACAAATCACGGTTGTTTCTAGGATTGAGAGTGGAATATCTTACCCAAAAAGCTTGATCATTTTCAGGAATTAGTATGGCAGCAAACCAGATTTCAAATCTAGGTTTTACGTAACTCGCCGCGAATTTAGAAATAAAACTTTCTCTTAAGTTCATCTTTTATTAATATTTGGGCGAGCTTTTTAGATTAAAAATTCCTAAACCCTACCCTTTCTCCTTTCCTTTAGGTATTCGATCACAGCTGGCATCACAGAAATAATAATAATCGCAAATATTACAATTTTAAAATTTCTTTTTACGAAATCCAGGTTTCCGAAATAATACCCTCCGAGAATAAAAATTGTGATCCATAGAATTCCACCCATCACATTATATGCAATAAATTTAACATAAGTCATCGTTCCAATTCCGGCGACAAAAGGAGCAAAAGTGCGTATGATCGGTATAAATCTGGCGATGATAATCGTCTTCCCGCCGTAAACCTCATAAAATCGGTGCGCTTTTTGGAGATGTTCTTTTTTGATCAAAGGTATTTTTTCTTTTTCTAATATTTTTTCTCCTATAAAATTTCCCACCGAATAGTTCACGGTATCCCCTAATATAGCCGCGATAATAAGAAGGACTAATGTGCTCCCAAGATCCAGAGAACCTCTGGCAATAAAAGCTCCGACGGCAAACAATAAAGAATCGCCCGGAAGAAAAGGAGTTACGATCAAGCCGGTTTCGGCAAAAATGATCAAGAATAGTATAACGTATGTTCCATTTTGATACGTCTGAATGATCGTATCCAAATGTGTTTCCAGGTTTAAAAAGAAATCGAGTAAAAACTTAAGAATTTCCAAATTGCCTCCCTATTTGCGGGTCGTAATTGTAGGTGTATTTAGAGCCTATCCCAAAAAAATCTTCTATAAATTGTAACCAAAACGTGGTAGTTCCCACAGAAACCGTTACTGAAAGCAGTTTACGAGTTTTGATTGTAACTTTCGCTTTTAAATTCTTGTGCGAGTTCCCACATCTTTTAGGATTTGGACAGGTTCTTAGGATAAAATTTATCGAGGATCGAGTAAGTCAAACTTGTAAAAGACTAAAATAACAGATGTTCACTTCCCGAATTATAACGAAAAATTTTCGTTGGATAATTTAATCGAATTGAATGCGAAGAAATCCCTTTTCGATCCGGCTTGATTCTCGCGTCGAACTCAATTTCATCACCCGGTTTAAGATCCATAGATCTGAATTTTCTAGATAAATAAAATAACTGAGATTGAATCACCGATTTTCCGGAAATTAATAAACGAATATCATACAATAGAATTTTAGATTGTTCCTGATTTTTATTATGTAGAACGGAATCTACCGTAGCACAAAATCGAGTTCTTTTATAAGGAAGTACTTGGATTGAATTTTGAACCATCATTCTATTTTATACCATTCTCTCAAAATTTAAAATTCTAAAAACCTATTATTAAAGAACCTCGGTGCAAATTAAAATGTATTTTAAAAGAAATCAACCGTAAGCTTTCCAAAATATCCGAATAGTTAAGGGGCGCATAAAAATAAATACTTATTCTAATGCAGATCTGTTTCAAAAAGTCAATAAATCTGGTTGAAACGTCATTTTCTAAACGGCTTCCATATTTTTTGTAAAATCGACCTGGAATTTTCAGTATTTTTTTCATGAGTCCAAGCAGTAAACTAACGTGAGTTCGACGTAAAAAATCAGGGCGAATCCAGTTGCCACAGGCAGCCGGACCGGGCTCTCAGCTTTGGTAAATAAATTGTATAAAAGAAATGTAATACGATATTTCAACTTAAATTTTAATTTAGAACGCGATCCATAGAGAGCGTTCTGCTGAGTTTAACGCGATCTGTCGAAGCGACCATAGAAGCGAGATGCTGAGTTCGAGAGAGCGTTCTGCTTTAGTTTCCTCGCATCGATCCCTTTCGCGTTCATTCACGTTAAAAAAGCGAGAATATAAATCCCGACTTATGAACTAGAACACATATATCAACGGTTAAATTTATTCTTCAAAATGAAGCTCTTATACCAAATCGAATGGAGCGCGGAGAAGTAGGTCTCGAATGTATATCATTGTATCCACCTTCGTTCGGACCTTCCGATTCAGATTTTAATCTAGAAGCATAGTAATAATCGATGTCACTTACTCTTGCATTTTGAACATTCAATATTTCAAATATAATACTCCACATATCGCCGATTTTCTTTCCAACTTGAAAATTAAATAAAGTGGTTGGAGGAGACCGGACACTATTATCCTCTATCAAAGCCCTGGGACCAAAGTATCTACCTCGAATCGAACCGAAAAAACCGTTCGTTTCTTTAAAAGTAATCCCACCGGAATAAACGTGTTCAATAGAACCTGGAATAAAATTTCCAGTGCTTTCGTCTCCTCTAAATCTGGATCTTGAAATAGATACTTCCGCGTCAAAAATTAAACCTTCGACCGGTTGGATCTGATTGGACCACTCTACTCCTCTTCGAGCGCTGGATCTACTGGCTACGGTCGAAGCAGAGTCTCCTTCAAATATAAGTTCGGAATCTAAATCTAACTGCCATAAACTCAACGCAGTTTTCCAACTTTCAAGAATCATATTTCTAACTCCAAATTCTCCTCCATGTGATCTTACTATCGGATTGAAATTGTTCTCTTGATTGGTAAGCCCTCTTGCATCGTTTGTGTGAAATCCTCTGCCTGCATTTAAGTAAATTTCCGTATTGAACCAAGGACCAAAAACAATTCCTCCTTTTGGGTTGGCAATTGAAAAACGTTTTCGATCATTTAACTCTGAATTACGATCATCCACATGAAATTGAAATTGATCACCACGAAGCCCAAAAACAGTCCTTATTTTAGAATTCCATTGTATTTTACTTTCATAATATATTGATAAATTTGTTTCTATAATTTGATTAGAACGAACTACGTCTAACTCAGCTCTTTTTTCAGTATGATAAAGAGCATTTCTGATAAAATCTCTTCGGATCTGAAATCCGAACGAATTTTCAAATTTGATTTCATTCCATACCGATCGAATTTTATAATTGGATTTAATACCAGACACGGTTCTTCCGTCCGTTTGTTCAATCTGATCTCCTCGTATCGGATCCTCAAGGTAGTAAGTTGTATTTGAAAACAAAGAAAGATCGTTATATAAACCGTAAATTAAAATTTTTGCATGTGAATTTTTATCCGTACGCTGCGCCTCGCCAGAAACCGAAATTCGATTTGTAAAACCTCCGTCTGTAGGATCGACCGTATCAAATCGACCAAGTTCGCGACCAATTGCTCTTTTCGGAATTTGGTGAGTTGTATGCCAATTTCCTCTATAACCCATTGCTAATATACGGTAACCATTCTGATCGTCTCCTCCGCTGTAACTTACAACCCCATTGATTTTTTTATAATTTTCTTTAACGGTCCAAGGACCGTCATAGTGTGAAGTTTCCAAAGCATACAACAGATTACCACGACCAATCATGTGAGACTTTGCAACGAGCGTCCTTACATACCCTAAAGTACCACCTTCTAAAGAAACGATTCCTTTTGGAAGAGAACGAAAGTAAGATACGTTCATAGAACCGGCTGAAGAAAAATTTCCTTCCTCCGCAGAATAAACTCCTTTTTTAAATTTGATTTCTTCTATAAGTTCCGGAATTAAAAAACTAAGATCTGTATATCCTTGCCCGTGTCCATGAGAAGGATTGTTAATCGGAATTCCGTTTACATGAGAAGCGAAGTCAGTTCCGTGGTCCAAGTTAAAACCGCGTAAAAAATATTGATTCCCCTTTCCGGATCCACTGTGTTGAGTAGCGATCATTCCGGGAACAAACTCTGCAATTTCTCCCGTTCTGGAAAGTGGTCTGGATCGAATTTGTTCGGATCGAATCGTATCTTCGCTGGCGGAATTTGGGTTTGTAAAATCTGCTTTTCCGGTAACGATAATTTCTTTCTTTTTTGTTTCTTCTTTTTCTGAACTTGGCTCTTGAGACATTATAACATTAGAAATTACTAATAAATTAAATATTATCAAGATCCATTTTGACGTTATTCTCAGAACTCCGAAAAAATCATTTATAAACCTCCAGAAGGTTTTTAATAAGATGCAGTAGTTCCCACAAATTATGTCTCTTAAGGCAGAATTTGTAAATTTGAATCGTTTTTTTGTAGTTAAATTTCGGTATGAGTTCCTGCACCATAAGTTTTCAAAATAGGTTCTTAAATTTCTAAATAGGTTTTTGTTTACAGAGACGATCAAACTTCCAAAGAAATTCGTCTTTTGAAAAACTAAAACTTTTTGAAACAATTCTGTTCCAAAAGATCCGTTCCAAAAACAAACTGATTGTATTATATTTAAGTTTGTTTTTTTACTCTTTTGGAATTTTGAGATAAGTTTCAATTTTTTCTGAAACAATCTCACCCAAAATAAAATTAAACAAACTTTTTCGTACAAGGGACTATAAATCAGAATCCTGAAATAAAAATTATTAAAAAATAATATTATAATTTTATAAAAAAAATTCATTCTTGAAATTGAATGTAGTTATATTTAAGAATGAATTTCAAAACTACGCTGAAAAAACCAGTATGCCCCTAAGGTCGCAAGCAAAAACAATAAACACAAAAGAACCAGTTTCTTGAACTCAGGTTTGATTTTTCGAAACAAACACCAAATTATTACAAAAACAAGACCGATTAAGATCAACTGACCTATTTCCACACCTAAGTTAAAACCAAGAAGTGGAATTAATAAATGATTCCGATCTAAACCAGTTTCGAGTAAAAATCCTGCAAATCCAAAACCGTGAATCATCCCAAAAGCAAAAGTGGTTATTCCCAAATACAAACCTTTTGCCCTTGAATCCGTTATATAACGATTGAAAGACAAATAACAAAAAGTGAAAAAGGACATTCCTATATATGCAAATAGAATGTGAGTTTCTCGAATCTCTAAACTCCAAACGATCCAACCTACTATTAAAGGAACAAAAGCGATCCAAAAAGGAATTTGACTCCGATCTTTTTTTCCAGCTAACACATATTTGGCGGTTACAATTAAAATTGTAAGTCCAATAAATGCTTCGATACCCGATGTGTCCGGTTTAATTTTACCTAAGGTTGCAATCGAAAGGGTAAAACTATGACCCAAGGTAAAACCTGTGATCGAAAATAAAACTTCCTTCCAATGTTTAGAAGCCAAAAGAACCGCTAATAAAAATACAATGTGATCAGCTCCGGTTCCGATGTGTTCGACTCCGGCAATTACAAACCCGAAAAAACTGGAAGACTGAAAAACAGATTCTTTTTTAAAACTCCATTCAGTTCTTTTAGATTGAAATAAATTTTCAGAGATGTTTCCGTCTTCAAAGCTCAATCTGGAATAATGAAGATGAGAAGGAGCATAAAATCCGGTATAAATCATAAAATCCGGAGGTGAATTCTCACATTGAAAAATCATTTCCAGTCGTATAAAAGCGGAATTGGATTTTAAAGGACGAATCGGTGTGGAAAGAAAACATTCCTTATTTCCGGAACGAACGACAATATGAGACCGAATGTAAGAAGCAAAATGATCTGATAAGTCTCCAGTTTCTCCATCTAAAAAAGGAATTTTAGTCGCTTCTCGAATCGGAACCGTTATTACACCACTGAGAATATTTTTGTCTACCTTCCAAACCGAAAAAGACTCACTCCTATTATGAGAAAAAATTTCATTTGAAAAAAAGAATATACTAATAAAATAAATTATTTTTTTCATTTTTTATTAAATCGAACTAGGCAAGTTTCTTTTTATTTTAGATTTTGTCTTTAACTTGTCCAAATACTCTCTCAGATTTTTGTCACCTTTTTCTTGGATATAAGAGGCTTCCACTTCTTCCTTTACGGATTCGAAATCGGGCGTAGAACCTGGTTCCAAAGCAAACACTTTGATTACGAAAAATTTTCCTTCCGATTTTATCGGATCGGACACATCTCCGGATTTTAAATTTTCCAAAACAGAAACTACATCCGGGCCTAAATAATCTAGAAGTTTACGTAAAGGTAATAAAGTATTTGGAATATAAGATACGTTAGTCGATCTTGTGTTTCCGGCTTCTCTGAGTTCTTTCGAAATTTGAACGGCAGAAACTTCGTCTGATTGTTTATAAACTGCCACTTGATAACGGGACGTTTTTAAAAACTTATCTCGATTGAAAAAAAAGTAGGATCTGAGTTCTAAAACGTTCGGTTTTTCGGAAACATTCTCCGAAATGATGGATTGGATGACAGCTCTAACAATGGAAGCTCTGATCAAACGATCCTCTCTTGCAAAACCTAATTCCAATCCCCTTTGTACCAACAATTCCTCTTCTATCAATCGCTCCAGTACATTGGCGCGAGCTTCTTGTGTAATCGGATTTTTACTATCCGAAGAAATAGCGGTTAATGTTCTAAAATATTCATCTTTTTTAATGTAATTTCCGTTTACTTCTGCAACCGTATCAGAAAGTAAAATTTCCCTTTCAGGAAATAACAAACCTATAAGAGCAAGCAAAAAACCAAACAACGCTCCCGCTCCTAAAAAATACTTAGGTTCGCCTATCAGATTTTTCTCAAAAAACATTTTACTAAGTTTCCCAAAATTAGAACTACCAACTCAACAATCACGGTTATCAGAGCCGAGCCGGTTTCATTTTTGTTTTGACTGATTTAGATAAATAGGAGAAGACCAAGCCCGTTCTTCCACGTTCGCCAAACAGTCGTCATTCGGTTCAGTACGATAATCTCCGTAACAAGGTTTCACTTTGATACAACGTCCTTGTTCGTCGTATTCACAACGGAGTTGTCCTCCGTTTACTGCTGGAGAAACTTCTTCAATTGCTCTAACGTAATAAACCGCATCCCTTCCCAAACTGGAATAAGTTGTATCTTGAAATTCAACTTCACAACCGGACGGATCCGGTTTACAACGAAACGTTTTCCAAGGATCTTGGATCAATTTGGAAACGGATTCGTTTGGAGAAATTTGTGGAAGAATTCGAATCACTTCGATTCTAGTAATTTTTTTTCTTTCCGAAGAAGGATGATAACATTCTCCCTTACAAAGTCTTTGCAAACGTTCCGCCCCAATTCCAGAAACACTTTTATCTGGACAACCTGGCTTTTGTTGAAACGCTCCGATAGCACGCACTTTGAAAGTTGGATTTTGAGAGTACAACATTTCGGAACCCATAGGCGCTACGATTTCCGATTTTTCTCCCGGGGAATTTATTAAATCGAACCAAAGCAGAATTCTATCTCCTGAAGTTGCATAAACTTCTTTCCGACTTAGAGAATCCCAAATCGAATCTCTATCTCTGCCTTTAGAATGGACCGCAACCAAACCTCCGGTAAAAAAGAAAGAAGCCTGTCTTTCGTTATCCATAATTTCGAAAGGCCCCAAACCCTTAGGACTGAAAGGTATTGATTTAGAGATTGGTTTTTTTCTATTTTTTGCAGGCTCCATCATACCGAATGCGTTTGGTTTTTCAGGACCGGCTGCTTCCGTAAGTCCCTTTCTCCAATATTCTTTATAACCGTTACCCGCTCTTGCAGTATGTGAATCGCTGGAGCCTATAAAACCGAAACGAAAATTTCTAGGTTTATGAGGATTATCAAAATTAGTAATTGCTAATGCATATTGAACCGAATTACCCGACCTATAATTGAACGCAGGTAAAAAACAATCCGGACATTGTCCCGAGTTTCCCCAATCGTCCGGATTGGCTCCGGGAACGGTATTAAATCCGGATACACCTGCAACTGCGTGGTTTTCCCTTGCGACAGTCGCTTTCTCGTCGCATTCTTTTGGAGAATCTCCTTCCTTTAAACATCTTTCTCGAATGAGTTCTCCGGCCCTCCAACAAGAAGGTTCAAAACCTAAAGAAGGTTCGTTACAAACTGGTTTACCACTTCGATCAATACTTACTTCTTGCCAAGGACGATATTCTTCCGAGTTACCGTGTCCTGAATAGATTTCGACTAACTTTTGTAAGTCCTCGTTATGATCCTTGCCCTTTAACTGTTTGTCGTAGGTAATTCCGGGCGGCGTGTAAAAACCCCAGGTATTACCATGCGGAATTACTAATGTAGGTATATTCCATTGTTGTAATTTTTCAAAAAGTTCGGCTGGGGTCGCCGCCCATTCGGTACAATCCTTAGGCAATTCTTTTACGTGAACTCCGGTAGGACAACGTTCGTAAGAAAGACGGTCCGTAACAAAGTCTGCAAAATCGTAATATGCCTGTCTATTTCCTCCGGGTGCGACTATCTTTAAAACATTTCTCATAATAAAAGGAGGTCCCGAAAAAAGTTCGGTATATGGACCGGAAGCCGCAACGGTTCTTGTCGGAACCTTATTTTCTTCCGTGTCCTTAAAGATTATATTTCTATGTCCATAATGACTTTCTACTGTAGTTCCCATTTGGGTCCATTCCCAACCTAAGAAAGAAACTAGATCCGGATTTTTAGGATCTCCTGCGTTAGCGTTACATTGACGAATTAGATCTTTTTCTTCTTGCCATTGTTTTGGTGTTAAACCTTCTGCGTGATCGTTGATAGACCAAAAATCTAAAGCGGAGCAATATCTTGCATAGTCACAAGCGTCTTTAGGTGGATGAGCACCTTCTCCGTTGAGCATGGGTAAACTGATTGCATAAGCATCCATGGAGTAAGTAGTATGTACGTGTAAGTCTCCGAATAAGATTTGTTTCGATTGTGTTTGAGTTTCTAAAGTTAAATCCGGATTTTTAGATTTTGACTGCGAAGAATTGCCATTGCCGTTCCAGGCATTGACCGCAAAAACAGATACGGTCCCGATAAAAAATACCAACTTCAGAAAACTCTTTTTACTCATCTCTTCTCCATTTCTTTCGCCTGGGATGAAATCAAGCCCCATTCGACCAAAAGTTAGAGACAGGCTGAAAAAGGTGGGACAAAAAAGCAAATAATTTCTATTATAACATACAAAAATATCAACATATAAGAAATATATATTGATAAACGGAAGGTATTTTCAACAGTGGATTGTATTATTTGTTATAATGGATAAAAATCATTTCTATTTGAGATTAGGTCTCTGTAAAAAGATTCCACCGACAAGAAGAAAAAAATATCCGTTTTTTAAAAGAGATCTATGAAAATCCTATTGAATCGAATCCAAAAAAGCACGTTCCCAATCTTTATCTGTCTGGGAGTTTCCATTTCTTTTCCGTCCCTATGGGCGGTTGCAAGTAACAGTAGAAACGCAATCAACGCAAGATATGAAGGTTTGGCTGGCGTCAACTTTGCGTTAGGTGGTTCTCCTATGGACGTTGCGCTCAATCCCGCCAATTTACATTTAATGAAAGGAAAAAAAATAGAATTCGGTTTAGGAATGTCACACGCCCAAATAAAACTGAAAGATCAGTTTTTAGATTCGGACCCTAGTTTAAATTATACAAATTCTAAATATAGAAGCGGAGCAGGTGCCGCTCCATACATGGCTGTTAAACTTCCCGTAACAGATACGATCGACTATGGATTTGCGGCATATGTGTTCGGGGTAGTAAACGGAGCTGCAGAAAAAATCAACCGAAATACACCTACAGGAGAAACAGTAAATCAATGGGCAGGTTTACCTGGTATTTTTGGAGAGGGTAAAAGAATCCAAGAAACTACCGAAAATCAGGGAATTTTTATTAAGGCTGTAAACGGTTTATCTGTTAAGTTTGGAAACCTTTCTTTAGGCGCTAGTTTAGAACTTAATTATGGCGCTCAAAATCGTAACATAAGATATTACGATGCTTTTGGAATTCGGGAAATTCCTGGACAAGGATTTCATTATGAAAGTAAAAAGAACGCTCTTGCGTTAAGCGGAATTATTGGCTCTAACTATACTGTTACAGATTGGCTTAGAATTGCATACGTGTATCAATCGAGTGCAAATTTTCCATTTAATGGTAGTTATACGATTGGAGTCAATGATCCTACCTATTATCGATCCACAGGAGTTTCTTATTATTTCCGTTCGCCTGAAAAACACGGTCTTGGATTTGCAGTCGGTCCAGAAAATCTAAAAGTAGCGGTCGATTTCCTTTATATAAATTATGGTTCCTATTTAAAAAACGTCAGACAGAATTTAGAAGATCCTTGGTATCCAAATCCACAAGGACGAGGTTCAGAAGCAATTGCACGTTTGAACTATCGAAATCAATGGGCGGTGTTAATTGGACTTGAACATAAAATCACAAAAGAATGGACTTATCGTTTCGGATATAGTTACAATTCTCCGATCGTTTCCAGCAACGGTTTAAACGGAGCACAAGGGATCTTATTAACTCTCAACCACGTAATAGCAGGAGGATTTAGTTATTCTTCTGGTCCCTGGAGTTTTGATTTTGGAACAAGTTGTTTTATTCCTGGAAAACAAATCGAAGGTGGCAAAGATACAGACTGGGCAATAAGTCACGGAATTTTTGGTCCAAACCAAAACAACATCGTAGGATATTCCTACACTGCTCAAGCGCTTCATTCGGTTGGAATCAATTTTGGTGCTACTCGTTCTTTTGACTAGTAGCTATTTTCAAGAATACTTTATCTTTTCTTAAAATACTGATTCCGATTATTCTAACTTGAGTTCGACGTAAAATATCTGGGGGGAATCCAGCTTGCCACTAGCGGCCGAATCGGGCTCTCAGCTCTGGTCAATGAATTGTATGAAAGAAACGTAATACAATATTGCGTCTTTAATTACAATTTATTATAGAACGCGACTCATAGAGAGCATAACCAACCCCACAGTTGAAGAGGATTTTAGAATCAACGCATATTTTTCAAGTGTTCCGACAAACAAGAATGAATCTTTTTACTTGCAAAAAGTATGTTTTTCTGATAGAGAAAAGTTTCTCAAACCTTTCCTCCTGAATTGCGACCCATGGGAAGCATATTGAGTTACCACCCAAAACGCGGGAAAACTCAGCAGAACGCTCCCTATGAATCGGCATTCAGGAAGCGATGTATTGAGTTTAAGAAGCGAGACTCTGAAGTTTGAAAGAGTGTTTGACATGCCCCCGCTTCAATCGCTTTAGCGTTACACCAAACCCATGTTATTCTAAGATATTTTTGAAATAGTTTGTAGTAGTTCCTACATCTCAAAGTTTTACTGTAAAATTTCGAGCTTGCAGTAGTTCCCACAGATTTTGTCTCTTTACGCAGTTCATTGGTTTTTTATCATCCGACGGCCCACCGGTTTTGAACGAACTTTTTCTTTCTATCACACAATTTTCGTATGAGTTCCCACATACTAAAGATCTCACGATTAGTCCTTATAAAATTGAAGTACCTTGAGATTTTAAAACCTTATTAACGCGTGTCCAGCTATGATTTATTTTTCTGAAAAAACTTTGAATCTAAACTTTACAGATCAATTCCTAAAATGTGGGAACTACTGCAAATCACGATTTTACGAACAAATTCTAAAATTGTAGGGAATTCAACTTTTAGAAAATTCTTTCTTATTTCTTACGAAAACTCACATTACAAAACTAGATATTTACTATGTAGCCATGAGTAAAAGATCTAAAAACCCAAAATATTGTTTAATATATCAGAATAATATTCACAAAAACAGAAACCTTATACAGTGATTTTTCAAGGATTCCTTGCAGAAATGACAGCCAACTGGAAACTGAGCCGGTGATTTTACATATAGATACGGAAACAGGTTGGAGAGGTGGAGAAAGACAACTCTTGCTCTTAGCAGAAGGTCTCAAAAAAAGAAAAATTCCACAACTCATCTTAGGCAAACCAGGTTCGGCTCTGGAAAGCAGATGTTCCGACCAAGAACTTCCTTTCCAAGCCGTAAACATGAAAGGTGAATGGGATCTAACATCCATCCAAATAATCCGCGCCATCGTTCGAGAAAAAAAAATCAAACTCATCCATACTCACACCGCAAAGGCACATACACTTGCCTTGCTCGCAAAATCAAAACTTCCGGACACAAAACTGATAGTCTCCCGACGAGTGGATTTCAGTATTAGAAAAAACTTATTTTCAATTTGGAAATATAAGTCCAAACGAAACGATCTTTTCCTAACCGTATCCGATAAGATCCGGGAAATTCTACTCAGAGACGGAGTCGATCCGGCAAAAACGGTAACCGTTCATAGCGGAATCGATTTCGCCTTTGCCAAAAAACTTCCGAACCCCACACTTTACAGAAAAGAGTTTTCTCTAAAAAAAGATACGATCGTAATCGGAAACATCGCGGCCCTTGTAGATCACAAAGATCAAAAAACTCTTTTAAAAGCGATATCTAAAATTGATCCGTCTAAAAACTTCAAAGTATTTATTGTAGGCGAAGGAGAACTCAGAAAAGAATTAGAAGACCTTGCAAATACATTAGAAATTTCTGATAAATTAATTTTTACAGGTTATAGAACCGACGTTCCGGACATTCTATCTTTATTTGACATTTTTACCCTAACTTCCAAAGAAGAAGGACTGGGAACTTCCATTTTGGACGCAATGGCGGTAGGTTTACCGATTGTAGCCACCAAAGGCGGAGGGATCGGAGAAATGCTCACCCACGAAAAAGGAGCCTTTCTTGCCGAAGTGGGAGATTCGGATTCTTTAGCAAAATATTATGAAATTCTTATAAATGATTTAAAACTCCGCAAAACGTTTGGAAATTTTAACAAAGAATCCGTCAAAAGATTCTCCATAAAAAACACTATCCGCAAAACGGAACTTGCCTATTACTCCTTTTTAGGAGAAGATCTTTTCGGAGAAAAAGTATGAAACGCCTTCTTATTATAGACGGACACGCATTTGTGTTCCGTGCCTACTACGCCTTTGGCGCTTCCAATTTAACCAATTCCAAAACAGGAAAACCAAGTGGAGCTACATTCGGTTTTTTTAAAATGCTTTTTAAACTGATCCAAGATTACACACCTTCTCATATTGCAATGACTTTCGATCCGGGTGGTCCTTTGGAAAGAGGAAAAATATTTCAAGATTACAAAGCTAACCGAAAACCAATGCCGGAAGATCTTCGTCCTCAAATCCAAGAAGTAATGGAAACGCTGGAAAAAATCGGTTTCAAAATATTAAAAATAGAAGGCCAAGAAGCGGACGACGTTATCGGAACTATTTGCGAAACGTATCGATCTACCGCAAAAGAGATCCTCATTTTTTCGGGAGATAAAGATCTATATCAATTATTAGAAAAAAAGAATATAAAAATGCTCCGTGGTAAAAAAGGTGTTACCGAGTTTGTAGAAATCGATTCCGCTTGGGTCAAAGAAGAGTTAGGCGTAGACGTCAAACAGATTCCGGACTACATGGGAATTGTAGGTGATACTTCCGATAATATTCCGGGCGTTAAGGGAATCGGAGACAAGGGAGCTTCTAAACTTCTTCAAGAATATAAATCTTTGGATGGGGTTTATAAAAATCTGGATAAGATTAAAAACCCTGGATTAAAAACCAAACTTTCCGAACAAAAAGAAAACGCATATCTTTCCAAACAACTCGCTACTATTCGAAGAGATCTTCAATTAGGAATCACCGAAAAAGATATAGAAATTCCGGATTACAAATCGGACGAAGCAATCCTTTATTTTAAATCCCAAGGTTATAACGTTCTTTCCAAAGACCTTGCAAAATCGGCCGGAAAAGAAGTCCCTAAAGATCCGGAACCAGCCGCAAATTCTCCTGAAAACATAACAATCCCTCCCGCCGAAAAAGGTGCTTACAAGTTGATCACTTCTGCAGATGAACTTTCTAAAATTTGCAGAGGTCTTTTGAAATCTAGGATTCTTTCTGTGGATACGGAAACTACTTCGCCTAACCCCTCTATGGCGAACCTTTTGGGAATTTCATTTTCCAATCAGGAAAAAACAGGTTTTTATGTTTCGGTAAAAAATAACGCCTCTTTATTTCAGGACAAATCTTTGAGTTTAGAAGAGGTTCGAGAACATCTAGGCCCCGTTTTATCCAGCCAGGTTCCAAAAGTAGGACAAAACATAAAGTATGATCTAATCGTATTAGAAAATCATGGTTTTATGTTAAACAATATTCAATTCGATACGATGCTCGCCTCTTACGTTCTTAGACCGGAAGGAAGACGTCACAATATGGACGATCTTGCCAAAGAATTTTTGAACTATAACACAATCACTTACGACGACCTTGTGGGCACAGGAAAGAAAAAGAAAGAACTAACCGATATAGATCCGGAACAGGTGGCTGAATACGCAGCCGAAGACGCGGACGTAACTTTCAGGCTTTATCAAATTTTTAGAAAGTCGATTAAGGATTCTGGTGTAGAACCGATTCTACGCGAAATGGAAATGCCTTTGATTTCTGTTCTTGCAAAAATGGAAAAAACCGGAATTGCTTTGGACGTGCCTTATTTTGAAGAATTGGCCCGGGACTTTGATCGTGAAATCCGTCATCTGCAATCCGAAATTCACAGACAAGCTGGTGGACCGTTTAACATCGCTTCTACGAAAGAACTTCAAAAAATTCTATTTGATGATCTTAAACTACGAATTGTTAAAAAAACTCAAACCGGTTTTTCCACAGATCACGAGGTTTTAGAGGAACTAGTAGGAGAACATCCTATCATAGAAAAACTTCTGGATTATAGAAAATATACCAAACTCAAGTCTACTTACGTGGACGCTCTTCCAAAAATGGTAAATCCTAAAACTGGAAGAATTCATACGAGTTATAATCAAACGATCGCAGCAACCGGAAGGTTATCTTCTACAGATCCAAACCTACAAAACATTCCAATTAGAGATCGAGAAGGTAGGCTTCTTCGAAAAGGTTTTACCGTAGATTCAAACGACTATGAGATTTTAAGTTTGGATTATTCTCAGATCGAACTTAGAATCATGGCTCATATTTCCAAGGACCCTGCGATGTTGGAAGCATATAACCACGGTTTAGATATTCATAAAAGAACAGCTGCAGCTTTGTACGGAGTTTCCGAAAAAGATGTCACCCACGAAATGAGAGATAAGGCCAAGGTAGTCAACTTTTCAGTGATCTATGGAGTGACTCCTTACGGACTCAGTCGTAATCTTAGAATTCCAAGGGACGAAGCAAAATCGTTTATAGAACGTTATATGACACAGTATCCAGGTGTAAAAAGTTATATGGATTCAATGGTAGAATTCGCCGAAAAGAACGGTTACGTTCAGACTTTGACGGGTCGTCGTCGTCCCGTAATGGACATTAACAGTACTCATAAGTCGGCGAAAGAAGCCGCTAAAAGAATTGCGATCAATAGTCCGATCCAAGGAACGAGCGCCGACATGATTAAAATTGCAATGATTAAAATTCACGAAGATATAGAAAAAAAACATTATAAATCCAGAATGCTTTTACAAGTTCATGACGAGTTGGTTTTTGAAGTTCATAAAAAGGAAAAGGACGATTTCAAAGCCTCCATGAAAAAACACATGGAAACTGCTATGTCTTTGGATCTTCCAATCGTCGTGGAAGGAAAGTTCGGAGTCAATTGGGACGAAGCTCACTAAGTGGTAGTTCCCACATTTTTTTAAAAGAGAATCATGAATTTACCGAAAAAGTAGTCTTGTAGTAGTTCCCACATTTTTAAATAAGAACGTTTTATGTTTATAAATTCTAGAAAAACAAACAGAACTTGTGTGAAAATCTTAAAATGTGGGAACTCACACGAGAAAACTAAATTGCAAAAAAGTCGATATCCAACTGCCAATTAAAAAAGACGGTTTCCGTGAAAACTACCACGTCTTACCAAGAGATCAAAATGATTTTGTCAAAGTTTCTTAATAACTATACAATAAAGTGCTTAATATTTTGTATTCAAACGGGCTTTTTACGATAAAGATTCGCAGCAATTCTGAAAGGAACCCCTTAGATTAAAACAAACCGCCCATATTTTTATAGATCTACGAATAGAGACTCGAAATGAAAATCTTACGAAAAATCTATAAAGTGGTAGTTCCCACATTTTTTTAAAAGAGAATTATGAATTTACCGAAAAAGTGATCTTGCAGTAGTTCCCATATTTTCCAGTAAGAAAACAAAAAATACAAAGTGGTAGTTCCCACACGAAAAATAGAATCAGAATCTCTCTTAAACGAAAACGATTGGATTTTTCTATAAAACGAGATAACTTCAAAGTTGGATTGAAAAAAGAAAAGAATTTCAGTTTGAATCGGAACAATTTGGCAACAAGACGAAAAGAAGAACTACTTTCCAGAGCATCGCATTTCACTTTCGTACCTTCTTGACGGTAGAGGATTCTCTTCGAATCCTGCATACAGAGCTTTGTCCCAAAACCGATTTCGAAGCCGAGCCGGAAAATCAAATCCAGTCATCGGCGATCCAGGCGGGATGTCTGGGACCGTTCAATTTCGACCAAGGTGTACTATAAAAATGGAATTCGCTCTTTCCAGTGAACAGAAAGAATTACGTGATCTCGCCAGAAAATTTGCCAAAGAGGAAATTCGCCCAAAAGCGGAACATCACGATCATACGGGAGAATATCCCCTCGCAGTCTTAAAAAAAGCATGGGAAATCGGGTTGATGAATATTCATATCGAACCCCGATTTAACGGTGCTGGAATGCAGGAACTAGACGATGTAATTATTGGAGAAGAACTCTTCTGGGGATGTTCTGCAATGGCAACCGCTATTCTTGCAAATAATCTAGCACTAGCCCCCGTTCTTTTAGGAGCTAATGACAGAATCAAAAAAGAATTCGTTCAACCAATGACAGAAGAATTTAAACTCGCAGCCTACGCGGTGACCGAACCAGGCGCGGGGTCAGACGTAGCCGCAATACGAACTTCTGCAAAAAAAATTGGAGACGAATATATCATCAACGGATCTAAAATGTGGATCACTAACGCCGGTTATGCGGATTGGTTTTTTGTACTTACTAAAACAGATCCATCTGCAAGCCACAAAGGAATCACCGGATTTATCGTAGATGCAAAAACTCCCGGAATTATCATGGGAAAGAAAGAAATCAATATGGGACAGAAATGTTCCGATACTCGCGGAATCACATTCGAAGACGTGAAAGTTCCCGCTTGGCAGATGATTGGACGAGAGGGAGAAGGTTTTAAAATTGCAATGGGAGCCTTCGATCATACTCGCCCAGGAGTTGCGATCGGGGCAGTAGGAGTCGCACGCGCCGCGATGGAACATTCCATCCAATACGCAAATACGCGCAATACTTTCGGCCGCCCGATTATGGAAAATCAGGGAATCTCTTTTATGATCGCTGAAATGGCTAGAGATATAGAAGCCGGAAGACTTCTCTGTTATCAAGCCGCTTGGATGATCGATAATGGATTTAGAAACACATACCAAGCCTCAATTGCCAAAATGTTTTGCGCGGATATGTGTATGAGAGTTTGTACAGACGCAGTTCAAGTTTTAGGAGGATATGGGTTTAACACCGAATATCCGGTTGAAAAATTAATGAGAGATGCAAAAATTTTCCAAATTTACGAAGGTACTTCTCAAATTCAAAGAATGATCGTTTCTCGTTTTCTAGCAGATGGAAAGGGAATCGAGGGGCCGAACTTCTGAAAGAATTTTCACTCACATTCGAAGAATTTTCCGCTCAAGCAGAACGCGGAAATTTAATACCTGTTTTCAAACAGATCTTTTTAGATATGGAAACTCCTGTTTCTCTGTTTGCAAAATGGGGATGTGAATCTTCACAAAATTCTTTCTTACTCGAGTCCGTAGAAGGAGGAGAAAAACTAGGAAGAAATTCTTTTTTAGGTAAAACTCCTTCTCGTCTTTTGCAAGGTAAAAACGGCCTTTTTTATGTCAGCGAAGGAAACGAACCTTCCACGGAAATCATCACATACGATCCTTTAGTTCTTTTAGAAAACCTTCTCGGAGACGACATTTATGTTCAAGATTATCGTCTTCCTCCTTTTGCAGGAGGGGCGGTAGGTTTTTTATCCTTTGCCGCGGTTCGTTATTACGAAAACATTCCAGATACAAAACCAGAAGACGAAAACGCTCCCGATTGTTATTTCGGAATTTATGACGAACTCCTCATCGTAGATCATATCGATCATATATTGAGAATTGTGGTCAACGCAAGAACAGGAGAACATTCTTCTCTGAAGGAATGTTATGATTTTGTAATTAATAAAATCAATTCCATAGAAAATGAAATCCGAAGCGGAATTATTCCGGAAGAAATTAAAAACCCGAAAGTAGCAATCGGAAGTCTAGAATTAAATCCGAATATTCCAGATGAAGAATATAAAAAAAATGTGGATAAAGCCAAAGAATATATTCAGGCAGGAGATATTTTTCAGGTAGTCCCTTCCCGCAAATTGAAATTCAAACCGGATGTTCCTCCGTTTCAAGTCTATCGTGGTTTAAGAACCGTAAATCCAAGTCCTTATATGTATTATCTTAAGTTAGGCGAAATTACTGTCGTAGGAAGTTCTCCTGAAATTATGGTAAAATACGCGGGAAATCAAACCTATCTTCGTCCGATCGCAGGAACCCGTCCACGAGGCAAAAATCCAAACGAAGATAAATTTTTAGAAGAGAATCTTCTTTCCGATCCGAAAGAAATTTCCGAACATATTATGTTAGTCGATTTAGGACGTAACGATCTAGGTAGAGTTTGTAAACCTGGAAGTGTTCACGTAAACGATTTCAAAGTTATTGAAAAATATTCCCACGTTATGCACATTGTAAGTCAGTGTTCCGGCGAACTGGACGATGAAAAAACTGTTTATGATTTGATTCGTGCCGCTCTTCCCGCAGGAACCGTTTCCGGAGCGCCTAAGATCCGTGCCATGGAAATTATAGACGAACTGGAAACAACTCGAAGAGCAATTTATTCCGGTGCTTTGGGTTATATATCTTTTTCAGGTGAAAGCGACCTCGCAATTATCATTCGTACGATTGTGTTCTACGGAGATACTGCATTTTTACAAGCAGGCGGAGGAGTTGTATACGATTCGGTTCCAGAGTTGGAACTGGAGGAAACAAAAAATAAAATGGCCGCGCTGTTAAAGGCGGTGGAATTTGCAAGAAACGGACTCAGAGGAGAATGGAAATAATGTTTCTCCTGATTGATAATTACGATTCTTTTACATACAATCTCTACCAATATTTTTCTCAGATAGGAAATGAAATCGAAGTTTATCGTAACGACAAAATTACGTTAGGCGAAATCAATCATCTCTCACCTAAAGCCATCATTTTATCTCCTGGTCCTGGTCGCCCTGAAGATTCTAAGGTTTGTTTGGACGTAATCCGTGAATTAGGAGGTAAACTTCCCATCTTAGGAGTTTGCCTCGGACATCAAGCAATCGGGCTAGTTCATGGAGGTAAAATTGTATCAGCTCCTTCTATCATGCACGGGAAAATTTCTCTTGTAGAACACGACGGAAAAGACATTTATAAAGGTATTTCTTCTCCTTTTGTTGCCACTCGTTATCATTCTCTTGTAATCCAACCGGAAAGCCTACCCAAGGAACTCGAAGTTGCTTCTAAAACTCCCGATGGAGTAATCATGGGAGTTCGTCATAAAACTAAAAAACATCTTTATGGAGTTCAATTTCATCCGGAGTCCATCATGACCGGTGCCGGTTTGGATCTGATTAGAAACTTTTCATCCATCGTTCAGGAGCTATGAAGTTTTTTTTCAGGCTCTTATCGTATTCTGTACATTACAAATATCGATTTACATTAGGAATCGTATTCGCGCTGTTAACCGCAATTTTAAACGCGGTTTCACTTACTGCGCTCATTCCGTTGTTCGATTCATTAGGAAACGATAAACAAACGCGGTTTCAACTACAAATGACACTGCCGGAACAGAGGATCATTCTCAAACAAAAAGTGTTTGGAAAAGATTCTTTGGATGGATTGGAAAGAACCAAACTTCTATTAATCGAAGTAAAAGAATGGGTCAATGGAAGGACCAAAGGACTGGAACCTAAAGAAGTAGTTTGGTCCATCTGTATCATTGTAATGCCACTATATCTGTTGAAGTTGATTACGTATCTATTGTCTGTGTTTTGTATCGCCACGGCGGGTTACAAGGCGGTGCGGGATATTCGACAAGAACTTTTCGAAAAAAACCAACTTCTCCCTTTAACTTACTTTTTTAAAGAAAAAACCGGTTTAATGATGAGTAGGATCATCAACGATGTAGAAGTAATCGCAGCCGTGGTTTCGAGTAATTTCAGAGACGCTACAATAAATTTCTTTTACGTGATTACACACTTAATAGTATTATTATATTTGAATACTGAATTATTACTGATCGCTTGTCTTACGGTTCCGGTTATCATTCTTCCGGTTACTTTGTTTACTAGAAAAATTACCAAATCCACCGCAAGATCTCAAGAGAAAATGGCCGATCTAAACGCAAATATTCAGGAAATGATTTCCGGAATTAAAGTGATCCGAGTTTTTAATTCGGAAAAATACGAACAGGAAAAATTTGGAAAGATCAACCAAAACGTTTATCGTAGAAATTTTAAAGGCCAATTCTATCTTCAGATCGCTCCTTCTCTTGTAGAATTGACTTCTTCGGTTGTGGTACTTGGTTTTTTCGCAGCGGGTGCAAGTCTAATTTACAACGGAAGATTCACACAAGGAGAGTTTATGGCTTTCCTTTTGACTCTTTTATTTTTACTCAGGCCTTTGACTCAATTGTCTCAGATGGTAGGAAAGGTAACTCAGTCTATTGCTTCCGGAAAAAGAATTTTTGAGATCATCGATTTAGAGACAGAAGACCATAGCGAAGAAAGTAAGATCACCACTACCCCTCTGCTACAAAATATAGAATTTAAAAATTTATTCTTCTCTTATCCAGGAACCGGTTCTGCCGTTTTAAAAGATATTAACCTCAAAGTCAAAAAGGGAGAAACGATTGCACTGATAGGCGCAAGCGGTTGCGGAAAATCCACTTTGATGGACTTGATTCCAAGATTTTTTGATCCTACTTCCGGATCGATCAAGTTTGACGGAATTGACATTCGAGATTTAAGTCTGGGAGATCTTCGTAAAAAGATCGGTATCGTAACCCAAGACATATTTTTATTTCATGGTTCCGTTGCAGATAACATCGCCTATGGAAAACCGGGAGCAACTCGCAAAGACGTAATTCGAGCCGCAAGGCTTGCACACGCCCACGACTTTATCAAAAAGATGGACAACGGATACGACAGCATCTTAGGAGTTAGAGGTTTAAATCTTTCGGGCGGGCAAAGACAAAGGCTTGTAATCGCAAGAGCCCTTTTGAGAGATCCAGAGATTATGATTTTGGACGAAGCCACTTCCGCCCTCGACGTAGAATCGGAAAGACTGGTCAGCGACGCACTTCGAAGATTATATACAAATAGAACTACATTCGTAATTGCTCATAGACTTTCTACGATCAAAGATATTCCTAGAATTATCGTAATGGATAACGGAAAGATCGTGGAGGAAGGGGATCATAATTCCTTATATGAAAAAAATGGAATATATAGAAAATTATCGGACAATCAATTTGCCGCCAACAACGGAGTATTACCATGAAAAAAAAGGTTTTAATCGTGGACGACAATGACCGTTATGCAAACAACTTAAAGATTTGGTTTGAACAAAAAGGTTTTGAAACCGTAAGAGCCGTAAACGCAGCCCAAGGTTGGGAAATTTATTCCGAAGATAAAAATCGTTTTCACACGATCGTAACCGACATCACCATGGAAACTCAAACTTCTGGACTTTGGATGATCCGAAAAATTCATAAGGACGGTTATACTGGAAATAAAATTATCGCAACCACCGGTTTTGATTTTCCTGGGGTAATGTTTTTTTCTTCTTCTATATTACCTTGGTTTGCGGGAATCGGTTGGATGATTCCAAAAGTTCCATTAAAGGAAGGAAAGGTGGTATTTCTTTCCACCTCTCTTAAATCAAAAATAGCTTTCGAATCAGTTCTCTAAAGGAGGACCTTCTTCCGTTGTAGGTTCTTCGTTTTGATTGGAAGAAGGAGGAGCCGGATCGGTTTCTTCCATTTCAGAGGCAGGAGTAAATTTATAGTTAGGCGGCCTTTTTTTCAAAAATTTCTTTACCTTTTTTTCTTTTGGCATTGTAGGCGGAGCAGTGATCGTTCTAATTTTCAGATACGGCCCAAATACCCAAGACTGAATTGTTTCGTAATAACTTTCCGGATTTTTAGATTCCAATAAAAGAAGATAATAATGATCTTCCGCAAATTTATCCCCCACCCTTTGGATAAACCTACGATCGCTTTTTTTAAGAATTTTTCCCACCTCACCCGGAGAAAGCGGATATAATTTACGAGATGCCGGATAGGGACTTTCCTGAGACGACGCACCTTCTACGTTTACGGTTCCGAATTGATAAAAAGCTTTTCTAAGATATAATTGTTGCATGACCCTTTGATTCAGATCATCAGAAGTAGATTTTTCTAATATTCTAATAAAAGAATATGTTCCATAAAGACTAGTATTTTGGCCTATGGCCTCTATGATATTTTTAACATATTGAGGTTTTATTTCTAAGGCTTGCTCCAGAATTCTTAAGGAAGCACGTGTTTTATGGATTCCCAGGGCTTCGATTGCGGTTTTTTGAAGTTCGAGATCGTCCGAATTCAAATACGTTTTGAAAAGTTTGAGATCCTCGTTTACTTGAAACGCCGCAAGTCCTAAAATAGAAGCCCTTACGATTTCACGTCTGGACGAACGAAGTCCCTGACGAAGTAAAGCGTCTCTAGCAGAAGGATCTTGGGTTTTACCCATTCCTCTCCATGAGGAAAATTGAATGTCCAGATCACTGGATTTGATTCCGCTGAAAAAATAATTTAAAGAAGAAGGAGAACCTATATCAGCTAACGCTCTGTAGGCGGCTTGTCTGACCGCCTCTCCGTCTTTTTCGATGACTTGATGAAGGGTTTTGATCCCACCTTTTCCCATTCTACCAATTGCTAGAACGGCAGCGGCTCTGACTCTTGGAATCGGATGAGTAAGAGCAATCCGATCCAGTGTCTTATAACGTTTTTCAGTTTCCGCTCTAAAAACGGTAAGAATCCCTTTTTTAACAGAAAGATCGTAGTCAATTTCTTGTTTTTCTTTAAACGTTAGATCCTTTCTTTTTCTTCTTTCATAAGAAGAAACTCCATCCCATTCTTCTGTTAGAGTTCTTGGATCGTCTATATTCAAACTTCCTGTTGGATCAGTTTCTTTTTCTTTTGGGGGAGTTTCTTCCGGATCTGAACTTTCGGGATCTTCTTCTGTGGCATCCGTTTTTTGAAAGGAGTTTGAGTTCTGGTTTGGAAAATGTTTACTGAACGATTCTGCCTCTACGTTTGAAAAAACATTTAGAAGAAAAATAAAAATAACATAAAGAAATAAGTTTTTTAATTTGGAAAATGATAACATGATTCGCCTTTGACAGTTAAAATTTTTTCGCAGGAATTCTATTCATAAATTCGACTGATTTTTCAGATTTTTCCTATTTTTTTCCATGACAAGCATGATTTCCAAAAATCGGAATGCTTGACGTATATGTTGAAAACTGCTAAGTTTTAGCAAAAGGGAGAATGTTTTATTAGTAAGCTCAGCGGTAATCTCAACGGCCTCAAATCCAATCAAACCCAAAGACTGAAAAAAATTTCCGAAAAAAGAATTCGGGAAGACGTAATCATCAACCAAGAACTAGCGCGCAATATCTGCGAATTGTCTTTAGAAATTGGCAAACAAATCGGAGTTTTGATTGATCGGTCTGGTTACGTCACCCACGTGTTGGTGGGTTCTGATAATTCGATCGAAATTCCATTTTTAGATAGGCTCCGTACTTCCGAGGCGAGACTGAGAGGTCTCAGATTAGTTCATACTCATTTAAAGGGAGAATCCTTAAACCAAGAGGATTTAACTGACTTAGCTTTGTTGCGTTTGGATTATTTTACCGCTATCGTTATGGATCATTCGGGAAATCCAAACGGATATTATTCCGCCCATCTCAATCCAGAATCGGAAGATGAACTTTGGACCGTTCTCCCTAAACAATATCCAGGACAACTTACGGAAGGAATTTTAGAAGAAATCTTAGAGATAGAATCCAGGCTTTCTCGTTCCAAAAAAAATCTGAAAGACGCTCAAAAAGAAAACCGTGCTTTTTTAGTTGGTGTTTATCCGGAAAGAAACATAGGCAGACATCCTTCTTTATCTATGGAAGAATTAAAAGAACTCTGTAAAACCGCAGAGGTCCACGTTGTAGATACTTTTATACAAAGGAAAAATCGTCTAGATCCTTCTACGGTTTTAGGAAAGGGAAAACTAGAAGAAATCATTTTAAAGGCAATTCAAAAACACGTGGAACTTTTGGTATTCGATCTTGAACTGACTCCTTCTCAAGCAAAAAAAATCTCGGACATTGCAGACATCAAGGTAATCGATAGGACACAACTTATCTTAGACATTTTTGCGAGAAATGCAAAAAGTAGAGACGGTAAACTTCAAGTTGAATTGGCACAATTAAAATACCTCAAAGGGCGTCTAACGGAGTTAGACGATAATATGTCCAGGTTGACCGGTGGGATCGGAGGAAGAGGTCCTGGAGAAACAAAACTCGAAATCGGTAAACGTAGAGTTGAAGAAAGAATCACTAGACTTGAAGTGGAACTTAAGTCTTTGAAAAAGCGAAGAGAAATCAACCGTAGGCAAAGAAAGAAAAACGAATTACCTGCCGTTGGAATCGTTGGTTATACAAACGCAGGAAAATCCACTTTCTTAAATGCTCTGACAAACAGCGAAGTTCTTTCGGAAAATAAGTTGTTCGCAACTCTGGATCCTACTACGAGGAGGATTCGTTTTCCAGAAGAAAGGGAAATTATCATTTCAGATACGGTCGGTTTTATACACGATCTTCCTCCAGAACTTTCTAACGCATTTAAGGCGACTTTAGAAGAATTGAGGGATTCGGATCTTTTAGTTCATGTTGTAGACATTTCTAATCCGGATTACAAACTTCAGATGGAAGCGGTTGAAAAAATTTTAGAAGAATTAGAACTTTCTCATATACCTATGATCCAAGTGTTCAATAAAATTGATCGGCTTGAAAAATTTAAAATCTGGGCGATTGAAAACAATTCGAACGGTTATAAAAAATCTTCTTTCCCTTCCGTAGATCATGGTCCAGGGTTAGAAGCGATTTACGATTTAAAAGAGGATTTAGGTATAGATCATCTTTCTGATTCGGTTTTGGTTTCCGCATTTCAAGGTTGGGGTTTAAAAACTTTTATAGATCTTTTGGAAGAGAGAATTTACAGTTTATCTCGTTCCAATTACTTTCCTGTTTAAGTTTCACTGAGAACGTGCAGGGCACTTCTTCATGTTAAAGCTGTTTTAAGATGTCCGGATTTCCGGACTTGCCTGTTTAAGTTTCACTGAGAACGTGCACCACACCTCTCACTTCAATTCAACAAGTTTGCAATTCTTGATTTTAAACTTTTGAATAGGTTGCGTTCCCTTACCTTTTTCGTATCGAGAAGACTCAACGAGAAAACCATCTACAAAATCGTAGTTTTTGTCATCATCACGAGCATCCGTTCGGAAATAAATCGAGTGAACGTCATTCAATTGATTTGGATCCTTTTCAATCGATTTGTCAAAAAGCGCCAACCGTGTGCCATTCACAATCGAAGCAAAACAATCATTTGTATTCATCACATACACTTTGGAATGACCGCTAACGCTAAAAACCTGCTTCGGAGATTCCTTTAACAACAGATACACTTCTGTTACATCTTCCGCGTGTAAGTGTTCTTTTGCGTTTCTCTGAACTTCGATCATCCCGTCTTCCAAAGAAATTCGCACATTGAACGAAAAATTGTAAGGACTCTTTACTGTGTATTCGCCTGGAGCCACTTTCTTCATCGACTCACCGGGATACAATTTCTTGGCGAATAAAGCCATGTATTCCTTTTCAGTTAAAGGGGAATGGTCATACAACATTAAAAATTTTCCATATACCCATCCGGAAAGACCGCTTTTACTTTTGATCTTGTACCAATATGCGCTGTCGTTTTGAATATCTTCTTTGGCCTGAGAAACGGATTCGATATTTACCACTTCGCCTTTTTTGAGTAACCCGACCTTGTCAGAGGCAAGTTTTGCATCCGAGCGAACATTCACCGTGCTACCGCGAACAAATCCGTACATTCCTGTTTCGGAAGCATTCGAAGAAGCAGAAGGGGAATCCTTAGGAATCGGAGCCGTGCCTCCACAACTCAAAAAAACGAGTAAAAAAATTAAACTAAGTCTCATCTTGTGTAAGCTCAATTTCAGTTGTCGGGGCCAGGATCGGGATCTTGGTTCATCTCTTCTCTTTTGTAAGATGTGCAATCGTCTAACGTATTATTGAAGCGCTTAGTAATACTTGTATAATTACTCGTATCATCATTAGAAGGCTTATTTTCAAGTGAACTAAGCATTAGTATCATATACGGCCCTTTGCCTTTCCAAATTTCATAATCATATGTAAAAACGCTATTGCCTTGATAACTGATTTTGTGTTTCCCTTCTTCAACTTTGGACCATTTCATCAAAACGTCTTTTACTTCTTTCAAACCAACAAAGCGTGCAATCACTACGTCTGGTTTTCGAATCTCCAAACAAATGCCGCCATAGTCAAGAGACACATCACCTTTTGTAAGATCTTTCAAAATACGACTTTCATGAACACTGTAAACCCCATCCACTTCAAAAGAAACCTCTGGCTCTTTCTTCTCCGATCCGCATTCTTTGCACGAAGTCAAAAATGCTAAAATAAATAGGCTACAAATTATCTTTTTCATCTCATTTCCTTCCCTTGGGTTTGATATACGTGATCGCACGAATCTTTTTAAAAGCGTCTTCTGTTAACGGCTTTTCATGATAATCACCATTGTTGTTGTGATCCATCATCATAAACTTGCCTCTCGCATCATCCCAAGCAACAATAAAATAATGTTGTCCGCCCATATCTAGCGTTTTGTTGATTCCGCCTTTTGAATATTCCGTCTTGTCAATCCAAACCTTGAACGTCTTGATTCCCTGGTCCTTCAAAGTCTTCATCGTGTTGGAATAGTCCATCGACTGCCAAGTTCCGTCGTTCCAAGCTCCCGCTTTTTCGAACTTGTTTTTGATAGACACAGCCTCGTAACCGGCTAACAAACCGTCTCCGGTTGCTTCTATCTTTCCATAAAATACACCCGCTCCACCGGCCTGCGTCGTTGAATAGGAAAGATTTCCTTTCTTCACCTGTTCGCGATACCATACGTCAAACGGACGTTTCTCCAAATTGTTCGACTTTAACATCGCATAGTCGCTCCAAGCGTAACAAATTCCGCTCGCAACTCCTTTCGTCGGATCGATCGTATTGTTTTTGTCGCTAAACCATTTTTTGGATTCCTCAAACGTAGCCTTCCGACTTTCGAAATAAGAAACCTGAGAATTCGCTTTCTTCAACATCGCTTTCATATCAACGAGCTGATCTCTGATTGACGTTAAAGAACTCTTTTGCGTTTCCAAATCGGCCGTCTTCTGTGCCAATGTAGCCGGATCCGCATTCTTGTCTTTCTTCAACTTCGAAATCTCCGAAGACAACGAAGCAATCGATTCTGAAATTCCTTTCTCTTTTGCTTTGAGAGATGCTTGTAGATCGTTAAACATCTCCTTGTTCTTTAAGGCGGAATCCAACTCCTCTTGATAATAATACGTTCCTTTCCCGTCCTTGAACTCTTGACGCATCATTTCAATCGTGTCGTGAAGTTTTCCGGTCAACCCAGCCTTTCCTTCCTTCATCGTCGTATAGTTATTCGATTTATTCTGATTGGAACTATCGTATTCCGTTAATTCAGATATTCCGTCAAAACCTACGTATTCAGGATCTTTTCTCGTATATCGAATGTCGAAGTTCCCGTTCTCGTCATACGTCATCTCCGAATCATACTTCTTACGGAACGCATCCTTTTGATTTTCAATCAGAAGCTTAGCTTCGTTCTTCGCAGTTCGTAATCCTTGATTGATTGTTTTGTCTAAATCGCTTTGATGCGGAAAAGAGCTTTCTGTCATACCACCCGCGGCTTTTTGAAGTAGATTCGATACGATATTGCTCGCTTCACCTGCATCCTTTGATCCGTTATAAATCTTGTTTAGATTGGTAAGCAATTTTGCCCGATCATCCGCCTCAAGTTCGTTGACCAGTTTGTTCTCACGAACATAGGACTCTATCTTAAGTTTCTTCAATTCATCCAAAAGTTTAGTTCTGTCTTTTACTGGAGCATTAAACAACTTCTCTCTCAACTCGCTCGCTTTTACTTTATCCTCATTGTTAAAGTGTTTATCGGAAGCGAGATCGTTTGTAAAAGTATGTATAGCCTTCTGCATCTGCGTTAGTTCTATTTCTTTCTTTGGAAGCGGTATTTTCTCTTTTAATTTTCTTTCATTTCCGTTCGCTTCGAATACTACTACCTTTTCCTCTTTTTTACCAAAACCAAATTGATCAGTCCAACTCAGTTTTTGTTCAATATGATTGTCGTGTGTTATTCGAATCTCTTCTTTAACTCCTCGACTGTATTCACGAGTATAGCTTACTGCTCCGGTTCTTTCGTTTATTTGTTTTTTGTATGTATTGTTATTCCAAGATACTTCCCTTGTGCCTTGACCTTCCCCTCTACGAAGATTCTCTGCTACCGTATGATCCACTGTTTTGGCTTCGGGAGGAATACGAAGTGGTGGTTTTTGATCTCCTCCGCCGCCATTTTGCGTCAACTTCGTTGGTTGTAAAAATACTTCTTCGCCTCGAGTATTAAAGTATTTTGTTTTCTCTCCGCTCAACTGACCAGCCATAAACTCACCTAACTGGCCTTTCCACTTGATCTTTTGTTCTATCAAACCGTCTTTCGTTACTCGGATATATTCTTTCGTGCCTTTACCGTCATAGTCAGTAACAAAAACTGGGACTCCGTCTTTCTCGCCGCCCACTCGTTTGTAAGTTTTGTCCCCCCACTTGATTTCAGCTTTGTCGCCAAGTTTCTTGTGGTCTTTGTAAGCCTTTTCTACTTCCGCAGGAGACAAGATTTTATCTTTCTGGTCTACAATGTAGTTATGAACTACATAACCGATTCCTAATGTATCTCCACCCACTACATACGTATGATTGTCTTCTACTTCTAAGTTGTAAACTTTTGTCGGTTCTGTGTTGTAGTAGTAAATTCCTGTTACAGTTCCCCAGCTTCCGTCTGAACGAAGAACCTGATCTCTCAGTTTAAGATCTTCTACTTTCACCCACTCGCTTCGAGTGGTTAGGGACGAGGTTAGGGTTTGTGCTTTCGAGATGTTAGTCGCTAGTTGGTTAGCGGTTAGTGTTTGTAAAACGGAGTTTTCTTGATCCCTTTCACCTAACACAAGTAAGTTGTTATTCGTATCGGAAGAATCTCCACTACTAACACTAACATCTAATAAACTAACCCCTAGCAACTCGCTACTTGAGACGGCGTTAGCCGTCGAAACCTCGCCACTTTCAGAAGGCGTACGCCTTCTGAATGGGTGATTCCAAGTCGTATGAATCTCTTCTTCGCCATCCAACTCTAAGAAAAACAACTGTGGTACCTCGTGAACAAAAGTTTGAGTCACTCTCTTGTTCTCGAACAGGTTTGTATTCTCGTTCCAAGATTTAACTACATCTCCGATTTGAATTTCTTCGATATTTGTAAACTCATAGTCATTAGAATTAATCGCATTCAAATTAACTTCGGTAGAATTAATATTTCCGTATATTTTAATATTCTTGTTCTTTACTCTCGTTATTTTAGTCCCGGGCGCAAAGCAAGTGTCTAAGTGAAAAACCCCGGCTTCATCTACCATCTTACTACCGTCGTTTGCAAATCCAAAACTTTGCGCTACGTCTCCCACAAGTCCTGTTACAAACTTACCAAAGTTTGTGGTCGCACTCTTTCCATCGTTAAATCTTACTTCTATTCCACTTTTCTTTCCGGCTCGTGTTACATCGTCCTTCCATTTCTGTAAACCTTCTGGTGTCTTAGACATCGCTTCCTTATGTGCATTCCATTTGTCTAATAACTTTTCTGGGTTGGCATTCTCCATATCGAGATTACCATGTTCATCTTTCGGTAGCGCTTGGTCTATTTCCGCTTGAGTAAACAATGGCTTGTCCATCTTCGTTCCTAAACTTAGCTCTTTGTGCAAGATTTCCATCTGGCTCTTTTGATGATTGTAGGCCGCGTTCTCTGCCGCTTGACCCTGATTAAACTCATTCTGATAATTACTATTGAGTGTAAGTGGTTGGAAGCCGTGTGTATTCGTATCGTAGGTTAGAGTCCCGATCGTCGCTCCTCTCATTGCTTGGACGCTTAAACCGATCAATCCATCATTACCAAAATCTAATGTGGCCCCGCTGCCTCGCAACGCTTGCGGAATCGCTTCATTTCCATCGGTATTGTAAGATATGGACGCACTCGCATGCCCGTTCTTACTCGCGGATATTCCTAAACTTGCATTCGCCCAATCCTTTCCCCCTACCTTGTCAAAGTCGTAACTTCCGTTCGCTGTGTAGTCTCCGCTCTTAAAGTTGTAATCTAAACCAAGTCCAAGTTTGTTCGTAAAGTTCGCATTTACGTTCATTCCAAGTCCCGCGTCGGCGTTGTAACTGAAACCCAAACTTAAGTTACTCATCTTCATCGCTGCCGCAAATGCTTGCATTGCTTCTCCTAACGGTAATGATTTGGAGCCTGCTATGTTTGCACTAAATCCGCCGCCCCATCCGCCTTTTACCTCGTGTTGTCCCGTTAACAAGTTTGCATTTTGATGTTTGGTGTAGGTTACATAACCCGTTACTGGAGTTTTAATTCCCATCGTCGCTGCAGAGATCAGTCCATTCGCAAACGCGGCGATCGCTCCGTTCGTTCCGTTAATACTTCCCTCTACTCCCATACTCACTGCAGTGCTCACCGCAAGCGCTGCTATTTGACCGTAGGTTAAAGTTGCAGTTGTTCCCGCTACGGTCGTACTAACCGCCGTTGTGGTTAACCCACTCAACCAAGTTCCCGCCAATGGTCCAGTGGTCCCCGCCGAACAAGCTACCATCGCCGCCGCTGCCGCTACTTGTACTACGGTTTGTGCGTCTCTTAGACGTTGTTCTTTTGCGGCTTTTTTTGCTTCTTTCTGGTCTATATGATGTTTTAATAATAAACCTAAGTTATGCGCTGCTTCTTTGTCTCCTGGAATCAGTGTTTCTCCGATTACATCAAACAATTTGTTTCGCATTTCGTTTTCAACAAATGCTTTATTAATAATCCCTTGCCCGGTCCTTGCTTTTACGTCTTCTTGGGTAATCGTCTTATGCCATTGTTTAGTTTGATCATAAACCGAACTTTTAAATTCAGAAGACACAACGTTCTCGCCTAACATATTTCCTACGTCGGCAATCGTAGTCATCACTCCTTTAACACCTTTCGATACTAAACTCGTTAGCCCTCCGCTAAATAGTTTATTGTCTAAGAACATTAACGCCGACACCGGATTTGTCAACGCACTCAGTCCAATGGCATCGTTACGTCTTTGTAAATCTCTCTCTGCTTGTTTTCTTACCACAAAGTCAGACGCCTGCTGTGACCACATTTCTATAGTCGCCTGATCCCAGTGGTTTACTCTTCCGTATTCTTTGACACTCGCGCTGGCTAATCCTACTTGGTCCGCGTCCCAGTTCCGTATATCGTCTTTATATCCCTTTAATTTTATATCATTGATGGACGTTCTTACTTGTTGATTGATCTCTTTTTCATATCTCTCAGACGTCAGTCCTAAGTCTCCGGATAGATGGGCCATTCCATTGACTCCAGCTCCTAAATATTCACCAAACGCCCCGCCTATATTAGCAATTGCTAACTTTACTTCGCCCGCAATCGAGTTTAAAGAAAAAGCAGCTCCGTTACGTCCAAGTTCCGCTTTTGCTTCTTTCATCTCTATGTAGTCCATTGCATATTGAGACGCAAAGCTTGTAAACTCAGGGGACCAGTGTTGTTGTTCTCCTATCTTCTGAACCGCAAATCCATACATGCTCGTTTTGAAGTCTTTCCAACCGTTTAAAGCGTTCAGATCGTTTCCGTAAGAATCCAATGTGGATTTTGATAGAGCACCCACACCAGGTGCGATAACCACGTCTAAGATCGGTCCTGCAGCGTGGATGAGTGCACTTTCAAATCCTTCCAATCCCAAATCGTTAAACGCGCTATGAACCGCTTTACCGATTCCAAAATTTTTTGTTCCTAAATCATGTTTTGCTTTGGAGGCTTCCATGTGAGCCATCAATCCACCGGAGATAAAAGCCGCTACGTCCGGAGGTAAATCAAACGTATTTACAAGTGCTGTCGCCACTACGTCCTGAACCGCTTGGTTTGCTTGTTTCGTCACCCAAGAGCCGGTAGACATTCCTCCCATCAATACCGCTTGTACATAATCTACTATCAAGTTCGCAATCTTTACTTTGTTGCTTACGTCCTGTGCGGCAATACCGGCGTTCATATCGTTTAAATTCTGAGCCGTTGTCACTTCATGGAAAAGGTCCGCTGTATGTTTGTTAGATGATAAATACGTACCTACATTTTGGAATGTTGTATTGACTAAATCCCCAATCCCGTTGTCGCTACCGTCAAAAATGTCTCCTAGTCTTGACGCTCCTCTTCCTAACAAAAGTGCTTTTGGATTTGGCGGCGCAATCGTTACCACTCTATCATCTTCGTTATAACAATAGGAACTTGATTGTGTAAAATCCGCCCCACACTGAGTTGTGGTACCGTTATAAATTTTTCTGTATGCTGTAATTTTTCCGTCCGCGCTAATTGCAACACTGTCGTATTTATTTTCTATGTACTGATCACAGTTACCGTTCATTAAATTTTTTCCACAGCCATCGTCGCTTTGGATCCAATCCCCAACGGTCATCTGTTTTTCTACTCCGTCCTCATCTTTAAACGTTTGGATATTTCCGTTTTCGTCTAACACGTATGTAGTGCTAATCTCTTCCCCCGAATACTTGTCTTTGGTTTTTATCGTTTTTGTTTTCAAACCATGCGCTTCTATCAGATCCTGTTGACCGTTTTGGGTAAACTGCTTCTCATTGCGCATAGACTCTGCTACACTCTGCATGTATCCAAGTATATTGTCCATCAAGGCGTTGTTAGTCGAAGACAACAAAGTCAAATTCGAAACTCCCGTAAGCGCCCTGCTCATACTCGATCCAAAAGAACTCAACAATGAAAAATTCGGAATACCTCTATCCGCGTTTCTATCTAAGTTATTTAGAATATTAGAAAATCCATCACCATATTGCATCGAGTCCATCGAGTTGGATAGATTCGACTGTAACTGTCCTTTGTTTAAACCTGCCAAAATCTGCTGAGTCAACTGCCCATAGTTAGATTGTCCTTGACCGTTTTTCAAAGCGTTCGCAGCAGCATCAAAAGCGCTCGATGCCTGTTGTTGTAATTGGCCCATCTGTGCCAACCAACTCGACTCTTGGTTTTGAATGTCTTGTACTCCTGCGTTATACGCATTTTGTGCGCTCGTTATCGCCGTTTGCATCTGTGTCTGCCAGTTCGCATATTGCGCGTTATACGAAGCAACCTGAGCCGTCCAATTCGTAACCGAAGGCATTACGTTTGTCATCCAGTCGTGTTGAAAACTTTGTAACTGTAACACTAAATCTTGATAGGTGGTTACGTTCGCATACGCGTTGTTATTCGTTACTGTAAAAGACAATTCAATCCAAGCATAGTCTTGATAGTGTTCTATATCCGCTAAAAACGGAACACCTGCCCAAACTCCCAATTCTCTCGCAATATAACGGTTAAAGTCGTAACCCCGACTGGAAAAAGTATCGTTCGCTCCGTAAATTCCCGGATCAGGATGAAATATATCTCCAGAATGACATCCCAATGGGTCCGGACAATATTGGTTCGGTCCTCCGTTTGGATGTGGATCATTGTCCTCGTTCATAAAGGCTCTTAAATCTGCTTGATTAATTCCAGTAATCGTCATTCCAGGACCTAATCCATTCGGACCGAACAATCCCGCCAAATAGGATCCTTCTCCGGTCATGCTACTTTCATACGCGTTCATAATCCAGTTCGCTAGTTCCATCTGAGAAATCTGACCCGTAATCAACTGAATGATCTTCTTACCCAGTCCCCCAGCTCCTTCCGTAAATGTTCCGTTAAATAACTCAGAAATCGAAACTTCCGCCGTAGTTAAACTAGCGCTTCCGCTAAAATGGTTAAAACTCATTCCACCGTAAGCAGTATGATAGTTCAACGCCTGATTGTCGTAAGGTCCTGTTCCTTGACCATACGTATACGTATGGCTTCCGTTTCCATTTTGATAGTTAATTGTGCTTTGTAACGCTCCTTGAGTAGCCAATAACTCATTGTGTAAAAAGTTACTCATCATGTTAGAAGCATACATAAAACTCGCTTCCATCTCTTGAACTTGGCAAGAATGCCCAGCCTGACAAGTCACACAACGTGCATCTCCCACAGTACAACTATTTGCAAAGTAAGATCCTGTCATTGCCGCAGGATTGGTATTATCAACCACAGCATTGTAACAAGTATGTCCGGCTGCACAAGTTGTACTAGCTACAAAACTTCCACTCGTCGCATCATACAACCCCTTGATACAACTCGTTCCAGTATTCATACAATTAGAGTTGTAACTAATCATCGTGCCGGTTGTGTAATCAAAAATAGCAGGCATTACAAAACCGTCCTGCATCGCATTCACTACGTTATTAATTACGTTCTGAAACGCCCTTCCGTCCGCATTCAACCCCGTGCGGATCGTTAAGTTTTCTCTTTCTGCTCCATCACAGATATGCGTCGCCGGACAACTCGCTTGTACATAACTGCTAGTATTATTATCATATAATACGTTTGCACATACATGACCCACAGGACAATTCCCAGCGGTATAGAACTGGCTCGTTACCGAATCATATTGATACGTTACACATACGTGACTGCCCGGACAACTTCCTTGTACGTAACTGTTTGTGTCGTTGTCATACACTACATTCATCGTGTTCCAAAATAAACCGTTCGAGTTTAAAAAAGACTGATATCCTTCTAAACTAGACAAGATCTGATCTTTTACACCAGCCTGGCTTTGTTGGATCTGTGCCAAATGTGCTTGGTATTGCATTTCCGTTTGGTTGATCTGATTCATCAAGTTCTGATATTTTTCTGTCAGTCCCGCAAGCGCTTGTTGATATGTTTGTAAACCGCTTTGTAAGTTATTTTGAAAGTCATTCCACCACTGCCCCTCTAATCCTTCTAACGTCTGTTGACCGCTGTTCAAAACCGCCTGACTCAAAGATCCATTTTGGTTTAAGTTCAGTCCGTTACCGCTTACAAAAGAATCCCATTGACTCTGAAATTGTGAGGTAGAATTTTGAACAGCGCTGGAGTTCGCTCCATACTTCTGAGACAAATACTGGCTTCTCTCTTGTAAAATCTCCGCTTCTACTGTCGTTTGCCATTGGATCAATTGTTCCGACGCCTGACTTTGTAACGTGTTATATACATACGTCTGATATTCCTGAACAGAAGCGTAGTGATCACTCGTTGTGACAGAGTTCACCATCATTGTAATCTGAGCTTGCACCTGAGCTTCCCACTGCGTTTGTAAGATACTAACACCTTGAAACACAAACGAGTCCCAGTTGCCTACAGTCTGCATTCCCCCGGCTACGTTAAACGTCTGGTCCAAAGACGTTGGGTTAAATACAGGAGTGTTTAAGTTCGGAACTACTACAGGGGGCGCATACAACGGACTAAAAACCGAGAAAAGAAGACAATAAAGAGATATGACTCCCAAGCGGAGCCAAGGTTTCCTCTCACTCCCTAAATGCCGATCCATAGAGAACATTTTATTGAGCTTAAACGCGATCCATGACAAGCGAGATTTCCAACAAATAGCAAAGCCTTGCGAGCAGCCCCAAACAAAACTTGAAAATTTTTCAATATATAAGTATTTCAAAATATTCTTTACTTTTGATATTATCATTTGTATTTCTCTCGCAAAACCTAAATTTAAAATCTTAAATATAACACTCTTCAAAGCAGAGCCTTGTGAACCTTCATCTCGCCCTATCAACATAGCCTTCACCGCCCATATCCATCATAAAACAATAATACAGCAACATATCACCGCTCACAGAACAGCACCAAAAGACAACAGCGCTTCTATTACATCAAAACTTCCTAATATAACGCCTTTCATTCTTTTCTCTCGCATCCTGCATCCAAAAAATACATTCACAATCCTAAATAGAACACCATTCTAAGAAGCGGCAGGTTCGCTTTTGTATAAAACAGCATAAAAAGTCCAACCTACTCTCTTCTGTTAGCCTCTTCCTCTCTTGCAAGCCTTGAGAGCTTTTTCATCAACCACCTTCGATTCCAAATCAAAGATCGTGAACTTCTTATACAAAAGACTCTCACCCGCCTTTAGTGTCAGTACATACGTGTCGTTACCGCATTCAGTAACGTCTTCGATCTTTTCAAAGTTATCTTTCTCCGTCTCTAAAACCGGAGAATACTTTCTTACAAACGCCACTTCACCTTTTGGAAGTTTAGCTCCAAAGAAATACCTAAAACCACCAAATACATTCTTAGGTTGTTTAATAATTTGAAGTACTAAGGATTTGCTCGGATTTAGTTTTTCGTATTCAACACTTTCGTTTAGTTTTGTGCTTTGGAAAAGAAAATAGCCCAGGATACAAGCAATCGCCGCTATAATGATGTTTAAGATTAAAAGAAATATTTTCATGATCCGTTTGTGGTCCTATTTTAAATAATTTAATTCATTTGTGATTTTAAAATACCTATAAATTCACAAATTCAAAACGAAACTCAAAAACAACACCTTCGTCTACTCAAATTTTTCAAGATTTATAAAAAAAGAATACATACGGTTCCCTGATCATTTTTTCAGAAATTCATTTAGTAAAAATGACTTCCTATTTTTAAATAACACAAGTTCAGTTTTAAACAAACCCTTTACAAACCTTAAACTCAAAGTTACTGCTTCAACAGAACCCAATCAATAAATGGATCGATCGATCGCACCGATTTCATCGTTCTATTTTGTTAAGACAATGTATTATTATATACTAAAAAACTACTTCAATCGACTGTTTCCATGAAACGGAAACTAATGGAGAATTAATTTTTCAAAAACTCTAATATGTCATTTGTTTCACACCTTCATTTATTTCTTTATTAGGAGATTTAAACGGCATTACAAAAATAACTGAAACCGAACATTAAACGTCTTTTTTCGAATATACTATTTTTATAATTTTCTTCTTAAATCCCTAAATGTATACGTCAGAGTAAAATCTATATTTTTAAAATAAGCCAAATCGTTTAAATATTTAACTAAAAACGCTATATTCCTTTTTATCTTGTATAATCGAATTGCTTACGGTCCGGCAACACAACGCACGTAATAACCCCAGTCCTTGGTAGAGGTCATGTATGCACTACCATACAAAAAGTTCACGGTCCAAGCGTTCGCAAGATTCCAACTAGCCGTAGTGGAAGCCCAGTAATAATCCCCTCCCGCAATTAACACGCTTGTATCCATTGCCGGATTTAATTGCGATCGATCCACAATACTTTTTAACTCGTTGATATTCGGCAGTCTCCACGTTTTACCAGCTGGCAAAACAGGCGGTTTTTTTGACAAATCTCCATTACAATATCTTAATGCGTCTCCCCAATGATGTTGGTCTGCATTGCCGGACAAATTTCCGCTCGACATTCCGCAAGTTGATCTCCCAGAACCGTTATGCGAACCCAATCCCGCAGCACAAATCTGCCAAATCAGCCCCGTTCTTTTATCCAAAACGGTTCCGTCCAACTTATCTTCAAACCTAGTCGGAGGAGCGTCTGCCTGAATTTGTACGGTCAATATCAATAAAAAACAAAACGTGGAAACACATAACTTTCTAATTTTCATTTTCATTTCTCCCATTTAAAGACCAGAGAACAAACGATAAAGGACACGACACAAAAGAACTCATTCATGTTAGCCCCCTACAAAAGACGGAGAGTCCATTGTCATATATTAATTTTTTAGAATACATCTCACAACCACCTCATCGCTTCCATCATTCAAATAACATTCCAAATTCATAATGTATTTATTTTCATAAAATAACCAAAAACATATTACATATTACTTATTAAATATATAAATAATACTATATTCCAATTTACGTCTTTAAAACAATCTCAAGCCCACAGCACGTTCACGGTGCACTCGGAATACTTCCAGACACACAACGAACCCGTTTCCCATTTCCTAACGGTGCAAAATATACGTTTTGTTTGCAAAAATCCACATACCAGGTATTGCTCAGGTTCGAAGTAAAAAACGAAGAACTCCAATAATCCAACTCAACGCCTACGCCAGAACATCCCCACGAAAATGGAATGGAATGTGATCCTTGGTATGCCAATACAGTTTCTAATTCTTCTGCGGAAGGAAGTCTCCAATCCGTTCTGTTTGCATAACCTCTTGTTCCTCCAGCAACTGGGATCGAATTTAAATTAGAACAATATTGTAATGCGTCGTAAAAATTATAATACCCCCCCGGACTATTGTTATGCCAAACCAGAGTCGTTTTATCATCTTTGGTAGCGGTTTCAGTCGGATAACTCGAGTTAGTCGCATTAGAAACACCCACGGATAAACCGAGCTGAAAGAAACCGTCCTGTCCTTGTTTCGGATCTCCCAAAATACTGCCCGTGTTACCCAAACAATTCGCCCAATCTGCCGCACCGGCCAAAGAAAAACAATAAGTCTGTCCAGTCTTAAACACCAAACCTTTATACGTTACAGGCACGGTAGAAAAGTAAGAACCGGTCATAAATACACCCGCGACTTGTCCCGACACGTCGTTACTCTGTGCTGAATTATCCGAAACGTCTTTTACTGAATTTTTATCGAGTTGCCAACGCAAATAAGCGTTTTCCGGAAAACGAACCCAAGGTAAAGTAACAGTCAATACGTTATGCGCTTCTCCAGCACCAGAGTTCCAAGCATAATTCGGTTTATACGAAGTATTAAAAGGAAATGTAACCCAAGAACTACCGTTAAAGTATTGAAGAGTAAATACAGGTGTAGTGTTCTTCATTGGCTCACTAAAAGTGATAACTATCTTACCCGGATCCGGTTTTATGTTATGACCGTTAATAGAAGGGGTAACACTTACAACTTGCGGATCCTGAGAATCCTTCCAAATGTTCACCTCTCTGCTTGCATATTGAGGTCCATAACTAGCCGCTGCATTGGCTACACAGATCAAAAGTTTACTTTGACCCAAAGAGAAATTCAGGTTATCCACTTGAGAAACAATAGCAATCGGGTTTGTGGCGCCTAAACTTCCACTCACATTCAAATTAGAACCGAACAAAGTAACTCCGTTATTACAACTGCAATCTCCTTCCGTCGAATAAAGAGTTCCAGCGGCATTCTTATACTTGCCAGTAGGGCAATTATCAACCGCAGGATTAGGACACGCCGTGCACGCATTCTCTGATTTTTTCTTTAGAAAATAACTTACCTTATTACCGCTTACTTCCCAAGAAATCTGAGGAGAAATCACATTATCTATCATCACATAACCGGAGTAAGGTGCCGGAATTGTGCTTAGAACGTTAATCGTAGGTAAAGTGGTATTAATAGAATAAGTAGATGATTGAATCGCACTCAGATTCCCAGCCTTGTCCCTTGCTAAAAACCGATACGTGCGATTCAAGATTCCGTTTGATAAAAGGATCGGACCAGAATACGTAGAGCCAGTAAGCACCGCGCCTGTACTTCCCGAAACTGTTGGATTGGTTCCATCGATAGTATAAGCAACCACACTACAAGCAATACCGCTATTATCAATACACTGTAGTGCAAGGTTTTGTTCCTTACCATAATTTCCAGCAGCTGGGTTAGCAGCCACTGTCGGAGGAGTATCGTCTCTAACAACAGTTAAACTAGCCTGGCCTGTAAAACCAGCAGTCACACATACATACAACGGATTCGTACCAACACTCAAAGAACCTGCGTTGATTATAAACGTATTAGGAACGTTAGCCGAAACATTACCCGAACTCAAGATAGCACCGTCGTTACAACCGGTTCCATTGGCACGGATCATAAAAGTACCGTTCTGATTACTTTTCCAGACAAAAGATTGAGAGTTTACAGCGCCGCTTACATTACTTACATAAAAACTTCCAGTTACACTTTCCAATGTAACATTCGGAAGATTATGGTTTACTTCGTAGGTGGTAGAAAGTACATTTTCTAAATTTCCCGCTAAATCCCTACATCTATACTGAACCGTATAAATTCCTTCCCCAAAAGAACCGACCGTAAAACTAGCTGTAGTCGGATTTTTAACATAACCTATCAAAGGAGAAAAAGAAGGAACCCTACCATCTGTAGAATAAACTAAATTCCCTGGAGCTAAATTATCCGCACAAGTTACAGTGACATTCTGAGCCCCTCCATAAATACCCGAAGCCGGAAAGATAGAAGAAATTGGAGGATTTAAATCATTTGCAAGTAAGGCCAATATCGGGTTATCTACCACACCATCTCCGTTTTCATCATAACCTAACCCCGGATAAACGAAAACTTGATTTCCAGTACAATTCGGACCGGTTTTTAATATCACCGCGCCACCTTCTAAAGCACAAAGATAATAATCCAACAATCCGTCGCCGTTTACGTCCACACCAATCGGTTGTCCTTGTGCATTGTTTACAAAAATGATTTGAGGAACTCCACTTCCATTTAAAGAAATTCCGGAAGTACTTCCGTTACCGCTAGGATCCACTACAATTCCAATAGCAGAAGAACCGTGCCCCCCATTTAAATCCACAGACTCTCCAGTGGAAAACGAAAGCGCCAATTGAGAAGCGATCGCATTCACAGCGTTAGACGAACTATCACTTGCAGAAGGGCCCAAAAGAGTCAAAAGAGCATTGTAAAGCGCTCCACCTGTAGCATTAGATTTAGGATTACAGGCGGTTATCAATAATAACAAAAAGAGTATAGTAAATACTTTGGATAGAAAACCGAGGACAGACGAACTTCGTTTATCTCGTTCCAGACAGAGGACAGAAAGTATATTCCTTTGCATCACGTTTTTATAATACATATCAAAACTCCCCACTTTCATCTTTCAATATCCTTTTCAAAAATTGCATTCAAATTCATGATGTATTTAAAAATCATCGCCTTTTACTCAAAAGAACCGAAAACAAAAGCTCATTTCCATACATCAAGCTTTCATAATACATCTTAAATTTTCCCTTATTCGGAAAACCTAAAACCAGATTCATAAACTCTTTTCCAACAAAACATAGTATTAACATAATACAATCCTCACCGTTTCGCCCGAAAAACCCTGTTGCTCACTGTCTTCAATCCCAACGCCAAAGTTAAACTCAAATTTATCCTACAAATCACTTCGTTAGATGTTAGGTGGTATCTCTGAATCATGGCCCGTTTGCCACACAACGTATATAAGCAGTACTCGATTTTCCTGTAAAAGGACTCAACCCGCCTGTAGTAAAGTAAACGATCCAAGCGTTGCTAGGGGATGGAGCATACGAAGACGAAGACCAATAACCCGCGTTTTTAGTATTTGGAAAAAGAACTGGATCAATAGTCACAATAGAACTCGCAGAAGACATATCCACGATACTATTCAATTCTTTAATATTCGGAAGCCTCCAAGACCTACCGGCCAAGTTTAAAGAACTACAATAATTAATCGCCACGGACCAGGTAGGTTTAGTCGCAGTTCCCGTATTGCAAGTGTTACCCGAAAGACCCGCACTACATTTCTGCCAAACCAAGTTAGACGTGTTGTCCAAAATTGTTTCATTACCTAAATCGGTAAATGTTTGAGATTGAGTCCCCGCACCAGAAACGCAGCGTATATTGTTTGTATTGGAACGTACGTAAACATCAGAAGCACCGTAGTTAAAGTTCACTCCCCAAGCATAAAAAGGATTCGATTTTCTTAATGTAGAAGACCAAAAATAATTGGCAATAGGATCCGGAAAACCCTGGCTTGGAAAAGTAGCGTTACCAGAACTATAACCGAAAACAGACAGTGTATCTAGTTCCCTTTGTGTAGGAAGTCTCCAATTTGTAATTCCCGCAAAACCTGCTCCCGCATTGCACTCGTTCAAATAAGAACAACCGTTGACACTCGATGGATAAACCTGATTACTATTGTCTTGAAAACTATAAAAAGGCCAAGATTGTAAACGGACCGGTTGATTTGACGAGTCCTTAGGAGAACAATTAGCAGATGGAGTGACAATATCTACACAAGAAGTGACTCCACTATTCAAAGCAGAAATTTTACCTTCCGAACAAGTTTTCCATTTTAAACCGGAAGTGTTATCTTCTGTAACTGCGTCATTCGCAAATCCAGAATAATATCGAACTGTATAACTTCTGGTCATTCCATATTGGTTCTGGCCGTCTTGGTTACTTCCAGCACAAGGAACTAAATTACCAGAAGTATCCCAACAACTAGTCTGATCTGTTTTAAAAGGTTTAAAGAACTCTTGTCTCTGAGCTGTAAAAAATGTTCCTTGAACGTCATTCAAAGGAGTATTGCCAGCGACATCTTGAAGAACATCTTTTGAAAGAGTCCACGTAATCTTTGCATTTTCTGGAAAACGCATCCAAGACAAATCAATCTGAAGAGTAGTCGCGTTAATCCACGCGTAAGTAGCAGTAAAATCAATACAATCCCAACTAACACCATCAAAGACAGAAATGGTCAAAGGAGGATTTGTAGGAAGAGGATAACAAACGTTTTTAATTTTAGAACCAGAAGAAATTCCACCAAACGAAGTATTCATGTTCTTACTAAAAACAATTTGGATTCTACCCGGACTTGGAGTGACAAACACTGGAGTCGCAATATTAAAGTCTGCTGGATTAGTAGAACTAACGGTGGGTCTAGTGTTATCTTTTGTAATTGTAAAAGCAGTATTTCCATAAAGAGGATCTAATGCAGCATTCGCAACACAGATCAAAATAGAATTGGCTCCGGAAACAAAGTTAGAATTTAAAATTGTACTCGTAACTGGCACACCCGCGGTAACGTTACCTGCTACATTTGTACCCGAAAGAATCGTTCCAAAATCACAGTTCGCGCCAGAACGAATCGTAAAAACGCCATTACGATCACTCACCCAAGTGACCGACTGATCACTGGTCGCATTCACAACACGACTAACAGGAGTAAAACTATTTGTAGTTACAGTAGCAACTTGAGTCGTAATAAAATAAGCGGCAGACTGAATAGGAGATAAATTCCCCGCAAGATCTGTTCCTATAAATTTTAAAGTGACTGCAGAGTTTACTGGAATGGAAATCGGATTCTGAAATTCAATTCCGTTGAGAATGATACCACTACTTGTATTGATGTTAGGATTCGAGCCGTCTAGAGTATAAGCAATTTTTCCACAACCTAAAGGATTATTATCCAAACAGGAAAAACTGACAGATTGGGCCTTACCATAATTTCCACCCCCAGGATTAGGAATGATAGAAGGTTGAGATTCGTCTCGAACGATCGCTAACGTTTGATAACCCGTAAGAGCCGCCCTCGCGCATACAAAAATCGTATTGGGTCCTATGTTGAAACTAGTAGCAGAAATACTAAATGAATTTATAATATTCGCGGTAACATTGCCTGACTGAAGAATCGTTCCACTTTGACAATTGCTAGCATTTAAACGAATAGAATAAACACCCGAATAGTTAGAAGACCAATTGAATGAAGCAGTACCAGTTGCACCCGCTAAAGAGCTAACTCCGGAAGAATTTAAATTTGAAATCGTGACCGTAGGAACATTATGATTGAATTCGTACGAATCCGTATGAACACTTTCTACATTGCCTGCCAAATCTCTACAACGGTATTTAACCGTATAAATACCGTCACTACTACCTAAAGTAAATTTTTTAAGTTTCGGGTTGGAAATACTACCTTGAATTGGCTCAAAAGAAGGAGTAGAAGAGTCAATCGTATAAACGATGTTACCCGGCGCAACCGAGTCATTGCAAGCAATCGTCAATTCAGTGGAAGAGCCATAAATTCCAGGGCTCGGGCTAATTGCAGAGTTCGGCGGATTAGAATCGCTAGCAATTTGAGAAAGTATCGGGTTGTCTGCAACACCGTCTCCATTTGTATCGTATCCTTGTCCAACAATTACGGTTACCGTATTCCCAGTACAACGAGAACCAGTAGTTAAATAATATTCTTTAGTACTTTTATAACAAATATAATAATCCGCAACACCGTTCCCATCTGTGTCTATGGCAAAAGGAATTCCTTTTTCATCAAATAAAAAGATAATATCTGCAACTCCGTTATTTCTAGTTGAAATACCAAGTGTGGAATCATCACCAGTCGCAGAAACTACTGTCCCAGTATCGCCTCCATTCAAACCGTTCAAATGGGACATATCGCCAATTGTAAAGGGATTTGAGGAAGGGTAAAAAATTCCGTTTATATAAGAACCTTGGCTGGCTAGACCTAAATAAGAGAGAAAAGAATAATCAGTACTCTGCGGTTTACAAAAGAACGAAAAGCAGAAAATAAGCAAAAGAAACTGAAACAAAACTAAATAACGTTTCAAAATCATCTTTAGTCCCCTTTCCAAATGACAAAATAAGAAGTTCTAAAAACTCAAATGCCGACCCCGGCTAACAATTGTTAAACGACTAAAAGACCTAGGTATGCTGTATTTAAACAACCAAACCTGCCCTAAGCCAAAACGAATTACGTTTAGAACAAACTTTTTTGTTAATTACATCCCAAAGTACGCCGCTTTAGGTGATAGGAAAGACTTCTGAGATAAATTGCAAATAAAAAAATCACACTATTCAAAAAAAATGCTGGAATATGTGTTGCCTCAGTATAGATAAGTCAATTAGGAGATAAAAACAAGGAAAAATTATCACATTTCATTTGTAATGTAAAAAACAGAAAGTTTTTGTAAAAATTTCGAATTTTGCAAAGAAACGGGAAAACCGAAATAAAGGTTTAAAAGAAAAAGCGGAATCGACTTAAAGAGATGAAAAGAAAATATCACACCTTAATCCTAAGCTTAGCACTCTTAATGCCTTTTTTTTCATCGAAGGTCCGATCCGAATCCGTAAAACAACCTCCTATAAAAATAACCTTGGATCAAGCTGTACTCATCGGTTCCAGTAATAGTGTGGTTCTCAAAGTGTTAGAAGCCAAAAAAGAGGTAAGTAAAATGTTAATAACCGAAAAATGGAGAGAGTTTCTTCCTAAATTTGGAATTCAATACTATGGCCTCAGAAATCAAAATGTAAATTCAGCTGATAATATATACAACGACATTCGATTAACGGTTCAACAGTTGATTTTTGATGGTGGAGAAGCAAATCTCAATTTGGAAATTGCAAAGTTATCCGAGCTACTCAACGAACAAGACTTTAAAATCAATCTTTCCAGACTTCGTTTAGACATTCAAAAAGCGTATTTCAGAGCATTAGCATTAAAAGGAAAAGTTTTTATTCAAAAAAAAGCTCAAGAAAAAGCTCAGGAAGCGCTTCGAAAAGGACAAGTGGAATTAAGACAGGGATTTATCACGAAAGTTCAATTAATGGATTTAGAAAGTAAATTAAAACAAACCGAGTTTAACGTGCAAAAATCTAAAAACGACAGCGATCAAGCCTTGTTAGACTTAAAACAAGTCATGAACTTAGATTATTATGCAGAAATCGAGCTAAACGAAAGCATATTCTTCGACTTTATCATCAATGCACCGCCTAACACACATAATTTGGATGATTTAATTTTTAAAGCAAAAAACGGCCGGGAAGATTTGAAAAAAATGCAAATCATCGTTAAAAAGTTAAAAAACGAAAAAGAAATATTAGATAACCAGTATATGCCCAAATTTTACGTAGGTGCCTACGCCGGAAGAAACGGAAATAACAACCAATTTACACACGATAGTTACGGAGTAAATTTCAATCTTGTAATGCCTTTAGGTAGTAGTGTGGTTCAATCCAATGGAAACACTGGGGTTCAAAAAGACGGAAACGGGATTCAAACCTATCCCGGATTTGGAAATCAAACTGTGGGACCCGGAACAAACAGTTATAACTCTACTTCCGTTCGATTATTCGACAATTTAAGTCAATCTAGAAAAGCGATGGAAGGCGAGATACAACTCGCTGAAGCATTATTAAATTATCGTAATATGGAAAACCAAGTTGGATTCGAAATTAAAAAAAGTGTAGATAAGCTCAATCAATCCTGGGAACTCATCAACATCGCCAATTCAAGAATTAACCTTCAAGTAGAATCAGGAAGAGCAATGGCCGCAAAGGTAGCATATGGCCATGCAAAAAAAGAGGATCAGATCAATTCCGAATTAGAAATGATCAAATCCCAAGAAGATCTTACAGACGCATTAACTTCCTACGCGATCAACTGTTATGAGTACGCTCAAGTTACAACGGACGAGGGTGGCCTAAGAAAATTAATCCAATACTCCAAAGGTTCGGGAAACTCGATATTATCCAATCTCATTAAAAATCAAGAAACGGGATCTAAACCCAAAAAATAGGATTAGAAAAAATGACTTACACGTTTAAAAACCATAAGAGAATTTCCATCATCCAATTTTGTATTCAGATTTCGTTTTTCATCTTCGTTGTTCTGAATTTAAACTGTCAAGATACGGGAGAAAAACTTTTAGGACTGGGAGCTTTATGGGGAGATCCACCTCCAGAAGTTATCTTTAGTAGTCCTGTTTCAGGCACTGATAGCCTTCCATCTACACAGAAATTTGACGTTGGGTTTAGTAGAGAAATGAACATGCAAAGTTGTAGGATTGCATTCAGTATGTCTCCGCAAACCACTGGCTTTTTTACGGAACTAAATGGAACCGTTCTTACATTTGCACCATCTACGCCTTTAAATCCAGGAAGTTATACTTATACAGTAACTAAAAACTGTGAAGATAAGGCCGGTTTAGATCTCAAAGATCCTTTCAGTGCTTCTATTACCATTGGGAGCGCTGGTGCAGCAGGACTATCGCCGTCCATAACTGGGATGTTTGTTTATGCTGGAAATGCACCTGTCTGTAATGCTGGAACTGCTACAATGACCGATTTTTTTGCAAGTAACGTGACTACTGCCTGTATGGGAAACCCATTAGTAAATCAAATTATTGTAAACTTCTCTAGACCGATGAATACTACTGCAACATTAAATGCTCTTTCGATCAGCCCAACAGCATCCGCAAACTACGTCTGGAACTCTCCCAATACTTTAACGATCCAACCAGATTTTGCTTTTAATTCTAACCAAAGATATATAGTCAATTTTGGAACGGGCGCAAAAGATCAAAATGGAATTGCTCTTAGCGGAAATACAGTAGGTACATTTTTTGTAGGCACTGCAAACGCAGGTCCAAATATAAACACAATCACAGTTCCAACGGGCAGTTTAGCAGGATGCCAAGCTGGAATCGGTGTTCCTACGGACATCATAGCAACAACTGTAAACAACGGTTGTTTAGGAAATCCTAATGCACAATCTGTCGTATTTAATTTTAACACTCCTATGAACACTGCAGTTACACAAGCCGCGATCAGCATCTCACCTCCGATTAGCGGAACTTTTGTTTGGTCCACCGGAAATCAAACCTTGACATTTAATACGGATTCAAAATTGGAATACGGAACCAGATATACCGTCTCGATTGGGACATCCGCCCAAGCCGCCAACCAAACATATTTTACCACACCCGTATCGGCCAGTTTTATCGCAGGTGGAAATAATCCGAATCCAATTGTACAAGCAATTGGTCTTGTAAGTCAAGTGGGAGCACCTGGTTGTGCTCCTTCGTTTCCTGCGGTCGGAAGTGCTACTGGTGGAAACTGGACAGCTGCGTCTTGTTGGTGGGACAACAGTTTACCCGTTTTACAACCTAGCAGTTATCGTTTCGAAGGTGGAGACGAAGGAAACAATAACGCCGCTTCGTGTAACAACAAAACAACGGACGACTTCCGACTTGTATTTAACAATTATATGAACTTAGGAAGTACTATAGGATCAGTTTCTTTATCCAGAGAGTCTGGAGCTTCTACAGTAATTCGTTTATCTAGTTGGAGTTGGAGTGACTGCCAGGCTGTTTATCCTTTTGGATGTAGGGTATTAGATCTTAGATTTTCTGAAATGGAATCTAGTTGTGGAGGGGTAAACGAATTCGGAAGTTCCGCAGATTTTAATCTTACAAACGCAAAATTTGACTTTAGCGCCAATAATGGAGCCATTCCTTATCCGGCAATTCCTACATCGCCAAACTATCCAGTTTATACAATCCAAGTAAGTGGTGCGGCAACGGATATATTAGGAAGACCTTTAGCACCGTTCAGCTTTTCGGCAGTAAGTCAGTAATAAAACAAAACGGAGAAACTTCAATGAATCAAAAAATATATAAAATTATAATATTATTTTTTACAAATATTCTATTAAGCGGTTGCTTGATCTTTGGCAATAAGACTGCCAGAGCCGCAGAAAAAGCAACAACGGTAAAAGCCAACTATCAAATCGGTTATATAGAAAACCGAGATTTTCGTTTTGATCCATTTCGTATTAAAAATTTCATAAGTTTATTAAAATTTGAAATTATTAAGAACGGGAACGGTCTTGTAGAAGAAGAATCCGAAACCTCTAAAACAAATCCACCGACTTCTGTTACTACAAATAATCCGATGTTGCAAAATCCGGAAGCCACAACGACACCTCCCCCGGTTGTTCCTACTACAACTGCACCGGAAACTCCCAAACCAGCGGCGGCGGCCTCAACCGAATCCAATCCGCCTAAGGATTCCAAACGAATTTTTATGGAGAATGAAATCAAGAATTTATCTTCTAAAGTAAATTTCGATTATTATCTACAAGGTTCTTTTGGAATGTCGGATAACGGAAGTATTTTAGATCGAAACTTTACAACTCTGATTTTTCTAGACGTTCACGATAAAACAGGAAAGTTAGTAAAATCCGTTTCTTATACTCAGGATTCAAAAAATTTCTCTGACGCAGACGATTTAAAACAGGCAAGTATCAGCCTAGTAGATAAAATTATAAAAAAATCCGAAGACAAAAAATAGGTGAATAAATTGAATTCTAAAAGTTTAATATTAAAAACTAGGTTTTCATTTTTTCTTTTACTAACTATGCTCTGTTTATTCTTTTCAGATTGTGGGCCTTCCGAAAAAGAAATGGAAGTAATGTATCAAAAGGGAATTTCTCTTTTTATAGCCAACAAACGAGACGAAGCTCTCAAGGTTTTTAAAGAGTTATATAAAGAAAATAAAGATTACAAAGACGTAAAGTTTATGTTAGGTAAACTTCTGTATTATAATCGTAAGTTTCAGGACGCGGAAAAAATTTTTCAAGAAATCTCAGATAAAGACGATACCGATTACAACGCGTTAGGTTGGTTAATCAAAACTCAATTTGCCGAAACCCCTCTAAAAAATGACTTAACCGATAATCTTGAAAAATACTTATCTAAGAATTCTGAAAATATAGAAATTCTATTTATAAGTGCCAAACTTTTAGAAGAAACCGGGAAATCGGATCAGGCAATTATAGCTTATCAAAAGATTATTTCTCAAACTCAGTTGATCGCGTTCTCTCATGCCCAATTGAAAAACATATATTCAATTGCTAAATTAGATAAAAAAGCCGCTTACCATCATCAAAAATTTTTAGATCTTACGGGACAAACGGACGTTTCGGAAAAATAAAAGTGGAATCAAATATCCTACCCATAAGAATTTCTATAAAGAATCAGGCCTCCAACCTGGCCAAACGAAGCCTAAATTTTTTGAAATTGTGGGAACTACCACGTTTTTTAACGATGATAAAAACTGGACAATGGTTTATAGATCGCCCAAAAGACATATTCTGTAGGAACTACCACTTTTTCCTAAAAACTTATCACAACGCTAAACGATCTTTAAGATTCTGGAACAAACTCAAAATAAATCTTATCTTTCAGAACAATCACCAAACAACGATTTTATGTAAAAATTTTACCCGACAAATTGTTGTCTTTGAATTTTTAGAAACCACTCATTTGAATCCCTGGAGGATAAAAAATTGATCATTAAATTTTTAAAGTCTAAGTTCGGAAAATTTTTTTTGTTATCTATAGCAGCGTATTTTATCATTTCTCTTTTTTTAACTCGCCTCGCGAAAAATTCTCAAAGTAAAATGTTAAAAAATTCGGTTTCTATGTTAACGAAACCTCTTTCTTTTTCATTCTCCTCGCCAAATCAATCTGAAGAAATGTTTTCATCAGAAGAAGAATCACAAAATCTAATGTCCGTTTTAGCGATGAACGTAACGAAAGAATCCATTACACCTATGGTAGAAGCTTCAGGGATGATAGACTTTATAGAAAAAGTGGACGTTTATTCTAAAGTATCTGGAAGAATCGAAAAGGTTTACTTTAAAGAAGGAGAAGAAGTTTCTCAAAATCAAAAATTATTTAAAATGGAAACCTTACCTCTGGAACTTGAATTACTCAAACAAGAATCCACTCTGGAAAGTTCAAAGTCACAGGTAAAATTAGCCAAAGAAAAATATCTGAAAGCAAAAAACAACGTACTTGCTAAAATTCAGGAATACGAAAAGTCTCTTTCCGTTTTAGAAAAATCAAAACAAGAATACGAAAAAGCTAAAAACTCTTTTGTCGGTATAGAAGAAATCTATAACGCAGGAGGATTTACTAAGGAAGAATTTGAAAACGCTAAACTAAATTTAAACTCCAGAGAAACCTCCTATCAAATCGCGGAAAAGGACGTGGAAATCAGAAGTATCGGTTTAACTGACAAAGACATATTAAGAAATAATTATAAACTTCCCCAGACAAAAGAAGAACGAACCTCAATACTTGAAGAGATCAATAGCCTAATAGAAAAAGCAGAATGGGAAGTGGCAGAAGGTGTCTATAAATCTCATGAAGCACAAGTAAATTCCACAAAAATGATGCTCAAAGAATCTTTAGTATTTTCACCTCTTACAGGAGTAATCTCAAAACAATTCAAAACCGAAGGAGAAATTCTAAGCGGCTCTGGACCGGGACAACATGTAGTATCCGTAATTAATGTCAAACAAGTATACGCGGTTTTAAATATTCCAGAATCAGAATCCATCAACTTAAGAAAAGGAATGAAAGTTTCCTTTTTAGCGGACGTTTATAAAGGTCAACAGTTTCAAGGTACAGTTCAATTATTAAGTCCTATGGTGGATCAAAAAAGCCACACTGTAGAAACCAAAGCCTTAGTGGATAATAAAAACAAACTTCTAAAACCAGGAATGTTTATCAGAGCAAATATTACCACTGGTCAAGAACAACCTACAATACGCATTCCAAGCAACGCAGTCGTGTTAAATGAAGACGGAACGACAGGAATTGTTTGTGTAGTTCGCAATGGAAAAAGTTATAGGAACGAAGTCAAACTGGGATCTCAGAGTGAAGGTAAGATCGTAATTTCGGAAGGTTTAATGGAAGGTGACGTTGTACTTCTTGAAAGGATATCACAACTCAGAGACGGTATGCCAGTAAACCCCTACTTCGACAAACGATGAAAAGTGTAGTTCGTTTTTGTGTTTCAAAACCAATTACGGTTTTGATGACTTGGTTTGCGATTATCATTTTCGGAATCATTGGATTAAAAAATGCTAAAATAACCTTACTTCCTGAAATTGTATTTCCTAGAATTTCAGTAATCACAGGTTATCCAAACGCTTCTCCCGAAGAGATAGAAAACCTAATAACAAAACCTCTGACCGATTCCATCGGTACCGTAGGAGGTATAGAAAAAGTAACTTCCGAATCCTTAGAAGGAATTTCGATCATCACAGTTCAGTTTTCTTTTCATAAATCGGTGGACTTTGCAATGATAGAATTGCGAGAAAAAATCGACCTAATTAGAGATCAACTTCCTCAAGACGCTAGCAAACCAATCGCAACTAGATTTGATCCTGCACAATCAGCATTTCAAGAAATTATAATATTCCCAAAAAATGAATCGGATTCCAAATCTCTCAAATCTTTTATAGAAGAAAATGTAAAAGTGTTTTTAGAAAGAATCGAAGGTATAGCCTATGTACAAATTTCCGGAGGATTTGAAAAAGAAGTTAGGGTAGAAATTGATCCTGAGAGAATGACAACCTATGGAGTTTCCATACCGGAAATCCAAAAGTCAATCGTCTCTGCAAACATCAACGTTCCTGCAGGAAGCCTTCCCGTAGGAAACAAGGACTTATTACTCAGAACTGTAGGAGAGTATAAATCCTTAGAAGACATTAAAGAAACAATCATTTCTACTAACAACACTGGAATTCCAATACCAATCGGATCGGTCGCGTCCGTTTATAAATCTTATAGAGAAAGAACCGGCTTGGCCAGATACAATGGAAAAGATTGTATCGTTTTATATCTTTATAAAGAATCGGGTAGAAACTCAGTGGAGTTAGCCGATAAAGTCATCAAAGAATTAGAATCGATTAACACCACTTTTGCGGACAAATTGTCTGCACAGTTGGTATACGACGAATCTGTTTTTATACGAGACTCTGTTTGGGGATTAGTTTGGTCTTTGATCTTAGGAGCGCTTTTAGCTTTTCTCATTTTAATGTTATTAATACAAAGTTTTAGAGCTCCTCTAATTTTGTTGATCATCATTCCAGCTTCTTTATTGGCTACCTTCCTTCTTTTTTATATATTTCGTATTTCCTTAAACATGATGTCTTTAGGAGGATTGGCCTTAGGGATCGGAATGTTATTCGATACGAGCAACGTTGTATTCTCTTCTATAGAACGTAATCTTGTAAAAAGAAAATCAGTTTTAGAGTCTTCGATCGAAGGAACCTCTGAAGTAGCAGGATCAATTTTATCGGCTACGTTAACTACGATTATCGTATTCTTACCGATTATATTTATAAAAAGTTTTATTGGAATTTTATTTTCCGAAATGGCAATTGCAATTGTCCTTTCCATTTCGATCAGTTTGTTTGCATCGGTAACGATCATACCAACACTCTACGTACTTTTTGAAAATACAAACTTTAATTCAAAGCTGATTGATCATCCCATTTTCGTAAAATCGGCAAACTTATATCAGAGCGCATTGATAACGTATGAGAAAAAACTAATAGAATACTTAGAACGTCCTAAAAAACTTTTTTCTATTTTACTTATAGGAATCTTTTTTTCATCGATCTTTTTATTTATACTTCCGCGAGAATTTATGCCAACCGTTGATAACGGAGAATTTACGATCAATATAGAAAACGTTCCTAATAGTACCTTAAACAGTACAACTGGAATTGCAGAAGCGATCGAAAAAATCTTACTCTCCAATAAAGACATCAAAAGTGTAATTTCTAAAATCGGATCTGATAATGACGATTTTATCGCTAAGGTAAACGGAAATTCCGGAACTAACATTGCCAAAATCAGAGTGATCTTAGTTTCCAATCCAAAACATACAACGACAGAAATTATAGAAGAAGTCAGAAAAAGAATTTCTTTTACAGAAGATATAAGAATTAACTTTGACGCAAACGGAGATATCATAGGTAAAATTTTAGATCCTAACGGTAGTCGATTGAATTTGGAGATCCACGGAGAAGATCTAAAAACACTTTCTACGATTGGAAAAAATCTAATCGACAAACTTAAAAAAGAACAAGTAGCAACCGATTTACGAAACTCTCTCGAAACTAAAAAAAATGAATATGTAATTGAATTCGATCCAATTAAAGCAAGCTCATTAAAACTTACCAACGACTACATTTCTCAATATGTTAAGGTAGCAAGTTATGGCTCGAACATATCAAAAATTAAATATCAAGAAGACGATCTAAACATTCGACTTTTAATCAAAAGAGATAGTATAGATAACTTAAATAAACTTCAAAATTTAAATATCAAAACCCCAACGGGTGAATTTATAAAACTATCTCAATTGGCAAACATTCAAGAAAACACTTCAAGTAGTTCTATTAAAAGATCCGGAAACTCTAGAATCAACGTAGTTCAAGGAAATCTAAACTCTAGTAAATCAATCGATTCAATCGTTCAAAATATTAAATTACCTCTCGGATATCGTATTAAAATAGGAGGTGAATCTGAAAATATGGAAAAGTCTTTTAAAGAACTATTGTTTGCGTTCGCATTAGCTTCCATTTTAATTTATATGTTACTGAGTAGTCAGTTTCAATCTCTCAAACTATCTGCGATTATGATTTGTACCATACCGCTTATGTTTATCGGTATTTTTCCTGCGTTATTTCTTTTTGGCAAAAGTTTTAATATTAGCGCATTTTTAGGACTTGTATTGTTGTTAGGTGTTGTCGTAGATAACGCTTCTCTTTATTATGAATACTTAATAATTTCGTTAAACGAATCCAAAGAACTTTCTAAGGCAATTATAGAAAGTGGCAAAATTGTATTCAGACCTATTTTAATGAATAATTTGACTACAATCTTGGGTCTAATTCCAGTTGCTTTTGAATTTCAAAAAGGAGCAGAATTCCAATCCCCAATGGCAATCGTGGTCATTGTTGGTTTATTATCTTCCTTTTTATTTAGCTTGTTCTTATTACCTATATTATTTTTTTATATATTAAAAAAATATAAAATTCAAATTATTAAATAGAAACATTTATCGTGAACCAGAGCAAACTTCCATCAAAAATTACAATACAGATGATCGTCGGTGCAGTATTATTGTTTGGTGTTATATCTGCGTTTATGCTCAACTATTCGTTGTTTCCGGTCGTAAAGAATCCTGCTCTTTCCATAATAGTAGATTATCCCGGAACCGACGCCGAAACGGTAGAAAATACAATTACCATTCCTCTAGAAAATCAAGTCTCTACAATTGGAGGAATTTCTGAAATCAGGTCTACTTCCGAAAAAGGAAAATCACTGATCCGTTTGGATTTTGAAAACGACACAAACATAGACGTCAAAACATTGGAAATCAAAGAACGTATCGAAACCATTATCAATACGTTTCCCAAAGAAGTTAGAAAACCAAGAGTTTTAAATTTTGATCCAAATGAAATGCCCATTGCGGTTATTTCTTTAAACGCAACCGATTCTAGATCCTTAGGAGAATTAAGAGCCTTTACAGATTCGATTATCAAAAAAGACATCGAAGGAATTAACGGAGTCAGTAAAGTGACCGTTTCTGGTGGCAAAATCAAAGAAATTTTAATTTCTTTTGATATTAGAAAATTAAATTCCTATAATATTCGTCTCGTCGATATCAACGAAGCCATTTACTTTAACAATCGCACATCTACGATCGCCTCTGTCGAAGAAAAAGGAGGATTGTATCAAGTAAGACTCAGAGGAAAATTTTCTAAATTAGACGATTTGGTGGACCTTCCTATATCCAATCCAGAAATTGGAAAAAGTATAACCCTAGGCAACGTAGCCAATATACAAAATTCTTACAGAGACGAAGACAATACATATCGAGTAAATGGAAATCAAAATATAGGAATATACGTATATAAAAAATATGACGCGAACATTCTAAGTATTTCTTCTGAAATAAAAAAAACAATCTCTCATCTAAGTCAAGACGGAACTAAGTTCGACTTACTTTATAATCAAGCAGACAATATTAGAAATACTTACCTTAATCTCATTTGTATCATAATGGTTACCATTGCCATTTTGTTTTTCGCAGTAAAAAGAAAGAGAGAAATTGATATTCCCAAATTCACCGGAACGATTTTATCGCAGTTGATATTATCTTTTCTAATAATTTCATTCATCCATTTCATTTTAAAAAAAGATTTTGATTTACTCTGTGTATTATCCATCTATCTATCGTTTTCTATTTGGATCGTTTTTTATTTTAACTTCATTCAAAATCATACAATCAATTCAAGTGGAGAAAAAAAAATACTTTTATTTATCGCGGCAAGTATACCCATATTGTTTCTTCCTGGAATTTTACTCAATAGTACGGTTGCCGTAAATCTGATCAGAATGGCGATCATGACATCAATCGGAGTCTTAAACAATTATATCGTTTACAAATACTTCTATCAAAATCTTTCTGCAAATAAATTAGATAAGTTTCCTACGATCACTACAATTCCGGAAAAATCAAAAACCCAATCGATATTGCACGAACCACAAAAAAATAAACGAGATTTAATTTTAAATTTTCTTTTGATCACGATGCCGATCGTAATGATATTTGTACTAATACAATCTTCAAAGGAAGTTTATTTTAACGTAGAAGACGACCGAATTTACGGATACGTAGAACTACCAGCCGATTCAAACTTTGAATATACAGACGAAATAGTTCAAAGAATAGAATCTAAGTTAGTTGCAAATCCAAATGTAAAAGACGTAATCTCACAAGTGGAACCAGGCCACGCGTTTTTAATCATCAACTATTATAAAAGTTTTTTTCCAAGTGATTCAATCATTCCATCTCTCAATCAATCAGTTGGTAAACAAAATCCTGCATTTTGTTATTTTACAAAAGAATCTGATCTAGGTAGAATGAAAGAAATTTCTTTAGACATCGTGGGACAATCTCACTCAGATCTCAATAAATCAGTACCAAAAATAGCAAGCCTAATTACAAATTTACCTGGAATCCACGAGGTAATTCTCAATTTTAAACAACCTCGTAATGAATTACAACTGGACTTAAATAATCGTGATCCGTTACTTCACAACTCGGAAATTGGTTCCTTTTTAAGAACTGTGGTTCAAGGTTCGGTTATCAGTAAATACAATGAAAATAACAATGAATTGGATATCCGAGTCCGTGCTTCCAAAGAATTTAGAGATTCTGAAAAACAGTTAAACAAGTTTTTAATTAAAAATAATTCAGGGGAATTTTCCTCAATTGGCAGTTCTTTTACCCAGAGAGAAACTCTCTCCCCGACTAAATTTTTTAGAAAAAACAAACGACCCAACCTTTCTATTTCCGTCAGAACAGACTCGTACAATCCAAACACATTACTTAAACTTGTACAAAATCATTCCCAAATATTACTAAATAGCAACGAAAGAGTCGAATTAAATCATCGAATTGAAAAGCTATCTAAATCGAATACGAACTTTGTAGTTTATATAATCTTAACATTAGCAACTTGTTTTTTTCTTTTTGTAATTTATACAGAATCTCTCAAGACGTCTTTTGCGTATTTTTGCAGCTTATTTTTTTCTTATTGCACTTTTGCATCAATTTATTTAGTAATATTCAAAACTTATGATATAGGGTTCCACATTGGGAGTGTCGTAATTCTTATATCTCTCATACTGCATATTTTATCTAATTCCTCTGAAATCAAAGGACAAAATATAAATTGGGATTTTTACTTTGTAGCAATCACTCTTTTTTTGCCTTTATTGATATTATCAAATCCGGAACTTAACGTATTCAAAAAGATTCTAGGGTTATTTATGATTTCTTTAGTACTATCTAGATTTTTACTGATCCATTTTAATTTCAGATTCGCAAATAGTTTCCAAAAAGTTTTATCAACAAATAACATATCCAAAATCAACGGAGGAAAAAATGTACGCCGATAAAATATTTCGTCCAATTCTTAAACTCTTTTCTAACTTGAAAGTCCTATTTCAAGTTATCTGGAAAACAAAAAAAGGAAAAATTTTTATTTTAACCATTTCCGCTATAGCGGTCTTTTTTATAATCACTTTCTATTTGAATATTACAAAATATAAATGTATTACTGGTGACTGTAAAAACGGCTTTGCAAAAATGCAATACCGAGGTGGCTCCTATTACGAAGGGTACGTCAAAAATTCTCATCCCGATGGTTACGGATTGTTTCAAAATAAAGAAGGACATCTTTACAAAGGAGAATGGAAACACGGTGTTAAATATGGAAAAGGAGTCTACCGTTATCCAGATGGATCTTCTTATTCCGGTTTTTTCTTAAATAATAGTAAACACGGCCCCGGCATATTTACTTGGAAAGACGGAACAAACCTAAACGTTAGATGGAACGAAGACGAGCCAAACGGATCTGGAATTTTAACTTTATCCGATGGAATGCGACTAAGTGGAATTTACAAAAATGGACATATTTTTGAAGGTAACGGCGCTTTTATTTATCCAAACGGAAACTTTTACATAGGTTCGTGGCGCTTAGGAAAAAGAGAAGGTTTCGGAATTCTCAAAGATGAACTTGGAAGGATATTATACAAAGGAAATTGGAAAAACGATAAAGAAGTCCCAGGCGGCTTAAAAGAGGATAACAAGGAATGAACATATTAGAAAAAATCAAACAGTATATTGCAGATAACGTATTTAAAAGAGAAATTGTAAAAAATGTCAAAATACACTTAGCCCCAGAAAACATCCTTACTTTTTCTGATGCTACCTTTTTTAAACTTACTTTAAAAACACATATTATATTTCTAATACTCTATATTATAACTAATTTTCTGCTCTCTTTATTTAATTTAAGTTATATAGTTGAGTATACAGAAATTATGCGTGATTACTTAGCAGAAGGGAAAATTTCGCTATTGATGTATTTGTTAAATGCATTTCCATATAATATTATATTTTTTGCATTTTCTCTAATCGTATTTGAACTTTATTTTAGTATCATTTCTTATTTAACCGTTAAGATTTTTGGAGAAGAGGGAGTTAGCTTTCTAAAATGTATATCCTTGGCAATTTCCAGTAACATATATATTCTACTCTCCTTATTCCCAGTCTTATTTTTATTTACTCTTATGCCGAACTCAGCCAAAAGAGACATTTTTTATATGATTTTGTTTATAGGCTTTGTTAGTATCTTTGTAATTGCAGGGATCGTTTTACAAATGATTAGTTTTATTAGAATATCTAAAAAAATATTTAACCAAAATACTGGACGAGCTTTTTTAACTTGGTTCAGTCCTATTTTTGTAATTTTTCTATTTCTTGTTTGGATTATGAGAGCATCTTAGAGAATTATCCGATGATGATTTTAAAAATAGAAGCCCGTTCAAAAACTACAAATAAAGAGAGATTCAACTTGTAGTTTTTTTCCAAACTACTTTTAAACGAAAGGTTATGATCTTACCAATAAACATTTTAAAAAGTGGTTTATCTTAAGGAAATTGAATTGTGTTTTTATTAGTTAACACGAGTTCAGCGTAAGGAATTTATTTTTCTAAAAAAGTTGAGATCTGAACTTTATGGGTCAATTCCTAAAATGTGGGAACTACTGCAATTTAAAAAATAGAAGTTAATAAATCTGTCGTTTTCAAATGCGGGAACTCACACAAGCTCAGGTTTTTCTGTAAAATTATGTGGGAACTACTGCAAACTACGATTTCACGAACAAATTCTAAAATTGTAGGAACTCATACTTTTAGAAAATTCTTTCTCAGCCGAACTCACATTAAAATGGCATTTAAATTTTGGTGATGGCTGTAAAACAGTGGTTTTGTGCAAAAATTGGATGGGCGATGATTCTTTTGTATTCCATAGTAGTTCCCACAATTTTCAAAGTTTAACTGGTAAATCCACGATTTGTAAGAGTTCCCGCAAATTAAGTCACATTATAAATTTTTAAACATTTATTTTTTACGGAAAAATCAGGTTTTTATAAAACGAATTTCTCAGTCGGACTCACGTTTTTATTTTCAATTGCTAAAAACAGAATTTAGCCGCAGCAGCCGAACCTGTACACATTGATCGAATCCTATTACAACCTGATTCTTTAAGCACCACAATTTAGGTTTTAAAGAAAAGATACGTATCCAAAAACTATTTCATAATCAAAAAGACGAGCAAACCTATTACAAGTACTACACCTGCAACGATAATGATTCCAAGAGAACCGCCTCCGGAAGAAGTTTCGGTTTTGGTAGTTGAAGTAGAACTTGAAGTTTTAGTTTTTACTTTTGCAAGTCGAACAGGGCGTTCTTCAAACGCCTGTAAGAGTACCCCAGAAGGACCTTTAGCAAAAATATGATATTCTCCTTTTCCAGCGGCGATTCCAATAAATTCTCCCACAACGTTCCTTACGTTACCATTTTCATCGATGCCGCCTAACGTCTTTGCCATCGCCTTTTCATCCATACTTCCGGTAGGCAATTGAAAATAAAGTCTGTCTCCCTCGGTCAACTCGTCAAAGTCAACTCCTCCGACAGGAGCAAGAACCGTCTTAGAAAGAATCACTCTTCCGAAAGGTTTTCTAAACTGGTCGATTTGCCTCTGAACTGGAGTTTTTTCTTGGCTTTCAGGAACTTGCCCAATAGAAGGTTCTTCAACAGGGCGATTGACCGCAGGAATCATTCCAGCAAAAACGTTTTTAGCCCTGAATTTTAAACTAGATATAAATTCTATGTCCGCCTGAATTCGAACAATATTCACTTTTAATGATGTTTTAATCTGATTCTCTAAAATATTTACGAGACTGGAAGCGTCGTTTTTATCCCAATTCGCATAAGAAGATTCTAATACAGCTTTAGTGAGTTTGGAATAAACGATCCTTCCAATACTATCGGAAAGTCCCGGATCGTATGGTTCCGATTTTGCTGCCTCCATCATATCTAATGCAAATGCAGCAGAATCTTGAAAACTCCGAATTTTACGAATTAAAGACGAATTAGAAAATAAAGAAAAAATTTCTATGACTTCGTTTTTATACTTACTCACTAGTGCGACCACGGCACCACTTCTATTTTCAATATCGATTCTAATTTTTAAAAGAAAAGCGTCTCTAATCTTACCCTGAATCAATTCTACCGCTTGTTCTTCCGTAAGTACAGACTCAAGCGCGAGATTCATGAGATTGGCTTGTTCCTGTAATTTATTGACTTGATTGCTCGGTTCCATTCATCCTCGTTCTACGTTTCAGAAGTTAAATTTTGTTCTTTTGCGAACTTCAATCTTTTAGGAATATAATCCTCTTTGAAAGGAATTTCAACTCTAGCAACAGTTTGAGAAACCCCTTTCTTACTGTAAATCGTAAACAAATGTCTGTCAAATCCACTCTGTGCAACTAGAATTTCCACCATCGTAATTCCGAGCCCGGCCCCTTCTGTTGAATCACCAAACTTCATATAAAACTCAAAAAGATTGTCAAAACCTCTGGAAATCCGGAATTTTTCCCTAACTCTTTTTTCTTCCTGCTCCGTAAGTTGAAAATTATTTAGAATTTTTAAAATGATCCTATCTTGATTAAAACAAAAAGTAACCTTTACCAAAAGGTCGTGTTCCTTCATTTTCTCTCTATAAAACGGAAATTTTTTATTGCTCAGACTACTATGAAAGGTTTCCATCCCTCGAACATAGTCTTCTGGAGACTCTATGTTCAATTTGGACTCTTTGAATAAGATTCGTTTAATCGACGCCTTGGTTGCATTGACGATCAGTTCTTTGGCGGAAGTAAATAAAAGTTCAGAAAGATCCAGACGACCATATCGTGTAAGAATTCCGTGAATGATATATCTCAGCTTTTTTTCACCTTTCGGGGTTAAAACGTAAGTAATCAATGAAATAGGAATTTCTTTTAAAATCGCAGAATCGACTTCTATTTGAAAGTGAGCTGGTAGGTCGTCAAAATCCTCCATGAATTAGAGATTCGACGAAATGCTTCCTATTTTCGACGAAAAAAAAAGAATTTTAAAAAAAGTCTTCAAAAAGTGGGACGAATAGAATTTCAACCAACGTTCCCATTTAAGTTAAAAGTTTTCTTAAAACCTTAGTATTTTTTAACAACAATCAGAAAAAGAGCACCAGAGGCATAACCAGTGAGAACATAACAATAATTAACGTAGATAGAAAATCTATCTAAAAGTATATTTTCGACTCTGAATTACACAACTTAAGTAAAACATTCTTAAGGGCCAAAAATAGTATTCTGAAAAAAACATTTGGATTTCTAAAGCTTTCACTGTAAAAACGGAATTGTAGGAACTCAGACAATACAAAGTTTTAAGTAACCCTTTACATCAAGGGCTCCTTCCTTTGATTCACTGTTTTGATTGGCACATTAGTTAGGTTAAGTTTCGAAAACAAATTATTTGGAAGCTAATAAATCTCGAATGAAACCAACTACCTTATCCACCTTAGGTTCTACTTTATGAATTGAATTTACGATTTTAGAATTTGTTCCTGGAATTTCTCTGCCATGAAATTTTAACTTAAACTCCGTGAATTTTAAACCATGAGCGGTCGAAATGACTACCACATTTTCACCTTTAGAAATTGTTCCTTTTCCAATCAACTTTTCCAGAGCCGCCAAAGCCACACCTGTATGAGGATCGTTGTATAAACCGAATAAGTCCGCTTTAGCAGCCGCATCGGCTAACTCCGATTCACTGGCTTGTTCCACAACTCCATTGAACTTTTTGAGAGTTTTGATCGCTTTTTGGACTGAAACCGGGTTTCCAATTTGAATCGCAGAGGCAAGAGTCGTTTTTGCAGAAACTGGTTCAAAACTTTCAAAATCCTTTAAGTAAGAAAGATAAAGAGGATTTGCGTGTTCCGCTTGTGCTAAAACGATCCGAGGAAGTTTATCGATCAGCCCCAAAGAAAACATCATCTCGAAACCAGCGCCTAACGCGGATACGTTTCCTAAATTTCCGCCCGGAATCACAATCCAATCTGGAACCTTCCACTCTAACTGTTGAGTGATTTCTATCGAAATCGTTTTTTGCCCTTCGATCCGTAAAGAATTCATTGAGTTTGCTAGATAAATTCCAGCTTCTCTAGTGACTTCTTTGACGATCTTCATACATCCGTCAAAGTCAGTGTCAAGTGCAATCACCTTAGCGCCGTTAGATACTGGTTGAATCAGTTGGGCTTGAGATACTTTTCCCGCGGGTAAAAATATAATCGCAGGGATTCCCGCCTTTGCGGCGTAAGACGCCAAAGCAGCGGAAGTGTCTCCAGAACTAGCACAAGCCACGGCACGGATCGGAACGCCGGAAGAAATCATCTGTTTTACTTGAGATAACAAAACAGTCATTCCTAGATCTTTAAAAGATCCAGTGTGTGAAATCCCACATTGTTTTACATAAAAACTTCCGAGCCCAAGACTTTCGGTCAATCGATCGGAAGTAAAAAGATGAGTAAGACCTTCGCCTGAAGTTACAATGTTCTTATCTTCGACATGAGGAAGAACCCATTCTCTTTTGTTCCAAATTCCGGAAGAATTTGGAAACTTGACAGAACGAAATCTACCATCGAACAGATCTTTCCATTCTTGTCCGGACACAGATTTTAATGCATTTAAATCGTGGGAAACTTGAAGAAGACTTCCACACTTTTTGCATTCATAAATGATTTCGTTTAGATCGTATCTAGTTTTACAAGAATCGTTAATACATTCAAATTCAGTTTTATATCTGGTAAGAGTAGAAATCATATTTTAGATAGAATTCAAAATGTCCTTTTTTTTGGTATCAAATTCTTCCTGAGTGATCAAACCTCCGTCCAGAAGAGACTTCAACTTTGCAAGTCTAGCAGTTGCATCTTCCGTTGTAGGTTTGGCGCCTCCTTGATTTTGACCCATCATATTCGCCATCATTCCCGCCATGTTCATTCCCATTCCAAGCCCCATTCCGGCACTCATTCCTTCTCCTGCAGAACCGCCTGGATTGTTAGCCGCAGCTTCTCCAATATCCAACATTCTCTTTTGCTGATACATGTTTCCCATCGTTTCGATTTCAAATTTATCCGTAAGAACTTTCTGAATCTTCTGAAAGTTAGGATCATTCTGATCAAAATTGATCGATTGGATAAAAAAGTCTACAACCTCAAGGCCATATTTTTGAAAATCAGGTTGAGTTTTAGTTTTTCCAGCAGAAGAAGTTTCTTCGAGATGTTGAGAAATCTGAGTAATTGGAACTCCATTTTTTAATACGACTTCAGAAATAAAATCACTAAGCCTAGTTACTACCATAGGCTTCAGTAATTTATCCACACCGTCATGATCAAATTTATGTTGAGTACCAACTACAGTGTTTACAAAAGATTTAGAATCGATTACTTTTATATTATAATTTCCAAATGCTCTAACTCCCAACGTAATATGATATTTCGGATCTTCAATCTGAATCGGAGCCGGAGTTCCCCAGGTCATATTGATCACAGACTTATTTACATAAACCACTTCCGCAGTAAACGGAGTTTGCCCGCCAAACGGTAAGTTTACAAGTTTTTCCAAAATAGGAATATTTCCGGTTTTTAAAGTATGAGTTCCTGGACCAAAAACGTCTAACGCTTTTCCTTCTTTAAAAAAGACCGCTTCCTGACTTTCGTTTACTACAAGCTGACCAAAATAGCTAATATCGTTTTTTGGAAATTTCCAAATAATTTCTCCTGGTTGCCCTTCGTATTTAATTACATCAATCAATGCCATAATTCATTCCTTTGCTATATTCAAATTTTATTATTTAATAACGACACTATTCTTTCGATTTCTTTTAAAAAGTAAGACCTATTCTTAAATTTTAAAGTTTCAAGAATAATTCCTTTCTGGATCGAAAAACATTTTCCAATCCATCCAAAGAAGAACGAATTTCTCCGATTTTATCTCGAACTTCCTGAATAGAAAAATTGGAGTTCATTCCAAGGGCTTGAATTTTAGATTCAACTTCTCCGACTTCCTTAAACAAAGAAAAATCGAATTCCGCTAACTTTTCTAATTCTTCTCGAGTCGCTTTCAAACCGGTTCCAAGTCCGTTCAATCCATACCCAGCGGATTGAATTGTATGAACTAATTTATCGATCAATACGACTGCAATTTCCCCACTTCCAATTAACTCCATTCTTCTTTCCAATACAAAAGTTTCTTCTAATCTTCGGATCGATTCTTTTAAATAAGAAACCTTAGAAGCTAATTCTTTTCTCAACATAGAATCCGCATTCTGAAATTCGTGATCTTTGAGAGCGTTTGAATAAAGAGGTAGTTTTTCCATAAAACTACGGATCTTTCCTCTTTCCGATTTGTAGCGAGAAATTAAATTTTGCACGGGCGACTGTGCTATAAATTGACCAATTACGTTTTGTCCAGTGGAAGTTTCCTGTTGCATAACTTATAGTTTTACACGATTAAAAATTAGATCAATGAAAAAACGAACCTTTGATATTTCTAAACATGACTATATTTGATTGTAAGATTTTAAATCGTTTATAAAACGTATTTCACTTTAAATCGAAAGCAGATTGACCTTGAAAACAATTACTATAAGTTGACTTTCAATTGAAGCAATTTGTTTATTTTATCTATAATCGTTTCCTTTTATAATCAACGTATCAATAACATAAGATTTTCTATTTTTACAAATCAATGATCCTAAAACTGAAAGCTATTCTAATTCAAATTTTTAAAAGTAAATCTTTTACCGTCACAACTTGTTTTTGTTTTTCGTATTTTCTATATTTGACGATTCCACCTAAATACCTTTTATCTGCAGATCACTACGAAAAATTCATTTTAGGAAAATCCATCTACCTAAGCACCTTTCAATCGTTAGACGTATTCTATCCAGGATTTGGATTTGATCCAGAACTCAAATTCAGCCTTCTAAAGATGTCAGTTGTAAATGGACATAAGATCATAGCGTTTCCTATTTCATTAGGAATTCTTTATGCTTTTGCATATCCATTTGGAGGAGTTTACGGAATTTATTTTTTGTCCGCTTTATTGATCGGCATGGCCTTATACGGAATCGGAAAGGAATATAAAATCCAGGCTTGGCAAGTTCTATTATTTTCTATTTTATCTCCAATCGTGATGAACGGTTACTTGTTTATGGACGTAGGAGTGGGATTATTTCTTTTTGTATTTGGAATTATTTTCTATCAAAGATCTAAAGAAAAACGATTTGTTTTTTTGGCAATTACTGGTGGATTTTTATTGTCTCTGAGTTATTGGTTTCGTTTAGAGTATCTGATCTTTATCGGACTTTATTGGTTTTGTGAGGGAATAATTCACTTTTCATTTTCAGAAAAATCCAAAAACAAAAAAGGATTTTTTTTGACCTCGACAGTTCTTATACTTTTATTCTTAGTTTATTGTGGATTTAACCAGTGGTTTTTTAATTCTCCTCTAGGACCTAGATACAATGCAAACTATGGGTCATCTGGAAATTCAAATCTATTTAAGAATTTTATAAATCTATTATTTTATGGAAATCTTAAGTTAGGATTATTTGGATATTCTCCTTTTTTATTTTTAGGTGTTTTATTTTTTATTTTTGTATCTATAAAAAACTGGAAAAATATTCCGCAAAAAGAAAAACCTCTTTTAGTTTCTTCAATTGTAGGAATTTTTGTAGCGGCAATCGTAGCGCCTAACGACGGTGGAGCCGAATCCGGGTCACGTTATTTAACTCCTGGTCTTCCGGGGTTATTTGTACTTACTTCTAAATTTTTTTCGTTTTTAAAAACTAAAAAAAAGATTTTTAGAATTCTATATTATATCCTACTTTTCGTTTCTATTTTTCCTACTTGGATTTATTATAAAACTACAAAAGGATTTGCAAAAAATACCAAAGTCGTTCAAGAATTCATTCTCAAAGAACCGAAAGAAAACCTGCTTATTTTTCAAAATGGTTTAATCGGAGGTATGGCTGGAGAAGACCTCTATTTTCAAGGAAGAATTTATCAATCCGCCAAAGTAAAAGAACTTTTAGAGTTTTTAAAAAAATTTTCTGCTTCTAAAAATCAAAAGTCTGTTTCTTTCGAATACTTTGCTTATTCTCAGGAATATACAGAAGGAATGAAAGATTTAAAATACGATTCAGATACAAAAGAAGGGATGATCGGTCATTTGAAACAATTCCACTCCAAAGAGATTTCGGATATTACATCTGTTCAAATCGTAAATAAAAAAAATATAGGGAACATAGAAGTTTTTTACGGGATTTATCAGGAGAAATAAGATATTTTATACTTTTATAATTTAGAAAAAAAGAATCTATTTTTTAAATCTATACAAATTTATCATAAGAGCGATACGCTGAATTTCTCAACAAGTTTCATTAAGTAATTATGGCATTGAGTTTTTGGGGACAAGTCTGATATAAAATTATATTAAGGATTTAATAAAAAGATGATACAAAAAATCAAAGAACAATGGGCGGTATTGATTCTAATCATAGTCGTACCAATTCTACATATTGGAATCGGAACGGAAAATACTTATATCGCCGACTCTGCTTTAAAAGCAATGCAGACAGATTCTTTGATTCAAAACAATTTCCAATCCGAAAAAATCAGATACCCTGCAGAAAAATTAGATCCGCTTCACGAAGCATTTTTTCTTCCGGGAACAGGTTTTGCAAAAGAAATCCAAGGAAAGTTTATTGGACAATATCCAATAGCATTCACTTTTTTTTCATCTTTCTTAAGACTTATAGGCATTACTTGGAAATGGGTTCCTATGCTTTTATCTTTTTTTATGATCTTTTCTCTTTATTTACTTTCAAAAAGAAAACTAATTAGTCAAAAGACTATTTTACTTGGTTACTTTGCAACAATCCTTTTCGCCTTATGCTTAGATTTTAGTGAATATTCTATATACTTTCTTTTCAATTCTATAGGATTTTCTTTTTGGCTTCGTTATAGAGATTTGAAAAAATCCAGAGACCTTTACTTAGCCCTCATTTTCTGTTCTGTTCCTATTTGGTTTCGATTAGAAACATTACTTTTTTTAGGAAGTTTAGTACTTTCTGAAATTATAATGTATCGAAAAAACATAAAAAATTTAATAGAAGGAATAAGTCCTGTGGGAATTCTACTTGGAATTCTTCCAATAATTTTATTTTTCTTTTGGAATCTTTGGGATTATGGACATATATTAGGTGTACGATTTATTTTTAACTATGGAATCGAACACACATCTATTCTAGACAGGGTTCATCGTTTTTTTTCAATTATATTCGTAAACTATGTAAATGGAGCTCCAAAATTCGGACTATTTTTCTGTTCTTCATTCTTATTACTTCCAGTTATATATTATGTTTTTTTTAAAAATGAAAAAAACGAAAAAATCAACTTTCTGCTTTTGGTAATCGCCATAAATACAATAATGGTAGGAGTCTTAGCACCTAACGATGGTATTACGATAACAGGAAGATACCTTATACTTACAATCATACCTCTATTGATTCTTTGGGAAATATGGAATCCTCAAATTTCCAAAAACTGGAAAACTATTTCTGTAGTTTTAATTATTTTTTCCTTTTTGATCTCTGGTCTAATTTTAGCGATTATGCAACATGCGATTAAACAGGAAAAAATATATAGAAATTTTTATGCACAGAATCAAAGTTCTGTTTGGATTTTTACGGACCCACTTCTATGCGGACAAGCCGGATCGGATCATCTTTCTAAAAACATTCTATGTATTAATCCAAAAACAAATCTGGATCGAATTGTAAAAAACCTTGTAGCAGAACCTTCGGTTTCTTCTTTGACTTTATTTGAAATGAATGAAAAAGAATTTAAAAAATTTGAATATAAAATACCTATGATTTTACCTTTCGAATCAAAATCCCTTTTAATTAATAAATTGGATTTAAACTTTAGGAAAGAAAAACCCTTAGAATACAAAGGAATAGTTTCAACTCGTTATTATAAACCTTAACTTTTTTCCATCATTAGAATTGTTGAAAATTTAATTCTCCATCTATTCTGTTTTATAGAATTGGTCAATTGGAGCAATTTTATTTGTTTGAACTATAAAATTTTCAACAACTCAATTAAAAAACAGAAGAAAACCATATCTTTAAAAAATTCTGTTTTTTGAATATACTTCTTAAAAATACAAATAAAAATTAGACTTCGCCGTTATAATTCATTCTTTTCGGAGAAGATTTGTAGTGAGTGAGACTGAATTCACAAAATACAATATTTCATCTCTTTTTAAAAGAATTTATGAATATTTTATAACAAAATTGTATCCTTTGAAACTTGACATCGATCAAAATTGTATTAAAACGCCAATGATCACTTAATGTTTATATGTTTTATTGGCACTGAATTCGGTTCAGCCAAGTAGGTAAGAATGTTAGAAAAAGTTCTAATTCTATAAACGATGAAACTTAAAAACTTGTTCTTAAAACATTCAATTCAATCTCTACTTTTAATTTTTTCAATGGGATTTATTTTTTATACAACGTATTATACAATACCTAAATTCTCTTTTGCTTCCGATAGTCTTGTTAAAGTTTTACAGACAAAAGGTTGGATCGAATCGAATTTTCAGTCTCAAGAGATTTATTATTTAGGAAAAAGATTAGACCCTGATTTTAATTTTTTATTGGTTCAAACGATTAATTCCACAAAAGGAGAAAAAATTGGACCGTTTCCATTTACAAACACTTTGATCACTACACCTTTTGTTTGGATTGGACATCCAGAATGGATTTTATATTTATCTACATTTTTTTTTGGTTTGTACTTAATCGTTTTATATACAATTTCAAAAAAGTGGATCATACCAATTATTGCAATGATTTCGACTCCTTTATTTCATCACTTTATCTCTTTTTCAGACGTTTCCGTTGCTGCTACATTAGTTTTGTTAGGAATTCTAATTCTACAAAATAGTAAATTGCTCTTTTCAAAAAATCACTCTGCGTACGTTTTTCTTTCTGGAGTTTTATTGGGTATAGCTTGTTGGTATAGACAAGAAGTGTTTGTGTTAACTTTGTGTTTAATTTTCTCCACATTTACAATTAAAATTTTTTCAGAAAGAAAAGAACTAATTAAAGAATCGAGACAAATTTTACTGTTTTTAAGTGGTTTTTTACTAGTCTTTAGTATATTTGTACTTTATAATTTTTTAAATTACGGATTTTTATTTGGCCCCCGTATCATTTTGAATAAAACAATTACAAGTTTTGATCTAGAAAACAAGGTTTCGGACATTCAAAGTCTACTTTTTTCTGGAAAAGGGCGTTTGGGATTTTTAGGATATTCTCCCTGGTATTTTTTTATCGTTTTGTTTTTTATATACAAATGGAAAAAAACAAGTCAATACGTTAAAATTTGGATACTCACTTTTGTTTCGAATTTAGTTTTAGTCAGTATATTTACTCCCAACAATTCTAATATAGATTGGGGGTCACGGTATTTGACCTGTAGCGTTTTTATTCCACTTTTACTTTTAAATGAAATCAAAATTTCGAAGAACACTTTCTGGTTTTTTCAAAAAAAATCGAAATTAAAAAAAACCTATAAAAACGAAACAAATCTTATTAAGGTTAAAAATATAAGAATAAAAGAAAATTATAAAAAAATAATGTTATTTGGATTTTTAATTTTGATTTTATATTCGATCAGTGTTAATTTTAAAATGATCCAATTAATGAGAAAAATTTCAATTCAACTTTCCGAAATTCAGTCAGAAATCCCTTGGGATAATTCTAAAATTTTCATCACGTCAAAAAACAGCATTGCTAACACGTTTGGACTCAATTATCTTTCTCAAACAATTCTCCTAATCAAAAAACCGAAGGATTTAATACAAATATTACAATCACATCCTAATGAAAAGTTTATTTTAATTGAGAATAAATCGGATAAACCTTGGTCAGAATCTATTAGAAATGAATTTGCCAATAAACTAAAAATCACTATAATTAAATATCCTAAAGTACATTTGCGTTTCACAGAAATAGAATCCCACTAAAAGATTTGCCACATTCAAGAAGATTTCTAAACATTGTCTTACGTTCTTATGAAAAGTATCATAATGCAAAAGAATACTAGAAAGTATCTACGCGTTATTCTTCCAATATTTCTCTCTTTATTTACAATTCTTTTAATACGAATTTTTTTATTTCAAATTTACTTCATCTCAGGTTATTCTATGGCTCCTTCTTATAAGGAAGGGGATTTAATCTTAGTTACTAAATTCGGATTTCCGACCCGTATTGGAAAATGGGAAATATCTTTTGTTGAAAGTAAAGTAGATCGTTTTGAGGTTCTAGTTCTGGATGGACTTGAAGAAGAACTAAGTTTAAAAAGAGTTGTAGGATTACCAGGCGATTATTTTCGTTTCGAAAACGATCGGATTCTAATCAACGATTCTCCACTACACGAAACATTTTTAAAACCTGGATTTAAAACTATCGCACCTTCTCTTTCTATGATTCCTATGGCTGCAGCTAAAGGAAATGTTCCAATTGGGGACACTGGCCGAATTCCCCCAGGCTATTTTTTAATGTTAGGTGATAATCGAGAAAACTCAACAGATTCTAGGAACTACGGTTTAGTCCCATTTCAAAAACTAAGAGGTAAGGTTTGGATTTTTTTATAATTCCTAAATTGAAAAAAAATAATCAATTTTGAATATTCTAAATAAAATATATTCAAAAAAGTTTTTTGCATTGAGTATCTATTTGTTTTGTAGCAAAGCCTTGTTTCAGGGTAAAATATATATAATAGAGTTACTGAAAAATTAAAATTCTTCGCAAAAAGCTAAAGCGATAAAATTTATTTCGATACATAGTTTTTATTTTAAGAGATACAAAAAACTTTCGACAATTCTGTTTTACTAACATATAAAACATTTTTTAAATATCATAATATTCGATTCTATAAATTCAAAATTCCTTTTTAAAAACCTCAAAATAGTTTCTAGTTTCGTTTGGAATAATAGAAGGATAAGGTCCAAACCCAGGATTATTCTGATTCGGGTTATATTGACCTTTATCTTCTTTTTTATTTTTATCTGGTTGAGGACTTATCAAGGTACTAAATAAAAGTTCAAAATTTGCGACGTTTAAAGTAGAATCTTCTAAAGTAATTTCCACTAAAAAATGATTACCGGAACTAGTATAATCGAATTCATAAAAGAAAACCGGGTCGGCATATGCAGAAAAAATCGGCGCGATCTTTTTATCTTTTTTATCACTTCTATAAATCTGAACTAAGAAAGAATGAGCAGAATCGTCGTGTGCCAAACCAATTCCTAATTTGTATTTTTGAATTCCTTCTTCTTGGATAAAAGGAAGATGAATTTTATAAATAACTGAATTCCCTTTAAAAACGGCTCCATTGAATTGATGTTTTTTATCTATATTATAACCGGAATCTCTCAGATTTCTTCTGACTTCTTCCAAGTAAGACTTAAGTTCCTTTTTTACTTCAAAGTTTTTTCCGGAAAGGGAAGTGCCAGCAGGTGTTTTATCCTGAGAAACCAGTGAAACCGGAAGATAAAAAATCATTAAAAGAAGTATTTTGATTAATTTGTAAATGGACCCGTTCATTTGATTCTCTTCCTAAGTAGTGTAATCCAAGTTAACGCTTGATGAAATGATTTTTTTATTCATCCGACTATTCCTTTTGTTTTTTTATGATTCGCCGACAAATAAAACAGATATTACTTCGGTGGAATTTCATGAAATTTAAGATTTTTGTTCTTGTTATTTTATTTTTAATCAACTGCGTTTCTAATTCTAAGTATGAATCTCTTCTTAAATCTTACGAAGAATCAAAACTAGAAAATCAGAGAATTCTCGGAGAAAAAGGTGATCTTTCCCGTTCTTTGGAAGAATTAAAACGAATCCAAGAAGAATCAGACCGGAGAATTCAGGAATACAAAGCGCTCATGTCCACGTTCCGTTTCCTAATCGACGCGGGTAAACTTAAAATTAAAATCATAGACGGAAGAATGGTAGTAGTCTTATCATCGGACATTTTATTTCCGATCGGTTCCGCATACCTATCTCCCTCTGGAACTGCCGCTATTAAAGAAGTGACTACGTTACTTGCTTCTTTAGAAGGAAAACGTTTTCAAATAGAAGGACATACGGACGATACTCCTACAGGTGTTAAAGGTTATACAAATTGGGAATTGGCCTCATCAAGAGCGCTTAACGTTCTTCATACTATGATCAAAGCCGGAATGCCTGAAGTGAGAATCAGCGCGGCGAGTATGGGAGCGTCTAGACCTGCTCTTCCAAATACTTCTCCGGAAAACAGATCCGCAAATCGAAGAATCGAGATCGTAATTGTTCCAGATCTAAGTAATCTTCCCGGAATGGAAGAGTTACAAAAGTATTCAAACTAAAGTTTAAAATCGATCCTACTGGTTCTTAGTCATTACTTAAACTATACAATACACAGGTTTTGTAATAAACGTTTCCGGTATTTAATTTTATGTGTAATTTTAATTTTGAAGAAAATTTATCTTTTAGATAAAAAATGATACGAGTTCACATAATTATCAGTAAAATTTTAGAAATATATTGAAAAGAAATTAGAAAATTTTTAAGATAAAATTTGATTTAAAAATTCTCAATAAACCATTATAGAATAGATTCTTAATTTCTTTAATGATTTATTACCGATCTCTATAAATCAAGTACCAGAAATTTTAGACATAAAAAGACTATTTGAATATAAAATATTATTTATTTATAATATATTTTTTGAAAAATCCCATAGTAGCTATTAACAAAACTGCTTCAATTGACCGTTTTCATGAAACATGGGCTAAGTGGCGATTCATTTTTCAACAACTCTATTATACAGTTCTAAGTAAAATAAAAACTCCATTCAGAAATTAGATGGAATGATTATTCTTTTTGAATTTATAGAAGTTCCCTATAAAAAAAATAAATCATTTCAAAAAACTAAAAAAGTTAATCAAAAACCAGCTCCAAAATTGTCCAATGTAAAAACTTTTACGAAAACTATAACACTAAAAAGTTGTATGTTACAAAATCTATGGAAACTTTCGTACGTATTAACGAGAATTCAAATAAGATCAATCGTACTGATGACTATGTAACAGATTACCTAATATTTTGCACTTAAACATGCTTTTGCGATAAAGGTTTACAGTAGAGTTGTTGAAAAATTCCATAGTGCAGATTAACAAAATAGCTGCAATCGACCGTTTCCATAAAACAGAAACAGACAGAGAATTAATTTTTCAACAATTCTAGTATTTAGTCTACAGAAATCAATAATATAAAAAATTTTAAAATATTCTAATATTCTAAATATCACGTAAATGTATAAGCCCAATAGATCAATAAAAGTTGCAACGGAAGTCTTAAAAATAAAACCCATTTAGGAGGATCGACTTTTCTTCTGGATTGATAGTGATAGAAATTGGCAGGGAACACGGCAATCAAAAGAAGAATTATTCCCCAAGCTCCGATCGGTCTAGTATCAGAGAGAGTTAACATAGCCCCGAGTCCAATTTCAATTAAACCACTTAGATAAACCACGAACTTAGGATAAGGAATATAAGGTGGCATAATTCTTAAATAAAATTTAGGCAATATAAAATGAAGAACCCCTGCAGAGATATAAAAGGCCGTCATAAAATATAAACTGATAACTTTTAAGTCAGACATAAAAATTTTCCTTTTTTAATTTAGAATTTGTTGCAAAACCTCACAAAAAATCATGAATGTGAAACTTAAGTCGTGCTCAACCAAAAAAATAGTCTTTCTCGTAAATTACGTTTCTTAAGTAATTTATAAACTTTTGAACAATAAAGTTGTCAAAAAAATCCATATCTACTCTCAATAAAAAGTCGTTTCACTGATTCCTACAGAATAGAGTATCCAAAATCTTGCCTCTAAACGGAAATCTATTTCAAAATTTATAATACTCTTTATATAATTCTGAGTAATCAAAGAAGATTTATTTTTCAATAACTCTAATGTTCAAAACTTAGTAGTTCCACATTTTTAGGCCTTTATACAAACTCTAATTCCAGAACTTTCATATTCTTTCGAAAGAGAATCGAAACTTATTTTTACACTTTTTAAAGTTTTAAGACAAGTTAAAAATAAAACAATCAGTCGTCTTAAAAATATTTTTGAACGTTAGGAATCTTTTAAAAACCAGTGGAATAAACTTACTCAATTCATCGAAAACTTAATTTTTACGATTCTTCTGGATTGGCTTTGAAGAATTATTTTTCTTATTCACAATTTCTTCCCATTTCTCTTTTAACCAAACTCTAGATTCAACTATTTTGCCATCTGCAAATTTTACGAAATAAGGTTTTCCAGATACGCTAGATTTGGAACCTATATGATCTATAAATTCCTGAATTGTATGAATTTTTCCATCAACTGCTTTTAACTTTCTTTCCATGTGCTCCCTAGCTTCCTTAGGATCGTGTTCAGAACCGTTTCGAATGAATTTACATCCACAGGATTCAAGAACGTCCATCAGAGAATTTAAATCGTTTTTAAAATTAAAATCATTTTCAGAGACGATGGATACACAAAACAGAAAAATAGATAAAAATATAAACTTCCTAATCATTGTTATATTCCTTTCAAATTTTTAAATGTATGATTACTTTTACAAATCTAAATATTATAAAAAATTAAAATTTGATCGAAGTAAACAAAGCAAGATAAAAAATTCTAAATTCATAGATATATCCGTTATCTTTAAAAAGAAGACCACCAAACGCAACTCGAAATTAAAAAAACAAACTTAGAAGTTTCAAAGTAAAATATAAAAAAGAAGCAACTGTATTTAAATTGGGTTCAATTAACTTGGATCGAGAAAAGAAATCTTAAATTTAAAGTGAATTAACGCGAAAGGGATCGAAACGAGGTAACTCAGCAGAACGCTCTATGAATCATGTTGCAGGGTGTAAGTTTTACAAAAGATTTATCGTAATTCCGACAGATTTATATTGAGATCTAAATGTTTGTGGGTAAGGATATGGCTTCTTATGGATCGCGTTCTATATTGAAACTTAAGTTGAAATATCGTATTACATTTCTTTTATGCAATTTATTGACCAGAGTTGAGAGCCCGGTCTGGCTGCTTATGTAGCCGGATTCGTCCAAGTTTTCTTACGCCCTACTCACGTTAAATTTAAAGAAGGATTTTGGAAGTCGACAGAACTAGGACTATCTTGCTCAAAACTATAAAAAAGAGTATCTGATCTTTTGCACTGAAATAGAACTTTGCTATAAAAATCCAAAGCAATTGTATAGAAACAGCAACAAGATGCAGTAGTTCTTGCAAATCAAGTTGTCTCTTGAGGAAATTTTAAATTTTATCATTACCCTTAAACTTGCTACTTTTAATAATTCAAACCGCTCTCTTTATGGATCAACTCAGCAAACACTTTTCTAACATGGAATTTAAATTTTGGAATATGTTTTAAATAAAATCGTTCAAGTTGGTATAAAAAACTTTCAAATTAGACTTCAAAAGAATCACCCTACTCAATGTCATTTGTATATAGGAAAGCAAATGAAAAAGAATCGGACAATTCGCAGAATAAACACAAATAGAAAATTATTTTTTTATTTTATACAGACGCAAAGTATTTAACCTGGTGGAAGGAGCTCAAAATGAAATTCAGTATAATCCAAAATTTGAATTTAGTACTTGCCCTACTCGTTTTATCTTCTTGTAAAGATGATAGAATCAAAGTAAGTGATTTAGGTGTAATCGACAAAGATAAAAAGAACCAAACAGCCTTTGTACTTCAACCGGAAAAACTACTCGTGATGGTGCGAACCGATTCGAACCTGGATGGAAAAACGGATCTATGGACCTGGGTACGTGGAGACGATAAGGATCCGAAAACCAGTTTGGTTCTATTTGAAGAACTCATTCGAAAAGGAAATCATAGTCGTACTTGGTATGGTCCCGGAAATCGAAAATTAATTGAACAAAACGATTTAGACGAAAATGGAACTTGGGAATCCATGGTATATTTCAATGCGTCTGCAGTCCCCAAAGAAACGATGAGAATCGTAGCACATGTAGAAGTAGATCTTTATGGAAAGGGTAAACCAAGTTTATGGATTTTTCCAGAAGCTAGGATGGAATTAGATTCAAATGAGGACGGAAAACCGGATCAAATATTGACCAATCAAGAACGTATGTTGGAAAATTTTGCTCAGCTTCAAAAAGGAAAACAAATTCAGCAAAAAGATTTTAGCCAAATGCCTGCAAGCGGTTCTTGGATCCTAAATCCAAATCAAATTACAAATCCTCGCTATCAGGCATTGATTCGTCAAAGCCTCTTTCCGGCAAATTAACAAGTTGGCGTAAGAATTCATTTTTTTGAAAAAGTTGGGATCTGAAATTTATGGATCAATTTCTAAAATGTGGGAACTCACATAAAAAATACATGTTTAAAAATTTATAATGTATCTTCATTTGCAGGACTACCACAAATCTTAATTTTAAGAACAAATTCTAAAATTATAGAAACTTACATTTTTGAAAAACCCTTTTTCATTTTCTTACGCCAAACTCACGTTAAATTGAAGTTGAACAACGTGATTCTATCTTTAAACAAATTCGATAAAAAGTAGGCTCTCGTTTTCAGCTTTTATCAATTCATAGGAATTAAGTATATTTTAATTTTCTAAAATATTTTTTGAAAGGAAATATCGCCTGAGTGAGAGCCAAGTTTTTCCGTTCACTCACTGAATGCCGATCCTTAGAGAAGCATTCGCCGAGTTTTTTACACAATCCGTTGAACACCGCATAGATTAAAGTGTATTTGATGTAAGAAATCCGTTTTATAAAAACCTGATTTTTCCATAAAAAATAAATGTTTAAAAATGTGTAATACGACTTAATCTGTGGGAACTCTCACAAATCGTAGATTTACAGTTAAACTTTGAAAATTGTGGGAACTACTATGAAATACAAAAGAATCATCGCCCATCCGTTTTTTGCACAAAACCGCTGTTTTAGGGTCATCAAAATTTAAATCTCATTTTAATGATCCCTATAAAAATAAGTACCCAAAAGAATATAAAGACTAAAGATATGCAAAATGAAGAATATAGAAAGAATGTGCAAAAAGTATGAGTTCCTACAATTTTAGAATTTATTCGTAAAATCATGGTTTGCAGTAGTTCCTTCCTGCATCATTTTACGGACAAAGCTAAGTTTTGTAATAGTCCCACACACTTGAATATAACAGATTCAAGTGTTATAAACTTTTCTACTTTCTAAATTGTGGTAGTTCCCACAATTTAGAAATCGATCTGTAAAGTTCAAATTCCAACTTTCTTCAATCATGAGTTCCTTACATTGATCATGTGAGTTGAAGGAAGCGTTTTGTTGAGTTTTTAACGCGACCTGCAAACAACCATAAAGAACGATGTATTGAGTTTAAATTCAAAGAAAGGTTTTGTTAAAAGTTCAGGAGCTACTACATTTAGTTTTCCCTATATTCAAAATGCTGAAAGCAGAAAAGTTACCGTAGTAATCTACATTATAGAATTGCAATACCTGATTCATATATCTTAAAAAATAACATTTTGTCATTTTGTTCAATATCTAAAGAATGAACGAACAAAATTCACTCACTGAAACTGTTTAAAAATGACTTTATATAGAATATGACAAAAATTGAAAATGAATAGAGTTTTAAATTCGAAGAAAGTTTTTTTTCAGAATTAGAAAAATTCTCAAAAAAAATACCGCACTGAAAACAGTGCGGTATTTTTCCATTAACTTAAATAAATTCTAAAAAAATTAGAATCTAGAATAAGTTGCAGGGCAAGTTCCGTTAATTTTTACGTTTGTTTCAGTGCCAACTGTAACTTTATTAGTGGTAGCTTCCTCATCAAAGTCACCATATTGACAAGTAAGGCTAGTAAGAAGAACTTCTGTTGCAGACTGTGCTTGAGCAGTAGTAATTGTACCATCCAAGGTTCCGCCTGTCATCGCACCATTAAAACCAGCAACTGGATCATAAAGTGCAAAAGCAATTTTTTGAACGTCTTCAGTTTCTTTAGATAACAGATCTTTTCCACAAGAAGCTGCTGCTGCTGCTCCTGCTAAGTTACCAGCTAAAAGTGCTGCAAGTGCTGCAGGTTGAATAGCTCCAAATGCAACTACAGTTGCTCCAGATTTACCAACAGTTGTAAGCTCAGTAACATTGATCAAACGACCTTTAGCAGCCGCGTCCGCAGTCCATTTATAGTTGGACCCAGAAACCGCAGCTAATTTTTGTTTATATGCAAGGTTTGTTGCCATATCAGTTGCAACCGAACCAGCAACGGTTGAAAAATCAATAGCAAATGTGTCAAACAATTCCTCTTTCGCTTTTTCAGAAGAACATGCATAAACCGTTTTTCCGAGATAAGCAGGATCTACACTGAAATTACCACCGAAAGTTAAAGGGTTAAGGTTCCAACCTGTCCCGATTCGGGAGCAAGTGCCAGTTGCTAATGTTTGCTGAACCTTGAGTACAGTAGCAGCATCAATTGCACTTTGAAGATAAGTACTTACTACAGCACAATTGGAACCTGCCGCTGTGGTTTTGTCCTTAGCTGCCTGATAGGAAGCTTTAACCGAGTTAACAACTGCCTCTGCATTATTAACAATTGCAGTTACATTATAGAAATTGTTACAAGCTCCTTTTGGCTTCGTATTACCAGTTGCCAAATAAGTAGGAATTCCATCTCCATTGCCGTCACCTTTTTGTAGTGTCACGCAATTTCCGCTTGTTTGATCTGCTAAATACAAAAGTGCCAACATAACAACATCGTCATCATCGTCGTCACCTTTACATGCCGTTAAAGCAACCGTAAGAGCTGCTACAGCGGCAATTTTCATTATGTTTCTTCTCATAAAGAAAGAACCTCTTGTGATTTTTAAGTGATTATGTAATCACTTTCTGGTCTATAATATCCCTTAAGTAGATAGATTAGGTCAAATACTATACAGAAAAGTGAAGCTTTTTAGGCCATAGTTTTTACAAAAAATACTTATGATTTATGTCTCTATTTTATTTTATTTTTTATTCAAAATATAATTTGAAAATACTTTAGAGGGATATTAATTTTAATGGCGAATTAAAAGATTGGCTTCCGTTTGGAAACTACTAATAAAGTATTTAAAAATTACAAATGAATAGGATTTTATAAAACATTTCCTTTAATTGATTGGTTAAAAACTTTCGATTTTAGGAAAAAATACTGAACTTTCAAATACTAACCCACATTACCAACCCATCTTTTTGATTTACCGAAAAACTGGATCCATCCCATCTCAAATGTAGAAACTACCACAAAAAAGTTCCTATTTTGTTCGTAGCCGTTATTGAATGTGGACTTAATGTAAAAAATAAGTTTCGTCGTAATCGGACTTGTGAGAGTTCCTACAAATTTTGTTGCCTTGCGAACTTTTAAATACATTTTTCGTAATCCAAGCTCACCCGCTCGTACGGAGTTTCCTATATTTTTCAAGTTGAATCCTAAAACCAAAATTTTGTGGAGTTCCCACTTTATTTTTTGCGGACAATTACTGAAAATTGTATAGTACCGTGAATTCAGAGCATAAAAAATCCATGATTCATTTTTCTGAAAAAGCTGAAGTTAAACTTTACAGATCAATTCCTAAAATGTGGGAATTACTGCAAATCACAATTTTACAAACAAATTCTAAACTTACGGTAGTACATTAGAAAATTATTTCTAATTTTCTTACGACGAACTCACATTATATTCGTTGTTTAAAATTCCATTTCTAAGTGCAATTTATGCGTAAATTCAAGGGATTCTATTATGTAGTTCTCAATAAGTTTTATAAAACAAAAATTTTACATTAGTGTTGTTGAAAAAATCCAAATTTGCGACTAACAAAACGGCTTTATCAATTCGTTAAAATAGAAAAAACGGAAGAAGATTAATTTTTCTACAAATTTATTGAACTCACGTTAATTCATTAGTTTTGAACAAATTTTTTGGTAATTAACGCGAAAGGGATCGATGCGGGGAAACTCAAGCAGAACGCTCTCAGCATCTCGCTTCTGGAAACTCAATGCATCGCTCCCTATGAGTCGCTTCTGCAGGTCGCTCGACAGATCGCGTTCTAAATTGAAACTTAAGATGATAAATTGTATAACCGTTCCTATATACAATTTTTTGACCAGAGCTGAGAGCCCGGTCTGGCTGCTTTGGCAGTCGGATTCGCCCAAGTTTTCTTACATTAAGTTTACGTTACTTAGAAACAAAAATTTCTATAATAATAGACTTTTAATTTTTATAATGAGTAGAGTTGTTGAAAAATTCCATATTTCAGATCAAAAACTCTACTCAATCGAACATTGCCACAAAACAAATGGAAAATTAATTTTTCAACAACTTCTATTAGAATTTTTGGATTTTATAGAAGTTCCTTTAATCTCTTCGTTTAACAAAACGAAAACAATCTGTTGTATGATCCATTATCATTCCAGTTGCTTGCATAAATGCATAGCAGATCGTGGAACCTACAAATTTAAATCCTCTTTTTTTAAGAGCCTTGCTCATTGCGTCGGATTCGTAGCTTTTGTTCGGCACATCTTTAGTCGTTTTCCAAGAGTTATAAATCGTTTTATGGTTTACAAAACTCCAAATAAATCTATCAAAGGTTCCGTACTCTTTTTGAATATTCAAAAATTCTTGTGCATTTCTTATAACGGACCTGATTTTTAATTCGTTACGAACAATTCCCTGATTTTTTAAAAGGGATTGAATTTTCTTTTTTTTATAAGTGGCCACCTGAGTAACATCAAAATCGTCAAAAGCCTTTCTGAAGTTTTCTCTTTTTTTTAAAATTGTAATCCAAGAAAGTCCGGCCTGCATGCCCTCCAATACCAAAAATTCAAAAAGTAACCGATCATCATGTACGGGAATTCCCCATTCTTGATCGTGATATTTCACATAATCCGGATCCTCTGTAACCCAAGCACAACGTTTTAGATTTTTTTCTTTTTTCATCTTAATTCAGAAACATATAATTAACGTAAGTAAGGAATCCATTTTTCTAAAAAAGTTGAGATTTAAATTTTATGAATCAATTCCTAAAATGTGTGAACTCATACAAAAAATACATGTTTTAAAAATTTGTAATGTAACTTAATTTAAGGAAACTACCGCAAATCGAGATTTTACGAACAAATTCTTAAATTGTTAGAAACTTACATTTTTTGAAAAACTTTTTTACGTTGAACTCACGTTAATTAAATACCCATTATTTACGCTGAAACAGTTTTTATGATAGAGTTGTTGAAAAATTAATTCTCTATCTTTTTCTGCTTCACGGAAACGGTCGATTGAAAAAGTTTTATTAAATTGAACTATGGAATTTTTCAACAACTCTATTATAAATTTACAGTGTTCAATTTTATCGAGAGAAGAAGAAGCCAAGTTTTTAAAATTCAATCTAACAATAGAAAATGAAATTTCATCTATTCCTTTAAAAAAATCTCAAGAGCCTTTTGGCTCGTGTTTACTTTCAAAGACTCGTTATACAAATATAATCTCTCGGTTATCACCATCGTGCTACGTGATCTTCGGCCCATCCTTGGCCGTTTGTAATTTTATATTCGTTCTTTCCAAGTCTAATTACACCTTCAAACTTTCCAATCATCTGATGAACAGAAGATGCAAAAATTCCAACATTTGTCGAAGCTTTTCTATGAAATTCGGGCACAAACCTTAAATCTATCGCTTGAGAATCTTTTGTATAAAGACGCCAAGGTTGCATCCAATTTTCACGATCTATTTCAAAAACTGCTTCGGAAGGAATTTTATAGATTCTACCATTGATTAAAATAGCATTTTCGGTTGTACCGGTTCCGTCCGTCCATCCGGCTCCTAAATTGATCCCGATCGTATATTCTGCGTTATGCGACATCATAGAAGCCCAATTCCATTTTGTGGAATAAGGCCATACTCCCCTTCCATAATCCATACAAGCAAAAGAAGATTTAGGTTCGAACTTATATTCCATTGCTCCGTAACGAACAAATCCACGAGCTCCGACTCCGAACAATTTTTCGGTAAACTGAAATTTTCTTTTAGACCAGGGTACAACTACGTTTAACGTTTCCCAACCTTCGGGAACAGGAACCTCTATTTCAGCTTGAACCGGAATTTTATTTTTAAGAGAAAAATTGATCGAAAGACGATAACCTTCTTCTTCTTTGAAAAATTGAAGACGAGCGTTCTTTCCTACATAAGTAGCATTACTTACTACGAGTTGCCCTAAGTTGACACCAGAAGCAAAAGGAGTAAGAATCGTACCTTCCTCAAAGTTTCCTGTTTTTCGATCTAGCCAATAAACAAAAACGACTCCCGCATAATCCACGTTAGATATTGTAAAAGATACTAGAAAGTTCTCGTCATAGATACACCAGTAATTCCATTTTTTCTTCCTCAAATAATGTCCGCTTAAGTTACATCTATGGATTGGTTTTTTAGACCAGCCTACAGCGTTCAAATTGAGATTTCCAGTTTTATCGCAAAGGTTCGTTTCTTGTCTTATTTCAGTTTCTAAGTTCATCTTAAGAACACTTTCTGTAAGTTATCTGCACGGACAAGAAAAGTCGACTTCTTTCTTCCACATTTGTTATCAACTTTCGGATAGGTCAAAACACCCTATCCTTTCGAGAATTTCTTTTCGTAAGAATCTTCAATCTTTTTAGTCGAAAAAAGTATCTAACGTAAGTTTGTTGAATCGTCGCGGGAAAACTCTGTGCCGCGCTAACGCGCGACAGGTCGCGTTGGAAACTCAACACAACGCTTTTTACGAAAGCGTTGTGGGATCAAGTTATTGATATTTTAGAAAAACATAATTTAGATTTTTAATTCTCAATAACTTGACCAGAGCTGAGAGCCCGGTCTCGCCAGTTACATTCAAACTTACGTTTTTGATACGTTGGCGAGAATCGCCCAAAATAAAACTTAATTTTTTTATAATAGGAGTTTATCTTTTGGTTTACTTTTATCTTTTTCTTTTTATATTCATTCAAGCCTGCTCACCTTTACTAAACTTAAACGATCCAAAATCATTCGATCCATTATGGATCGCGGGACTACTTCAAAGTAACAATCGCTCGACTTCTCCTGAAAATTCGGATGTTTCGCAAGAAGACATCGTTAACAAAAATGTCTTAAACCCAAATATTGTTCCTGAAGACGTCGATGTTCCTGAATGGACTTTATTAGTTGGAGCGCCTAACGCAATAATTGTAGATTCAGCGCTCACGATTGATAAAGATGGATTTATCTACATTGCAGGAAGTTCTGACACTGGTATTTATAAAGAAAATTCGATCGGAGACAGAGATATTATCCTTGCAAAATACAATTCTCGAAGACAAACAATCTGGACAAAACAAATAGGAGTTCCAGGGGTGAACTTACAAGTCGCCGATGTCGGAGTGGATTCAAGAGGAAACGTTTACGTAGTCGGCAATTCATCTGGTAATTTTGCAGGACAACTTAGGGGAATAAAAGATCTATTTGTGATTAAATTCAATAAAGACGGAAATGAAATCTGGAGAAAACAAAAAGGATACAGAAATCGAGACCTTACTCCCGAAAAAGCTTTCGTAGATCGATTAGGAACTTCTTATATAGTCGGTACAGCATCAGGACAAATGGTAGGAGATCCAATTACTGGATTTCTATTTAAAATAGACAATGAAGGAGATTGGCGTAAGGACTCAAATATTTCAATTGCCGGAGCATCGGTCCATGCACGAAGCGTCACAGTTGCAGAAAACACAGGAGATATATTTGTAACTGGATCTACAAATGCAAATTTAGCAACCAATACGGTTCCTAGTATAGGAGAATTTGACCTTTTCGTTCTTAAATACAGTAGAGATGGAAGAAAACAATCCTTTGCACAACTCGGTCAAGCCTTGAGAGATTCTGAAGGTAATTCTATAGCTTTAGATTCGTTCGGTAATGTTTTTGTAGGTGGAATGAGTAATGCAAATTTCGAACCAGGAGGTGAAGTTAGTGAGAGTAATCGTGGAATTTTAGTAAAATATAATTCTCTTGGTGTTAGACAATGGATTCGATACTTAGGTCCGACTGAAGGTCGTAGAACTACTTCTGTCACTGCAATGACTATAGATCCAGAAGGAAATATTTTTACAACTGGCAAGACCAATCATATGCTAAATGGAATGCAAAATGTGATCGGGATGGATTTAATTCTTACAAAACATAATCCGTTAGGTAATGAGGAATGGATCCGACAAATAGGAGTCAATGGTGCAAGGATCACGGGAAAAAGTATCGCTCATGATTCCCAAGGAAATATTTATTGTACTGGATGGACAGAGGTCGATATCAATGAAATTGCTTCTAAAGGAAATATCGATTTATTCTTTTTAAAATTCAGATAACATAGCGAAAAAAAATACTATAATTTTAACACAAATTGTAATAATTAGCTTATTAGAAAATTTTTATAAAACAAATTTTTAATTTTATTAATAGAATCTCTAAAGATAGTTTTTTCATTTGTGTGATGACCCGCAAACGGCAATTTTATTTAAAAATTTGATCGGACGAAGATTTTTTTTGGATTTTATAAAGGTTTGTTGAACGTAAGAAAAAAAATTTTACTATAAAACCAAATTTGTATGAGTTCACACATTTAATTCTTTATAAAAAAATTAGGTTTTATAAAACAAATATCTTATACTGATATGATCAAAAAACTGTCTTAAAACTTTAAAATCTATTTCTTTTTAACAGTATCGCTTTTATGTTTCGGCTAAAGCACCTGTACTTACAAATAGAGTTATTGAAAAATAAATTCTCATCTATTTTATGAAAACGGTCGATTGAAGTAGTTTTGTTAATCTGAACTAATTTGAGTTAACGCGAAAGGGATCGATGCGAGGTTAATAAATTGCAACTAAAGAATATTATTATATAAAGTTTCTTATATACAATTTATTGACCAGAGCAGAGAGCCCGGTCCGGCTGCCTATGGCTGCCGGATTCGCCCAGATTTTCTTAAGTTAAACTATAGAATTTTTCAACAACTCTAATGTATAAACAACTCAATTTGTGGGAGCCCACACAGATTTAAGATTTTACCGACCCATTCTAAAATGTGTGGAAACTACTACTCAATTCCATAATAAAACTTTCAAAAACTCAAAAGTTACGCGTTTGATTAAACCAACCTTACATCTTAATGAAACCCGTTTGGATCATACTTCGTTCCTTACGGAAAATTTTTCCGTAAGGCTTCCTTTGAAACATTTCCATCCCAATCCGTTTGAATGAGAAGAACATCTACATATTGAGCCGGTTTTTTCTTCGTATAAGAAAGAATTACATAACCTCTATCGTTTTTTAAAATCTTATTTGCCATATAAAGTCTTTGAGAGTGTTTTTTTTCCCAGACTTTTTTTCCATTAGAATCAAACTTAACTAAAACCATAGGCCCCTCTCCGTCGGAAAGAACTCCAAAAAAACCCTGATCCGGAGATTCTATAATTGGCCCCATAAAATTATGACCACCTAACTTTTGTTTGGTTTCCCAGATTGTTTCACCTTTGGGTGAAAGTTTCAAAAGCCAAACCGCTTGATTACCCAAGCCCGAAACACCTCCAGATAAAAGTAAATTTCCATCGGAAAGTTTGAGGATAGAAACTGCAAAATCCTCTATATTAGGACTTCCGAATCTTTTTTTCCAAATTTGTTTTCCATCCGAATCATATCGATGTAAAACCAAATCTCTTTGAGATTCTTTACCAGATGTATTATCCGTGCTTACTGCAAAAACAATTCCTTCCTCATAAGAAGTTTTCGCATTAGGAGCATATTCTAAATCTGGAATGTGTTTGGAGTTTTTAACAGAACCATCTTTGCCTAAAAGAGTATAAAAAAATCCGGTCTTAATTCCGTTTACTACAGTAGTAGTATTTCCTTGTTGCTCCGTCGATTCCGTTCTGTAAGAAACAGAAACAAGCGCTCTAAATTTTTCGTTGGAAAGTTCTTGAAGATGAAATATATGCGGATCTTCAAATCCACAAAAGCCATCACAAATTTCTTTTGCTTCTATAACTTTATCAGAAACTAAATTTCCTTGTCCGTCGTATTTAGAAAATACGATCTTTCGATTGTAAGTTCCACTCCCAATCGAACCTGCGGTAACAAAACCTCCGTCTTGAGTCGCTATAAGATTTTCTCCCCGAACACTATTGTGATTGTGAACATTGACTGCATAACCTCCCATGTCTATGGGAGCACTTGTAAAAAGATATTTCCACCAAACTGGATTCCCAGATGTATCGATCTTTGCGGACCATGCAGCACTATATTTTTTTTGTTCTATTTTAAGATTTGTATCTTGTCTAGAACAATCGTTAGAAGAGCCTACAACAACGTAAGTTCCATCTTTCAAGGAAATCAACCCGGATGGAAGTTCTTCCGGACATTCGTTGGGCTTTAATCCATTGTATTGCTCACCGCCGAAAATGGTCTGCCAAATAGAATTATTTTGTGCAAAGGCAGATGTTCCGCAAATTAGAAGAATAAAAAAAACAAATATTTGTTTCATCGTATGGTCCTTGTGAAATGGAATGTATCAAAGAGATTTTAAAATTGTAAAGAATTTATTTTTTAAACTCGAAATAGAACTTTGTATTCGGTTGATTATAAAATGACTCACGTATAAATCACACAAAACGATTTTCTACAATAGAAGTTGTTGAAAAATGAATTCTCCATCAGTCTCTCTTTGATGGGAACGGTCGATTGAAGCAGTTTTGTTAAACACTACTATAAAATTTTTCAACAACTTTAATCTATATTAAAACCAAATTTATTCAGAGAAAAAATACCGAGCTGCTTTTAACAAAAAGCAAATCTCAAAAATTCAGAATCATCGACTAAAATTATTTGGAGAATTTGGATAGTTTAAAGATACAATAAGAATAATACTGAATACACATTTAAGAGATTGTCTTTAAGTTTAAAAGTAAGAAGCGTTATGATCTTTAACGTTTTTCAAAAATTTGTAAATTTTCCAAGAGACTTTTGTGTAAATTGACATATTCGCAAGACTTAAGATAATTTCGATTCGAACCTTTTATTTCTTTGAAATTCAAAAATAAACATTAAATTTGTATTTTAGAATATTCAAAAAATAAAATATATCCTTATTTCAATAAGGATTTTTAAATTAAAAATTCTTTACAAAATTATAGGTTTTTTTAAGATTTTATGGAGATTTACAGACAAACTCTAACGCGACTGATAAAAAATACCCGTTTAAACTAAAACCGAAAGACTCTTTATATCTAATCACAAAGGATCTACTTTAAAAATAGATCCTTTATATATTCAATTTTTATCTGCCGTATTTTGCTAAAATCTGCGCTTCGCCGATTTTAAGTTGATTGATATAAAATCCGATCAAAGCTCCGGAAGAATTTTGATCTGCCGGAATTTTATCTTTAAGAGCATAAACCGTAAAATAATAACGATGCGGCTTATGACCTTTCGGAGGACAAGGACCACCGTAACCAGACGCTCCAAAATCGGTCCTACTTTGAATCGCTTCTTTAGGAAGAAGATTTTTTTCCAAGTTTCCAGCGTTAGCTGGAATCGAAGTAGTTGTAGACGGAAGATTAAAAACCACCCAGTGCCACCATCCGCTTCCAGTCGGAGCATCAGGATCATACACAGTTAACGCGATACTTTTAGTATCTTTCGGAAGCCCCGTCCAAGATAAAGAAGGGGAAATATTGCTTCCGGAACATCCAAAACCGTTAAATACTTGTTCGTTAGCGATTAACTTAACAGATGTCAATTCAGGACTTTTCAACTGAAACGGTTCTGCTTGAAGCAAACTAACGCCGAACAAAAAAACAAATATAAACCATTTGATTTTCATAAAATCAAAATCCTCCTAAGATAAACTTTAAATTAGAAATCAAGTAAAACTATGCAAGACGGATTTGAAAATTTTTGAAAGCCCAAATGAAAATTTTTAGATTTTTAAAAAGTTGATAAATCTTGAATATGCAAAAAATCATTCTTCCTAAGTTAGGAAGCAGGTTCAAAATAAATTTTTAATTTCTCTGACAACAGTTAGAATAAAGGTTTTATACAGAAATTTAATTTTACTACTAAAACTCATAAAATGAACAGTGATGGTTTTACAAAAATGTAAAATCTTATATATTACATCCATTTTAGAAGTTATAATTTTTTTAAAGTAGATTGTACGTTCTGACTTTTATTCAAATTTATATAATAGAGAACTAATATTCTATACTCAAACGGGGTTTGATAAAAAATTTATAGTAATTAGTTTTATAGAGACCAGTAGTATAACGAGCCTTTCAAGTTTCTAAAAAATAGAACCTCACTAAAAGTGATTCTTATACAATCGTAAATTTTAGAACAAATCTCAATTAAGAAGCGAAATTTTGAACATTCTGTTTGATAGTTCCATACAATTCTTTTTAAAAGTTATCTTAAAAATACTTTATCTTTGCTTATAATGCCGATTCCGATGATTCTAAGATATTTTTGAGATAACTTGTAAAAGACTAAATCCAGTTTGGATTATTTACGATTTTGGCTTTTATTTTATAAAAAACATGGTTTTTAAATAAAGTTATGAGCAATTGCAAACAGATATTTATCAAGTTTGTTTCAAATTAGACAATTAAAAGACAACATATTGTTTTATTCTAATAAAAGAACAATTTATCGTTATTATATCTTAAGAATCCCACTACGTTAATCATCTTTAATTTAACCTTATTTTTTTGATCTCTTTGAGATTTTGAAACAAGCTCTCAAACGTTTATCTAAAAAAATTTTCATTCAGATTGTTTATCGAAATAATTCTAAATAAAATCTTGTCCAAATTAAAACAAGGTTCCGAAAGAAGTTTGCCAAATTCAAATTTCTTTATTTTTGAATATGTAAATTAGAAACCATTTCAGAAATACTTTATATTTGTTTAAAATAGTATTTAGAGATAAATTTTAGTTCGCCCCTTGCTCAATGGTAACGACGTTTGCCATAACCTGAACTGATCGGAGAAATGATATGAAAATAATAAAAATTTTAGGAATTATATTTCCGATCCTTCTTACGTTACCCGCCTTTTCTGAAACTATTCCTTGGAACGAAAATCAAGTTCGTCTTGGAATTTATTCTCATATTTTAGAAGACCCGGATTCCAGTTTGACAATTGAATCCGTTCAAAACAAAGAATTTCAACAATCCAATCAAACAAATCCTTCTTTTGGATTTACGAGATCTGCTTATTGGCTAAAGTTTTCATTTAACAATCCAGAAGAAACTTTTAAAGAAAAACTTTTAGAAATTACGTTTCCGTTGATCGACGAGGTAATTTTTTATTCTCCCGAAAACGAAACTTATCAACAAACTATCGTAGGAATTAAAAAACCTTTTACGGATAGACCAATCGAAAGTCATACCTTTGTATTTCCAATTCACGCTCCTCCGGGAGTATCCACTTTTTATCTACGATTTAAAAACGAAGACAGTATGCAAATGCCTCTGATTCTTTGGGAACCGGATGCATTCTATAAGAATATTAGAGATATTCAATATATTAACGGGATCTATTTCGGTATTCTGATCGCTATGGCTGTGTATAACTTGTTTTTGTTATTTACTGTAAGAAACAAAAGTTATTTTTTTTACGTTTTTTATATTCTCTGTTTTGCTATTTTTTTGATGTCTCAATACGGATTTGCATACGAATATCTTTGGCCAGAATTTTCTTGGGGAGCCAGACGAATGAATCCGTTTTTAGCAGGTCTTTTAGAATTTAGTATTTTACTTTTTACAAGAGACTTTTTGGATACAAAGAACGCGTTTCCCACATTACACAAATTTAATCATGTTTTAATCGTTCTTTGTGCAATGGCTTCATTTTCTTCTTTTTTTGTGAACCTAACTCAAGGAGCGTTGCAGGTCGCAATTTTAGGTCTTTTAACTGCAATCTCTATATTCGCTTCGGGAATCAAAGCGCTGATTTCAGGTTTTCGTCCTGCTCGTTATTTTATGATCGCATTCTCCGCCTTACTTTTAGGAGGAGTGTTCTACGCATTAAAAACGATAGGAGCCATTCCAGTTTCTTTTATTACGGAATACAGTATGCAAATCGGTTCCGGTTTAGAAGTAACCTTACTTTCTTTAGGACTTGGAGATAGAATTTCTCGTTTGATTAAAGAAAAACAAGAAACTCAAAAAGAATTGATCCAAGAACAAAACGACTCGATCGAAAAACAAGCCAAACTGAACGAATCCTTTGCAAGATTTGTCCCTTCTAAACTCATCCATCTTTTGGGAAAAAACGAAGTGATCCAAGTTGCGCTTGGTGATCAGATTCAAAAAGAAATGACGGTTTTATTTTCCGATATTCGCTCCTTTACCGAACTTTCTGAAAGTATGAATCCACAAGAAAATTTTAATTTTCTAAACTCTTATTTAGAAAGAATGACACCAGCAATCGAAAAACATTCCGGAACCATAGATAAGTTTATCGGAGACGCAATTATGGCTCTTTTCGAAACGAACGCGGAAGACGGTTTGATGGCCGCTCTCGAGATGCATCGTCAACTGAAGTTATACAACGCGGATCGTAATCGTCACGGTTATAAGCCAATCGAAACAGGTATCGCAGTTCACAAAGGGCCTGTTATGTTGGGTACAATCGGTTCTAAAAACCGGATGGAAGTAACCGTAATTTCAGATACGGTGAACACTGCATCCCGCATTGAAGGCCTTACTAAAAATTACGGTGCCAAAATACTTTTGAGTGAAACTGCGTTTTCTTCCTTAAAAGATCCTTCTCAATTTCTATATCGTTATCTCGGTAGAACTTTTGTAAGAGGAAAAAAAGAAGATCTTTCTATATTAGAATTTTGTGATACAGAAAGCGACGAAGCAGAACAATTCTTTAAAACAAAAAGTAAGTTTGAAAGAGGAGTTTTCCACTTTTTTGAAGAAGAATATACTTCTGCATTCAATCATTTTAGAGACGTTTTATCAGAATATCCTACTGATTCTGCTTCTGCCTGGTATTTGCAGGCTTGCAGAACTTCCCTCAAAAACAAATAAATTGTATTTAAAACTTCAAAATGTGGAGCTATCGCGTTTTGTAATTTCTGAGACACGCCACTAATCGCTTGAAACTTTTTCTACAGATTGAGTTTCCGCCGGATTCATAATTCCATAAAATAGAATTCCGTGAATTTCTCCCTGCAATTGCATCATCGAGTAAGGAGAATTTAAAAGAAGTTCTGGAGTTGCAGTCATTTCGATCGCGGAATTCAGAAGTGCAGCAAAGATCGTAGGATTCAAATCCCTACGAATTTCTCCTTTTTCAATCCCTTGTTTTACAAGAGCTTGAACCGATTTTGCAACGGACTCCATTCTCACTTCCTTGATATAAGCGTAGTGATCTGGCGCCTGATCTCTAATTTCTAAAATGAATTCGTTCGCTCCAGTGGGAAACTGACTGATTTTAAATTCATTGATGGCTTGTATCTTTTCATGCACAGATAAAGAATCATCTTCACTGATCTTCTCTAAAGTAGAACTCATCAAGTTATGTTTATGAGAAAGAATTTCGAAAAGAAGATGGTTTTTATTTTCAAAATGTTTATACAAAGTCTTACGTGAAATTTTCAGAACTCTTGCAATTTCTTCCATTTTAGTTTTTGCATAACCGTATTTTAGAAAAAGCTCAAGTGCCTTATCCATAATACGGTGTTTTACTTCATCCTGATCCATCGCTTTCATTTTCACTCACTCGCGCCATTTATGAAACTCTTTTTTTAAATTCGACAAAAATTCAAAATCAATTAGATCATAAACAACGAGAGCAAATTCTTATTTATTACTTACGAACTACTTATGCATCAGGATTTGGAGAATTTTTTCTTACCATTTGATTCAGTTTTTCTATATAAGAAAACGCTGCAGGAACCACTACTAAAGTAAGAACCGTAGAAGAAATCAATCCACCGATGATCGCAACTCCCATACTCGTTCTTTGACGAGAAGCTTCGTTCAATCCGATCGCAATCGGTAACATACCAGCAATGAGAGCAAAAGAAGTCATCAAAATTGGTCTCAATCTTTCTCTTCCCGCTTCGATAATTGCTTCTTTCATTTCTTTACCTTGCGACAATAATTGATTTGTAAAGTCTACAAGAAGAATCGAGTTCTTAGTAGCGACACCAATCAACATAATCAGCCCGATCATGGAAAAAATATCCAAGGACTTTTGGGTAATAAAAAGAGCAATGAAAGCTCCACAAAGCGCAAGAGGTAATACAAGCATAATCGCAATCGGTGTGATAAAACTTTCATAAAGAGAAGCAAGAACCATGTAGATAAATAAAATCCCAAGTCCCATCGCAATCGCCATAGAAACTCCCATCTCTTTAAAACTTTCCGCTTGTCCGGAATAACCAATCTTCACACCCGAAGGAAGAGGAATTTCAGTCTGGCTGATCTTTGTAACTTCTTCCATCGCTCCCCCCATACCAGGACCTTTAGGATTTACGTCCGCATAAATTTCCACGGCCTTATTTCGGTTGAGACGATTGATTGTAGCAAGACCGGTAGATTCCTCCGCTCTTGCTACGTTTTGAATCGGAATCAATCTGTTGTTAAAGTTAGGCACAAAGGAACTGTAAAAATTTTCCTTTAGATCTCTTTGAGAATCTTTTAGTCGAACACGAATATCATACTCAACTCCGTTCTCTCTATAAACTGCAGGTGTGGTTCCTTCTACAAGAGTTCTCAACTCAGATCCTATGATCGTTCCAGGAACTCCTAAAAGAACTTCCTTTTCCCGATCCGGAACCACTCTAAATTCAGGGGCTCCTGTTCTATAACTCGTGTCTACATCCAAAAGCGCCGGAGATTTTTGAAGGCGTTCGAACAATTTTTTAGCGTAGTCTTCTACAACTTCTCTCTTTTGTCCACTAACCGTAAGTGTAAAAGGCCTTTGTCCTCCTCCTACGTTATCTACATCTTTTACGATCGGATTGGCATAAGAAAACTCCGCCAGCTCCTTACGAAGAAACGCTTTGAACTGAGTTGTGTTCATCTTCCTATCTTTGGAAGGAACCATTTCCACGAACATATTCGTACTACGATTCGTGTTGAACATAGAAACAATTTTGATTTCCTTATAAGAACGAACCTTTTGATCTACTTGAAGAGCAATCTGAGACATTTTTTCTAAGGACGTTCCTGGCGGCATATCCAAGGCTACCGTAAATTTACCCTCGTCCTGAGCGGGAAGAAATGTTTTAGGAATAAACTTAGTCAGAACCAAACTGACTACAAAAATCAAAATCGCTCCGGAAAGTATAAAAAAAGGTCTTCTTAAAGTGAACTTCAAAACAGAAGCATATTTTTCTTCTAACCAAGATTGAAAAACATTAAAAATACTTAATATAGAATCCAAGCCTACTTCTAACTTTCCTAAAACGAACACGATAGGAGAAAAGACGGTGGATAAAATTCCTTTAGAAGTTTTATTTTGAGAACGCATTTTAGAATAAGCGATTTCTTCCAACGTGGTAGCGCCTTTTGTTTTTCCTTTTACTGCTTTGGTTGTAATTTCAGGAATCGACTCAGAAGAAGAATTATGTGCGTGATTTCCTACCTTCCCTCCAAAATACGCGGATAACATAGGAGCAATTGTAAGCGCATCATAAAGAGAAATGAGAAGGGCAAAACATACGGTCAGTCCAAACTCTCTTAAAAATTGTCCCACAATTCCGCTGATAAATGCAATCGGCATAAAAACCGCAATCACTGTCATCGTAGTAGCGATTACGGCAAGTGTTACTTCTTTGGTGCCTTCGATAGAAGCTTCTCTCGCAGTTTTTCCCATTTCTCTGTGTCTGAAAATATTTTCTCGAACTACAATCGCGTCGTCTATAAGAAGTCCAACTGCAAGACTGAGAGCAAGAAGAGTCATCACGTTTACGGTAAAACCAGCAATTGCCATAAGGATAAACGCGCCTAACAAAGAGTTTGGAAGTGCAAGCCCAGTAATCAAAGTGGAACGAACGCTTCCTAAGAATAATAATACTACAATGATCGTAAGTATGATTCCAATGATAATCGTTTCTTTTACGTCATAGATATTATTATCGATCGTTATAGAAGAATCATTCGTAGACGTCAACTCGGGTGAACCTTTACGTTTTGCAAGATCCTGATTGATTTCTAAGACTTTCTTTTTTACAGATTGTGCAACCGCCACGGTATTGGACCCGGACTGTTTAAATACCATGAGAAAAACAGCCTTCTGACCGTTTAAATAAGCGCGGGAAGTTTCATCTTCAACTGTATCCTTGACTTCGCCCAGTTGTCCAATTTTGATCGGAACTTCGTTTCCAAAAAGAGAAATCGGGGTGTCTCTAATTTCTTCGGGAGATTGGAATTCGTTGATCGTTCTATATACAAGTTCCTTATCGGTTTTACTTACCTTTCCTGCGGGAATATTCATTCCTCCCGAAGCGAGTCGATTGGACACGACCGAAGCCGGAATCATATGTTCTTTGAGTTTATTTCGATCCAGTTCTACGTGAATTTCTCTTTTACGACCTCCGTAGATGGTTACGTTTCCTACGTCTTTGGTAGAAAGAAGAATTTGTTTCACTTCTTCGTTGGCAATATCATAGAGTTCCGCATCCGGTAATTCGGCTCTCAGTGCAACGATTACGATCGGTTGGTCTGCTGGATCGATTCTTCGAATAACTGGTTCTTTTGCGTCATTTGGTAATTTCGGTTTAACACTAGATACTTTATCCCGAACTTGTTGTTCTGCGTATTTTACATCAGTTTCCAGAGTAAATTCTACTATGACGGTCCCCACTCCTTCATTACAGACCGCTCGGACTCTTTTGACTCCCGAAATTGTAGAGAGTTCGTCTTCAACCGGTTTTGCAATTAATGTTTCGATTTCGTTAGGAGCCGCACCTGGATAAGGCACGGTTACGGTCACGACCGGAATCGTTACGTTGGGAAATAAATCTACCCCCAACTTGTTCAAAGAAAGGTATCCCGCGACCAGGATGAGTAAGACCGTACAAGTGACGAAAATCGGTCTTTGAATCGAAAGCGAAGCCAAGCTCATTTTGTGAACCTCCTAATTTTACCGGCTGACCAAAGCGAAGAAACTATAAGATTATTCTAAATTGGAAACAATTTTTGAATTATTTGTTTTTCATCAACTAAGAATTTCCTATACCAAAGTAGTTATCTGGAAATTCCTATAGATGTGTCAAGGTGTTCTAAATTCGAAAAGTTAAAGATTATAAATAGATTGAACCTATTAATTTGATATACGGAATATTCAAATCTACTGAATTGTGGGAACTACTTTAACGTAAATTCGACATAAGAAAATCTGGGCGAATCCGGCTGCATAAGCAGCCGGACCGGGCTCTCAGCTCTGGTCAATAAATTGTATAAGAACGTAATACGAAATTTCGTCATAGATTTCAATTTATCGACCCTAAAACGCGACCCTTAGGAAAGCGTTTTGCTGAGTTAACGCGACCCTTAGGAAAGCGTTTTGCTGAGTTAACGCGACCCTTAGGAAAGCGTTTTGCTGAGTTAACGCGACCCTTAGGAAAGCGTTTTGCTGAGTTAACGCGACCCTTAGGAAAGCGTTTTGCTGAGTTAACGCGACCCTTAGGAAAGCGTTTTGCTGAGTTAACGCGACCCTTAGGAAAGCGTTTTGCTGAGTTAACGCGACCCTTAGGAAAGCGTTTTGCTGAGTTAACGCGACCCTGCAGAGCGACCCTTAGGGAGCGATGCATTGAGTTCAGGAAAGCGTTTTGCTTTAGAGCCGGTCTCAAAACTACCTATCAAAAAAGTTAAAAGCAATGATAGAGCTTGCGAGATAAAGAGATGCAAGATAATTTTCAGATTTTCTTTCCCAACGAATTAGGATAGCCCTGAATCGATTGTGCCAACTGTTAGTTCTTTCAACGACCCAACGTCTAGGTTTTCCTTTATATTTACCGATGAGAGGCTTTTCACCTTTTTTCCGAATATGAGATTGAATGTTTCTTCTTTTGATTAAAACTTCTATATCTTTGAAATCATAACCTTTATCTAAACAAATATGTTTTGGCTTCTTTCTTCTTTTTCCGGAAAATATTAGGATTGAATTCAACGTATCTTTTACACCGTGTTTGTCATGAACGTTAGCTCCAGTCAATGTAATTGCCAAAGGAATTCCATTTCCATCTGTAAGAATATGCCGTTTAACACCTAATTTGGCACGGTCTGTAGGGTTTTTCCCAGTTAAGCTCCCCTTTGGGAGCTTTAACCATTGCCGAATCCATCGAAGCCCAGTCCCATGCTATTTGATTCTTTACATCATAATATTTTAAAATAGATTTATAAATCTTTTTTGAATACTCCTGCTCGTTCCCATTCTTGAAATCTTCTGTGACAAGTTTGGCCTGATCCAAACTCATTCGGAATGGCACGCCACTGACAGCCTGTTTTCATTCGATAGATGATACCTGACATTACTACTCGTGTTGGTACTCGATTGCGACCTCCTTTCGGATTTACATTTTCTTTCGGGATTAATGGGGCTATTTGTTTCCAAAGTGCATCCGGTATCTCTGAATAATATTTGTCCATTTCACATTGATATTATTACCCTTTCTCTCTACAAACAGTTTTGAGACCGGCTCTTAGTTCATTCATCGATCCCTTTCGCGTTACTTTACCATTAAAAAGGATCTAGCTTTTTACAAACCAATCTTTGTACGCGAAACTTTTGAGTTTTTAAAGCTTTTATTATGGAATGGGACATGATAGTTCCTACATTTTTAGAATGATTCTTAAATTGCTTACAAACTGCCATTTAGAAAGAGAATTTTTAGGACATTCATTCTCTAGTGTGAGTAAAAGTCGTTTCGTTTTGCATTGCGTTCCATAAGTTCATTTTTTCGTAATAAAATTGGATACAATTGCAGTAGTTCCCACAGATTACGTCCCATCTAAGAGATTTTGAAAGTTTACAATCGAATACGAGTTCGTAAAAAAAATCAAAAAAGGAATCATTTCTACAATTATATAATGAAATATTAAAACTCTAATTTCAAAATTTTGCGGTAATTTAAAACAGCAAAATCAAATAGACATAGTTTTTTATGTTTGCATTGGTCTTTTTTGTATTTAACATGAATTTGATGTAAGAGGTCTCTCCTATAAAATCTGAATTTTCTGTAAAGATAAAATGTGGGAACTCTTACAGATCTATGTTTTACAGATAGATTTTGAAAATGCAGGAACTACTATGAAAACTAAATTACAAAAAGTAAATGTTTAAAAATTCGTAATGAGACTTAATCTGTGGAAACTAACACAAATTAAGATTTTACAAAAAAACTTCCAAAACTCTATCTTTACACCAAACTTATTTTATATATAATAAAATACTAAATTAAAAAACTTGATCACAGTGAAACTTTAAAGCGCACACCGTTTCACAATAAAAACCAACTTCTCATTTTTTAAACGAAAAAGCACCGTTTTTTCTTTAACTCGGCAAATCGGTTTTCAAAAACAAACTTGTTTTACGGCGTTGTTTATTGGCTTACTCTTAGGTTGAGTTCACATTCAGTCTACGATGGATCACCTAACGAGAATTACTCACACAACGAAGATACCCGGAAACATTTTTTGGGGAAGTGGTATTTGTAGAACCGTTTGTAAAATTCACCTTCCAAGCAACTGCAGAATTCTGAGGATCACTCGTACTACTCCAAAATTCAATAAGACTCCCAGAAGGATTTCCAGGAAACCAATCTTTTCGAATTGTAGGAGCTTCATAGCTGGTTCCAGAAGACGCACAGGTTTTAGAATGATCCTGTGACTGAGTCAGATCCGTTCCATTCGAACAAAATACAATTCCTTTTAATTCGGAATGTGTGGGAACTCTCCAGGTTGCAGAATTACCGGAAACCTGAAAAGTGGAACAAGAATTAAAAGCAGATCCAGAAATTAAAGTGCCTCCCGAAGTTCCATTACATTGGTTGTCTAAACTAGAACAATACTGAGGAGAAACTAAAAAACCTGTACAAGAATCGGAAGCGGCATTGTACGTCTGACCTCTAGAACATCTCATCCAAGTAAGACCAGTGGACGGGAAAAAAATCGTTTCTCCTTGGATCACTGGAGGAGAAGCCGCGGTTGAAGACAAGATCAATAACAAAGGAACTAAAGATTCTTCTTTTTTTTCATCAGAAGAAACCAAATCCTTAAAAACAGGATTTAAGTAACAAGAAGAACTTAAAAATAAAAAGGAAGAAATAAAAATTCTTAAAAAAAATATTAAAACGTTATTCGTCATTGGACTATTTAATCTTGAAACCGAACTCTTTGAATATCGGAACGACGAAAGGTCCTTTCTTTACCTTTATAAAACAAACGGACGCCCTCCTCGTCCATACGAGTAACGGTACCTTTTGCAACTTCACCCGACTTTAAATACAAAAGAGAAAGGTTTTTAGATTGTTTAACTTCCTTATTCCAAGTGTTATCCAATTCCTCTTTTAAAGAAGAATGAATTCTTTCTTGTAATTCTTCTTTCCATTGTCTTTCATTCTGTCTGATATAATCTTCTTTGATCTTTGCCATATCAATCTTAGAAACTTCTTTTTCCTGTTTCTCAATTGGAGGATTAGAAACAGGAACCACTTTGGAAGAAACGATTTCTTTAGGATCACAACTTTCCGCATCGATGGTCTTACGGGTAACGGAAGCAGCAATTCCCAAGAGGGTGCTGAGAATTCCATCCAACCAAGTAGTTTTCAAACTCACCCGATAGGTTCGATTTTGGTCCGGCATAATTTCAGAATAATTGACCTTATTAATAGGAATTGAACCAAATAAAACATACCACTGATATTTTTTACCGATCGATTTACAACCATCCACATTAGAATTCTTTTGAGAGTCGATGGTAAACTGTCCTCCTCTTACCGAACCCAATTCTAAACTTGTACAAGAATATAAGAAAAACAGAATTAATGTAAAGAATCCAAACCGAAATAAAACCAAAAAAGAATATAAAAGACTCAATAGATTCTTCACTGACAACGAACTCCCAACTTCACAAAATGACGCGCTGTTGGTATATTTTTAAAAACTGTTCTAAAAGCGACTTTTTTTCTATAGAAGCCGAATCAAAAGTTTCTATTTTATTTTCAAACAGATTTTGAAATATTTCTAAGTTCACTTTTAAAATAAATTTAAATAACTTGGAGATAATTAACACAAGTTCATTGTAAAAAATTTGTTTTATAAAAGTTTTGTCTTATCATAAAAAAGAATTTGAAAACCCTAATAAACCTAGATTTTAAAGATAAATCTTGAAAATGAAAAAATTCTATTTATTTTCTTATACTAAAATTAAATTTTTTATTATTAATCCCTATAAAATAGAGTAACACAATCAAACCTTTATCGTAAAAATCTGTTTAAATGCAAAATATTAGACACTTGTTCTATAATTATTAAAAACAATAGATAAAAAAAGAAGTTTGATACAACCGATAATCTAAAAAATATTTTCGAAACAAACAAATGATTTTAAACAATTTGAATCTTAAAAAACTTGAAACTCCAAAGTTCAATCCAAGTGGAATTTTAAAATTCCCTTTTATACAAACGGCTTTCGCTTCCTTAAAGTGGAACCTACCGAAAGAAATGACCTTCTTAAAAAATACAGAACGAATGATTATAGACGCCGGAAAAGGAGTAAGACTGGAAGGCCACTTAAGCAGACAAAAGAATCAAAAGTCAAAAGGATTTTTAATTCTATTACACGGTTGGGAAGGAAGTGTAAATTCAACTTACATATTAAGAACTTCTAATTATTTTTACGAAAAAAAATATAACATTTTTCGCTTAAACTATAGAGATCACGGAGATACCCATCATCTTAATCCGGAACCGTTTAACGGAAGTTTGCTGGAAGAAACATACGAAGCCGTTCGTAAGGCCGCAATGTTTGCGAACAAAGGGGTTCCGGTTTTTATCATCGGTTTTTCCTTGGGAGGAAATTTTACTCTTAGGATCGCCAGACTTCATTCTCAATCGGAAATAAAAATCAAACAGCTCAAAGAATGTATCGCTATATCACCCGCAATTCATCCGAAAGATGCAACAATTCTAATGGATCAAAAACAAATTATAGGTAGATACTTTCTTAAAAAATGGAAACAATCGATTCAGAAAAAACAGAAATATTTTCCTGCTTTAGTTCCTTATGATAAAATCTTAAAGGAAAAATCCGTAATGAAAATGACCGAGAAAATAATAAATTCTACCGAAGAATTTAAGGACCTAGACCATTACTTTGGAACTTATACCTTAGGAGAAAAAGAACTTTCTCAAATTTTAATTCCAACTACCATCTTGACCGCAAAAGATGATCCGATCATTCGGGGAGAATCTTTTCTTTCTCTTCATCCAAATCGAAACGTAAGAATATCCATTCAGGATTTTGGAGGGCATAATGGTTTTCTGGAAAACTGGCAAGGAGCTTGTTGGTATTTTCGAGTTTTAGAGGAAATTTTTAGTGGATATTAAGAAGTTACCACTCAAGAACTACACAATAAAATACCCAATCCAATAAGTTTAAATGTAAATTCGGCGTAAGAAAGTTGGGGTGAATCTAACTTTGCCGGACGGCGTTTTCAGCTACAGTCATCAATTACATGAAAGAAACGTAGTGCAATATTTCATCCTTAGTTTCAATTTATTATAGAACGCGATTTGTCAAGCGCTCTGCAGAAGTATTGAGTTAAAGAAACGAGACACTGAGTTTTAAAGAGCGTTCTCATAGTTCCCTACGCTTCAATCGCTTTCGCATTGGATTCTATCGGACTTACATGAAACAGCGCTTTGTGATAAACATCAGAATTGTTGAAAAATTTTATAGTTCTGATTAACAAAATGTTTCAATCGACCATTTCCATAAAACAGATGGACAATTCATTTTTCAACAACTCTAATATTATAAGGATGAGTAAAACCTCAAAAGGTATCAATGATAATACTTTATAAATTTATAATGAACTACTGGAGTTTATAAACTCCGGTAGTTTTTACATCAAAGTCTTTACATTTTGGGAGAAGTATTAATTATGATTTCAACATTTTATTTGCTCGAAAGAATGGATGGTTTTTTTCTGCTATCCTTACAAAAGGATTTTTAAGATGAAAAAAATAATCTCACTCCTCTTTACCATTTTCATTTGTACTGAAATGGCGGCAGAAACAAAAAGAGAACCTCTTTTTTTTGAACTTACTTACGGAGAAGGATTTAATTATCTGAAGACCAACCCGAATAAAATCGATCTGAATTCGATGAATCGGGATTTTACATACGGCAACTCTGAAATTTTTGGATACTACGCAGGTGGAATCGGTTCAACCGAAGACAAATTGTTAAGTGCATACTTATTTGATCAGGCGCCCAAACCAAAAATTACCGGACAAAATTCTTCGTTTTTATTTGAATATTTAATAAAATCAAGACTTGGAATTGGATTTAGTCTCAATCAATCCCAACTTCAAGCGTCTAATCTTTCCTTTTCAAAAACAGATTTTTTATTAGTCACCGGATACGCTCGTCTTACTGATCCTTCTTTTCAAAACGTTTCGTTTGATCAATTAACAAAATTGGAAACGGCCTTTCCTTATTTTACCTATCACAACAACGAATTGATGAAGGCGATGACGTTTAACGTTCATTTTTCCTATCATTTTTTAGAAAATTCTACATTGGATCCGTATATTAGAATTTTGTTCGGATATGGAAGAGACTCCGTTTCCAATTCTAAACTTTTTCAAACAAGTTTAGTAATTGGTTCCCGCTACTTTATCACAAATCGAGTTTATCTTTTAACGGAACTAGTTGGTACAAACTACGACGCTTATTCTAAAACGTATGGAAACTTGAAAAATTTATTCAGCGAAAAAGAAAGACATATCTGGTCCTTACAAGAGTATTCTGTAAAATTTGGAATCGGTTTGAACTGGTAGGAGCTTTTGAACTCAAAATTCCTTCTCAAAACTATAATAACAAATACCGAATTTTGTATTGGAATAGGGTTTTACGAATAAAATTTATAGTACTCAATTTTTATAAGTATCAGTAAACTTTAATTACTCAATTTTATAATAGTCCCACACGTTTAAAAACCGTAGGGCTACACTTTTTTGTGTTTCATATTGATTTGAATATTTAAAAGCTAAGAATATTGAGTTCCTACATTTCATTTTTACGGAAAAATTTAGTTTGAATTTGTCTCAACATCTTTGACGCCAAGTCTAACAACAAAATGTGGAACTGCTACAAATCAAATTTCTCCGTAAAATCGCCGTTTTACGACCACCATTAGATTAAAAATCTATTTTGTAAAGGTGGCCTCTGACCTAAACGCTCTTGTGTGTTTCGATATAATAATCCGCTGAAATTCTTCCAGATCCATATAAGGAAAAATGAAATAGTAATAAAAGAATCATCGCTGCATACGGAAGATTGGATCCCGGAGCCATAAACCCTTCCTTAGCATGGATGAATAAAACCGCTCCAATCAACACAGGAACTTGAAGAATCGCCGCAAAACGAGTCAATAACCCGGATAAAAGCAAAACACCCCCGCAGATATGTGCAATTACGATATAATGAGCGAGTAACGTAGACGCCATTGGCGCGTTATTCATTTCCATCAAACGAATCAATGCATCCGTATCGTATAAAAATTCAAGACCTTTATAAATTAAAACTCCTCCCAGATAAATTCGCAGGAAATCAACCAACCAATCCCGATGATCTTTTAGCCAACGATCCATAACTTACCCCCAGGTTTTTAGTTTATGATACCCCTTTTCGAAACTTTTGCAAGGTGAGAAGTATAGAATTTTACTCCGAATCAATATTTCCCATCTTGCCGGATTGAAAATCGTGAAATGCTTGATAAATTTCCTCTTGGGTGTTCATTACAAAAGGACCATATCTTGCAACCGGTTCTTCCACGGGTTGACCCCCGATCAAAAGGAATTCCCAACCGTTCAAAGAATCCTTCGGTAAAGAAAATCGAACGTCTCCTTCTCCTCTCTCGAACCAAACCATCTCCCCTTCTTTTAAAGAAATTTTTCCTTCTTGAGCATATAAAATTCCGTCTCCTGAAAATGGAAAAGCAAACACGTTATACGACACAGGAATCGGAACAGAAACATCCGCGCCGGGAATAAGATGAAAATGATAGTATAAGATTGGAATTTTAGTTTCAATCACCGCTTTTGTTCCAAACACTTCTCCGGCAATCACTCTAATTTTTGTTTTGCCATCAGACGTTTCAACTTCAGGAATTCTTTCAGAAGGAGTGTCTTGGTATCTAGGACGACTCATCTTTTGAGAAGCGGGCAGGTTGACCCACAATTGAAATCCATGCATCCAACCACCGTTTTTCTGAAACTCATTTGAAGGCAATTCGGAATGAACCAAACCAGAACCAGCGGTCATCCATTGAACGTCTCCCGGTTTCAGTTTACCATAATTTCCCCAAGAATCTCTATGTTCCATTTCTCCGGATAATAAATAAGTGACTGTTTCAAAACCTCGATGCGGATGTTCTGGTGCACCAATTGCTTTACCGGGTTTGTATTCTACAGGTCCCATTTCGTCTAATAATAGAAAAGGATCTAAATGAATTAAGTCTTGAACAGGAAAAGGTCTACGAACGGGAAAACCTCCTCCTTCCATTGTTCTCAATGACGGTCTGATTGTTTTCACTTTTCTTAAATTCATAAATCAAACGCTCCTCTCCCAGTCTGGTCGTGATACAAATATTTTTTAGAAAAATAGAACGGTTACAAAAATGATAACTACTACTGTAACTTTTTTAGTTTCATATTCTTTAGACGATACGTTTGGGTTCGTTGCAGATTTTAGAAACTTAATTTACTGGGGAGATAAAATTTCCAATGTATCTCCTGTTTCTTCCAAAAACGGAAATAGCTTTCCAATTTACGAAGTATTTTATTCTTTCGGACCTTTTAAACTCAAGGCGAATTATTCTGCAAGGGAATGGATTCCTAATTCCAGAATGATTATGGAAATTCAAAGCTCTCTCATGGATCAAAGGGACATTTATACTTTTCAAATTACGGATCGAGGAACAAAAATAACTTTCACAAATCATTCTAAACTTAAGTTCCCTTATCACTTTGTAGAAAAAATATTTGCTTCCGGAATTAGAGGAAGAATTTACAAAGAAATGAAACAATTGCAAAATTGTTTGTATCAGGACGAAAGTGGTTTTCCGAAACATTTTCAAATTATTCGAATTTAGTTTTTCGATCAAAATTCCTCTTGCCTAATATTCTTTTTTGGAGAGAATGCTTTCGGCTTAGTTCCGTGAAAACTTCAAACAACCATTCAGTTCCAATTCCGCTTAACGAGACAGAAAGGCTCCGTGCTCTACATTCTTACCAAATCTTAGACACGGCTTCGGAAGAAAAATTCGATTCATTAACTCAAATAGCAGCATATATCTGCAATTCTTCAATGGCCTTGATTTCGTTAGTCGACACAAACCGACTCTGGTTTAAGTCAAAATTGGGAATGAAAGAATCTGAAAGCGCCAGAAACACCTCCTTTTGTCAATATGCAATTATGCAGGACGACCTTTTAGAAATCGAGGACGCCTTAGAAAACGAAATATTTAAAAATAAACCTTCCGTTTTGGGTCCTCCCTACATTCGTTTTTATGTGGGAACTCCCTTAAAAACTCCGGATGGTTTTAATATAGGAACACTTTGTGTGTTCGATTCACAACCGAACCATTTAAATCCTCAACAGAAAACCATTCTAAAAGCATTATCAAACCAAATCATATATAACTTCGAACTAAATAAAAAAAACATAGAACTATTAATAATTCAAAAAAAAGAAGAAGAATTACAAAAATCTAAAAGTCTGTTTTTTGCAAACATGAGCCATGAAATTCGCACGCCTGTTCACGGAATTTTGGGGGTTTCCGGCCTTTTATCGGAAACGAAATTACAACAAGAACAAGTAGAATACGTAAATACCATCCAGAGAAGTGGGAAATTATTACTCAATCTTCTAAATGATATATTGGATTTTTCTAAATTAGAATCTTTTAATATGAAAATTGAAATTATCGCTTTTGATCTGATGGATTTATTAAAAGACGTATTTTATCTTTTTGAAGCAGACGCAAAACGTAAAAATATAGAATTTAAATTGGTTGGCAAACAACCCTCCTACTTAATCGTATCTACAGACCCGCACCGACTCAAACAGATCTTAGTCAATCTTATCTCGAACGCCATCAAATTCACTGAAAAAGGAAGCATATTGATTCAATTCGATTTTAAATCCGATTTGAAACAATGTAACTTACAAATTCAGATAAAAGATACCGGGGTTGGAATACCGGAACAAAAACTCAAAGAATTATTCCAAGCCTACAGGCAAGTAGACAGTTCGGTTTCTAGAAAATATGGAGGAACCGGACTAGGTCTTTCGATCAGCAAAAGCCTTGCGGAAATGATGAACTTAAAACTTACAGCTCAGAGTGTAATCAATCAAGGAAGCATTTTTGAAATTTCGGGACAAATTCCACTCGCCGAAAAATCGGAAGTTTATTTTGAACTTAAAAAAACAGCTCCAAACGCAGACCAAACTCCGATTCAAAGTCTAAACATTCTAGTTGCAGAAGATAATGAAACCAATCAGATGCTGATCAAAAAGATTTTAGAAAAACTAGGTTACAAACCTGTGATCGTATCTAATGGATTAGAAGCATTACGTCACGTAGAAGCCCATAAAACAGACATTTTATTTTTGGACATTCAAATGCCAGAACTGAACGGAATCGAAGCCGCTAAAATCTTAACACGACAAAACGACTCGTCCGTTCGTCCTTATATCATTGCAATGACGGCTAATGCTAGTCAAACGGATAAGGAAGATTGTATGGCTTCTGGAATCGATCAATACATCAGTAAACCTTTTCACAAAGAAGAAATCGCAAACCTACTGAATCAATTTATTTCCTACAAAACAACAAAGTGATTCTTTTAAGAGTAGTTAACATTTACCTTAAAAATGTAGGAACGATTACAAGTTTCAAATTCTATTTTTGAATTGTGGGAACTAATACAAATTACGATTTTTACAGATATATTCTGAAAATGATACGTTTAGAAAATTCTATTTTTACTTAAAGTGAGTAACAATGTGAAAGTGATTATTATGTTACCATCTAACGACTCCTAAGAGCTGTTAGATTGAGTTTTTTTATTCACCAAGATTTTTCTTACGCCGAACTCACGTTAATTAGCAAGTTCTCCAACAGGATGCCCTGTCTCTAATTTTACGATAAGACGAATCTCTCTATCCAGAAAAGCATCTATAAAAGGATTCAAATCCTTGATCTTGCTGGACAACTCGTATCCGGCCTCCATCGTTTCTACTAAAGAATTTGCACCTACCATGGAAGCGGCAACTTTGATCGGGGCCATTACGAGTTTGATCATAGGAAGTTTGGAAAGGGAAAAAAAGAATCTCAGAGTATTACAAACCATTTGGATCTGGCTTTTTCTTTCATCAAAACGATTCGCTTCGCCCATTGCTGCATATAAATTATTTCTAGAAATTTTACCGTCTTCGATGAGATTATTTTCGATTACAATCTTTGCAGTGTCGTAATCCAAAGAATCGGTCAAACGATTTAACAGAATGATCTGATGAATGTTTTCGGTCATGGATTTACCCGCAACCGTTTTTAATTTTTCATAAAGACTTTCTAAAGCGTTATCTCTTTCTTCCTTGTTCGAAGGAGAATATAAATTGAATTCGAAAAAATCCGGAATCCCATCGTATCCTTTGACAACAAGAAGATCCGAATAAGTTGTACGAAGTCTATCGATAGTCGCGCGAACAACCGCTTTACGCGTTAGCTCTAACACCTGTTGATCCATTCTTAATTCAGAAACAGATTTCGTAGGTTACGCAACTCAGGTCAATATAAAAATCAATCCTTGACTACGATGGTTCCAGATCTCAATTTAGCTGGCAAAAATTTTGCAAGGTTTTCCGCTCCTTTTTTAGAGGAATCAGATCCGAACCGAACCGTATAATATCCGTTTCTGGATCTTTTGACGTTTGCTTTTATTTTTTTTACTGTGTTTGAGATCGATTTTGCTAACTCGTCTGCTTTTTCTTTTTCCTTAAATGCGGCTACTTGAAGCGTAAATTTATCTGATTCTTCGTCAGATAAGGATTTAACAGAAACTCGTTTAGATTGTTTCTCTTCGTTCCGTTTGATTTTTTTAGAGGTTTTAGAATCTTCTGGCCCTTTAACCGAAAGAGTTTCGACCGAAGATCGATTTTCTTTTTCCACGTTAGTCGAACTTGTTTTAGTTCTTTTAAAATCAATAACTTCTGCAGCAGGAGGAATGTTTTTAAAAGTCACTGAATCTTGAGAATTTGTACTAGAAGGTAAATTGGTACTTGCCTGTGGAATTTCAGCAGAGGCAACTTTATAATTACTTTCAGTCGGAATTTGACCAGGTTCGGCAAAAGGAATCGAATTTTGAATCTCCGGATTTTTATTTTCGTTTAATGTTAAAGAATCTACCCCAGAATCAGCCGTGCGCTTTTTACCAACTGATACTCCCAATAAAAAGAACGAGAAAAACAACCCAATTAAGAACGTGGATAAAATTAGAATTCTCTTATTATCCAGATTGATTACATAAAAAATTTTTTCTTTCATAATATTTTTCCCAATAAAACAGAGTATAAACTTTTACATTCTTCCCTGAGAGAATCTAAATTCCCTCTGTTTCTAAGTATATAATCGGCTCTTTTTAGTTTTTCCGTAAGAGGAAGTTGGTTTTTGATTCTCGCTAAAACGTCTTCTTTTTTCACTCCGTCCCTAGAGATCGTTCTTAAAATCGATTCTTCCGGATCGGAATCCACGGTCACGGTCGCGTCACAGAGAGTATGGGCATCGGTTTCAAACAAAAGTGGAACTTCCCAAACTACCATTTTTCCTTTTGCGGTCGTTTCTAAAATTTTTTGAAAATCACTTCTAACCAAAGGATGAATCAATTGATTCAGTCCCGACAATTTTTCCGGATCATTAAAAACAATTTTGGAAATTTTTTTCCTATCTGGCTTTCCTTGATCGTCTAAAATCTCATCTCCTAAAAGTTTTACAAGTTCGGTTAAGATAGGAGAATCCGGTTCCGTATAACGTTTTGCTAAACGATCTGCATTGATTCCAAAACATCCCAATTCTTCCAAAATTTTAGCAGCGGTACTTTTACCTCCTCCAATCATTCCGGTAATCCCAATCAAAAAGGTTCTTTTACCAGAATCGGAATTCTGCATACGTTAAAGATAGAGCACCTAGGCAAAAGTACAAGCAAAAAAGATAGATTGTTTGGAAAGGTTGATTCTTATCAATTCGAACCAGAGTTCAATAGCCGAGCAAGAAAAATCCAACGCGGCGGTTTTTGTGGGAACTACTGCAAATCCGGATTTTACTGTAAAACTTTAAAATGTAGGAACTATTACAATTTTTAATAAAAAGAAGAATCTTCAAAAAACGTAATAAATCCAAATGAGACTAAATCTGTGGGAACTACCGCAAATTCGGATTCTACTGTAAAATTTCAAAAAGTAGGAACTATTACAATTTTATCACAAACGACTGAACAATTTCAAGATTTCCTCTGACGCCTTTCTTTCAGTTCAATAAAAGTTGAATAAAAATATATGGTTCCTACACATTCTAAACCTCAACTTCTATTTTGGAATTAATTCTTTCAGTCTGATTTCCGATTAACATCTTTAGAAATTCTCCATAAAATCTAAAAATAATGGTCTTACTAAAAAATGTATCAAGAAAATACGATGAATCCTATTCGTTCTTATAAAATTGAATCCCTAAACATTATCATAAAGTATCGTTTTATGTAAGTTCGATAGAATCCAATACGAAAGCGGTTGAAGTTCAGTAGAATGTTCTTTCAAACTAAAGCGTCCGCTTCTTTAACTCAATGTATCGCGGATCGCTCAATAAATCACATTCTACAATAAATTTAAACTAAAGATGAAATATTGCATTATGTTTCTTTCATGTAATTGATTGACTGGAGCTAAAAATGCAATCGGCATTCCCCCAAACTTGATTATGCAGAATTCATATTAAAATTGTTGAAAAATGAATCTTCTTCCGTTTTTTTCATTAAAACGAATCGATAAAGCCGTTTTGTTAGTTGCAAATTTGGATTTTTCCAACAACTCTATTCTAGTTTTGAGTATAACACCAAGTTTATGGATCTTAGCAAAAATGTAAAACTATTACAAATCTAAATTCTGGAATCAATCTTTTTTGAGGAAGATTATATTATATTTTAATTTTTGAATAAACTCATGGTTTTCTTTTCACACATTTTTATAACAAAGATCGATTTTGTATATAAAACATCTCTTCCGCCAACATCATAAAATTAAAAACTTTTAATACAAATTTCTTCCCTGTAAGAATATAATAGAGTTGTTGAAAAATAGATTCTCCATCTATTTCTGTTTGATGAAAGCGGTCAATTCAAGCAGTTTTGTTAATTTGGACTATGAAATTTTTCAACAACTTTAATTAACTATTTTATATATAATATAAAAATAGTATAAAATATTTTTTGAATATACTATAAAATTTACTTCAAAACTTCAAAAGAAACTCTATTTGATTTTGAAGTTTTTGGATTTTATATAGATAAAAAAACAAATTTAAATACGATCAAAAAGAGCAAGTTTGAGACAAAACTATAACTAAAAAACGTCGTAAAAAAAATTAATTCCATTTTAGCCCTGTTCGCTTAACAAAATATGTACTTGAGACTATTGTCTACTGTTTCCCTTTGTGAGAAAATGAGAGGTGCTAAGGAATGAAATAAAAATGAGAATTTTTCAAAAACTAACAAATACAATTTTTATAGGGGCTCTTCTGATCGGAATTAACGCCTGTACGAATTCTCAAGATCCCAACCTACTCTGGCTTTTAAGCGCAACGCAGCCCAACCCGTCTCCACCACCAGCAGGAGAACAACCGTTCAGCATTGTAATCAACGATGAAACCGCTCCGGTGGATTTCATTTTTGATACTACAAAAACGGTAAACGTAAATGTCCAGGTTCTCAGCCCGGAGTCTCCTATTTCGGGAAGTTTAGTACAAATTTTTAATATAGATAATACTTCTCAAAAATCTATCTTCAGAGCGGTAACTTCGGAAAATGGAGAAGTCAAGGGAAGTTTTACAATCGACGAAACAACTCATAAAGTTTTACTCAAAGTACAGGCATTCGGTCAACTTTATGAAGCGGAAATTCAAATTATCAACGCTTATAGTATTTCTAGAAGAATCACAGTAGTCATCAAAGGAAATAACGTAATTCTTCCAGACACGGACGGAGACGGTATTATAGATCGAGACGATACGTATCCAAACGATCCTACTCGCGCGTCTACGTTTCGTTATCCAGCGGAAGGATATTATACAATTTCATTTGAAGACTTATACCCAAATCAGGGAGACGCGGACTTTAACGACTATAATATAAGAGCCGTATTTGAAGAAGACTGGAACGCAAAAGGAGAAGTAGCAAGAGTACGAGCAAATTTTACTCACGTAGCCAAAGGAGCCGGTTATAATCACACTTTACATCTTACAATTCCACAAATCACGGCTTCGTCGTATTCTCTTACTCGATATGGATACGACGGCTCAACCATAGAATATAATTCTACCGGCGGTAACTCTGCAATTTCTTCTTTAGAAATTCTTCCGAAATCCAATACTACGATTCTATCTTCCAATACTTCTAAAACTAGCACCACTTTCAAAAAAGGGAAGTCCGCAAGTCTAGAAGTAATTCTACAAAATGCGATCAATCGAGTAACCTTAGGACCTGCTCCCTATGATACGTTTATCAAAGTGATCAATACTAATCAGGAAATACACTTTCCAAAAAGATATTTTGATACCAACGGAAAAGATCGTTATTTAGATTCTACGGGATTTCCCTGGGCTTTATTAGTTCCTGGAAATTTTCTCTGGCCTTATGAAAGTACAGATATTCGTAAATCATATCCTTCTTTTAAACCTTGGTATGAATCCATGGGAAATACAAACCATAACTGGTATTTCACTCCCGTTTCCTCGGAAGTATTTCCTGCATCGAACTGAATTCATTTTCCCAGGAATTTTTTCCTGGGAATTCTTTTTTTCTTTTCTTTCTTGAGGTCAAACAAAAGTGTTTAACCTCTTATGCAGGATTTGAAACGTAAGAATCGAAAACGTCTTACTTCTACAACGATATTGAAACCAGGTCTTCCGCCTAAATTTTTTCTCAATCTTCTCAAAGAGATTTCTCCCATCGTAGCAATTGATAATACTCAAACGATTCTGTTTGCAAACCAATCCTTTCAAAAAGAATTTGCAGGAAGTTCCCGTAGTTTGATCGGTAAAAATCTGTTTCGGATTTTAAACTTAAATCCGGTGGACCATGAAGAGATGGAATCGAACATCAATCTATCTAAATGGGGAAAAGTCCAAAACCAAGAATTTAGAAAACAAAAAATCTATTACGGTTATTCCGTATTTCGTTTTGGGGACCATATAGGGATTATTCTCAAAAACATTACAGAAAACAAAAGATTAGAAAGAAAAATCGCAAGTCTTCATACCAAACTTCTACAATCACAAGAAGAAGAAAGAATTAGACTTTCGGGGGAATTACATGACGGCGTGGGCCAGACCATTCTCGCGGCAAAACTCAACTTCCAAGCATACAATCGAAATCCTAAAGTTTACGGAGCGCAGTTCGATACGGGGCTTCTTTTGATCGACAAGGCAAGCCAAGAACTGAGAGATATTTATACAAACTTACATCCTTCTACACTGAGAGAAATCGGTTTAGAAGCTGCAATTCGATCCTTAAGTTCGGATCTATTTCCACCTATGGACGTGGAAGCTGATTTAGACTTAAATCTAAAATTGAATATAGAACCTATGGTGGCCAATCAGGTTTTTAGAATCGTTCAAGAAATCTTTCAAAACGTGATCAAACATTCCCAAGCGAGTAAAATTTCTCTTAAGATTCAAGTTAAAGGAAGACAATTGTCTATAGACGCTAAAGATAACGGCATAGGTTTTCAGGAAAGAAAGGTCAGAGCCAGGTCTTCCGGTTTTGGACTTGAAAATATCCGTAGAAGAGTAGAAGATTTAAATGGTAAAATTAAGATTGATTCTTCTGCTGGGCAAGGAACTAAGTTTATCATTCGAATTCCTTTAGAAAAAAATAAAAACACATACGCTAAAAAAACATGAAGTCTACCGATACAAAAATATTTCTAGTCGACGATCACGCAATTCTTAGAGAAGGATTAAAGATGATTCTGTCCGGACAACCCGGTTTTGAAATTTGTGGCGAATCTGGAGACGCCGAAAAAGCACTAGACCAAATCGGCAAATTAAATCCAGATTTAGTCATCACAGACATTTCCATGCCTGGGTTAAGTGGAATTGATCTCGTAAAAAATCTGAGAAAATATTATCCGAATATCCGAACCATCATTCTTTCCCGTCATGATAATAAGGAATACGTTCAAAAATTATTAGAACTAGGTATCAATGGATACGTATTAAAGGATGACGCTGGAAACGATTTACTTCGCGCCATTGAAGCGGTTCACAAAGGGGAAACGTATTTAAGTCCGGGAATAACTACACACTTTTTATCCGGCTTTGTAAGTTCCGGAAAACCAGGAGAGGACAATCAAGACGCTAAAAAAGCGTTTTCAGTACTTTCAGATCGGGAAAGAGAAATCTTGAAACTAGTCGCCGAAGGAAATTCTAACGAATCCATCGGTAAAATTTTAAGAATTTCACCGGCCACGGTTAAGGTTCACCGCGCCAATATCATGAAAAAATTAGATCTACATAAGGTTGCAGATTTAGTAATGTATGCGATTCGCGCAGGTTTGATCGAATCCTAACAAACGCCTATTCGTCCATAATCTATTTTTCTGAATAAATTTTGGGTCTGAACTTGCGGATTGATTCTTAAAATGTGAGAACTACTACAAACCACAATCTTGCCGACCAACTCAAGAAAATTTTCGAGCTTTTGGAAGTTTTATTGTGAAATCTTAATTTGCAGTGGTTCCCACAGATTAAGTCACATTAAAAGTTTTAAACATTCATTTTTTTTAATCTAATTTTCGTAGTAATTCCTACATTTTTTAAATTTATCTATAACACATAAATCAGTAAGAGTTCCCACATTTTATCTTTACAGAACAATCAAGTTTTATAAGAGAAATTTCTTATATCGAGCTAGCATTAGTTGCAATATGCAACTATATATGAATGAGTTTCAAATCAAGATTGAAGAAAAACTATATATGAATGGTAATCAAAAAATCGAGTTTGTAAACGCGTTATGCGTTTTTAATTTTTGTCTACGGATATGTTATTACAAATATCGATAGGACCATCAATAACCAATATGCTAAACTACTTCTATAAAACCACAGAATAGTATTATTTTTTTAGAATGTGAATCGCATTATTCCCGATGTTTCTCAATGGATAATGCAATCTATTGTTTGATTCGTGAAAATCAACCTCAAAGTTTTAACAAGTATCATCGCAAACCTACATCTTTTCTACAGTAAAACTCCTTCCGTTACTTGAATTAGTCTTTCCTTTTGAAATATTGGAAAAGTTCCAATCCCTTCAAAAAACGTTTCGGACTTTTTTAAAGAAAAGTCTCTACATTCGTATTTCTAAATTTTATAACGTCTTACAAATGTAATGTTTTAAGACCGAGCTTGTAATCAAATTGAAACATTCCCTTCATATAGTTGTAATCAAAATGAAATATAAATTTCGAAGAAATTACAAACGGTTCAAAGAGAGAAAAAGGAACGGTCTTATACCGGTATTTGAAATGGAAAAGAAAAGAGAACGTAATAAAAGAAGTATAAAGTTACAAATCGGTTTTCAAATTTTTAGTTTAATATTGCTCACTGAAGTTGGATTATTCGCACAAGAAAAACCTATCGCAGTAGATTCTAAACCAGTAGAAAAACCGAAAAAGGAATTTTACGAAGACAATGACACCGGATTAATTTATACAAAGCCGGGTCCAAATCGTACTAAGATCGATTCTTTCGAAAAAGAAAATTTTCCGGAACGAAAGGATATGCAACTTCCAAATCATTACAAACATAGACCTGAAAATTTAAACGAGGAAAAATTGGTAATCGCCGCAAGAACTCAGTTTCGTGGAGTCAGTGGGGATCGTAATTCCGCATTTTCCGGCAACGAAAACTTTCACACTGCAGACGCAAACTTCAGAAGACTTCGTCTTGGTTTCTTTTATCAAGGCGCAAAATGGTGGGGATTTGCAACTCAGCTTCGTTTAGAAAACGCAATTAATAGTCAGTTTTTAAGGGTAACAAAAAATAAAACCACTGGCGACGTTCAAGACGTAACTCTCAACGATTCAAGAGGTTTAATTCACGAAGCGGTCATTTGGATGAACATTCCAATTCTTAGTTCTCGGATCACTTTGGGGCAAATCAACGTTCCGTTTAACAGAGAGTATATTCAAAGTTCTGCAAATTTCATTTCTTTGGAAAGATCAATCGTTACAAATATGCTTCCTCAGTTTGATACTGGTGCTATGATCGCAATTCATCCTTTAGAAGCAATTGATAAAAAATATACTAGATATTTATCCCTTCACGGTTTTATCGGTAACGGTCATGGTGGTGGTGGCGACTACGGTTACGGTAGAAGACAGGACAATACGGCTGCGCGTCAAAACCTTCCCCAATTGCTTGCTCCGATTTATTATGGCAGGATTCAATACAACGTATTTGGCGGATTGATAAAAAAAGATAAAGACATAGGTTGGGTCGAAGGCGACGAAATTTTTCAAGACGACGCCAAACTATCGTTAGGCGCTGCAGTGGCTCAGACAACTCAACTTAAAACTTCACAGCCGGTTCCGGTAGAATTCCTTCTCAAAGATCAAACTCCTACTAGACTTGCAATTCAACAAACTACACCTACAGGTGGAGTTGATCCAACCGGATTAAAGTCCGATTATCTTGCAGATAAAACGATTACAACACCAGGACGGCCAAACTTCGGTATCGTAGGTCATACATACGACATGACTTTCACTTGGAAGGGATTTTATTTAAACGGAGCTTGGAGTAAGTTCTCCGGTTCGGCAGCCAATCAAGTAATGGGTTATCACGGTACGATCGGTTACAATTTTCATATTAGCGGATCGAAATATATCATGCCGGTTCTCAAAGTGGAATTTTTAAAAGGGGACTGGAACCAAAATCAAACTTTTGAACCAGGAGAAGCCTATTACATTTATTGGGCCGGAATAAACTTGTTAGGCGATTATCATCTTTATAAAATTCAGCTTTTTTATCAGGTCATACATACCAACACCGCTAAAAATTATTTTATCAATACGGCGGATAATCGGGACGCAAGAACGGTTTATCTTCAATTCCAAGCAAACTTTTGGACTGGAACTTCTTCTCCGGAAAATATTTCTGGCGGAGCGATTTACAGGCAAGATTATTAGACGGACTTGTCAAAAAGAAAGCTAACTTCTATAAAATAGCTTTTTCATTTTGTGATTAGAGTTTGAGTAGTTCTCACAAATGTGGGAACTACTGTTTCCCTGGTTTTGTCTATATCAAATTCACATTAAGAAAGATTAAAGTTATTGATCAAACTTCTTATTTCCTTTTTGATCTTTTTTCTTTGAATCGAGTAGCAAGATCATTAAACACTGATAAGGTGACCGGAACATACAAAAGACTTCCTAACGTTCCAAATCCCAATCCCCAGCCTAAAGCAAGTGTCATAGGAATAAGAACCGGATCGGAACCTCCAAGACTATAAGCGGTAGGTAACAAACCCGCTACCGTGGTTAGAGTCGTTAAAAGAATCGGCCTGAATCTTCTTTGACTGGCTTCAATTAAAATATCGTCCATACTCGCCTTAGAATCTTTCCGGATAGAATCGATACAATCCACCAAAACGATTGAAGCGTTTACCAAAACACCAGCTAAACCGATAATACCAATCATTGCTAAAAAGCTAATCGACTTTCCAGAAAGTGGAAAACCAATCACGATTCCTATAATTCCCAAAGGAATTGTACTGAGAATTAACATCGGCTTCCAAAAACTTTTGATCGTAAGCGCGAGAATCCCGAAAATGCCGAATATGGCTATAATCCCCGCCTTTGCAAGAGAAGCCATCGATCTTTGTGTATCTTTTTCTTCTCCTCCAAACGTAATTGTAATTCCGGGATATTGTCTTTCTATCAGCGGTTTAAATTCTGTGGCTACTTTTTGATTTGCGTCGTGAGCCGTGATTTCGGCTAACTTTACGTCGCCATTGACGGTGATCGCGCGATCAAAGTCTTTGTGTGCTAAAAGCTCCGGAGATTCTATCAAATCCATTTTAGAAATCTTTGCAAGATTTGTAATATTCCCCGCCTTATTGCGTAATGGAATCGTTTTAATTTCATTTGGATTTTTTCTAAAGTCTTTATCGTAAAGAACTCTCAAATATATCTTTGTTCTTCCTTTTCGAACGGTCCCCGCTCTCTCTCCATCATACGCGGCACGCAAACCGTTCGCAGCAGACAAAGTCGATACTCCCGTAAAACTTTCCAATCCCTCATCAAGTTGAATATACATCTGCTTACGACCATATCGATAGTCGTCTCGAACGGAAAAAACTCCGGGAATCGATTTTAAAAACGATTGTAATTCGTTCGAAATCTTCTTTAGAGTTTCATAATCTTTGCCTTGAATGGAAATAGTAATCGGAGCACCAATCGGAGGAGCGTTTCCAAATTCTTCTAAAAAGATTTCGTTTAAACCTGGGGTTTTTCTTAAATCCGGTTCTATCGAACGAAGAATTTCAGTCGCTTTTCTTTCGCGTTTTACTTCTGGAGTTAGATATATTAAGACCACTCCCAAGTTTTCACCAAAACGAGATAAAGGATCATCTGGATCGGTTTGTTGTACTCCTATTTTTGTGGAATAACTGACCAATTCTTCTTTAGGAATTTTTTGTACGATACTTTCCATGTATTTCATTTTCTCTCTGGTTTGAAAAATTCTGGAAGTAGGAGGAAATTCTGCTTTGATCATGATGATTTCTATATCTTCTTTTGGAAAAAGTATAAAGTCCATTTGAGACAAAGCGCCACAAGAACCAAAGACCAATAATAAAATGACCGCGAACGAAGATTTTTTATGTCGAATATTAAAAGAAACTAATTTAGAAAAATTTGTTTCGATAGAATGAAAAATTGAGTCCATCTTAAGACGAAACTTACTTTTAATCTTCATCTGATCAGGAGTTTTTGCAAACGCAGCAATCCTTGCCGGTAAAAATAGAAACGATTCTATCAAACTCGCCGTAAGCGCCACAATCACTACTAAAGGAATTTCCCAAATGAATTTTCCCATAATTCCAGTCATAAACAACATGGGTAGGAATGCAGTTACAGTTGTGAGGTAAGACCCGAAAATCGGAACGATCATTTCTACTGTTCCGCGTAACGACGCTGTGACCGGATCATTTTTTTCCGCAAGATAGGTATATATATTTTCCGAGATTACGATCGAGTTATCTACCAACATTCCGAGAGAAATGATCAAACCCATCATAGAAATCATGTTAAACGATACGTCGAAAAATGGAATAACCGAAAAAGTCATCAACATGGAGAATGGTAACGAAAGAGAAGTGAGCGTTGCCGTCCTAAAATCTAAAAATAGAAATAGAATTCCAAACACGATTGCAAATCCAATCAAAGCGTTAGAAGAAACTACGTTAAGTCTGTTTTTAGTTCTTTTAGCCTCGTCGTTTAACACAAAAGTTTTCATTCCGGAAGGATAGGTTTTAGAAAGTTCGTTTAATCTTTTATGAACGTTATCCGCAACATCGATTGCGTCCGATCTTTCTTTTTTGATCACAGAAAGAATTAGACCTTGTTTCCCGTTTGCAATTGCAAGAAATCTAGGATATTCGAAAGTATCTTCTACTTTTGCAATATCTCCTAGTTTAACCGCAGAAAAAATTTCGTTAGTCCTTGTAGGGATTTTTCCAATTTCGGAAGGATTTTTAAATTCTCCGTCAATTCTCAAATCGAACGCTGCTTCTGAGTCCACAGAACCTGCGGGAAGATTGATGTTTCTGTTCCGAATCGTATTGATAATATCGTTTAAGTCCAAGGAATATTGCTTTAGCTTATTAGCATTTACTAAAATATGCCATTCCCTATCCCTCTTACCGAAAACGTCTACTCTCGCAACACCTTGGATTTTTTCAAGTTCCCGTTCCACAAATTCGGCGGTGGTATGTAGTTCGATTTCGTCCTTTCCTCCAAAAATGGAAAATTCGATAATCGGAAAAGATCCGGATTTACGCTCTGTCATTTTCGGTTTTTCGGTAACTTGAGCCGGTAGTTCGGCCATTGCATTGTCTACGGCTCTTCGGATTTCATTTAAAACTTTTTCCGGATCTTTTTCTTCTAGACTAACCCGGACATCAATGTCCGAAACGGAATTTCTAGAAAAAGAACGAATCTCGTCGATTCCATCTATTTCTTTAAGTTTTTCTTCTATGGGATAAGTGACTCTCAATTCTACATCCGCAGGAGAAGCTCCCGGAAATTTTGTAGAGATCACCATTTGTTTTAAATCCACATTTGGGAATGCATCTCTTCGTAATCCGATCAGCGAAACAACTCCGGATAAAAAGATGAAGACCATCCCTAAGTACATAAAAAGTCGATTTTGAATAAAGGATTCTATAAGTGATTTCATATTTATTTTTGACTGACAAATCAGTTTCTGGAATGCCATGATCTACCGTCAAACTGGAAATGTGTAGCGTGATATTCTAAAAATATATTAAAACGAATCACATACTTGCTTTTGAGAATGATGATTTTGAATTCTGTAATTTTTCCCTAAAACTGATAAGATACTTTATAATTATTGTAAGCACTTCTATAACATTAGAGAAATTTTTTCAGACGGCACTTGTAAAGAATTCTTAAAATGTGAGAACTCAGACAAAATCTCATTTGACACCAGTACGGGGAAGAATCTGATTTCAAGAGTGGAAAGAAACCGTCTAGCATTAGCAATCACATTCGTATTGGCTACTTTGTCCATATTGATCGGACTCGTAAATATCTCTTTGGCGACTACAACTTCGAAATACTCTCGAACCACGGGAGGAACATTTTTTAGTACGGCTCCTATCGGCGCCGCACTGATTAAAATCGAAGGTGAAATTCATTCGGGACATTCTACTTTTGAATCGACCGGCTCAGAGAGTATATTGCAAAAACTGAGAGATATAGAACAAAATCCGAATATTAAAGGAATCTTAATCGAAATCAATTCTCCAGGCGGAACGGTTGGAGCTTCACAAGAAATTTACAACGAATTAATGCGACTTCGAAAAACGCGAAAGATCGTTGTGTCCATGAAAGACATGGCAGCATCGGGTGGTTACTACATCGCCTCGGCTGCGGATAAGATATTTGCCTTGTCCGGAACGATCACAGGATCGATCGGAGTCATTGCAATGGCGCCAAACATCAAAGGACTTTTAGATCGTTACGGAATCAAAATGAGAACCTATAAAGAAGGGAAGTATAAAGATTCTTTATCTTTGTTTCGAGATTCTACTCCCGAAGAAGACGAGATGATTCAAAAAATGTTATCTGATACTTATAACGAATTCATTCAAGACGTAGCTAAAGGAAGAAATCAAACCGTAAAGTCGGTTCAAAATCTTGCGGAAGGAAAAATTTATTCAGGACAAGACGCATTTAGAAATAAACTCGTAGATGAAATCGGCGGAAGAAAAGAAGCATTGGAAGAATTATCTAGACTTTGCCAGTACGATGGAGAAATACCTTTATATGAGGAAGATGAATCTCCATTCGATAGACTGTTTATGATGTTAGGATCTAAAATGAATTCTTTTTCCGGCGAAAGGATCTTCTTCAAAGAATTCAAAAATTCGCCCGTACTCATAATTCTTCCTCAGGCAATCAGGTAGGTTCTCTTGAAAGAATTATTCAATACAATAATAGGATTATTGGAAGCTTCTATTTACGAACCGATTCGGCTAGAAACAGCGCTTGCAAATCTTTCCGAAAGAAATCTAAATTTGTATTCCTGGATCGTTTTGATTCCAAGCGCTCTAAGTATTTCCGTAGGCGCGACATACATTTCTCCGCCTTACACGGGAAATTCTTTTGGGATGATTGGATTATCCTTTCTTGCAAATTTATCTATGATTTCCATTCTCCCGATGATCCTAGGAGCAGTAATTGATTTTCACGCACAAAAGAAACAAAGAACGGGTAACGTGCATTTTTCGTACAATCTATGTCGTTTTGGGATGGCAATCTTTGCTTTTTTTACTCCAGTCGCTATTCTGTTACGTGAAACAGGTATGACAGGAGGAATCGGTTATTTTCTAATTTTACTTTTTCTAATCGGATACTATGTAGCAATACTTTCGAAAGGAATCCAATTTATTTACGATTTAAAAACTACGGACGCGGTTCGTTTTTCCTTAACGGCGGTATTCTTTTCAGGCGCATTTCCTTTTATATTTTATTTTTATATCTCAGGCTCTATACTACATTTGATTTTATGAATATTTTAATTACAAACGACGATGGAATTGCATCTTCTGGAATCAAAGCGTTAGAAACGATCCTTCAAAAAGAACACAATACGTATTTAATCGCTCCTTTGCGAGAAAGATCCGCCACTTCTATGGCTTTATCGATTTACGATTCCATGAGAGTAGAAAGAATCAACGACAATCATTATATCGTGGACGGTTATCCTGCGGACTGTGTGAATATAGGTTTGCACGGAGAAATTTTTCCAAAAATTGATCTGGTTTTATCCGGAATCAATCGAGGAGTAAATATGGGTCACGACGTTCATTATTCTGGAACCGTTGGAGCAGCCAGACATGGAGCGATACATAAGAGACTTTCTTTGGCAGTTAGCTCTGGAAATATCACTAAAGATTATGATTATATTAGAGAAGCTGAATTCGTTCGAAAATTTATCAACGAATTTTCTTCCCAATTAAAGATAGGGACGGTCTATAATATGAATATTCCCTCTGATTTTACATCTTCAACCAAGAATTTAAGAGTTACAAAATTAGGGAAACGCACTTACGAAGACACTTACTCTAAAAAAAACATTATCGGAGGAATCGCCGATTTCTACTTAGGTGGCTCAGAGCTCGGACATTCCACCGAAGAAGGAACAGATTTTACTGCATTCTTTTCGGGAAAAATTTCACTAACTCCACTATCTTTAGATCAAACCAATTTTCCTATCTTAACGGAACTTTCAAATTCCTTAAGCAACATGAGCTCGACATAAGAAAATTTTGGCGAATCAAAAGCTCAATAGATGCCGATCTAAACACACCGGCCATAGAAAAGTGTTTACTGAGTTAAGAAAGGCGTTTCATGCGAGCCCCTAACTGCAACAGCAGTCAGCAACGTATTGAATTTTAGGAATACATTAGCTTAGGATACATTTTCCAACTCAACATCTCACTCCTTAATGGGTCATCCGATAATTTAACATAATAATCGTTTTCGGATGGTTTACAAAACTTACGTTAGTTATCTATTATCTCAAAATTAGGAATTGATCAAGTTTGATAAAACCAATTTTTTATTGGATAGGGTTGTTCAAAAATTCTCTAGTGACGATTAACAAAACTGCTTCAATCAACAATTTTCATAAAACAAATGGAGAATTAATTTTTTCACAACTCTAATAACAATTGAAAAATGGCGATTTTATAAAATCCCTTAAAATAAAACTCAAAGGAAAACTGTTTGCGAAACAATAAGATTAACAATCATTGAAAGAAACAGAACCAAAATAAAATCAAAGAACGAAACGATTCCACAATAGAACGAATACACTCGATTTATGAGAAGTTATTAGAGTTATTGAAAAAATCCTATCTACACAATTTTATTCATTTGTTTTAATGAAAAAACGGAAGAAAATTAATTTTTCAATTAGAATTGTTGAAAAATGAAATCCTCCATCAATTTTTGTTTTATGGAAAACGGTCGATTGAAGCAGTTGATCGTCACTATGGAATTTTTCAACAACTCTATTCTAGAACCGAATGCGAAAAATTCATACTACTCTTTATTTAGGATCAGTAATACAAAAAACTAAGACACGTATCAAAAGGAATCAGTAAGTATGAAAATTATAATAAATGCGTAAAGATAAAAAATAGAGTTGTTGAAAAATTAATTCGCCACTTAGTTTCTGTTTCATGGAAACGGTCCATTGAAGCAGTTTTATTAAACGTCACATGTAATTTTTCAACAACTCTAATATAGATCCATAAATCTGGTAACGTTTTGAGATAAGTTTAAAATAACTATTGTTAGGTGAATTATAAAATGTCCGACAAGGATAAAAATAAAAAATTTTCTTCCGCTAAGAAAAGAATTCTTCAGGAAATCAATAAAGAAAATTTTCTTTTTGCATTAACTTTAATCGATCGAGAAATTTCTTCAGGAAATGAAGACCCAGAATTATATTATAATTTTGCAATATGTTGCGCAAGAACTGAGAATCATAAAAAATGCGTTTCTATTTTAGAAGAACTTCTTAAAAAATTTCCTAGATTCGGTGAGCGAGAAAATTCCTTTTTGATGATTGTTTATGCATTAATTCAAAATAAAGAATATTCAAAAGCGTTAGATAAATGTGAGGAACGTCTCAAGTTTCAAGTAGACGATCTAAAAATTCTTTCCATGAAAGCATTTGTTCTTGAAAAATCTGGTAAGGTCGAAGAAGCAATAGAAATTCATAAAAGAATTCTTAGGTTACGTCCCGATTATAAAAATAGTCTGAATTCTCTCGGTTATTTATTGTTAAATCAAAGAGATTATAATCAGGAAGAATGGAAGTTGGCCACTGATTGTTTAAAATCTGTTTTAAAAAACGAACCTGACAACCCCGCTTATTTAGATTCTTTCGGTGTTCTTCTTTTAAAAAGTGGTAAAAAAGAAGAAGCAATTTTAGCTTTTAAAAAAGCTCTCTTAAAATCCCCTACACATCCTGAGATATTACGACACATTGAAAAAGCGGAAGACTCTACTTGACACTGCTACTGTTTTCAAAAACATGGAATCGAAAACGGGATGTAGCGCAGGGGTAGCGCATCTGCCTTGGGAGCAGAGGGTCGTAGGTTCAAATCCTATCATCCCGATTTCCAATCCTCCCAAGACTCGGTAGCTCAGTTGGATAGAGCAACTGCCTTCTAAGCAGTGGGTCGGGGGTTCGAATCCCTCTCGGGTCACCAGGATCAGCAAGAGACGGAGAACGTAGCTCAGTTGGTAGAGCTCCAGTTTGTGGTACTGGCCGTCGCGGGTTCGATTCCCGTCGTTCTCCCCAGTTGTTTTGTGGAACCTCCTCAACCAAAAATCTATCTTAAACAAATCGCAAGTTTTTATAAAACGTGGTAGTTCTCACAAATTACGTCTCTTACTACTTGGATGTATGAAACAATACTCTGAGTTTGTTCCAAAAAGCCAGGCTTTGGGAACTCATGCACAATTTCGAAATTACAGCTTTAATACCTCATTATAACTACTTTTTCCAAAATATCTTAGAATGGTATTTTAAATAAATATAAAGTATTTTTGAGATAGGTTTTACTTACAACAAATTCACATTCAATTTAACAACTTTCAAAATCTCTAAAATATTGGAATAAAACTTAAGTCTATAAGAATTCCCACAAACCGAGATTTTACAAATAAATTCTAAAATATAGAAACTATTTTTAGAGGCTCTCTATAAAATGAATTTTTTATAGAATGACAATTACAAAACGGCGGCTTCATGAAGAAAATCGACATGGAGATACTGTCTTGAAATTCTATAGAAATTCCCTTTTAAAAAAATTGCCCAATTTTCTCACCAAACTCACGTTAATCTAATTTTCAACAAAAACAATAAATCGGTAAATTCTTGTTTTAATCCTCACTCAACCAAATATCTTCTAAACAAAGTTCTTTTAAAGAATCAGAGTCCTTAGTAATCCAGGTTCCCTTAACCGTCCAAATAAACATATTCTGTGGGAATTTCTCGCTCCTTTCAGGTTTGTAATACAAATCTAAAGGAATTTTAAAATTTTTGGACTTTGAAAAATCCAAAAATTTTTCTCCTATAATTCTGTCCTTGGGCAACCTAAGCTCAGTATCCATATCAATCGATTCGCGCAAAATAATACTTAGCTTTAATGTTTTTACCGTTTCATGACAACTTACTACATGGAGATTTTTCCAATTTGAAATTTCAGGTTTTTGATTTTTAAGATGATGTGTTTGTCGTAACTCAACTAAAAAGTCTTCTTTTTGAATCGAGTTACGAAGTTTAAACCATGTTGTAGAAGAATCTCGATCTAGAAGATTACGAATTCTAGAAGTCCTATTAGAAAGATAAGAATTAGTAAAATCAAAAGCTAAAAATGGAGGTTGAATTGTAAATGTTTCTATTTTATTCTTTGTAGTACCAAAGAGATAAAGATTTCCCAGAATGATCGTGACCGGAAAAATGAAAACGAAAACTTTTGGTAATAGACCTTTAGAAATCATAGAATCAAAAGTGTGGGAACTACCATAAAATGGGCAATCAGGATTTTGAACACAACAAAAGGTAATCAAGTATGAAAGTAGGTGTTGTAGGTGGAACCGGACTAATAGGCAGAAATCTTACATTTCGTTTATTAGAAATGGGGTACTCCGTAAGAATTTTAAGTAGATTTTCTAATATTCCCGTATTGCTTCAAAATAAGAAAAATTTGGAGATTATAGGAGAAAATTTTCCAAAATCAGAAAGTTTAAAACATTTAGATGCGATTATAAATTTAGCCGGATCACCTATCGCTGGAGTTAGATGGACTAAAAAAGTGAAAGAAGAAATTCGTTCGTCTAGAGTAAATTATACGGAAAGTTTGGTTTCCTCTATCTCTAAAATTGCAGGCACTCTACCCAAGGTTTTGATTCAAGGATCTGCCATCGGCTATTATGGTTCTTACAAATATGATACAGAAAATTTTTCAGAACATTCTTCTTCCGGCAAAGATTTTCTAGCATCCTTATGTGTGGATTGGGAAAAAGCTGCCGAACCGATTTCAAAACTTGGAATCAGATTCGTTCAAATAAGAACAGGAGTCGTTTTAAGTCCTCAAGGAGGAGCCTTAAAAAGTATGCTCCCCTCTTTTCGTTTGGGGATGGGGGGGACCTTAGGCTCAGGAAATCAAATTCTTAGTTGGATTCATATTGATGATGCGGTTAACGCGATTATTAATTTATTAGAAAATTCTAATGTTTCTGGTCCATTCAATTTGGTTGCGCCCAGCCCTGTGAGTAACGAAATTTTTTCGAAAACGCTTGCTCGAATTTTAAAACGCCCTGCGTTTTTTAAAGTTCCAGCGATAATTTTAAAAGTTCTTTTTGAAGAAGGTGCAGACGTAATTTTAAAAGGTCAGAGAGTAATTCCCGAAAAACTACAAAAGTCCGGGTTTTCTTTTTTATATCCGGAATTAGAAACTGGGTTACAGAATCTACTATTACGGCCAGAATCTTAATTTTGTAGGGTTTCAATCACTTCGGAATTTAAACGCAATGTGGCGAATGGTAATCATCTAACAAACCTTAGAATTACTCACAAGCATTTTTCCCAAGGCTAAATCCCAATTTAATATCAGTTAGTCGAGAAAACCCTCTCCAAATAACCGGAGGGAAATCAGAAAATCGAGTTAGATAGTCGTCAAGTCTTGCAATTTTAGTAATATAGTTCGTGAGCATTTTATTTTGTTCATGATCGTAACTCTTATCTTTTATGAGTTCGTCCAATACCTGAGGTTTTTGCATTTTGAATTAAAGAATTGAATTGTTGAAAATTAATTTTCCATCAGTTTCTGCTTCATGGAAACGGTCAATTGAAGCAGTTTTTTGATTTGAACTATGAAATTTTTCAACAACTCTATTTTAGTTTCTTGTGTTCTTTAAAGAAATCGATTCCGTTTAATAACCAAGGAAACTTACTCTCTTCCAGTCTCTTCTGTCAAAGGCAAAAGCCGCTTTTGTCCTAGTAGGGCATTTTCAGTTTATCTTTCTTGGAATTGCAGAAGAGAAAGACACTCTCCAAATACGGATCTTTTTTCATCTTTTCTTCTACGATTACAGAGAGCGTATTGATTGATTTCCTTAAATCTGTCGCCCCAGACTTTTCTGCTTCCGGGATTTAACTCCATCGTCCTAAACTAAATTGTACATTTACTTGGAACGAAACCTTCCCCGACAATTCTATTTTTAAGGTCAAAATTTCTGATTCATCAATGACTGACCACTTGTCGAAGAATCGAGTATTTCAACGAATCGTTCTTCTCCGTATTCTTAAAACCCTTTCCCAATGATACCGAAACATTGTGTATTTGAGGCCTCTTTCTTGACAATACTGAAGTTGTGAAAGTCCGCTCTTTGAAAAATCATCAAACTCTTGGTGCTTATCTATATTGATTTTTTTATCAAAGATAGTTTATCAAATTTAGACGATTACTTTTGAATCATCTTGAGGTGCAGTTGAATACGAATCTCGTCGAGAACGATATTCGTCCTTTTGTGATCGGTCGCAAAAACTGGCTCTTCTCCGGTTGTGTCCAGAAGGGTGCAACTGCGAGTACCAGTTTCTATTCTTTAATGCAAAAAACTCAGGATCGATCCTCAATTTGAGGAATATTTCTTGTGAAGATCTTCCGTAAGTAGTAAGCATGTATTTCATTAGCTTACAAATGATATAAAAAATATCTCAAAACCTTTATAAAATTTTAAAGAAACCGATGGTCTTGGGACAAATTCTTAGTTAAACGAAAAACCATATTCTAATGACGGTTTTCCAATCCGTCATCCGCTTTTTATAGAATTAATAAATCGACATCCCGTAAGTTTCTCCCACCGGCGGAATAGCAAATCCCGGTCTTGCAATATTCGTCGCAGCCGCAGCAGGTAAGTTTGTGATTAAACCTGCTGCTGAGGAGTGAAATACATACACCCCATTTCCAACATTACCTCCGATAAAAAGGTCTGTAAATCCGTCCCCATTGGGATCACCGAAACTCAATCCCCCGTAAAGACTTATCCCTAAACCGACAACTCCAGTAACACTCGTAGTTGCATCTACAATTTTAGTACGTGCCCCTGGAACTGCAACTGGAGAAATATATACGTAAACCGTAGAGAAAGCAGCACCTTGTTGTTCAGCGGTAGCAACAATGTCCGCCCTTCCATCTCCATTCAAATCACAAACTGCAATAGAAGTTCCCAAAAGATCATTATTTACAGTTCCATTGATAAAAGAGACATTACCAAGAGTATTATCCACAACTCCAATGGCACCACTTGAAGTAAATATGCGTACAGAACCCCAAAATGAAACATTTCCGTTTAAATCTAATTGAGGTGCTCCTCCTATTACATCAGAGAACCCGTCACCATTTACATCGCCTACAGCTACAACTCTTCCAAATACAGCAATATTTGCCCCTAAATTAGAATTATTTGTAAGAGTGTTTAGAGCTGCTGCATTTAATACAGTCGCTGCTGCTCCATAATAAACATAGATCCTTCCTCTACCGCCGTTGAACATAGGCGCGCCCACCGCAATATCGGCAAAATTATCACCATTCATATTGCCTATAGCTATCGAATACCCAAAAAATTCGCCTGCACCTGACCCTATTCGACTAGTAGCAGCTCCAGCTGTGGTAGTCGCCGTAATTCCGTTTGTTCCAGCAGAAATAAAAACGTAAATGGTTCCATTCGCTGTATTTGGAGCACCTGCAACAAGATCTGAATATCCATCTCCATTCAAATCTCCAGTGGTTATACTCGATCCGAATCTTCCTCCTGCAACAGTTCCGCTAATTTGAGAAGAAGCAAACCCACTAAACGATTGGTTGATTCCCGAACTTCCTGAAGAATGAAATATATAAGTACGACCTAAATTTCCATTCCAAGTCGGAGAACCTATAATTACATCCGAGTAACCATCTCCATTGACATCACCTAGAGAAACTACCCTACCAAACTCATCTGCTGCAGATCCGACAATAGTGCGGTTAGCCTGGCTAGCGTTTGTAGCAGTAATCCCGGCGTTTCCAGAAGAATGAAATACATACACTAGTCCCTGTCCATATTCGGAAGTAACCAAATCGGTATATCCATCCCCGTTAATATCTTTGTTAGTTCCTTTACTCACAGTAATCGCAGCTAACGTAGTAACGTTGTTAGAAGTGTCCGTAGCTCTTACCCGAATTGTATGTTGAGAGTTTTGTCTCCAAGTAGTAGCTCCCGTTGGTAAAGGATATTTCCAGGAAGTAGTTCCGATTACGCCTGTACCTGTAAAACCTCCACCATCGATGGAAATTTCAATACTAGCAATCCCACGTGCATCTGCCGCAGTTCCGATTACAAACCCAGATTCTACTACACTATTGGTTCTTAAGTTTTGAATTGCAACGGTAGGTGGTGTAACATCTGCCGCTAATCCAGTTGAAAAATTCCAAGCCAAGTTAGGGTTAGGAAGAATCGTATTTCCTTGCAGATCTTTTACGGTCGTTACGGTAACTGTATAATTGGTACCAGCGTTCAACGGAGTTGCTACAGTAGGGGTAAAAGTTGCGGATGCTCCGGAACAATTTGCAGTTACAGCAATTCCATTATTAACCGTAAGATTTAAGGTAGAACAATCAATCGTTTCATTAAAGGAAACCGTAATATTCGAATTTGTAGGTATTCCAGTTGCTCCAGGCAAAGGACTAACTAAAGAAATTTGAGGAGGAGTTACATCCGGTGCCGCTCCTGTTGTAAAGCTCCAGCTATAAGCTCCGATTAAGTTACCCGATGCGTCCGTTGCAGTATTGGCAATTTTTACCGTATAAGTCGTGTTAAATGCCAACGGATTTAAAGGATCGGGAGCAAAGGTAGCCGTATTTCCATTGCAGTTGATATTTAGAGGTACAGTAGTGGCTGGAGTACTAATATCATCATCCATACTAATACTTCCTAAAACCGTTCCACAATTCATCGTTTCATCAAAGGCAATACTTCCACCAGAATTGATAGGCAATCCTGTAGATCCATTTGCAGGAGTTACAAAAGCTACGGTCGGCGCGGTTGAATCCGGTCCAGGCCCAGTTCTAAACTCCCAAGAAGCTGGAATTGCTGCATTGTTAGAACTGTCCAAAGCTGCATTGGTGATTTCCACAACATAATCAGTGTTAAACGCAAGTAGATTATTAACTGGATTCGGCGTCCAGGTTGCAGAAGTTCCAAAACAACTTACATTACCATTCAAATAAGTACCTGTAGCTTTTTGTTTTAATTTAAAAGAGTTTGTAGTTACAGTACCACACGCCATTGGTTCACTAAAAACTACAGTGGGATTAATATTCACACCTATTCCGGTAGCGAACGCAGCAGGAACTGCAAACGTAACGTTAGGTTGTGTAAAATCTGGCGCAACTCCCGTAGTAAAAGTCCAACTGCGTGCTGTAATTGGATTGGAAGATAAATCGGTAATTCCGGCAGTAAGAGTCGCTCTATAAGTTGTATTAAATGCCAAACCCACAGCCATCACTGGAGCAATAGAAGCAGTCGCCCCGGAACAGTTCAGAACAACTCCAATATTTCCAGGAACCAACGGATCATCTAAAGTAAAATTTCCGGGAACCGAACCACAATGAATCGGTTCGTCAAAAGCTACACTTATAGAAGAATTCACCGATATACCATTTTCACCTGAGCTTGGGTACGCAAATGCAAGCGTAGGAGGAGTGTTATCTGGACCGGCTCCCGTAGTAAAAGTCCAATTTTGTGGACCTGGGAGCGGATTATTGGCCAGATCTTTCATCGAAGCAGAAACTTCAACACGATAGGTTGTATTTGGTGTCAAAGGGTTATTTGGACTTAAGGTGGCACTGGAACCCAAACAATTTACAGTAGAAAACTCTACTGCATTTGTAGCATTATTTTTGAGCATGAGGGTTACATCATCAACAGTAGTACAGTCCATTGTCTCCGTGAAAGCCACTTGAACAGACGTCGTGTTTGAAATAAGAGCAGCACCAGCCGCGGGTGTTCTTAAAGATAAAGCAGGAGCCACTGCATCCACTATAGTTGCTGTGGTAAAATTCCAAGTAAGATCTTCTTTCAAAGAAATTCCTTCTGCAGATTTAATTTCTTTGGAAATTGTTACACTGTAAGTTGTTGAAGCAGATAAGGCAGAACTAGGAATGAGAACCGCAGTATTTTTATCTAAACGTAAGGTCGCCAAGATAGGATCTCCGCCTTTTTTAAGAAAAAAAGTAGAAGAAGTTACGCTCGAAGAATCAAAAGAACTACTAAAAGTCGCTTGGATAGAAGTATTTAAAGGAATATCAGATACACCTGAACCTGGAGTGATTTGTGCAATCGCAAAGGAATTTCCTCCTTTAGTGCTTAAATCTAAATAAGCAAAGAAAGGTAGGGAATTTTTACTTCCGTTAATACAATTAATTCCCCAGATGAAAAAAAGAACCAATAGAATGGTTTTTATAATTCTCTGCATATTGAGCCTCCAACATACTTCGGGCTCTCTATTTATTGCGCCGAACATGTATCGGTAGAATATCATAAACAATCAGTCTTTATCTCTTTGAGTTATAACATGAACGATAAACTTTGGAACCCAAAGTATCTAACCATTTGGGGTTAATGATTCTACCAAGCCAACTAATGTGAACACTTTATTATAAAAAAATGATATTAGGTACATTGGTTTAATTTCATTTAAAAACTTTTTTTCCATTTTTCAAAAAGAAAAAGAAAAAGAATTTAACTTATTTTATAACTTGAAAATACAAAATTAAGTCACTAAAAGGAATAGCTTAAATATAAAGCAAATTGAGTAATCGTACAGAAAATTGCTTATGTTAGACGAATTCATCAGTAAAACAGATTATTTGAATCTATTTGATTGTTTTATTAGAATTTTTTAATTTTGATTACTGATTTTCATAAAATTGGGTAACCAAATCTTTACTACAGAACAAAATATCAGTTACTCTGCTATTTCAGTTCTAAGTAAAATCGCAAAATAGTGATTTCACATAAAATTAAATCGTTATTTTTTTTAGGTTCCTAAAATCTATTTTTCTCCCAAAAAATAAAAGTGCGTAAAGTAAATCTCTCCGTTTTCGCTTTTAAAAATACTATGGCTCAGTAGAAAGAAAAGAATATTCTGAATTCATGTCCAAACAAAGAATTCATATCAAATTTATGATATTCTGCCACACGCAGAACTTGATTTATAACTTTATAAAATTCTTATTAAATTAACTTGAATTCGGCGTAAGAAAATGAGAAAGGGTTTTCCAAAAATGTGAGTTTCTACAATTTTAGAATTTGTTCGTAAAATCGCGATTTGCAGTTACCACAAATTAAGTCACATTACAAATTTTTAAACATTTACTTTTTATATGAGTTCCCACATTGCAGAAATTAATCCATAAAGTTCATTTTCAGAAAAATGAATTCCTTACGTTGAACTCACGTTAAATTAGGAATATTACTTCATCCAGTAAATCTTTTGATTTCTAAAAGAATAAAAATAGAGAAGTTCACGCATTCGGTTTTATTTTTTATATAAACTTTATATGAGTCCCACAAATTTGGATCAACGGAAGAATTCTTGTTGAATCACAGGATGACCTTTTAACAATTCCAAGGCTTTTTGAATCAATTTTTTACCGATTTCAGTTTGATTCCATACATTAAGTCCGGAAGGATGCGGCAATGGAATCCAGTCTAAGTGAACTCCATAAAATTCTCGGGAAAAACTCTTACCGATCACGTCTTCGAGTTTATATTTTCTGAATTCAAATAACTGATCAATTGCAAGTTTACCAATCGGAATCAAAAGTTCCGGTTTATGAAAACGAACTTCAAATTCTAGAAATTCGGAACAATTCTTTACTTCTTCCGAATCCGGCTTACGATCCCCACTTTTTGCTTTGCCTGGAAAACATCTACAAACAGCAGACATATTTACCTTACTTCGAAAATTTTCCTCTTCGATTTCAATTTTTTTGAACCAACCAAAAAGAGTTTTTCCGGCGGTATAGGCAAAAGGTCTACCAAACCTTTCTTCGTGAATTCCAGGAGCTTGACCTAAACTAATAATTTTTGAAGAAGGGACACAACCATGCACGGGATTTCCTTGCATATTAGAACATTTTCTACAACTTAAAAGACGCTCTATATGATTTGAATATTCTAATTTTCTATTTTTCATTCTACAGAAAAATCTAATTTAAAAGAATCTTAATCGACTCCGCCAAAGAATCCACGACCCGAATAGTGGACTTTAATTTTGTAAGTTCTAAAATCTTTTTTACGTGAGAAGAAGGAGAAAATATTGCCATTCCACCTTTTCCTTTTTCCACAAACTTTGTATGTGTATTTACAAAAACGGCCAGCCCGGAAGAATCAATATATCTAGTTTTTTCCATATTCACAAAAATGAATATAAATCCTCGATCAATTAAATCAAAAAATTTTTCCTTAAGCGCGTATGCAGAGTAAAGATTAATTTCTCCGCTGATTTTTAAGATCACGGCGTTTTTTGGAAAATTTTCGGGAAGATCTTCTTTCTGTAGGGCGACGTCCAATTCGTTAATTGAAAAATCAACTTCTTTGGCGTCGAGGTTAAGCGAATCTTCTGATCCCATACATTTCCCCAGTTCTTAAATTTCCCTGACCCCGTCGGAGATTTTAAACGAATACAATGTTGGTTCGTTTTGAAATTTATCAAAGTAACGGGCTTTTATTTTTTCAAACAAAATATTTTTTCTACCTACTTTGTCCAGTACCAAAACACAACCTCCAAAACCACCTCCGATCATTCTTGCACCTAAAACTTCTTCCATTCTAAGTTCATGAACTATAAAATCAGTTTGTTCACAAGAAACTTCGTAATCTTTAGAAAGCGAAAAATGACATTCAAAAAGTATATCACCTAATTCTTGTGCATTGCCATTTTTTAAATTCTCGATCGCTTTAGAAGTTCTCAATCTTTCTCCAATCACGTGTTTTGCTCGTTTTTTTTCGACTTCACTCAAACCAAAAGAAACATTCTCTAAATCTTTCAGTTCAGCCTGATAAAGTGTATTTATGGACGATTTATGTTTCTTGATTTTTTGAAACGCGGTTTCGACTTCTTTTCTGCGTTCATTGTAAGCGCTATCTTTTAGAGAATGTTTTACTTTTGAATCAATCAGATAAAATTCGTAACCTTCTAAGTCCATATTATGAAAATCGTATTCTAAACTTTCCGTATCAAGAGCAATACAGTATCCTTCCCTCGCGGTAGAAATAATAAACTGATCCATAATACCGCAGTTAACTCCTACAAAGCGGTTCTCTGCTCTTTGACTTAACAATGCAATTTCTTCTTTGGATAAGTTCCAATTATGAATTTCAGAAAGTGCGAATGCGACCACAACTTCAAAAGCGGCAGAAGAAGACAATCCAGCGCCTTGAGGAATATTTCCCCAAACGACTAAATCAAAAAAATCGGAAATGAAATCTAGTTTTCTAAATTCATCTACTATTCCGTAAACGTAATTTACCCAAGTATGTTTGGAATCATAGACGATAGATTCTACTTCAATTTTTTCTTTGGAAGAAACAGAGTAAATTCTGAACTTTCGAATTTGATTTTTACGGATTGCAATTCGAATTGAAAAATCAATCGCCGCTGGCAGCACAATCCCCCCTGCATAATCCACGTGTTCGCCTATGATATTGATTCTTCCTGGAGCGGTAAAAAATCGAATCTTCTCTTCGTTAGATGGAAATTCTCTTTTTAAATTTTCTGCCAAGTCTTCCGGATTCATCATTTACTCTTTAGATTTGGAAAGTCTTGAAACATTGTCGGAAGCTTTGATTCTAGTCAATCTTTCTCTGTGTTGTTGTTATTCAATTTTTATAGTTTGATATACGGAATATTCCGATTTTCTGAAATTGTATAAACTCCCACACTTTTTTATTGAGATTTTAAAAATGGTTTTTAAAGATCATTCCAAAATTTTAATAGACATCACTTACAAATTCGCCGTAGCTCCCACAAATTACATCCATTGAACTATAAACTATTTCAAAAATATCTTAGAGTAATTAGAATCGGCATTTAAGCAAAAACAAAATATTTTTGAGATAGTCTATAACCAATTTTCAAATAGTTTTCGTTATTCAATTTCTATAGTTTGGTATACGGAATATTCCGATTTACTCAATTGTAGAAATTCCCAAGTTCTTTTTTACAAAAAATTTTTGCCATTGGGAAAAATCCAGTCCCATCTAACAACTTCGATGAAGTTGTTAGATGGGACTGGGACGATATTGAATCCTTTTGAGAGTTACGACTAGGATGTATGAAAATAGTACTAAGAATTAACAATCACTTTTGCAAAAATACAGAAGTTCTCAAAAAATTGTATCTAATCCGAAATTGTTGGTTTTCTTGTAAGAGATCCCACACTTTAAATTCAAGAAGCGAAACGTTTTATGAAATGCCCCATTTTTAGTGCTAGTGTAATGTGTTAAAAATCCCCTTAAACAGAACGTCTTAATGTTTCTCTAGAGTCAATCCCCAGAGAAAATTATGCGATCTATCTCTGAATTTTCTTTCAAGACGAAAGATTCTTATTTCTCAATAAACTCATAAATTGGATTTTTCTTGCCGATCGATTTCATTTTTTAAAACTGTTCAAGCGTTCTTTTTTTATGATTCGACTAGAAACCAGATTCGCTTCTTCTTTTATACAATCTCCTAAACTCGAACCTTTTTTAGAGAAAGCGGAATCAGCCCGACTTACGCTTCATTCTTTTCAAGGGAAAGGGAGCGAATATTTAGGATGGTTGTATCTCCCCAAAGAATTGGAAGATTCAGAAATTGAAAGAATAACTCAAGTCGCCGAACGTTTAAGAAATTCTTCCGAAGTAATTGTAGTGATAGGAATTGGAGGTTCTTATTTAGGATCGCGCGCCGTATTAGAAGCCACACTTCCATTTTTCAAAAAACCTTCCACCGGAAACCCGGAAATTATTTTTGCAGGACATCATCTAGAATCCAGATATTTTTCTGAACTGATAGAATATCTCGAAGATAAAAACTTTTCGATCAACGTCATCTCTAAATCAGGGACAACCACGGAACCCGCCATCGCGTTTCGTCTTCTTTGGGAACTTCTCCGTAAAAAATACGGCAATTCCGCATCTTCCAGAGTGGTCGCTACTACAGATTCGTCCAAAGGAGTTCTAAAAAAATTTGCGGATTCGGAAAAACTCGACACATTTACAATTCCGGATAACGTGGGTGGAAGATATTCGGTCTTAACCCCGGTAGGTTTATTTCCTCTCGCAGCCGCCGGGATTTCGATCAGTAAGTTTATATTAGGGTTTCAAAATATTCTAAATGATCTTCATTCGATTACCGATCCCACCCGTAACCCTGCTACTTATTATTCCGCATTAAGAAATTATTTTTTATCCGAAGGAAGATATGTAGAGGTATTAGCAAATTTTAATCCTTCTCTTCGATATGTTTCAGAATGGTGGAAACAATTATTTGGTGAAAGCGAAGGTAAAGAAAATAAAGGAATTTTTCCGGCTTCTATGGACTTTACCACAGATCTACATTCTCTAGGACAATACATCCAAGAAGGAAAACGAATTTTATTCGAAACGGTCCTAAGCCCTTCCGAAGTTTGTTCAAATCTAACCTTAAAACCAACTCAAGACAATTTAGATTCTTTGAATTTTCTTTCGGAAAATACACTCGGATACGTAAACGAACAAGCACGATTAGGAACCCTACTTGCCCACGCGGATGGCGGAGTGCCTTGTTTAGAACTTGTATTTCCAGACATATCTCCCCAATCTCTGGGAGAATTAATGTATTTTTTTGAATATTCTTGTGCAATTTCAGGTTACTCCTTAGGAGTAAACCCATTTGATCAACCCGGAGTCGAAGCGTATAAAAAGAATATGTTCGCTCTTTTGAATAAACCAGGTTTTGAAAAAGAAGGGGAAACGCTTCGTAAAAGAATTTTAGGAAACTAAAAACCTATCTAAATCTTTAATAGTTTTCTACATTCCCGGTTTGATAGAATTTTTTAAAGAGTAGCACTCAATAACAAGAATATAAGATTATAGTAAAATTTCATTTTACTGCTTGACATCTTTTTAAAATCAAGAACTGGATGAAACTATGAAGAGATACGGAAACAAAATCGGCGCCTGCGTTTTGGCGTTTTTGTTTGTATCCATTTCGTTTCCCTCTTCTAGCAATCTTCCTGGGAAGTTGCATCCCCATAAACAAACTATAGACGGGGTTGAATCCGAATACAAAGAGCCGGTTCAATTAGAAGAGGAATTCGAATTCCTACTTAGTTTCCACTCTTTGACTCATAAAAATACCCTATTCGTATTCAAAAGCAAAGTTACTTCCCTTCAGGATAGGTTCCAATTCCATTTCTGTAACATCCAAACTCTCAATCTGCTGAATTTGCCTCCCCCTTCTCTCATATAACAAAACTTTAATCTTTTTAGTTTTATACTTTACGGGGGAAATATGTCTTATTGTCCGCTTTTAGTTGTGTTTGTTATGCTCAACGCTGCTCTTTTAAGTATAAGCCCTTCTTTTTATTTGGGTTGAATTCTTGTCTTACTGTTTGCAACTTACGGATCTCCAAATTTTGCCAATCCCTATTCTTTGGGCATTCCACTCTTAGAGTCGGGATTGGCATATTTTTTACCATATTCAACTTTTATCTTACTACTTGGAATTGTTAGCTTTTTTATGGGAGATCCTACATTTTAAATTTTGGGAAGGTAGTAAAACGGAAATTTATTTCAAAATGTATGTCCTTGGACAGGATTCGTAATAAGATCTTTGCTTTTTAAGATTTTATATTTAACGTAAATTCGACGTAAAAAAATCTGGACGAATAAAAAACGAATGTTGCTCTTTGAATTGCAGCATAATAATTGATTTCGCACTAGTTATACCGAACTCATGTTATATTAACGTAAACTCAACCATGATTCATTTTTCTTAAAAAAGCTGAGACCAAGCTTTACAGATCAATTCCTAAAATGTGGGAACTACCTCAAATCACGATTTTGCGAACAAATTCTAAAAAGTATGAATTCATACTTTTAAAAAATTCTTCTCATTTTATTTTCCCCACAAATTCATGTTAAATATCATCGATTGCTAAAATTCTCATATTCCTTCTTTTTCCAAATTAAACTAAAAATGGGTTTTCTTTCTAGAGAACTCAGATAGTTTTTCCCGAAAATTTTCCACTAAAGTAAAAATGGACCAAGAATTTAAAAGATGGACCCGTCTTCTTAGGGCAATCGAAACGGGAACAAAAATCGAACTTGATGGATATATACTCAACGATTCCTTTAGATCAAATTTAGAAAAATTCGTAAAACTCTGTTTAGAAAACTATAATAAAAACGATTTAGCCCCAGTGGTTTATCCTGTAATTCAGGAAATGCTTCTACGAGCAACCATCTCTAACCTGAGAGAATATTTTTGCCAGGAAAACGGAATCGATTTTTTCGATCAAAATTTATTCGATTCTAGTGAAGAACAATTTAGAATATTTTTAAATACTTTAGATCATAGAGCGGTAAGAAATTCTTTAAAGTCAAATGGTTTATTCCTGAAAGTGATCATTCGTCACAACCATACCGGTTTGGCCGCAGAAGTATTCAATAATTCTAAACCGATTCCATTTATAGAAGAACGTCTGAGAAAATATCTTGCTTCGGCAATGGAATATAAAAACTTAATGGATTATTATAATTCTTATCCGGAAGATAAAGAAGGCAGAAATCTTGGGCTTGCGTTTTCAATTTTGATACTTCGTAAAACCGGATTAAAACCGGAATTACTTAGATTCAGTTCCGGAGAAGACATCCATGTTTCCAGACTGGAAATTCCGTTCGGAGAAGAATATAAAAGTATTCGTAAACAGACCCGAAACGTTTCTCTTTTTACAAACGAAAACCAAGAACCGAAACTTCCTTGGAAAACAAGTCGCTGCAGTTATTGCGGTAGAACCGTAGATGATCGTATTTTTTTCTCAAAAATTCCGGAGGATATTCCAGTTAAAGAAATTCCAGAACCCGTTCGATCTGGAAACGGAATTTGCGCCTGGTGTTTTTCTTCTTATTTAACGTGAGTTTGGCATAAGAAAACCGGGGCGAACCGGCTTGCCACAGGCAGCCGGCCAGGCTCTCAACTCTGGTCAATAAATTGCATACAGGAAACATAATACAACAATCGTCTTTAGATTCAATTTATTGACTCTAAAACGCGACCCTGCAGAGCGACCCTTAGGGAGCGATGCATTGAGTTCAGGAGAGCGTTTTGCTTTAGTTCATTCATCGATCCCTTTCGCGTTACGCCCTGCTCACGTTAATTATGATTTGGAAGTCTGCAAAGCTCCAAAAATTCTTTCCAACTAGAACCTAGACGTTCGGAAAAGTCTCTATCCTTTAGAGAAAGATAATATTCTTTTTCGCCCAAATCGAACGCATCTCCCGGAAAAAATTCTCCGCCTAACTTTTGTTTAACGGAAAGTTCTTGAAAGATTTGAGAAAGATCAAAGAAAGTTTCTGGTAAAATTTTATCCAAAATATCACTATTCAACACAGAAATTCCTACGTAGAACAAGTTTCCTTTTCCAAAAAGAATTTTTCCATTTTTCAATTCAAATCCGGTATAACTCGCCATTCTTGGCTGAGGCAATAAATACAAAAGACAATCTTCTTCTAAAAGAGTGTTTGGCATTTGAAAAAAATGTTCCGGAAAATAAAGAAAATCAGGATTGATAATTCCGATTGTTTCTCCCATCCATCCCGCCCTTTCCAATCCAGTTCTAATTCCTCCCGCCGTTCCCAGAATTTCTTTTTTTTCCTCAGAGAAAACCAACGGAAAAAGTGAAAACGTTTCTAGTTCTTTACGAATCTTCTCTCCGAGATAATGAATATTGATTATCACAACTTCCGCATTCTGTTTCCAAGCTTGAAACAAAGAATAATAGATAAGGGGAATTCCGTTTATGGTAAGTAACGGTTTAGGAATATTTTTAGTAAGTTCCTTCATCCGCGTTCCAAAACCGGCTGCGGGGATAAAAAATTTCAAATAGATACCTTCCCGACCCCTTTCATAAAGTTAGAATTGGATAAGAGTTCTTCTTTTAATAAATGAAAAAATACGTAAAGTTGATCCGGAAACAAACCCACTTGAACAATTTCTAAAAGATTATCAAGCGCATTCAAAACACTTTCCTTATACTTATCCATCTTTTTGTCGGCTATCAAATAAAAATAAGAACCGAGGGCCTTGTAAGAACGTTGAAGACATTGGATATAATAACATTCTTTGGATTTCGGAAAATTTTGTTCACTAAGCTTTAGAAAAACCTGATATAGTCCTTGTCTCATCCCAAATGGTATCGGTCTGTATGCGTCGTAAAGAATACTGGCAAGATCATAAAAGGGAGTTCCCATTCTCGCGTCCTGAAAATCTATCATACAAATTTGATTTTCCGAATTGATCAGTAGGTTCCTTCCGTGAAAATCCCTATGACAAAAAACTTTCACCGGGTATTCCGCAAGAAAAGCTGAACATTCTTCGATAAAAATTTTAGTCTCGCTTCTTAGTTGAGTTTTAAGTTGAAATTCTTTTTTGAATTTTAGATAATTAGAATATGTAAAATCACTTTCGAAATCGAGTTTTTCTAAATCGAAATCTCTAGAACTAACGGGAGGAATTGGATTTGTCTTCTGTAATTTGACAAGTATTTCTATCGATTTTATGAGCCAATCTCTATATTCTAAATCGTCCTCAATCAAAGTCAGATCCTTTTCTCCTCCATCGGTCATCAGAATTAAAAAATGGATCAGATCTTTTTTAAGAATTTCAGGAACTAAAAATTGTTCATGGTTTAAAAAATCTGCGATCTCTACAAAGTCGTGTTGAAAACGAACGTCCTTACAAAGGATTAAGGTTCTGTCCGGATAAACGACACGAAAATACTTTCGATCAGAGGCTTCGGAAACGATCGGAATAATCTCTTGAGGAAGTTTTCCGGAAAACTCCAAAAATTTCAACTCTGGATCAGTGAGAGAAATTGAAACGTTCATAGAGTTATACCTTGTTCGGAAAAATTAAACGGAATTCGGTTCCTAGATTTGGCTCCGATTCGATTTCGATTTTAATTTTGTGTTGATCCGCAATTTCCTTGGCTACAAACATTCCTAATCCAGTTCCTTTCCCAATTCCTTTCGTAGTAAAATACGGTTGATAAATTTTTTGAATCACTTCTTCGTCCATTCCAATTCCATCGTCCAAGACAGATACAACAGGATGATAATTTTTAATATATACAGAAATTTGAATATTCCCCTGATTGCCGGTTGCGTCCGCAGAATTTAAAACTATGTTGGAAAGTAAAAGAGAAAGTTGATCCTGGTTCGATTCCACAATCACTGGTATCGGTTCCGGTTTAAAATGAATTTTACAATTTTTAAGTCTGGAAGTTTTCTGAAAAACATCAATTACACTTTCCACACATTCGTTTAAATCGATCGGCTCCGAAGGTCTTTTGAAATTTTCGCCTGGTTTACCCAACTGTAAAAGGTTGTTTGTGAGAGTCTTCAATTTGACCAATTGGCTCCAAGTAATCTGAATCGCTTTTTGACGGATCGGATCCGTTGCATCCGGAAGTTTTGCGATTTCTATATGACCTTGAATCGCTGTCAAAGAATTGTTGATTTCATGTCCTATACTCGAAGCGAGAATCGAAAGAAACGCTCTACGTTCCGCGTCTATGAGTTTTTCAGAAATCAAAAGTTTGCTCGTTATATCCCTTGCAATTCCGGTATAATAAGTTTGACCTTCAATGTCGTAATAACATATCGAAATTTCATAAGCTCTTACTTCTCCGTTTTTACTTTTCAGATCTGCTCGGCTGATCCTTGAAATTTGTCTTTTATTTTTCCTTTTTAAGAGCCTATTTAATCTCTCCATATAAAGTGTTTCTTTTCCGATGGGTATCAGAACTTCGAAATGTTTTCCTACAATTTCTTCTTCGGCGTATCCAAAAGCGTACAACGCTGCTTGGTTTAAACCTGAAAATTTCAATTCTCGATCCAAAGTAATTACACAATCGCTAGTAGCGTTTAGTATATTATAATTTTGCAAATATAAATCCTTAGCTCGTTGTGCAAGTTTGGTATTTTCCGTTTCCGATTTAATTAAATTTTCTGCACGTTTGTCCCTGGTTTCTTTTTCTATTTTAGCTCTTTCTAATATTTCTAAAATGTTTCTACGGCGGATTGGTTTAGATATATAATCGAATGCACGGTTACGGACAGCTTCTTCGGCGGAGTTAAGATCTGGGTTTCCGGTCATTAAAATGACCGGAATGTTTTCGTTGATCTTACGGATTTCTTTGGCTACTTCGATTCCACTTTTGCCGTTCATTACAATATCCGAAATAACAACGTCCACTTTTTGGTTTCGGATGATTTCGAGAGCAGAATCGGAATCCTTTGCAGATAATACTTGATAACCTTCTTTGGAAATGACTCTTTCCAAAACGGTACGAATTTCGAATTCATCGTCGATTACGAGTACCGATGTAAACTTTGATTCCATAAACTTTTACGCTAAACTCTATTTTACCAAAAAAACGTTTTTATATAGGAAGGCGAATCAAAACCCTAGTTCCATTTCCAATGGAAGACTCCAAAGAGATGGTTCCATTGTGTTCGGAAATGATTCTTTGGGAAATCGAAAGCCCCAAACCAGTTCCCTGTTTTCCTCTTCGAGTAGTATAAAGAGGAAGAAACGCTTTTTCTAAAACTTCTTTTGTCATTCCCGGACCGTTATCCGAAATTGTAAAAAGAATCGAGTCTCGATTCAAATGAAATTCTTTCTGAACCGTAATCGAAATATTGGGTAAAGAAGGTTTTATTTCCATTTCGGAAATCGCGTTGATTGCATTTACCAAACAATTAATTAGAACCTGCTCGATTTCTTGCCAAGCGGCTCGAATTTTAGGAAGATCCGGGCTTGCGATTCGTTTTAATTCGATCCCGTTTTTTTTGCAGGAAACTTCAATCAACTCGCAGGCTCTGAGAAGAATGTAATAAGGAGACACAAGCTCTTTTTCTCTTGCTACGGTTCTTCCTAAATCCAATAAAGACTTAATAAGATCTCGGATTCGAACACTCGCTGCTTCAATTCTTTTATAAATTTTTAATCTTTCCGCAGGATCGGACTCTTCGGTTTCTATTAGCTCTTCTAAATAAAGTAAACTCGCCTGAAGAGGATTGTTTACTTCGTGCGCAATCCCCGCGGCAAGTTCTCCGATGGAAGCAAATCTTGCTGTCTCGTAAAGTTGTTTGTCCAGAAGTTTGGTTTGAGTGACATCTGAAAAGATCAACATCGCCGCCTCCCCTCCGTTTTCCCTATATTTTTTTAAAGGAAGAATTTTGATCGAAAAGAAATTTTCCTGCTCTCTAAAAAAAGGAATCGGAAGATCTAAAAACACCGCTCTTCTGGAATCAAGACAATTTTTAACACCAATTTTCAGTTCCTCCCCTACCTTTTGGGAAAAGAGTGAAAAGAAATTTTCGCCGGGAACTACATTCAACATTTGGAATAAAAGAAATTTGAGAATCGGAGCCACCTCTAAAACGATTCCTTCCGGTGTGAGAATTACAATTCCGTTGTTCATGGCAGAGAATAAATTTCTCAGTTTGATTTCGGAAGAACGGATTAACTCCTCGTTTTTCTTTTGTTCCGTAATATCTAAAAGTAACAAAATGGTTCCGATAGGATTTCCATATTCGTCCCTGATTCTAGAAGAGGCAAGGAGCATCGGTACTTCCATATCCGGGAAAATTTTCATTTTGATTTCGGTTCTAAATTCCTCTTTGGAAAGTCTATCCAAAACAACCGGACTCAAATGTAGGAATTCGCCAATTTGAAGATCGATAAAATCTTCTTTATAAACTCCTAATATTCTTTCTAGGCTTCTGTTTCCGTATGTGATATAACCCTCGTCGTCGGTGGAAATAAGAGGAACTTCTATAGAATTGAGAAGTGCTCCTTGAAACTGTAATTTTTTGGAGTTTTCGATCCGAGTACGTTCCGTTTTAGCATTTTGCAATGAACTATGTATGTCAGAAAGAATTTCCTCGTATAAAAAATTTTCACCGGAATCAAATGCCATTTCCTCTAAGGATAAAATTTCGATTCCTCCTAAAAGGTTTTCCTTTTCCCGGATTCCGATAGAAAGACTCCTTCTAAATTTGTGATCCGTAAAAATCGATTCCCATTCCGGATACTCTCCCTTACCAAACTCGTGAATAATAAAATTATCTTTTGTATCTATCAAATTCCTCATTGGAAATGGAGCATTAGAAGAAATGAATGAATGAATTTTATGTTTTAGTTCTGGATTCATACCCTTTTGTCCCAGAACCTGCAACTCTCCGTCTCCCTCCTTGAAAAAAAAAGCCCAGACTAAAAAGTAATGTGGATTTTCTTTAAGAGTATCGCAAAGTTTTTGAAAGATAGAACTTTCCGAAGTCAAATATCTTAGATTTTGTCTTAAAAGCCTTAAGGTTCTTAAGATACTTTGCATATAATAAAGTCTGAGTTCTGTTTGTTGAATTTCAGACTGATCGGTGAAATAAAATAACAGCAATCCTCTTCCTTCAAAGTGAGTACTATTTACCGTAAAATTTACAAATTTGTCTTCTCCACTTTTATGTTTGAGTTGCCAATAAACTCTTAAAGGTTCGTTATGTTTGATCGTTAGAGTTTCTTTAGGATGTGTCGAGCTAGATAAAATGAAGTCGAGTGGTTTTCCTTGAAGCTCTTCTGAGGAATAACCTAAGATATTTTCAAGAGCAGGATTTAAATAAAGAATGGTTTCCGTCTCTGTATCTAAGGCGAGAATTCCTTCCTGAGTAGGATGGAAAAAAGAATAAAACACGGAAAGTAATGAATCTGGCATCCTGATTTCCAGTATAACCTGAAGTGAGTCTCGACTTACATTCGATTCTTTGCAAGAACTAATTCCAGAAAACACACTAAATCAAAAGTCTATTGATGAATAATTTTCCGTGATAGATTTAGATTCTTCATATAAGGATTTTTTAGGTCGATTCGTTGAAAATCCTAAATTCCATCATATAGAATGTTAAAATTGTACAATTTTAATTTAGAATCTGACCAAAACTTACAGTGTTCTTTCACAGAGGAACTGATTTTGACATTCCTATTTAGCACCAATCAAAAGTGTGAAAGTAATTTTTTAGCAGATCGATTTTCAGTATTTTTTCAAAGCAGTCATCTCAATTGGTTTGATTGATAGAATCTATTTTTTTAAATCCAATTTATACATCCTATCGTAAAAAAGTTTTACGGACATCTCCACATTTGAGTGGCTATAACTCGGGGACAAATTATCAAAGGTGAGAATATGGTATCAAAGTCTATTTGCTCAAATTTAAAAATACGTCAGTTATTGACAAAAAAAATTTCTATAAATCCCAAAAGAATAATTATCCGATCAAATTTCTGCGTTAAATCGCTGTTTTGCGACAATATATAGAAGACATCTCAAAAATATCTTAGAATTCGACATTTTAAACAAAAGAGTTGTTGAAAAATTAATTCTCCATCAATTTTCGTTTCATGGAAACAAACGATCGAGCTAGCTTTATTGATCTGAACTATGGAATTTTTCAACAACTCTAAAGATAAAATATTTTTGAAATAGATTCCAATTAAAAATTTATTTGATAGAGGTTCTTTAAAAATAACTTTATGAAAAGTGAATATTTTAAACGAAATAAACAATCTACATTTATGAAATCAATATACGGATTATTCCTAAGCTACTATCACTGGAAAAAGAAAAAATACATGAAAGAAATTCTTGGGTTTCGGGATCTCGAAGTAGAAATCGGAGGGCATTCGATTTATTTTTTGGAAAAAAATCCAGAAAAAAATAAATCGATTCTTTTGATCCACGGTCTTTTAGATTCCGCGACTGGTCTTAGAAAAGTCGCTCCTAAGATCAGGCAAGACTATCGTATTTTGATTCCTGATATTCCCGGTTTTGGAAAAAGTAAACTCCCCAATCTCAAATATTTGTATCAAGTGGACGTTTTTGCGGATTTAATCTATGAATCGATTCGAAAATTGAATCTCAATAATTTAGTGTTAGGTGGTCATTCAATGGGAGCTTTGATCACTATGCACATCGCCCTTCGGGACCGTGAAAAAAGAATTTCCAAACTCGTTTTGATGGCTCCCGGTGGCATCCCTCATCCCCAACGAGACGAGATGAAAGAACTTCTATTTCCTAAAAACGAAGAGGATCTTTTAAAACTCATTGAAGCGTTGTATTACGAAACTCCAAATTTGCCGGGAAAAATTGCCAGAAAAGCCCTCATTCAATCTTGGAATGAACTTCCAAATCAATTTTTAACTATAAATACTCTAGAAAGAGAAGAAGAAATTTTCCTTGGGAAAAAGTTAAGTGCAATTCAAATCCCCTCTCTGATTCTTTCCGGCAAAGAAGATCCAATTACAGATACAACAATGATTAAAAAACTTCATTCTTATTTAAAAAAAAGTAAACTTGTTTTGATTCCAGGTGCAAAACACGCAATTCACATGGAAAAATCGGACGAACTTTCCTGGGAAATTAATCGTTATTTAGATTAAATGATTTCTGTGGAAATCCCAGCAATTTATTAGAAATTCATAAAGTACTATTGTTTAAACCTTTTAAATTGAAGCAAATCTTGTATTAGAGTTTTTGAAAAATTAACCTTCTTCCGTTTTTTCATTAAAACGGGTCAATAAAACCGTTTTGTTAGTCGCAGATTTAGATTTTTTCAACAACTTTGAATAACATGAATTGGGCTATCACGGGCAGGACCGGGCTCTCAACTTTAGTCAATCAGTTGTATGCAGTAAACGTTATACTACATATCATCTTTAATTTCAATAGAACGCGATTTATCGAGTATCCGTAGAAAGCCATAATCTTATACACAAACATTTAGATCTCAATATAAATCTGTCGGAATTACGACAAATCCTCTGTAGAACTTACACACTGCAACGTGATCTGTCGAGCGCCAATAGAAGAGAGAAGCTGAGTTTGAGAGAGCGTTGCATGAGTTTTCCCTAATTTTGGGTGGCAACTCAATGAATTGCTTCCCATGGGTCGCAATTCAGGGTTTTGTTGATCTGAACTATGGAATTTTTCAATAACTCTAAATATATAACCGAATGTCTAAAATCCTGCCTTTGCAATATGGGGAACTACTGCAAATTTTAAAGTGTACCGAAAATTTCTTTAACAGCTCTGATTACGTCTTGAATATCTTCATCCTTCATCCCCGGAAAAAGAGGAATAGAAAGAGATCTTGCATACATCGCATTCGCATTCGGAAAATGTTCTCTTTTAAATCTAAAACGAGAACCATAGAATGGATGTTCATAAAGTGGTATAAAATGAAGACTAGAACCTATATTCCGTTTTTTTAATTCAGATGCAAATATGTCTCTATCCATTTTGCAAGAAGCACGATCTACTTCTACACGGAACAAATGCCAAGAATGTTCACCGTTCGGTGCAGAAAGAGGAAGATGCAAAAACGGTAGGTCGGCAAATTCTTTTTTATAAATTTCGGCGATTGAAATTCTACGTTTCCAAAGTTCATCCGCTTCTGAAAGTTGAACGATTCCAAGAGCCGCAGCCACGTCGGTCATGTTGTATTTAAAACCAGGTGATACCACTTCGTAATACCAACCAGGTCTATCATAAGCCTCTCGGTTAATTCCATGCAAACGCATTAATTTGATTCTTTCGGCAAAGTGAGAATGTTTAGTTGTAACCATTCCACCTTCTCCGGTAGTAATTCCCTTAGTAGCATAAAAACTGAAAACGGTAAAATCTCCAAAAGTTCCGATCTTTCTTCCGTTGTGAACCGCAGGAAAAGCATGGGCCGCATCCTCTATCACATAGAGATCGTATTCTTTAGCAATTTCTAATATACCTTCCATATCGCAGATTACTCCAGCAAGATGAACCGGTAAGATCGCCCTTACAGTCTTTCCTGTTTTTTTATGAAAGAGAGTCCCATTCAGATAAATACATTCCCTTTCGATTGTAGTACGAAGGGTGTCTGGAGTCATAAGATTGAAGATCGGGTCCACATCGGTGAGGATGGGTTCCGCGTCGAAGTAACAGATCACTTCTGCAGTAGCCGTAAATGTAACCGCGGGACAAATGGCCGCGTCTTCACGGCTCATTCCGATCGCCTCAAGTGCTAAGTGAAGTCCGGCCGTAGCTGAATTGAGAGCAAGTGCATAATCGGCTCCGGTATAACGAGCAAATTCTTCTTCAAATTCTTTTACCTTGGGTCCCGAAGTGATCCATCCGGAACGTAGTACGGAAGATACTTCTTCAATGGCTCTTTCGGAAATACAAGGTAGAGCGAACGGGAGAAAGGTTTTGCGTGCTGTGATCATATCGGACATAACCAACCCTCTGGTTCTTCATATATCGGCAGATTTACATTTTTCCTGAGTTGGAAATTCATCCGTAAAACTAAAAATGTGGGAACTAATACAATTTTTAGTTTTCGAATTCATTTTTATCGAACCAAAAATAAGTCTACTTTCCATCACACTTTAAAAATTAAAGAAGGCCGATTATCATATTATGAATCCTTACAAAATTTAATACCTCGAAATTTTATCGCAAAACATCGTTTAAATGCAAAATATTCGCAGATACCCCGTTTTATATAATTTTAAATGGAATCATCTCACTCTAAAAATCGTTCCACAATACTTAGGCTCAACCATAATTAACGCAAGTTCAACGTAAAAAAATCTGGGCGAATCCGGCTTGCCACAGGCAACCGGACCGGGCTCTCAGCTCTGGTCAAGTTATTATGTATTACAGTTATACATTCAATTTTTTTAATATCAATAACTTGACCTCGCATCGATCCCTTTCGCATTAAATCAAGTAATGACGTGGACGATCCCAAAAAGTCGACGTCCAACAAATCGTGCACAATTTAAATCGTTTCACGAAATTTTTACGATAAAAAAAGTTATTCTAAAAAAGTGATAGTTCCCACAGATTTTGTCTCATTTCTGTTATACTGATTTTTTAAATCGTCTTTTTATTGCTAAACTCAAGTGGGAGTTCCCACATTTTATAAATAAAAAGTCAAATCCTGTAGGAGTTCCTACAAAATTCGAATACGATTCCAAGTAAAACTTTGCAGTAAAAACAAATCATAAATCAACTTAAGTCTAAGGATTAATGGCAAACCAACTTAAAAAACGATCGGAAAACCAAGAGGGAAATTTCTATGTAGATTCCACTTGTATCGATTGTGAAACGTGCAGAATCATCGCCCCAAAAACGTTCGCCGAAAAAAACGGAGGCTCTTATGTTTGGAAACAACCAGAGATAGAATCTGAGAAAATAGCTGCACTTCGCGCCCTGATAGCCTGCCCTACCACCTCCATCGGAACGATAAACAGAACAGATTTAAAAGAAGCAAAAGAAACTTTTCCCTCCAAGATAGAAGAAAACGTATATTACTGCGGTTATCATTCTAAAAATTCCTTCGGAGCATTTTCATACTTCATTCAAAGAGAAAATGGAAATATACTCGTGGATTCTCCTCGGTTTGTTTCTTCTTTAGCCGACAAGATCGAATCACTAGGAGGAATCCGTTATCATTTTTTAACTCATCAAGACGACGTGGCCGACCATCAAAAATTTAAGGAAAAATTTGGATGCGACAGAATCATTCACGAAGACGATTTAAGATCGGTACCTTCTGCCGAAATCGTTTTAAAAGGAGAAACCACTTTTGAAATAGATAACGAAGTAAAAATAATTCCAGTTCCAGGACATACCAAAGGACATTCGGTTCTTCTTTATAAAGACCGATTCCTATTTACGGGAGATCATCTCGCTTATGACCCACTAAAAGATCGTTTAATTGCTTTCAAAAATGTATGTTGGTATTCTTGGCAGGAACAAATAAACTCAATGAAAAAATTAAAGAATTATTCTTTCGAATGGGTTTTACCAGGGCACGGTTATCCAGTAAACAAAAAACAGAAAATCATGTTGAATCTTTTAAAAAATTGCATTTCCTGGATGGAAACACGTTAATTGCGATTATATTCTCCAAATCAATAAAGGCATAAAGATAGTACATTATAAAATTCTAATAACTTGTATGAGTTCCCACAAATTAAATCTAAGCCGTAATTTAGGGCCTTTCTTGAGAGATCCCACATTCTAACTTAACATCAATCGGAGCAAGAGATTCATTTTATGAAAACCTGATTTTTACATAAAAATAAATGTGGGAACTCTTACAAATCCAAGTTTTACAGTTGATTTTGAAAATGTCAAACCCCGCTATTTTTTAGCTTTTAAGAAACTAAGATTCATCATCCCCCAAAATGAATGTAAAAACTTTTACTTCTAGAAAAATTTCTTACTGATCCCTATAAAATTGAGTATCATAAATTTTCATCCCAAAGCACTGTTTCAGCGTAAAAAAACTAGGTAACGTGAAATTCATAGAGAAAAGGAAAAAGAATATTCTAAAAGTATGAATTCCTACAATTTTAGAATATGTTCGTAAATCGTAATTTGTAGTAATTCCCGCATTTTAAGTCATATTACAAATTTTTAAACATTTACTTTTGTATGAGTTCCCACATTTTAGGAATCAATCCAAAAAGTTCAAATCTCAACTTTTTTCAGAAAATGGATTTCTTACACCGAACTCACGTTAAGTTAGTGTGAATTCGGTATAACCAATGCGAAAGGGATCGATGCAAGGTCAAGTTATTGGTATTTTATAAAAATTTAATCTGATTCTGGAATTTCACAATAACTTGACCGGAGCGAGAGCCCGGTCCAGCCTTTGCAAACAAAGGCTGGATTCGCCCAGATTTTTTTACGCCGAACTCACGTTAAGTGAATAGCACAACTGCTCTTTCCAAAGTAATCGATTATAGAAATTTTCCTAAGGGTTTAGTTTTTCATTCGGACTATTGTTCGAGCGAAACTCGGAAATATTTGCTCTTCAACAAGATTCGAAAAGGGAATTGTTGGAACAAGGCGGTTACTGAGTTCTTCTTTGGTTCTCTGAAAAGAGAAATGGAATATAATTACTTTTATAAATTTTAAAAAGCAGAAGAATCACTTTTTGATTATATAAATGTTTATTAGAGTTGTTGAAAAATGAATCGCCACTTAGTTTTTGTTTCATGGAAGCGATCGATTAAAGCGATTTTGTTAAACTAAACTATGGGATTTTTCAATAACTCTATTATAATAGACGAAGATCTCAACATTATGAGTCCTTGTTCAGTTTGAAGAAAATACTGCGTAAAAATGTATTCAATAATATGTAACTAGATTATAATCTCTTTAAAACAGAATATAAACCTCACTTTCTTCCTTACGAATTCTATCCCTCAAACTAAAAATCAACTTTTCCGTTTCTTCTCGAAACTGGCTTTCATTTTTTAAAATAGAAGAAGGAAGCAACCAATTAAAATAGTAAGTTTTAAATGAATTTTTCAAATCAACTGTCCGACTTTTAAAACCTTCAGCAATAGAAAGATTATTTTCCAGTTGTAGGTTTTTGATCTCAGGATAGATCCAATTTTCCTCTAAGTTCAAATGGAGTTTTAACCTCGCAGAAAAACTTGCAAGTTCGTGGAGAAGTTCGTCCATATCTTCGGAAATTTCTCCGAGTAATCTTTTTTCAATATCGTTCAGCAACTTCTGAATTTCTGCATATTGAACTTTATAGAACTCTATATTCAAAATTTTCGTTCCTAATCTATAAGATCTTTTTCTACAACTCGTCAGAAATAAATTAGAAGATAAATCCAGAAAGAGGAATATCCTTTCTCAGGCCAAGTGATTAATTTGTTTTATATTCGGAATTTATACGGCTTCTAAAATAAACTTGAAATCGATTTTATTTTAGAAAAGACGATTCAACCTATAACTACAATTTCATTGAAAAAATCTTTAAAATCGTAACCTCTTCTTTCTCTTAGACTTAAAAATTAACTGTAAAGTAAACTCAAGTTTCAGATAAACGAACGCAATCATTTTAACATTTAGAAAGAAAGAGTTTTTTCATACGGAAAAAAATTCTTATCGATTCAATCTATCCATTAAATCAATAAAAAACCGAAATTATTTTTGAACCAAACAATTTGTAAAAAAATCATTTTTCCATGCAAGATTATAATAACATACTTTCTGAATTATAGAACGAACTCCATGGTTACGGTTTGACATGTTAAGATAAAACATATGGGAATCCAGAACCTATCCCCTTCTTTACAAAAATCGTTGTTGTATTTTTCAGATCAATCTACAGAAGGAATTGTTGTTTTAGACCGAGATTGGAAGACCGTATATGCAAATCATAAGTTTCAAAACTTTTGGTCCTTTCCTAACTTCCAAGTGCTTTACGAAAAAATCATCCCACTTCTTAAATCTAAGAAAAAAGAACGTTTAGAAAACGATACGAGCATATCCCATCTTCTTCAAGAAATCGAAGATTCAAAGGATTCGCTTTTAGATGAAACGAACTTTCAACTCCAACTCAGTGTTCATGACTTCGAAGATTCTTATATGATTCGATTTAAACCTCAGCCGAATACTCAACCTAAAATAGAATACGAAACGGGTCATTGGGATCGGAACACAAATCTTCCAAATCAAAAATATTTTTTAAATCATTTCAGAAATCAAATCTCCGAAGAAACACCCTTCCTCGAAGAACATTTTTCTTTTTTAATTTCAATATCCAATCCGGATTCAGTCATATCTCAAGAACAGAATTCTTATTTTGAATCTATTTACGTAAAAGTAGCCGATCGATTGAAGAAACACCTAAATCGAAACGACCATTTATTTAGAATTGAAAGTGACAAATTTTTAATTTCATCCTTACAAGTAGACTCGGAAACCAAAGCGGAATGGTTCGCGGAATGTATTCGAATGCTTTTCGATTTTCCTTTTACTTACGAAGAAAGGGAATTTCACCTTAACGTTAACATAGGTTATACGAAATTCGATTTAAAATTAAGTGCGGACATGAACGCGCTCGGAATTTTAAAGGAAGCGCTCCATCGTTCTTGTTTAATCGGTCCTAATTCTTTATTTTATTATGATCAAAATGCAATCACAACCAATTACGAAAAAGCGAAAATAGAAATCGATCTTAGAAAAGTATTAAACCGAAACGAACTGGAAATACATTTTCAACCAATTATAGATCTTAAAGAAAACCGCTTTTTTTCCATGGAAGCCTTGGTTCGTTGGAACCATCCCGAAAAAGGCAAACTTTTACCGGGTAGTTTTATTTCGATCGCGGAGAGTTCCAGTTTTATCAAAACTATCGGAGAATGGATGATCTGGGAAACGTTTAAATATTATGAAAATTCAATATTAAAATCTGAGAATATTTCCCTTTCTCTAAACATATCCCCAAAACAACTAGGAGATAAAAACATATTTCCTCTTTTAAAAGAAGCGAGCGATTATTATAAAATCCAACCCAATAATATCATTTTGGAAATTGTGGAAGATTCCTTCGATTCTAGGAAATCCCAAATTAGCAAGGTAATCACCTCTCTCAAAGATTATGGATTTAAATTTGCAATAGACGACTTCGGAAAGGGTTATTCTTCCCTAGGAAGACTAATCCATCTTCCGATTGATTACATCAAACTAGATAAGATGTTTTTATTTAATTACTTTCAAACTTCCACACGAGCCGTAATTACTTCTATGGTAAATCTGGTGCAAGCAATGGGCAAATCGATTATCGTGGAAGGAGTGGAAAATGAAACACAACATAATCTTTTGAAAGAGCTCAATTGCGATTTCGGACAAGGGTATTATTATTCTCATCCGATGGAAATTGAACTTGCAGAAAAACTAATTTACAATAAAGTAATTCCCGCTACTTAAAAATATAAATTATATTTTTTGTATTTAGCTCTTATTTTTAAGAGAATTACATTTCAACGTTTCCATTCGGACAGTGTTTTATTAAAAATTTATTCCAAACCTATTTTGGATCTCTTTGTAAAACGTGGTAGTTCCCACAGATTAAGTCTCATTTAGAGATTTTGAAAGTTCCTAAATTGAATGTGAATTTGTTACAAGTCAATTATTACTCGGACACATAAATAGAATACTTAACGTGAATTCGACGTAAGAAAATTGGGGCGAATCGCTCGCAAATTTCATAGTTAAAATGGCTCACGACCGCGCTTTTCGCTCCAATTCCTTCGGAATTTCCGCTACAATCACTTTCGCATTTGTTATGCCGAACTCACGTTACTTAGGTTAAATTATTTCAATAATTTGAATGTTTTTGTTATGCTCTAAAATGTCGCATTTGCGTTGTTTTTTAAATACCTCTATTTTTTTCCAAATTCGACCGTTAAGAACTTAGTATCGTTTTCATACGCCCGAGTAGTAATGTGAGTTCAATCATGATTCATTTTTCTAAAAAAGTTGGATCCGAACCTTGCAGATCGATTCCTAAAATGTGGGAACTCATACTTTTCGAAAATTTTTTCCGCCGAACTCACGGTAAATATGACGTTGATATTTTGCACAATAGACAATTTTTATAGAGAACAAAAATAAATCCGAACTCGAAAATGCTTTTACGTTATCTTCGAAAAAGTAAGACGACTTTATAATATAGTAAAGGTATTCGTCATAATTAGAGTTGTTGAAAAATTAATTCTCCAACTGTTTCCGTTTTATTGAAATAGAAAATGAAGCAGTTTTGTTAAACTCCACTATGGAATTTTTCAACAACTCTATTATAACAACCTTGCTTGCCATGTTTCAAAATGGGATCATTAAGAAAGTGCAAGCGGTTCGACACAGAAAAAAATTTGAGCTGCTTATTCGCAAAGAACTTAAAAACTGTCGAAGGAGTTCTGACGTTACTGAAACTTGTTAAGCGAATTGATTTAAAGATTCATTCTACAATTGTGGTAAAGTAATTATAGCGGTACTCACGAGGTAAGATCGAATCATCCTACAAATACCACGATTAAAAACAAATTGGATCTCAAAAAACATCGACTTACTATTCGTACGCATAAAGACAGAACTAAAAATTAAGAACAATTTGCAAAAATACACAAGTCCTCAAGTTGCATTTAACTCGAAATGATTAGCTTTTTGAAGGAGATCGTTTTTGAAATAAACTCAAGTATAGCATTTGTCTGAGTAGTAAAAATATGGTCTTGAAAAAAGAACGTTTAAAGAAATTCATTCATCCAATCGAGAGTTTTTTTCAATTTAATCTTTTCTAAATTTGATCCTAAAAACTGAAACTGTGCGTTTTTTTCAATTCGTATTCCGGTAGGTAGAACTCCGGTTCTAAACTCAAACATTATTCTTTTATAATTTTCTGAAATATAATTCTCTCCTTGCAAATCAAATATAGAATTATTCAATATTCCTAATATTTCTTTTTCAGAATATAATTCCTGACAAAAATCCCTGATCCCAGCGGAAAGGTCCTGAAAAAGATTTTCCCTTTTTACGTCTCTGATACCGATCACAGGGGGAAAAGTCGCCCTTTGAGGTAAATTTCTCAACCGTTCCACCATATCTTTTACGTTTAATCTCTCCCAATCCACAAATAACAAACCGGGTTCGTATTCCTTAAATTTTTCCGTAAGTGTAGTTAACTCTCTGCAGGGAAATGTTTCCCATCCTAGTATTTTAAGATGAGCACGTATCCTTTGAAACAAAAGCGAATCTGGTCCGATCACAATTGAATTTAATCCTTTTTTTTGAATCAAATTTTCTAGCGGTATATCTACAATTTGAGAAGTTTGAAGATTTAAAAAGTAGTTTAGACCTTGCTGAAATAGTTTTCTTAAAAAAGAAATTTCTATTCTTCCAATCAATATAGGACGTTTAGACCAATCGATTGCAGTTTGTAAAGAATCGATCTCTATGTTTTTGCGAACTACAATTTGTTCAGGGCCAGACTCTGGAAATCTTCCTCCACTTACCCACTCTTGCACTGAAAATTCTTTCCAATCTAAAAGTGAAAACAAAAGTTTCTCTTCCTTTTTTGAAAGTCCATTTAAGAAGATACAATCGAACAGTAGGCTTGCCATGGGTATTTTGCTTGACCGAAGACTTTTTTAGCGAATTCTAGAATTGTGCGATGCGTAAAAGACGCAACCAATTAAAATGAAACTTCTAAAACGATACGCGAATCGAAGACTCTATGATCCTGAGACGAGTAAAACAATCACTCTCGAAGACGTAGCAGAGATGATTATTAAAGGGGAAGAAATTCGCGTGATCGACAATATGTCCGGCTCCGATATTACTCCTAAAATTTTAGGACAAACCTTTTTAAAAGTTTCTCTTGGTCAAAGAAACGAAGAATTTTCAAATTTTATGCTTTCTTCTTTGATTCGCGAAACTGGAAAAGACATAAGTTCTTTGTTCGGCAGATTAGTGTTAGGTGGAATTGGAGCAAATTATCTGACTCGAGATCGTTTAGAAAAAATTCTACAATCTATGATTGCGTTAGGCGAACTCAAACTCGAAACCGCCACCGAATACAGGGACGACCTATTGACCCGTTTAGCAAGTAGAGCATCCGAAAACAAACTTAGAATTCAAGAAGACCTCAAAAAAATAGGTAAAGAACTGGAAGAGTCGGCGGAAACAAATCTACCTTTGGAAGATTTATCCGAAAAAATCCACAAAATCGCAAAAAGCGTAAAAGAAAAGGGCGACTGAAACTTTAAGCCGAAGATTCCGAATACCGATATAATAAGAGAGGGAATTCCATGTTTAAGAATATTTCGATCTCTATCATTTTGTTTTCTATCAGTATTTTGCCTTTATTCTCCTCAGATAAGGCGATAGAATATGCCGATAGAGCTTATTTCGAACAAATCCGTAAACTTGAATCCGGTTCTTACGAAGAAAAAGTAGACGCAGCAGATTATCTCAAGTTCGTAAATAATAAACTCGCGGTCCGACCTCTGATCAATGCACTTCGAGGAAATCCTAAAATTCCTAAGTCTCTCGAAAATCATCCTTATCTCAAATTTACGGTCGCACAGGCTCTTGCAGTAATTGATCACGTAGATGCGATCAAACCAACTATAGAAGAATATAAAAAATTGGAACCCACTATCCAAGAGAAGGATGAACCTTACTTTACTTCAAAAGAAGATTATACAATGGTAATTGCCGCCGGTGAAATTTTAAGAACGATCGGAAGTTATCCTTATATGAAAGAATCCGAAGAAGTTTTGGTAAACGCATTAGGTCATTCTAACTATTATATCCGTGCCTCCGCAGCGGACGGATTAAAGTATATGAACCGAAAGGAAACTGTAAACTTTTTAGTTTCTACCTTAGAAAAAGAAAAGAACGAGTTTACCAAGGCCGCAATTTTAAACGCAATCGTTAATATTATGAAAGTTGCAGATAAAAGTTTTTATAGTCTCTGCGATATGTTAAAAAGCGAGAATCCTTCGGTTCGTTATCGCACTTCAATGGCGCTAGGAGAAGTGGATTTAAAAGCCGCAGAGTTTTATCTTCGTCAGGCTCTTTTAGTAGAAGATAAACAAAACGTCAGAGATCAAATCCGTAAGGATTTGGCGTCCGTTCTAGGTTTTAAATTACCTACAATTTCCGTAATTTTTGCGGAATAGTAAAAATTCAATTTTGAAATGGCTCTTATAAAAGAGCAAAATTCCATTTAAACTTTTGGATTTTATAAAATTAAATCCAAAAATAAAGTCTTCACTATTTTTGGGAAATTTCATAAAATGAATTTTTTATGAAATAGAGTTGTTGAAAAATGAATCTCTATATGTTTCTGTTTTACGAAAACGGTCGGCTGAAGCAGTTTTGTTAATCTGACTATAGAATTTTTTTAAAAACTCTAATGATTAATGATCGCAGAACAGCGATTTTACAAACAGATTTTAAAATTGTAGGAATTCCTATTTTTAGAAAATTCTTTCTAATTCTCTCTACGAATTCATGCTATAAGATTCTATGTATTTGATTTCGAAATAAAAACTTTGTAAGTGGTGGGAGATACTGGGATCGAACCAGTGACCTCTACCATGTCAAGGTAGCGCTCTAACCAGCTGAGCTAATCCCCCTACAGGTTGTTTCCCAGAATTTGTTTTCCTTCTAATTCGTAAAGAAGATTCGTTTCTATATCTTAATTTTAATAAACCTTTAATTTAAAGTGAGTTCGACGTAAAAAATCAGAGGGAATCCGCTCTCAGCTCTGGTCAATAAATTGTAGTTTCAATTTATTATAGAAGCGAAACACTGAGTTTGTGAGAGCGTTCTGCTGAACGCCCTCACATCAATCTCCTTCGCGTTAATTTATAGCTTTTTTTAAATTCTACGTTTTGGATCAATTTCAAAAACAGCATTCTCGATATCAATATTCTTCATGAAATCGCCGTTTTGTGGTTATTCTAGAAAAAAATTTTTTATAGAAACTCTTTTAAAACAAACCAAATTAAAATAGGGCGAGCCTAAAGTATTGATTGAATCGACTTCAAAAATAAATTCCTTATTCTACTGACAGCTATATAAAGGAATCCTTAATATTTACATAAACGCGCTTTTACAAAAAAATCCGTGTATTCTGTTATATAAATTCCCCGTAACAAAGTATCTTTTAAAGTAAGTAGAATATTTTTGAGGCAACTTTAAAATTTAATGAGTTGTTGAAAAATTAATTCTCCATCCCTTTTTGTTTCATAGAAACTGTCGATTAGAGCAATTTTGTTAAGCTGAGCTATGAAATGTTTCAACAACTCTAATCTATTCTTTCAAGATTGAAAAGTCAAAAAACTAAAATGATTAGCAACATGAATCGAATGAGCCAAATCATATTCCTCTTTGGTCAATGTTCCGTATGCAAAATGAGGTTTTAATTCTCCTTCATACGATTGAAATTTAAGAATCGCTTCTCGTAAAATTGAAATACTTTCTTTCCAATCAGTATCGGTTCGAATTTCCTTAGCTCCTGGAACTGGGGCTTCTAAATCATGAGACATTTTTTGAGAAAATGCAAATTTCAAGAAAACGAGTCTTCCAATTGTATTCTGAAAAAGTTTACTTTTATTTTCCGGATAACCTTGAATTGAATATTCTATCGACTGCGCACAGTGAAGAAAAACTTTCCCAGCATCCCAGGTTCCGTATCCTTGAATCGAATTCAATTTTTTGAATATTTCAAGTTCATTTAATACTTGAGAGAGAGAAACAAAGGACAGATTTTTGTTAACAACTCCCTTAGGTTCAGAATTACACCTGACAACATTCGTTCCTGCGCCAATAAGAATAAAAAACTTTAAGGAAGAATGTAAAAATTCTTTTCTATTTAACTTTTGCATATCGAAGTCCTATTATAATTTTTAGGGAAAGGTTTTTGCAAATCTAAATCGACAAATTTCTTAAATCATTTTAAATATTTTTAAGAATCCGATCTATTATTTTGAAAGAAATTCCAGTTTTAAAAACAAAATTTCAGATATTTTATTAAGAACTTGTCCCAAAGCCCAAAAAATTTTTACGCGATCATTCTTTAGAAATTTTTAATAAACTGCAGTAGTTCCCACATTTTATGAAACTAAAGCAAACACCTGTTTAGGTTTTGGGATAAGTTCTTAGGTGAGCAGTACGTAAGAAATTCATTTTTCTGAAAAAAGTTAAGATCTGGTTTTATAGATCAATTTCTAAAATGTGGGAACTCATACTGTTTAAAAATTTGTAGGAATTACCACAAATCGCGATTTTACGAACCAATTCTTAAATTGTTAGAAACTCACATTTTTGGAAAACCCTTTTTCACTTTCTTACGCAGAACTCACGTTTATTATATAGTTCTGAATAAAATAAATTTTATCTTCATCTAATTTATAAATCTATAAAAAACAATTTGAGACTGCAAATAATCCTCTAAAAAAATAGATCTGAACGTTTTGCATCGATTCTCAAAATTTTAAAACGGTTTATAACTTTTATCAGAATCTCTCCGATAAAAATTTAAGAAATATTTCCGCATTTAAATTGTTTGGTTATAAAACCGAATAAAGTTTTTTTAAAGAACATCCTTCTTTCAATTTGCAGTAGTTTTTACCGAGTTTTTAAAATACGTTAAAAAATATTCAAAAATATGTTTCTTTGGTTTCAAAAATTGGCCCTTGGTGACTTTTGGAATTTGCACGTTAGTGACGTTTAGATTTTTTTAAGAATCTAAAAATTATTTTTAGAATTTTTGCATTTCACGATTAACAGAGATTTTTCTATAATTTGGGAGGAAATTAAAATTCTTATACAACTCAATTCTAGCAAAAAACTAAATTTAAGAAATCGTATTTTTTTTCAGGAATTACAAATTATAATTTTCAAAAAATAAAAAACGGGCAAAAGCCCGGAAATATTTTGTTATAACTGATACAGGAGAAAACTACACGCTAAGATAAACATAAAAGTGTGTATTCAAAGAAATGTTTGCGGGCTTTTCTCTACAAATATTTCTTCATTATAGATAAAAAGTTTTTGGAGAAAACAGGAGTAAAAACAACAAAAGGAATTGGATGTGCAAGAAGTTGAATATTATTCTTTAGCGGCGACATTGTATCTTATGATCGCCGCATTCGGGATTTTCAAAAAAAACAAACAAAAAAATATCGGGACCCCAGTACTGTTTTTTTTAATGGCCTGTGCTTTTTGGTCTTTTACGGCTACGGTTTTTATTTCGGAAAACGTTCTCGCAAAGAAGTTAGCCCAATATTTTTACGCTTATTTTTCAATGGCGACTGCTTTCTTTTTTATGAATTTCGTGACAAATACGAAGAAAAAAGATTTACCGTATATTTATTCTGACTTTACCACACTTCGAAAACTTCTTCTTCGCAGCTTTGCTTCCACCGCTGCAATCGTAGTTCTTTGGGACTTATTTGATGAATTCAAAATTCCTAATATTTCAGAAATAGTTTCTTTGGGAATTCTTCTATTTTTCGTTTATCTTTTCTTCCAAACCCTAGTTCTTTTATTTTCTTCTAAAAACAAGGATATATTGTTAAAAATTCTTCCGTCCATCGGTCTATTACTAGTCATCAAGCTTACAGAAGTATTTCGTTATTTCGAAGGTTCTAAAGTTATGGAGCCGATCCATACGTTCCATTATTACTTTTTAATTCTTTCTCCGATCATCCTGAGCGAATGTATTTCTATAATCTCCTCGGATATTCAAAAAACCCAAAACAAATTTCTGTTAGACGATTCCACAAAAAACGAAGTAGACAAAAATCTTTCCCAAAGAGATTCCACTCAGGAAAAAAGATCTCTTTTAGAAGATCTGAATATTGAAAAAGTAGAAAGTAAACTCGCAGAATTGATGCAAAGTGAAAAGGTTCATCTAGATGAAGAACTTAGACTTCCTTCCTTAGCGTCAGAAATGGGTCTTTCTGTACATCACCTTTCTGCTTTTTTAAACGAACATATGGGAATGAATTTCAATACTTTTATCAATCATCATCGAGTGAAAGAAGCAAAGGTTATGTTGCTTGAAGAACCGGATCGTTCCATTCTTTCGATTGGGATGGCGGTAGGTTTTAGCTCTTCTTCCGCATTTCACAGAGCTTTTTTGAAAGAGACCAAAAAATCTCCAAAAGCTTTCAGAGAAGAGAATCTCCCCAATTATAAAAGTAAGGAAGATGAAATGGAGAACTTGGATCCAAGATACTCTCATTCAATCTAAGAATTGTGCCAAAATCCATTTGTAATTGAATTAAAACGAAGTAGTTCCTACAAATTTAAGTTTTAAATCAAATTTAAAATCTCGTTTCGTATAAATTTCTAAACGTTTCGAGGATTTTAAATCCGATTGGTACTAAATAAGTCTGGGCGGGTTCAGATCCGCTCCATTTTTTCACGCAGAAAAGTAGAAAAATAAATTCTATCGAAAACACTCCCAAAGTCCTAAAGTCGCCCGATAATAAAGCTTTGTGGAGTTTCCAAGGTCGCCGTCCAGAAAAACGAATAATAACTTTATAAAATCAAAATATTCTAAATAATTTTATTTCGGCCAAAGAATTCATGATTGTTTTTCTGAAAAGAACTTTGCAGATCAATCTCAAATGTGAAAACTACTGCAAATCATGATTTTACAAACAAATTCTGAATTTGTAGGGACTTATACTTTTAGAAAATTCTTTCTCATTTTTTTTATGCCGAACTTTCATTAAAAAATAAAATTGTTGAAAAATTGCATAATGGCAATTAACAAAACTGCTTCAATTGACCGTTTCTATCAAAGAGACACTGTGAAGGATTCATCTTTCAATAACTCTAATATTTCAATCTGGTAATAATCTCAAAATGGGAACCTCATGCAAAATTCGATTTTTACTTCGAACTATATAATAGAATATTAAAATTCTATTAAAGCGGATTTCACTACAAGTCATCTTAAAAATATTTTATTTTTGCTTAAAATGTAGATTCTGATTATTCTAAGAACTTATCCCAAAACCTAAAAGAATTTATGCGATAATTTTTTAGAAATTTTTACTAAAATGCAGTAGTTCCTACAAATTAAGTCTCATTTGATAATTTGCGAACTTTCAAGCAGTTTTAATCTCGTTGAATTTTCATAGTAGTTCCCACATTTTGTGTAACTCAGCAAACACCTCTATGGATCGGTATTTAGGATTTGAAAAACAAGTTCTAAAATATTTTTGAGATAGCTTGCAAGATATTCTTTTTGTAACGCCCTTGGATAAGAGTTCCTTTTTATAAATTCCAGTAGTAGTTCAAAATCGCAACAACATGTTTCTAAATTTTTAATATACAACTTTCAGCGTAAATCTTATGAATGAGAACGACTTCTTCCTATTATCGTATATAAACCTTTCGCTACCGTTTGAAGCATTCTAGTCATAACTCCTTTCAATTTAATTTTAAGAAATAATTCTAAAACGAGTTCTTTAAGTGCAAGATCAAATGGTAAATTATAATTGTTCCATAAAATCGTAAAATGAAACGGATAACTTTGTTCTGGTTTATTCTGAGAATTAGGGGCGAAATGAATCAGAGTACCTTCTACAATCGTTTCATCCTGATTGATATGTTTAAATTCCACATAAATTCGAACCCTATTTTTAAGAAAAGGAAGAGGAATTACCTGCAACCCGGCAAGTTCAGACCAGGTGATGTCGTTTAAAGATAAAAACCCTCTCGTTTCCCCGCCTAAAACTCCTATCTTGAGTGTCCCTCTTTTTCCAAGTCTACAAAACCCGCTTTTAGTCCTGAAAAGAATTTCAAGAGGAGAACCGGAATCCATATATCCGCCTTCAATCGATATATCGTGCAATTGAATTGAATAAGTAGGGGTTAAAGTTTTATCCACGATGGAAATCGATCCATTTTCTATTTTCATATTTTGGAATACGATTTTTCCCCGTTTAGGCATCAATCCTATTTTTTTCTGGGGACTTATTATGTTTGTGTAATCCATATGAAAATTTTTGAATATACAAAAAGGGATACTCAGCTTACCCTTAAAAAGCGAAAAAAAATCTATCTTTAAATTTAAAAAAGAAACCCTTGCATATACTTGATCCGTTTTTAATATTCCCGGAAATTCGATCGTACAGTTTTTAGAGATTACGTAAAAAATAGGTAAAAGTATTCCGGAAGAGATCCATTTGAACTTAAAATGTCGGAAGGAAAAAAAATTAATCAGAAGTTGTAATACAGGACCAGATACTAAAAACTGTAAACCCGTATATACAATTAAAAAATAAAATAACGCCTCCCAAATCCAATTCATAAGGATTTTACCCGCAGGAAGGTCATCACGTGGAACGTTATGCACTCTTTTTGGATGGAAAAATTTTCGGTTTTAAAAAAAACCGAAAAGAAAAAAAGATCGTTGAGATACTTACTTCTTTTTTTCAAGAATTCTATTTTCAATATTCTTCTTATCCATAGACGAAATTTCGAGTTCCTTTGCAAGATCGTCTAAAAATTCTCTTTCCTTTTTAGTCAGAGCCCCATCCATTGAAACAATTACGCAAGCATCTTCATAAAAACCAGCCGCCATAATCGGATTTCCTTCCGAAAAATTACGAACCGTTTTTACCGGAAGAGGATTTTCAAATACTTCCGATAACTCTCCGATGATAGAAGTTTTTTCGCTCTGATGATCAAAGAAGATACAACCTTCTTCGAAAAGCGCTTTTACCATCTGTCCGACAAGACTTCCTTCTTTTTGATGAAAGATTCCGTCGGCCATACAGGAATAAGACCAGATGCTAACTAGAACCTTTGCATAGTTCATCTTTAGATGGAATATCTCCTGCTCCGGGTTCATTTCTTCTCTGAACTTCTCATAGAATTCATGCCCCGGCAGAACTTTACTTGCAAGGGATGAAAGATTTTCCATTGGCATCGGTGGTTCCTCCAGGTTTTCAGAAAATTCTATCCGAACCATTGATTTTGCAATGAAAATCCGAAAAGAAAGACGTTGATTTTGACCTAAATTTTAAGAACCTGACTTTTGTGAACTTTTCTTCATCTTATAGAAAAATACTAGTCACTTCGGCTCTTCCTTATGCAAACGGTCCAATTCATTTAGGCCATGTATTAGAAGGAATTCAAACAGACATTTGGGTTCGGTTTCAAAGGGCAATCGGAAACGAATGTTATTTTTTTTGTGCAGACGACACACACGGAACCCCTGTGATGTTAGCAGCGCGTAAAGAGGGAATTACTCCCGAACAACTGATCAAAAAAGTTGGACAAGAACATTATAGAGATTTAACTTCTTTTGGAATTGAATATGATCATTATGATTCCACACATTCCAAAGCAAATCAAGAAATTTCCAAAGATATTTATCTGAAGCTAAAATCGAAAGGTCATATTTCGAGAAAAAGTATAGAACAGTCTTACTGCGAAACAGATAAGATGTTTCTTCCAGATCGTTTTATCAAAGGCACTTGCCCCAATTGTAAATCCAAAGATCAATACGGAGATAATTGCGAAGTTTGTGGTGCCACTTATAGTCCTAAGGATCTGATCGATTCTCATTGTTCTTTATGCGGAACTTCTCCAGTGGCTAAGAATTCGGATCATATATTTTTTAAATTGGGAGATTTTCATAAAACAGCTGAAAAATCGACTTCATCAGAAACTATAAACCCATCCCACCTAAAAACTGATTTTGATTTACAATCCTGGATAGAAACGAGCGGAGTTGTTTCCGAATCCGAAGGTGTTAAAAAGAAGTTGAAAGAATGGTTCGATGCAGGACTACAAGACTGGGATATTTCCAGAGATGGCCCTTATTTTGGTTTTGAAATTCCAGGAGAAACGAATAAATATTTTTACGTTTGGTTAGACGCTCCCATAGGTTATATGGCTTCTTCCAAAAATTTCTTTGAAAAGAATTTTCCAAACGAACCGAATAAGTTTGATTCTTTTTGGAAAGATAAAAGCTCAGAGATCGTCCACTTTATTGGTAAGGATATATTATATTTTCATACTTTATTTTGGCCTGCTATGTTAGAAGGCAGTGATTATAGAGCTCCTTCGAAAGTTCACGTTCACGGTTTTATCGGTGTCAACGGCGAAAAAATGTCCAAATCCAGAGGAACGTTTATAAAAGCAGAGACGTTTATAAAACATTTAGACCCTGAACATCTTCGTTTTTATTTAGCCGCTAAATTAGGTCCCGGAATGGACGACATTGATCTTTCTTTTGAAGACTTCGTAAATAAAATAAATTCGGACCTTGTGGGAAATTTGATCAATTCCGTTTCCAGAGTTTCTACTACGATTTTAGACGCGTTAGACAGAACATTAGGAGTTATTTCCAAAGAAGGTCTTGCTTTAATCGAAGAGATCATTACTCAATCAATAAAATTTGGTTCTGGAGAAGATTCGATTCAAAACATTATAAAATACGCATACGAACAAAGAAATTACGCTAAAGTTTTGAGAGAAATTACACGTCTTGGAGATAGGGTAAATCGTTATGTCAACGATAATGCTCCGTGGAAGCTCATCAAAGAAAATCCTGAAAAAGCAAGAGAAGTTGTAACTGTAACCTTAAACGCGAGTCGTTTTCTTGCAATCTATCTTTATCCTGTAGTTCCTAAAATTTCAGAACAGATTTATAAGTTATTGAATTTACAAGATTCTCCTTCGTTTAAGGATTTAGATAAAAATAGAATATTAGAAAAAATAAAAATAGCTCCGTACAAAATGATTTCCAAACGTGTGGATGAAAAGGCGATCAAAGTTATGTTAGAAGAAAATAAACAATCGGAACATTCTAAAATAGTAGAAACTTCTGGAAATCAAGTTCAAGAAGAGAGACTTGAAATTTCGATAGATGACCTTTCTAAAGTAGAATTGAGAGTGGGCCAAATTGTGGAAGCGGGCCCGGTAGATGGCGCCGATAAACTCGTAAACGTAAAAGTGGATTTAGGTGAACTGGGAATCAAAAACGTTTTTGCCGGAATTAAAGTCGCTTATCAACCAGAAAATTTAAAAGGTCTAAAAGTTGTAGTCGTTGCCAATCTAAAACCTAGAAAAATGAAATTCGGAATTTCCGAAGCCATGTTGCTCGCTTCCGGCGAAGGAGAATCTTTGAGTTTATTTGTACCTCATAAGGACGCTAAACCAGGAGATCGATTAAAATAAGCGGCTGTGGGACGTTATTTAGATTTATTTATATAAGTCTATATCCTTTGCCTATATAAATCTACATTCGAAATTTAGAATATATTTTTGAGAATAGGATGAACTTGCATGCACAAGTTCTATACTGAGGGTCGAATTGTAAAACATAGTTTCAGAAATACCAATCATATCATAATTCTATAAAATACCGACCTACAACTGCTTTCCTAAAAATCTCAAGTGGCTTCACATTTTACTGTCTTATTTGTTGTAAGATTTTTATTTTAACGTAAATTCGATGTAAGTGATTCGTTTTATAAAACCAAATCTTTTCGTAAAAATAATTTGTGGGAACTACTGCAAATTACGATTTTACAAACAAATTCTAAAATTGTAGGAACTCATACTTTTAGAAAATTCTTTCTTACACCGAACTCATGTTAATTTAAAAATCGATTTCGAAAGCAAAACTGCTAAATTTGTATTAGTTCCCACATCTAAAAATTCTAAGGTTAGTTCTTACTAAAAGAATTCAATATTTTTTAATGAAACAGTTTTTACGATGAAAATCTATCTTACTCAATTTTATAGAAATCAATAGTTGTTCCGACAAACAACTGAAAACAAAAAAGAGTTGATTCTTTTTAAAATAAAACTCGGACAGACCATCATTCAAAATAAACACAATAGAATTTACTCCTTTCGGATTATACAAAAACTTGTAACAGGTTCTTGCAGTTTAACTTTCAATCCAGTAAACTTTAAGTTCTAGAATAAATTCAAAATAAGATTACGAAAAAATGAAAATTCGGATTGTATGTTTTAATCAAAATCAGAATATTCCATTTCGGAAAACAAAACAATAAGACAAACTCTGGAACTCATTCATCATATGCCTTTACAATTAGATATAACCTACAGTTTTCAAAGACTCTTAGAAAAGAGTAAAAACGTAGACGGACGACTCGTCTCGAGACAACTCACACATATTGTAGATTCTTTTATACTCTCCAAGTTTGAAAGTTCAAAAGTCGGATTAAAATCCGGAGACGAACTCTGTATCGTTGCAATGGGAGGGTATGGAAGAATGGAAATGGCACCTCATTCCGATATCGACCTGCTGTATTTACATAACGGAATCAAAGAAGAAAGATTAGAAACGATCATTTCCAAGATCAACACTTATCTATACGATTCCGGAAAAGAAGTCGGACATTCCTGTAGAACGATCAAAGAATGTTTTCGATATTTAGATGATATGTCTACTTATCACGCTTTTTTAGACGCCCGTTTTCTTGCCGGATCAAAATCTTTATTCGAAAAGTTTAAAACGAATTTTCTGGAAAAACTTCCAGTAAAATTAACAAAACGTTATAATGAAATCAAAGAAGAAATTTTAACCTCTCGGTTTCTCAACGAAGAACGTCCAATTTTGTTAAGCGAACCAAATCTAAAAACGGATCTTTGCGGACTTCGAGACATACAATATATGTTTTGGATGGAAAAACCATTTCGCAACCTTCCGTCTTTAAGTGGATTATCCATACTTCCCGCTTTTCAAAGGGGAGAAGTTCAGCTTCTACAGGAAGCTTATGATTTTATTCTACGCGTAAGAATTGCAATGCATACGGTCACTTCTAGAAAAACGGATCGATTGGATCTAAATCTTCAACAAGAAGTCGCAGAGTATTTAGGTTACGGCAAAAAAGAAGAACTCTCTTCTGTTGAAAAATTTATGCACGTATTATATCGCCATCAGAAAAATATCTACTTTATCATTCGCATTTACTTAGATTCTATTCTCGAAAAAAGAGGAAGCTCAAAAGGAGAACGCTTTTCCTACGAAGATCTTAATTTTTTTAAAATAGGAGATACCGTTTTTCCTCCGGTAACAGGAACCTTATTTACAAATCCGCATACAATTTATAGAGACGTTATGCGTTCTTTTAGAATGATTCAGGAAAAAAATCTACAAGTTTCCGGAACTTTATTAAACGAATTTAGGTTTGCGTCAAATTTTTTAGACGATGACTTTAAGTATTCATCCGAAGTAAATGAGGAATTTTTAAAAATCCTGAGAACTCCTTTTCGAAGAGGAAAAATTTTGAAGTTAATGCACGAATCAGGAGTTTTAGGAGCGATTTTACCAGAATTCGGCGCCTGTACCAACTTCCCTCTGTTCAGTTATCACCACGAATACACTGTGGACGAACATACATTATTAATTTTGCATGAACTCGACCTTTTAGATCAAGGAGAATTTCAAGACGAGGAAATTCAAAAAACCTACAACGAATGTTCCAAGATTGAACTTTTGGCGCTTGCAATTTTATTACACGACGCCGGTAAAGTAAAAGAAGGAGACCATTCCGAATACGGAGCAGAACTAGTTATATCTCTGGGAGACAGATTAGGACTTGACGAAGAAGATACTGACTTGTGTCGCTTTTTAGTAGAAAAACATACTATCATGTCGGAATTAAGTTCTAAAAGAGATATAGGTGATCCAAAATTAATCCTCGATTTTGCAAGAATTGTAGGAAGCAGAGAAAGATTAAGAAAACTTTATATTCTTACCGTAATAGACACTAAGTCTGTCGGGACCGGAGTACTTACCAATTGGAAAAGTGCAATTTTAAACACACTCTATCAAAATACAATTCCCTATCTTGCAGGAGATTCCAAAGATAATTTCGAAGAAACAGGACCTACTCGAGAGATTCAGTTAGAAAATCTAAAAAATTATTTAATCTACAAAGAAGATTTAAGTGAAGCGATCTCTCGATCCATTGTAGAGTTCGCCAACCAAGTTGCTCCATCTTCTTATCTAAATACGGTATCTAATCGCAAAATATTAAGAAATTTTAAATCGATTGGAACACTAGCACAAAATCCTGTTCTTATAACAATCTTTGAAACGGAACAAGATCCAGCGTTTGTTACAATTGATGTAGTTACATCAAATCAGCCGGAAATACTTTTAGATCTATCTTGTGCCATTTCTTCCGAAGGACTGAGTCTTTTAGGAATGAAAAGTTATACTCTCGAAGAATATTGGATCACAACGGTTCAATTGACCGATTCTACTGGGGGAGGAAACATTCCACAAGGTAAACTAGATCGGATCGAAAACAAACTCAAATCCATCTCGTCTGGAAATTTAAAACGTGAAAGTATCGCGTTCCAGAGAACGGATTGGAACCCTAGAAAACCAACGCCTGAAAGTATAGTCAATCGTTCCGTTCAATTTTATAACGAGGATCTTCCAGACGTAACAATTATGGAAGTTAGAATGCCAGATGTTGTAGGTCTGGTTTATAGAATTCTTCAAATCATTCTTTATCTAGATCTTAAGGTTCGTTACTTGAGAGTTTCAACAAGCGCCGACTACGCGTACGATTCTTTTTATCTTCAAACATCTAATGGCTGTAAACTGGAAGATCAGAGTTTACTCTTGAAATTAAAAGAAAAAATTCTTACCCTCCAGCTTGGGGAAAAAATATTAGAAGAAGTTTCTATTACTTAAACGGAAAATCATTTCTTAATTTATAAACTAGAATACAAAATATTTTTATATCTTAACCAAAAAGTCATACCCGATTTCAATTTCTTCTTTTGCTTTTATAAATAAAAGAGACGGTTTTTCGAGATTAAAATCAGAAAATCGAATATTCACTTTTCCAAATATATGAATTTGACCAACTCCATTTGGCTCAACTTTTCCAGAAGATTGAAAGTCACGAGTAAATCCATGAATAGTAAGTTTACCACGGATCAAATATGTTTCACCAACTGCATCTACGGATTCTACAACAACTATGATTTCCGGAGTATTAGGATAGCCTAAAATTTCCGTAATATGAGAATCTCTGTTTTCATCTCCGGAATGAATTTTCAAAATCGGAATTTTAATTCCAAAAGGAGAATTTAATTTATAAACGGTTCCGTTTGTTTGAATTTGAGGAGAATCTATTTGTATTTCCGTACAAATTCCGTGAACTTCTTTCATAGGATGAATCGCCAAAAAAGTGATTTCTTTTTTGAGGATCTCTGACGCGTAACTTTGGGACGTCAGAAAAATCAAAAACGATAAAACGACTTGGTTAAGATGTTTCATATATTAATATTCCTTAAAATGTAATTACAAACAAAGACAAAGTAAAGGCCCCAAAACCCGCCCATCCTACTTGCTGCATATCTCTCGCCGCTTCGGGTCCGTGTTTTTCGATCCTTTGCCCCAAAGAAGGTAAAATCAACATCGCCGCCAAATGCAAAGGAATTAAGGCTTTGTGAGCAAAAATGGGGCTATAAATATTTACGTCGGAATCTTCCGAATCTACAACTCTCTGAGGAGCAAAAAAAGCCAAACCAGCAGTTAAAAGATACATTCCAAAAGTAGAATATGCTAATTGTTTATGAAAACTTCCGGAATGTTTCGCTTCCCATTCTTCGTTAGATTTTAATACAAAATATAAAGGGAGATTATTTGCAGGATCCTTAAAAAGAAAATACGTGGCGGCAATACTATTTTGATCTAAACCTTGAAACAAAGAAACCGAATAAAGCGGATCATTGTTCGAATATTCCGGATGTGTAAAAAGCAAAATTTTTGCATATTCATCCGACTTTCTATATAAGCTATCTTTTGCCTTTTCACCTTCCAAGTTTGTAGCCAACCAAAGTCCTAATGTGATAAAACCTGAAAGTTGATGAAAATCCAACATTTTTCTTCGAGTTAAAATCCCTTCCTTAGTTGTTTTAGAATTCGACTTTACCGAAATCGTAGGAGTTACGACTTGAGCACCTAACGCACTCCAGACGAAAAAGCTAGATAACAATAAAATTAAAAACCTTTTTAGAATCATAATAATCCTCTTTTGGTCTTTAAAGAGTATAAAGGAATATTTCTTTTATACAACAAAATTCTGTAGATTTTTTCAAAACGAATGATTCAAGAATTACTTTTTCGTCTATAAAGAAAAACGAATTCTTTAGATAGATTTCAAAAAATGATATCGAGTATTTTATTTTTTAAGAAATCTTTATATAATTCGAAATATTAGAGTTTTTGAAAAATTCCATTTCAGTTAACAAAACTGCTTTAATCGACCGTTTCGATGAAACAAAGGCAAATGGAGATTCATTTTTCAATAATTCTAATAAAGTTTTTAGAAAACCTATATTTACTATCAAAAATAAATTATAGATCTTACAAAAATGCATAAACATTATAAATTAAGATTATTTTGAAATTTATAAATTTTTAAGAAGTAAATTCTACATTCTAACTTTTGAATGTCACAATTTTAAAACCGGCATCTCTTTGAGTCCTTGACTAACCGTCAATAGGGGAGAATAACCTAAATCTTTTTTAGCGTTATCTATTTTAATCGTACAATCTCTGGACATAATACTTGCACTAAAACGGGTCAAAGGAGGTTCGTTTTTAATCCAGAATAATTTCCAAACCGCTTCTACAACCCTTGCTAAAAAACGTGCTAGCCATCCTGGAATTGAACGATTTGGTGCCGTTACTTTTTGAGTTGTTAGTAGAGATTCTAAAAAATTACGAAAATTGAATATTTCATCATCTGTTACGAAATACGATTTACCTCCTTGACCTTTGGTAAGAGCAAGTTCGATTGCATGTACTAAGTTATAAATATGAGTTGTACTGGTTAGAGCTTTTCCGTCGTCGATCCAAGAAAATTTTCCTTCCGCAATCATCTTCAAAAGAATTGGAAGGACAGTTTTATCTCCCGGTCCCCAAATCAAACGAGGACGAATCGAAAGCGTCTGCATCTCCGAAGAATTGGCTTTTAATACTAATTTTTCCGCTTCGGCTTTGGTTTTAGAATAAGGAAAGGGAGAGTTTTTCGGATAAGGATAAGATTCGTCTATATTGATCATCGGTTGCCCATAAAAAAGTGCCGCTTCGGTTCCAATAAAAATAAATCGCCTAACACCCGCTTTACGAGATGCTTCTAAAAGTTGAGCGGTTCCTTCCACGTTTACTTTCCAGAAATCTCGGAAAGGTCCCCATTGTTCCACATAAGCCGCGCTATGAATGACTATGTCTATTCCTTGTAGAGAACTTGGATCCACCGAATTGAGTTCGCATCGAACCGGTTTTCCTCCTGCTTTGGATACGATTGAATCCGTTTTTTCAGATCGAGACATCGCCAAAATGGTATGTTTTTTGGATAAAATCCGAGTTGCGGCATCTCCTACAAAACCGGAAGCTCCTGTTATAAAAATTTTCATTTTTTTTTATTCTCCCTAAAAAGCCCAGATAATTGATTTATTTTTTATATTTAAAAATATTGATTTTCTAATATTTCTTTTATACACAATGCCATTTGTAAAAATTTCGATATTACTCTTAAAAGTATTTTCTATAAAATAGAGTTTTTGAAAAATTTCATAGTGACGATCAATAAAACTGCTTCAACCGACCGTTTCCATGAAACAGAAACTAAGTGGCGAATTAATTTTTCAAAAACTCTAATCTAAAATAAATGACTGTACAATCAAATTTTTGCATAAAATCTTCGTTTCACGACCTTGATTCATCAAATCCAAAATTCATTTTTTGTAGGTTCCTTAAACTGTGTCAAAAATTGTCTAACCCAAACTCTAATAGAAATCCTTTTTTGCAAGTCTTAACAAAACTTAGTAGTTCCCACTGATTTATGTGTCTCTTTAAAAACTATACCGTTTTGAATAAAGAGCTTGTCCCAGAATCTCAAAAATTTTTACGATCATTCTTTAGAAATTTTCAATAAAATGCAGTAGTTCCCCACAAATTTAGGTCTCATTTGTCAACTTTCGAGAATTCTAATCTCGTTAAATTTTCGTAATAGTTCCCACAATTTACAGAACTTGGCGTCTCACTTCTACACTCAACAGTAACTCAGCAAACATCTCTCTATGGATCGGTGTTTAGGTTTTGGATAAGTTCAAAGTTAAAAGCTGTAAGAACTCCTACACTTTAAGTTTTAACGTGAATTAACGCGAAAGGGATCGATGCGAGGTAAATAAATTGAAGCTAAAGATGATTATTGTATAACGTTTTCTATATACAATTTATTGACCAGAGCTGAGAGCCCGGTCCGGCTGCCTGTGGCAAGCCGGATTCGCCCTGATTTTCTTAGGCTCTGTCCACGTTAAATTTTAAAGTAATTTATTAAAAAATGTGAATCGGCGGCAACTTTCTAAAGTAACGGCTCCTTCACAAATATTCAGAAAATTCAAAACCAGATTATTTGGATGAAATTACCTTTTATGATCATAAAAGTGAAAATCCACTTTAGAAAGTTTTTCTGTATATAAAGATTTTATTGAGAAATTACTTTATTGTCTTTATTTGTATCAATTTTATAAAAATAATCCTACAATTTTCCAAATACACAGGATCGAGTATTGAACAACTGCAAACGCTTCTTAAAAACTCAACACAGTTGCTCTGGTGCAGAAAACAGTATGCTTAAATACTTGTGCAACCAAGTCCTTGGCGCCAAGACAAATCTATATGCGTAATTTAGAATACAGTTTGAAAAATCAGCTTTTAGAATCATACCTAATCGTAAATTTTATAAACCATACTAAAAAATATATTCCTTGACCCTACTTTTCAAAGAAAAGTCTAGCCGCTTTCTATCTTAAATTTAAATATACGATTTCATAATTAACGAACTTCCAATTAAAAAATTGGACCCAGAAGATAAAAATTAGGTCGAATTAGTATTTAAGGTTCATTTCAATTTTTGTTTCCATTGAACCTAAGAGGTTTTTACTTGCTTTCTGCAATTTCTATACGTAATCCGATTTTCTCTTGGATGATGATGGCAGCGATCATTCTTTTTGGATCGATTGGTTTTTCCAGAATGGGTGTTTCCCAAATGCCAGACGTAGACTTTCCGGTTGTAAACGTTTCTCTCACTCTCATCGGAGCCAATGCACAGGTCATGGAAACGGATGTTGTAGATCCGATCGAAGAAGTTCTTATGACAGTGGAAGGTGTCACTGAAGTTCGATCGATTTCCTCAGACGGTTCCGCTGCGGTCACTGTAGAATTAGAACTGAGTCGAAACGTAGACGTCGCCGTTCAAGAAATCCAAACAAAACTCGCTCAGGTTTCCAACAAACTTCCTGAAGAAATGGACCCTCCTGTTATTACTAAATCCAATCCGGATGATACTCCAATCATCTGGATTTCCCTCACTGCAGTTGATAAATCCGAAAAAGAAAAAATGCTTTTCGTAAAGGATTTTCTTAAAGATAAATTTCAGAAAATTCCAGGCGTAGGTGAAATTATTTTAGGAGGTTACGTTGATAGAACGATCAATGTCTATTTAGATCCGATACAACTTTCCAGAAACGAAATCGCGGTAGACGATATCGTAAACACTTTAAGAGAACAGAATTTAGAAGTTCCTTCCGGAAGATTAGAAAATAAAACGAACGAAATCAGTCTTCGTGCCGTTGGCGAAGTTCCCACCGCAGAACAATTTGGAAACATATTCTTAAATTCTAGAAGTGGTTCTCCCCTCTTTAGATCGATTCGTTTAAAGGACATTTCAATCGTAGAAGACGGGTTAGGCGAAGTCCGCAGAATCTCTAGATTTAATGGAATTTCTGCAGTTGCAATTGGTATCAAAAAACTCAAAGGAGCAAACGCGGTTCAAGTAGGTGATCTTGTTAAAGACAAAGTTAAGGAATTAAAAACAAAACTTCCAAAAGGTTATGACCTTACTGTTTCAAACGACAACACTGGCTACATACGAGACAGTGTAAACGAATTAGAATTTACTCTGATCTTTTCCGCCATCCTTACCGGTTTTGTTTGTAGATTGTTTTTAGGAAACTGGAAGAGTACCGGAAACGTTCTTCTTGCAATTCCTACTTCCGTAATTGGAACCTTTTTGTTTTTATATTTTGCTGGTTTTACAATTAACACATTTACTATGTTAGGTTTATCTTTAGCAACTGGGATTGTCGTGGACGACGCAATCATGGTTCTAGAGAATATTACTAGACATAGGGAAATGAAAAAGTCCTGGTTTCAAGCCGCCCTGGAAGGAGCGACTGAAATTCGGTTTGCTGCTCTAGCTGCTACGTTAGCCGTCGTTGCTATCTTTCTTCCTGTTGCTTTTATGAAAGGGATCATCGGAAGATATTTTTTAGAATTCGGCGTTACAATTTCAGTTTCAGTTCTACTTTCCCTTTTCGAAGCTCTAAGTTTTACTCCTATGCGTGCTTCCTTGTATGCGGAAGATAAAAAAAAGAATAATAAAAAATCCATCTTTTCTGTAAATGCTCACGAAATTTGGAATCGATGGATTTCAAAAATTTCCATTTTTAAAAAGATGGATCCGGTCACGGAACGTTTTTTAGATTATAGTACTCTTCTTTATGAACGTTCTATCGACTTCGTATTAAAATTTCCTCGTTGGATTGTGTTCGGTTCGACTGCCTTGTTCATTGGATCTCTTGGATTTTTTTTCCTCTTAAAGAAAGAATTTATTCCTCCTCAAGACATGGGACGTTTTATCGTTCGCGCTAGACTTCCTTTGGGTTCTTCTTTACAAAAAACGGACGAAACCATGAAAAAAGTAGAACAATATCTTATTCAAAGAAAAGAAATAGAAAAGTATATTTCCAACGTAGGTGGTTTTGGAGGAACGGAAGCAAATACAGGAATGTTTTTTATTACAATGAAAGAAATGGGACACAGACCTAAAAATCCTAAAACAGGAAGAGAAATCACTCAATCCGCGTTATTTAGTATATTAAGAAAAGATTTAAAAGAATTAGTTCCAGAAGCTACGTTTTCAGTACAAGACCTTTCTCAAAGAGGATTTTCTGCGGGAAGGGGTTATCCAGTCGAACTTGTGTTAACCGGCCCTGATTGGAATACGTTATCCTCTCTTTCTGTAAAAATTTTAGATAAACTCAAAGAAAGTAAAATACTATTGGACGTAGATACAGACTACGTAGCAGGACAAAAAGAACTTAGACTTGTAACGAACCGAGAAGCCGCCGCTCTTAGAGGTGTAAGCATGGCTAATGTTGGAAATACAGTCGGAACATTGATGGGAGGAAAAAACGTAAGTCGTTTTACAGAAAACGGCCGAAGCTACGACGTTAGAGTTAAAATTCAAAGGGAAAAAGGAGAAACTATCTCGATCATTCCAAATATTGGAGTTAGAAACACATTTGGAGAATTCGTAAAGTTAAAAGAAGTTATAAATATCCAAGAAAAAGAAGCTCTTAAAACAATTACCAGAATCAATCGAGAAAGAGCGATCCGAGTATTTGGAAACCCCGCCCCTGCTTTGGGTCAAAACGTTTCTACAGAAAAAGCATTAGAAATTGCTAAAGAAATTCTTCCGGAAGGATATTCGGTCTCCATGACAGGCTCGGCAAAAACTGCAAAAGAGTCCGGTAACAGTCTAACTCTTGCTTTATTATTCGGAATTCTACTTTCTTATATGATTCTCGCAAGCCAATTCAATAGTTTAAAACAACCTCTCTACATTTTACTCGCTATGCCTTTCAGTTTCACAGGTGCATTAGTCGCTCTTTATGTGTTCGGACAATCTTTTAACATGTATAGTTTTATCGGACTCATTCTTCTCTTAGGATTGGTAAAAAAGAATTCCATCCTTCTCGTGGAGTTTGTAAATCATGTTCGTTCTACTGGAAAAAATATTCAAGAATCGATCCGAGAAGGTTGCCCTATCCGTTTAAGACCCGTGCTTATGACTTCTTTTAGTTCTATCGCCGCGGCAATTCCGCCTGCGTTGGCTCTCGGACCAGGAGCAGAAACTAGAATTCCAATGGCGGTGACTATACTAGGTGGTATGACCCTTTCTACCTTGATTACACTTTTAGTAGTTCCTGCCGCCTACTATTTAGGAGAAAAGGAGGTAAAAATTCCACCGAAGATCAATAAAATATAAGTTTAAAGTAAATCCTATTGAACATAAAACGTTAGATAAATACTTTTCAGAAAAAATACGTTATGCGTATCTTATATCTAAAATAAAATTTTTACGGAGTTTTTTGATATTGATATATTGATTTTCTGGAATTCTTATATAACTTTTGAGTTTGCTTTTACGTTTCAATTGATTAAAAAATACTCAAAACTATATAATAAAATACTTATATTTTTATCAAAACAAGATTTTATAATAAAAATGAACCGTATTCAATTTTATGAAACCAGTAAAACTAAAAACATGGATTGGATTTTAAAATTGTTTAAAATTTACAAAAACGTGGGAGTTCCCACATTTAAAGTATTTGGATACTATGTAGTAATTTCCACAATAAATACTTGCAAAGATATAACTTTGAAAGGAAGCGAGGTTTTGCAAAAATTCATAATGTTACAATCAAGAATCAACGTCACATTCTATAAATCGGTTTGTTATACAGAGTTTATCTCAAAACTTCAAAAAAGGCCAAAACAATGATTATTCAGTCTTTAATAAAAGAATGTAATAGTTTCTATAAATCTAATTTCTTAAAAAAATTTATAAACTTTTAGATAGCGTCAAAAATTGTATGAGCTTCTAAATATTTAGATATCCGGACAACCTACAATAAATCTAACAAAACAAATGAATTTTAAATTTGATAATAACAGAACAAAACTTTCATACAGAAATTTGATTAGACAATTATTTTTTTTAGATTCTATAAAAACTGATTTGAAACTTGATAACTTTTTTTGCTATAGAACTCGCCGTTCACTCCTATATAAATTTTGGAATACATTTTCAAAAACACATCAAATTTTTTCTGCAAAAGAAGAAAATAAATTTAAAATAAATCATCATCTTGATTTCAAGTTCTTTTCCAATTTGAAGAATTTTTGGAAAATAAACTTTCAAAAAACTATTTTTTTAAAAAGTTTAAAAAACCTTCAATATAAAACAATGACTACTATTTCAAAAGATATATTAAAAAATAATTATAAACTTATATCCTACAACATGAATTCATTACTATCCCCAAAATACAAAACTTATTATAAAAATAAGTTAGATGCAAAAAAAAAATTCAGACTCCAAAACGTTTTTTTTATATTTTCTTTCTTTTTAATTCTATTGTTTACATCCAGGTGTACAGATGATTCTGGAATTAGAACGGGAGATGGAATTGTTGAACCTAGACTGGAAGAAGTGACCGGAATAACTACCGAAAAAATCAAAAGTATTTTACCCGAACAGGAACTAACTATAGATGAACTATACGCTTTCGCGGTGGAAAGAACGGAAAGAATTGCTCTTAAAGAAGAAGCAATCCAACAAGCAGATGCCCAAAAAGCTGCTGCGTTTGCTTCTTTTTTTCCTTCTTTGTCTTTAGTGTATAATAAATTTTATAGAATTCCGGGACCCAATTCCCATTTCAATCCTTTTTATACGGAACCAAATCCTCTTACTGGTGGTTCCTCTACAAGTAGTCTTCCGCCTACGGTTGGCCCTGGAACTAGATTACTTTTGAGCATTCCCATTTTAAACGGAGTAAGCCAATATACTACTTATAAAGCTGCAGGAGCTCTAACTAAAGTTAGAATGAATGAAGCTCGTTACGAGTCTGGACGACTTTACCTGGAAATTGCACAAGCATATTATAATGTTCTACAATTAAAAGAAATCATTTTTTTGGAAGAAAAAAAGACCGATTTGGTTCGAAAAACAATCCAAGAAAGAAGGAGACTTTTTTCCTTGGGAAAAATTACAAGAGCAGACTTAAGCGGAGCCGAGGCAGATTTTTCTAGGTCCGAAGCGTATTTAGAAGATTTTAAATATCAATTAAAACAGGCGGAAATGGCACTGGAAAGTCTTATAGGAGCTGTAAAAGGCGGCCTACGATTGGCAATTCCTAAGGAAGTAATTTCTATTCCTCAGAACCTATTACCAGAAGAAAGAATCGCAAAACGATACGACGTAATCGCCGCAAAAGAAAATCTAAAAGCGGCGGAATTCAATCTGAAAAAGGCCTGGGGTGGACACTTACCTTCGGTTACATTAAATAATTATTATACGATTCCAGAACATAATACAACTCCAAATAAAGATATTACGATGCAATTATCTATCAACGTACCTTTATTATCCGCCGGAACCGTTACGGCAGGGGTTAAACAAGCAGAATCCGCATTGAGACAAGCAGAATTACAACTGTCTCAAACAAAGAGAATTGCAACCGACGAAATTCGAAAAGCCTATGAGAGTTCCTTAAACTCCGCTCGTTTATTATCCTTATATTCAAAAGCTCGCAATTCTGCTGAATCCAATCTAAGTTCTCAAAGAAGAGGTTTCAGCTTTAAAACGGTTTCCCGTCTTGAACTTTTAGTATCAGAAACTTCTTTTTTAGATTCCGAAATCGCTTACAGAAAGGCGTACTATCAACATTCTTTAAATACGATTTGGTATTCAGTTGCAATTGGCGAACTACCAAAATTAAAAAAATTGAACGAAGAAGATAAGACTGCAAATTAGTTTTCTTTGATGCTTGACATCTTTTCTCGATACTTTTAATTATTGGGCATAATTGAGAGGTAGAGACTCCATGATTATCAGCAATTACTTTCAAGATAATGAAGACCTAAAACTCGTTTTTAACCAGTTGATCGATTGGGAAGAAATCATCCACGCATACGAACATAAATTCGAAGACGCAGAAGAATTTAAAAAAACCGGCAATGAAAGATTAGCTTATGCGCCTTCCAACGTGGAGGAAGCTAAAGAATATTATAAATCCGTTTTGGAATCCTTGGGTGAAATTATGGGAGAGTTTGTAGCTCCTCGTAGTAAGGAAATGGATCGAATAGGACTTAAATATGAAAACGGAAAAGTAACTTTTCCAAAGGCACAAGAAGAATGTTACAACACCCTCAGAGACGCCGGTTTAATGCCGATTTCGATCAATAGAAAATACGGCGGCATGGGATTACCAGCAACGGTTCAATCTTTTATGATGGAAGTTGCCGCAAGGGCAGACGCCGCTTTTTGTCTTTCCTATGGAAATATAAACATCGTAGAAATCATGGAAAGATATGCTTCTTCCGAAATGTGCGAAAAATGGATTCCGGAAATTTCCGCAGGGAAATACAGCGCGGCGATGGCACTCACAGAACCAAACTATGGATCAGATCTTCCTAATGTTCAAACAAAAGCTACTCAAGACGCAGAAGGAATTTGGAGAATCAACGGAGCCAAACGTTTTATTACACACGCTTGCGGTTATATCAATGCACCGTCCGTAATTCTCACGTTAGCGAGAACAGGTTCGCCCGAAAGTGGTGCAAGAGGTTTATCTTTTTTTCTCGTAAAAGGAAACGACGTACATATCGCCGGTGTTGAGCACAAGTTAGGACTTCACTGTTCCCCTACTTGCGAAGTAGTATTTGATAACTCTCCGGGAGAATTGATCGGCAAAACCGGATATGGGCTCGTAAAATATTCGATGGGAATGATGAACGCAGCTAGGCTTACAATCGCAACTCAATCTTTGGGAATTGCAACCGCCGCCTATTACGAAGCGAAAAAATATGCTTCTGAAAGAATTCAATTTGGAAAACCAATCGAACAAATTCCCGCAGTGAAAAAAATTTTAGACCGTATGGAAAGAGAAATTTTAGCTACCAGAGTTCTAATCGCTGAAACCGGAAAAGCGATCGATCTTTATCATTGGCCTAAAGAACATCTTATCAAAGTGGAAGGTAAATCGGAAAAAGAAGTAAGTCAGGATGAATCCATTCGTCGTTGGGAAAAACTTGCAGATCTTTTTACCCCACTGAGTAAGTATTACGCTTCCGAAGGATGTGTTGCAATTGCATCGGACGCATTACAAATCCATGGTGGAAGTGGTTACACTGAAGACTACGACGTTGCTCGAATTTATAGAGACAGTAGAATTACTACTATCTATGAAGGAACTACTCAATTACAAATCGTCGCCGCAATCGGAGGTGTTGTATCTGGAATGTCTCCAACCGGACAACTCAGACAATATTCGGAAGTAGTACTTTCTAAATTTTCTGCTTCGGAAGATCTTAAAAAAGTTTGGAAAGATTTAGATACAAGCGTAATATTTTACAAATCTATCCATGACGGAAACGTAAAAGATTCTTTAGCGTTCGAAGTTGTAGAAATAGCGGCCCGTTTTCTCTGTGGGCTTCTTTTGGAAAAATCCTTGAAAGTTTTAAATGGAAAAGAACTCGAAAAACGAAGATTAATTTCTCAAACCTATAACTTGGATAGTATAGCTATCACTAGCGCCAATTTGATCAAACTGGAAAGAGCTTCTAAACAAGCAATTTCCGTCTAACACAAAATAAATGTCTAAGCAAATCCTTTGCCCAATCAATTGGGTTTGCCATTGCATTAATTGGAATATAATAAAATTTTTAATTACTATCAGTTTCTCTTAAATAACATAAGCTCGGCGTAAGGAATCGATGATTCTAAAAAAAGTTGGAATCTGAACTTTACAGATTGATTCTTTAAATGTGGGAACTATTGCAAACCACGATTTTAAGAAAAAATTGTAGGAACTCATACTTTTAGAAAGTTTTTTCTCAATCAGAACTCACGTTAAAATGGGATTTAAATTTTGATAATGGCCGCAAAACAACGATTTTGTATAAAAATCTGATTGGACGATTATTTTTTTGTAATAGTTCCTACAGATTAAGTCGTATAATAGAGTTGTTGAAAAATCCATAGTTCAAATTAACAAAACTGTTTTAATCGACCGTTTCCATGCAAAAGAAAAAGATTTTTCAGCAACTCTAATAAATTTTTAAACATTCATCTTTTGTGATTTAACTCGGGGAGTTCCACATTTATTTTTTATGGAAAAATCAGATTTTTATAAAACGAATCAAACCTCTTACGCCGAACTCACGTTAAATAGATTTCATGACTTCTAAGTGTATGGACCTTAAAATTAAGCCTTTTCTGTTTAAATCGTTTAAAATATAAGAACTCTCACATTTTAAGAAATTTTCTTTGTTTATTACTCACAGAACTTTTACCTTAATTGCTCAAGTTCTAAGTTTCTTAAAGTTCTCCTTTAAAGGATTAGGAAAATACCTTAGCATTCTGCTAATTCGTTTATTTGATAAGTCTAGTTGCCAGATATATCTGTAAATTTTATGGAATGTAGGAACCCCTTCATTTAAAACTTCTACGATAGAATCTCCAACCCCGACTTTTTCTAGGGACAACAAAAAGTTAAAAAGAAAACATCTAGAAACACCATGGGCATGAGCCAAAATTCCTAACATGGCCCAATGACTCATATCTATTCTAAAATTGATCTTCTTCAACTCTCCCTGATCTTTTTGATAAAGAGTAGTAACCGCCCTTCGATTCAAACGACTATGAGAAGAAATAAATTTACCGTAACGATTTAAAAGATAAGGAAGTTTTTTACCGAGCATCCTCCTATCTTTCAACGATAAAATAACGTAATAACTTTTCGGCACCAAAAGTGTTACTACCTTTTCAACATTTTCGTTCAAAGTAGATTCAATTTTTTGATCAGTATTAAAGTAGATTTGTTCCATATAAGAAACGGTTCCTCAAAAAACAAACACAGATCAGAATTTCATGTTCAAATTATAATATGCCGATGTAGTTAGGCATTCTGATATAATGTTTTGAGTTTGTTCTAAAATCTCAAAAGGTATAAACAATAATCCTTTAGAAGTTTCTAATGAATAGCTGGAGTTCCTACAAATTTTTAGTATATGGATTTCCAATAATTCTTAATCTTTAAGTTTTGGATTAGGTTTTTTGTTTAAAGTAGGATACAAAATTTAAGAATCTATTTTAAAATGTAGGAACTCTTACATTTTGAACGATAAGAAAAAAATTTATCAATTCCAAAGAGGCTTGTAGGAACTATTACATTCATACACATAATTTTTAGATCATTAGAGTTGTTGAAAAATGAATCTCCATCTGTTTCTGTTTTATGGAAACGGTCGATTAAAACAGTTTTGTTAATCGTCGCTATAGAATTTTTCAGCAACTCTATTATCAAAAATATTAAGAGGCCTCAAATAATAAAAACTAAAATGCAAAAAACATTTTGAATATTATGATTTCAAGAATGCTCTAAAAGAAATAGACATCTACCCAACCAGCAAAAGTCCTTGGGTCAGCACACATAAAGTTTGGTATTCAAGCAATCGCATCTCCATCGAAATTCCACAACCGTTAGAGCACTAAATTGAAGACGAAAGAAAATAATTCCATACTCTCAACGACTATCTCACTCATGTGATACCTTCATAAATACGTTACGCAAAATTGAAGCAGATAATTTAAATTTATATCAAGTAGTAATTGTCAAAAAGCGAACCGGGCAAAAACGAAAACATTCGGCTGTAAATATTGTATAGATTAATTACTATTTCGTCTTGCCGAAAATTCGGATCTTGTAATTGTTCATTATAAGATAAAAAGGTGTTGGAGAAAAAGGAATTTTACGGATCCAGTCTACAAATGTAGCCGATTATCGTAAATAATCAAACTACTTAGAACAATATAATAGGTGCCAATTTTACTTCTGAACAAGGACTTATTTTAAAATTTACAGTATTCTATTATAGGAATCAGTATTTAACTTTCTTCACACAAATACTCTCAATGATTTTTATAAATTGTGAATGTTCAAGTTAAATACAATGAAAGCTTCTAAGTAATGAATAACGTCTTATTATATTCAATTCACTATATAATTTCAAAAATTTACTCGCGAAAAAAAAGAAACTTGTACTTACCAAGTGCTACATAATAGAATGTTTAAAATTTATTGTCCATATTCTATAGAAACCATCAGTAAAATAAAATTATAATTCTCTTAGAAATATCTTGATAAATAACGTTTGAAACTCTTAATAAAATAAAAAAGACAAAAATACCAATGACCTTAAATGACTCAAAACCGGAATTAATTAAGTTATATTCTTCCCTTGGAAAAATCATTACCTCTTCATTAGAGCAACAAGAAGTCCTAAATGCAGTAATGGAAGAAGTCCGTTTATTTTTTAGCCCTAAAAATTGGAGTTTGATGCGTTACGATGAAAGCTCGGAAGAATTATTTTTTCTAATAGCAGAAGGAATACAATTCAATCATATTAGAAACATTCGATTAAAGTCAGGAGAAGGAATTGCCGGTTCGGTTGTTCAAACAAAGTCTCCGATCTTTGTGGAGAACGTAAGAAATGATCCTAGGTTTTCCAAAAAAGTCGATGAAAAGACAGGATTTGAAACAAAAACGATCATTGCGGTTCCGATGATATTCAGAGGAACAGTTCACGGAGTTATCGAATTAGTAAATCGTTTTGACGGATCATCTTTTTCTCCTGAAGATTTAGTTATCCTTCAAACAATAGCAGATTTTACTGCAATCTCCCTAGCAAATTCCGATCAATACGAAAAAACAAAAATACTTGCGTTTCGAGACTCGTTAACTGGAGCGTTTAACCGCAATAAGCTGAATCATCTTAAGGGAGAATGGTTCGGTAAAGCAATGGAAAACCAAATTGCGTTAGTCGCTCTTTTAGATTTAAACGACTTTAAAATGATCAACGACACTTACGGCCATAAAACGGGAGATCAGGTACTTTGTTATTTTACGGATATTCTTCGTTACGTAATTCGTGGAACGGATAAAATATTCAGAATCGGAGGAGATGAATTTTTAATCTTAGTTCAACATGAAAATCGGGAAAAAATCATTCAAACCCAAAATCGATTTCAGGAAACAATGTCCGTCCTTCTAAAAAAATGTAAGGAAAATGATCCTCCTTTTTATTTTACTTGGGGAATGTCGCTTGGCCCTATTCAGAAATTGGATGAGTTGATACACGAAGCGGATTTATCAATGTATGCTTCAAAAGGATGATCCAAATCTTCCTCTATAATCTCGCAGGAGACAAGTAGTATTTAATCTTAAAACTTCCGTAAGTATATTATAAATTTATTATAAATATCCGAAGGCGACTTTTTAGATATTAGAGTGTTGAAAAATGAATCTCCATCCGCCTCTGTTTCATGGAAACGGTTGATTGAAGCAGTTTTATTAATCTGAACTATGAAATTTTTCAACAACTCTATTTCCATTGTATAGCAAGTGTTATGATTCTAAATACTTGAATAGACCACACAAGCTTATTTTAAACCTCTTTGTATTACTGATTTTTTCTATAAAATAGAATACCTTAAATTTTCATCGCCAACTCTTATTTGAGTAAAAAATATTAGATACTCATTATATACTTCTTAGTAAAACTTCAAAAAAATCAAGGGATGTCTCCGAAAAATTCGATCTCTCGGTTTAAAAGAATTCCAGATGTTTGATAAACCTTATCGACAACTAAATTAACTAGATAATTTACATCAAAAGCAGTAGCCGCTCCTAAATTGACTATAAAATTACAATGTTCGGGAGAAATCTGAGCACCACCTTTTATCTGACCTCTCAAACCGGCTTGATCGATCAATTCCCAAGCTTTGATTTCTTTTCCATCTTCGCGAAAAATTTTTGGATTTTTAAAAACAGAACCTGCGCTTTTTTTATTTTCAGGTTGGGAAGAATTTCTTTTATCTCTTTTCTCTTTTAAAGAAAATTCGATTTCTTCTAAATTTCCTTCTTTGAGAAGAATTTCAATACCTAAAATGATGGAATCTTTTTGATTTAAAAATTCAGTAAATCGATAACCGTATTTAATTTCAGACGGTTTACGAACCAATAATTCTCCATCTCTCAAAAATTCAACGGATTGAATCAGATCGAAAAGTTCTCCGCCGTAACAACCCGCATTTTGAATCACAGCCCCACCGGTCCAACCTGGAATCGTACTTAAAAACTCAGCTCCCACATAACCCTGTTGTGAAATTTGACGAAATGTAGGAGTGGTATTAGTCGCAGCCCCGATTCGAAACCTTCCATCACCCAAAAATTCAAACTCCTTAAATTTACCGGACAAACGTAAGGTAACAAAATTATCAGGATGATCCGAAATCAAAAGATTCGAACCTCCTCCTAAAATTTTCCAAGGAATATCCAATTTAGAAAAGATGTGCAGGGTTTCCGAAACCTGAGAGGAAATTTCGGGTTCAACAATTACAGGACAAACACCGCCAATTTTGAAAGAAGACAAAATCCCCAGTCTAACTTCCGAACGAAAAGGTATTTTAGAAGATTCTAAGTTATGTTTAAAATCCCGAAGTTGGGATTCGGAAAGAACAGGAAACATATGAATAAAGAATGAACTTCCCCAATTCTCTACCACAAAAAAAAGAACTCAAGAAAAATCCGAAATCGGATCGATCTTAAAGAAAGAGGTGATTTATGTTTTTTCTATTATTGGAATCCATTTATCTCGACTTTGCATCCGGACGAACCGACTGGGAAACTTACTGTGAATCCGTAATTCTACTGGCACAAGACCAAGAAAAACTGGCCGGATTTGTATAAAAAAATCAAAAAGAAAACCGAACAAAAATGTGCATGTTCGGATATAGTCTTTTTAAATTTTAAATCACCGACTACCAGGCCTCAATATTATCTCTAAGGGGTTGAAGCACAAAAATCAACAAACAAGTTGTGCTTTCGCGTTAGCTAATAAATTTCAAAAAAAAGAATGATAAACTTATTAACTACAATATAAAATCATAGCAAAGTTACTGAGTTATCCACTCAACCTTTTGCAAATAAATTTTAGAAAAGTATAATAAAATTTATTTCTAAAATAAAAATTTATGCCTCTCATGGTAGTTGAAGAATCAGAGAAACCGTCGCTTTTGGTATTTAATTTTAAAAAATTCCACCTAACTAAAGTTTTACGAAAGGTTTAGAAGTTTCTATCTTCAAAAATTCTACAATCTTATCAGAAACTATTTCCTTAGAAAAAGGGCCGATTTGAGCAACTTTCCCAAAAGTAGAATAAATAAAAACCGTAGTATCCACTTCTCCAAAACCTTTTTTATTTTTATCTACGTAATTACCTATAATATAATCTAAATTTTTACTTTTTAGTTTGTTTTGAGCGTATTCTTCTAAAAAATCCGTTTCAGCAGCAAACCCAACTAAACAACAACCAGAGATTTTTTCGTTTACAATTTTAGAACTAACCGTTTTTAAAATGTCCGGATTTTTAACGAGTTCCAGTAGAAATGTTTCACTTCCTTCTTCTTTCTTAATTTTAGATTCGTTACTTTTAATTGGACGAAAGTCAACAGGAGCTGCTGCCATAATTAGGATCGTATCCGTTTGAATCTCCGCAAGAACCGCATTACAAAGATCGGACGTGGTTTCCACAGAGATACTTTTAGATCCTTTTGGATTTTTATAATTTTCTAATACTTGACCGTGAATATAAACGACTTTGGAAACCCATTTAGAAATTGCTTCGGCGACATGGAAACCCATCTTACCGGAAGAAGCGTTTGAAATATACCGCACCGGATCGATCCATTCTCTCGTCGGTCCAGACGTAATGATAGCTTTAGAAAATCTCATTTTGATTTCTCTTTATCTAAGAGTTTCTTCGATATAAATCCAAGATTAACTTTTGTATCAGAGAGATTTCGGCTAACTTTCCATAACCCTCGTCTCCGCAAACGACCACACCTTCGGAAGGGTCTGCAAGAGTTACACCATCTTCGGCCAATTGTTTTAAGTTTCTTTGAACTGAAGGATGAGCATACATAAAAGGATTCATCGCAGGTGCAACGATCACAGGACAATTCGCCGCAAGATAAGTCGAAGTTACAAGATCATCCGCAATTCCATTTGCCATTTTACCGATGATGTTTGCTGTGGCGGGAACGACCGCCATTACCGATGCCGAATTTTTAGCGTCTATATGAGCCATCCCTTGTTCATATTCATTTACGCGTACTTTTTTGCCAGTCAACGCTTCGAACGTAATCGGTCCGATAAACTGAGTTGCGTTCATTGTCATTATTACACTTACTGGATAACCTTCCTTAGTAAGATTTCTTACAAGTTCACACGCCTTATATGCAGCGATACTTCCTGAAACCGCGATGAGTATTTCTTTTCCAGGATTAGACATGATATTTTTCGGTTTATTTTTTAGACTGAGCTCGATTGTTTAAACTAACTCTTGTAAAACGAACGGAAAGAATTTTATTACCTTCCATTTTTTCAACGGTAAGAGTTCCGGTTTGAAGAGAAATAGTAGAACCTTCTTCCGGCATATCTTCTAAACGACCTAAAATAAAACCAGCAATCGTTCGAATATCTTTGATCTCTTCTTCGTGAACTCCAACGAGAATTTCTTTTAGATCGTCTAACTCTGCTTCGCCGTCGATCGTAAAACTGTCTGAATGTTGGGTCGGAAAAGGATCCGTCTCGTGATCGTCTGTTTCATCTCGGATCTGTCCAAAAATTTCTTCAATAATATCTTCCAAAGTAAGAAGACCTGCAACACCACCATATTCGTCTATAACGATTGCCATGTGTTGTTTGTTTTCTCTGAGTTTCTGCATTACCTTTTCGATCGAAAGACCTTCGGGAACAAAAATCGGAGGCTGCATAATTGCAGTTACTTTCTCTTTTCTACCTTTTTTAGAATTGGATAACCAAGTAAGATATGTCTGAACATGAATGATTCCAATAATTTTATCTGTATTACCTTCATAAATCGGGTATCTAGAAAAATGATGTTCCGCAATGATAGAAATTAAAGAATCCATAGAAGTATCATGTGGAATTCCTATAATACTCAAACGATGAGTCATTACATCCTTTGCTTGGTGTTCCGAAAACTGAAACGTATTTTGGATGATCTGAAATTCTTCCTGATCAATCTTACCTTGTTTGTTTTGTTCTTCAATGATGATCATCAATTCTTCGGGAGAATGCATCATTCTACTTTTGTTTGCTTCGATTCCAATCAACTTCAAAAGAAAAGAAGTCATTTCATTTAAGAAAAAAGTAATGGGATAAAATAGATAATAAAAAAAGAATAAAGGAATACTGATAAAAAGTGCAACCGGTTCCGTGTTTTGGATGGCTACGGTTTTAGGAAGAAGTTCTCCTAAAAGTATATGCAGAAAAGTAATAATCGTAAACGAAATGGTAATCGCCAAACCGTGAATAGTTGCGTCGTTTACCGAATACCCGAACATTTCTAAAAGAAATGTAAGCCATCTGGAAACGTAACCTTCTCCCACCCAACCTAACAAAAGACTGGCGATGGTAATTCCTACCTGACATACGGATAACATGTCGTTGAGTTTTTGAGCCGCGCGTTTGGTAATGAAAGCGAGGGGTTTGTTTTCCTTGATCAATTCCTCTAAACGAGAAGGACGAATCGAAACCAATGCAAACTCAGCGGAAACGAAAAATCCGTTGGCAAATATAAGTAAAACGATGATAAAAAAGCCGATTAATTCCATTGTAGGAGAATAGGGATCAAATTGGATCTAAGAATATGTGGGTTTAGGACGGCCTTTGAGTTTAGAAAACGGAAATTCAGTATCGCTGGAATGTAGAACTGACTACCTTCGGGGTCCATTTTGACTTACTGGAAGATAGAGTCTTTGAATTGGCAAAAAATGTCGATCGTTTAAAAGAAAAAAACATTAGATTTTATAGAACTAACGTTTTGAAAAACAACCTTTTATTCGATATATTTTCGAATTCGAATTCCTCGAAATGATGCTTCTGGTTCGTTTGTTTCTTGAGAAATTTTCTCCAAAAGTTTTATGTCCGATTCTGAATTTAAATTCAAAGATGGAATGTAGTACATTCTATAAACTCCTGAGTTGATCCAGAAAGAAACCCAATCTAAAAAGTCTTCTGACCTTCCTTTCCAACCGTTTCCACTCAAAGAGTCTCTCGTAAAAATCAGTCTCTGAGGAGTATTTCTAAAGTCGTAACGCCTATGTAATCTTGAAAAACGAATCTGCTCTTCTCCACACCTCCAGGAATATTCGTTTAAGTTTGCGACGGAATTATCTTCCACCTTCAAGTTCCAAACCATCATAGAACGATTTCCAATTAACAATTTATTTCCTTCAAAATATGTGAAGGCAACTTGTTCAAAATTAGTATTAGACAAAGTATCTGTATGATTACAATCGCAAACATAAATACGTTCCGATTTAAAGTTATCGTTCTTTTTACTGAATCTAGTAAAAAATTTAAAATCAATTTCTGGAAATTCTTTCTTAAGATAATCAAAAGATTCCATTCCGGAAACGTTTAGATAAATCTGAACATTATCTCTTTTATACAGAGATTCAATCAAAGATTTTAATACAACTTGAACGGTAAAAGAAGAAGCGGACTCGGAAGGAATCTCTTTCAGTTCTAGTTCCTGAGAATTGCCTTGTTTCCAAAAGATATAAGTTCTTTTATCTCTTACAAAAACGCTCAACACAGGAATATGAGATTTTTTGATTTCTTGATTTCGAAATGGATCAGATTCTTCTAAAAGTCGTATAACCTCTGTTTGGCGAATTTCCGATCGGACCGAAGTCAGATGTTCTTTAGGTCCTGGATAAAAACCTCTAAAAGAAGAAATTCGTCGACTCGTATCAATGAGAGTATTCGAATTTCCCATTGTTTCTTTTTGTTCCAAACGGGATAAAAATCCTAAAAGCTCCATCGTATGTCCGTGAACCGCATAATATTGGATCGCTGCGTCTGTAAATTCCCGAACTCCGTAAACTACCGGAAGATAATTTTTCAATTGAAGAAGCATATCGTCCGGTCTTCTAAGAACCATAATCGCAACCGCCTGATCCAACGCGCTTTTGACCGTTTTTAAAGACCTAGATTCTTTGTGAGAATAAAACAATCCAGTAAGTCGAATCCATTCCTCTGTATAAATGGGGTCCGTAGTTCTTAAAATTCCATATGCTTTTGTAAATTCTATGATCGCTTTTCTAAGATCGTTCTTTTTATAATGAATAAATCCGTTTAACAACGTAGAGGCGTATTCTACTCTTTTCCAACCTTTGCTCTGAGCCAAAAAAGTAATTTCAGTCGCCATCTTTCCCGCAACTTCAGGTTCGTCGTTCATCAAAATCTGTACAATTCTAAGGCGTGTAAACAAATCGTCTTCGGTTAGGTTTTTAGGAATAGAAACCGACTTGAGTGCGTCTACTGCTTTAAAAGAACTTTTAGATCTCCAGATCGCCATAGAGATCAAATCTCTAGCACTGTTGATAGATATAGGTTCTCCTAAAAACGGATTTAAAATCGTAGACGACCATTCTAAAAAATCTAAGTTCAAATAGTAATCCAAAGATTTTTTATATTCTTGATTGAGATAGGAAATGGTGCCTAACTTTAGATAAATATTATTTTTATAAGAGGTTCTTATATCCGGATGATACTTGAGAATATAATCCAAAACTTTCTCGGCGGAAATCAAATCTCCTCCGATCAAATAATAATAAGCGAGTTTTTCATAAGAATAACCAATAATCCTGCCGCTCAAATTTTCGGAGATAATTAGAATTTTCTGAAAATGAACCGCCTCTTTAGAAAGCCCTAGTTCTGCTAGTTGATCCGCAATGTTATAGATCACATTACTTAAAAAAGGAATGTATTTTAGTTCTGGATCTTCTAAAAAAGGTGCCAAAGTCCTGTTTAAATTTAGATATTCTCTTTCATGAGATTTTGCTTTTGGAGAAAAATCAGAAAGATATTTTTTAAGACGTAGGGTTTTACAAAGAGAATAATATACAACTTTTCTGGAACATTTTAGGTTTTCCGGATTTTTTTTTTCAAATACAGAAAGATCAAATCCTTCCGCTAATTCTTTGAGATATATAGAACTTTCGTTCTTTAAAAATTGAATCAGCAAATTACGGGAAGACTCCTTAGAATTAAAATTCAATTCTTTGAATATTCTTAAAAGAATTCCACCTAACACGAGTTCGCTTTCCGCGTTCTCAGTTAGTTTTAACAAAGATTCATACCGACGTACATCTTTGTTGAGAATGAAATATTCTCCTGCAAAAAAAAGATAATCCGCTTTTTCCAAAAGTGTAAGATTTTCAGGAAAGGATTTAATTTCGTCTTTGGATTGAAATACAGTTTTTCCGTTTAAATTAAAGGAAAAACCTTCCGAACTTTTGGCCCATCCAAATTCTTGTTTGGTTTGAGCGGAAATCGAACCAAAAGATACAAGACTCAAAGCCAGATAAAAATACAATTTAAAGGAAAGAAGCTTCAAGGTAGATCAGACTGAAACGCCTTCTCTCTTAAGATCGCGCTTCATAAGGTCTTTCACAACTTCTCTCGGATTCTTACCTTCGTAAAGCATTTTATAAACCTCGTTTGTAATCGCCATTTCAATTCCCAATTTCTGTGATAACTCATACGCGCTTTGAGTAGTCTTTACTCCTTCCGCAACTTCGTTCATGCTAGAAAGAATCTGTTCTAAGGTTTCTCCCTTACCCAATCTAAATCCTACGGTACGATTTCTAGATTGTTCTCCACAACAAGTCAAAATCAAATCTCCCATTCCAGAAGGGCCTAAAAAAGTCATCGGGTCCGCACCTAACTTCAAACCTATTTTTGTAATTTCATTCAGACCTCTTGTAATCAAAGCGGCTCTTGTATTTTGTCCAAAACCTAATCCATCACTTACACCCGCAGCCAAGGCAATTACATTCTTTAAAGAACCTCCCACTTCTACTCCAATTACGTCCGGGGTCCAATACGTTCGAAAATACAAAAAACTGAATATTTCCTGAACCTTACGCGCGGTCGTTTCGTTTTTAGAAGCGATGCTTACAATCGTCGGTACTTTTTGGATAATCTCTTTTGCAAAAGAAGGTCCAGATAAATACGAAAGATAAGAATGATATTTTTCGGGAAGTTCTGATTCAAAAATTTCGGAAACAAGTCGTAACGTTCCGTTTTCAATTCCCTTACTCGCAGAAACAATTGGAACTTTTTCGGGTAAGTATTCCTTGATCTCTCTTAAAATTTCAGTCAACGCATGAGAAGGCGGAGAAGATACGATCATATCTTTTCCTTGAACTACGTTTTTTAGTTCCTTGTTAGCGGTGAGTTTTTCCGGCAGGGTAAAACTAGGAAGATGTTTGTTATTGATATGATTACGATTGATACTTTCAACTTGAGAATCATTTCTGCACCAAAGAGTAACTTCATAACCTTTATCTGCAAGAAGACTTCCCAATGCGGTTCCAAAACTTCCCGATCCGATCACTCCAATTTTCATGTAAACTCCTCATATGAGGTTGAAGTCGAAAAAATTTTTCTTACCAAACAATTTCTAAACAACCGTTCCCAACTTGGAATTAATAATTTAGTTTACTCTTCTTTACCCGCAAACTATTTTTGATCTCCCATGCTCGATTTGAGGAAACTCATCTTCAATCCTTTTGATTTTTTTACCGGACATCCTTTTGAAAAAGAGAATCAGAAGAGCAACTATAAGATCACAGTTAAACTTCATTCTTTAAATAAAATTCTGAAGAAAAAAATTTCGGAATCAGACGACCCTTTGGAATCTCTCGAGTTTGATTCTGAAAACGGAGTTCTGATTTTAACGGGACATTTTTCAATCCAAGGTTTATTCTGGTCCCGACTTTTAAAAACTGAATTTGTAGATTACAACGTTAGGCTCATTCCAGTTAAAGTAATTCAAAATCAAGTTCGTTTTCAAATTCATTCTTTTCGTTTATTCAGTCACACTCCTAAAAAGTTGGATCCGATCCGAATTTTTTCTAAAATATTCCAATTTCATAGAAGATTCATTTTAGAAACCATCGTCGAGGAAATTCCAGAAATTCTTCGTCTAACAGGGATTCGAAATGTTATTACTGTAAACATGGATTATTTTCTTTCTGAAATTCCGGATCTCGCCGGTAAAATCACTATTCAAAAAGTAATTCCGGAAAAAGGAAACGTGTTCTTATTCGTAAAATCAGGAACCATTTTAAAACCTCTTTTAGATTTTTTTGGTCCCGAATATATCCGAATCGAACCCATTTCCGAAAATGAAGACTCGCTTCTACTCCTTTGGAGAGACTAATTTTTAGAAAGGTTGGACATTCCATCACCTATTTCTAAATTGAGTTTATAGCTTTTCTTTTTCATTATAAAATTGTAGTATAAAAGAGACGGCAATATTCCGGATCGATTGCAATGAAAATCATCTACTTGACCGATATTCACGACGGCTTAAGAGGCTTAAAAGAAATTCTACAACAAACGACCGCAGACTTATATCTATTTTCCGGAGATATTATTTATAAGGCTTTCTTTAGTACAGATCGTATTATAGAATTCTGTACGATTCAAGAAGAAATGTATCGTATCTCTCAAGATCAAAAAGAAGAAATCAACGCCTACGACTATGCTACAAGAGCAATTCGCTTTCCCGAAAAATACAGTACTGATATAGTAGAAAAATCTAAAGAATATAGAAGTTTATTTCATCAAGCCGCCAAAACGATGAAGGAAAAATACGAACTCATCGAAATCATCATTCAAAAATATTCCAGAGCTCCGGTAAGAGTTCTTCCAGGTAACTATGATATAGATCTTCAATATAGCGCTTTGTATGAAAGAGACATTCATAGAAAAACTTTTGAACAAGACGGTTATAAGTTTGCAGGTTATGGCGGCGCTCCAATTCTTACTTCTGGAATTCCGGAAAAATTAGCAGTTAAGTTTCACGAATACAATCGCAACGGTAAGAGTTATAGCGAGCCGGAAGATTTTTTCAAAGAAGAACAACCAGATATAGTAGTCATTCATAATCCTCCTTATGGATTTTTAGATAAGATTCCAAATTATGGAAATGTAGGTTCTCAAGGAATTAGAAGATACTTAGACGAGTACAACCCTTCTTTAGTTGTTTCAGGACACGTTCACGAAGACCAAGGTATTATCAAAAAAGGAAAAACTGTTTTTTTAAATCCTTCCAACTTCGGCGCTGTAGATTCCGTTTTTGGTTTTCAACCGGGCGGATTTTTCTCAGAAATATTTTTAGAAAATGGGCTTGTAGAAACCGTAAAATTGAATAGACTGGTGGACCACAAAATTCGCCTCTTAATGGAAGTAGATTGTAAGGGAAACTTACCTTCTGTTACATTTGTAAACCAAGATTCGGAGGTGTCCGCGGAAGATTTTGTGAGAGTCTGACAATGACAATCTCAGGTTTTAAAAACAATCCCACCATCCAAAAATTCACAGGATTAAAAAGATATTTCCGATCCCACGAAACGACCATTTCTAGAGAAAGAATCGAAGACTTCAAAAAATTTTCCAAATTGATCAACTTTGGAGGAGATGTTGTCGCGTTCGATATTTTAGGGTCGCTTAACTTCGGCCAGGCGACCGCGGAATCAGATACGGATATTGTAATGTATACTCAATGTGAAAATTCCAAAATGGGAGAATGTGGTATGGAAAATTGTTATAAGATTTCCTTATTTAAACATTTGTTTATGAATCTTATAACTTATGAACACAACACAGAAGCGTATAAATTAGAAATTGTGGATTGTATCAATCTCAATCAATTGGAAGAAGATATTTTAAACGGAGATTCCGATTCGGAAATGGTAATTCGATTTTGTTTTTATAGATCGATTTGCAGAGGTGTAAATCGTAAATTGTTAAGAAAATACGAACAACAGATCGCATCCAACATTCCATTAAGTAAGTCCCTGGAAGAATCCATCGAACATTGTTTCGACGGAATCGTTCAAACTTCACAACATACGTATTCTTTTCATAAATACTCTCACAGATTACAAGACAAAGGTATCGGGCTTCCCTCTACTATGGCTGCAAAAATTAAGGACTACTTAAAACAATGACTGGTTTTTTAACCGTGATGTTATGTTTGGGAGTGGCTGCAGTTTTTTTTCATCTTCTTTACTCGGTCGATACCAGAAGAATAGACAAATCCGAAAAAAAAAGAGACTTAGAAAATGGAGTATCAAAAGATTATGGAGATCCTAAAAAAGTTTATGGTAAAAATTGGGATTCTAATCTTCCCAAACCCCGAATTTGTCCGGTTTGTGGAAAATACTTGCAAAAAACGGAATACTTATACGCCATCATTTCGGAGCCTCCTTCTCCTAATATCAAAAGACACGCTAGAATTTACGGCTGTAGATATTGTTACCTCGGTTTAGAAGAAGAAACGGAAAATCGAAATTCTCAAATTCCCGACCCGGAATGGACTCCAACGCCAATCAAGGATGAAGAACTCGGTCTCTAAAACTGAAAATACAATTCAAAGCAACGGACTTCTTTTACCCGTAACGGTAATCAAAGGAGTTGGTCCGTCCAAAGCAGCTGCGCTTGCATCGATAGGAATTGATACCTTACAAGACCTTCTCAATTTTTTTCCGAGAAGATACTTAGATCGAAATCTAACCGACAACGTACTTTTAAAAACAGGCGAAACTGTAACATTGATCGTAGAAGTTATAGACGCGTATCTTGCACACGGTAAAAAATCCAGGCTCGTAGTTGGTACTAAGACCAGAAACAACGAAAGGATTTCAATCGTGTTTTTTCGAGGTGTTAATTTTTTTCAAAAAATATTTCAACCAGGAACAACGTTAGTCGTCACAGGAAAACTGGAATACTTTCGAGGCTTCCAATTAATTCATCCAGACTATGAAATTTTAACGAGCGCGATCAAAACTACTTATCCTATAAACTCTTCCGGTTCCAAAAAGAAAAACCTGGAACAAGAACCGGAAGAAGAATTATCAGAACTTCCTGAAATGATTCACGCAGGTAGGATCATTCCTTTGTATCCTTCAAGCGAAGCTCTCAAATCGGAAGGTTTAGATTCCAGGGGTTTTCGCAAAATTCTTTATTCCGCATTGGAAAAATTAAAAGGTAAAATTCCTGAAATTCTACCTAACGAAATCGTGAAACGAAGAGGTTTGATTCTAAGAGAGGATTCTTATCGAGAGATACACTTTCCAACGGATGAAAATTCTTTGGACACTGCGAAGTATAGATTGAAATACGAAGAATTATTTTATTTTAATCTTCTAATTGAACATAAAAAGAAAGAACGCGAAAAGATCAAACGAGTGCTTTGGCCTCTACCTGAATCGAAAACTGCAAACTTAGTTCGTAAAAACCTTCCATTTCAACTTACAGAAGATCAAAACTCGGCGCTTCAAAAGATTAAGGAACTTACAAACAAAGAACAACCGATCGCCGTTCTTTTACAAGGTGATGTAGGCTCCGGAAAAACGTTAGTCGCTCTTTTGACCGCTCTACGTTATATAGACAATCAGATTCAAGTTTGTATGGTTGCGCCAACGGAAATTCTTGCAAGACAACACTACCAGACCATTCTTTCCTTTTTAGGAAATATGCCTTTTTTAGGAATTGAACTTTTAGTCGGCAAGGAGCCTAAAAAAAATAGATATGAAAAACTTTATAGAATCAAAAAAGGAGACACGTTATTTGTCATTGGAACACACAGTGTCTTTCAGGAAGACGTTTACTTTTCCGAGTTAGGGCTTGTGATCATAGACGAACAACATAAGTTCGGAGTGGATCAAAGAGAAACTCTTCGTTCTAAAGGAAAAAACCCGGATATTCTCGCTATGACTGCAACCCCGATTCCTAGAACTCTTTGTTTAACTCTTTACGGAGATTTAGATCTTTTGACGATCAAATCCAAACCTAAAGGTAGAATGCCAATTCAAACAAAATGGTTTCAAGAAGATCGAAGAGAAGGAATTTATAAATCCATCCGTAAATATATTTCTTCCGGCAGACAATGTTATATCGTTTATCCACTGGTGGAAGAATCGGAAAAAGTAGACCTTAAATCCTGTATCGAAGCTTATGAATATTTGAAACACGAAATTTTTCCTAACTTTGAAGTAGGACTGATTCATGGTAAAATGGAAGTAGAAGAAAAAGATCGTGTTATGCGAGAATTCTCCAAAAATAGAATTCAGATTTTAGTTTCTACTACCGTGATCGAAGTAGGAATCGACGTTCCGAACTCGACCGTTATGGTGATCGAACACGCGGATCGTTTTGGTATTTCCCAGCTACACCAGTTGAGAGGTCGTGTAGGTAGAGGAGATCAAGAAAGTTTTTGTATCTTAATGACAGATTCCAAAGTTACGGAAGACGCTAAGGTCAGATTGGAAGCGATGGTAAATTTTTCCGACGGATTTGCGTTATCCGAAATTGATCTTCAACTTAGAGGTCCGGGGGAATTGATGGGAGTTCGACAAAGTGGTCTTCCGGATTTTAAAATTGCGGACTTAAGAAAAGATTCCAATCTGATAGAACTGACTCGAGAAGACGCGACCCTATTTGGAAATCCAGGTGATTTAGAAAAAGAAGAAATTCGTGGTAGATTCAGCGAAGGAAGATTATTGTTTTCAAATTAGATAAATTGTATATTTTCTGTTTAAGAGAATCTTTATAAAATTTCAAAAGAATAATCATCCAATCAAATTTTTGTATCAAATCACCGTTTTGTAAACTCTAATTAAAAAATTCAACCAAATCATTGACACGTACAGAGTTTGATTTTAATTCTATTCAGAGCTATACAATAAATCACTAATTCAATAGTTTACACTCCAATCCTGTTAATTCAGCAAAAGAAAACCTGGGCGAATATAGCTTTGCGCTTTCAACTCCAGTCAATAAATTAACGTGAGCTCGATATATAAGAAAATTTTTCTAAAAGTAATAGTTCCTACATTTAGGATTTGTTCGTAAAATCGTAATTTGTAGCAGTTCCTACGTTATTTTACAGAAAAACTTAAATTTTGTGTGAGTTCCCGCACTTGAATGTGACAGATTCAAGTGTTATAAACTTCTATTTTTTAAATTGCAGTAGTTCCTACATTTTAGGAATCGATCTGTAAAGTTCAGATTACGACTTTTCAGAAAAATGAATTATGATAGAACTCACGTTTCGTTGCATTGAGTTTTTTATTCGTCAAAATTTTCTTACACCGAATTCAAGTTAAATTATATGAAAAAAATCTAATACACCATTCCGTCTTGAATTACAATTTATTATAGAACACGATCTGTCGAACGACCCATGGAGAGCGAGACATTAAATTTGAAAGGCGTTATACTGATTTACTTCGCCTCAATTACTTTCACATTGGATTCTATCGAACTTATATAAAACGACACTTTGTGATAAACATTTAGATACTTAATTTTATAGAGATTAGTAATACTAAAGTTTTGTAGGAACTATTACAGTTATTCTGCAGTAGTTCCTACAATTGAGTTTAACCCGAAATTTATAACTTTTTTTTGAAGGAAACCCCACATTTTAAATTTCATAAAAGCTCCCAGAAAATGATCTTAATCTTTCTGATCAAAGATAGTATTTTATCTATGAACTTAAATTCAGAAAATGAGCAGTTCAAAATCAACAATAAAAATTGAATATTCAAAAACTAATTACTACAAAAATATCGAACTTATAAGATAAAACAATAATCAGAAATGAATCTAACCAAACGGTTTCTCTAAATCGTATTTCCGGTTGTAAAAGACGCTTATACATCTTCCACAAGAACTTTTCATTATAGTTGTTGAAAAATTAATTCGCCACTTAGTTTCTGTTTCATGGAAACGGTCGATTGAAGCAGTTTTATTGATCGTCACTATGAAATTTTTCAACAAATCAATTGAACTTACAAACGTGTCCCAAAACTTAATATTACTTCATCAAGCTGCAAGAATCTGTCTATTTTTTGCCGACAGATTCTCATGTTATTTAACCTACAAAATATAACGTCAATAAACATACTTAAAAACGTATTCTCTTGGTTCCAGATTACAGGTAAAACCCCCGATATTGATCGTAATCAGGTTGATGATCAAAGCAAAATTTGCACAATCATCTACGTCGGCTTTATTATAATAACGATCCTCTTCCACCTTTGCAAGTTGAGGTGCAATCAATGCAAGGGGTGCAGTGTCATCCGGAGATACGACCGCTCCGATCAGAGCGCTTGTAAGAATTTGGTCTTTCGCCTCTTTTCCTGAAACGGCATCCGGAACAGAAAAACCTATCGTATCAAAAAGCAAACAATTCGTTAATAACAGAAAAGGAATCAGAAAAATAATGAACTTTTTTTTCATTGGAAAAATCTCCTATATGTTATCCGAATTACAAAACTCGGAATTATCGCGGATTCACCAAACATACCCTATTCGAGAATATTTCAACCTTATTATGGAAGAATTCGACCAGAAATCCTATAGATCGAATCCCAAATTTTAAGAATGATTCCTGTCAAAAACCCATTGCAAGAGATTTTCAGTATCACATTCTGACAACAGTATGAAAAGTATATGGTTCCTAATTTTGATTTTCTTATTTCAAAATAAGATTTTTTCGCAAACGTCAAACGAAGTCTACGTCTTAGGCGACTTCAAACAAGAATCGATATTAACGTCCTATTCCAATCCGGGAGAAACTAGAGCTCATTATCTAAGGAAAGAAGTTTTAGAAAAACTTTTAGAACTATTTCAAGCCTATCAAAGAGAAAATCCAAACGAAAAACAAAAACCGTTTATCGTATCAGCATTCCGTTCTTTTAAAGATCAAAAGGGAATTTGGGAAGAAAAGTATTCCGGAAAAAGGAAAATGCGAGAATCCGTAAAAGGAAAAACCCCTCAAGAAATTATCTCTTTGATTTTAGAATTTTCAAGCGCTCCAGGAACCTCGAGACATCACTGGGGAACAGATGTAGATCTAAACGCATTAGAAAACTCTTATTTTGAAAAAGGAGGTAAGGGGGAAAAATTTTACAACTGGATGTCTAAAAATGCAAAACGTTTTGGATTTTGCCAACCTTATACACCTAAATCTTTAAGAGAAAACAAAGGTTATAAAGAAGAAAAATGGCACTGGTCTTACGCGCCCATTTCAAATAAATTGCAAGAAGACTGGGTTCGATTGTTTCAAGAAGGAAAAATTCAATTCAAAGGAAAATTTTCAGGGGGAGAATTTTTACAAAACCTTCCTTTAGAATACGTGACTTCAATCAATCCGGAGTGTAAATCGATTCGTTGACTCAGAAAAACATTTAGCCAAAGATAAACTTTTAATAATTAGCAGGATTTTGATATACGTCCCACATTGTTTTGAGAAGTGTTTTGGCTTCACTATATTCTGGAGTCCATTGTAATAAACGTTGAGCCATTGTAGAAGAAGCCAAAAGTTTTGCTGGATCTCCTGCTCTTCTTCCCGAAATTTTATGGGGAATCGGTCTTCCAACCACCTCTTCCGCAAGACGAACCACTTCTAAAACAGAATATCCCTTTTCAGAACCTAAATTGACTGTAAGAGATTTTTTTTCGGAATCTAAATACTCCAAACTTAAAACGTGAGCATTTGCCAAGTCAGTTACATGAATATAATCACGTATACAACTTCCATCCGGAGTTTCATAATCCGTGCCGAAAACTTCAAAATTTTTCCTCATCCCTACTGCGGCTTCCATAATAATTGGTAGAAGATTTGCAGGAGTTCTTTCTAATCCTCGGATTCTTCCTTTGTGATCATAACCAGCAGCATTAAAATAACGTAATGCTGCAAATTTAAATCCTTTGAGAGTCTCGTACCATTTTAAATTTTGTTCGATCGCAAGTTTTGTATAACCGTAATAATTTTCCGGATGAACTGGATGTTTTTCATCGATAGGAAGATATTCAGGAGAACCATAAACCGCCGCCGAAGAAGAAAAGATAAACTTTTTCGTTCCAGCTTTTTCCATATAGGTAAGAAGTTTGAGAGTTCCATTGATATTATTCAGAGCGTATTTAGAAGGATCAGTCATAGATTCACCCGCAGCCTTCCACGCAGCGAAATGAAAAACCGCATCAATAGGTTTTGAAAACGCATTTTCCAAAACGAAATCGTCCTGGATATTCCCCTGAATCAATTTTGGTCCAGAAAAAAGATTCGATTTATTTCCTTTTTCGAGATTATCTACGATGATAAGTTCGTGTTTTTTTTCTAAAAGAAGGGCGACTACGTGACTTCCTATATATCCCGCGCCACCAGTAATCAATAACCTCACCTGTGATCAGTCACTCCTCTATTGCTATCTCTAAAGAATTTTATAATATACTTAACTTGCTCAATTAAGTCTGTAGAAGCCTCTAATTCGTCCAAAGCTTTTCTTGTAGAAATTCCAGAATGATAAATAACTTTATAAGCGTGTTTGATTGCGTTTCTTACATCCGGAGAAAAACCAGCCCGTTTCATACCTACGCTGTTTAGTCCCACAACGGTGCTTGGATTTCCGTCCACGGTGGAATACGGAGGAACGTCTTGAACGACCTTGGCAAGTCCGGCAACCATCGCATAATCTCCGACAAAACAAAACTGATGTACGGCTACAAGCCCGGAAATAAATGCAAAATTACCCAGAGTTACGTGACCAGCTAATACACATCCATGAGTAAGAATATTATTATTTCCAAGAATACAATCGTGACCTACGTGAGAGTTCCCCATAAAATAATTTTTATTTCCGATCAGCGTAGGAGAATCTTCTTTTGTTCCCTTATGAATATTAGAATACTCTCGAAAAATATTATGATCACCTATAATCGTTTTAGTTAAAAGTTGCTGATTAAATCCTAAATCCTGAGGCATCACTCCAATCACTGCACCTTGGTGAAAACGATTGAATTTTCCGATTTCAGAACCAGTACAAATTTTTACATGACTTTCAATTATAGTGCCTTCTTGAATCGAAACGTTCCCTTCGATAATGGAATAAGGACCCACCTCTACGGATTCATGTAACTCCGCCTTTGGATCGATAATAGCAGTCGGATGTATTTTCATTTAAACCTCACACAGGCTCTAAAATACAAAAATTGACTCTGCTTTTTTATTCAAGCTTTTAAAGATGTCTTGAATAAGAGTAATATTTACTAAAAAGTAGCTTTTTTTAACGCGAAAAAAGGAAAAACTTAGATGAGGTCGCAAAGATGCTTGTGGACTGGAACAGATTAGATTCTTTGAAACAAGGAGACGATGAAGAAGAAGCCGCTTGGCTCAGGGAAATGGTAGAATCCCTTCTTACGAACATGGAGGTTCGAGTTAACAATATTGCTCATTTTACGAAAGAAAAAAAAGACGCAGAACTTCAAGCAGAACTTCATCAAACCAAAGGTGTTTCCGCTAACTTTGGTTTAGAAGATTTAAGAGCTTTAGTCGCGGAAGCGGAACGTCTTCTCAAAGCAGGAGATCAAAATCAGTCTTATAATTTAAGTTTAAAAACACCATCGATCTGGCAACAAACCAAAGAAGAACTTAAAAGTAAATTTGGGATCTCCTTCTAAATTTAAAACCTCAACTTCGTTTTGAATCAACGGAGTAAATCAACATAAAGTTGGAAAAATGAATTCTCTATTACTGATCTCTATAAAATTAAGTACCGTTAATTTTATCACAAAACACTGATTACATGCAAAATATTTGGTATTTTATTATATAGTTATTAGTAGTTTCTATTTGATGGAAACAGTGTTGTTAATCTGAACTATGGATTTTTCAACAAGTCAAATGAATCCATTTTCGAGGGTCGGATTCTTTATAAAGAACTTCATTTACGCAAAGTTGCTAACACTGTAGTTTTCAAAAACTATACTCTTGATGCAAATCAGTCGATAAAAATCGTTTCTTCTTTGTGAAGCATGGAGGGAGCAAATCGATCATATTGAAGCTCGTAAATAACATTGATACTTTTTACATTCGAATGAAAATCTTCGATCACAAACTTACCATCTTCCTGTGTAATTTTTATATTTTCATAACCTTTAATTATTGGAACGATTTGTTGTCCTTCCTCGTCCTCATATTCGATTCTAAGTTCATAAAAAATATTTGACGTGTAATCGTGACCATATTTGAAAACGAGTGTATTCCCATGTCGAGAGGCGTGAAAATACGCTTTTGGAGTTTGTAAGTTGGAAATCACCGTAAAAAACGTAGTATAACCCACTACGCCCGCCGATAAAATCCAAAGGATTATCTTTAAAAGCATAGATTTTTTTTCTGTAACTAGTTTACTTTCCCGATTTGCGTTTCACAAAATAAGAATCCACGTCATCCGTAATCGGACGAATCGCTTCCTCGTATTTCAAAATAGATTGAACCGCTTTTTCGTAAATGCTCATCAGAAGAGCTTGAGCCGCGTCACACATCTGTTCTTTTCTAAACTCTTCTACATGAAGAGTTTCCGTAATCGAACCGTCGGGATTAAACGGAAGCGAAGCAAGTAGATTGGAAATTACAATCTTATCGTCTCCCGCAACGTGAGAAGGATCGTAGATTACAGGTAAAATCGTTTGATTTTTAACATGAGTAATTACATTCAAATCAGGAGTGTTTCTACAATAGCCTTCCTTGATAAAAAGAGTCTTAACTCCTCTTTCGCAAAGTATAATATTCAAATTTCCTTGATTAGCAATATATTCAGCAGCGGAAAACCATTCTACAGCTTCGTTTCCAAAACCGCGTTTCAGAATTACAGGTTTTCCTGTTCTTCCCACAGCTTCGAGAAGTTCAAAATCCTGCGCGTTTCTAGTTCCGATCTGAATCATATCCGCGTGTTTGGCGACTTCTTCCGCCATCGTATGATCCATCACTTCGGTCACATAAGGAAGCCCAGTTTCCGCCTTAACCTTGTCCATCATCTCAATTCCTTCCCAACCAAGCCCCCTCCAATCGGTAGGGCGAGTACGAGGTTTAAAAGCTCCACCTCGAAAGATGATTCTATCTAAAATATTGTATTTTTTTCCGACTTCTACCGCTTGTTTTGCGATCGTTAGAGTTTGTTCATAGGTTTGCGGAGAATCGGGTCCTACGATAAAGATATGTTTTCCGGTTCCAAATTTACGGACCAATCCGTCTGGGCCTTTGACTTCCACAATTCGAGTGGCTCTATGAACCACTTCTCCGTTTTTTCCTGCTGCAGTTTTTGCGATATTTTTATAAGGAATAGACACGTTCCAAATTTTAACCACTCCGGGAAGTTCTTTGACATAACCTTCTTTTTCGGAAATTTTACGGGTATCTCCTATAAAATGAATCGTATCAGATACCGCAGCGCCACGGATAATCTCAGTTTGATTTCCGCATTCTTTTGCCAAATCTTTAATTTTATTCTCCGTATCCGGATGCCCCTTTTCCAACTCAACTATGTCCACACTTCACTCCAAGAAGGGATCTTTCTCCCTTAAGTTTACAACCTTTTATGCTTTCGATTATCGTCAAGAATTCGTCAGAAACTATGATCTTTCCCTGGAAACTCCCCAGATTTTACTTCTTTATCATAATCTGCGATCGCTTCTTTTACGATAGAATGCAGATTGGAAAATTTCTTTAAGAACTTAGGTTGAAAGTTTATATCCAATCCAAGTAAATCGTTTAAAACCAAAACCTGTCCGTCACAATCCGGACCGGCTCCGATTCCGATTGTAGGAACTCCTACTTCTTGACTTACTTTTTTTCCAAGTTCAGCGGGAATCATTTCCAGGACCATCGAGAAAACACCGGACTCAAAAAGAGAAATCGATTCTCTCAATAATTTAGAACTCGATTCTTCTCCTTTGCCTTGCACCCGATGGCCGCCAAACACATGAACACTTTGAGGAGTCAGTCCCAAATGTCCCATTACAGGAACTCCCATTTGTTTGAGAATAGAAACCAACTCGCAGATAAATTCGGAACCACCTTCTATTTTAACAGCGTCACAATCCGTTTCTTTCATTATCTTTCCAGCAGAACGAATTCCTTCTTCGATAGAAGTTTGATAACTTAAAAAAGGAAGATCGGCCACGATAAATTTATCGGGCGCGCCACGACGAACTGCTTTTGTATGATAAATCATTTCTTCTAAAGTGACTGGAAGAGTACTCGTATTTCCCTGAAAAACCATTCCCAGAGAATCCCCTACAAGTACAGAATCGATTTCGGTTTCGTTTAAAATTCTAGCAAAACTGAAATCATAACACGTAACTACAGAGATTTTTTCTTTTCCTTTCTTTTCGGGAGAAAAAATCTTATGTATGTTTTTCATATTTGTCTCCCGTAAAATGTTCGTATAATAACTGTTCATCGATTGATTCTAAAATTTCTTTGATAAAAGGACGGGTAAAAAGAGAATGATGAGGAAGAGTTAATCTCTGAGTATTTATCTCAACTTCTTCATAAGAAAGAATATCTATATCGATTTCTCTTGGTCCCTTGTCTGTTTTACGAATACGACCCATTTCTTTTTCGATCCGAAGAGCCACTTCTAACAGTTCTTCTGGATTTAAATTAGTTTCAATTTTTATAATTTGATTTAGGAATTCAGGTTGATCGGTAACTTCCAAAGGAGCCGTATTCAAAGGTTCCGATTCTTTAAGAACTTCGATACCTATCGTGTTCTTCAATTTACGAACTGCGATTTTTAAAAACTCGGCCCTGTTTCCTAAATTGGAACCCAAAGAAAGGAAAGCTTGTTTCATTTTCTTCCTCCCGATTCGGAAAGTTTCAAACGATAATCAGCACATTCCAAATGAATTTCCTGGGTCATTTCCTTAAGTCTGGAATAAATCCTTCCTTCTGCTTTGTCTTTCCATTCGGTAGGCGAAGTGTTCGACGTAAGAATTGTAAGTTTTTCCTGTTCGTATCTTGCATCGATCAGATCGTATAATTTGGAATTGGACCAATCGGATTCTTTTTGAACTCCAAAATCGTCTAACACCAATACTTCGACTTCCGCAAATAAAGTTTCGATCGTCTTTTCCATTCCGTGAGTTTCGGAATCTTTTTGATACGTTTCACGTAAAGTGTTTAGAAAATCCCTGTTGATCTTTGCATACTTGCAATTTGTCTTATATCTAAAAATCAATTCGTTTAATATGATACATGCAAGAAGTGTTTTTCCAGTTCCCGGTCCACCCCAGAGATACAACCCTTGAGAATGAATATCGGAATCCGACCATTGATGAACCAATTCGTTTGCCCAATCGTGAGCGATTGTAAATGAAATTCCTACATCGGTTCCATGATCCGCTTGATCCAAGGTTCTATATCGATACTTAGGTGGAATTCCAGATTTTTTGAATATAGTTTCGAGATGGCCTAGTTCCATTCTAGCATTATGACAAACACAAGGAACCATCTTACCAAGCGCCTCATCATAAACTCTCCAAGGAGGTTTGCCTTTGCAGGGACAATTTTCAGAAATACAATAACAAATGGAAAGTACCCCAGAACTAGTTCCGACAACATTCTCCGTTAGGAAAAACCCAACCCCACCACATTGTGAACAATCGGGAGAACCTTCTTGAATGGGTGTGTATTTTTTGAGAATCATATCAGCAATTCCAGTTTTTTCGTCAAGACTGTCAAGCGACCATAGAAACGAGACACTTTAGTTACTCGAGCAACTATAGAAGCGAGGCGCTTTAATTTCAAAAAAATGTGGGAACTCATACAATTTTAAATTGAGCAAAGCGATTTTAAACCGCAAAGAAACGGTATCTCCCATACATTTTTGTTAGAACTTTTTCAATTCTAATCTTAATTTCTTTTTAGATTCTGGGACAAGCTCAAAAAGAAACTAGGAAAACCTTTTTCTGAAAACAGAATCTGCTGGAAAAATCAAAGGATGAATAGAAAGTAGCGAAAGTTCTGAACTTGAGTTCGATGTAATGAATCCTAAATTAGAATCTAATTTTTTGTTAAAAGAACAAAATTAGATCCTTTTTAGAGATGAAATCTATTGTCTGATAAATGTAGGGACTTCTTTTATCAAATTAGATTACGTCAAACTCAGTTAAAGAAAGTTATAAAAGATTTTTTTAAATTCTTGGAATCTGGATTTTATGTCCCCTCCTTAGAATAAAGTGGAAAAAAAATTTGTTCTTAGTTTATATCCGAGGACTAAAGTCCGATAGATATACAGGAGAGAAGGAACAGGATGTACCTTTTCCCTAATACCATTGAAAGAGAAGTAAAGGTGTGAGCATTATGAAGGTGATGAAAAGCATATTCATTCTTCTGGCCGTGCTGGGACTCAACCTGTCTGTTTTAGCTCAGCAAAACAATCAGGACAAACCAGCCAACAATGAAGCTGTAGAAAAAATTGACGAGCTGTTAAAAGGCGAGTTAGTTCCCGAAGACGATGACAAGAACCTCACGGAAGAGCAGAAGCGTCGTAAAAAAGCAATCCAGGAACAAGAAGCTCTGTGGAAAAACCCTGATTTTAAGGGCTATGATAAAAATTTCCAAGAACTCCACCAACTCTCCAAAGCATTCGCGAACAACAAATTTAGATTGGCATTATCCAATTACCAATCGGGCGTTAACACGATTCTTAAAATGAGAGAAGCCATAGAACAGTACCGCAAAGAAGAAGCTGAAAAAAAGCGTCTCGATGAAAAGTGGTACTGGCAAAAAGTAGATCGTAAGGCAAGAGAAGACCGTGTCGTTTCCAGAGATAAACTAGTTGCTAAACAACAAGCTTTAAATTATTTCACCAAGGCGATCAATCACTTGGATGAAATTAAAAACCCAGACTTGAGAGAAAGACCGGAGTTTAAAAGACTTCTTTCTGATACTTACAGATCTTGGATCCTTACTGAGTACGATTTACAAAATCTTCCTCAGTGTATTCCAATACTCGAACTCTATATCGAGATCGATGAAAACGAAAAGGAATATCCTGCTCATAAGTATCTAGCAAGTTGTTACGCTTTCGAGGAGAACATGATCAAAAAGAATGGTGGGGCATCGGAAGATCAGATGTTCAAATACCGTTATAAGAAAAACGTTCACCTCTTAAGAGCTACTGAATTAAAGTATGGAAAGGATTCTCCTGAATACAAACACATCGTTAATCTTGTAAACAAGGACGAAGTGATTTCGGTTAGACCTTAATCCTCTCTCTTTCAAACAAAATGGAAATTGAAAACCCTTCCGGCAAATCTGGTGGGGTTTTTTTTATTTTTACGGACCTACGTCGCCCTTTGTTTGAAAAATATTTGATTTTTTGTAAGTTTTATTGTGAAAGTTGGATTTGTAGTAAGTAAGTAGCTCCACATTTTAAAATTTTACTATAAAACCTAGATTTGTAATAGTTCCCACAGATTAAGTCACATTATGAATCTTTAAACATTCATTTTTTGTGGTTTAGAATTCGTATGAGTTTTTACATTTTCTGAATTTATCTGCAAAACATAAATCTGCGGCAGTTCTACATTTTATTTTTTGCAAAAAGATCGGCTTTTATAAAACCAATCTCTTACATCAAACCCACACCATTTTAAATTTTAGTTATAGACGAAAGTTAAACTATGGATTAGTTTTTCTTTTCAAAAGAGGTGTTTATGCTCCTACCTGAAAAAATTTTAGTCATTGCTGGCGTTTTGAATTTAGCCTACGGAAGTCTTTTAGGGTTTCCTTATGCGCACGCAAGAAAAAAAGCTGAGTTTCCCTCTCGTTATTTGCAAGCCGGACATATAGGATCTCTCATGCAAGGTTCAATGTTACTTGCTCTAGTAATCGCTTTTAGATATGCGAACCTTTCCGAGACTTTGGCTTTAATCGGTGCTTCCCTTTTTGCAATTTCCTCCGTATTTTTAGCTCTCAAAGATACGATCAATTGGCTTCAAGGCATCAAAGATGAATTCCAAGAGAATCCAATTTTAGGTAAATCGTTAGGTTCGGTCGGAGTGATCACTAATTTAATAGGAATTTTTGTAATCGTCTACGGAGTGTTCATCTAAGAGCTTGTCCCAAAAATCCTAAACACCGATCCATAGAAAGGTGTTTGCTGAGTTCTTCGAGCGCCCATAGAAACGAGACACTGAGTTTCATAAAATGTGGGAACTATTACAAAAATTTAACGAGATTAGAATTCATTGAACATGGGATACATGTTTACGTTTCTCTTTTGTAAAGGATGTGTTGAGTACAATGTGTAAAGTACGTATGGGTACGTTCACAGATTACCAAATGTGACTTAATTTGTAGGAATTACTTCTCATTTTATTAAAAATTTCTAAAGAACTTCGCATAAAATTCTTTGAAGTTTTGGGACAAACTGTATAAATAGAGTTCACGAATCTTTATCACAAAAACCTATTTGAGTGCAAATATTAGATACTCTTTTATATAGTTATCAGTAAAACCAAAACTTCTATAAAACAAAATGTCCAAAATTTGGTGTTAAACGCCGAATTTATCCCCAAATTTATGGTAGCTGTAAAAATCAAATTTCTGCATAAAATCACCGTTTTGCAGTCATTACAAAATAAAAAAACTTTTTTATAGAAACTCCTTTTATATTCATCTTTTCCATAAAAAATTGTCCTGACCTCTGCTAAGATCATAGAAACAAGATATTGAGGTTTTCAAAAAAAATCGCATCTAACATAAATTATTGCTTTCTTGAAATAGACTAAATTCTAAGTTTTTGATTTCTTTTCGTAAAAAAGGATTTTTTTAAATCGAAAATCAACTCAGAAATTTTGCACAATTTGATTATTAAAAATATTTCTATATTCTAATATAATTTTTTTTTAAATCTTAATTCCGATCGACTCACAGTCTGCCTTAGTCATAATCTTGACCAGTTCTTCAAATTTTACTTTCGGTTCCCAACCCAATTTCTTTTTTGCTTTTGCAGGATCTCCGATCAAAATGTCTACTTCTGTTGGGCGATAAAACTTTGGATTCACTTCTACGAGTAACCGTCCAGATTTTGCATCAAATCCCTTTTCGGAATCTCCCTTTCCTTCCCAACGCACTTGAATTCCTGTAAATCCAAAAGACTTTTCCACAAATTCCCTTACCGTATGCGTTTCGTTAGTCGCTACAACATAATCATCCGCTTCCGGTTGTTGTAACATCATCCACATCATTTCTACATAATCAGGTGCGTATCCCCAATCCCTTTTTGCATCCATGTTTCCGAGCTGAATGGGCCCACCTTTTTTAGCGAGTAGATTAGCAACTCCGAGAGTAATCTTTCTTGTTACAAACCCTTCCCCACGTCTAGGTGATTCGTGATTAAAAAGAATTCCATTGGAAGCATGAATGCCAAACGCTTCTCTATAATTTACTACGGCCCAATAAGCATATAACTTTGCTACAGCGTAAGGTGATCTAGGATAAAACGGAGTTGTTTCCGTTTGCGGAATTGCCTGTACTTTTCCGTAAAGTTCAGATGTAGAAGCCTGATAAAATCGGCTCTTAACTCCAATCTGTTTGATTGCGTCTAAAATTCGAAGTGTTCCTACTGCATCTGCTTCAGCAGTATATTCCGGAACCTCAAAAGAAACTCCTACGTGTGATTGAGCCGCAAGATTGTAAATTTCATCCGGAGAAACCTTTTCTAAAATCCGGTTTAAATTGCTCGAATCAGTTAAATCTCCATAATGTAGAACAAGGTTGGAATTCCCACGTAAATGTTCAATTCTCGCTCGGTTGAACATACTGGATCTTCTGACAATTCCATGAACTTGATATCCTTTCTGAAGTAGAAATTCAGTTAAATAGGATCCGTCTTGTCCTGTAATCCCGGTTATGAGAGCTTTTTTCATCTTCAGACCAGAAAAACCCTAAAACCCGATCTGGCAAGAAAGTTTAAACTGGATTTTGAACCCAATCCTTTCTTCTAAATCGATTCACAAACACAGTAGCCAACACTAAAACCCAAGCCACAATCCCGGACCATAATCCAGTCGATCCCATTCCTAAATAAATTCCCATGAAGTAAGCAGAAGGTAAAAACACTAAATAAGACGCAGCCGTATATGCACGAAATACGAAGTCTTGAAGCCCCGCACCACGAAGAGCACAAGCGATCACCATATGATAAGCATCTACAATTTGAATCATTCCTAATATTAGCAAAGGAGAATAAGCTTCTTCAATCAGTTCCTGATCCTTAGTATAAAAAGACAACATTTCCTTTCCCCAAAAAATAAAAACAAGCCCCATACTTCCCATCACGCAAGCAGCAAAAAAAGCGGATCGAAACGCTCCGTGATAAGCAAGTTTTGGTTTTCCAGCACCCAACGCTTGTCCAAGTATAGTGGTTGCAGCAATCCCAAAAGCGTATCCGGGTAAAAAAGAAAGACTCAAAGTACTAAAAAGCATATTAGTTACGGCTAACGCAGTCGTTCCCACCACTGTCGCAAACTCCGTAAAGATCATAAAGGAAACGTTATTTAGAAGTTCTGCAAGTGCAGGAGCCGTACTCGCCTTTAAGATTTCCTGAAAATGATTCCAACTAAACGACCAAGAAATATGAGAAAAATATTTTCCCAATCCTTTTGAATAAAAATAAAAAGGGAACGCAAATAAACCCGCTCCACCTGCCACAGAAGAGGCAATCGCCGCTCCTTTAACTCCCATCGGTTCAAAACCTAAATTTCCGTATATCAAAACCCAGTTTAAAAATATATTCGCAAAACATGTTATAATCATGGACGCAAGACCTGCTGTAGTGATCCCCAATCCATCGGTAAAGGCTCTTGTAGTAAAAAGTAGAAAGAAAAAAACAGTCCCTAAAAAACGGAAATATAAATATTCGCTGGAAAGTTTTCTTACGATTTCGTCCTTATTGAGAAGAACCATCAACCATTCGCTGATTGCGGCCCCTCCAATCGATAAAATACTTCCAAAGACTATCACGAGATACAAAACAGTGACTCCGATCTTTCCAATTTCAGAATCGTTTTTTTCTCCAAATCTTCTGGCTACGATTACTTGTATCCCCATCGAAAATCCCATTAAAAACGCAAGCACAGTAAAATGTGCAATCCCTCCGATTCCAATTGAAGCAATGGAATGTTTACCAAGTCGCCCTACCATCATTGTATCGGTCACCCAAACTACGGTTTGACTGAGCATTCCGAACACAACCGGCACAGCGAGTTTTAAGATCATGGAGTTTAAAAGGCTCGGGCGTATGTTTCTATAAAAAGTATGAGCTAAATGATGCAGGGTTCTCACGGTTCTTCCAAGGTTTTAGTAAGAAGCAGAAAAACTATTCATTTTCAAAAAAACTTTCTTCTTTGTTTGAGATTTTAACTTTTTGTAGTGAATTAAGTTTGTTTTAAGATTAGAAATGAATTTTAAAATACATGTTCCACTCTAATAGAGATAAAAAAATTCTTTTATAGAATCTTTATAAACTCAAAGACAAAACGTATTCCGAAGAATTTTTACGTAAAACAAGTGTTTGGTGATCTTGTCCTTATTTTAAAAGAAATTTTATAAAAGTTTCAACCAATAATGTTTTATGAAACATTTCTACATTAAAGTTGTTGAAAAACTAATTCTCCATCTGTTTCTGTTTTACGGAAACGGTCGACTGAAGCAGTTTTGTTAATCTTGAACTATGGAATTTTTCAACAACTCTATTAAATCAAGGCTTAACGTTAATCAGCATGATAGCGTTTTTCTATATAGAAAAACGCTATCAATTTTCTTACACATTTTTGCAAACCCTTAGGCCGTAGTTTTTTCTTTTCATGTAAAAGAAAGCAGATTGAAATTGATCGAGTTTACCTTGTTGACCAACTGTGTTTCTTTTCGTTTGTTTTAGAACGTGAGATGAAAATATGCAAAAATTGTCTGGTTTTCTAAAATCAAAAATTTACGATCCTATTTAGAAGGAACGTAGTAATTTCGCCCGCGTGATGATTACGAAGACGCCTGTAAGTAATAGGGGTATTTGTCTGTCATTGGATTTGGTTCGAACTTTAATTCTCTTGATATGAGATTTTGTCTCCTGTTAATCTTCCAAGTCATTTCGTAAGTCCAGTGAAAGCTAGGAACTCCCTGGTTCAAAGTTTTCACAAAAAAATCCCCTTGCTCCTCCAGCCAGAGCATATAATTAAAAAGATAACACCGAGAAACACCATGAGCAGCAGCTAACACACCTAAGGTCGCCCAAACACCGGTATGGACCCGAATGCTAAATTTTTTCATTTTACCTACACCCAAATTGTATTTAATTTTCCCTGCTTTATTATGAAGTCGCGCCATAGACACAATTTGTTTCGAATATTTTCTCAGTAAAAGGGGAAGTCTATTTCGAAGAATCTTCCTTTCTTGAGAATTCAACCGATTCCAATAAACTTCCGGAACCAAAAGGGAATCTGTTCCAACAACACTTTCTATCAAAGTAGATTCAATTTTTTGACCGTCATTGAATAAAAGTATATCCATACTAGAAAACGGTTCTTCTACCCTTCTAAACGGAGCGGTTTATAAAAAAAAATTTAGAAAGAAGCAAAATATTATAATAACATGAGTCGGGTCCGGGTCTTGAAAACGGGAGGACCAACCCGGAGAAGGGGTAGCGGAAGCCTTCGGCTGCAGCGAGGGGAAGGCGTTCCCCTTCAAAAGACAGAATTGAAATACGATATTCCCTACAATCAAAAATTAATTATCCTTCTGTTTCATGGAAACGGTCGAAATCGATTGAAGCAGTCAATCGCCACTTTCAATAAAGCTAATATTTAAATCTAAAACTTTCTTTAAAATTCTAGAATTAACTCTACCCGTAAATTCGTCTTCGTATTGTTCTAATTTTTTTACGAACTCTTGCGAAAAACCCGCCTGGATCCTAGTCTCCGGAAAATAATGATACCCTTTTGCTCTTCTAGGGGTGAAGGGAAACTCTATTAAAGAAAGATAATAATCCCATTCATTTTCAGAATCGGGAACTCTCTTTTTGATATAATGAAAACCTCTTCGTACATGTTTGATTTCGTCTTCATAAACCTTTCGCATAATTTCCGCTTTCTGAAAATCCCCAAAACGTTCAAATGCCATCGTATAAATTTTAGAAAAATCAAGATTAGCTCCTTCAAAAGAAACTGCCATAATCGCGTAAAACTTTTCTAAAGTTTGCATTTTAGGAACCTGTTTCCAAAAAATAAAATTGAGAGGCCGGTCTCCTAATTCCATTCCTCCTTTTTTCATTTCGGAAAGATACATTCTTAGATGAGTTTGTTCTTCCAAAAGAGTTCTATATAAACCAAATCGAACGGAAGAAGATGCATCCTGAAATTTAAGAATGGCCCAAGCAAAAAGTTCGATCGCCATCAACTCATGATTTGCAAAATGATGTAAGGTGATCATACGATTCTCTTCGTTAAACAATTGTTCTAACCTAGGAATCTTACTTTTTTGTTCCGAAATTTGGATCTTTTTTTCTCTAACGGGTAAGGAAGGTATATTCAAAAAATCAAATGAACGAACATCTGCCGGATGTACCAATGGTGAAAATAATTTATCTTCCAGTCCGGAACCGAAAAGCACATTTCTGGCGAACTCGTTTAGAGTCATGTTAAACGAGATGTCTAGAAGGATCGAAACCTAGTTCTATAATGGAGCCTTGTATATTGTTTTCTTCCGGGTTCGAGGAAATATTACCACATCCGCAATGATACGTAATTTTAAAAGTATCCATCAAAGATTTGATAATTTGTAATCCCCTACCTACATTTCTGTGCTGAACCTTGGAACCTTTCCAAGGAAGAATCTCACATTTTTTTTCTTGGTGCCGCTTAACACAGGTTATATAATCGTCAAGGTTAGTAACTCTAATATCGGCGGGTAAAGAATCTAATTTTTTAGATTTAAGTCCGGAGCCGTAATCAACAATCCACATTTTAAATTTACGATCTTTAATTACCCAACGACAAATTATCGTTTCTTCGGAACCCATTTTTACATTAGCCGAAATCGAATTCGTAAGCGCCTCGTCCGCCGCAAGTTCTATATTAGTAATATCTTTTGTAAGAAAAGAATTTTCGATCAGAGAATTTTTAAGAGCACATCTAAGTTCTTTGATGCTAGTTAAATCGACCGGAAGAAACATAACGTAAGAACCCTCATTATGTTTGACTAACATTGATTCTCTAGAATCTCTCATCTTTGTCCCCGCAAGTCTCTCCAGACTAACAAACTAAAACCAAACGATTTGAACGAAAATACATCTGATTTTTCAGTTCGACAACGAAATTCCGGTTTCTTTTGAAGTTTTTTCAATTCTTTGAAGCAAATTTTCTTTCCCTAAGAGCGGAAATAAAATGGGCAACTCCAACCCAGCCGATTTTCCGGTAGTAGCCGCCCGAATCGGCATATAAAGAGTTTTTCCCTTTTGTCCGGTCGTTTCTCCAACTTTAGACATTAGGTTCTTATAATCCTCATCGGTTTTTGGATCGGAATTCTTCAACATTCCATAAAATTCCTTTACAACTTTGGGACCTTCGCCGTCTTTTAAGAATCCGATTGCTTCTTGAGACTGAACTTTCAAATCAGTAACAAAAAATTCCGCAACGTAATCCGGGGCCTGTGTTAGATTATCTAAATAAACTCTTACAGATTCGATGATAGAAGTGAGAATCGGGTTGTTTATATTTTTAACTTCGGCAGGAATATCGTTTCTATCCTTCAAAAAAGGAAGAAGACTTTCCAGTACTTTGGATAGATTCAAATCTCTAATGTTTCGATTAGACAACCAATTGAGTTTAGATTTAGGATTCATTGCCTCCGCAATTTGAGCCAAATCCGAAAAGTTAGTAACTACTTCTTCATCACCACCTTTCGGCTTTTTAAATACGTCAAACGTAGAAGGAGATTTAGAACAACGATGAACATCGAAAATTTTTTCCAGTTCATCTCCAGGAAGAAACTCTCTTCCATCCGCAGAGGTCCATCCAAGAAGAGCCATGTAATTTCGAAATGTTTCGGGTAAATAACCTAAATCTCTAAACGCTAAAATCGAAGTGGCCCCCGCTCTTTTAGAAAGTTTTTTTCCGTCCATCCCAACGATCTCGGAAGCATGTGCAAATTCTGGAATACTATAACCGAGCGCTTCGTACAATAAAATCTGTCTAGGAGTATTCGAAAGATGACCTACTCCTCGGATCACGTGAGTGATTTGCATAAGAGCGTCATCTACTACAACCGCGTAATTATAAGAAGGAAACCCGTCCGACTTAACAATGATAAAATCACCGATCAACTTGGTTTCAAATTTTACCTTTCCTTGAATGATGTCGTTGATGATCAAAGTTTTAGAAGGAGTTTTAAATCGAACCGAATAAGGAATTCCTTGTTTAAGTTTTTCCTCGACTTCTTCATCAGACATATTCGCGTGAAGCCCATCATAGACATAAGGAACTCCCATCGCTTCTGATTGTTTTTTTTTGGCCTCTAATTCTTCTTGAGTGCAAAAACAACGATAAGCTTTTTTTTCCTTTAGAAGTTTTTCCGTATATTCCTTATAAATGTCGAGACGTTGACTCTGAATATAAGGACCATATTCTCCTCCAACCTCAGGGCCTTCGTCCCAATTTACTCCCAACCATTTCAAAGATTCTAATATAATTTTAAATGAATCCTCAGTGGATCTATTTTGATCTGTGTCTTCGATTCTTAAAATGAATTTTCCGCCCTGAGACTTTGCGTATAAATAATTAAAAAGAGCGGTTCTTGCTCCTCCTACGTGTAAAAATCCGCTGGGAGACGGTGCAAATCGGGTGCGAACTTCTTTGCTTTGATTCATGGGAATTGGTTCTTCTCGTTGGAAATTCTTATGATAGGATAATTTTTGAAATTGGTCGTTGTGGTAAATGGTTTATTTGCAATTAGATCGTAAAATGAAACGGATTTTTTGGTTTCATTCTTACTTAAAACAGACAAATCAACCTCGGAAGGAAAATCTAAACAATAATACTCCGTATAAGTTTCCGTTTTTCGAATAGGAAGAATCGGAATTGCTCCGTTCAATCCAATTCCGGTAGGATACTCAAGAGAATCGTAATCATAATCTCCGGAAGAAGTTACCGTTCCGTCCGCGGAAACAAATTCGGTCCGCATCATCTTGACCAAAATTCCTCTCAAACTATGTTTCCACTGCAAAGTTCCAATTCCGGGAATCGCTCTCACTTCTTCGGTTTCTCTAAGTCCTACTTTTTCATCCATAACGAATTCTTTTTTTACGTCTTCAAAAACTTCTTTTTTAGATTCAAAATTCGAAACTTCTGAGAATGACTTTAACGAAAAAGTTTTTAATCGTTTAATTACAAACTTAGGAGAAAACCTAATTTTCTGACGATCTTTGGGGTTTCGAATCATGAAACCTTTCCATTCGAAGACTTCTAATAAAGCGCTTTCTGGTTGTTCGTTTTTCTCGGAGAACTCAAGATACTTTAGATTTCCTTGAATCATTTCATCTTCGCTGCCAGATTCAGATTTTAAAATGACATAACGGGCTTGAAAACTGGAAGATTTGTAGTATGAAGATACGAATGGAGACAAAGTGAAAAAAATTTGAGACGTATAACGATCAGAAATAGATTTCGTCCATAAGATCTCTTGCATACTCCCACACTGCAACAAAATCAAAGAAAAGTATCCAATAAGTACTTGAATTTTTAGAATCTGGAAGGAACTCGAAAGCGGTTGCAAAAATTTGAAAGCAGTTGTCATTGAATTGTAAATCTTGATTTTTCAAAAAACAGGCAAGGAAAATCCCAAAAATGAAACTTTCTTTACAAAAACTAGGGGTCCGATAAGCAAAGTGACCGAAAGCGAATTGTTCAAATATTCGTTTCAAAAATACTGTAATTAAATCCGATCAATTTTTTATTATTGACAGGATAGTCTTGTAGAATTTCGTTGGCCAAAACCGTATGAAGAATTCCAATCCACCAAAATCAAAAGAATCGTTTCCAAAACGTCCTTTTGAAGATCAAGTTAATGACGATCAAAGAAAATATTCTCGTTATGTGTGCGATTCTCGGGCAATTCCGCACGAAATCGACGGTCTGAAACCAGTTCAGAGAAGAATTCTCTGGGCAATGTGGAACTCGGACGCAAGAAACCGCTATACAAAAACCGTAAAAGTTGCGGGGCTCGCGATGGGATACCATCCTCACGGTGATAAATCCATCCAAGACGCACTTTCTCAAATGGCTCAAGACTTTACTTTTGCCAACAATATCCCTCTCGTTTCGGGTGAAGGAACTTTTGGTGACGTTTTAGATCCAAGCGCAATTGCTTCTCCTCGTTATACGGAAGTAAAACTTTCGGACTTTGTAAAAGATTTAGGATTTTTTGAAAGTTTACCAGACATAGACTACGTTAAAAATTACGATGAAACAGAAGACGAACCGATTCACTTTGTTGGAAAAGTTCCGATCGTTCTTCTCAATAATATTCAAGGAATTGCAACTGGTTTTCGTTGTTTTATTCCGGGTCACAGACTCGCGGATATTATTAAGTCTCAGATCAATTATCTCAAAAGTAAAAAGCCGCTTACTTTAAAACCTTGGTATAAAGATTTCAAAGGCGAAGTAAAAATGGCCGAAACCGAAACGGGAAACATTACGATGTCCACCACCTTCGCGTTTAAATGGGAGGGAGATACTTTATATCTTACCGATTCTCCAATGAACTGGAACCGAGAGAAAGTGGTTTCCTTACTCGATGACATTTTAGAAAGAAAAGATTCCTGGTTAAAAGACTACGTGGATTATTCCAGCCAAACGTTTAGAGTCGAGCTTCAATATAAGAAAGGTGAAAAACCAAGCCAAAAAGAAATCATGGCTCTTTTCAATAAAGAAGACGTTCAAACTCTTGCGATGAACGTAATTACCTACGACGGTAAGTTGAAAAATTTCAAACCGGAAGAAATCATCAAACGTTTCTGCGACTTCCGCAAAACACATCTTATACGAAGATTCAAACGCCTTTCCGGTTTAGAAGAAGAAAAAATTGAAAGAAACTCGGAACTGATTCGTTTTATTAAAGAGAAATGGAACGAAAAAGTAATCGGAATCAAATCTAAAAAAGATTTTGAAGAAAAACTCAAAGCTTCCAAGTTCAAATATTTCGAATGGCTGTCCACGATTCCGGTCTACAGAATGACAATCGAAGAAGTTAAAAAATGCGAAGAAGCAATCGTAGAAGCTAAAACTACTCTGGCACGTTATCAAGGATTGGTCAAAGAAGATAAAAAGCTGACCGATTTTATGATCACAGAGTTAGATGAACTTCAAAATAAATGGGATAAAGTATGAGTACCGATAAAACTAAAACAAAAGAAAAATCATCCCAAGAAAGAAATTTTAAAAAGTTATCTAACGTAGAACACGTTCGTATGAGAACCGGTATGTGGTTGGGGCAAAACTCCGCTTCCACATTTGAACAACATTTTTTTCGTAAAAATAACGAAAGTAAATATGAAATCGTTCACGAAGAATTAGAAGACGTTCCTGCCAAATTGAAATGTTTAGATGAAGCTTGTATGAACGCGGTAGACGAATACCGAAAAAATCAAAAAGACAAATCAATTCCAGAAAAAGATAAGATGTCCAAGTTGGTCATTCAACTTTCCTCCGATCGTAAATGTGTAACGATCGCGGATAATGGACGAGGAATCCCAGCCGCAAACGCAGAAGGTGTTTATCTTCATTTAATGTACGGCGAGAATTTTGACGACCACGTTAAACAAGATCACGTAGCGGGTCAAAATGGTGTTGGTATTTCTCTCGTAAGAATGGTTTCTAACTACTTCAAAGTAAAAACGGTAAATAACGGAAGTTCATTCAAAAAACTTTTTACAGTTCATGATGACGTTAAAAAACAAATTCGTTCCTACAAACTTTCTAAAGAAGATACAGAACGTGTATTTCTTTATTTTGACGAACACGGAAAGTTCACAGATTGTAATCTTCTTACTAAGGATCAAATCGACAAACTCGGGCCTTTATTAAAAAAAACGAATATGCAGGAATTAATTGAAAAGGCTTCTAAAGAAGATCATGGAACTTCTGTAGAATTCGAACTCAATCCTAAATATTTCAACAACCTAGATATTTCGTTTAACGTGGATTTAATGAAACAATATCTTCAAGATATTGCAATGACCAATCCAGGTTTAGAAGTTCAATTTGTTTTTAAAGGTAAAAAAGAAAAGTATAAGTTCAAAAAAGGACTCGATGAGATTTTTTCCCATTCCGATCTTGTTTATTACAAAATGGATTATGTGGCTCCTGGTTCCGCTTCTCAACTTCATCTTGAAACTTATCTTGTAATCGGTCAGAATAAAAACCTAACTTGGGTAAATTCTATCTTTGCGCCCCAAGGTGGTTCTGCGATCGAATATTTAGAAAATAGAATTTGTGACGAAGTCCGTAAAAAAAGTCAGATCGTAGCCCTTGAGAAAAAACTCAAAACTAGCTCCACTCGCAACGATGTTAGAAATTGTTTTCATATGTATGTGAATGCGAGACTTTTGAATCCTCGTTTTAAATCTCAGGATAAATCGTATCTGATCAACGATCTAAACGAAGACATTCGAAATGCAGTTGATAAACATCTGGATAAGTTCATCAAAAAGACTGGGCTTTTAGAAGAGATTAAACTTCAAATGGAAAAACGTACTCAACTCAAAGCTTTTGAAGACGCTCAAAAAGGTTTGAAAAAAGCGAGCAGGATGAACATTCCAAAACTCATGCCTCCTACCGGAAAACAAGGCGATCCTGGAAGAGTGTTGTTCGTTGCAGAAGGAGATTCTGCAATCGCAGGTCTTCGTCCAGCAAGAAATCCTAAATTGCACGGTTTGTTTCCTTTGAGAGGAAAACCTCTCAACTGCAAAGGTTTGAGCATTGCTAAAGCAATCGCAAACGAAGAGTTAAAAAACATAGTCGCAATCGTTGGTCTTCCTTTAGATCAAAAAGTAAAATCCTTGGATGAGTTGAATTACGAAAAAATCAGTATCATCACAGATGCGGATTTTGACGGTTATGCGATTCGTTCTTTGATGCTTTCTTTCTTTTATGAGTACTGGCCGGAACTTTTTGAACTTGGTTTTATTCATATTTCCAGTGCTCCTCTTTACGAAGTAGACGTTAAGTTCGGGGATAAGAAAAAAGAAACTATCTTTTGTATCGATGACAAGGATTACGAAGATCTAATCAAACGAGTAGAAAAAGGCGGTGGGGAAATCACTCGTAAAAAAAGAAACAAGGGTCTTGGTGAAACTGGTAAAGAAGCAATGAAGTTTGCGGTCGAAGAATGTATGACCAAAATAACAATCGGAAATAAAAAAGAAGCTTCTAAAATCCAAAGCCTTTGGTTCCATAAAGATTTTGCAGAACAAAGAAGGGACGCAATTTCAGAATATGCGATGAGTGTAATTGAGGATTGACCTTCGTTAGATAAATTATATATACTTTAATGTATCAATTTTGGAATTACGATCTTAAGCTGTATCGGCTGTTCGGATTCGAATGAAAAACGAATACCAACATTTGAATATTCCTGGTTCCGAAAAATCAGAGATAAAAAAAGTAAACCTTAAGTTTTCATTTGTTCGCAAATTGCATTAGAGTTGTTAAAAAATTCCATAGTTCAAATTAATAAAACTTCTTCAATGGATCGTTTTCATAAAACAAATGCAGAATTAATTTTTCAACAACTCTATTGAAAAATTTACATTTTATAATTTTTACGAAATAATTAATTCGCTTATGAATCCAGTATACTCAAGTGTTTTAATTTATAAGAAAAATCGTAAGAACGCTTTGTATCCTTTTCTTAAAAATAGAGTTTAATTTGTTTTTACTTAGAAACTATATTCTTATTTTTAATACAGAGAAATTCGCATTTCTAAATTTTATCTATAGCCGCTTATATTGAAGAACTCAACAGCTCTCCTTAAGGTTCATACTTGAAAAATTATTTACACTTTACAACACTCAAGTAAAACAATTCAAAAAAACTTCTACACATTCTATTTGAAAATTCTAAATGATTTGACTACAAACTAATACAAATATGGTCCGAAAAATTATTATCTTATTTTTAATCTTTTTACACTTTAACTGTTCTACTTCGTTAACGTTTATAGAAGCCGTTAAAAAGAAAAAAGACTATCGTCCCTATGATGGAACCTTGATTGATATATTTTTAATTTCTTTGGGACCTTTCGGGGTATTTTATGGAAAAAGTACCACCCTTTCATTTATCTCAGGACTCATTGATCTTCCTCTTTCTTTTGTATTGGATACGATTCTGTTACCCGGAACGATTCCATATTACATATACGTAAAGTCTGGTAGACCTGGGTCCGAAAATTGGTATAACCAAAAATTCAGCGTAAGATTAAAATCTTTCCGAGACCAGAACCCTCCTTACGCTGCTTTGAAGTTAATTATTGCCGAGAACGATTTAGAAGCACTTCAAGAATTTTTTAAATCATACGATGTTATTGCACTTGAAAAAAAAATCAGGTATTTACAAGAAGAAAATCTGCTTCCTTATGAGCATCGGGAACAAAGCCCATATTACCCTGAAACCGGGATCATAGATTATATGGGCGCCTTTTTTTCAAAAGGAGAACCTTATAATTATCAGAGAGAATCAAATCCTCTTAGTTTAGGCGACCGGCTTGAATTTGCATACTTACTCTATGAGGAGTTTCGGAAAGATCCAATATTAGAAAAAAGATATTATGACACAGTTTGGAAAGTTTGTTTTTCTTCGGGAGTGCTCATTGAAAATCCCAATATATTGAAAAAAGTGATCTTGGAATTTTCAGAAAAAAAAGAAATCTCTGATTTGTTTGCGTCAATTGCTCAAGAATATTCAGAAAAAAGATACAAACACTTCCAAGATTTCTTTCATGATTCCTATTACTTTCTCAACAAAGCCAAAACTCAAAAATCTTCGGAGTTCTGGTACAATCGAGTGGAACTTTTAACGAAGCTGGATAAATTCCTGCAAAAAAATCCGGAACTGCAAAAAAAATGGAAGCTTACTGCGTGGATTTCCGCTATTTCTTCCGGTGTCATCGCCTATCGTCCTCCCTTGCTTGAAAGAGCGTTTCGAGAATTTCCAATAGAAACCGAAAAGTCCGCTTTAAATCTATTCGTGGCCGCATACAAAAGTAAAAATCGCCAATCCGTAGATATCATCGCGCAAAATCTTAAAGATGCTAAGACATTCCCTTTGGATCAATTGTACGAAACAAACATAGAGAATATATTAGAATATCCTTATTTACTGGAAAAATTACTTCAAACGGGCTGGGATCCTAATTTGATTTTGGAATGGAAAAAACCTAAATTTAACGGAAGAAAGAAATCTATTCAAACTGAGGAAAAAACTCTTCTCATCCTTGCTATGGAAGATGATTTAATTCCGGTAGAAACGATTCGTATTTTATTGAAATACGGAGCCAATCCCGGATTAGGGGTAAAACGTAATTCAGATGGAAAAGAATATATGTTTTATCCGTTGGCAGCTATCAATTCAAACGGAAACAATATTATCAAAGAATCGAAACAGAAAATTCTAATGGACTGGAAAAAATAATTTTTGAAAAAATTTCATATAAAAACCTGATTTATTCCGTTCTTAATTTTTATATAGAAAACGCAATGTCTCGAACTTTGAAAAAATATTTATCAGTAACTATCTTGTTTTCATGAAAAAGAAACCAAATTCGCCTAAAAAGGAACTTTTCTATTTATGATTAGAAAAAATATTCGAAATTTTGCATGGATCCTTTTTTTGTTAGAGCTTGGTTGCAAAACAAATTTTAATGATTTTGACAGAAGAATTTACGTCGTTGAGGGATTAAAAAAACAGCATTCTCAAGAGGAAAAATTTTTAGAAAAACGAAAACGAATCGGCGTTTCGGAATTTCCACTCGTAACAATCCAAGAGGGAATCGGAATCCCAGATCTATTTTTAAGAAAAACCAAATTTTCAGAAGTGGAATCGAAATTTGGAAATCAATATATTAAAAATTACTTATACTTAAATGAAGGCGAAAAAAAAATCCGTTATGAATCGTTGGGACTTTCTCTTGTTTTTCGAGATTACGAAGACATCCTTCTAAAGGAAATAGAGATGGAACCCCCATTTCAAGCGGTCACTTCCAAAGGAATCATATTAGGAAAAAGCACCTTACAGGAAGCAACCGTTGCCTATGGGGGAGAAATTATGTGGGAGATTAAGGAAGATTCTTATTGGTGCATCCGTTGTAATTTTAAATATTATAATGATGGAATTCGATTTTGTGCCAAAAAAGATCCATCGATCTTTCCGGAATATGATCCGTCTAACAAAACGTTCTACCTGAAACAGAAAATTCAAAAAATCTATATATTCTAAAAGGAGGCCATACCTATCAATCAAACTTGATTGACCGCACGAATCGCAGAGGCAAGAGCGCCTTAACAGATCTATGATATATTAGAATTTGACCCATAGTAAAGAACATATTACTTTGCTGTGTTATCCTATCTTAAGATTCGTATTAATTAACTCTTTATACTTGGAGTGAAAGTAAAAATTGCTTTTCAAATATAGAACCGATGGAAATTTCATTAAACCCAATTCGATAACAATAAAGTTTACACCACTTTGCCAATAATTTTGAATTAGAGTGAAACCGTATTCTGAATTTAGCATTACGTTTTTATAAATTATTTCCTCATTTTAAATCGAAATTTTAAATCGAATTTAGATTATAATATGGAATGAAATCACCGCGCAAATAAGATATATTGAAGCATAGAAATTTATCGAAGAATCCTAAAAGAAATCGTATCTTTAGAAGTTTTTAATTTCCGTTTAAAATGTACTATAGTTTCTATAAATTCAATCGCGTTTGTGGTTTTGATGGAATGTTTTGAGTTTAATTTGAAATTTTACTTAAAATTAAACTCAGTTTTTTTATGATCCGAAAAATTATTATCTTATTTTTAATCGTTTTAAATCTAAACTGTTTAACATTCCGTTATATGAAAATGCATAATAATGATCGCGAGGATGAAGCATACGTTCCTTATACAGGAACTTTTGCTAACGTTGGGCTTATTTTGTTTGGACCACTTATAGAGATTACTTTACCGGGAATGTTAACGAAAGAAGAAAATTCAAGTTTTTTGGTCTTTTGGCTTTCTCGTTTTATTGATTTACCTCTTTGTCTGATTGCAGATACTGTTTTGTTGCCAGGGACTCTTCCATATTACATATACGTAAAGTCTGGGAGACCTTGGTCGAGTCGTTGGTATCATAGAAAATACGAAGAAAGGGTACCTTCTTTCCGAAAACAAAATCCGCCTTATATTGCTCTAAAGTCGATCATTAGCAGCAACGATCTAACAGCCCTTCAAAGATTTTTAAAGTCATACGATGTTGTAGCACTTGAAAAAAAGATCAGGTACTTACAAGAAGAAGACTTGCTTCCTTATGAACATTCGTGGACTTACAATTTTTATTCTGATAAGGTTGGGATCATAGATTATATTACCTCTTTCGCTTCCAATCAGACTACTTTCAGAAATAAAACTATTAATCCAGGAGATCGGCTTGAGGTCGTATATACTCTTTATGAAGAATTTCGAAAGGATCCGGAATTAGAAAAAAAGTATTATGATACGGTTTGGAAAGCTTACTTTTCATCGGGTGAAATGAATGAAAATCCTACGATATTCAAGAAAGTCTTCCAGGAATTTTCTGGTAGAAAAGAAATCTCTGATTTGCTTAAATCAACCGCTTTAGGATACTTTGAAAAGAAATCCCCACAAACTCACGATCTAATCTTAAGTCTAAGACAAACTCCCCAACAAATTTCGGAAGGTTGGTATGAAAAAATCGATCTTTTAACGGAAATGGATGATCTGCTTCAAAAGAAACCGGACTTGCAGAAAGAATGGAGACAAACCGCCTGGAGTTCCGCTATTTCCTCCGGGGTGATCGTCCATCGCCCGTTAATACTTGAAAAAGCATTTAGAGAGTTCCCTAAGGAAACCGCAAAGTCGGCCCTTAATTTATTTTTGAACGCCGATAGGAGCAAAAACCGTCAATCGATAGATATTATCGTAAAAAATCTAAAGGATGCGGACGGTTTTCCTTTGGAACGGCTTACGGAAGAAACCGTTATAAATATATTAAAATATTCTAATTTAGTAGAAAAACTACTTCAGACCGGTTGGGATCCAAATCATATTTTGAAACGGAAGGAATGGATATACAAAGTAGGAAACCAAAAAATTACAGTAAAAGAGGAAACTTCTCTTCTCATACTTTCGATACAAAACGTTTTCGTCCCTGCGGAAACGTTTCAGATTCTACTGAAATATGGAGCCAAACCCAATTTAGGAGTAAAAAAATACCATCTTGGAAAAAGTGAATATGAGTTACTTTATCCGATGAACGCCGCCCAAGAAGGATTAGGTTATGTAAGCGAAGCAACAAAAAGGAAAGTTCTCACGGACTGGACGGAATCGCCCCTGAAAGAATTTCACGTAAAATATCCGATCTATCCCGTTCTTCAGTCTTATGTAGAAGCAAAAAACGTCCAGGCCGTTGAAAAAACGTTAGCCGGCATCGATTTGATTTCTATGGAAAAGGAAATGCTTCGACTCCGAAAAGAAAATCTTCTTCCTATTCGTGTCCCTAGATTCCGTAGAGACGAAATCAGAAAAATAAGTATTTTAGAAAACGTATCTTCTCTCGCGACTGCATATTTCAAGTCCGAAGGAACAAGAGAATGTCTGACCGGAAGACATTCCGAAGCGTTCGAAATTCAAAAGATATTCTACGATGTGATCGGAAAAGATAAAGACCTGAAACGATTCTTTTTGGAAAACTTAGGAAAAAACGGAGTCTTTCGAAAAGATCCCTTTAAGGAAGAGCCCGTCTTTTGTGGAACTTATGATAAAATCTGAGATTATATACAAACAAAGCGAACCAAGGCATTCCCGATCTAAAAAAATCACAGCATACGTTTTGGTAGGTATGCCAGGCGATGATTTAGAATAGGGAACATAAAATCAAAAAACAACAAAGTATTATAAAGAATTCTTATGGGAAACCTCTGTTTTACGACATTCGAGAATTCTAAAATCTATTCTATAGAGGTTTCCAATCGATAAAATTCTACAATAATAAAAGGAGCTTTCCTATTATGACCAGAAAAAACATTCAAAAATTTGCATGGATCCTTTTTTTACTTGGATTTAGCTGTAGAACCACATCCAACGATTTTGACAGAAGAATCTACGTGGTCGAAGGATTGAGAAAACAAAATTTACAAGAGGAGAAAAATTCGGAAAAGCAAAAACAATCCACCACTCTCAATTCACCAATAGTAACTATCAATGATAGATTCGAAATTTTGGATTTAACTATACATGAATCACTATTCAAAGACGTGGAATCTAAATTCGGAAATCAATATATTCGAAATCACTTTAATTATGAAGATATAGAAATAAACTATGAATCTATCGGGGTTTCTTTTGTTTTCGATAGTTATAGTGAAAAAATACGTCGAATAAGAATAAAACCTCCATTTAGAGTAATTACTTCTAGAGGAATCACTTTAGATAAAAGTACGTTACAAGAAGCCATGGAAGCCTATGAAAGAACGATGTATAAACCAGAGGGATATGTAACTCGGAACATTGAAGAAAAGCCTTATTTATGTGTAGGCTACGGCAATTTCCACTATTATCCGGTTCGTATGATCTATTTTTGTGTAGAAAAGAATCCCTCTATTCCCGAAAGCTCAGTTGACAATACCTTTTATCTAAAACAGAAAATTCAAAAAATTCATATAGGCTATATAGGCTCTAATGCAAAATAACGAAAAGTTCAAACTTGATTGACCGCACGAATCGCAGAGGCAAGAGCGCCTTCGACAGTTCCGTTTAATTCCGCAGTGTGCTCCCCTGCAAAAAAAATACGATCCATCGGCTTTAAAAGTGAAATGATCGATCCGTAACTTCCCGGAGGAAACGTTGCAATTCCAGTTGGAACAAATTTAGATTGAGAAGTTTCACTGCTTTGAATCCTAAGAACCTGCAATTCCTTACCTTGTCCCAAAGATTCCAACGCAAGACGAATATATTCCACTTTCATCGCGTCGGTAGAAGAAGCCAACACGTCGTATCGATCCCCGGTTGAAATCATTCCTAAAATCTTATCTTCCGAGTTAATCTTAGTTCCTGCGTCGTAAATAAAACCGGCGACCGAATCGGAATACGCCGAGAAATTTCCCCTAGTCCAAGGAGCTTCTCGAAGTATTAAAAAAGTCTTATATATTCTAGAATATCGAATCCGCAAAGCAGACAACTTTTTTTCCTTATCTAATTCTGGTTCCCATTGAATCGTTGTTAGTTGATTTGCGGGTAATGTAGAAATACAAGCGTTTCCCTCTATTTTTTTTCCGGAAACGGTGGTCACAGTCACCTTACCTTCTCCTTGAGAAACGGAAACTACCGGATCCGAAAAAACAATTTCCGTATTTTCCAAAGATGACACAAGCGCCCTTGTTAACGTTTCCATTCCTCCTTCTATACGGGTGTTGTATTTCGGAAAGTTAGTTAAATCGGATAATACTTTTTGTGCCGATAATGAACGAAGAGAATCTCCATAATATAATGAATATTTAAAATTTAGAAGATTCAAATCCTCCGGACTCATTCCTTGATAATTTAAGAAGTTATAAAAACTAATCCGATCTAATTCCTGCTGTTGAGTGGAATTGATTTTAGAATTCATCTGAACGAGCTTATTTAAAATTTCTTGAGACTTAGGTGATATATCCCAAGTTCCGAACTTGCGATAAGACCCTAAGAACAAATCGGACTGAACTTCAAATTGGGTTGTTTTCAACCCAAGTTCTCGAATTAAACTTTTTGCGGTTCTATGTTCTGCCTGAATCCATTCAGCTCCTAAATCCAAAAAGTTTCCGCTAACATCCGTTACAGTTCTGATTCTTCCCCCAAGTCGATCAGTCGCTTCGATGAGTTGGACCTTAATTCCGGTTTTACTTAAAAGATAAGAAGCATATAAACCGGAAATTCCACCTCCCATTACAATTACGGTTTTGCGAGACGACGTTCCTTGAGCACTTAATTTTATTCCTGGAAGGCCGGAAATTCCAGCCGCAGTTAAAATTCCGAGTTTAATAAACTCCGATCTGCTTAGTTTCATTGTTTTGTCCGATTTGAATGTCGATTTCTTATTTTATCTTCGGTTAAAAATTTGTTTTTTTGGGAAAGATTTTAAGAACCTGTTCTAAAACTTTAAAATATAGGAGCTACGAATCAATCTTCTCAAAATCGAATGCATTTGAAATTTGTGGGAACTCATGCAAAAATTTTTATAACAAAAAAATTCTAAAACTGTAAATCATACAATACGACGATTTCTGTAGGAACTCATACATTTTTTTAAATTCAAAAATGATTTTGATTTTAAATAGAAAAAAATTTTTTAATTTTCTAAAACCAGGGGTTCCTACATTTGCAGAGTTAATCTGTAAAACCCTAATTACCCAGAATTACATAATAAATCACCTTGAATTTGCACGCCAATTGTCACTTAGGCACTAATTTTCAAAAACCTATTCATTCGTTTATAAGCCATTTCAAAAATATTTTGAATCATCAGGATCGGCATTTTAAACAAAGATAAATTATCTTTGAGAACAGTTCGTGAATTTTCTCAAAGTTATTCCAAATCCATTTCTCAGAAAAATCCTTGCATAGAAAAGGCTTCTATTTTCCTTTGGTCCTTAAGCTTTCAGGGAGGAAGTTGGGTGTAATTCCCACGCTGACCCGCAACTGTGAATTCGATTCTAATTGAATCGATCAGCCAGATCTTCCCCGCGAACACGTCCTCGAGGTAGGGACCGTTCGGTACTCGCTTCTGCATTTTCCTGCATCCGCGATGGGGCCCCGAAAGACGGAAATCGGAGAGGGGTCCGAGCGGAAATATCCACCATAAAAAAATTCGTTTTCGCTTAGAACTGTTTCTAAATTGAATTTGAATATTCTAAATTTAGAATCCGTTTTCTCTTCTACAAAAAAAATTATAGGTGATTACATGAAACGTAAACCATATTGGAAATTTTTTATTTCAACTTTTCTTATATTAGGATTGTTGAATTGCTCCCCATCGAAAGAAAACAATGATGACGAATTACTTCTTCTTGGAATTTCGGTTCAAAACTACTGGGAAATCGAAGGAACTTGGAATTACTTCAATGGAACTAAAAGTTATGCCGGAGATCTTTTTAACGAAAACGGAACTGTTTTGGTAGGTCAGTACATTATTACTAAAACTAAAATGACTCGAGATATAAGAGATACCGGATTCGGGGCAAGTAAACTAATCGGTGATGTCATCGAAATCGACCGTTCTAAAAAAGTAGTCTATGTTCAATTTACCCAAGATTCTACTTTTTCAAAAGGAAAATTCGCTTGGTATCGTTGGACTTCAAAAGACGGTTATTATTACATCTGCCCAGACCTTTCTGGTGTGAACAATCAAAATACATTAGAACAAGCTAAAGCAGACAATTTGGATAACTTCACCGATACCACCAATATCAATGCTGGATGCGGTTTGAACAGTGGATTTGATCCTGCCCCTTGGAGCCGTTTAGAAATTAAAACTAACTAAAATTTTTTAATAAATACGAACGATTTAAATCGTTCGTATTTATTAAGTATTTATTTTAAAACTTATGAAAAAAAACATCTTCACTTGTAGTTTAATTCTTTTTTTCCTTTTTTATTCATGTAAGGAAAGTTCATCTGACAATTCAGAAACACTTGCAGCTTTACTTTTACTAACTCAAACCCAACAACGAACTTCTGAAATAAGTCCTTGCAAAGATAGATTTGCAATCGACCAAGTTGGAATTTATAATGCAAAAGAAATCATAAGCGCGCCTGCGCATACCGGAACAGGTTTTCAAGATTCTCGTTGCGCGGTAGACGGAATTTTAGGGCTTGGAAACTTTAACGGCTCTCTTGATGTTTTCACTTTAGATACAAACGGTGCCGGAGCTTCGTTAATTTTAGGCTGGAACGGTAAAAAGGTTCAGAATACGGTCGGAACAGATTTTATTGTTTTCGAAAACCCATTCCAACAAGGTGGAAACCAAAACACAGTTTTTTTAGAACCCGTCATTGTAGAAGTAGGTAACGATCAAACCAATTGGTGTGGTTGGGATCCTACATATGTCGGAGGTGGCGCGTTTTCTACCGATCCGGCAAATTGGTTACGGTTTGCTGGTTTGAGATATGTAGATTATAATCAAATCACAAATCCAATGAACTCCGCTTCCTTATTCAACATAGGAGGGGGAGACGGCTTTGATCTGGGAGACGCAAACTTTGGGAATTCGGGAACAGGTTGTAATGGAGCCCTCAGAGCGGATCTCCAAAATAACGGTTTTTTATACGTAAAACTGAGTTCTGCAAAAGTAATTTTGCCTGCTCTTCAGATCCCAGGTGCTAATGAGAACCCTGACATAGATGGGGTAATTGCAAAGCAGTTAAATTAATAATATTAGGAAAATTGCATGTATAAGTTCAATTCAGCTTTACGTCATATCAAATTCAAACTCGCGTCTGACAATACAATTTCAGTGTTAGGTGTTATTATTGCCGGAATTTCCAGATTCCTACCCCACCCTGCCAACTTCACTTCGATAGAAGCCATGACCGTTTATTCCGGCGCCCGTTTACAAAGTTGGAAAGCGTTCGTTTATCCGATGTTCATGTTATTTGTTACTGATTTCATATTATCTCAAATTCACGGATTTGCTTGGTTTTACGATGGTCTTCCTCTTGTATACTGTTCTATTCTCATCAACGTTATCTTAGGAAGATTTTTTTTAAAAGAGAATAATAAACTCTTACCTGTGTTAGGCGTTTCTTTAGTTGCAAGTATTCAGTTTTTCTTTATTTCTAATTTCTCAGTCTGGGCTTTTTCTTCTCTTTATCCAAAAACGATCGAGGGTTTATCAACTTGTTATATCGCGGCACTACCTTATTTTGGAGGAACCCTATTTGGTAACCTGATCTACACTCCCGTTCTTTTCGGAGTATTGGATCGAGTTGAGAGGAAAATTAAAGCAAATTTTAAAAACTCAATCATCAAAACAGAAGAGGAGTTTCTCTTTGAACCCAAACCAACTTTCTACAAAACTACAAAACAAAATTGATTTAAAAACAAAACCTCCAGGCTCTTTAGGAACACTTGAGTCGATTGCGCTCCAAATTGGCTTGATTCAGAATACCGATTCTCCAGAATTAAAAAATCCTCATATTCTCGTTTTTGCAGGCGATCATGGTCTTGCTGAATCAGGAGTAAGCGCTTTTCCAAAAGAAGTCACCTATCAAATGGTATTCAATTTTTTGAATGGAGGAGCAGCCATCAACGCATTCTGCAAACAGAATTCCATCCAACTCAAAGTAGTAGACGCAGGAGTAGATTTTAAATTTACTCACGAAATTGTTTCTCTTCATCCCGACTTTATAGACGCCAAAATAGGATTCGGAACCAAAAACATACTGATGGAACCGGCGATGACAAAAGAAGAATATAATCAAGCTTTAGAAAGTGGCGCCAAAATTTCCACAACCTCCGTATCAGAAAATTGTAATATAATTGGATTTGGAGAAATGGGAATTGGAAATACTTCTTCAGCAAGTTTGATTACCGCAAGTCTTTTAAACAAAGATTTAAAAGAAGTTACCGGAAAAGGAACCGGATTAAACAATCAAGGATTTCAGAAAAAAATTGAGATTTTAGAACAATGTTTTGAAAAGCACAAAACCAATTTGAAAACCACTTCCGACGTTTTACAAACATTCGGGGGTTTTGAAATTGCCATGATGGTAGGGGCCATGATTGATTCCGCAAAAAAAGGAAGAATCATTTTAATAGACGGATTTATTGCAACTTCTGCTTTTTTGGTAGCTCAGAAAATGGAACCTTCCATATTAAAAAATGCGATCTTTTGTCATAAATCCGTCGAACCCGGTCATTCTTATTTATTAGAAGAATGGAATATAAAACCTCTTCTTGATTTGGGTCTCAGACTTGGAGAAGGAACCGGATGTGCAATCGCATTTCCAATTCTTGTATCCGCTGTAACTTTTTTAAAAGAGATGGCTTCTTTTGAAGCCGCCAAAGTGGATCAAAAACTTTGAATAAACTCCGAGAAGAATGGAACCGTTTTTGTGCTTCTTGGATGTTCAATACCAGACTTCCACTTCCCCCATTTTATGTTTATTCCGAATCTGCACTTTCTAAATCTTCACGTTATTTTCCTTTGATAGGTTGGATCGTTTCTGCGGGAACGTCTTATGCTACCTATTTTCTTTCTTGGATTTTACCGATTGAAATTTCCATAATCCTTGGAATGATCTTAAGCATTTTGATCACGGGAGGTTTTCACGAAGACGGACTTGCAGACGTTTGCGACGCATTCGGAGGAGGTTGGAGTAAGGAAAAAATTTTAGAGATTATGAAAGACAGTAGAATCGGAACGTTTGGTTCTATAGGTTTAATTCTCTCCTTAGGTCTTAAATATTCATTACTCGTAAATCTCTTCCAAATCTCTCCTTGGATTTTTTTATTTACCTCTTGGCTTTCACATTCCGCAAGCAGATGGTTTGCCTTAGTCTTAATGATGTTGATCCCTTACGCAAGAAAAAACGATCTATCTAAATCCAAACCGATGATTAAAAAACTACCTCCTTTCGACTTTGCCCTTTCTACATTTTTCGGATGTTTTCCTGCAATTTATTTTTCTTACCAATTCCAAAATCAAATTCCAAATATACTTTTTGGGTTTTTTCTTTCTTTTATATTCGTTTTTTATTTTAGAAATTTTTTTAATAAATGGATTGAGGGTTTTACGGGAGATTGTCTTGGATTTACCCAACAAGGAACCGAACTTTTATTCTATTTAGGAATTACAGTTTCATGGAACTTTATCTAATCAGACATACCACTCCAGAAATTTCACAAGGAATCTGTTACGGTCAAACAGACGTTCCTTTAATTTCCGACTTTCATTTAGAATTCCGATCCGTTCTCCAAAAAATCAACATTGCCCTCGATCAAATTTATTCTAGCCCTAGTATTCGTTGCCAAAAATTAGCTGAGTTTCTTAAAGACCAATATCTAACTAAATTAGAATATTCAAATTCATTGATGGAATTAAACTTTGGATCCTGGGAAAAAAAACCTTGGTCTGAAATTCCAAAAAACGAATATTCCTATTGGGCAAAGGATTTTGTAAACTTTAAAGTCCCCAACGGAGAAAGTTATCAAGAGTTATACGAAAGGGTTTCTAAATTCTTAGATAAAGTTTTATATTCTTTTTCGGACGAAAAAATTGGAATTATCACCCACGCCGGAGTCATTAGAACCGTTCTTTGTAAACTTTTAAATATACCATTGGAACGTGGGTTTTATTTCGATCTGAACTACGGTTCCATAAACAAAATTCTCGTAGAAAGAGACGGAATGGATTTTTTTTCCAAATTAATCTTCTGGAATTTTTAAGTCTGTTACAGTTTTTTTTCAAATTACTGATATAATTCTTAAAAACTTGTCCGTAAAATTTTAATATTCCTTACCAGTTCATTAAAAAACGTGTGGCAACTAAAACAAACTTTAACATTTTAAGACTTTGTTATTGATTTTAGAAAAAATCTATCCGTTCAATACAAAATTAATGATATTCTAATGTATTTATCAATAGAGTTATTGAAAAATTAGTCCCCTTCTGTTTTATGGAAATACTCAACTGAAGCAATTTTGTTAATAGCCACTATGAAATTTTTTAATAACTCTAATTAAAACTTACAAAACAATTACTTCTGAGATATAGAAAAATTTTCTAATATATAACTTTTTCAAAATTTAGGTTCAATTACTTTTATGACTAAAATACATTTTAAAATTTCTTTTTCAGGCGAGATCATCTCCCATAATTTTAAATTTTTAAGTCTAATAAAGAAAATCTTGTATCTTACGTTTTTGGAAAGGTTTCCAAATTCTATTGGATTTATAATTTTTATTTTACTAACTGGAACAACCATATCTTCAGAAGATCAAACACCATCCCAATTGTTTATAATAGATGCTTCTGGATCTATGAATGAATACTTAGGAATTTATCAAAAAATTCATTTAGCTAAAAAACACGTTAGTCGTTATGTCTCTACTCTTCCACAAGAAACTGAAATTGGTTTTTTGGCATACGGAAATCGTCTTCCAGGATGTTCGTCCTCAAGATTGTATCAACCTTTAGAAGTGGGAAATCATGATACTTTCAAAAATCGACTATTTAGCCTGACTCCCTCGGGCGCTACACCTCTCGCAGAATCAATTAGAATCGCAGGAACCTTGATTTCGCAGAGAAAAAAGGAAACCGAAATTATTTTAGTGACGGATGGAGTGGAAAGTTGTTACGGAGATCCTAAAAAAGAACTTCAGACTCTCAAACAAAAAGGAGTTCCATTTCGATTTCATGTCTTAGGACTCGGGCTCAAACGTCATGAAGAACTACAAATGAAAATTCTCACAGAAGAAGGAAACGGGAGATATTTCGGTATCGAGGACGATTCTTCTTTTTATACCGCTCTCGATTCGCTTAAAAATCCCTCCGTTACAACCACATTCCAAAAACCAAACGAATTGAGCGTAAAACCTAACAACGATTTAATGGTATGGTTTGAAAAAATTTACAGAAATCAAGAATCGGATTCGAAAGTGGAATATACGATCGACTTCGGTTTTAAAACTAAAAACAATCCGAAAAATTGTGTAATATTAAATCTAAAACAGAAAACGAATTCTTCTCACCAAAGTTTAGGCCCTAAAAGAATCTCTTCTCCCGAAGCCTTAATCCTAAATAAAAGTGCGTGTTTTGACGTTTCAGAGGGTAAAGGAATGATTACGATTGAAATTCCGAAACAAAATTCTATTATCGGAGTTTTAGAACTTTGGGATATGACAGGAATCCCTTCTCCCATAGAAATTTCAAAAGAAGAAGAAATACGTTAGACGTCACAGTATTAAGTCAAAGTCCGCTGGAAAACTTACCCTGTATTTAAGTTTGATTTCTTGTTTTTGATTTGGTTTTAAGTCCAGTTTCCATTCTAAAATTCCAGAATCCTTTTTGATTTCCGAATGTCCAGGAGTAGTATTAGAATCAATTAAAACTTTCACATTCTCTACTCCGGAAACCGGAATCGATTCTTGAAATGAAATCGTTCTGGATTCTTTTCCAAAATTTTCTAATTCCACTCGAATAGATTTTTCAATTATCTTAGTACCAGAAAGAATTCCCTCTTTAGTTTGATTGGATTCCTTTCTATAAATCGCTCTGATTTCGTTTTCAGAACCGAATGAAATTTCTGCTTTTTCTCCGGGACTAACATAACCAAAGTTAGACGTTCCCACCATACCGGCTTGGCGAAATACGGCAACTTCTCCGGGAAGAATAGGAAATCCAGATACGTTTTTAAAAATTCCTTTAATGAGCGGATAACGTTTCAAAGAAGGCACGTATAAGGTTGTAAATGCCGCCTCCGTAACAAATGAAGCCAGAGATATTTTTTTGGATTCTTTCCTTGAAAGAAGAGTAACCGGTTTAGAATAACGGAATAAAAAGCCACTTCCAGATTCTTCACTACGCCCAGTCATCTCGGCTTCGGGGGATTCCACTTCCGGAGCTACATTCGATTCTTCCGCTAAATTTTGGCCTTGAATAGCAACAATTCCGTCCTTGTTAGTTTGTTTTTTTTGATCATATAACCTTTGACTGGAAAGACGAGGTCTTCTTCCACTTACGTCTGGGCTAGAAGTAGATAATAAAAGATTAATATTCTTCCAATCTTCTCCGCTTTCCTGGTTAATTTCTGCAAAATATTCAAATTCTACCTTTTCTTTTCCGTCCATACTAACCGAATAAAATGGCTTCCAAGAAACCTTTCCGGACTGATACGTAAGATTTAATCTCCCTTCCTTTTTTTCGGTTCCGGTAAAACTAACGAGGATCTTAGTCATTCTGGAAGATTTTTCGGATAGAGAAAGAATCACGTTCATCTTACCTTGCAACTCTGAAAGTTTTTTCTTAAGATCTTTGATTGTACGACTTACTTCTTGATTAGAACTCAATAAAGTTTGAATGGTTTGTCTATTTCCGGAAAAAGTTTGAAACCATTTTTTAGAATCTGCTTCGTTCTTTTTGTAAAATAGGTTTTTAGAAATCATTTCCGTTAGCTTTAATCTAATATCTATAAGTATCTTTTTCAAATTTTTAAGATTAGAATCATTACTTTCGTAAACTTCGATTTCCTTTTCTAAAACGCGGATCTTTTTTTGTAATTCCAAAGCTTCTTCGTTGTGAATAATAGATCCGGTTTCTATCCAAGTACTAGAACCAACAACGGAACCTCCTGGAACCTCCACCGAAGCAACCAAGGATTCGTCTTGAAGTGCAATCGGTAAGTTCCTAATTATGAATTCGTTCATTCCAGGATCTAAATCTATTTTGCCACTTCTTAAAATTCCAGCAGAAGACTCGTACAAAGTTACGTCCTGAATTTTTAACTCTACTTCTTTTGCATCTAAAGAGAGATTTATAAAAATAAAGAACAAAGAAAACAAAAGTCCGTTTCGAAAAAATTCAATATTAAGATTCCTTTTTAATAAAATAAAACTGAATTTTGAGACACTTCGTAAGTAAAAATTGAATTTAAAAATAGGAACTTTAAATATTTTATATATTAAATTTTTCATATTAATATCCTCCGGAGCCAGGAGTTCTAATCAGTCTATTTTCTGAAGGATGACTTATAGAATATTCAAATTCTATAATTTTCCTTCCTCCAGAAGGAAGTTCTATATTGTAAGTCAAAATTCCTTCTTCGTTTTTTGAAGGAATATCCTTTCCAAATTCAAGTTTAATTTCCACACTATCATCCACAGTATAAGGAATACGATCGATTAGAGTTAACATAACGTTTCTTTTTTTACGATTTCTAACTTCGATACTCACTTTATATTTAATTTTTGTGCGGGAAGAAATCATCCCTTCCTTTTGTTCAAAAGAAGTTTCTCTTCGATTTACAAGAATATCCCGATCTTGACCGAGTTCCATTCGAATCCTTTCACCTGGTTTACTCGTGTTAAGAACAGTGTTTCCCAAAAGAGTGTTTCCGGAAAAAACTTCCATAGGTCCCGCCAACAAAGGCTCCCCCTCCGAATTTGAAGCTTCTACTGTCAGATAAGCCCCAGAACCGGAAAGCGGAGACGTAAAATAACCAGGATTTAAAATAAGAGATTTCTTCTTTAGAAAAACCTTATTGAAAGATCGGTCAGAAGAAATCGTCTCTGAGATGCCGGAAGTGTATTGATAATCAAAACCTTCTAAAAGAGTAGGTGGAATCAAACCACCTGGAACTTTTTGAGAAGAAAGAATTAAATTTCCTTTACGAAGAAGTTCTTCTGTATATGTCTCGATCGAATTGAGTTCTTTACGTGAGTAATCTGAAAGTTTAGAAAATTTTTTCAGAGCCTCTTGTCCGTAATAGTTTGCTTGATCATACCTACCATCATTGAAGTTATCTTGCTGATTTGCTAAATCGTTTTTAAGTTGATTGAGATTATCTTCGGTTTTAATTGAATTTTGCCGATTGGAGTAATTGTCCTGAAGGATTTGACGCGATTGTTTAATCGGAGCTTGAGAATTTTTATATGCGGAAACGTTTTGTTCGTAAGCATTTGACTTAGAAGCCGCAACCGACTTTTTTTTCTTTGGGCTTTTTTCGGTCTCCGTTTCTTTTTTAAGAACTTCTTTTTGTGCGAGGCCTCGAAATGAATCATTTTCTTCACTTGCATATTCTTTAGAATCTTCCACAGAAGTTTGTGTTTGAATTCTCCATTCTCTTATAATTGGAAGATCAATATCTAAATCCGGATTAGAAGCTGTAAAAAAAAGTTTTACCTTTTCCCAATCCTCACCCGTATCATTTCGAACGAATGCAAACCAACTCAGATGACCATTTCTAGATTCATCCATAAGTTGAAGAGAATATTTAGGATACCAACTCGCACCTGAAATTAAATATTTATATTCGATTGAAGTTTCTGCATCTTCAGAAGTTTCCACTTCTAAATAGATTTCTTTTTTTTGTTTTGTTTCTAATCGGCCTAGATGATCTAAACGAGCATCCACTACCAAACCCTCTTCACGAACTCTATCTAAAACTTCTAATTTTTTTTGACGTATTAAAGATAACTGATTTAGATATTCATGATATTGTTTTTGAAATCCGGATAAGAATTCTGGATCAGCAATTTCTTCTTGAAGAGAAGGTTCTTTTCTAATTGTAGGAGAAATTTTTACGATCTCCTTTTCTTCTGCGATTAACTCTTGAACTTCAAGACTCAAAAGTTCAATCTGATCGTTAAGAATTTCTTGTCTTTTTAAAAGAGAAGCAATTTCTTTCGTTCTTGCCTTTCTTTCGATTCGAGTTTTACTACGGATTCCAAGAATTTTAATTTTTTTGGAGGAATCCGGAAAACGAACCGAAACTGTTTTTTCCGCAACTCTACCTGGAATTTCTCCTAGATAAATTTCGGAATTCCCTGCTTTTATTTTGGTTCTAAGATTTCTAGTAACATAAGCAAAACTGGAATACAAGGTCACGGATTGAATTCGAGAAGGTTCTACTTTTTCGATAGTTTCCGTGATATTGATTTGATCTTCATTTTCTTCCTGACTTTTTACCGAAGAAACCGTTAAGATGGAAAAGACTAAGAGCAGATTTATAAATATTTTTTTTCCAATTGACGTTCGTAAAGTTAATCTATTCATACGTTTTTCCCTCCTTGAAACCCAATTGAATCAAGTTGGGTTTAAAACCAAAAGCCTGTCATAAAACCTCAAATTTAAACAATCGTAAATCATTCTGCAATCTTAATAAATGTGGTAGTTCCCACAAAAACCGTCTCTTTCTTACAAAACGGCTTTGGGATAGTCTTTTTTGTTTTTATATTTTTGTAAGAATTCCTACAAACTCGAACCAATCTATTACAATTATTGAAATTTCTTAATTTTTTTTGCCGTAAATTGTGAGTTTCGGAAATTTATTTTAATTAACGTGAATTCATTATAACGTGAAAGGGATTGATGCAGGGAACTCAAGCCACGCTCTCTATCATAACCAACCCCACAATTAAAGAGGATTTTAGAATCAACGTACATTTTTCAAGTGTTCCGACAAGAATGAGTCTTTTTACTTGCAAAAAGTATGTTTTTCTGATATAGAAAAGGCTCTCAAACCTTTCCAGCTCCCACCTGAATACGACACATGGGAAGCAATTCATTGAGTTACCACCAAAACGCGGTGGGACCGATCTTTTTTACAGAGGATTTGTCGTAGGTACGACAAATTTATTTTGAGATCTAAATGTTTGTAGGGTTGGTTACAGGATCGCGTTAGACTTAAACTGCGCTTTTCTGAACTCAGCAAAACGCTCTCTATGGATCTCACTCTATATAAAAACTAAATAATATTATTATATACTATTTTTTGAATGCAATTGATTAAACAGTTTTTCTTAAGTGAAATTCAAGTTATCTCAAAAATATTATAGAAGAATCAAAATCGACATTTTAAGCAAAGATAAAGTGTTTTTGAGATAACTTCTAGAAATTTACAATCATTATTATTCGGACAATCATACTATGCCAAGCTTGTTTTAAAACTTAAGAACGTAGGATCTATTTTAAAAAAGCCAACAATTCCATGTTAAATGTAATTTTTGAGAACTTCTACATCTTTGGAAAAAGAATGTTATGATTTTATACTTTTAGGAAATATATTTTCAAAATATATTTTCATAAGATCGGCAAAACGAAAATATCCAATAAACCGATCTCCGTCCACGATCGCAATTTTATCCATATCCCGAGCAATTAAAATTTTTAAAAGAGCGGCTAATGTATCCTCTGGTTTTCCGAAAGGCACAGATCCGTCCGTAACATCCCCTACTGTAATTAGGTTAGCAATAACATCTCTCGATTCTAAAGTGTGCCTTACTTTTCGAAGGGATAAAATTCCTAAATATCGGTTACTTTGATCCAGAACCACGTAATCGCTCGCTTGAATCTTTAACGCCTCTTCTTCTATCTTGGAAAGTAAAATATGATCGTAAGTCACCGCAATCGTACGCAATCTACTCTTCCAAGTTTTAACCTGGATCTCTTCTAAAAAATCCCGATTCATATCCCAAAAATGTGCAGGAGATTGAAACCTATTTTCTTTTTGCGCACGATACAGACTCAATTTATGACTTAACACGAACGTTAAAATCGAAACCACCATCAAAGGGGGAAGCAACATATAACTTCCGATCATTTCGCATATCATAATCATTCCAGCAATCGGAGCGCTTGCTACACCCGCATAAAAAGCTCCCATACCAACCAAAACAAACGACGTGACTGAAAGATCAGGATAAACAAATATTTTGGCGAGAGTTCCCACACCTCCACCTAACATCCCTCCTATGAACAAAGAAGGCCCAAACATTCCAGCAGAACCTCCGGTGCCGATAGTAAACGATGTGGTGAGTATTTTCATCCCGGCCAAAATGAAAAATAACACAACCAACCAAAGGCCCTTGCTTTCAAACATAGATGAAAAAATTCCCTGAGTCCCAACCGGATGTTTTCCATCTAAAACGACTTGAAGCACCCCCGCTCCGCTTCCAATTGTCTCCGGCAAAAAAAGTCCAATCGTTCCTACAACAATACCACCTAACGCAGGTTTAATGATAGGAGAAACTTTTAAACGTGTAGAGAAATGCTGAACTTTCCTAAAGATTCGGATAAAAACGTCTCCACACAAAAAACAGAGAACTCCTAAACCTAAATAAAAAATTAAATCTGTATATCTTGAAAACTCTGTGTTCGTTACCCGATATACTGTATGAAACCCGTTTAAAGCAGAATATACTAAGTAAGCCGAAACCGAAGAAATGATACAAGGAATCAAAGAATCACTTTCTATATCTTCTCTATAAATCATTTCCACCGAAGTTAACGCTCCACCTAACGGAGCGTGAAAGATTGCACCCAAACCTCCCGCGGTTCCAGCGAGTAAAAGAGTTCGTCTCGCTCTTGCTCCTGCTTTTAAAAGAGTTGCAAGCAATGACCCAAAACCTGCCCCGATCTGAGAAATCGGACCTTCCTTTCCCCCACTTCCCCCACTTGCAAGAGTGAAAACAGTGGCAATCGATTTGATCAACGAAACAACTGGATTCATCCTTCCTTCTAGATTGTGAAAAGAATCAATCATAGCATCCGAACCGGTTCCCCCAGATTCGGGTGAAAAACGATTTACAATCCAACCCGTAAGTAGGCCTCCAATGATCGGAAGAAAAAATAAAAGCCAAGGCCTATAATCATCCGAAAAAGGAATTTCCCAATAAGATATATCATTTGAGTCGATTAGAAATTCTCCAGAAGCGTGTGGAAGAGAAAGACCAGCGGCCCTATCTAAAAATAAATATTCACATACAGCTAAAATTCTGGAAAAAAGAAACGCCCCCAATCCGGAAACAATTCCTGTAATTATACAGTAAAAGTATAAGGATCTTCTTCCACTGATTCGAAAAATCGGTCGTTTTATTTCGTTCATCGGTAGGTATGTCCCATAAAATCAAAAAAGTGGTTCTAATATAAAAAAGAACATTCTAAATTTCTAAAGTATTTTCCAAAATTTAACTGTATTTCAAAACGCCATTTTAAGACATCATAAAAAATTTTCAGTAGAAAACACTCTTTTCATATTAGGAGAACCTATCAGATTTGGAAAAATCTTATTTCTAAAGTACTATGTAAGAATTTCTACAAATTACGTCGCCTTGTAGATTTATTGGCTTGTTGAACCGTTCCTTTCACAATTAAAAGTTGCAGCAGTTCCCACATTTTTGTGATAACCGTTAACTTGAAGTTTTATGCAAAAACCTGACTGAACAAAGATTCTTTTTGGATTTTATAAAAATTTTTTCCTTTTAGCTGAAATTTACTTCAGTAAACTTCTAATATCTAAAAGTATAAGATAATTCTAATAAACGATTATGAGTAGTAGTATCTTCCACGGCACCCGTCATACGATACAGCCTAGGAATCACAAGAGCTGCGATCACAACCCCTCCGTATTTAGTTTCAAAAACGTTCCCGCTCGGACCTTCTTTATTTAAAAGATTGTCCATCATGCTCTTTTTATCATTGTTATTCATCGCAAAATAATAAGCAAGCCCTCCGATCAACAAATCGGTAAGTAAATAAAAAGAAACCCTCATCAATGTATCGTTAGAAGTATAAACGGGAGACTTGCGAGAATTGTAAATTACGGATAACGCGGGAGAAATTAAATTCAATCCTTGGGATATAATATGAGATTTTTTTTCTAATTTTTCGATTTTATCATCGGGTGTTGCAGTTGTCACAGAACCAACTCCCATCGCGTCTTTTTTTTGTAATTCTTCCTTAAAATAATTTCGAAACAATTTTTCAATTCCGTATTTCGGAGCTTCTATTCTTATAATACTTACATTATCTCTCTTTGCAAATTCTCCCAAATAAATATCAAAAGAATATCTAGAATACCAAAGATTTGTATAATGATATTTGAATCCTTTTGTCTTTTTGCTGAGTTTTACGGAACCTTCCGCGAACTTATTCAACGCAGCTAAAATTTTTATGTTATTTTCTTCTATATTTCCATCAAGCTCGATCACTTCGGACGCAAAAATAGAATGATACGTTAGTAGAAACGGGACCGTTATCCAAAGGAATTTACGATACCAACTCACTAAATCTCACCACCTTTAATATAAGCAATCAATAACATGATGGAATTGTAACTAACGTGTGCCGATATGGAATACCATATATTTCCAGTTTTCAAATAAAAAAGTCCAAAAAACATTCCTACAAAACTAAGAAGAATAGGAACACTAACCGAAGTCTGCTCGCTATAATGAACCAATCCAAAAACAACTGAAGTAAAAAGAAGACCTGGAATTTCCAATCCTCTTCCTTGGAATTGTCTCAGACAAAACCCTCGAAAGAAAACCTCTTCCACGATTCCAGTAATTAAACCGACACTATAAAGAGACCAGAGCAATAAAGAACGGTTTCCTTTCATCGCTTTGAACAGAGCTTCTTGAAATTCATTTGGAGTTTGTTTTCCAAAAATTTTAGTAAGAAAAAAACCGAAAACGATTACAAATAAAAAAACTAAGGTCCCAAGCCCTGCACCTGTAAACATAGTCTTGAAATTGAAAGAATCGCTGAGGTTGGTGTATTCTGCTTTAAAAAATCGAACCAAAATGAAATAAGCAGGAAGTATAAAACAAAGAGCCCAAACCAATCGATCCACAATCAAAAGCCATGGTTTTTCCTTTACCATCACTTCTATATAACTCTGATGAATTTGTTTGGTATTGGTTTGAATTTCTTTCTGAAGTTTTTCAATCTTCTCTTTATAAATCTCCGCTCTTGTATTGCCGTCCAAGTAAGGAAAATCATCCGGTAACTCTTTCGAAACTAAAACGGTAATTACAATCGAAGTTGCGATCAAAGGAAGGAACACATAAGTTCCAAGAATCAAAACGAGAAGTTGTTGAAAGGCGATTATAATCGGTTCGAAAGGTTTTTTTTGCGAATTGCCAATATTTTCTAAGGATTCCATTGGATCGGGAGTCTCGGTTACAAGCATTTCTGTCTCTTTTTTTGCGTCATTGTTTTTTTAGAATCAACCGATTCTACAAGTATAAGACCATGAAACCTTCTATTAGGTATCCAATTGAAATCGTTCTATTCCTTTTCACGGCTCTTTTTTTTCACAGCAGAATCGATGCCGGTCAAAAACTAGAACTTCTAAAAAACTTAGATTACAATAATCAATCTGTAAAACGACTTAGGGAAGACGTTAAAACCAATTTGAAAGTTTCCATTTCCAATTTGGAAAGGTCGGAACTAACCTCACTCGAATTTTATAGATACGTCGTAAAGAAAGAAGACAACTTTTTTAAAATTATGGCTAGAACCGGAATGGATATAGATACAATCTCATCGGTAAATAGCCTTGCTTCACCTTATGATATTTATCCCGGAATGGAACTTTTGATTCCCAATATGCGCGGCATCTATGATTCGGATGAAACAGAAAACTCTTTTTTAATTCGGAAAAAACTTTCTAAAAAATACAAACTTGCAGAGAAGTTTATCTCTTTTGATGAAGATAAAAAACTTTGGTTCATTCCAGGGAAGGGACTTCCCAAAGAAGAAAGATCTTTTTTTTATGGGATGGCATTTTATCGCCCATTAGGAGACGAAGGAATTATCTCTTCTCGTTTCGGAAAAAGAAAAGACCCATTTACTAGAAAGGAAACCTTTCACGGAGGATTGGATATGGCAGCAGAAGAAGGAACTCCTGTTTATGCTTCTGCTGACGGAGAAGTTTCTTTCTCTAATAAAAAAGGAGGTTATGGAAATTTGATCATACTAGGTCATAAGCTAGGATACGAAACGTTATACGGACATCTAAGTTCTATATCAGTTCGTCCAGGCGAAAAAGTACATAAAGGTCAAAAGATCGGAGAAGTCGGTCAGACAGGAAGAGCAACCGGTAATCATTTACACTTCGAAGTCAGAAGATTCAATCAAAGACAAAAACCTATTTTTAGAGATCATGTTTAAAAGAATTATAATATTCCTTTTTGTTCTAATTTTCTTTTTTTTGTCCTTCTTGGTTTTTCTATTTTTACGTTCGAGTAAAAATACAAACGAATACGTAACAGATCCTCCTTTTGATCCTGGAAAAAATAATTATCTTTTAGAATCAGAATGGATTCATAAGGAAAATCTAAATCAACCTTATGCAATCGCAATAGACGCTCGCGGTTATGTTTACACTGGAACCGCGGATCATAAAATCGTGCGGATCCGCACCAACGAGAAAGCCGAAACCTTTAGCGTACTTTCTGGAAGACCTTTAGGGATGGTATTTGATTCTAATGGAAATCTTTTGGTTTGTGTGGAAGAAGTTGGAATCGTAGAAATCCGTAAAGACGGAACACAAAAAGTTCTTATCTCTAAACTTCCAGACGGTTCACCTCTTCGATTTCCACATGGAATTGATGTCTCTAAAAACGGAAAAATATATTTCACCGTTTCTAGCCGATCGCATTCATTGCAGGAATCTTTTTTAGAGGAACTTTTTTCCCGCCCAGAAGGAATGATCTTAACTGCGGATAAAGATCTTACATTAGAAATTTTGAATCAAGATTTGTATTATCCTACTGGGATCGCATTGTCTTCTAATGAAGAATTCTTACTCGTGTCGGAACCGTTTAAACATAGAATTTCTTCGGTTCCGTTATCGGGTTTAAAAAAAGGTACGGAGAAATTTTTTCTTACCAATATTCCCGGAATTCCCGCTTTAATCAGTGGAAACGGAGGTTTCTTCTGGGTTGGAATCCCATATCATAGAAATGAAATTTTAGATAAAACCCAAGAATATCCTGAAATTAAAAACCTGCTAACGGGTTTACCCGTTTTTCTTTTTGGAAAAAACATTCCACGAGGTTTAGTATTTGCTTTAAATGATTTTGGAGATATTACGGCCAATTATCAAGATTTTTCGGATTCTTCAGTTGCAGGTATTACCGCAGTTTTAAACCACGCTGGAAATATTTATTTGGTATCTTCGACTACCGGAAGAATCGCAAAGATGAAACCGATAATCGAAGAAATTCAATTTTTCTAATATTAGAATTTTTGCGACATACTGCGGTTATGCCATAAATTTCTACATAGAACCAAGTGCTTCTCTAAATCTTTCTAGAGGAAATCTATTTACAAAATCTCCAAATTTTTCGTCGGAGTCTCCTTCATTTTTCCAAAGCACAAAAGCTTTTTCCAATTGAGCAGGAATATCGGCGAGTGCGACTTTTTTTGCTACATACTCCCCTACCTTGGTTCCTTCCGAATCAGCTCCAAAAAACAAAGAATATTTTCCTCCCGCTTGTTGACCTACAATTCCAACTTCAGCAGAATAAGGTCTTGCACATCCGTTTGGACATCCGGTCATACGAACCACAGGAGCACGATCGCTGAGTCCCAATTTATCCAAAACCTTTTGAATTCCGTTTAAAATTTCCGGAAAGGAACGTTCCGATTCGGTTAAAGCAAGTGCACAGGTAGGAAGTGCAGGACAAGCAAGTGCGCGATCGTAAAGACGAGAAGGACTTTTCCAAGATACATTCAATTCTTCTAATCTTCTTTCGATTTTCTCTTGATCTGATTTTTGAATTCCTATCAAAATCAAATCCTGATCAGCAGTAATTTGAACCGGTAATTTATAAATACCTATAATTTCTTTCAAAGCAGACTTTAAAGGTTTACCTGGAAAGTCTTTGATTCTTCCCGCAAGAGTATGAAATCCTAAAGAAAGAGTACCGTCTTCTCTTTCTTTCCAACCTAAATAAGAAGGAGTTTCCCAATTCGGCAACGGCTTATCCTTATCTAGTTTTACGTTGGAGCGAGATTCAATTTCCGATTGAAACCACTCCACGCCTTTTTCCGCTAGAACATATTTTAAACGAGCGTGTTTACGATTAGTCCTATCTCCAAAGTCTCTGTGAGCGGTTACGATCGCTTCCGCCACCGGTATCAATGCGTTTTCAGGAATCCAACCTAAAAGACTTGCAGCACGAGCAAATGTTTCCGGTTTGTTGTGAGTCATTCCGAAACCGCCACCGGCAAACACAAAATAACCGTCGATACTGCTTCCATCCGAAGAAAGAGTTGCCGCAAATCCCATATCATTTGCATAAATATCCACGGTGTTATTTCCAGCAAGAGTAACCGCAATTTTAAATTTTCTAGGTAGATATGTTTTACCGTAAATTGGATCTTCTTCCTCCTTGTTAAGTTGTTTGTCGCCTAACCATACTTCTGCGTAAGCGTTAGTCTTATATTTAAAATGATCAGATAAAATCTGAGAAACTCCATCTAACAGCTGTAATTCTTTTTTACCGAGAGGGTTTACAGCCTGAGTCACGTTACGCACAACGTCTCCACAAGCTCCCATACTGGAAAGATTCACTTCGTGGATCGCCTTCATAACGTCTCTAAGATGAAAAATTCTTAATGTATGAAGTTGAACCGATTGTCTAGTCGTTAGACGAATCGCTCCACCTCCAAACTTATCTCCTAACTCGTCCCAAACCAAATACTGCTCAGAAGTCAACCTTCCTCCCGGAATTCTTCCCCGAATCATAAAACTAGTCGGAGCTTCTATATCATTTCCGTTCTCGTCTTTTTTTCGATCTCTATCTTTTTGCTGATAAAGTCCGTGAAACTTAAGTAGTTGTTTTTCGTCTTCTTCGTAAGTATCTATGTTTTGGTCTAAACCTTCTGCGATTTTTCCTCTTAGATTATTGGAGTTTAATTTTATATCTTCGACGGGTGATAGTTCTTTTGCTTCTGACATGATTTGGGATTTTTCCTTTTTCGAGTTTATAATTTCGTTATATTCTTTTTGAATCTGCTGGAATTCTAAAATAATCTTCTTTGAGAGTTTGTAATAACTCCTTAAGAACTTTTCTTCTGCGTTCCGGACTTGGTAAAATCGATTTTAGTTCTTTTCTTAATAACATAAGTTCTTTAAATTCTTCTTCGTGTTCATCGGGAATCAATTCCTCCAAAGTAGTTTTTACAACTCCGGAAATTCCCGCAAAATTTCCTTCCGTAGAAATTGCGACACGAATCGGGCCTCTATCCAAAACTGCGGCGGAATAAAAATCACAGTTGGTAGGGTCATCGGAACAATTAATCCAAATTTTCCAAGAATGGGCATAATCGCTTAGTCTCCGATTTAAATCCGTATCATTGGTCGCGGAAAAAACGAGGGCTCTCCCCTGAAGATCAGCAAACTCTACGGATCGATACTCTACCTTAATTTCCGGATGTTTTTCTAAAATCTGCCCTACTTCCCTACAAGTTTCTAAAGTAATCAGAGTAATTTTTGCACCGGAGTCGATCAGATGAGGAAGTTTTTCTAATGCAACCTTTCCCCCGCCGATTAATAGAATATTCTTATTTTCTAAATTAAGAAAAGCTGGATATTTACGACTCATTTTCTCCTCCTTGAATTTCGGAGGAAATTTGTCCTGAGAAAAATTCTTTCGAAAACTGAAAAAAGGTAGAGGTCGGTTTTTTATTTTCCAAAAATCGAACCACTTTTCCGATATAAATAATTCCGGGTCCCTTGGTCTTTTTTTCCAAATAGGAATTTGCTGCTTCCTTTAAAGTGCAAATCTGAATATTAAAATTTTCTAAAGAAGCGTTTTCGACAAGTGCGACCGGTAGATCTGCCGAGCCACCGTATTTTAAAAGCAGGTCAGCAATTTTTGGAAGGGAAGAAGTCCCCATAAAAAGTGCAATAGTTCCTTGAAACTTTGCAAACCACTCCCAATCGGTATCTTCGTTTAAAACGGTATGACCATCCATAATTAAAACCTGACGAGACAAACCTCTATGAGTCAAAGGAAAACCGGCAAAAGAAGAGCCCGCATTTAAGGAACTTACGCCTGGAATGATTTCGTATTCTATATTATGATTAACTAATGCAATTAATTCCTCACCACCTCTTCCAAAAACGAAAGGATCTCCTCCTTTCAAACGGACAACGTTTTTTCCCGAAAAGGCATAAGAAAGAAGAAGCTGATTGATCTCTTCTTGAGTCGCAGAATGTGCTCCGGATCTTTTTCCTACATAGTGAACAATTGCAGACTTGGGAAAAATTTCGAGAAAAGAAGGATCCAAAAGCGCGTCATACAAAATAACTTCAGCGTTAGTCAAAATCCGATACGCACGTAAGGTCAGATCTTCCGGATTTCCAGGGCCGGCTCCGACAAGATAAACCTTGCCGGGACGAAAATCTTGTTTTGCGTTGGCGTTTAACACCGATTAGGCTCCGACTCCCGTAATCATTCCAGCGCCTACAGTAGAATTAGTTCCTTCGTCCACGAGTATAAAACTTCCAGTGGAACGATTGATTCTGTACTCGTCAAAACTCACCGGTTTTGCAGTACGAATTTTGATCTTTCCAATTTCGTTTAACGTAAGCCCTTTAGATGCGTCCTGTTTTTCGTGCGTATCAGGAGCAATCTTGAATTCAACTTCTTTCACGATCGCCTTTACGACGTTAGTTGTTTGACGTAGAATATATTTATTTCCGGATAACAACGCCTTGGAATCCATCCAACAAATATTTGCTTCTAATTCTTGGGAAACGATTGGAAGACTTTCTGATAAAACGATCATATCGCCACGAGAAATATCAATCTCATCTTTTAAACGGATCGTAACGGACATAGGCGGAAACGCTTCTTCCACTTCTCCGTCATATGTATCAATAGATTTGATCGTGCTTGTAAAACCACTCGGAAGAACAGTGATAAAATCACCCTTTCTAAAAATACCACTTCGAACTTGACCAGCGTAACCTCTATAATCGTGGTATTCGTCGGAAAGAGGACGAATCACATATTGAACCGGAAAACGTGCATCTTCAATATTCTCGTCGCTTTCGATATAAACTTCTTCGAGATGGTTCAAGAGAGTGCGCCCATCATACCAAGAAAGATTTTCGGACTTATCTACAACGTTGTCGCCGTTGAGAGCGCTGATCGGAATGAATTCAATATCCTTAATATCCAATCTGGAAGCGAAATTCAGATATTCTGCTTTGATTTCTTCGTAAAGAGCTTGGGAAAATTCCACCAAGTCCATCTTGTTGATACAAACCACAAGATGAGGAATTCTCAGCATCGAAGCGATATAAGAATGACGATAAGTTTGTTCGATTACGCCCTTTCTCGCGTCGATCAGAATAATCGCCAAATTAGAGTTAGACGCTCCTGTTACCATATTACGAGTGTATTGAACGTGTCCGGGTGCGTCGGCGATGATGAACTTTCTTTTGGGAGTTGAAAAGTATTTATAAGCGACGTCGATCGTGATTCCTTGTTCTCTTTCGGCTTTAAGGCCGTCGGTGAGAAGGGCCAGGTTGATTTGACCGTTATTTCCGCGGGCATTTTTTTCAATCGCTTCCAGTTGATCTTCAAAGATCGACTTGCTGTCATAAAGAAGTCTTCCGATCAAAGTGGACTTCCCATCGTCCACACTTCCTGCGGTGATAAAACGCAATAAATCCATCAGAAATATCCTCCTCTTTTTCTATCTTCCATAGCCGCTTCGGAACGTTTGTCATCGAGTCTTGAGCCTCTTTCAGTGGTCCGAGTCGTTTGGATTTCGAGGATGATGTCGTTGATGTTATCCGCTTGAGAATCCACCGCCGCAGTGCAGGTCATGTCCCCTACAGTGCGAAAACGAACGATCTTGTCTTCGACTCGATCGTTTGCGTCGATCGTAATGAATTTCGAAACAGGAAAAAGAAGATTCTCGCGATAAATCACTTCTCGTTTATGAGAAAAATATAATGAAGGAAGTGCAATGTTTTCTTTACGGATATATTCCCAAACATCTAACTCTGTCCAGTTAGAAATCGGAAAAACGCGAACGTTCTCACCCGGACTAATTTTACCGTTATAAATGTTCCAAAGTTCGGGTCTTTGCAATTTCGGATCCCATTGACCAAACTCATCACGAACCGAAAAAACTCTTTCCTTGGCTCTTGCTTTTTCTTCGTCTCTGCGGGCGCCTCCGATACAAGCGTCGAATTTAAATTCAGCAATCGTATCCAAAAGGGTCACGGTTTGAATTCCGTTTCTGCTCGGGAATTTTCCTTTTTCTTCCACCGCTTTTCCCTGATCGATAGAATCTTGAACGTAACGAACAATCAGCTTTTCTCCGATTTTGGAAGCGAGCTCATCTCTGAAATCAAGAGCTTCTTGAAAGTTATGACCAGTATCAATGTGAACCAGAGGAAACGGAAATTTCCCAGGACGAAACGCTTTTAATGCGAGATGTACAAGCGTGATCGAATCTTTTCCGCCGGAAAAAAGTAGAGCAGGTTTTTCGAACTGAGAAGCGGTTTCCCGAAGAATATAAATCGATTCCGCTTCTAGTTGTTCGAGATGTGTAAGTCTAGATCTATTCATGGTTGAATTCATATTGCTCTTTTAGGACCGGATTTTTGACGGACCAACTTGCCGTCTACAACGTGAAGTCCACATTCTTGATTGGATTCTTCCCACCACCATCTTCCGGCGCGAATGTCTTCTCCAGGCTGAATTGCTCTTGTACAAGGAGCGCACCCAATAGAAGGAAAACCTTTTTTATGAAGCACGTTAGTCGGAATCCGATACGTATCAATGTAATCTTGCGTACGCTCCAAGGACCAATCCAAGATCGGATGATATTTTAAAATGTTTCGGGAAGAATCGAGTTCAACTTTTGTCAAAGAATTTCTGGAATCCGATTGTTCCGACCGAATTCCGGTAATCCAAAGTTTGGTCCCGACTAACGCACGATTTAAAGGTTCCACTTTTCGAATATAACAACATTCTTTTCTGTTTTCAACTGAATCGTAGAAACTGTCGGGACCTTTTAAGTTGATTAGGTTTTGGATCGCGTTTGTGTCGGGAAAATAAGTTTCGATTTTTTTACCGTAACTTGCGTTTGTCAATTGATGCAGATCGTAGGTCTCGTTAAAAAGACGACCCGTATCCAAAGTAAAAATTCTAATTTTAAGATTTCGGGAGAATATAACGTGAGTAAGCACCTGGTCTTCCAGACCCAAGCTTGTGGAAAAAGCCGCAGTTTCTCCGTACTCGTTGCTGATCCATTCTAAAGCATCTTCCAGGTTCAAAGGAGCAAGTTTTTGTTCCAACTCTTGCGCATTCATGTTCGTGATAACCTAAGTCTTGAATGGTAGGTCTGTGCATCCAGCTTGATTTTATAATTGATCCAAGAAATATTCAGATTTAAGAAAAAACGAAGCTATTTAACTACCAAAGTTCTATATATTGGATTTTTTGTAAACTATATTTGATATGAGATAGTTTTTCATTACATTTTCTCAGTCTTACTGGAAATTTTACTGATTTGAGCGCTCACTTTGTGGGAATTTTAAAAAGAGAGAAGCTTTTCTCAATATGAGACACTCTTACAAAATCAAAATTTTACAGAAAAAGCGCAGACTTACGCGCCGACCAAAACTTCGATTATCTCTACCGAGACAATTGCACTTAACACAGCAAAAACAGTTTCAAACGCAAATGACGAAGGAGAAATTTTTTTGATCCAATTTTAAAAATTATTTCAAACCAGCTCGCAAAACAAAAAAATTACGATCTTACTTAAATCTTCCCTAAAGAAGTGCAAAAAAATCATCCATATAACACTGAAATGATGAAAATATGAAATAATCTAATACAGATTTTTCTTTACGTTATTAGACACACAACGTTTAATGAAATTTCTTATTTATACATAATTTTGAGTGAAATCCCCAGTCTCACCCGATTCAAAGTTAAAAGATCGGATGAACTTAACCTGATCATGATCATCATTGAAAAACGGTTGTTGTAAAGACCGGTTTATACCCGTTCTTACACGTTTTCCGCCGCTCGGTACAACAATGATGAGATCGAATCAGGTGCACGACTAACGCAATGGTCGTGCGTTTTTTATTATCATTGAAGGGGATTTTTATGCGTAAGATTGCCATTATTGGTTCAGGAATAGCAGGGCTGATGACCGCCCATGATCTACTAAAGCATGGCTATGATGTAACCCTCTATTCAGACCGCAGCCCAGAAGATTGGTTGAACAAAAGCCGTCCAACAGGAATCGCCGCACGCTTTGAGCCGTCTCTTGCCTATGAGCGGGAATTAAAATTGGATCACTGGAATCAGGATTTTCCGCCTATCGAAGGGGTGTATCTCATTTTTTCCATGCAACCTACGGTTCCGTTTATCATTTTGGCAGGACGTTTCTCGGAACATGGCGGGGCAATCGATGTACGTTTGCAATCGTATCGCTGGATGAATGATTTAGTAGAACGAGGTGGCAAGCTCCGTATTGAAAATATCGATATTCCTCGTCTGGATGCAATCAGTGCTGACAATGATTTGACGATTGTCGCAGCGGGTAAAACCGAAATCGCCAATCTGTTTGAGCGGAATGAAACCCGCAGTGTCTATACAAAACCTCAACGCAAGTTGGCAATGATCATTGTTAAAAATACGGGGAATTTTGAGAAAATTCCGTATAACCCGGTCAAGTTCAATTTTATTGGGGATCATGGAGAAGCGTTCTGGATTCCATACTATCACAAGTCGATCGGCATGACGTGGAACCTACTTTTTGAGGCAAAGGCCGATAGTAAAATGGATCGATTCGCCGATGCAAAATCCGGCGATGAAGTACTGAGTATTGCTAAAAATGTTATCCAGGAACTGTTTCCCTGGGATTATGATTGGTTCAAGAATGCCGAATTAGCGGATGAAAATGGCTGGTTGGTTGGTGCATTGACTCCCATCGTGCGCAACCCTGTTGGCAAACTTCCATCAGGGCGTATCGTGACAGGTGTAGGCGATACCCTCACAACGCTTGATCCCATCGCTGGGCAGGGTGCGAATAATGTTTATCGCATGGCAAAGAATCTGGTTCAAAACATTGTAAAGCGCGGCGATGGTGCGTTCGATGCAGCTTGGATGAAAGATACATTCGAGGAATACTACGATAAATCTGGTAAGGCGACAATTGATTTTACCAATCTGTTACTCGAACCGATCACAGATGCCGGTCGTCAACTACTCATTGCTCAGTATGGCAGCAACGGCATTGATCACAACGGTCAGCAGGCGATTGCCAATGCTTTTAGTGAAAATTTTGCCGACCCTAATTTTCTCACTAGCTATTTTACCGACAGTACAAAAGTTCGCGCTTTCATCAGCGAAAAGACAGGACGCCACTGGCTACCACATACGGCTGGTGGTTTATTGAGCGTGGTACGAGATCAAGTACGACAAAAAATCGGCATGACTCCGAGTGCTGGATACTGGTAAGATTTTGTTAAAATATAACCCGAGTATTTAGTTTTCTAGCCATATATTCTAAATTTTCCCAAACTATTCGTTTTATCAAATCGACTGGTTTATGACGAGCTTGGGGAATAAGGATTTTTTTTGTAAAGTCCCTTCATTGTGTTTTGAATTTTACAATGAAATTAGCTATGTAAGAGTCCCCACAAATTAAACCCACTTTGCAATTTTGTAAAATAATTCCCTTAGGAAATATTGTGTTAGTTCCCACATTTTTTAAAAAACTTTGTTTAACGTAAGTTCTATATAAGAAATCCATGATTCATTCTCTGAAAAAAGCCAAGATCTAAACCTTGCAGATCTATTACCAAAATATGGGAACTACTATAAAACATAATTTTAAGAACAAATTCTAAAATGTAGAACTTATACTTTTCGAAAATTCTTTTTTACTTTCTAAAATCAAACTTATCATAAGATCAAAAGTACTACAAACTATTTAGATCCTTCATACTATTTCTGTTATATATTCAAATAATTGAATATAAATCAAGTTACTCTTTAATTCACTCGAAATTGTAAATATATAGAAACCTTTTATAATTTTTAAATCGATCTCACAAATAAGATCCTCGATATTTTCAAAACGACCCAATAGGGCTTCTATAAAAACCGACTTCATTTTCTATCATTACTGCAAAACTGTGATTCTACATTTTCTTCCAAAAGTTTTATATTTTTTTTTAAATACAAGAAACTGCCAAAAAAAATCAATGAAATTGCTCTTTATGAAGAGCAATTTTCAGGGACAAGGACCTTGCACTTGTCTTTCTATTAAAGCATAATTAAGTTTTGGGACACGTTGTAAATAAAATTATATAGAAATTTAAAAAGTTTATATATGAGTCCAATCTCCAATACAAGTTGCACAGATTTAAAATCAATGGCCTAATAAATATATTAATAATCTAGAATATAAAATGTTTTTAAACAAAAAACAAGATTTATTAATTACCTTAGTAACCACAACAATCAATATAAGGAAAAATTAAAACGTAATTACGCTTAACATTTTGAATTTTTATAACTTTAAAACAAAAATAGTTGAAAAGTTTTCCTTATAAGTTCGAAATCTGACCATGGAAATCGTATCAATCCTAAAAGGATTTTTTAGAAAGAATTCAAAAATTTATATTTTATTATTCGGTTTTTATGGAAGTACTTTTTTAGTATTATTCCTAAACGAAGAATTCGGATTTCCGCTTATTACTTCAAAAAATTTCTGGATAAAAACAGTAAGCACATTAGTATTATATGGAATATTAATGTTATCTTTTTATCTCCATCTTCCTAAAAATAGAAAAATCAGATTCCGAAAAGCAAAAATCATAGGTTTCTTTTGCGTTTTTTGGATCAGCCTGATAGTTTTACATTTATCAAATTTTCCTTATGAAAGATTCCTATCCTATCTTCCTAGAGAATGGATTTTTTGGTCTTGGAGAGTTGTAAAACAACTTACCCACACACTACCTTTATTAGTTTTTCCGTTGTTATACGATTTTTACAGATACAAAACAAATCCGGTTCCGTTTGAAAAAAAGAAAAATCCTTCCTATTATCCTATTTTGATTCTGGCATTGATCATTTCTGCGATCGGTTCTTTTATTCCTGGTTTCAAAGAGTTTTACCCGAGAGCCCCGATTACAGACGAACGACTTTTATATCATGCGACTTGGATCACCACTCTCGTTTTTGAAATCGTATATCTTTATACTTTTTATTTTACAGAATTCTTTTTTAGAAAATTTCTAATTCGATATTTGAAAGTTGTGGGCCGTTATCACGCAGTTGGAATGGCCGCTTTAATTTATGGTATGGTACATTTTCAAAAACCAAGGGGAGAAATTTTAAGTTCTTTTTTCGGTGGTTTATTGATGGGCGCCTTGAGTCTTAGAACCCATTCGATTCGAGGCGGACTTTATGCACATATCATTCTCGCTGCCGGTATGGAGTTTTTTGCGGGAATTTATATTTGGGATAAGTTATTTTGATTCAATAATAAAGTTGTTGAAATATTCCATAGTTCAATTTAGCAAAACTGTTTTAACCAACCGTTTGCATAAAATAGACGGGAAATTAATTTTTCAAAAACTTTAATATATATCAATAATAGAATATTCAAAAAAATTATTGTTTTGAAATTTCTAGAAAGTCCACAAATGTATAGATACGTTTTTGAAACAATTCAATCGGGTCCGGGCTTTTTTACAAACCAATATCCCGGCGAGGGGGTAGCGTAAGACGCGCTACGCGTCTGGAGCGAGGGGGAGCCTTCCCCCTATAAGTTTGTTTACAAATTTCTAAAATACAGAAACCTAATCAAAAAAATTTTGAACGGGACAAAAAGATAAAAATTTCAGATAAAGTTTATGTAAATAGATTCCTAAAATAACGAACTGAAATAAAAAAAGGATTAAAGAAAACAAATTATAAAAAAACCTACATCACTGAAAAATCTCATGGCTTTGCAAAAAAATCTCTACAATATATTTTCATTCAAGTACAAGCATCTAATTGGTATTTACTTTTTACTTTCAGTCTTTTTTTCCGTTGGAGCCGAAAATCGTATTTTCGTTTTTCCAAAAGACCATTCCTTTCACCCTCGTTATAAAGTAGAATGGTGTTATTTCGTTGGAGTTCTTAGATCCACAGAAGGAAAACAGTATGGTTATGAACTTAGCTTTTTTAAAGGTGTCTTCGACAAAAATAGAGAAGCCTTTCCGGTTCACTTTGCAATCTCCGATTTGGAAAATAAAACGCATACAATCTCACAGACCGTAGAACGCAAATTAGGTGGAATGGCTGGTTATGATTCGAAACAAATTTTCAGCGGAGATTTTATTCTTAAAATAGAAGGCAAATCTTCGTTCCGATTGATTGCAAAACCAAAACATTCTCCAGAACTTTCTTTAGATCTGGTCTTAAATGCCAAAGATTCGGATATTCTTTTACACGGAAACAAAGGTAAATCGGTTAAAAGTAGAATCGATCCGAATTTTTATTCTTACTATTATAGTATTCCGCGCCTTTCTACTCGGGGAGAATTGACTTTAAACGGAAAAAAAATTCAAATTGAAAGTGGAAACTCTTGGATGGATCATGAATGGAGTAGCTCTTTCGATTCAAATCTAAAAACGGCGCTTTCTGATCCATCCAATTCTTGGGATTGGGTCTGCATTCAACTTGAAGACGGAAGCGACATTATGGTTTTTAATTTTAGAAAAACAATACATTCCAATTCTGAAAGTTTTGGAACCATTCGTCTTGGTTCCGGAAAAAAAATATACTTTGAACAAGAAAGTGAAGTTCGATTCGTTCCTAATTCTTCCTTTTGGATCAGCCCAAGAACAAACCAAAAATATCCGCTCGTTTGGAATCTTTCCACTCGTGTTACTTCTCAAAAAGATTCAGAGCTTCATCTTATAATCGAACCTTTTTTTGAAGATCAAGAATTCGATTCTCGTTCTACTACTGGATTTAGTTATTGGGAAGGTGCAGTAAAAGTCAAAGGTACTCGTGCAGGAAAGTCAGTTCAAGGCACTGGTTATTTAGAATTAAAAGGAAGTAGAGATTTAAATTGAAAACAAATCGATTGAATTCTCTTAACAATTAAGTTTCTTTTTTGAAAAAGGCTTTGTCTTAGAATCCGATTTCTTGAAACTGTTTTCCTGGAAATAAAATAATGAAAAAATATTTCCTAAAACGATTTCTTCTGATCATTCCTACACTATTGGGAATGACGTTTATCGTCTTTTTAATTTCTCATTTTGCACCAGGCGGCCCACTTGAAACCGAAATCGCAAAAATCAGAGGTTATGCGAACTCTCAAGGTGGAAGCGCTAAAACAATTTCGGAAGAAGAAATAAACATCATCAAAAAAAGATTACATTTAGATAAACCAGTAGGAATCGCTTATCTTTATTGGCTTAAAGAAATTCTGACTTTTAATTTAGGAGAATCCAGACTTCACACTCGACCGGTATCTGAACTGATCTTGGAAAAACTTCCGGTATCTCTTACATTCGGTCTTTCCGGGTTCTTACTTTCGTATCTGATTTGTATCCCTTTAGGAATTGCTAAAGCACTTCGAAACGGAGAACGTTTTGATATAACTTCCAGCGGAATCATTTTAATCACGTACTCAATTCCGGTATTTGCGCTTTCGGTTTTACTTCTTTATACGTTCGCTTCAGGTGAATTATTATCCATCTTTCCGTTGGGCCACGAGGTTTCGGACGAATATGAATCTTTATCTTCTTGGGAAAAAGTAATCGATCGAATCGAACACATGTTTCTTCCAGTAATCTGTTACGTTTCCGGTTCGTTTGCAGTTCTCACTTTGCTTATGAAAAATTCCCTTTTAGATCAAATTTCAAAAGAATATGTTCGTACGGCTCTTTCCAAAGGTTTTAGTTTTCAAAAAGCTATCTTCAAACATGCTCTTCGTAATTCTTTAATTCCGATCGCTACTGGTTTTGGAAACAACCTCAGTCTTATTTTTGCGGGATCTTTGGTGATAGAACTGGTATTTAACATAGACGGAATGGGACTTTTAAGTTTTCAAGCGGTTACCGAAAGGGATACGGATCTGATGATGGGACTTTTATTTGTACAAAGCCTTCTTTCTTTAATCGGAAATATTCTATCAGATTTTTGTTATGTACTCATAGACCCGAGGATTCAGTTCGAATGATCCTAAGTCCAATTCTAAAAAAAAGATTTCAAAAATTTAGAGCAAATAAAAGGGCTTGGTACGCTTTAAATATATTAATGATTTCTTATATATTTTCGTTATCTGCACCACTTATAACTACTAATCAACCTTTAATCGTATTTTATCAAAATAAATTGTATTTTCCTATTTTTTCTTTCTATCCAGAAACGACATTCGGTGGAGAAAATCTAACTTCTCCAAACTATAAAAAACTTTCCCAAAGGGAAGATTTTAAATCCAGCTCCAATTGGATTCTTTTCGCTCCGATTCCATACGGTTATAACGAAGATAACTTGGAAAGTTTAGAAGAGGGGGAAACCCCTCCTTCTTCTCCAAACCGAAAACACTGGCTTGGAACAGACGATCGAGGAAGGGACGTTTTTACCAGAATTTTTTATGCTTATAGAAACGCTTTGAGTTTCGGGCTTATATTAGTTTTTCTTGAACTATCTATGGGAACGTTGATCGGAGGGATCCAAGGATATTTTGGAGGAAAGACTGACATTCTGATGCAAAGAGTTATCGAAATCCTTTCTGCAATTCCTTTTTTATATTTAATCTTAATCGTAGGAGCGTTTTTCGGAAGAGGATTTACAGTTCTTTTAATTACTTATGGTGCTCTCAGTTGGATCGGAATTTCATATTATATGAGAGGAGAATTTTATAAACTCAAACAATTGACTTATGTAGATTCCGCAAAGGCTTTAGGAGTTGGTTCATTTCGAATCATGCTTCGACATATTCTTCCTAATGCGATAACTCCGTTAGTCACCTTTTTACCGTTCACTTTGATAGGTTCCATTTCCATCTTAAGCGCGTTAGACTTTCTTGGTTACGGAATCCCCGCCCCAAATCCTTCTTGGGGTGAAATGATAGGACAAGGAAGAGAACGTCTCAGTGCTTGGTGGTTAATTACATTTCCATCTATGGCGCTTTTTTTGACGATCTTATTGACCTCGTTTATCGGAGAAGGTTTACGAGATTCCTTCGATTCCAGAGAAAAGGCGGTGTATGAATGACTGCTTCTCTTCTCCAAGTTAAAAATTTTTCACTCGATCTTCTTTCTGAAAACCAATGGCTTCCAGTATTACAAGATGTTTGCGCGCGCGTTTTAAATTGCGAAAACGCACGCAAGACGCAACTGAAAACATTTCAGCTCCAAGCTGTAGCTAAGTCCAAAAATTCTTCTAAAGAAGAGGATTGAATTCTGATTTCCAGTTCCCATTTTTTTGCATAGAGCATGCGTCCTACGTCGAAAATATCCATTTCAATGGTATCGGCCAGTTCCGAAGGTTCTTCAACATTCAT
>NZ_AKWY02000003.1 GCF_000306255.2 Leptospira noguchii serovar Panama str. CZ214
AAACACGGCTTCGATACTCCGATTTGGACTTGTCGTCGTGTAGCAAAGTTAATAGAAAAGAAGTTCTGTATCCACTATCATCCGGATCATGTATGGAAAATATTACGTAGAATTGGTTTTAGTGTACAAAAGCCGATTCGACGAGCTAAAGAACGAGATGAAAAAGCGATCTCGAATTGGAAGAAGCGTCGTTGGCTGAAAGTTAAAAAAAAGCCCAAAAAGAGCGAAGAAAGATAGTTTTTATCGATGAAAGCGGTTTAACGCAAATACCTACCGTGTTTCGCACATGGGCCCCCGTAGGACAAACGCCTGTTCTTACACATGTAGGGTCTTGGAAAAAGATTTCCGTAATCGGAGCAATTACACAAAGGAATTTATATTTTCAAATATTAAAGGGAGCAGCTAAACAAGAAGATATTATTTGTTTTCTTAAGTCCCTACTTCGCAATATCCCCGGGAAATTGATCATCATCTGGGATCGAATCAATATTCACCGTTCCTTGGCAGTCAATGAGTTCATTAACTCTTTGAATGGTAGAATAACAATTGAATTTCTACCTCCTTATGCTCCAGAACTAAATCCTGTCGAATATGTTTGGGGTAAATGGAAACGATATCTTCTTCCTAACTTTTGTCCGGAATCCTTTGAAACTTTGAAAAAAGAAGCTAAACGTTCATTAAGAAAATTGAAACGTAGAATTAATCCTGTTAAATCATTCTGGAATCAAGCTCGGTTGTCTATTTAAATTGGTGATATATTATGCAAATGTCAGTAACAGTGAGAAGGTGGGAAAATTTTCAAATTTTTGAATTTTTATAATATTTATAATATTTATAATATTTTTGTGGAATTTATTTTTATTTTAACATAGATAAAAAATCCATATAATTCTGTAAATTCCTCCTCTTTCAATCCATTGCTGGTTTTTTTCTGAGGAAAATTGCGAGTATCTTTTTTGTATAAGGATTGCAACCAAATCCTTTTGACTTTGTCTATAAAACTTGTAGATCTTACTTTTTCAGTTGTTTCTGTAAATACTTAGGCTTAAGAATTATGAAACTAGATGAGTATAGATGATGTTTCTTATACATCGAATTGATTTAGAGATCTCAAAAAACAAACGGTTGTTTCTCTCAAATTTGGTTTGTTGTCGGAAGAATTCTATTTTTAAGATGAGTTGGCGTAAGAACATGAAAAAGAATTTTCTAAAAGTATGAGTTCCCACAATTTTAGAATTTGTCTGTAAAATCGTGATTTGTAATAGTTCCCACAAATTAAACCACATTATAAATTTTAAAACATTCACTTTTTGTAATAGTTCCCACGTTTTAGGAATTGATCTGTAAAGTTTTGATCTCAACTTTTTTCAGAAAAATGGACCGTGGATTTCTTACACAGAATTCACATTAAAAATACGATTTTGAACTTGTACCAAAACCGTCCAATGTGGAAACTACTATGAAAATTTAACGATAAATAGATCTGCTCGAAAGTTTGCAAATTGGACGGTTTTGTATTTTAGTTCGTCCGCGTCAAGGCGCGTTTTCTCTTCGCGAATGCGAAGAGAAATTTGCGGTAAAATTTATAATTTATACGTTGCGGAAAAGGAAACGTCTAAACCGGTTCTATATTTTTGGAATACGTATTCTTGTCCTGTTAAAGGATCTGTTTGTGTAATTTTAAATTGTGTATTCATAATATTTCTGACAGAAGATCTAAAATCAAGTCTATCGTTATGTCTGTAAGTATAAACTACGTCGGAGGTTCCAGTCCCTTTTTGAATTGCGTTTGGAACTCCGTCTGATCCTACCAGTGCAATTCTATCGCTAAAGTAATTATAATAAAATCCTACGTTATGTTTTTTACTTTTAGATACGAACACATCTACTTTCAAATTGGCGACAAAGTCAGATTGACCTTGTAAAGGTCGATTGAGGGTAGTAGGAGAGTAGGCTGCGTATGTAGAAAGAGGGTCCACTTGGCCGGTTGTGATCAAACCGTAAATTTTAGAATCGATCACGTCCACTCTTGACTTGATAAAGAAAACGTTTGCTTCTACTCTTAACCACCAAAGAAGTTCTTTACGATAGTCTAATTCGATTCCTCGAATTGTTGCTTGTTGAGCGTTTGCGTATTTATACACCAAACTTGCACTTCCCGCAACTGGTAGGCCAATCAACTCGATCGGATTGGAAAGATTTTTAAAAAACGCTCCCACTCCTATATAATCTGTATTTGTAATATAGTATTCCCATCTAAGATCGTAATTATGAATGTACGTTCTTTGAAGACTTGCATTTCCGAAAATTCTATCTGCTTGAAAATAAGCTGCAAAACCAAAAGGAGAAAGTTCTCTGAGATCCGGTCTTGTAAGAGTTTGGGAATATCCCAATCTAAGATTCATGTCTTTTGCAAATTCCCAAACCACGTTTCCAGAAGGAAGTTTATCTTTTGTTCTTAGTTCTCCAATGCCTACGTTAGTTGAGTCGCAGATATTAGCCCTGATTAACAATAGTCTTTCTTCTTCGGAATTAGTCTTACATCCATAACTAGTATTAAAACCGTTCCAACTGTTTTTAAGGTCGTAGGTTTTGGTTTTTTGATAACTATCTTCGTATCTGACCCCTACGATCGATTTTAATTTTGCAAGTATCGGAATTTCTAATTGAGCGAAAGCGGCGCGTAACGCTTGGGAGGCGTCGTATGCGTTGTTTCCGGACGCACGTTCGTAGATTTTTCTATTTCCATTTGCATAGGCCAAAGGATTATAAATCACTTCTCCAGGAATTGGATAGGCTACGTCTCTATCACTCCCGGTAAAGTTTCTTTGTGCAATTTCTCTAAATTCAAAATGTTTAAATCGATCTAAGTTGCTGATTCCGAACTTCAATTTGCTTTGAAGTCCGTCCCATTGGTTGAAAGGAATTTCGTATTTCAAAGATTGACTTCTGACGGTATCTGCGGTGTTCGAAAAATATCTGGTTCCGTCTGGGTTGTTCCCCAGTCTTCTATAACCATTTGCAAGATCGGTTCCACCTTGGGACCAAGCCTGATTTCTTGCGTCTGGTTCGTCTCTTTCGGCTAATGCATAGTTGACGTTCCATTCCACTTTATGAGGTCTTGCACTAAAAGCTCTAACTTCGTGTTCTCCACCTAATGTGTTGTTGAAGATAGTTCTACTGATATAACTTAGGTTTGTGGATTTGAAGTTGAAGTTGTCTATGTAGTTTGCGCCGTCTCCCTCTCGAACGGTTTTATCGGATTGAACCGAATATAATGTTTTTATAAAGAACTGCTGTCCGATTTTGGGTTCGTACGCTAAATTTAAATTGTTACCCCAAAGAACTTCTTCTCCATAAATTTTGAGATTATTTTGGTTCAAAGGACGTAATATATTAGAATCTTTTAAATAAATAGAAATAGGATTGGAAGCTTGAAAACGTGCGTTTGCTTCTTCTCTATAGTTGTAACTTCTGTTATACGTAGTTCCTGCAAGAATTCCAAATCTTCCCCACTTTTCAGTCTTAAATGAATTTCCTGCGGAAATACTGAATGATTTGTTAAAAGGAGAATCCTCTTCTTTTGGAGACCATTCTTGATTGAAGGATAAGGCTCCAATTTTCATCAGGTTAGTTGGAATTCCGCCGAAACGATCTCCTTCTACAAAAGGAATTACTTTTGGTAAACCTGAGATCATATCTGGGAGTTCCTGTTTTTTAGAAACCAAACCGAAACTATTATTTATATCTCCAGTATTAAAAGTTTTGAATTTATGGCCTGCAACTTGAGTATTCTTTCCCACGCCTAAGGAAACGGAAAGAGAAAGAGTATCAGGATATTCTTTGGTTTCGATCTTAACGATCCCACCCGAAAATTCTGCCGAGTCTTCTGCGGAAGCGGTTTTAATCACTCGAATGTTTTTGATCACACCCGCGGGAAATAAATCCAAAGGAACAATTCTTTTATCCGGTTCGGGTGAAGGTATTACGGAATCGTTTAAAATGGTATTTGAATATCTTTCTCCTAAACCTCGTACGAAAATAAATCTACCACCTACGAGAGTAATTCCGGTTACTCTTCTTAAAACGTCTCCTGCGGAAGAGTCCGGACTTTTTTTAATCGCTTCCTCGCTGATGGCGTCTGAAACAACTCCACTTTTTCTTTGTAGAGCTAACAACGCGGATTCGGAATTTTCAAGACCTCTTCCTTTTACTTCCACTGTATCTAAAACCTGAGCTCCCATTACTACGTTCATAGAAATCCGAGCGCCTGGAGAGATCGTAATTTTTTTGAACTGAGTGGCAAATCCTATCATTTGAAATTCTACCGAATGTTCACCCGGAGGAAGGTTCAATTCGTATTTACCGTCAAAGTCGCTTCGAGTAGCGGCCTTGATAGATCGAACGATAATCACCGTTCCGAAAACCGGATCTCCTGATTCCGAATCCACGATTTTACCAACCAGTTTACCGGTCGTTTGACCAAATACTGGACTTGCTATCAGAGAGAAGAAAAAGAATAAGCTTAGAATTTTATGTTTCATGTTCCGTATGTACAAACTTTAAATTGATTTTTATGTTCTATAACGAGTTTGATCTCTTCGATTCGGATCGTCTTGGATCCAACTTGTAGATCCAATTCGCCAATGATATATCCGTTGATGTTTGTCAACTTACGGTTGTTATATGGCTGAGTAAGTGGGAGAATTTTAAAATCCCCTTTTGTATTTTGAATCTGTTTTCTAATTTTATCTAAACCGGCGGTTCTTCTTAAAAGAATCAGATACATAGAATCTTCTATTTTAGAATTTGCTGTTATATTGTTTTGATTTACGTTATTGGGAAGATAGATCTTTCTGATTTCTTCCGGGCTACAGGAAAAACGAAGTAAATCGTCTGGTTTATTTGGATTGTCCCTGATTTCTGTCAGAGCGATTTGAATGGCTTTTGCAACCGAAGACGAAGAGTTTAGGATTTGATAAGATTCTTTGATTTCTGATCTTAAAATTTCTTGATCTTTTTGGATTTCTAATGTGTGTTTAGGGTCTGTAAGTTCTTCTTTATTTGAGTTTGGTTTTGGGTTGCTCTTTTTACAATCAAATGTGAAGGCTGATGAAAATATAAATATTAGAATATTAAGAAAAATAAAATGGTTTGGAAGGAAAAAAGATAAGAACGTTTTATCTCTATGAAAAGTAAACTGATTGGAAGTAACGGCCTCGCGTGTCGATTTTTGGAGGGTTTTACTTTCGAATTTTTTTTGAAACATGATCTTGATGATTTTAAAATAGATTAAAAATTTTGAATTAGGATTCCCAAATTAGGGAATCCTAATATATAAGTTTATCTTGCTCTATAAACGGTCCAACCAAAAGCCCAGTTCAAACCGCTTACCATACCACCGTAAGTTGTGTTATCGGTAAAAAACGAATCCGAGGATTGAGCGCTTAGAGCGGAACCAGCTAAAGCCGCGGCTTCTCCGGAAGGTTGATAGTCCGGTTTGGTCGCAAATTCGCAGTTATCCGAATCTCCTGAACCTAAGGAAATTATAGGAGAGGAAGAAAGTCCGTTTGTAGGTAATACACAGGCTGCGTTGTTTCCGTTTCCTTTTGCCGCTTCTACTAAAACGTTTGCAAAAGTAGGGGAAGTCGCTGCTCCACCGGCTCCATTGGCTACACAATCAATATTTCCGGCTTGAAAACCGTAAATGGCTCCGTTCGAAAATTTACCTTGAAGTCCTTCTCTCAGTCTTGCTCCAAATCCGTTGGAAACATTTTTTCCAAGAAGAGTAAAGTTAGAAAGTTTTACGTTCGTGGTCGTTTTAGAAGTTGCGGATGCGGTTCCACCGCTATGAGTTCCGTCCATTTCAAAACCATGAGGATCGGTGGATGCAGTTCCGCCGCAACTGGTAGGATATTTATGAGCGATTAAGAACTGAACCTTTCCAGTAAATGCTTCATCTAAATCTAAGTCGTCGTCCATTCCACCGGTCATCAAAAGATATTTACCGGTCCAAGCGCCGCCCCAAGCTTCGATACCATCGTCTAAATGTCTATGAACTTGAACGTGATCTAAAGTAGTACCACTTCCTACCACATACATAGAAAGTCCGTTTAACTCGTCACCGGGAGAAACTTCGTTTCCTGCAAACTCAACGATCGTATAAGTAAGGTTACCCGAACTTCCGTTATCATTTGCACCGCTATTGTATTGAAGACCGGTTCCACCTTCTGTGTTTTGTGCGGCCGCTCTGGATCCGATGCCGTCTCCTACGATCAAAATTCCACCCCAATCGCCAGGGGCTCTGTTTCCAGAAACTTTAGAAGAAGTAAAACATACGGGTGCAGTAGCGTCTCCATTGGTTACAATCTTTCCGCCTTGTTCGACAATCAGAGCAGAACCTGCAGTTCCGAAAATTACGGAACCTCTTTCAAAAGTAAGAGTGGCGCCGTTTTTTACTCTAACGATTCCGCTTAACGAGGAAGAGGAGTAAGCGGGAAGATTCTGACTAGAAGTGATGTTGCCCGAAAGAACTGTGTTTCCACCTTGAACCGAAGCACCGTCGCAGATAGCGGCTCCGGCGTCGCTGTTACCTCCCGCTAAGAGTGCGAGAAGTAATAACATACTATTGTCGCTTTTGTCTTCTTTACAATTGATAAAAGAAGAAAGTAATAAGGCCGCACTTACGATTAAAAGTGAAGTCCTTTGTAAGAAAGTTGATTTCATCTTATAACTCCTTGAAAATAAACCGTAGAAGGTCTGAAACAAAGATAGAGGGAAGGAGTTACGTATAAGTTACAAACTGATATAATTCGCGTAACTTTTATTAAATTAAAAAGAAAGTTCTTTTGCAGAATCAAAAAGTAAAACGGCATGATTTTGTTTCCTATGGAAGTATAAAAAATAGGATTAAAAGTAAACCCATCGATCCTAAAGCAAGATAACGATCTGATTTGGTTTCTTCTTTCGATTCTTCTTCTTTTGCCCAGGTAACTTCTTTTTTTTGGATTGTGACCGCTTCTTTTTTAAAACCTCTTCTTGTGCCGTCTTGGTATTCTACGATAATTCCTTGTTCGTTTTCTGAAGTTTTAACGTTTTCAATCACTTCGTTTGTTTTAGAGTTTGTGACCGTGTCTGCAAAAAGTAAATTAGAGAAAAATAATGCAGACACGCATAAGAATAGGATGAATTCAGAACGTCTTGTAATCATTTTGTAATCGTTCTCCTTTGAGAATGATATTCGCTTCTCATCCATATCAGATTCTACAAGAGGAAAATCGTACGAATTGTTACAATCGTATTAAAGATAAATTGTAGGGATTTTAAATTAAGAATCTAAATTGATAAACTTTTTTATGTATTAGAGTTGTTGAACAACTCTATAGTTCGACGTAAAAAAATCTGGACGGAACCGACTTGCCACAGACAAGCCGGACCGGGTCCTCAGCTCTGGTTAATAAATTGTATAAAAGAAACGTAATGCGACATTTCGATTTTAGTTTTAATCTAGAACGCGATCTGTCGAGCGATTATAGAAGCGAGACGCTGAGTTTGAGAGAGCGTTCTGCTGAGTTCTTTCGTATCGATTCCTTTCACGTTAACACATGTTAGTTCAGATTAACAAAGCTGCTTCAAACGACCGTTTTCACAAAACCGATGAGAATTCGTTTATTAACAACACTATATTAGGGTTTACGTATTTAATTTAAAGATTTCGGCTTAAATTGAATTGAAAGGATATTTCTATAAAAAAAGGAAATTAAATTCAATTCATCTAAACAGAAGTATAAAATGATTTGAAACCGACAAAGTTCTTTTAGTTTTTTCAGAAAGTTAGTAATTTCTAAAACTAATTATAGAACGATTCCATTCGAAATCATTTTACTAACGGCTTCTAAAATTATACCTTCTCGAATCTTTTGAAAGGTTCCCAGAGAGACTTAACGCGTAATACTTTCTAAAAGTATAATATTTTATCGAATAGAATAGAATCATTTTCTAAAGTAAAACTTTTGTGTTCGTTCCTATTTAATTACATTTTTAAACTTATTCATATAAATTTTTTAGTAAATGAATCAGTGTAAGTTGGTCAATGTCCTAAAGCCATTTCAAAAAAATTATCTTTGAGTAAAATACAGAATTCTAATATATTTTTGAGATAACGGTAACGCTACATCTAAGAAATTAAAATTTCAATTTAGAAATAGAGATCAGTATAAAAACTTATAGCTCTTGGATATTGCTTGAGGAGTTCAATGAAAAATATTATTTTATATAAAGTATATTGATGAATTTCTGGAATATATCTTTTATATTAATTGCTTATTTTTTTACTTAGAACTTATTCCAAAATGTGGTGACTACTGCGAAAATTGAACTGCTCGAAAATTTGCAAATGCGACTTAATTTGTAGGAACTGCTATATTTTATTAAAAATTTCCAAATAGTTATCGCGTAAAATTCTTTGAGATTTTGGGATAAGTTCTTAATTTTTAGAATAATTATCTGCCGAAACGAATTCGATCCTATATATAGTTTTAAGCAATCCATATTCTTACGGTTCGTAAATAGTTGATTCTGCGAAAATGAATTTTATTTTCTGAATATAATAGAAAAAACATTCGTCGAAGTTATTTATAAAAAATTCTATTATAAAATTTGAAAGTTCCTTATAAAATCAAAGATTGTGTAAAATCAGTATTTAGAATATTGTATGATAGAATTACAAAATACGGGATAAAAACGTCAAACATACAATTAAAACAACTCATAAAGTAGCAAAAAGTTTTCAAGTAAACGGAATAAAACGGCGCCTAACTTCAAATATATTGCGTGCCTTTTTTTCATATTTTTCGTCGATTTAAAAAAGAAAATATCAGGAGTTAAATTTTAAAAGTTTGTAGGATTGTTCGTTCGTTTCTCAAAGATGCTCTAGAACCAAAAGAAAAATTTTAGAAAAAGGATACAGGGTAGAATCGAAAAGACCAAATTTTCCTGCCAGAAGCTAGAAAAAGGTTCTTTTTGGGGCAGCGTTTAAAAGTTTGCCGAGAACAATCGGATAAAAATTAAAGGAGAAAGAATGAATCACTCTATTCCGAACTTTCTAAAGCCGATCATTATAATAGAAATCTATAGAATAGTTATCGTTTTATAAATTCAATTGAATGTAATAAACTCTTTGATCGGATAACAAAACTCGAACGGGAACGTTATGAATTCATTGCTCAATCTATATAACTGGAATATTCGCCAAAAGTTAATGGTGATCATTTCAATTATCATTCTTATCTCTTTAGGAACAATCATTGCTCTTGCTACATATTTTTTCAAATCGGATAACGAAATTCGCGTCAAAGAAAACAACTTGAAACTGACGGACGTAATCAGTCAGAAAATACGTTCGGATATTGCTTCTTTGACAAAACGTTCTCTACTTCTTGCTCGGTCTGTAGCGGATTCAGAAGGATCCAGCGATATTTTACAAAACGACGACGATATTTTTTATCTGAAAATTTTCAGAAAAGAAGGTTCTGATTACGTAGGTGTAAAACGAATCATAGACGAACGTACACTTAGAGATTTTAAAGTTAGTTCGGATAACGCGGATAAAATCGTACGTAAATATTTAAACGGACAAAAAAAGGCTCAGTTTGGAAAGCCACTCGTATTCAACGTATCCCCCGATTTTCGCAGACCAGTATTGTATCTTTCCATTTTTGTAGGAGACGGAACTAATTCGGCAATACTCGTGTCTTTGGTTAAAATGGATTCTATATTAGATTCTTTTAAAACGTCCGGGATCACACAATTTTTCCTAGTAGGGAATGACGGCAAACTAATCGCACATTCCGATTCTAAATTGATCCTACAATCTACCGATCTTAAAGACGAACCGATCGTTAAAAATTTGTTGGAAAGTCCAATTAGTAACGGACAAACTCGTTACAAGGGAAAGGACGATCAATACTATTTAGGATCTTTTAGAAGGATTGGATATGCTGGGCTTGGAGTAATTTCCAGTACTTCTGAAAAGAAAGCGTTTGAAGAAGTTTATAATATTCAAAAAAGAAATATTTATCTGATGATCGTAGTGGTAAACGTTTCTATATTATTCGTATTTTTTTATGCAAGAAGGATGACAAGGCCCATCCTTAAACTCGTGGACGCTTCTAAACAAATCGAACAAGGAAACTTTCATATAGATCTCAAACCGGAGTCAGGGGACGAAATCGGAAAACTTACATCTTCCTTTGTCGAAATGGGAAAAGGTTTATCCGATCGGGATAAGATGAAAGACGCTTTCGGAAAATTTGTTAACAAAGACATTGCGGAAATGGTTTTACGGGGAGAAGTAAAGTTAGGAGGAGATAAAAGGGAATGTGTAATTTTATTCTCCGATATCCGTAACTTCACTTCTATTTCAGAAAAAATCGAACCGGAGTTAGTCGTAGAATTTTTAAATCAGTATTTTACCGCAATGGTAAAGTGTATTAACGAAAACGGAGGGAGCGTAAATAAATATATAGGAGACGCAATCATGGCCGTTTGGGGCGAATTGGGACATACAAATTCAGATACGGAAAAATCGATTCTGGCCGCGTTGGATATGCGCAAGAGTTTGATACAATTCAACAAAGGAAGAGGAGGTGATAAAAAACCGAAAATTTTGATCGGGATCGGAATCAACACGGGAGAAGTCATTGCGGGTCAAATCGGTTCCGAGGATAGACTAGAATATACGGTTATAGGTGATACTGTAAATCTTGCTTCTAGAGTAGAATCTTTAACAAAAGTATTCGGTGCAGATATATTGATCACAGGAAACTCTTACGAAAAGGTAAAAGGAATTTTTAATGTAGAAAAACTAAAACCGATTCAGGTAAAAGGAAAAAAATCCTTACAGACGATCTACGCGGTTTTAGGACATTCTAAAGATAAAAACTGTCCTAAAAATTTGAAAGAACTTAGAAAACAAATTGGAATGGAATTCAAACCTGGTAGGTCTAAATAACGATATGAAAGATAAAATTCTTTCAGGCGACAAACCGATTCTATTTCTTCTTATATTTAACATCGTATTGTTTACGGGAGTATTTATATACGATTATACTCGATATGGGTATCAGGGTTCTCAAAAAGTAATTGGAACTATTCTTTATAAATCGAATACAACCCAAAGAAAATATGATTCCGAAGTGGTCTGGAAAGAAATTGAAGTGGGAAATTCCGTCCAAAACAGAGATACAATTTTAACTTCGGAAGGTTCTCAGGCAAAGATCAGACTTTCAGATGGAAGCGAAATCATGATCGCTGAAAACTCGATGATCTTTATAGATTATCTAGACAATCGCACTAATTTGGAAATTTCCGCAGGTGGATTACAGATCACAAGAAAATCGGATAACAAAGAAGATACCTCCTCTTTAGGGATTCGTTCTGGTGATGGAGTGTTGAAACTTGTAGAAGGAGTCGTAAACGTAGAAAAGAAAAAGAATCAAAAAACTCTGGATTACGCGGTTCTTTCCGGCGCGGTTAAACCCGATCCTAGTAATCCTTTTCCCATGTTGCCTAAAAAGTCTTTAAACGGATTTGAGAAGTTATTTCCCGGGTCGGAAAATATCCAAACGGTTAAATCCATTCAAGCCGCCGCTTCTGCTGCAAATTCCAATCTGTCAACTAACACTAATTCGGCGACTACGGTTGGCTCTGGTTCTTCTGTATCAGGTTCTAATACTGCCCCACCTATAAAATCTGAAAATACTACAAAATCACAAAATACAGAAGCTGATTTACAATCTAAATCTGGTTTAAAAACAGAACGAACTAGTTCAGTAGATACTTCATCATCCGGAAAGAAAATACCTGGCTCCAATCAAAACGAAAGCAATTCGAAATCGGATTATGATCCAGGAAATTATATTAAAAAACAAAAGTATGAACATAAGGTTCAGGAGAAGTCCGATTCTCCTGCAGTTCACCAAAATAAAACGGAGTTTAAACCTTCCGAATCGACTCAGGCCCCATCTACTAAGAACGGTAGATCTTCTTCGGAAGTAAAAAAACAAAGACAAAACCGGGAATGGACCCCTGAAGAATTACTTCGACAAGAAAAAGAAAAACGCAGAAGAGAAAGGGAAGATAAAGAGCAAAGAGAATTTTTGCGGATGTAAAACTTTACTCTAAAAAAATTGTGAATAAAATTATGGTTTCGTGTAATTTTTCTCTGAGGAGATTTGTACTTCGTTCTTTAAAAAAAACGCACTCGAAACAGAGTGCTTAATGTTAGGATTGTCTAGAAAAATTAAAATCATTTTGCAAAACTTTTGAAGGCTACTACGTAAAAACGAGAGTCTATAATTGTGATTCTCTTAATTTCAAGCATCACAACCTTCCTCTCAATACTATTGTTGTAAAATTTCAGTCAATATAAATTCAATTGTGGTATAAATTTATTGGATTTAGTTTGCTTAAAAACAAAACGGAAAGGTTTCGTTTCTTCTGAAATTGAAATCTTGCTGTAGTTAAAGAATGGATTTTGTTTTAAAATTTAGAGTATTGGATCTCAAAGAAGAAGAAATTTGTGATTCTGAGAGCAATTTTAGTTAACATCCGGTTTTAAAATGAAAGAAAAAATCATGTCACAAAATTTTCAAAAACTTAAGAATTTAACGCAAAAGTATTGAAAAGAATTTTATAAAAGGGAACCTCTATAAAAACCAAAGGGTTAATAGTCTTAAAATCCAAACTTGTATAAAATTTTATCTCGATTGATTTTTAGAAAAAGGTTTTGTTTAAACGGACCTTAAACAATTTTTGAGATGCGTCTTAATTGTTTTCGATTTCTTTTTTTCCCAGGCTAAAAATAAATCTTTGAGCAATTTCAAATTCTTTTTTTGGAAGCACTGTAAGTATTTCGATCATTTTCGGAAGTCCTTCTTTAGAAGTTATTTTTTTCAACAAAGTATTTTCCAATTCAAATTCTTTCGTTCTTATTCGAGATGTTTGTATTCGTCGAGTTACCTTTTCCGGAAGTTCTCCTTCGAGAAGCCATTGTCTTCGGTATCCATGTACCATTTCTATTGTAATCGCTGCGTCTTCCGGTATTGGAAATCTACCACTTAACCAACCACTGATTGTTTGTTTGGATTTGCCAATTGTGACTCCAAATTCCTTTTGATTTCCTTTGAAATCTAAAAGTATGGTTTTTAGTCTTTTTTTTTGCTCGCTCAAAATATATCCTGAAATAATACTTTTTAATTGACATTAGTATTAAAATAATACTAATCTGTCTTTAGAAAACCTATAAGTAGCACAACTTTCAAAAAATCAATTCAAATGTCAGTTCTATTGCAACTATGGGTCATAATCTTTAAAAAAATAAATAGTTTTATGCTATAGAAATGGATTGGTTGTATAAAAACATGTTTTTGCCGTTGAAAAATAAAATGTTTTTGATCTTTCAATTTTCTTATCCTCAGAGTGATGTTTCCTTTCAAAAAAATTTACAATACGAGCGAAATCGGGGAGAATTACCGGTGCGTATCGTATCGAAGCGAAAAATAAGATCGATGTAAAAGTTTTGTCGGAACACACTCCAAAGGATAAAGAAACAACTCTTTTCCTCTTGAAGATAAATCTGAGTAAATCTTTGTCTGAATTTGAACCATAGATAAAGATTGAGATATATCATCGTGAATTCCAAAACTAGTTTTGGTTACAGAACCAAATTACTACCGATAAGCGAAGACAAATATTAAATTTAGCGAAGAATTAGCGTATGAACCTCAACCATTTAATTCCAGTTTTAGCGGGATTTCTCCATTTGTTTTTTGGAATGTATGTCTTTAGTTTAAAACCAAGACAAAAGTTACAAACTTTATTCCTGTTTATGAATATATGTATGGCTCTTTGGCTTTGCATCCAAGGTCTTAGAGGATTATTTCCTCTTGAATATCGTAATTTCGGATTAAACATAACGTTCCTTCCGATGTCCATTGCGACTTTTATCTATTATATTCTTTGTAAGAAGATGGAAAATCCAGATCAGAAAATTTCGATTTGGATACAAGTGGCTGGATTGATCGGATTTCTTTATTTTACTTGGGCTTCTTTGAATCAGAAAATGGTCGTATTGGGAGATCCAAACACTTTCGTTTTCGATTTTAGTTTAAATTACCATTTAATCATTATCTTTTCGGTTTTTTGGGTGGCGTTGTCTGCTTGGACAATTTTAAAAAAAATGTTGGTTAAAAGAGGAAATGATAGGGTAAGACTTTTTTTTGTTTTGCTCGGTTTCATGTTTGCTTATCCAATGACGTTGGTATTCATTTATTTTCTGCCTTTTTTAGGGATTTATAAAGCTTATTTATCTTCTTTGGGTCTTTCCATTGGATCAATCTGTTGGGCGATTGCAATTTTACACTATGACGCTTTTAAAATTAAAGCAGGTTTGATTCAAGGCCAAAGAGTTTCATTTATTAATCGCTTGGCTTCTAAGCCCTTTTTGACGTTGATGGGCAAATTGGATCCAATGCGATTTATTCAAAAAAGCTCTAGAGAAAAAGAAGAGCTTACGAAACAAATTCTCATCCAGGATTTTTACCTTGCTGAAAATACAGGTGAAATATCAGTCGATGAAAGAGCTAAAATTCTTTCTAAGCGGTTTGGTAAATATTTTAAGTAATAATTATCTAAGAACATTTCAAAAATCCATCTGTGATAATATTATTTGACTTATTATCACAGATGGATACCTTTGTGCTATCGGGTATATTTCGAATTAGAATTCGAGTCAATTTTTTTGTAATTTGAATTCGGATCTGTTTTGAAGCGATCGATTTCTTTCAATCGATGCTAAAATTGATTTTTAGTTACTCGCACGATAGAGGAGGTTGATATGTCGAAGTGGTATGATCCGGCAGAACTGGAAGATTTTTTAGGTTCATTGCCTAAGTTTAGAGTGAAACTTCAACTTGCGTCCGAGTATAAAAATCGCCAAGAAAAAGTACCAAAAGAACTCAGATATATGATTTTAATTCAAAAATTGTATCTGCAAAAGAAAGTACTTTTAAGACGAAACGAATGGATGAAAGGAGAATTAAAAAGTATTTTCTCGGAAAAGATTCAACTAGAGAGTGAATTTAAAACTCTGGAAAAACTATTGAAAGAAACGCGGAATGAAAACGCAAATTTGATCTGTGGTTAATTTGGCTTTATACTACTCAGAACTACATAATAAAGTATCAATTCGATAGTTTACACTTCAATCATATGAATTCGACATAAGAGAATTGGATGAATCCACTCGCTTTTCAGCTCCAGTTAATTAACTACATGAAATAAACTTAATATAATGCGAGTTCGGTATAACTAATGGAAAGTGATTATTATGTTGTGACCGCAATGTTGAGTTTTTATTCGTCGAATTCACGTTAATATAATATTTCATCTTTAGTTTTAATTTATTAGAGTTGTTGAAAAACAATTCTCTATGAGTTTCCGTTTTATGGAAACGGTTGATTGAAGCAGTTTTTTTGATCTGAACTATGAAATTTTCAACAACTCTATTTGTCGAGCGACTATAGACGCGAGACGCTAAGTTTAAAAGAGCGTTCCCTAGTTCTACGCCTCAATCGATTTCGTATTTAATTACGACTTAACGTATTTAAACAAATCTTTGTGATAAACATTTAGATACTCAATTTTATAAAGATAAGTAATTTATTTTAACAACTGAGAAAAATTTTTAAAAGATAATCAAGTGCTGTTGATTAAAAAAATAATTCTTTTATGAAAATGAAGAAGTGCTCTTGTCTAAGGTTTGGGAATATTTTGAACTTTATTTATAAAAATCAAATATCTCTTTGTCACGATAAACTATTTTATTCAATTTTGTTCATTATTTTTAATGGATTGATTGTAAATTTTCTTATAATCTTTTAAACATTACGAATACCTAAGAGAATTTACATGATTAAACTGACTCTATGAGTATTTTCCTTGGAAATTGTGTAGATAGAAAAAGAATCGTGGTTTATAGATTAGAGAACGAGATATTTTTTTGACTTCGATCTCTAAATAAAGAATAAGTTTTTCGAAAATATTGCAAATTTTGAAAAGAGAGAGTTATACAATTAAATCGTTATAAAATAAATTTATAATTTAGTGACTACCTTTTTTGAGGATAAAATACGATATGCAAAAATTCTATATATAGAGCGGAGACTTGTACCTGAGTTTGTTGTATTTTTTAGGTAATTAAAAATTTCTACAAACCTGTTCCAAATTTTAAAGATTACTGATGGAGAGTTAGAAAGTTCGTAAATACCCAGATTTGCCTGATAGTTTTTGTGAAAATTGAAAAGCCATCTCAAAAATAATTTATCCTTGCTTAAAATGTCGAATTCTAAGATATTTTTAAGATAGCGTGTTGAAACTTTGAAAGGATTATCATTTATGCTTTTTGAGGTTTTGGCATAAGTTCTGCGTAAAAGTTTGATCTGAAACGTTCTTTTTCAATTTTATTGAGGTTTTTACGAGATAAATTTAAAAGAAGTCTGTTTTGTAAAAGTAAAATTGTTTTTAGCAAATTTAGATTTGTATTCCTCTTTTTTTGAGAATGTCTAAGGCGGTCTGTCTTAGCAATGGATGAATTTGAAATTCAGAGACATCCGGAAAACTAGGAGTGGACGGAACTTCGGCCGTTGGGTCTGCAGGTTGGGCTTTGAATTTATCTGCACCAATCCATTGGCTAAAAGCCCAAATCATTCTTTGGAAAATTTCATCGATTCGTTTTTGATAACCTGCTTTTTTGTAATAACCATAGGCGAGCAGGGGCATTTTTTTTTCGTACATAAAATGATCCCCTAAACGAATGAGTCCGTCTTTATATTCTGCTTTGATAAAAAGATCTCTGGCTTTTCGAATATCGCCCTCGTTGAAGGCTCGGTTACCTTCTCGGATTATTTCCGCCTTTTCTTTGGAATCCATACTTAAACTTTCGGACATTTTTCTAATTTGCGCAAGTGAAAAATGAAAGAATATCAAAGATTTCCTTTAAAGTTTTAGATTGTAATTCTAATTTCATTTTTTGAAAATAATTATGGTTTTTAAAGAGAGTAAGTAAGTTTAGCATTGGTTAAAATGTTCAAGAAGTTTTGATTATAAATTTGGAATGTTTTTAGTTTCGATATTGTAAACGAATACACATGATTCAATGTTCTTACAAAAGAAAAATAAAATATCTATCAAAACGCTCTTGATTTCATTTCTAATAACTCTACGTAATATTTTAGATAGAATCAGGGATGTAAGACTACGTTTTTATATTATAAAAATATAAAGAAATTATTATATTTTATTTTTTATGAAAAATCAAACTATGAGACAAGTTTACATCGTTCAGGGTAGATAGTATAATGGCATCAACTTTTATTGCAAAAGTTTGTTTACTATTTGCACTATCAAAATTAATGGTCGATTTTACCAAAGATACAGAAGTCCTTAAACATCGCATTGAATCGGAATTTTTTGGTTTTTTTGAAGGAGATTTTGTATTCTAAGTTTTGAAACAAGCTCACTATAGTATTATTTTCATATATTCGAGTTATAAGTACAATATATTATAACTATATTATGTAGTTAACGTAAATTCAGTGTTAACCAATGCAAAAATGATTATTATGTTGTGCTTAAAACAAGATCCGTAAAGAACGTTTTACTGAGTTTGAGCCGTATAGGGGAATGAGATATTGAGTTGGAAAACTCAGTGGATGCCTCTTTGTACTCAGTAAACAGTAGGTGTTTAGATTGGCATCAAGAAAGCAACACTGAGTTCGGGAAGTCGTTACATTGAGTTTTTTTATTCACAAAAATTTTATTACGTCTAATTCTCGTTAGTTGTCAGTTATTGTAAAATTCAGATTCATAATAGTTTCTACAGATTAAGTCACATTACGAATTTTTAAACATTCATTTTTCGTAATTGGAATTTGTGTTAGTTCCCACATTTTAAAAATCCGGTTGTAAAATTCAGATTCGTAATAGTTATTAACATTTTATTTTTATGAAAAAATCAGATTTTATAAAACGGAATCTTTTATTTTGAGCTTTCTTCTGGTTTCATTTTCATCGGATTTTTTATGGTTTTTGGGCGTTTGTCCGTGATTTTGTTTTTGATTCGATCCATCTATAACCTTACCCACAGTTGAAGAGGATTTTGAACCAGAAGGATCAAAAACGCACATTTTTCAAGTGTTCCGACAAGAATGAGTCTTTTTACTTGCAAAAAGTATGTTTTTCTGATAAAGCAAAGTCTCTCAAACTTTTCTACCTCACCACCTAAAATTAGGGAAAACTCATGCAACGCTCTCAAACTCAGCGTCTCGTTTCTATTGGCGCTCGACAGATAGCGTTTTATTTGCATTATTCGCCATTTGAACACTTTTTCAGGAGCGGCTGACTAGAATAAAGTGAGTTCGGCTATGATTTATTTTTCTGAAAAGAATTGGAACCTGAACTTTGCAGATCGATTCCTAAAATGTGGGAACTACTGCAAATCACGATTTTACGAACAAATTCTAAAATTCTAGGAACGCATACTTTTAAAAGATTCTTTCTCATCTTTTAGGCTAAACTCACGTTAAATAAGTATGGGTCGCGAACACATTGTTCAATTCGAATCCTTCTAAGTTGATTTGAGATTTAATTGAAAGAATAGAGTTTTATTGGGCAGGGAAGGATTCGCCTCCCCATCGCTCGACCTCGTGGTCTCGCTCGCGTAGGCTCGTCACAATGTTTGCTCGACTTCCTGTCTCGCATCGCTCCCTTATGGGTCGCGAACACATTGTTCAATTCGAATCCTTTTAAGTTGAATAGAAAATTTTATTGGGCAGGGAAGGATTCGAACCTTCGAAGACATAGTCAGCAGATTTACAGTCTGCCCTCGTTGGCCACTTGAGTACCTACCCGAAGAAAAACAGCTGCCTATAGGAATCGAACCCACAACCGTCTGATTACAAATCAGATGCTCTACCAATTGAGCTAAGGCAGCAATTTGTTATGGAAGCCAGTATTGCAGGCTCTTTTTCTTGGTCAAATAAAAAATCCGAACGGGCTATTTCCGAACATTTCGGGAATGATTTCTTTTCTTAATTTTAGAATTTACTTGAAAAAGAGTTTGGACCGCGGTTCGTATGTCGAAAATAAAAAAGATGATTCTAACCCTGATACATATAGGAATGACTTTTTCAATTTCTTGTTTTTACACTGGTTATTATTTTCGTTTTAGAAAAAATTCTCTGCATCGTATTTTCAATCTGTTCGGTGCGGCTTTTAACCTAACAACTGCCTTTTCACTTTTATATCTGAAGTATTTAGGTGGCGGTTTAGAAAAAGTGGGGATTGTTCCTGCTGTAGAACGTTGGATCATTGATACTCATCGCGTATTCGCATTATTGACCTTGGTTTTAATGCTTTTGATGATATGGTCCGGGATCACTCGAAAAAAAGAATTTCACAGAAAACTACACTATATTTTCCTTCCTCTATACACTGCTATTTTCCTTTCCGGTTTGGTATTGTTTCGTTCTTCGAACTGACCTTATTCCGGCGCCTTGTTTTTTTTAGGTTGGGAATCGCATGATCTTATTCGCTTAGGAAGAATATGAACGAAATCAAAGAACTCAAGAATTTTGCAAACGAACTCAGAAAGAGTGTAATTAAAATGGTAACTGCTGCAAACTCTGGCCATCCGGGCGGTCCCTTAGGTCTTGCCGATATTTACGCGGTTCTATATAAGAAAATTCTAAATCATAAACCTTCTAATCCGGATTGGGAAGAAAGAGATCGTCTGATTCTTTCCAATGGTCATGTATGTGCAATTCGTTATGCGGCTATGGCTCATTCCGGTTATTTTCCGGTCGAAGATCTAATGACTTTTCGCAAACTGGGAAGTAAACTTCAAGGCCATCCTTCTACCCGTTATATGAACGGTATCGAAAGTTCTTCTGGTTCTTTAGGCCAGGGACTTTCTGTTTCCGTTGGTCTTGCACTTGGTGCTAGATTTAAAAAACAAAATCATAAAATTTATACCTGTATTTCCGACGGAGAATGCGGTGAAGGAATGACCTGGGAAGCTGCCCAATCCGCTGTACATTATAAATTGGATAATCTGATTGCTTTTATGGATAAGAACGGAATTCAGATTGATGGTTTTACAAAAGACGTAATGAATCTCGAACCTTTGAAAGAGAAATTTATTTCCTTCGGTTGGAACGTTTTAGAAGCAGACGGTCATGATATAGAACAAATTATCTCTGCATTTGAAAAAGCAAAACTGCATAAAGGATCTCCTACTATTATTCTTTTTAAAACGGTGCTTGGAAAAGGTGTTTCTTTTATGGAGAATAATCCAGGATGGCACGGGACTCCTCCTAAGCCGGAAGAAGAAAAAAAAGCTCTTGAAGAATTATCTGTAATTCCTATTTAAAAAATCCTCTTAACTGCTGTTATGTGGAATTTCGAGTTCACACTTTTTTAGAAAGTACTTTGTAAAATAGAGTTCATAGATTTGAATATAAAGTTTTTATTATAGATAACGGCTCGATTTCTATATTAGATTTGATGAGCCTCTATAAAATGTTAAAAATAATAGAATTGTTGAAAAATGGATCCTCCATCTATTTCTGTTTTATGAGAATGGTCAATTCAAACGGTTCTGTTAATCTGGATTATGAAATTTTTCAACAACTCTAATAAAGTAAAATATACTATCGATGAAAGTGGTTTCTACGATCAAAACTTTCTGATTTATCAACTGTCTTTTTATTGAAAGTGGTAACATTCAATTTTATCCTTTAAGATTGAAGAATTACTGATAATTGTATTATTATAAGTTGTCGGCAAATTTTGTTTCTAAACGGCGATTCATGTACAAATTTAAAATACTTATAGGCGCAGTTCTCAGTAGGATTGATGGACTGAAATTAAAATTTAAGAAAACACTTTTGTTTGGAGATTCATTTTGGGTTGATAACTGATCTGAGTCTTTTGTAAGTATATTCATTTTAAAACTTTTCTGAATCTTAACTTTCGGTTTTTTGTGCCGTAAGACATAGTTCATTTACGATCGTATCAAAATTCAAAATCTTATACTATAAGAAAACTTTAGTAAGTAAATGCTAAATTACTTTTGCGATAGCCCTCGTTTCATTTTTTCCGATGACGGATTTTATTCCGAATTGACTCATTTTGTTTTTTGTAAAAAGATATTGTTTATGCCTTATTACGAGTCTTTTCACCTTCCTCCCGATAAGTTAGAAGAAAAGTTTTACCAACTCGAATTTTCCAATAAGGAAGAAAAAGTTCGAGTGATACGTGAAATTGCGGACATGATTCCTTGGCAATTTGAAATCAACGATTTTATAGAAGAGTTTAAGGACCCTACGTTGAGGGTTTTTGCTCGTTCCGTTTCTTCCATCGTTCATCTCGAACGTATCAATACACGTTATTCGCTTCTTGCAGATAAGGGGCACGTCAACGACTACGGAGATTTAGAAGAGGCTGTATTTCTTTTGTCTAGTGTAGGAGATCCGGATGCTTCTTATCATGAGTTTAAAATTTATTTGGATCGGCTTGCGCTCAGAGTAGAAGAGTTATGCGATCTAAATCCAGAATACGTTTCCGAAGAATTGAAGGTTCATTTTTTAACGAGGGTTCTTTCTTCCGAAGAAAATTTTCAGGGAAATAACGATCAGTACGACGACCCGGACAATTCCTTTGTGACCCGAATTGTTCATACAAGAAAGGGAATTCCTATTTCTCTTTCCGCAATTTATCTTTTAGTCGCAAAGAGACTTTCCTTGCCTCTTTACGGGGTAAATATGCCACTTCATTTTCTTCTTCATTTCGATTCTACAGATTACGAAACCTTTATAGATCCGTTTCATGGAGGAGTTCTTTTGGATAAGTCTACCTGTATCCGTTTTTTAGAAGCGAATAGTTTTGTTCCAAGTGAAAGATATTTCACTAGAGCAAGTACACTTTCGATCATCAAAAGAATGTACCGAAATTTGATTCATATATATCGCAAAGAACAATTTCGAGATATGGAGGACATTCTTTCTAGGCAGCTTCTCATTTTGGAAAACAAACTCAAAGCCTGAAGAAGAGTTCCTGCTTGAGCCTGTAACCGTTATTTTAAATACTTGTCCCACGGTGAAAGCTGCTGTACTAAAAGATTCTCTAATTCGGAAATTTGATAAAAAATTAGAAACGATTATTCGGGAAGACCTTAAAATTCTCTCCGAAATTAAAACCTATACGATCCAGTCCGGTGGGAAGAGGATTCGTCCCATCCTTCATTATTGTTTTTGCCAACTTTTAGGTTATTCCGGTAAACACTGGTTAGACGTTGGGGCAATTGCGGAGTTAATTCACTCGGCTAGTTTACTTCACGACGACGTGGTGGACGAGGCGGAAACTAGAAGGGGACTTCAAAGTGTGGGTTCCAAATTTGGCAATAAAACGGCTATTCTTGCGGGGGATTATCTCCTCGCCTGTGGGATCGATCATCTAAACAGTTTGGGTTATCCCGAATTGATGGACTTTTTTACCCAGGTTATTAAAGATCTTTCCGTTTCTGAACTCATTCAAATGGAATGGGAAAAAAATCCTAAAATTACTTTAGATATTTATAATAAAATTATATATGGAAAAACAGCTTCTTTGTTTGCAGTTGTGTGCGTATCAGCTGGTGTTCTTTCCGGTAAAAGTGAAAAAGAAAAAAAGAAACTCAGACAATTTGGGATCGATTTAGGTTCTTTTTTTCAGAAGAAAGACGATGCGATCGATTATTTTACTTCTGCAAGTAAAAGTGGGAAAATTCCCCTCAAAGATTTTTATAACGGTCTTTATACGTATCCAATTTTGTTATTGCTTGATCAAGCCGATAAGAATGATAAAAAATTGATTCATTCTCTTTTTGCTAAATCGGAAAGATCGCAAGGAGACGGTATTGTAATTTTAAGTCTTCTTTCTCGTTATCAGGTTCGAGAACGAATGGATGTGGAGTTTCAGACGATCGCGAACAATCTGCTGAAATTCTTAAATGGTTTTTCGGAATCTACAATTCGTAATCTTTTAAGAGAACAAATTCTGAAACTTTTAGATGAATAGGTTTTGAGTATCGTTCTTTTTTGGTACGTAGCAACTTATGTTAATTTAAAGCTTGTCCCAAAACCTTCCAATGTGGGAACTACTACGAAAATTGAATGAGATTAATAATGCTTGAAAGTTTCCAAAATACAAAATGAGACAAAATCTGTGGGAACTAACTGTAGTTTATTAAAAATTTCTAAAGAATGATCGCGTAAAATTCTTTGGTTTTTGGGACAGGCTCTTAATAAAGTTGCTGAAAAAATTCTATAATTCAGATTAAAAAACTGTTTCAGTCGACCGTTTCTATAAAACAGAAACGGATGGAAAATTCATTTTTCAACAATTTGAATGTAGAATAATGTGAATTAACGCGAAAGGGATCGATGAATGAACTAAAGCAAAACGCTCTCCTGAACTCAGCGTCTCACTCCCTGAACTCAATGCATCGCTTCCTATGGGTCACTCTGCAGGGTCGCGTTAACTCAGCAAAACGCTTTTTACGAAAGCGTTTTAGGTCGATAAATTGAGACTAAGGACAATATGTTGTATAACGTTTCTTGCATGCAATTTATTGACCAGAGCTGAGAGCCCGGATTCGCCCAGACGTTTTTACGTCGAACTCACGTTAGATTCTAAAACTTATAATTCAGAAAAACGATTGAAGTAAATGAAAATTTAGTTTTAAATTTATGAAAGAAGGGGACAACTTTATGTATTCAAAGTATTTCATTTTGTTTATAATTTTAGGATTTTTTTTTCCATTAGCTGGGATTTTTGCAAAAGGAAGTTTTTACGATTTCAAAGTAAAAGACATCAAAGGAAACGAAGTGTCTCTTTCTAAATATAAGGGAAAGGTAGTAATGATAGTGAACGTAGCTTCCAAATGTGGTTATACCTATCAATATGAACATCTCGAAAAAGTTTATAAGAAATATAAAGATCAAGGATTTGCGGTAGTAGGATTTCCCGCCAATAACTTTGGAGGCCAAGAACCAGGAAGTGATCAAGAAATCGAAACATTTTGTAGGATCCAAAAAGGTGCAAGTTTTGATATGATGTCTAAAATTTCCGTCAAAGGAAAGGACATACATCCTTTGTATTCTTATCTGATTCAAAACTCTCCGAATCCGGGAGAAGTAGAATGGAACTTCGAAAAAATTTTAATATCAAAAAATGGTAATATAGAAGCGAGATACCGTTCTTCTGTTGAACCTGATAGTTCCGTAGTGACTCAAAAAATCGAAACTCTATTAAAGTAAATTGATTTGAATTTGAAAAATTCTTTTTTAGTAGAACTCTTGAATTTAATATTTTTATAAAATTCTAAACTACTAAAATATTAAAAATGAAGTTTTGGATTTATGCTAAAATTAACGCGAAAGGATCGATGCGAGAGGATTCAGTAGAGCGCTCTCTATGAATCGCGTTCTATGATGTTTCAAATTGTATTCTATTGAAGCTAAAGATGTAATATTGTATTATGTTTCTTTTATGCAATTGATTGACCAGAGTTGATAGTCCGGGTTCGGCTGCCTGTGGCAAACTGGATTTGCCCTGATTTTTTTACGTCTAACTCACGTTAAAATTAAGGTGTAGTATTCAGGACTATAAAATGAAGTACTCAATGTTTTTGTATTGAAACAGTTTTTGAGATAAAAATCCATTTTATTTAAATTTCTATAAGTTATTTTGGAAAACATTTAAGAACTTTAGTTTGGCAATAATATAGAAGAATTTTAAGATGATATTACGTAAAATCTTTGTTTGATGATATGATAGAGGTGGTTCTGTGATTATTACTCTTAAAAAAACTTTCATAGTATTTTTGTTTTTAATGTTAGGAAGTACAAATCCGGTATTTTCCGATGACAAATCGGAATCTAAAAAAAACTCAATTCCAGTTTCTATACAAAGTGGGGAAAGTGGGGCTCTTGTCAATTTTGAGACAATTCTAAAGAAGTTAGAAAATTATGATGTTTTAATTCTCGGAGAAGAACATGACGACGTCGTGGGACATCAAATCCGTCTGGATTGGTTTCAAAAGATTGCTTTAAACACCCCAGTGATTTTGTCTTTAGAAATGTTAGAAAGGGATCAGCAAAAAACTTTGGACGAATATCTAGCCGGTCATATCACAGAAAATTCTTACTTAAGATCTCTCATTTTTTGGCCTAATTATATCCGAGATTACCATCCTTTTATCAAATTTGCGAAAGAACATAACATTCCTGTAATTGCGTCTAACGTTCCAAAGAAATACGTAAATTTAGTAGCTTTTAATGGACTTGAAGCGCTGTTTAAAGTTCGTTCTGTGTTCTTACCGCCTAAATACCTTGTTCGTAAGTTTTCTCAGGACGGTTACGAGACCAAAATTAAAAATAGGCTTCAAACACATCCCGGAGTAAATTCGGAAAGTAGATTTATAGACGCTCAGTATCTTTGGGACACAGGAATGGCGGATTCGATCGCAAACGTTTTTTTAATGAAAGGTAAAAAGGTAATTCATATTAACGGTCGTTTTCACAGTGACGAGGGTTTTGGCGTTCCTCATCGATTGAGAGAGTTTGGTTTGAAGATTCTTTCGGTTTCTATGTTTCCTTTGAAGGAAGGCGACGTAGTTCCGACCGAAATACTCAAGGGTTGTGATTTTACGGTGATTACGGAAAGGAGATAAAAAGAGAATTAAATTGCTTGTCTGGAATTCGTACATTCTCCGACAATTATGAGGATGATGGAGACTGGGATTCAGACTCTAAAAACGGCTCGATTTTTATGTCCTGAATGTGGAACTACTTCTAGGCTTCCGGAAGGAGTTCCCACAGGTTCTGTTTTTAGACTTACTTGCTATCAATGCGGGCACAAGGTTTTAGTGAGAACGGATATTCCAAAAATCCAGACTCCAGTTCAGCCGTCCGACAAAATTTTACGTCATCCGGAATTATCTAAAAATGTAGGAACTCCTAAACTACAGTTACAGTCTGCTGCTCCACAGTTTCAGCCTGAACTGACGACTCCCCAAACATCCGGGCCTGGAATTTTTGAAAAACTCTCCGAGATTCAGAATCGACTGCGCCAGAAATTGTGGGAACTCACACAAAAATTTAGAGAAATAAAAAAGAATCGAATCGAATCCGATACTATTCTATCGAGTTCGCATTCATTTCTTAAAAAAGAAAAGATTATATCCGAAAAAAAACCGTTTTTAACCGTTAGGCGGGAAATTGGCGCAAATGGACAACACACAGTCAAAACACTTGCTGAAAGACTCAAAGAACAAATAGGCAAACGTAGTATCCGACTTCCAAATGTGATTTTGCTTTCTTTGGGAGCGGTTATTTCTCTACTTCTTTTGGGAATGATTCTTTTTTGGGTGGGAGTCATTACTCGAGAATCGGAACTCAAAGAGATGATTTCTTTATTCTATAATCATCAACCTTCTGTGATCTACGATCGGGATGGAAAAAAAGTTTCTGAGATTTTTGCAAAAAAAACGAGTAATCTGGAATGGGATGCTTATCCTGAAAATCTGAAAAAAATTGTGTTATTGGTGGAGGATCGTAAGTTTTTTTCTCATGGCGGAATTAACTATATGTCCTTACTTCGCGCAATTTTTGTGAACATTACAAGTTTTCGTTTTAAACAAGGAGCTTCTACTATCACACAACAGCTCGCAAGAATCTTGTTAGATGATAGGGAAAAAAGTCTCGTCCGGAAAATCAAAGAAGCACAGCTTGCCTTTGCGTTAGAATATTCATATGAGAAAAAACAAATATTCTTATATTATTTAAATAACGTATATTTGGGGCACGGAGCGTTTGGATTTGCGAGCGCGGCAGAATTTTATTTCAAAAAAACTCCTTCCGAACTCAGCACGGAGGAAATGATCGTACTTGCTTCTTTGGCTTCTGCTCCAAATCGTTTTTCGCCTTTAAAAAACCCAGATCTTTCTAGACAAAGGGTCAACGCGATCATTCATTCTTTTAGAGAAGATCAGATTTTAAAGGAAAATCCCAAAGCAAAACTAGACGAAATTTATCTTTCCTTTCATATGAGATCTCCAGGCGAAACCGTATTTGGAAACCGAAAGGATCATTCCCCTTATGTAACTGAACACGTGCGTAAGTTTTTGAATTCTTTATACCCGGATTCTAATATCTATGAAACCGGAGGATTTTCTATTTACACGACTATTTCCGAGCCGGTCCAAGCGGAACTTCCAAAAATCGTAAAGAATTACGTAGATAACGTACAAAAAAACGGATTGGTTCGGAAAACAAAACTTACGGATAATAAAAATTCCAGTGAAACCGCTGTTTTTAGAAGATATATACAAGACCTTTCTCCAGCGTTAGAATTGTTTATCGATACGGATTCTTTCGGCGGTGAAAATGAATCTGGATTACAAGTTGCGTTAGTCGCCGTTGACCCTTCAACGGGAGAGATTTTGTTGATGCACGGTGGTTCCGAATTTAAAGCGGATAATCAATTAGACAGAACTACCGCTATGAAACGTCAAACCGGATCTTCTATCAAACCGATTTTATATTCCGCGGCGATAGAAACCGGGTTGATCAATGCTTCTTCTCGAATTTTAGACGCCCCGTTAATTTATAGAAATCAAACCGGAAACTGGATGCCTGAAAATATTGGAAATCAATACGACGGAGATATTAGCGTTAGACTTGCTTTGGCAAAATCTAAAAATACCGCAGCGGTTCAAATTGCTGAGAAATTAGGAATATCAAAGATTCAGGATTTTTTTCAGAAGTATTTTTTTCCTGACTTGAAAGTATTATCTTCTCGATTTAGAGGGGATCTTTCTTTGGCCTTAGGTTCTTTGGAAATTTCACCATTGGAAATGGCACTTGCATATTCTGCATTTGCAAATGACGGAGTGATCAAACGCCCTTATCTGATTCAAAAGATCACGGATCGATCTGGAAAGATCGTATTTGAAAGAAAATCTACGGACGAGTTCGGTTTAAAAGTTCCAGAGGAAAGAAGGGTCTTATCTTCTCAGGTTGCGGAGATAATGATCGACTTACTTCATGGAAGTGCTAATTCCGCGGGAGTAAGAAATACTGGGTATAGAGGAGAAGTCGCTGGTAAAACCGGAACTACAAACGACAACAGAGATAACTGGTTTGTGGGCGTAAAACCTGGAATGTCGATGGCGATTTGGTTAGGTTACGACGATCCTAGTTACGGACTTGGCTCATCTGCGTTAGGCGGAACTGTTGCAGCACCTCTTTGGGGAACCGTTGCCAAAATTTTTGAAACAGCAGAAAGTTCGGACGAAAGAAAAAAATATCTTATTAGTGAACATGCGATCAGCGCGACCGTTTGTGAAGAATCCGGTAAACTTCCTGGTCCTTCTTGTAAACATCCTAAAAAGGAACTTTTTAAAAATGGGACTGTACCTTCCGAAGTTTGTCCCCTAAATCACGGAACAGACATAAAGCGAGAAGTCCTTCGTAATGTATTTTAAAATTCATTATTATATCATAATATTTTTAATTTCTATTTATGGTTTGTATTCTGTTTCTTACGAAGAGGCGTATGCGATGGAAAAAGAAGACCCTCTATTTTCGATTCCTTTGTATGAAGAGTTGGTTCGTACTTCTCAGAAATCGGATATACGTAAAACTGCGTCTTCTAGACTTTTTTTCCTTTATGAGAAATATCGCAAATACATCCCCGCGATTTTAATCATGACCCGTTCCGGAAAAATTACAGATAAAAAAGGAAAATACACTGCAATCGTAAACGAACTTGCGAATGGTTTGAATGTAAGTCCTTTTGCGTTGGTCTCTGTCGTTTCCGGTTGTAGTAAACCGATTCCAAAACCGGATGTTTTTTTTCAGGAAGTAAAACCGGTAGAATCTAAAGAGGAATCCGTCGAGGAAGAAGTATCTTCAACACAAGTGCTCGAAATTCCGGAGATGCCTCTATTGTTTAAAATTCTTTCAAAGAAAGAAAACGTTTCACTCTATAAGGTTTGTTATGCGGTAAAAATTAAAACGGGCGATTTTGACGGTTGGGAAAAAATACATGCTTTCGGAGAGATGAAAGGAATTTTATCTCCTGAAACTTCTTTGGCTTTGCGTATCAGTTTTACTCTTCATTCGGGGAGGGGTAGCGCCTATAAAAGAATCTATTCGGGCGGTAAGCTGAAAATGTTAAGCGAAGAGGGAAAATCAGATCTTTTGTATCTCTACGGAAAGTTTCTTAGAAATTTAGGAAGATATGATTCTTCTGCAAGATACTTTTGGATGAGCGGTTCTTATGCCAATAAAGAGCGAAGTGAAATTGAAACTGCAAAAACTCTTTTGATTTCTGGAAAAAAACAGGAAGCTTGTTCTAATCTTTCAAAAAAATTTTCTCCGGGAGATGAATCAGAAGAACTTTTATCTAGGATTTGTTTTAAAAATTTTGAAAGTAGTTCGGGCTTATTAAAAGCTATAAGTCTTTTAAATGTAGATACTACTGATCCTGTGTTTGAATACTTTTTAGGAAAAAATGTTTTAGACAAAACGGAAGAATCTGATTCGGATGAATCGGATTCTAATTACGGCAAACTTTTAGATGAAAAATTGTTTTCCGGAGAAAAAAATCCCACGCCTTTTTGGGATTATAGAAAAATGAAAACTGAGTTTAGCATCTCTAATCGCCCTTCTTTTATTTGTAAATATGGAAGGGGTTTTCTATTTCAGAAAAGTTTAATACAACCTCAGTATTGTGTTCCTTTTTCGGAATTTTCTTCGGATGCAATTTTGGCGACTCCTTTGTTTACTTCTGATCAGGAAGAGTTGAGTTTGGTTCTTTCTAATTCTTCTTATAGTGCGATACCTACCCAAATTATTTTTGTGAATTCGGATGGTTTGGAAGTTTCGTTTCAAATGAAAAATTTAGTATATCGTAAATCTCTAAATCGTTTTTTTGTGGAAGGGTTTTCAAACGATAAACAATATAAATTTTATTCAGTCGATTTAAATAAAATTTCTGTAAACATATTGGATTTAAAATAAATTTTTTGAATAAATCTATTTAGAGTTTGTCCCAAAACATCAAAGAATTCTATGCGATCATTCTTTAGAAATTTTTAATAAAATGCAGCAGTTCCTACAATAAAATTGCATTTGGCAATTTGCGAATTTTCGAGCAGTTCTAATGTCGTTAAATTTTTGTAGTAGTTCCCATATTTTTGTGAGGGGTGTTCGAAGTAACTCAGCAAACACCTATCGGTGTTTAGGTTTTGGGACAAGCCTCTTATTTAGTAAAACGGTGTTATCCGTTTGTTTTAGAACTTATTCAAAGACCACAAAACTAACTTGAGTTCTTGGAGAAAATGAGAAAGAATTTTCTAAAAATGTGAATTTCTACAACTTTGGAATTTATTCGTAAATCTTGATTTGCAGTAGTTCCCACATTTTAGATCGATCTATAAGTTCAGATTCAAACCTTTTTAGAAAAATGAATTCCTTATACCGAACTTACATTAAAATGAATTATTGTTGAATCTTCAATAAAACGCGGGAACTCTTACAGATTAAGCCACATTATGAATTTTTAAATATTTATTTTTTGTGATTCAGCTTATATGAGTAATTCCCACATTTTATTTTTTACGGAAAAATCAGGTTTTATAAAAAAGTCTCTTAAAGTGGTTTATAGACTTTTAAACAATTTTAAAAATTAAAGTGAAAGAGATCAATGCGAAGAAACTAAAGCAGAACGCTCTTTCGAACAAAGCGTCTCGCTTCTATTGAAACTAAAGACGATAAATTGTATAACGTTTCCTGTATACAATTATTGACCAGAGCTGAGAGGTCTGGTTGTCTTAGGCAGCCGGATTCGCTCTGATTTTCTTAAGTCGAACTCACATTAAAAATTATAATAGTTCCTACATTTATAGATTTTTAAACAACCTTAAAGTAAAAATTTAATATAATAGTAGCATTCTACTTGAGAAAGTGGAAGGGTTAAGAGTCGAAAAATTTTCAATTTAAGGAAAGTAACAAATTTGATTCTATCTAATTTCAATCAACCTAGGTTTAGAGAAAATGACTCGAAGGGACATTATGAAAGTTGGTTCGTCAGAGCTAATCACCCTAACGCGTGTAAGGCGATATGGATTCGTTATACAATTTTCTCTCCAAAAAATTTTCCAGAAAAAGCGATCGGAGAACTTTGGGCGATTTATTTTGACGGAGAAAAAAATACCCGATTCGTTTCTAAGTCAGAATTTCCAATCGATAAATGTAAATTTCATTCTACTCCTTTATCTATAATGATAGGAGATTCTGAACTTTCTGATTCTCATCTTAAAGGAAGCGCTGGAAATAAAAAAGGTTCCGAAGATTTTTTCTGGGATCTGAATATTTCAAACGGTAGTTCTCCACTTTTTCTTTTTCCTGAAAATTTATACGAGGGATCTTTTCCAAAGGCGAAAGTTTTGGTTGGAAATCCTTCAATACAACTTAACGGAAGTTTAAAGTTAGGTTCACAAATCATACAAATTTCAGATTGGGTTGGAAGCCATAATCATAATTGGGGATCCAAACATACGGATCGGTATGCTTGGGGGCAGGTTGTAGGCTTTGAAGAGGATGCAGATTCTTTTTTAGAACTCGCCACCGCCAATTTAAAGATAGGACCTTTTTGGATTCCTGCAATTACTCCGATCGTATTTAGATTTAGAGGAAAGGATTATCAACTCAATCATCCTTTTACAAGTTTTGGAAGGGCTAAGTATCGTTATTTCGATTGGAGTTTTTCTGCGAGTTCTAAAGAGATTCAACTCAAAGGTAGAATTTATGCGGAACCAAATGACTTTGCATGTCTTCAATATTGGAATCCTCCCGGTGGTTGGAAATATTGCCTCAACAGTAAGATTGCAAACGCGGAACTATTTGTGAAAAGAAAAGAAGATCTGACTTTTTTAAAACTGACTTCGAATCGTAGAACCGCATTTGAAATTCTTACAGACGATTTTTCTCACGGAATGAAGCCGGAAGTTTAGTAATAGAAAATTGTTAGTTCGTTTAGCTTTTTTTTAAAATTTAGAAATCAGTTTTTAATTAGAGTTGTTGAAAAATTTCATAGTGGAGTTTAACAAAACTGCTTCATTTTCTATTTCAATACAACGGAAACAGTTGGAGGATTCATTTTTCAAAAACTCTATTACAGAAATTTATATAAAATGAATTTATTATTGAATGTCAGTCGTAAAACGACGATTTGATGAAGAAAATTGATATTGAAAACACTGTTTTCAAACTTTATAGAGGTTTTCTTTAGTAGTTCCGAGTTTGTGTGTAATTGTAAATAGTATTATCAAGTAGAGGATAGATTTATAAAAAAGAAATTCCTCCTCGTTCTATGAACGTTATGCGCAGTTATTTATAGTTTCCATAAAGTTTTATTTTTTTCGTTTTTTATTTAGGTGATACGTCAATGCCAAAGAAATACATACTTTCAATTCTTGATCTGGAATAGGATCTTTGACGTTCAGCTGAATGGAACGATTCCCTTCGAACTCAAACTTTTTGGAAAAAAGTTCTTTAAAAGTGGAGATTAAATTTGTCTGACAATGAAAGTAGATCGCGTATTTATCTTCTTTAGACGGAACTTTATCAATTCGAATTGTACTTCCACTTTTTGTTTCCAAAGTCAGATAACTAGGCTGACCCCATTTTAAGGTTTCTTCTAACTTGCCAACACCTTCGGTCAAATCCGCAGTATCAAAAATGAGTTTTCTTAAGGAGAGTAACTTTTCACGGACTCGGTTTGGATAGTTTTTAAACACTTCGGCAACGTTCGGATCTTTAAATTTTATCTTAGACATTGGAATGATTCTCTGAAAAGTAAAATATAATGAAATATTAATGTGATTCTGTTTTATTCAGGTTATATGAAAAAGTATCCAGTATCTTGCTTGGAAACAGGGTTTTGCAATAAAAATTTACGGTATTTAATTTTATAAAATCGGTAATTAGAACTATATAACAGAGTACACAATTCAATATTTACAACTCAATAATGTAAGTTTTTCGTAAAAAAAAATTTGGGCGAATCCGGATTGCACATTCGGCTTCGATCAACAAATTGAATTAAAAACAAAATTCTTTCGATATTTCAATTCGTTATAGAACTCGATCTGTCGAACGCTCATAGAAGTGAGACACTAAGTTTTAAAGAGCGTTCTGCTCGTTTTCTCAGCTCAGCCGCTTTCTCATTGGATTCTACCGGATTTGCGTTAATTGATGTGAGTTCTACATAAGGAATTCATTTTTCTAAAAAAAGTTGGATCTGAACTTTATGGATCAATTCCTAAAGTGTGGAAACTCATACTTTCAAAAAATAAATGTTTTAAAGATTTATAATGAGACTTAATTTGTGGGAACTACTGCAAATCGCAACTTTACGAACAAATTCTAAAATGTAGGAACTCATACTTTCAAAAAATAAATGTTTTAAAGATTTGTAATGAGACTTAATTTGTGGGAACTACTGCAAATTAAGATTTTACAATCAATTCCTAAAATGTAGGAACTCATACTTTCAAAAAATAAATGTTTTAAAGATTTGTAATGAGACTTAATTTGTGGGAACTACTGCAAATTAAGATTTTACAATCAATTCCTAAAATGTAGGAACTCATACTTTCAAAAAATAAATGTTTTAAAGATTTATAATGAGACTTAATTTGTGGGAACTATTACAAATCACGATTTTACAGTTCAATCTCGAAAATGTGGGAACTACTGCAAATCGCAATTTTACGAACAAATTCTAAACTCATATTTTCAAAAAATTCTTTCTTATTTTCTCCACGAATTCACGTTAAATATAATTTTTTGAAAATTTCTGAGTCTTTGTAAGATCGCCTATTCCTATTTTCGTGCGTCCGAGTAGTAAGTAGAATTTACTTCAATTGGTTTTTAATTTTAAATCGATAGGACTGTAAAAACAAAAAAAATATGGCTAATATAAGAATATTCTAAAAATCGAATTCTTAAACTGACATACCGAAAGTATTAAAATTTACAGATGGTTCTGATTTTTACAGATAAACGATTGAGCTATATCCGTTTATGGAAGCATGAAAAAACTTAAACTGGAACTACGTCCGCAGTAGTTAAAGATTCGATATGATGTGTAAATCCTTCTTTGTCGTGAAATAAAACGACTAATTTATCGTTTTCAAAGGAAATGACTTCTACGATCGTATTTGTATGAACGAAAATTCCATTGTATAAAAAGGTGCGTTTAATGATTTTAACCTTGTCTCCCGGTTTCATTCCGCCTCTTTGTTTAAGAAAATATCTTTGCCTTCTTTTTTCATGACGGAAAAAAGATGGATTTGTTTTTGGTCGAGGCGGGTTCCAATATCATAGACTGCGTCCGTAAAATCCGCGCCTTCTACGTTTGCACCTGCTAGTTTTGCCCAACGAAGATCGGCCCCTCTAAAATTTGAGTTTCTTAGATCTGCGTTGTTTAAAAAAGAACCTCTTAGTTTGGCTCCGGAAAAGTTGGCGCCAACAAAGGAAGAATTTTGTAGAAATGCGTGACCTAGATTTGCGCCCGAAAAATCGACTCCGTCAAATTTAAGTTTTTCTAATATAATGCTAGAAAGGTCTTCGTCTTTGAGAGAACCTTTTACTTTCAAAATCTCTAATGCTTTTCCGGCGGTAATTCTTTTTTCTTTAGGAACGCCCTCTCCGTTTTCGTAATCTCGCACTGCTTGTAGTAGGGCTGAGACTGCGGATTCAGGATAGTTTTTTCTACGTTCCGGGAATTCGAACATGGTTTCGATGTCTGCAGAAGTGATCGATTTGAGTTGTTCGATCGTTTTCCCTTTGGCGAATTCTGTTGCCATTGCGAGAGCTACAATTCCGAACCCGCAACCGGTTGTGGTATAACTTGCGTCTGTGACCGTTTCGGAAGAATCGATTTTTAGATAAATTCGATAACCGTCTCCACAACCAATGTTTCTATAATTAGAAATGACGGTTGCGTCTTCCATTTCACGATAGTTGATTCGATCGTCGTTGATCTGTTTGTACCGCGCGAAGTCCATTACACTCATGAAAATTCTCCTGCCCGGTTGTTAGACGGCATAAAAAAGAAGAAGAGTTTGTAAACTCTCACTGCATCTTATATTTTTTCTTGAACTTATCTACCCGACCAGTGGTATCCACTAGTTTAGACTTTCCCGTAAAGAAAGGATGACAAGCGGAGCAGATCTCAATATTAATATCGCCGATAGAAGTTCTGGTTTCGTATACTGTTCCACAGGATGCACAGCTGATTTTAGCTGCTCTATAGTTTGGATGAATTTCAGTTTTCATAAATTCCCTTGTTGAAACGTTTACTGTGTGTTCATACTGGCTAAAAAGGCGTCGTTTGTTTTAGAAAGCCTCATTTTTTCCAGCAATAATTCCATGCTTTCCGTGATACTCATAGGAGAAAGTACTTTTCGCAGAACAAATACTTTCTGAAGAACGTCTTTGGTAATCAATAGTTCTTCCTTGCGGGTTCCGGACTTATTGATGTCGATCGCAGGGAAGATTCGTTTATCAGAAAGTTTCCGATCTAGATGGATTTCCATATTTCCAGTTCCTTTGAATTCTTCAAAGATAACCTCGTCCATTTTAGATCCAGTATCTATCAAGGCAGTGGCGATGATCGTAAGAGAACCTCCTTCCTCAATATTTCTTGCGGCTCCAAAAAATCGTTTCGGTTTGTGGAGCGCATTGGAGTCCACTCCACCAGAAAGAATTTTACCGGAAGTAGGAATGACTTGGTTGTATGCCCGAGCCAAACGAGTGATTGAATCTAAAAGAATGACTACGTCTTTTCCGTGTTCTACGAGACGTTTTGCTTTTTCGATGACCATCTCTGCGACCTGAACGTGTCTTTGTGCAGGTTCGTCAAATGTAGAAGAAACTACTTCTCCACGAACGTGACGGGCCATGTCTGTCACTTCTTCGGGACGTTCGTCGATTAGTAATACAATTAAAGAACATTCCGGATGATTGTATGTGATCGCGTTTGCGATATTTTGCATTAGAATCGTTTTACCGGTTCTAGGAGGTGCTACGATCAAGGCCCTTTGTCCTTTTCCAATTGGACACATCAAATCTAGGATTCTAGTATCGAGCATAGAAGGATCGTATTCCATCTTGAGCCTTTCGTTTGGATAAAGAGGAGTTAAGTTGTCAAATAAGGCGCGTTTGCCGGCTACGTCTGGAGTATAGCCGTTGACGGTTTCCACTCGAAGCATTGCAAAAAAACGTTCCGATTCTTTGGGCGGACGGATTTGGCCTTCTACTGTGTCTCCAGTTCTAAGACCGAACAATTTGATCTGAGATGGAGAAACATAAATATCGTCTGGACCAGGGACGTAATTATAATCCGGAGAACGTAAAAATCCGTATCCATCCGGAAGTTTTTCCATAACTCCCGCAGCGTGAACCTGTCCGTCTCTTTCTGCTTGTGCTTGTAGAATGGCGAAGATTAAATTCTGCTTTTTTAAGCCGCCAGTGTTTTCTACTCCTAGACCTTTAGCAACTTCGATCAAATCGGCGATCGCTTTTTTCTTGAGTTCTACAAGATCGATGGGCGCAGGTGCAGGACCTTCATAGCCTCCTCCTCGTTTACGTTTACGAGATCTGGGATCCGAATTTTCGGAGGAATCAAACTCTTGAGATTCTTGGCTTGTGCCTTCTTCTTCGAAAGAATCTCCGGAGTCGTTTTGGTTGTTATGATTGTGGTTGGAATGTTGGTGTCTGTTTTTATTGTCTCGTCTTGCTGTTGCCATATTAAGAACTACTTGAGTTTAAAAAGGGAGAAGGATTTCGCCTTTTTGAGATTTTATTTTTGAGATTTTAGAGTGGAGAAGAGATCAGTTAGATCGGTTCTAACCATGAGATAACGGATAAGAACGATGGTTGTCAACGAAATTATTCAGCGACGGCTTCTTTTTTTTACAGTGGTTTTAGAAGGATTTTTTTTGGATGCAGAGTTTGTTTTTGGCCCATTCTTATTGGACTTTTTAGAGTTAGGCGCCTGAGAGTTCTTTGAACCAAGTGTTTCCGTATTTTTAGGCGGTTTTTCTGAAGAACTGGAGGCCTTTTTACGAGGAATCGGATTTTCTTTCGAAAGGGAATAACGATTTTGTAGGTCTAAAAATTTGATTCTATTTTGAAGTGTGGTCCTAGGAACTCCCAATTGAAGCGCGGTATGAGATATATTGTCTTGGTTTGCTTTTAAAGAATAAAAGATAAACGAACTTTCTACTTCTTTAAGCATGGTTTCTAACGGAAGTTTTTGTAAAAATGCATCCCGAACGGACGGGAACTCCAACCCGCTTTCGTCCTGACGTCCCAAAACGGCGCGAGGTGTTACGAAATGATACAAATATCCTACTATTTTTGGGCCTTGTTTGAGAACGATGATTCTTACGTTACATTCTAACTCGGTTATATAGGTTTGCAGAGAAAAAGTAGAATTTCCGTCTAATCGAAGTTCGTTGGTTTTTAGATAGTCTGCTAAAAGATTTTTACTCATTTCCTTGAGTAATCTTTCCGCTTGTTGGATTGAATCCCGAAAGTATTTTTTAGGTAGAATGTTTTGTTCAAAGGTTTCGTTGTAAAATATAGAACTTCCTTCTAAATCGGTTGCTAAAAGTCCGTCTGGAAAGTTTTGAAGTATGAGCTCCATAAACCAAAAACGGGAATTTTGTTCTTTTTCTTGTTTTTGGACTTCGGTTACGGGAGGTACAATTTGACGATTGGCTGATACGAGTTGTCCGAGTCCTGCCATCAATTGCACCTTGTCCCATTCTTCTTTTTTTTCGCCTGTGGTAGATAAGACCGGAATTGATTTTTGTCTTTGAAAGTATTGAAAGAAAGATTCTGGAATGTCAGTTTCTAAAAATGATTCTGGAATTTGTGTATATTCTTTTTCGGAATTACTCAAATCAGCCATTTCCATTTGGATCAACTTGCGAGATAATAAGCCGATCAATTTTCCAGAGTTGTCTACAACGGGTAGATGTGTTGAAGGTGTAAGTAGAAAATATTTGTAAATGGTTTCTATTTTCATGTGAGTAAATTGCTGCCGATTTTACGTCAGAATACTTTTATTTTTTGGTCTGTAGGAAAATTCTTCTCTTTTTTGAAGCGGGAAAGCCGGTTCCACGAAAAAGATTTCCGGAGAATGTGGGAGTTCCCACATCAGCGGAAAAGATCGATGACAAAATCAAGCCTCGATTTAGGATTCACGAGGTTCACTTCGAATTACGGCGGTTAACGGATGAAACGCAAAAAAAACAAAATCTCGATCCCCGAAATTATCATCTTTCTCATTTTCATTCTTGTCCTATCCTTATTCACAGGATTTAGCGCACTCGGTCTTTACGCATTTGGAAAACAAATTCAAAAATCATGGGAAAGTGTTTCCTGGATACCCTCCACTGCGACGATTATTTCTCATCCTTCGGAAGAAGAAGAAAAGTTAGACGAAATCATAGCAAAAAAAAGATTTCTTTACGGTTATATCGTAAACGGAACTAACTATAAAAACGATACGATTCGTTTTGGACTGAGTGAAAACGAAATCGAAAATAGAATTCAAAATTTTAAAAAAAATCAAAATATCTCCATCTACTACAATCCCGATAACCCCAAGGAATCCGTAGTAGAGAACGCATTCGAATTTTCCAATCTCATTTATCCGATCCTATTTTTCGTATTCTGTTTCTTACTCAGCATTTTATTCTTTTCCGTCGAAATCTCTTCGATCCTTTTTCTGTTTGGAAAAAAGAAAATCGCCGGCTCTACGATAAAGATGTTTTTTGGAACATTCCTTGCGATATTTACATTTATACCGCTTTCGTTTGTTTCGTTTTCCGCGCATGAGATTTACAAAGGAATACAAAGTAATACCTGGAAAAAGACGAACGGGAAAATTCTTTCGATAAGGACAATCTCCGATAACGATAGCACAAAACATTCGAACACAAAAGTCTTTTATCAATACGCGTCGGGAGGAAAAACATACACCAACTCAAAAATCAGTTATCTCAAAGAATTTCCTTACATAGGAGAAGAATTCGATACGTTCAATCTTTATAATTCTTCCGATTCGGTGTCCGTATTTTTGAATCCCGATACAAAAGAAGAAAGCGTATTAATACAGGGAACGGGGATCTTTCCTTTTTTTGTTTTGCTTTTAGGCGTATGTTTTTCGAACATATTCGGATTTTGGTTTGCCATATATATCGATTCCCACAAAACCTTAACGAAAAAAATTTCACCGCAGAAACAAAGAAGTGTGTTCTTCACTTCCTTCCTTCTTCCTTTTTTAGCAGTCGCTTCACTGATCAGTTTTTTAGGATTTCAAAATGTCTACACTCATCATTTAGCCGAAAACTGGCCGACAACGGAAGCAACGATTCTAAGAGCAGAAGTTCAAAACAGAGACGACTTACACCAAAATATATCGGATAGAACACGTCTCTCCCAATATATTCCTAAAATTGAATATAGCTATCGAATCGAAAATAAAGAATACATCGGCAATCGAATTCAAACCGGAGGAATATGGAGCTCAAGTGATTCTTCCGTTGCGAAAGAAATAGTACAGAAATATAAAGGCCGTTCCGTTCGAATTTATTACAATCCCGAAAATCCGACGGAGTCCTATCTGGAACGTTCGGGTATTTTTAGAGCTTACTCAATAGGAATCATTTCCGGCCTTTTTTCCGTTTTCATTTTTCTGATTCTGATTCGAATCTGGAAAATAAAGAAATGAATTTGAAAAATATATTAAGAATATGATATTACGAATCGTTCATTTACTCCTTGAAAAGTCCGATTGTTTTCATTCACAAATCGGAACTCGGCACAAATTCGCCAAAAACAAGGATCATTAGTTTTAGAACCTATCTCAAAAATCCTTTATCTTTTCTTTACTTAAAATGCCAAATCGGCGTCAGAATACTTTTATTTTTTGGTTTGTAGGAAAATTCTTCTCTTTTTTTAATTTATGAACTATAAGTGAGAATGACTTGGATTTATCCAAACTTTCTGACTCAGAATTCAACATATTTCGTCCTCAATTCGTAATCTTTCGGATAAAAAGTGATATGACTTTCTAAGTCGTTTGTTATTTTACCGAATACTTTTGATTGAACTGTAATTTATGATTTTCAAACCGAAAAATTTTACTAAAGAGACAATTCCAAAATACTACTCAGATTATTTTGAAAAACTACAGAATTTTGACTTTGAAGGAGGTATGAAACTTCTTAAGGAAATTTTTCAAGACGAGCGGAACCAAAATAAACAGGGAAAACCTACTGATTTTTTAAAGGAAGAGGAAGAATACAAAAGTTTATCTGTTCGTTTTCAAGAAATGATAGATGGATTTCATTTTTCTGAGCCGGTATCTAAAAAAGTGAATTGGATACTGAAATATTTAGAAGAAAGTTTCAATCCGGAAAATTTAAAAGTTCATCAATTTAAACCTTTCAACGGTTTTCTTTTTAAGATGTCCAATTATGGATTTTCTAGTGCGGTTTTAGATTCGGTCCATTTTGATCCGGAAACACAAGAATTTTCGAATGTATTTGGGCTAAATCACGAAATCATCTTTGAAAAAGATTCGTATCCTTCCGGAGAAGATTTAGAGGAAACAGAAGAAAATAGTTCCGAACTCTATAATTTTATCTACGAGATGGAAGGGGGGAAATATTCGATTTACTATCAAGAAGAAAAAGTCGAAGGACGGGATTTACACGTTCATATCAAACTACTTCTATTTTCAAAAATGATTCGTGAAATTATAGATAAACTTTTGTTAGACGAAAGTTTTGCAAGGTTCCCGAAATCGTTTCCTTTTTACGTTCTAATAAACTCGGAAGAATGTTACAGTTACACTCAGGATTCGTTTTTTTTAGAAATTTTGCCTCCGATAGAATTACAATCTCTTCGCGAGAATCCTTATTTCACGTTGTATGAAACATCATCTAAAATTGAAAATTCCATTTCTGCAAAAGAAGAATTTTTATTTCATCTTCGATTTTTAGACCAACAGGATTCCAAAGAATTTCAGATCTTGCTTGGAATGGTAGATTCCAATCCGGAATTTCAGTCTCTTTTAGAAAAATTTGCCTTAGATTCTCTCAATTATAACTTCGAGGAAGAGGAAGAGGAAGAGGAAGAGGAAGAGGAAGAGGAAGAGGAAGAGGAAGAGGAAGAGGAAGAGGAAGAGGAAGAGGAAGAGGAAGAGGAAGAGGAAGAGGAAGAGGAAGAGGAAGAGGAAGAGGAAGAGGAAGAGGAAGCTTTTGCCAAAGTAAAAGATTTTGAACCTCATTTATTTTCTGGCTTTTTTTGGAAACTAGCCCAATTGAATCCAATATCTCATCTTGAAAACGCGCGTAATTTTCAAAACAATGTTTTTTTTCGTCCTCCACCTCCGTTGGTTGATTCATACAAAATAGCAATTCCTAATATTAATAATTTTTCATGTACTTTATTTGAGTCTTATTTGGCCATTCCGGAAGAATATAAGTCTGAGTTTTATACTTCGTTTCAAGAAACGTTAGATCGAATGAAGTCTCTGGCTCATCCTGGATTTAAAATTCGAGCTATGGAGATCGAGGCCAGATTTAGATCCAATCAATATGATTCCAAAGAAAATCCAATGTATTCGGATCCTCCCGAAGAATTCATAAATACGATGATCGATCTGATTCATTGTATGCCGGAAAAATTTCCTTGGTTTGGAGAATCGTGGGATTTTGTTTTTGAAAATAGGCTTATGCTTTTAGGAAAAAAGGCAAAGAGGACGGTTCCCGCAGTAATTGAAGTAATGGAAAGATATGATTACGAGGACTCCACTCGCAAACTCGCTACTATCTTATATACGATTGGATGTGATGATATTCCTTCTCTTGTTCATGAACTGCATAAAGAAAACGAATTTTATATGGAAGACTTTTACGACGAGTGGTCTAAGCAGGCTCCTGCGGCTCGTTGGTCCTATTTTTTGGATCGGTTTGAACATTTTCCGGAAGACTTTGTACGTTCTGAAATTTGGGGAGACCTTCTTTATAATAGTGAACCGGGTTTTTTAGTATATTATGAAAATATTGAAAAGGATACAAATCGAAACCGGATTTTTTATGCGTTTTTAAAAGCTTTAAAAAACGATCCTCAAGACGTTTCCGTTCGTTTTGCTTCGTTTTACGCCGAGAAAATAAGAAATAAGGCTAAAAAAAATCGGGAAAGTTTTTTTCAAATTATATCCGAAATGACGGAACTTTTAAAACTATTAAACACACATGAGAAACTGAACGAAAAACAGAAGGTTTATCTTGAATGTGGTGTTTCGGCAGAATCGATCGAAGCGTTTTTATTAGAAAAGACGGATGTATTGGATATTTTAAATAAAACGTTATCCGAAATAAATCTAAATCCTCTATTACTCTTTTTGAAAGTGAATTACATAGAAAAAAAAGAAGGAATCAAACTGGCTATGGAAGAATTAAGACAAATTCTTCCGATTCTTTGGAAAGATGATTTTGTACTTTCAAAAACGTTCTTTTTATATCTTTTATTTCCAGATCAGAAATGGGACGAAATTCCTTCCGGAAAGTTATATGCTTTTTATACAAAAGTTCGTTCCGTTTTTCAAAATCGTTTTTTTAGGGACGGTAAATTTGTAGCTGATTTTGAATCTTTTTGGATGGATCCGTTTGTAAATGTTTTAAAAGAAGAATATTCAAAAATTGAAATAGAATCACACAAGGTTTGGGTTCAAAATCAAACCGAAGAATTTGTGGTTTTCGAAAAGTTAGGTTCTATTTCTGAAAAGGAACTGGTTACATTTTTAAAACCTGGTAATTTGTCTTTTAACCTTTTGATTGTGTCTAAACTTTTAAAACATTCTAATAATTTTTCTAAAGAACTTTTACAAATTCTAGAATGGGAAACAGAAGAAACTTCGATTTTTCAGATCTTGAAATTGTATTATCAGAATGAGTTTTTAAAAGAAGAACTCTTTCAGAATCAGGTGTTTCATGATCATTTGGCGTTTTTTATTAAAGAATACGATGAGATTTCTTCTCGAGAACTCGCTAAATTCATTTTTTCTAAACTTAAGGAAAAACAATATTCATTAGTAATTGTAGAGACTGTAAAAGATTTGGATCCGAATGCGATCATATATTGTTTTTTAACTGTTTATTGGGCGTTTCAAAATGAAAATCGTTTGAATGAGTTAGAATCAATTCTGATTCAATTTCTTAAAGATTCGGATCAGAGAAGACCTGAATATGTTTTGATTGCAGCTAATTTAGGAGTTTTGCAAATAGAAATAGGCAAGTTAGAAACGGCTAAAATAACTTTTGATTCAATTTTTTCTATGGATTGGAGCCGTTTTGATTATAAAAAAGAATCTGATTTTATGGATAAGATTTTAGGTGAGGATTTAGATAAACAGTATTCAGATATTTTTCATAAATATTATGCACATGCAAAGTTTAACGCGGCTTGTTTGTATTCCAAGTTACAAGATCCCGAAAAAAGCGTATCTTATTTAAAAGAAGCGGCGGGTCTTGAGCCGGAAATTTACAATAGAACGAAAATTCTTTCTGAAAAAGATTTTTTATCCATTGAAAACTTCGAAATATATAAAGAATTTATTAACTCTTTAAGTTAAGGATCAAGATGTTAAGTTGTCATTTGGATTTGTTACATAAAGTTTATTTAAAGGATGTAAATCAATTTGTTATTTACAAAGATTATGCGTTTGTATACGGAGAAGCCCATGAAATTCATATTCTTAGTCTTGAAGTTCCAGAAAAACCTACTCTTGTTCGATCTATTTCGTTTCAAAAAGGAATTGTAAAAGTAGATATTAAAAAAGATATTTTATACGTAGCTGAAGACGAAAGGGCAATTCATATATTTGATTTATCTAATGTTTCTGATCCGAAACGTGTAAATTCTTTTATATTATTAGGCTACAATATTTATGATATGGAAATTGTAGGCGAAAATGTAATTATCGCCTTGAATTGGGAAGGAATCGGGTTGATAGATTTGAATTTACCGGATCAAATTCAACCAGTTCAAAAACTAAAATTAGAAAATCGATATGTGAAGCGTTTGGTTCCGTTTGGGGATAAACTTTTAATCGTAAATAATTCTCAGGATGACTTATTGTTGTATGAAATTTCTATTATAAACGACTTTTTAAAAATCGAAAATAAAATAGAGTTTCCTGATTTTAATCCATCTAGGGTATTTTGTGGAACGTCGGAAGTCATTTTATACGGTGAATTTAAAAAGGGAAAAAATAATCGGAATGGAATTTTACTTTTGGATAACAGTTTACAACCTTTAGGTGATCCGATTCGTTTGGAACGTTCTCCGATTGTTTGTTTTCAGCTTTCTGGTGGTAATTTTCTTTTTGGTTTCGATTATTCTTACGTTTTATTGGATAAAACAAAATGTGAAATTGTTCCTTTGTTTGCACAATTTAAACAAAGAAATTCTAATCAGTACGTGGAGATTATGAGTAATTCTAGTTCTGGATTGGAACCTCGGGATACTTCCGATCTTGTTTCTATGAATTCTTTGAAAAACGCTCATAAACAAGGGGATTTCTTTTTTGCTATACATGGTAGCTATTTTACATCTTTTAGAATATTAGAAAATTCTTTATTTCAAGATATTGTTTGAGAATTTGTAGCTTTCTTTTAGTTGCAGTATTTTTAAAGTGCATTTGTTGGTGAATATTCAGTAGCACCTTTAGGTCGGAACAGCGTCCATTTTTGGAATTGTGGGAACTCTCACAAATTACGAGATTTAATAGTGAAATTCTTTAGGTCGGAACTGCGCCCATTTTTGGAATTGTGGGAACTCTCACAAGTTACGAGATTTTAACCGTAGTTGATTTCTTTAGAAAACCTTTAAAAAGTAAAAACTAAATTCAATTGTGCCGATGAATTATTTCATTCAAAAATTTGTTTACAAAAAATTTAAAGATAAAATGCGAAATTACTAAAATAACGTGAGTTCGGCGTAAGAGATTCGATTCGTTTTATAAAAACATGATTTTTCCATAAAAAATAAATGTGGAACTCCTCGATTCGAATCACAAGAAATGAATGTTTAAAAATTGATTAGAGTTACTAAAAAATTAATTCCCCATCAGTTTTTTTTGCATAGAAATGGTCGATTAAAATAGTATTGTTAATCTAAACTATGGAATTTTTCAACAACTCCATTATACAACTTAATCTGTGGGAACTCTCACAAATCTTGTAGTTAGACTTGAAAATTGTGGGAACTATTACCAAAAGAATCATCGTCCATCCGATTTTTGCACAAAAACGCTGTTTTGCGGTCATCATCAAAATTTGAATTCCATTTTAACGTGAGTTCTGATTGAGAAAAATTTTTCTAAAAGTATGAGTTCCTACAATTTTAGATTTTTTTTAAATCGTGATTTGCAGTAGTTCCCACATTTAAAGAATTAATCTGTAAAGTTCAGATTTCAACTTTTTTCAGAATCATCGGTTCCTTACGCCGAACTCACGCTAAAATAAGCTGGGTAATTTCTATTTTATTAGGTAATGATTGTATTTTTATAAATTTTTGTATTCTATTTTAAGGATTTTGTAAAATGCTCGGGTGCAGAAGTGTAAAAATTAAAAAATATATTATAAAAAAATAATATTATTGTATATTAATTTAATTGAGAAAAAATAAACAATAAGAGAAGTAAAAATAACTTCTCTTTGATCAGAAAATTAATGATGGTAGATTAAATCTTTACTCCAGTCTTTGGGCGGGTTTGAGTCTAGATGCAAGTAAAAAATCTCTCTTGCACTAAGGAAGGACTGTACCCAAAGAAACAAGTATTCCTTCCAACTTCCTCTGTCCCAAACCGTTATGTAATGATAACCACCACCAATCGTATCCCAATCATAGAAGGTGACCCTACTGCCATTTTTTAGACATCCATTGTCTAAATTTTTAATGCCTAAGCTATTAGAACCGTCGTTAAATTTAGTATAGTATCCATAGTCACCACTGGCAGCGCCAATAAACCAATTCCAATAATAATTTAAATAATAAGAAGATTCAATTCTAACCGATCCGCTATTCATACAAGATGGATTAGATTCAGAAACATTCTCTTGTAATAGATTGAATTTAGTAAAATCCGTTTTTATCTTTGTATCTGCTTTTAGCCATCCGTCTTTTCTATTAGGATCTGCTTGGATGAATTTACCATTAGTGGCCGATTGAAAAGAAACTTGATCGTATTTTCTTTTATGTCCGGACTTTGTAGGAGTAGAAGAATCTGCATATACAAAACCGTATACGGGATAACGATCTGAAAATTCGTAACTTGTATATCCATCAGATCGTTTCCAGATTGTACTTGAAATTGGATCGTAAGCTAGGTTTTGCCAAACTGGAGGTTGAGCGTGTGATTTTGAAACGAAAATATAATCCAAGTAAACCGGTTCTTCGTTTTCGTAATAGTATGCGGCAATTGCGTTTGTTTTTGTATCTAAAGTAAAAGGAACTCCCACATATTTAGGTTCGTTAACGTTTAACCTGGAAATCATATCGTAATATTCATTACTTCCTTTGATTACGTTTAAATCACCCGCGATCAAAACAGTTTCATCTTTTGGAATATTTTTAGAATATATAAAATCTCTAATATTATTGAATTGACGTTTACGTATGGTTTCTTCAGAATTAAAGCAATCAGATGCACGAGCTTGTAACTGAGTCCCGATGATATGAAATTTTTTTCCATCTTTATTAATTTTCACATAGGCGAATCCTTTGTTATAATACTGATCTTGGCCACAACTTGAATTATTAAATATATATTGAATTTTTTCTTCGATAGGCCATTTACTAACGATCACAACTCCTCCGTTAGTTATTGGAGGTTCTTTATAGGTTCCAAGAGTTGTGTCCCAATCTTTTTTTGTTCTACCGACCACGTCTGTTTGATACGGATATTCGGAGCGAATTTTTTCTAAAAGAATTTTTCCAGCGGTGTTATGGGATAATCTTTCAAACACGATAACGTCTTGATTTTTTATATAACCTGAACTTGCAATTTTTTGCGCCCTTTCTTCTTGTCTTAAATCTTTTCCGTGTAGAAGATTTGTAGGTGCCATAAATACATTGTGGCTTAAAATTTTAATTCCTACATCTGTAGAATCTGAATTCACAATTGAATTTTGATCTGGAGGAAGTGGTTTGGAAGAGTCAGAACCCGAAACGTTGGCATTTGAATTAGGATCTGTGTTTATTGAACTTTCACTTTCCTCATTTACATTTTTGTTATCTAAAGTGTTAAGAAAGAGCAATAAAAAACTCATGGAGTTTTGTTTGCCAGGTTTACAACTTGTAAAGAATATGCAATAAATTGCAATAACTACTAAACTTATAGATTTTTTCATATATATCCAGCTTTTTTCGAAATACATTTCGCTTGATCATTTTATATATCTGTTTGTTCTTATATATTATTTAAATAAAAAAGAAAGTAATTTCTAGAAAATGTTTTTGTTTCTATCATATCAAATCTTACACTTAAGTATTATTCTATATATAATTTTATTTACTGTTTTTTAATATTTATTTTTGAAAAATCCTGGCCTCCGAATTTAAGAGGCCAGGAAGGGAAATTAGCGATAAATAAGATCCATATTCCAATTTTTTACCGGAGTAGAGTTCAATCTGAGATAAAAGATTTCTCTCTGGCTGATTGAATCTTTCCAAAGGTAAAGATGTTCGTTCCAATTTCCTTTATCCCAAACGGTTAGATAGTAATGGTTTTTAGAATAAGTATCATAATCTTTGAATACGATTTTACTTCCGTCTTCCAGACATTTCTCGCTCAAATTGATAATCTCGAGTTGATTGGAAGCGTCATTAAACTTAGGATAGTAGCCGTAGTTACCGGACCCTCCGCCTAACCACCAGTTCCAAAAGTAATTTAAGGAATGGGAAGATTCGATTCTAACGAGGCCACTTTTGATACAGGAAGGGTCTAAATTCCCTTCTTGTAATAAATTGAATTTAGTAAAATTCGTTTTTACTGTTGTATCTGCTTTTAGCCATCCATTTTTTTTATTAGGATCTGCTTGAATGAATTTACCGTTAGCGGCCGATTGAAAAGAAACTTGATCGTATTTTCTTTTATGTCCGGACTCTGTAGGGGTAGCAGAGTCTGCATATACAAAACCGTATATCGGATAGTGATCCGAAAGTTCGTCACTCGTATATCCGGATACGGTCCAGGTTTGTTTCGAGACCGGATCGTAGGCTAGGTTTTGCCAAACCGGGGGTTGAGCGTGCGATTTCGAAACGAGGATATAATCCAAGTAAACCGGTTCTTCGTTTTCGTAATAATATGCGGCAATTTCATTTGTTTTTGTATCCCAGGTATAAGGAATTCCTACATATTTAGGTTCGTTAACGTTTAACCTGGAAATCATATCGTAATATTCATTACTTCCTTTGATTACGTTTAAGTCACCCGCGATCAAAACAGTTTCATCTTTTGGAATATTTTTAGAATATATAAAATCTCTAATATCATTGAATTGATTAGCTCTATTGAATACTCCTAAGTTTGAACAGTTATGATCCTGGGATTGATTGTGAGTGCCTATGACATGAAATTTTTTTCCTTCTTTGTTAATTTTTACATAAACAAACCCTTTATTCGTAAACCAATCCGCTCCACATCCAGGGTCATTAAAGATATATTGAACCCTTTCTTCGATAGGCCATTTACTAACGATTACAACTCCTCCATTAATGAGCGAGTAGGATCGAAAGTTGCCTAAGTTTGCGTCCCAATCTTTTTGTGTTCTACCGACCACGTCCGTTTGATACGGATATTCTTCCTTCAGGTTGTCCAAGAGAATTTTTCTTGCGTTTGTGTCAAAAGCTTCTTCGAACACGATAACGTCCTGATTTTTTACGTAATCCGATTTCGAAATTCGTTTTGCTCTTTCGTCGTGTCCCCAATTTCCCCAGCGCGGAAGATTTGTGGGCAACATAAATACATTGTGACTTAGGACTTTTAATTCTATATTTTTGGAATTTACTTTTGTAGGAATGTTATTTGAGGAATCTTTCTTAATCAAACTACTGTTAGCTGACTTTTCATTTGCTTGATTATTATTTGCAGGCGCAGGATTCACTGGATTTGGATTTTCGGGATCGTTATTTACTGGAACTGCATTTGCTTGATTATTATTTGCAGGCGCAGGATTCACTGGATTTGGATTTTCGGGATCGTTATTTACTGGAACTGCATTTGCTTGATTGTTATTTGCAGGCGCAGGATTCACTGGATTTGGATTTTCGGGATCGTTATTTACTGGAACTGCATTTGCTTGATTATTATTTGCAGGCGCAGGATTCACTGGATTTGGATTTTCGGGATCGTTATTTATAGAAACCGAATTTACGAAATCGTTATTTGTTTGGTTGGGGAGAAATAACAGCGAAGTAAATAAATCCATATATGAGGATTTATTTTCAGGTAAACAACGTATCAGAGAGAATAACAATAGGCAGTAACCTATCAGTAGTTTTGGTTTTGTTATTTTATTTATCATTATTCACTATCTCCATTCTTTATGTTTGTATTTTATGTTATCATATATCATAAAAATGAATAGTAATTTATAAAAAAATTCTAATAAAGACTATATACTTAAAAATACTTAGGTAATCGAGAAGGAGACTTAAGGAGCGTTAATTTAAGGGTGTTTAAAATTTGGAGCATTGTGCGGGTGTATGTAAAATAATACTCTGGAAATTATTTATAAATAAAAGTTAATTTAAAATTATTATAATATTATTTAACTTAAATTATTAATATAATTGTTTAAAAATTCAATAGTTCATATCAAAAAACTGCTTCAATAGACCGTTTTTGTGAAATGGGGAGTTAATTTTAAAACACCTATATTGATAAATCCATAATTTATTTTTATAAAAAGGTTGGGATCTGAATTTGCAGATAGGTTGCTCTAAAATGTGAGAACTATCACAAGTTATGATTTCACGAATAAATTCTAAAATTGTAGGAGTTCATATTTTTAGAAAATTCTTTCTTATTTTCTTACGCCGAATTCACATTATTTAATAAGTGTGCTTGAAAATTTGAAAAGGATGTTTTTTGTAAATGTTTATTTGGAAAAAAGCCCGGCATTTTTGTTTAAATGACCGGGCATGGGAACTTAACGATAGATTAGATCTTTACTCCAATCTTTTGGAAGAGTTGAATTTAATTGAACGTAAAAAATTTCTTTTTCATTAATTGAATGGCTCCAAAGATAAAGATGTTCTTTCCAGCTTCCTTTGTTCCAAGCCGTGAGATGATAAAATTCTCCGGAATCTGTATCATAATCTTTGAATACGATTTTACTTCCGTTTTCTAAACACTTCTCGCCCAAAACTAAGATTTCTAAGCGTTTAGAAGGATCGTTAAATTTAGGATAGTAACCGTAGTTACCGGACCCTCCGCCTAACCACCAGTTCCAAAAATAATTTAAAGAGTGAGTAGGTTCTACTCGGATGGGTCCGCTTTTTAAACAGGATTGATTCGGATTCCCTTTTTGTAATAGATTGAATTTAGTAAAATCCGTTTTTATCTTTGTATCTGCTTTTAGCCATCCGTCTTTTCTATTAGGATCTGCTTGGATGAATTTACCATTAGTGGCCGATTGAAAAGAAACTTGATCGTATTTTCTTTTATGTCCGGACTTTGTAGGAGTAGAGGAATCTGCATATACAAAACCGTATACGGGATAGTGATCGGAAAGTTCGTCGCTTGTATATCCACCGAACGCAGTCCAGGTTTGAATTGTGATCGGATCGTAAGCTAGGTTTTGCCAAATTGGCGGTTGAGCATGTGATTTCGAAACGAGAATATAATCTAAATAAACCGGATTTTCTTTTTCGAAACCATAGGCTGCAATTGCGTTTGTTTTTGTATCCCAAGTATAAGGAACTCCTATATATTTAGGTTCGTTAACGTTGAGACTAAAGATCATATTAAAATATTCACTACTTCCTTTGATTACGTTTAAATCTCCTGCGATTAAAACGGTTTCATCTTTTGGAATGTTTTTGGAACGAATAAAATTTCTAATATCATTGAATTGATTTTCTCTCGTACTAACTCCTAAATCTGCACAAGTAGAATCTTGAGCCTGAACGTGAGTACCAATAACATGAAATTTTTTTCCATTCTTGTTGATTCTTACATAAGCGAATCCTTTATTTGCAAGCCAGTCTGCACCACATCCCGGATCGTTGAAGATGTATTGAATTTTTTCTTCGATAGGCCATTTACTAACGATCACAACTCCTCCGTTTAGGAAAGCGTCAAGTCTATAGAAGCCTAGAGTTTCATCCCAATTATTTTTCGCTCTTCCAATTACGTCGGTTTGATATGGATATTGAAAACGAATACCTTCTAATAAAATTTTTCTCGAATTCGTATCAAATGCCTCATCAAATACGATCACGTCTTGATTTTTTATATAATCGGCGTTTGCGATTTGTTTTGCTCTGTCCTGGTGCGCCCAATTAGCAATACCTTTTGGTAGCATAAAAATATTATGTGTTAGAATTTTTATTCCTACCGGAGCTTCCTTAACAGATTCCATATCCGTAGAGTAGGTATTACTTGCGGACTTCTGATTCAGAGAATCGATGTTTGTAGTCTCATTGTAAACTAAAGACAAGGTTGTCATAACGTCTTTAGATAAAGATTGTTTATCTGACAGACAACCTACTAAAAAGAAAAATGAGAGGCTTACATTTAAAATAAACCTCAAGTTTGTAATTTTGTTAATTCTCATACACTATCTCCATTTTTTTTGTGTCAATGTCTGAATAATTTTACATTTTAAAAAAGAAAAGTAGTTTATGAAAAATTTTAGTAAAAAATAAAATTCTAATGATATTTAAGTGAAAAAATATTAAGTTATGTAGTCTACTAATATGTACAAAGAGAATATAACATTTTGTTAATAAATTTAGTTAAAATTTAAAGAATTAAATTTTACGATTCATTACTAAAATGTTATTTGTTTGTATTAAATTATTTATTGAACAGGATTGGGTGTTTTTGAAGAAAACCAAATTAATTTAAAATATATTTTATACTTTAGAAGTGCTATTACTTTTTGACATTAAACTACTGTTAGGTGATATTTATCTAATTATTACTTAGACGAATAAAAATAATACTTATGATAAATTTATTTTAAAACTCAAAATGTGAGATCTTCTTCAAAAGCCAATAAATAGGATTTAAATGTAATTTTTTAAAAACTCTAATAGTCTTCTTTGTTTCAATAGAACGCGATCTATCGAACGACTGTAGAACATCCCGGGAAACTCAGCGGATGCCTTCTCTAAGGATTGGCATTTAGAAGGCGATATATTGAGTTTTCAGAAGTGAGACGCTTTAGTTTAAAAGAGCGTTCTGCTGGGTTCTCTAATGTCGATCTCTTTCGTGTTATATCGTAATTGCATTTATTATAAAAAATTAATTCTAAATTACATAAAGACTGTCTCAAAAAATCTAAAAAATCTAAAAAATATAAATGCTCATACTTTAGTAATTTATAATAAATTTTTGGATTTCTAATCGGACGTATAAAAATGGTACACAAAATTAATGAGTGATTTTGCGAAGATGTAGGAGTTCTCAAAAATTGAACGATTCATGGTTTTTTGAAGGGAAGCTGGCGTTCTATTTTTTTTGGGGGAAACAAATTCATAAATAATATTATATTTTCTTAATTTTTAAAACAAGTTCATAACTTTAGATTGTATGTATTTTGTGTTTCGAGTCGATTTTGATTTTGGATTTAAAAGAATTATTTTGATCCGAAAAATATTTGAAACGGATTAGGGATCTTCTATTTCAACATTTTCTAATGTATCAAAAAAGCCGGTTTGAAGAAGAGGGGCGAAATCGATCATATCTTCGGCGTTGAGTTTCAGACCGTTTTCCATAGAATAAGCTTGTAAAAGGGAAGCGCAGGCTAAATGATTTTCTCCGAGCTGCGCGTGAGCTCTTGCTTTGATAATGAGAATATCCGAATCGGATTCTCCAAAATATTGAATATACAAGTCTATAAACTTAAGTGCATTTTTATGATCGGCTACTTTCAAATAACACTGAGCGATCATATCGTAGTGAAGAAAGTTTTCATCGTTATCCATACGCATGGAAGTTTTGAGAGAAACTAAAGCGGAGTTATAACTTCCCCTTTGATAATAAAGATGTCCCAGCTCCGCCCAAATATCTTTGCGTAGAATTCCCTTACCTCTCGAAAGTTTTTCCTGAGCCAGGGCTTGTTTTAAAACCGTGATCGCCTCGTTGGAACGATCGGTATCTTTTAAAAGAGAAGCCAATGTGAGATAAAGTTCTAGCTGATCCGGATAGAGATCGATTCCTTTGGTGAGAATTTTTTTGGCCTGTTTGAAATCGTTGATCTTAATGAGATAGTTGGAATAATAAAGATAACTTTCTGGTTCTTTTGAATATTTGGAAATAATTTCTTGAAATAGGTTTAGGGTTTCCCGAGTGTTTCCTATATGATATTGGCACCAAGCTTGGCGATTGAGTATTTTAAGAATTGTTTTAGGATTATTGGTAAACGAAAGAGCTTCTTTATATAAATTGAAAGCTTTGGTAAATTCTCTTTGATTGTCCCTCTGAATCGCAGATCTGATCAGTGTGGGGAAATTCACAGTTTAGACAGATTAAAAATTTTCAAAAAATAATCAAGTTTTCTATTGATCATCCGAGAATAGAATCGGGGTAAAAAAAAGAAAACCCCAAATTCTCGGAAGAGGGAATTTATGAATATCAACGGAAATACAAACCAGAGTTTACTTTTGGAAAGGGTAGCGAATCTGCCTAAGGAAATCTTTCAGATACAAAACGATCTCAATCGAAAAATGCTGAATCTCGCCATAGAAACCGGGGTTCAGAATTTGAAAGAAGAAGGTCAGAGAAAGATCCTAGACATTTACGCGTAATTAGGATCGGTTATAGACTGGGCGTTTGCGTTCTCTAAAAGATTGCATCGCTCTTCTAAAATCTGCGGAATCTAAAAAGCTAGAATTCCAAAGTGCAACGTAATTTAAACCCGCATCTAGCGGTTTTCCTTCGGAATATCTCATCACGTCTTTGATTCCAGATACGACTATTTTAGGATTTTCGGCAATTTCTTTTGCGGTTGCAAGAGCCGCGTTCATCATTTCTTCTTCGGTTGAAAATACTTTAGTAACGAGCCCGATTCTTTCTGCTTCTGGCCCGTCTATGTCTTTTCCGGTTAAGGCCAATTCTCTTGTATGTCCTTGTCCGATGATAGAAGGAAGTCTGTTGATGGAACCCATATCGGCGACGATTGCTACTTTTGCTTCTCTAAGAGAGATAGACGCGTCTACGGTAGCGTAACGAATATCACAGGCGGAGATCAGGTCTAAACCGCCGCCGATACAATGTTTTTGAATCGCCGCGATGGAAGGTTTAGGGGAATCGTAAACTGCATTGATTCCCTTTTGCATTTTTAAAATGAGATCAAAAAACTTTCTTCGATCACTTCCTAAGGGAGCCTGAATTACATCTCCGAATTGTTGGATAAAAGAATCCAGGTCTAAACCGGTAGAGAAGGATTTACCTCTTGCGGCGATTACAAACGAATGAATGTCCGGGTTCGAATTGATTTCTTCGATTGTATCCGGCAAATCCCTCCAAAAAGGCCAGCTCATTGCGTTTCTTTTTTCGGGTCTATTGAGATAAAGAATGGCGGTTTTGTCCTCTGGTCTTGGAACGATTTCAAAAAATTCAAAATGGGTTTTCATCCCGGCCAGTCTGGGAAGTAAAAAAATTCTTACAAGTCATTCCTGATCCAAAGAAATGGTAGACAATTTTTTAATTATGAGAATGATTCTCATAATCTTTGGAGGTTTGAATTGATTATCAGTTGGGAAAAAATTCGTCATCAGCATCCAAAAGAAGAATGGAAGAGACTTTTAAATCGGGTGGAATGTGGTAGTTCCCACATTTTTACAGAAAAACGGTTTTGGTGTAATTCTTCCGAAGGGGAATTTGTCCTTTCCAATTTTATATCGAGCAAAGCAGATCGGAAAAAACCTAAGTAATATTGTTTTTGGGGTATTTGTAGGATTGTTCTCAAAACTAAAAACTTTGCGAATGTCTATTGGTTGATAGGACTGTTTGTTTTATTGAGTTTAGATTCAATTGTTTTCAAACTGGAAATGGCATTTCAAAATCTCTGAAAATTCGTACAACCCGAGAAACATTTGTTTAAAATTTTAATTTGAGACTGCTTCTAAAAAATTCTTTTGCTTCTTTTCAAAAAATTTTAGTTAGGTGAGAACTTTAATTAGCTTAAATCTATCCCTTGTTATAGGTTTGCCTTTGAGTAGCCGATCTTTTACAATGAATTGTTCTTTGCGAACCTGTTTTTCCCGATTTATTACGGACCTTTCGCGCTCTTGTATAGATTCGTTGTTTGGCGATTGAACAGATTTGCTTAACAATTGTGCAGTATGCTGAAATAGGTTCGCGATTATTATGTCTAGAAAGTTTAATAAAGCATTTTATAATACATTATTTTCAACACTATTAAGCCGCTGTTTCTTTCTCTTGTTTGAGAGGAAGTGGATTGAAACAAATATTCAAAATCAAAAAACTCAAACAAAAAAGTTTCTTTCTCTTGTTTGAGAGGAAGTGGATTGAAACATCTTCTTAAAGCTTTCGTAATATAGTATTGCATACGTTTCTTTCTCTTGTTTGAGAGGAAGTGGATTGAAACTGTTTTAATCTTCGTACTAGTTCCAACTCTGGCCCAGGTTTCTTTCTCTTGTTTGAGAGGAAGTGGATTGAAACGCATAATGAACGGAAACATTCGTTTTTGTGTTGTTGTTTCTTTCTCTTGTTTGAGAGGAAGTGGATTGAAACTCTCTGTTCTGCGAATTGATTCGTTGCCTCTGTGTGGTTTCTTTCTCTTGTTTGAGAGGAAGTGGATTGAAACTCCGAATTTAAACGGACTTAGTCCGAACGAAGGCCGTGTTTCTTTCTCTTGTTTGAGAGGAAGTGGATTGAAACATCTTTACATTTGCCAAGACTAGATGATGCCGAAGAGTTTCTTTCTCTTGTTTGAGAGGAAGTGGATTGAAACATCTTTACATTTGCCAAGACTAGATGATGCCGAAGAGTTTCTTTCTCTTGTTTGAGAGGAAGTGGATTGAAACCCTGATTGTCTGGCAATACAAATGACATCCGTTTGGTTTCTTTCTCTTGTTTGAGAGGAAGTGGATTGAAACTTCATGGTGATAGGAAATCAAGACGCATCGAGCAGGTTTCTTCCTCTTGTTTGAGAGGAAGTGGATTGAAACGTTGTAGATGTCAGTTCCTGCGTATTGAACTACTGTTTCTTCTTCTTGTTTGAAGAACTACATAATAGAGTGTCTAAAATTCCGTTCCTGAAACTGGATTCCTTTCAAAATTTATAGTACTCTAATATATAGGATGAATACTATTTTAGTGATCGGATAGGCAAGAATGATAATTTTTAAGTTTTGTGGTAGTCCCTACAATTTTATGAAAATTGAATATCAAACTGTTGCAGGCTAAATGTATAAACTATGACTGATTTCCATTGAACAAAAGTTATTAGGAAAAAATTTTTCTAAAAATAGGAGTTCCTACATTCATTTTTATTTTTACAGACTGAGGTCTCTTTTTCGGAGAATGACTTGGTTTTATAAGTTTTACTGTGAAAATTTAGTATTTGTGGTAGTTCCCACAAATTAAGTCACATTGTAAATATACAGATTTTAAAATACTCTTTTAATTCAATTTCTGTATCAGTTTCCCAAATCAAAAAATTTTACTGAACGCCATAAAATTAAGTATTTGGGTTTTATAGCAGGGAAATGTTTGAATGTAAAATATTAGAATTATTTTATATAATTTTAAGTAAGAGGACTTCAAATTGAAACAAGGTTCTGAATGATTGCTTTCGTTATCTCGTTTGTCGTTTTTCCTCTCTTACAAATTAAAAGTTTGGCGTAAGAACTAAATATTTCCAAAAAAAAATGTGGGAACTATTACAAATTAAGATTTTACAAACAAATTCTAAAATTGTAGTAGTTCCTATTTTTAGAAAAATATTTCTTTTTACGCCGAACTTATATTAGTTATGAAAATTTAATATTTAAAGTTGTTGAAAAAATCTATATCTACAAATGATTTTATTTATTTGTTTTAATGAAAAAACAAAAGAAAATTAATTATTCAACAACTCTTTTATATAAAACTGTGATTATCTATATTCAGAATTTATTTTATATAAATTTGTTGAATCATAAAAAAATGATTTTTTTAAATCTATATTAACGTGAGCAGGGCGTAACGCGAAAGGGATTATTATGCTGCGATCCATAGTGAGCAGCACCTAAGTTTGAAAAATTCCCAAGGAATTGGAACGAAAAGAACTCAATGAAACGCTTTTTACGAAAGCGTTTGAAACTCAGCACAACGCTTTCCTGAACTCAGCGTCTCGCTTCTACGGTCGCTCGGGAAACTCAAAACGTTGCTGCCTGCTGTCGCAACGTTAGGTCGTGAGCCATTTTAACTATGAAATTTGCGAGCTGCGGCGACGACCCGGGAAACTCAGTGAACGCCTACCTATGGGTCGGCGTTCAGGGAGTCGTTGCACCTGAGTTTATTATTCGCCCCAATTTTCTTACGTCGAACTCACGTTATATTAGAGTTTTTGAAAAAACCTATAGTTCAGATTAACAAAACTGCTTCAATCGACCGTTCCTATCAAAGATAAACTTGATGGAGAATTAATTTTTTAATAATTCTATTTAAGCGCAGATTTAAAACAGAAAAATTTTATATTAAACCGAAACTGGAAAACGAAGCTGAACACAAGCACCTTCTTGATTGATAAAATCGATTTTACCGCCGATTTGTTTTGCAAGAGATTCCACAAGAGATAGCCCCAGAGAACTTGGATTTCTTTTTCGAATTGATTCTTCGGGAAGACCATTTCCGCTGTCAGAAACCTCAAGAATTAAAATTTCGTTTTCCTTTGTAAAATGAACTCGAATCGAACCAGATTCAGAATTTGCCAATCCGTGTTTTAAAGAATTTGTAATGAGTTCGTTGATGATCAAAGCTAGATTCATACCGATCTCGGCTTTTACCTTGCCTTCTTGAATATTGAGTTCTAATCGAACCTTTTCTCTATTTACTTGATAGATTTGAAAAAGTGCGTCCGTAAGTTTTTTTACATAGAGTTCAAAACTGATCAAAGAAAGGTCCTTGCTTTCATAGAGAATTTCGTGAAGAAGAGCTACCGCCCTCAGACGATTTTGACTTTCTCGCAGAACGTCGTTAGATTCTCCAGTTGTCTGACCCGATCTAAGACTAAAAATAGAAGAAATGATCGTAAGATTATTTTTGATTCTATGATGAATTTCTTTAAGATAAGTATCTTTTTCGGCATTATTTGTATGTTGTTCTTTGGTTCTAAGAATGTTAAAAGTTCCGGTTAATTTTTCTTCTCCACTAAAAATAGGAGAACTTTGAAATTGAATTTCGTGACTGCTTCCGTTTTTCGAGATTAAAAATAAATTTCCGTTATCTTTGGGAAGTCCAGATTTGAGCACTTCTTCTACTAAGTTTTCGATTGTATTTCCGGATCCGTTTCTGAAAAACAAAATTTGTCGAATCGGTTTTCCTAAATAATCTTCATATTTGCAACCGATCAATTTTTCAGCTGCCGGATTCATAAAAAGAAGAAGCCCGTTTTCATCGGTGGTTACAATTCCGGCCCCGAGTTGATCCAAAGCACCTTTTAATTTTTCTTCCGTTTGTTTTGATCTTTGTTCAATTTCATTTTTATAAAGGGCGACTTCGATCGATGAACGGAGTTGATCCGATTCAAAAGGTTTTACGATATATCCTAGGGGCTCCGTTTTTTTGGCCCTGTCTAAAGTGCTTTCGTCTGCATATGCGGTTAGATAAATAACGGGTGTATGAAACCGGTTTCGAAGTACTTCAGCGGTTTCGATTCCATCTAAATTTCCTTCTATGTTTATATCCATTAGAACTAAATCTGGATGATTTTCTTCTGCTTTTTGAATTGCTTCTTCCCCGGATGATGTGATTCCTACGAGTTCATAACCTAGTTTTTTTAACTTTTGTCCTAGGTTGACGGCTACGATGATCTCGTCTTCGACTACCAGTATTTTGGGTTTCTGAAGCATATCCATTAGTTACTAAAAATATTCCCGAATTCAACAAGTTATTTGTAGAAATGTACAAAAAGTCATGAGAAAGCCTATGTCTTATTTCGGTTTATGTTCCTGTTTACTTTCTATTTTTTTGATCTATTTAACAAAAAATGAAAGGTGGCCTTTGTTTAAAAAAGATTTTAAATGTAGGACCTATATGAAAAACTCCTATAGTAAAAAAACTATTTAAAACAGATACGTTAGCAAAACGAAGTCAATGAATCCGTTTCGGTTAAGCCCTATAAAATAGAGTGTCTAAAATTACGAAGGATTCTTTTAAAAATTTAGTGTAATTTAATGTACGACGAATTCAAAGATGATCGGTTTTGAAGTATTTTAAATAAAGATAAAAGTATTTTGAATTTGTTGTGTTCGTTTGTTTTTTAAAATCTTACTATTCGGACGCATAAAAATAATACTTATAATGAGATTATTTCAAAACTTAAAATGCAAAATCTACTTCAAAAAGACAATCAATTGGAGTTAAATACAATTGATTGAAAACATCATATCTTTGCTAAAATTGATTTGTAACTAATAAAACTATCTTTATACGTTCGAGTAGTAATTCTAATTTTAACTGCAAAATACAGATTACTTTATTTAACGTGAGTTCGGCATAAGAAAATGAGAAAGAATTTTTTAAAAGTAGGAGTTCCTACAATTTTGGAATTTGTTCGTAAAATCGTAATTTGTGAGAATTCCCACATTTAGAAATTGATCCGCAAAGTTCAAATTTTTTCAGAAAAATGAATCATGGCCTAATTCATGTTAGTGATTGTGAGTTCGACCTAAGAAAATCTGGATGAATCCGACTTGCTACAAACAAGCCGGACCGGGCTCTCAGCTCTGGTCAATAAATTACATGCAGGACGTTATATGACTTATCTTCGTAGATTTTAATATAGAACGTGATCCAGAGAAAAGCGTTCCTGAGTTCAACGCGATCTGTCGAGCGACTCATAGGGAGCGATGCATTGAGTTTGAGAAAGCGTTCTGCTTTAGTTTCCTCGCATGATTCCTTGTGCGTTATATCGAATTCACGTTAAAATAGTAATAGTTTATTGTTGAGTCGTTCAAGCCAATGATTTTAGAAATTTCTATAGGTATTGATGAACTGTTCTAAAATGCATATAATATTAGAATATTAAAAATTTTGAAACTTAGAAATTGTGGGAACTTGTGCAGATTATAAAAGACAAACTTGCGTTAGAATAAACACCCCTTTAGAAAAACCTTTTATTCTAAAGAGGTGAATTTCTACATTTTTGAGAAATCATTCAACGTTTATTTTTAAATTTTTTTATATGTCTTCGTATTAAAATCAAATTTATAGATAAGATTTCTATTTTGAGATCATTATAAAAATTTAAAATTCATTTTATAAATATTTCCTAATTTATTTTAAAGTCCTACGATAGGCCTGCAGGTAGTTGCCAGATCTGTATTGTTTACATAAGATTGATCTGAAGTAGCCGCATTCAAAGTAAGATTGATTTTACTTTTTGTAAAATTTGAAGCAGCACAATTGCCGCCATTGTTTGTGCACTTAGCGTTTCCAGGTTTTACACCTGTAGAAAGAGTCGTAAGCCAAGTGACAAAGTTAGTTCCTCCCGAATCCAGTTTATACATATCTTCTGACGTAGTTATTGTATGTACGTCACCCGGAGCGATGTAATACGAATAATTTGTAGTCCCAGCTGAGATTCCATTCATAGAAGTAACTGCCTGTTGTGTCCATCCGCATGTAGATCCATCCGTGGATGCTGTAGTTCCGTCTGGAACAGAACTTCCATCGCTGTCACCAAATAAAGAGGAATAGGTTTTAGAAGAATCGTAAGGATCTGTCGTTTTTTCATCTGAATATGTCGGAGCCGAGTTGATTATATTCATTACTTTGTAAAAAAATCTTTGGTTTCCATCGAAAGTAGCAGTGTATTGACCCGTTTTATCTCCTGATCCGTTATAATGTGTGGAAACCTTCGTAAAAAAATCTTGAATAGAAGGGTTTCCAACAGTGAGATAGTTCGCCGCAATTCCAGCTATCCAAGTGGGTAAATTTGAATCGGCTCCCCACTGGGTGCTTAGATTGGAGAAAAAACCGTTAGGAACAATTCCGTTAGACGCGTCAATAAGCATATTCATTTTTGCAGATGAATTTAGACCTGAAATCGTTTCACGTACGATAGGGTAATTGAGTAAAGTTCCATAACCTCCCGCACTTTGCCCAGTTACGAATACGGTCTGAACCTGAGAATATTCGGTCTGAATATATTTTAAGACAGAGAGCACATTGTCATAACCCTTATGTTTGACTACTACCGAAGACCCTGTGGTTGGATCGATATAAGTCATGTCTTTAGAGCCAAAGTGTAGATCTCCAGTACAATAAGGAATAAAAACTACATCATAATCTTTGAATGGGTTGGAGCCGTTGTTTGTGTTCATCACACCTTGAAAGACAAATTTTACGAACAGATCTGGAACTTTTTCGAGCTGATTGAAATAAGTAGTCGTGTTATCTCCAAAACAGTTATATCGACTCCAACAAGCTCCTCCTCCCATAAAATTGATGAGTAATTTGTCATTGGACGTTTTTACTTTTTTTCTATAAAATGAAAACGTTTTATTTTCGCTAGAGCCGGAACAAGAAGGGTTATAAGCTCTGTTTGAATAATTGGCTCCGGAAATGGTAATCGTTCCAGGAGAAGGAGTAATCTTTTCGTAAGGATTGTATAAAAGATCGGCTAAGATTAACGCTAAGAGAGTTTTGTCTTGATCATCGTCGTCTTTTTTACAATTTATAAAGGTAAGAAATAGACAAATCGTTGTTATATATAGAATCCATCGTTTCATTTTTTTAAGCTCCTTTTCCTTTTTCCACTTTTTGATTCTTCAATCATAGAACTCTTAGGTAGGAAAGTCAATCGATACCGGAAAAAATTGAGCTCTGTTTTAAAATGTTTTTGGAACTTTAAGAGTTTTACGAAATAAGTGATGAAGTTTAAGTCTGAGTCGTAAAATCATTAAGATCAACTTTTCTATAGATTCTAAAATTTTAAAAAGGCCACTCTGTAAAATCCTACAGTAGATTTCTAAACGAGATTTCCCAAATTTAGAATCAGTGTAATTTGTAAAAATTTTATATGTCTTCAAATTTAGATTTATTACAATTTATGACTTGGAACTATAGAATGGAACATCTAAAATTCTGTTTCCAAAATAGGAGTTTTTTTAAAAATTTATGGTACTCTAATATATAGTGATGAATAATATTATAATGATCGACAAGTATTATAATTGTTGAATGATTAATTTCCCACTTGGATTCTGTTTTATGAAAACGGCCGATTGAAGTAGTTTTGTTGATCGCTATTATGGAATTTTTCAACAACTTTATTATAATAATTTCTAAGTTTTGTGAGAGTTTCCACAATTTTAGAAAATTTGAATATCAAACTATTGCAGGTTTTGTATTTTTTAAATGTTAACTGGTGGTTGTATGAGTTTTCATATTCAGAGGATAGTAGGGCGGCTTTCGGAGAAAAGTCGTTTTGTATTTAAAAGTTTTATTGTATTCAACATTGTTACTTCGTTCGAGTTTCTCTGAAACCGGGCTCTCAGCTTCAGTCAATAAATTGTATGGAAATATCGTAATACAAAGTATTACCTTCGTGTCAAGAAAAGTTTGTATCGGAGTTTTCCCAAAACAAAACTTGCCTTGATGCGTTCGTTCGTAGTTATACGAATTAATCCAAATCCTTTTGCAAATCTTCAATAGAATTGTATACCTTCTTTCTAAAAGCAACTGCATAGAATTCGTCTTGAATGGTCTATATCTTCCACGGCGCTGGAATTCATGATGTTCCCTATTTCCACAATACTTTAGTTCCTCTGTCGGTTAGAATCCTCAACAAGCAAAGTCCTTCTTCTTCGAACCAAGGGATCACTTTGTCGTTTAACATATCGGCGGCCACTAACGCATTCTTCCTGTCGTAAAGTTTTGCCATCGCTACTTTAGAATAAGAGTCAATAAAGGTTTGCTGGTAAATCCTTCCTACGCCCTTGATTGTGCCAACGTAATACGTATCTTGGCTATCCTGGGTGTTCTGTTTCTATTTCACCTCCAACTTGTTTCTCTAATTTCCTTTTTTCTAATGCTTGAACTTGTGATTCGGTTAATACGGGAGAATTACCTTGAGCCATGAATGCTTCTAAAGCCTTCAGTCTTTTGGAGAAGGTTTCCAAATCGTGACGAACCCATACACTCCGAACAGTCGCAGGACCAACTATGATCCCTTATTTTTTCAATTCATTGCATGCTCTCTGCTGACCATACGCGGGAAAGTCGATAGCCATCTTCTTTACAGCTTCTTCCTTTTCAGGTTCGATACGATTCTTAGGATTCGGTTTACGTCTACTCAGATCCTGGAAGGCAAGTTCTCCTCCTTCTCGTATAACTCTTGAAAACGATAGAAGCTATCTCGCGAATAGCCCATCACGTTACAAGCCTTTGAGACGTTCCCCAAAGTCTCCGCTAACTTCAAGAGACCCATTTTGTTT
>NZ_AKWY02000002.1 GCF_000306255.2 Leptospira noguchii serovar Panama str. CZ214
TTACTGCATGCCGAGTCACTCCCAGACGACGCGCCACTTCAGATCTTTTAATCCCTTCCCCTCGCAGCTTCAGGCCTTTTAAACGACGTTTCTCTAATCCTTTGAAATCTCGTTTCACTCCCGCTATATTACCCATTTCTACAGTCTTTTTTTATTAGATTATTTGGGTACTTCTTTTTGGTGATATATTATGCAATTGTCAGTAATGTTTTTTTGAATTAAGTAGTTCTTACATTTTTGTGAAACTAAAACGTCTTGACCTTAATAAAATTTTATGATGAATCGTTTTAAAAATCGAACCGATATATAAATCAAACTTGAATAGATTATAATTTATAAAATCCTTTTAAGAAAAGTTTAATCCAATGCAACCACCAAACAACAATTAAATTAAAAATTCGACCGGAAAATTTTTAATTTATAGGCTTTCTTTAAAAGAATTTTGTAATTTTAAATTCGAACCGTATAAATATTCTCAAAACACAAAAAGAAACGATGCAAAAACACATAAGAATTTTTTATTTTATAATTTCTATTTTATTTTTAAACTCCGAAATTATATTTTCTAAAGACAAAGAAACGAAAACTAAGAAAGAAATTCAAGTCGTTCCTAAAAAAAACAAAGAATTGAAGACCGAAAAAGAAATTCATTCCGATTCAAAAAAAGAAAAAAAGAAAAAACAAGTAAAAAAAGAAAACACTGAATTCGAGATTATCCAAAAGAAAGAATCACTTTTTTCTTTTTCAATCCAAACCAGAAAGTTTGCGCAAGGGGAATTGTTACTCCTCAAACTCATTCCAGAAAAAACAATTCTTTCTAAATTAGATAGGATTAAAATTTTTTGGGAAAAAAAAGAAATTCCTTATACAAAAAAGAATTTAGTTTTTTACGCTTGGATTCCGATCCCACCAGAGTTTAATCAAAAAAGTGGAATATTAGAAATTCATGATAAAAATCTTTTTAGAAAAAACGATTATAAGGAATACGAAATTCCTATTCATAAAACCACGTTTGCAGTCACAAAAATTTCTTCTCTTACTATGGATAAAAAATATACATCTCAGGAACTTCCTCAAGAAACTCTAGATTTTATCGCAGATTGTTCTAAAGCAAAAGCAGAAGCGTTTCGTTCTAAAACGGATTTACAAATTGCAACCAACTTTGTTTATCCGGTGACAGAAATACACTTTACGAGCCCGTTTTACAAAAGACGAATTTATAACAAAACCAAAGGTAAACCACACGGTGGGGTAGATTTTAAAGGAACACAAGGAACTCCTATTTATGCGATCAACGACGGAACTGTAATTTTATCTAGACCTATGTATTATGAAGGAAATTTCACAGTGATAGATCATGGTTTGGAAGTTTACTCTTTATACATGCATCAATCCGAATTGAATGTGAAAGTAGGAGATAAGATAAAAAAAGGGGATTTGATTGGTAAAGTAGGTTCTACTGGTATGTCAACAGGACCGCACCTTCATTTGGGCCTAAGAGTTCAAGGTGTAATGGTAAATCCTCTTTCTGTTATCGGTCAAAAATTTTTTGAATAAATATTTTTGAATATTCTAAAATTATTACACACTAAATCGAAGGATATTTCCAATGAAAAGTCGCAATTAAATACAAAATTTAAAATACTTTTCAACCAAAAAACTTCAATTACTTAGAGCTATAAAAAACTTCTTTCAAAAAGTAACCTAGTTACGTAAAAACGGACACCTTTTTCTCAGCAAATGAGGTAAAGGTGAAAAATGAATAAAAAAGGAAAATACTCTCCGGAGTTTAAAGAACAAGCAGTAAAGCGAACGCTTTCAGGATCGTTTACGATAAAA
>NZ_AKWY02000001.1 GCF_000306255.2 Leptospira noguchii serovar Panama str. CZ214
GACTAAAAAGCCTGTTTCAAAACCTCAAAAAATTTGTATGATCATTCTTTAGAAGTTTTTAATAAAATGCAATAGCTCCTACAAAAATTATCACATTTGGAAATTTTGGGATAAATTCTAATTACCCCAGTCAAATTTTTACATAAAATAACCTAGTTACGTAAAAACGGACACCTTTTTCTCAGCAAATGAGGTAAAGGTGAAAAATGAATAAAAAAGGAAAATACTCTCCGGAGTTTAAAGAACAAGCAGTAAAGCGAACGCTTTCAGGATCGTTTACGATAAAAGAAGTCGCCGAGTCCTTGGGAATCAGTTATTTTGTGTTACGACAATGGAGAACAGAAAACTTGAAGAAGTCGGAACAACAAAATCCACCAACGGATAAGCAGTTAAAAGAGATCGAAGAACTGAAAAAACTACGGAAGGAAAATCAGAAACTCAAGGAAGAGAACGCTATCCTAAAAAAGTTTGCAGCCATGCTTTCGAGAGAACAAAATCCCGATTGATGTTCATGGAAACTCATCGATTTGAGTTCCGATTCGAAGCATGGCTAACGTCTTAGGAGTATCACGTTCAGGATACTATCAATTTCTGAAACGAAGCAAAAACGAATTAGAAAATATAATCCCGAACTTGTAGAGTTCATTAGGGAAACGTGGTTAACAAATCGCAAGAATCACGGTTTGGTTCGGTTGCTTCGGGAAGTGAAGAAAGTGTATTCAATTTACGGAGCAAGAACAGTTCGAAAAGTGATGAAACTTTGTGAAATTCGTGGAAAACAAGAGAAGCGCTTTCGGATTGCCACGACAAATTCTAATCATGGGAATCAGGTTGCTCCAGACTTAGTCAGGCGGAATTTCAAAGCGAATAAGAAGAATCGAATCTGGGTTTCAGATATTACTTTTTTGAGATCCTCCTTAGGTTGGATTTATCTTTGTGTAATATTAGACCTTTATTCTCGGAAAGTAGTAGGTTGGTCGATTTCGAATGCTAATGATTCCAAATTAGTCTGCAATGCTCTTTCCAAAGCGGTCGAATTGAGAAATCCTCCCAAGGGTTTGATTTTTCATTCTGACCGAGGATCCAATTATTGTTCGAACGAAACTCGAAAATATTTGCTCGTCAACAAAATTCGCAGGAGCAATAGTAGAAAGGGAAATTGTTGGGACAACGCGGTCGCCGAGTCCTTCTTTGGTTCTCTGAAAAGAGAAATGGAATATGATTACTTTTATAGAATTCAAGAAGCGGAAGAATTACTTTTTGATCATATAGAAGTTTATTATAATAGGCAGAGATCTCATTCATACTTAGACTTTGTGAGTCCTGCAGAATTTGAAGAAAATGCTGCGTAAAAAATGTGTCCAATTAACCGTGACTAGGCTAAACTGAGAGTTAATTGTTTTTGAATCTTCAATTAAATTGAGTAGCCTTTATATATTTTTGTGAAACCAAAATATTATTTAAAATAATATGTTTAATATTTCTTATATAAAAATTATCTAACTAATCTTTATATAAGAACTTGGATTTTTATATAAATTTCTTTCCTACTCATCCATGTAAAAAAATGAATATTTAAACGTTTATTACAAAGTGCCGTTTACGTAAGTTTGATAGAATCCAATGCGAAAGGGATTGAAGCGTAGGGAAACTCAGCGTCTCGCTTTCTGAACTCAATACATCGTGGGCGCTCTGCAAATCGTGTTCTATAATAAATTGTAATTAAATACAAAATATTGTATAACGTTTCTTATATATAATAGAGTTGTTGAAAAATTCCATAGTTCAAGTTTAAGGAAACTGTTTCAATCAACCGTTTCTATGAAATAAAAACTGATAGAGAATTAATTTTTCAAAAACTCTATTGTATAATTTTCAGTAAAATCAAAATTGAATTGTAATCGAAACACGAACTTTTTGATTTATTGTGATTTTTTCTTTTTTACGAACATCTGCTTTTAAAGGTAGAACATACTTTATAGAATTTTTTTCGGGAAAAATAGAAGTACTCCAATTCGTATCACCAATTTTAACTAGGACTGGAATCATCCCCCAAGATCTAGGCGTTTTATGTAATAATATAGATCGCACTTCTTTGGAAGCTTTAACAGGTAAAGTCAAAAAATACCATCCGCCTTTACCAGGATAAATCCAAACAGTTGCTTGGAATTGAATTGTAACTGAATTCAAATTGACTACTAACCTATTGAAATAAATTAAAATTCACAATTCTATTTTTATAATTTTATTTATGTTTTGTTTCTAAACCTAATTATCAAAAAGATCAAATTGAACAGATCTCCAAAAATTACTTTTCATTTAGAAACATTTTTAAAAAATACAAAAGTGGTTTTTATATCTACAAAAGATCTTTTTCTAAAAAAGTTCCAACCTAAGAATATTACTTTTATATTTTCTACCAAGGACTTTCTTTTTAATTTAAGCAGTAAAATAAAAACTAAATTAGATCATTCAAATATTTAAATACTTCTTCCGGCTCAAGATCATATCCGGTTGCCTTGAATCCGGTCCAATTGATACCCACCAATAAATTATCGTTTTTTAAACCGGGAAGCCAGCGGTCTATAAAATCCTGAAAGGAAATTTCATAAGCTTTAAATAAAAAATATACATCTACATGATTGATGACCGTTTGCACCCGATTTAGAGAAGACCAAAATGGCATAGCTCTTTTACCAGAAATTGTTATAGGACTAGGAAAGCCACTTTCATCACACAAAGTCCAAACCTTTTTGTGCTTTTTTATTTCTATAAAAAATTGATGAAATTGAGCAGACGATTGTCCCAAAACTTTTAGTCACTTGATAACCGCTTCGAACTGGGATTATCCATTCAAAATTTAATCGTATAACATAATATCAATGGAAGTAGAATTACTGAGTCATTCGCATTGAATTTCAAAATTGTTGTTTTACTTTTTCCAAAAAAATAAGTTCTTAAACACAATAACAGTTATAATAAAAAATCAACCGACGAGAAATATATATTAAAATTTCAACTTTTTTAAAAAATCAAAAAACTTTAGTTATTCTCTTTTAAAACTTTGTAAAATTTTCTCCACAGATTCTTCGTGGGTTCTTCCTTTCACTAAACTTTCCGAAATATGAAATAAAAAAGAATCGGGAAGTTTATCTCCTGAAGCAATAAAAAAACCGGTTTTAGCGTATCGAGGACGTAGATTATCATAATAAGTCCAAAAAATCCCATCCATTTTTTTTTCAAAATTTTCTTCACCTAACTCGTGTAATTCGACCATTTCTCCTTGATTTACAGACAAATCTAAAAACTTTACAAACTCTGGTTTGATTTTATCAATTTCTAAAAAAGGTTCCGGAAAATAAAAAATTCGAATTGAAGGATAACGATTAGGATCCGTTTCACTGGAAGAAATAATTCCTGCAATTTGACCGGTACCGGTCTGATCTTTCAAAGTAAGATTTTTAGGATTATGAAAATAAAAATCCTCAGGAAGAGAAAGTTGAACTTGAATATTAGAATTTTTTAAAATTCTAGATTCTGAATTGTATTCCCAATTTGTAAGTTCTTTTTGTTCCCAAGTCGGTTTAAAAAGAAAATAGGAAGTTAAAATTTCTCCTTGTTGAAGAGCTTTAAAACTCAAAAGCCCTCCGGTCAAAATCATTAAACCAAGTAAAGAAATTCTGTAAAATACGGTGCTTTCTAAAAAACGAAGTATAAGACCTATAGAACAATAAACAACGATGAAAATTATGCCGGATCGATTCAAATAAAAGTCAGTAAAAAAAAGAAATACGATACAAAAAATAAATACAATTACTTCTGCAAAAGGATTTAAAAAGATTTGAATCGTGTCGTAAGTCGTAGCTGAATCCGGGCCTATTCTGTATTTTTTGACGGATTCTTGTTTGAGTAATTTCCCAAATGCAAAAGAGATCAAAAAGAAAAAACCACTCGCAACGATAAACGCACCCGAAACCAAAAGAAAAACAAAAAAGATTGGAAGATGATTTTCATGTAAAACAAGAAAAGAAATTCCGATCACAGAATACGCCAGATAAAGCTTTCGTAAAAAGGAAAGTTGTTGCACTTTTGTAAGTAAAGATTTGAGTTTCTTCCATCCAGGAATTTTTGAGGACCATTTCATGAGTCAGATTACCGATTTTTTTTCAGAGCTGAAAACGAGTTTTGACAACCTATCTCAGTCTATCCAATCATTTCTGAATACGATCGAAGCGATTCGTTCTTTTTTAAAGATTCTTTTTTCCATTGTTCCTTTAGATCTTTTTTTAGTTTTAATTTTTTCTCTGGTTCTTGTGTATTTGTTCAATACAATTTCGCCAACTACAACCCGTCTCAATTATACTCTAGGCGTATTGATCGTTTCGGCTCTTCGAGCATTTTTTCATCAAACTTTATCACAAACTTGGAATTTAGGTCCGGTATTCCTAACGGTAATTTTTCTTTTGGCTCCAGCTTATTTTGTTTTATTATTACGTTTCGGATTTTATTTTTTGAAAAAAATTCAAAAACGAAAAAACGAATTCAATCCCAAAGATTTTGAAACAGGGCTCAATCACATTCAAAAATCGTTTTATAATCTAATGGCAAAAGGTTATGAAGAACTTCACTCCGCAAATGGGAAACCTTTTTCGGATTTTAGTTCTTTGAAAGAACAAATCGCAGAGTTAGAAAGAACTATCCAAGGTTTAAAAAACCTTCTCGATTCTGAAAAAAAATGATCCAAAACTTTTTAATTATCAAACATTCACCTAACGACTATTTATGCCTAATGATTAAGTTACGAAAATAAAGTGAAAGTCCACTTCAAAAACTAAAAGAATTAACAAATTAAAAAAGTTTGGACTCTCCTGCTTTGAATATACTGAAAAATAAAGTTTTAAAGTAAAATCGCAGGCCGGACTTGTTACACGAAAAAAGCCTTCAGCATAGCTTTTTTTTACAGAAAAAGTTTTATGCTCATCTCTACGAAATGACTGTTACGCATTTCTAACGCGGCAATTTATAAAAACGAGTAATCTTAATAATATAACGTGAGTTCGACGTAAGAAGATCTGGGCGAATCCGGCTACCATAATCAACCAACCAGGCTCTCAGCTCTGGTCAATAAATTGTATATAAGAACGTTATACAACTTATCGTCGTAGATTTCAATTTAGAACGCGATCCATAGAGAGCGTTCTGCTGAGTTTAACGCGATCTGTCGAGCGACTCATAGGGAGCGAGACGCTGAGTTTGAGAGAGTATTCTGCTGAGTTCCCCCGCATCGATTCCTTTTCTCGTTAATTTACGGTAATATAAGCTTAATAAAATATTTGAATGTATTTTATTGATAAATCTAAAATCCGATTTTGAATTTTATTCTGTCGGTTTAAATAAATCCTTTACGGCATCTTTCGCTTTAGACTGATTAAAATCGTCCCGATCAATTAGTATTAAATCTAGATTTTCTTTTTCGAGACGAACTAAGATTTTAGCAATTTCAGTTTGGGATTTTGAATTGGTAGCCAAATAACGGAATTTAGTTTTACATTCGGGACAAGTTTTATCTTTCGTATAATTTAAGCCGAGGTGTTTACAATTCCCACAAGTCCCATATAAATCATCTATTAACAATAATTGAGAGGAAATTTCAGAAACGTTTAACTTTTTCCAAACACGAATGTACTTTTTATCTTCAGTTTGCATTACTTTATTTGGATAAATCAAACTTTTTCCAAGTCAAGACAAAACCGAAAGTTAAATCGATACATTACAAAATCGATTCCGATTTTTATGAAACTCGATTTTATTTTTTATAAGAAACAAATCGTTTATACAATTTTTGATTTTTAATCAATTGAATTATATTTTACAAATCAATCTTTAAAAAGATTAAACCTAAATTCAATCCACATTGAAAAACGATTTATTTTTTGAAATATGATTTTTTCTTTTAGAAAATTTACACTTAATTCTTTTATCTTGACTTTTCATTTTTTAAGTCCAATTTATTCAAAAGTTTGAATAACGCCCTAGGACAAAAAATGAAAATATCATTCATAAGAACTTATCTTATTTTAACTATCGCATTGATTACGATTACAAATTGTATTTACACAAACATAAAAACTCCAGGTTGGTTTTACTCTCAAAGTTATACGGACGTTCGAGGGATGGATCCAGTTGGAAAACTTTCCGGTCAAGCTTGTGGGGAAGGTTGGTTTTGGCTTGTTTATACCGGGGATGAAAGTTATGAAGCCGCAGTTCAAAATGCGATTCAAGACAAAGCCGATCTTCTATTTGACGTACAAACGGATTACTATGTTAAATCTATATTTTTCAATTTATACTTTTATAAATGCACTCGTGTAACCGGAATCGGTGTTAAACTTCCCCATCGATTGATAAAAAAAGAGTAGATCAAAGTATGAAATTTCAAATTAAAATATTCACCTTAACCGTATTAGGTGTTATTTTATTTTTAAACTGCACCTTACCAATTGGAAGCCGCAGAACATTGGTTAAACGAAACCCTATGCCTTATCCGACCGATGCAATTTTATCACCCGAAAATCACGTTTCCATTGCAGGAACCTACTTTAGAGATCCATCAATTCATTATGGAAATGCATCCACACGGTTACGTTTGTTCGGATTCGATGGATTCATTCATTCAACGTCTTCATTACCTCACAAGGACATGTTTCACGGATCTTTAGATGATTGGGATTGGTCCAAACATAGGATCATTCGTTTTGAAGGAGAAAGCCAAGGATGTCAAAGAGGAATAACGTTGGTTTTACCACTAAGACAAGGAGAACGTGAAATCTTGGTTCCAATTTCTTTTGTTTTTGGTAAAGCTAGTTTTTACGAAGAACTTAAACAAGAAATGGAAAAGAACAAGATCAAGGCTCTTTTCGATTCTAGATTAGATATAGAACAAACCGCTTATTTATTTTGGTTGATTCAGAAAAAATGTATTCGGTTTAAAAGTTATGCTATTCAAGAATTCTAAATCGATTCCATTGAGCTTATGACAGTAAAACAAAAAACGATTCTTGCATCTTCGTCTTTATTTGGATTTTTAGGAGTGGCCTTAGGGGCCTTTGGTGCACACGGATTAAAATCAATTTTAAGTCCAGAAATGTTAGCAATCTATGAAACCGGAAATCGCTATCACTTAATTCACAGCATTCTTCCCTTGATCTTGGCTATTACAGGTTTTGTGAATCAGAGTCGAACAGCTTGGATTTCTTCGATTTTATTTCTTGCAGGAATTCTAATATTCTCAGGATCTTTATATATATTGTCGATTACTGGGATCAAAATTTTAGGAGCAATTACACCGATTGGTGGGATTTCATTTTTAATCGCTTGGGCTCTTTTAGGATTTTCAGTAATTCAATCAAAAAGCGACTAACGTTTAGTTCCATAATAAAACTTTCCATTTTTTACGATTAGTTTTCTAGTAATTAAACCTTCTGCAATAATCAAAAGGCCCTGAACAGCAGATTCTTTGTTAGATAACTCTACGTCTTTTTGTTCAGCCATCAACTGATGTACATATTGTCTTCTGTTTCCTTCAAGAACTCCCAACATAGCACCACAAACTTTACTATCACCGACCAAAAAAGCCAACGCAAGAGTTTGAGGAGGAGTTTCATTGCAAAGATAATACAACGCCAAGTTATCGAAGTAAGAAAGTTCCTCGAAAGATTTTACGGTAAGTTCTTCTTTTTCATCCATGATTGATCGATTCCAGTTCGGTAAGTTTTTTTTCGAGGTATTGAACCAAATGGGAAGAATCCGGATCGGAACCCGTAGCGTTACGGATTAAATCCTCGGCCGAATAAAATTTTCCCTTCCAGTGAACATTTTTTCTAAGCCAAGTCAGAAGAGAAGAAAAGTCCATTTTATCTTTTACTTCCGATTGAAAATTCGAATTCTGCTTTTGAAAAGATTGAAAGAGTTGGGCCGAATAAATGTTCCCGAGCGTATAAGTCGGAAAGTAACCGAAAGCTCCGCCGCTCCAATGCACGTCCTGCAAAACTCCTTCCCGATCCGAAGGAACTTCGATTCCGAACATATCCTTCATCTTTGCGTTCCAAATTTCCGGAAGTTCGGAAACTCCAATTTTACCGTTGATCAAATCCCTTTCGATTTCAAAGCGGAGAATGATATGAAGATTGTAAGTGATCTGATCCGCTTCCACCCGAATCAAAGAAGGAGAAGATTGGTTGATATATGTGAAAAGTTTCGAAAAACTAAGTTCGGATTTTTTTATATTCAGAGTTTCTAATAAAATAGGATAATACATTTCCCAAAATTCTAAAGATCTGCCGACTTGATTTTCCCAAAGCCGACTCTGCGATTCGTGAACGCCCAAAGAAACGGAATCATGCAAAGGCGAAGGCCCGCCTTCGATTTCGGAAATTCCCGCTTCGTAAAGAGAATGTCCAGTTTCATGCAAAATACTGAATATAGAAGAAAGTGGGTCTTTTAAATCATAACGTGTAGTAATTCTCTTGTCCTTACTTCCTAGGGAAGTAGAAAAAGGATGTTCACTTACATCCAAACGGGAAATTTTAGAAGATAATCCTAAAATACTTGGAAGTGTTTCTCCCAATTTGTTTTGAAGGGAGATTGGAACTTCTTTTCGAAAAGGATTTGAAAATTTTTTTCCTCTTGCGACTAAAGGTTTTAAATTATCTTTTAAACTAAAAAATAATTTTTCTAAATTTGCAGCTTTCTCGCCTGATTCATAATTTTCTAATAAAGCGTCATAAGGTTCCGTTTGATAACCATAACATTCAGCTTGTTTTTTACTCAGTTCAACAATCTTAGAAAGAATCGGCGTAAAATCTTCAAATCGATTTTCCTTTCTGGCCTTAGCCCAAATAGAATGTGCTTTACTTGTAGTGACAGAAAACTCCTCTACAAGTTCTTGAGAAAGAAGACGAGAACGATCTAGATCTTGAAATAATCTTTCGAACTCAACTCTTCTTTGTTCTTGGCCGGGAAGAATTTTTTGTTCGTTTTCTTCTCGTGCTTTTGTAGCAAGTTTATAAAAATTTTCACCCGCATATTTAGAATGAATTAAACCGGAAAGAAGCCCGATCTGTAAACCCCGTTCTGCTCTTCCCTCTTCTGGTAAAGTGATCTCAGAATCCCATTGAAGTACGCTGAGTATATTTCTGAACGTATAGATTTCTTGATAAGCAGTTCTATATTCTGTAAAAGATTTTAATTCGTTCCGAATCGAATTTGAAAAAAGGTTCTTATACTCTTCCATCTCAATGGATAGTAAAAATTCTTCTTTTAGATTGACAAGTACCCTAACCACAAAAAAATGATTTTTGCACGAATCGCGGGCATGGTGTAATGGCTAGCACTGTAGCCTTCCAAGCTTCCAGTGAGGGTTCGAGTCCCTCTGCCCGCAAAATTTCCTCCAAATATAATAAAATACTGAAGTTACTATTCAATGACTCGAACGCGAGCTTTGGAAAGCATTTGTAGCGACAATAGGAGCGTCACAAATGTGACCGAAGCACAAGATGTGCTGAGGACAAAGCGAAGTTAGTCGAGCAGGATGCGAGACTACGAAGAGGGCGAGTCCCTCTGCCCGCAAAACTTTCCTTTATAAATATAATAAAATCCTGAAATTACTATTCAATGACTCGAACGCGAGCTTTGGAAAGCATTTGTAGCGACAATAGGAACGTCACAAATGTGACCGAAGCACAAGATGTGCTGAGGACAAAGCGAAGTGCCTCGAAAGGTGTGAATTCCCACAAATTTAAAGTATTATTGCAAAATTAAATTTGTAGTAGTTCCTACATTTTCGATAAGAAGAAACTGATTTTTTAGAAATATTTCAAAATGAAAACGCAATAGTCCTCATTTCTAAAAGCTGATTCTATAATCTGGTTTGTCAGAATGTAACTTTTGAAGAAAACAGCGGCTTTACCATTATCTGCTTTTGAACCAACAAAAGTTCATCAGGAATATTTTACTTTTCCTAATTTCTTTCATAAAACTACATTAAGTAATACTCACTTGTATATTAAAAATAATGAATACTTAGTTTAACAATCGTTAAATAAATGATTGTTAGATTATAAGCTTAAAAATAAGTTCGTCGCAAGGTTATAAAAATAAAGTCATCTTTTGTAAAATATAAGATTTTAATATTTAAATGCGATAATTGTGATATAATAATATTTGAACATTCTCAAGTATCGTCTGTATCTTTATATTAGGATCCATTTTGTAATATCTGCTGGGTTACATAATAGATCATTTTGAATTTACTCACTAATTTCCGTTTTGAAACGGAAATTCCGAGAACCAATCTATTATGCAGGTTTTAGAGATGAAATTGATTTCTACTTTGATAGATATCATTTTTCAGTGATGATTTACATTACGACTATAAATAAAATATCCATCTCCAAAATGGGGATTGGTTTTAAATTCATAGTATCTATTAAATAGAAATCAGTAAAACAAACCAGGATCTGAAATTTACAAAAGTTATGTAATACTTTATAACCTAACAAACGTTAAATTTCACTAAACAGGAGTTACAGTCATGTACAATCAAAACACTCTAAATAAGAATTCAATTTTGAATTCAAAACAAGAGAATATACCTTTATTTAAAAAAATTCCATTCTATTTGATTCTGATTTTTTCCTACATGTTTTTAGCATGTAATTCAGAAGGCTTAAATTCCAATTTACCACTTTTAACAGATTCAACTAAAAACGAAATTCTCAATTTATTAAATCCCACCCCTCATAGTTCTTCTGCAATCTTAGAAGAATTTGGGACCTTATTTGTAGCGCCTGGTTTTCATAATGGTGGATTTTCCCACGATGGAATCAGTATGGCAGACGAATATTGCAATGCAAACATTCCTGCAGGTTCTTTTGCAGCAGCAGGGGCCCCTTATAAGGCCTTGTTAGCAAACAACTTACCGAATTACTATAAAAGAGTAGCTACTGTTACTCCAAATGCAGGAGACGGACAAGAGAATTGGATTTTGAAACCAAATACAGAGTATAGAAGAGTAGATGGAGTCACAAAAGTAATGACTACTAATTCTGTTGGTTTATTCGATTTTACGAACGAAAATTTAACAAACCCATTTACTTCCACCTTTGTTAATATCTGGACAGGACTCAATCCGGACTGGACGACTCGTTCTCTTTATACTCCGACATCCGAAGGGAATTGTATCGCATGGGTACTGAGTATTGGTGAATACGCTAATATTGTTTACGGAGGTACATTCGGAGTTGCGAATATGATAAACTCACATGCGATCTTCGATAATTTTGCCACCTGTGATAGTACTGCAGGAGTTACTAGTCAAGGAACAGCAGCTCCTTTAAGCATCTTATGCGTAGGCCAGAAAGTACAGAGAAACTATAAATTCCTATTCGTTACTCCAACAGCGCATAACGGAGACTGGGGTGGAGTGAGCGGTGCAGACGCATATTGTCAGGCAAACATTCCGGCATCCATTGCAGGTACTGGACCTTACAAAGCGATGTTAGTAGCTCCTACTAGAAGACAAGCCACAGTTAATCCAAATGTAGGAGATGGTCAAATTGATTGGGTCTTTAAGCCGAATACCGAATATAGAAAAACCGATGGGATTACAAAAGTAATGACTACCAACTCCAAAGGTTTATTCGATTTTTCAAAAGGAAGTCTAACCAATTCATTTGAAGGCTTAGCCGACGCATACATTTGGACAGGGTTATACAGTGATTGGAGAACTGTAGCTACTTATAGTGAAATGTGTCACGATGTTCCTAGATTTGGCTTAACAACGGATACATCCGGTTGGGAAGGTAATGGTAATTCTGGAAGACTTGGAAATACAAAGAGTATTACAAGCCGCTCTATTTCCCATACAACTACGGCCTGTACAAATAAAGCGGTTCAACTTTCTTCTACTGTATCAATAAACCTTGGGATTCTATGCGTTGAACAATAAATTTCATTAATTAAATTCTAAAAAATGAAAACGTTTCCTTAGACTTATAAATATTAAATCACCGAACAATGATTTTGCGTAGTTTGCGGGCATAGGGCAATATAACTTAGATCCAATTGCCCGCAAAATCCTTCATTTTTTACTCACCTCTATAAAATTAAGTACCTCAATGTTTATCACAAGCCATCTTACGTAAGTTCAATAAAACCCAATACGAAAGCGATTGAAGCGTAGAGAAACGCTCTCTCAAACTAAAGCCGTCTCACTCTCCATGGATCCTTTGACAGATCGCGTTCTATAATTAAATTGAAACTAAAGACCAAATAGTATATTACGTTTCTTTTATGCAATTAATTGACTGAAGTTGAAAACGAGGTCCGGCAACGCCGGATTCGCCCTTTTTTCTTACATAGAATCTACATTATTAAAGTATAAATTATTCAACGGGTATTTTATTATGAGCTTGTACCAAAATCTCAAAGAATTTTACACGATCATTTTTTAGAATTTTTAATAGAATGTAGTAGTTCCCATATTGGATGGTTTTAGGCCAAGTTTTTAAGTAGAAATCGATCTACAAAATTCAGGTCTCAGCTTTTCTTACGTTGAACTTATATTAAACTATGAAATTATTATTCGGACGCATAAAAACGGTTCCAAAAAGGAACAATCGATTTTATCAAAGATGTAATATTTTTAAAAAGTGACGTTTAACTCATGTTTGCTGACTTTTTAAAGTAGATCCCAGGATAAGTATTATTTTATACACCCAAGTAGTAATTTGGGCGAAAACAAAAAATCGGTTCTGTTTCAAGAACCGATTTTAGATGATTTGAATCGAATTTTATCTTTGAATCGAACTTTCCGATCGATCGTTTTGAATCTCATTTAAGAAAACAATATTAGTAGAATTGTTTTCTAAAATGCTATCTGCGAGAGTTTCCAACAACCTTCCTATTTTCTTATTTCGGGAAAGTTCCGGCTTACGGGAGATTTTATCCGGTTTATTTTCCGGGTTATCTTCGTTTGCTCGGGAATACAAGGGAATCCTCCAAAAGTGTATGAAGAAAAGAATGTCTATCGAATTAAAGCAATGTCAAGCTCAATCCTTTTCTTCAATTTTAATCCCAACATGTTTTTCCAGTTCTTTGATTCTTTTGGCCCATTTCTGAAAATTCACTAAATTGTGGATATTCACACGAACCTTCTGGAATTCTGCAAACGTTAAACCATAATCCCAACCTACAAAAATTTCTTTTTTCTTAGGAGAATTTCTTAAGGAACTTCCTCCGGCAAGAATCGTTCCTGCAGGAACATGAAGATGATCCGAAACAGCACAAGCGCCACCTATGATCACATCGTCTTCTACAATCGTACTACCTGCAACACCGCTTTGACCTGCAATGATTATATTTTTTCCAAGTACACAATTGTGCGCAACGTGAACCATATTATCAAATTTGCAACCATCTCCAATGATCGTATCTTCTAAACCGCCCCGATCAATTGTACATAAGGAACCAATTTCTACATCGTCACCAATTCTTACCCCTCCTACTTGAGGAATCTTGTGATGTTTACCTTTTTCGGTAACAAACTTAAAACCGTCTCCGCCAATGGAACAATTTCCGGAACAGATAAATCTTTTTCCAATGATAACTCCGTATTGAATCGAAGAGTTCGGACCAATATGAGAATCTTCTCCGATTACCACGTCCCTAGAAATTTTAACCCCATCCTCTAAATAAGTGTTTGCACCAATTACAGAATTTTCTCCAACCACTACAAATTCTCCAATAGTAACTCCAACGCCTAACTTTGCAGTAGGATGAATGATGGCCGAAGAAGAGATTTTTCCCGAAGGAACATAGGGTGGATAAAGAAGATTTAAAACTTCTGCAAGGCTAAGTTCCGGATTAGAAACTACAAGACAAGGAATAGATAATTCTTTTGCAAATTCTTCGGTGGTTAGCATCACACTGGAAAGAGTTTTTTTGGCTTCGCTTAACATTTTCTTATGAGAAAGAAAACTTAGAGAATTTTTTTCTCCTGGAGATACGGCGACAATTTTATCTATTATCACATCATCTTGAGTTTGAGTATTTGCAATCTTAGATCCATTGATTTTTTTTGCTAGCTCTGATAACTTAATTTGGGGCATATTTCCCTCGTTTAATTTTGTGGATACACGGAGAAACGAGCAAGCTGGACCGTCATTCAAAAAAAGAGAATGCCCTCCTTGAAAAGTTATCAAGTTATAAGAATTACAACTTACCGTGAATACACTCTAAATATCCCGTTTGACGAAATGCTCTCTCCGAAAACTATGTAGAAATTTGGAAAATTCTTCATTTTTAGGAATTGTATTCGCTCATGAAACCGACTAGAGAACCTCAAATCAATTTATTCAAAAAATCCAACCCCTACAAAGCAAAAGTAATTAGCAACGTTCTACTGACTCCGGAAACCGGAACAGGAAAAAGACCCAAAAAAGAAGGAGAATCGCTTGTTCACAGAATCATACTTGCAATCGATCATTCCGCTTATCCATACGTAATCGGACAAAGCGGAGGAGTGATCCCTCCCGGAGAAGATCCCGAAAAAAAAGCAAAAGGTTTAGCGGATGTTGGATATACCGTAAGACTTTATTCCATTGCTTCTCCAAGTTATTCTTTTGGAATGAAAGAAGATAACATAGAGTTCATCATTAAAAGAGACAACGTATATGATGAAAATGGAAACATCCAATTTAAAGGCGTTTGTTCTAATTATATGTGTGACCTGAAACCGGGCGATGAAGTAACTATGACAGGACCTTCTGGAAAAAAATTTCTTCTTCCTAATACAGATTTCAGCGGGGATATTATGTTTCTTGCAACTGGAACTGGGATCGCTCCTTTTATCGGAATGAGTGAAGAACTTTTAGAGCACAAACTTATCAAATTTACTGGGAACATCACTCTTGTTTATGGAGCACCTTACTCCGATGAACTTGTAATGATGGATTATCTGAAAGGTTTAGAATCTAAATATAAAAATTTCAAATTAGTCACTGCAATCTCGAGAGAAGAAAAAAATTCTTTCGATGGTGGAAGAATGTATATTTCTCACAGAGTTCGTGAACAAGCCGAAGCGGTAAAAAAGATTTTAAATGAAGGCGGACGTTTTTATATCTGCGGCGGACCTAAAGGAATGGAAAAAGGTGTAATCGAAGAGATTCAAAAAATTTCAGGAAACACAGGGACGTATGAAGAATTTAAACATCATTTAGAAGGAACCCATCAGCTGTTTGTAGAAACATATTGATTTTCTTTAACTTAAATTTGGCGTAAGAAAATCTGAGCGAAGAATTCAAGTTAATTTTCTACATCAAAAGCCGGAGAAGATTTATAACCTTCGGCTTTTTTATTTTCACCTGAGTAAAGAAAAATTCAATTATATAAAAATTGATTCTTTTAAATCTGAAACAAATTAAAGTTCACATATAGAATTTTGGAAGTTTTATTAGAGTTGTTGAAAAATTCCATAGTTCAAATTAACAAAACTTCTTCAATTGACCATTTCCACGAAATAGAAGGAGAATTTATTTTTTAACAACTCTATTTTATGAAAATTGATTCTTTCATGAACTCTGAAACAAACCAAAGTTCACGTATAGAATTTTGAAAGTTTTATTATAAATCATTTACTTAGAACCATAAAATAATTTAAACCACCGAGCTTAAAATTAACGATATGTAATTTTCTAAAGATCAGCAGTAAAGTTTCAAAAGAACATCATAAAAAACGAATAGATGAAATCTACATTCTTTGATTATATTGTTATTAGAGTTGTTGAAAGTAATGATTAACAAAACTTTTTCAACCAACCGTTTCCATCAAAGAGAAATTGACGGAGAATTTATTTTTTAATAGCTTTATTATTGGTTTTTACAAATAGAGTTTTTTAAATTTTTGCTGTAAACTGTTTGAATGTAAAATTTAAATGTCCTGTTAAATAGTTCTAAGTAAAATTGTCTTAACGTCCAAATTTTTAAATTGTGCCGTTTTTTCTCAGTGAAAAATTTAAACTCTGAGATGGTTTAAACCTAAATAGGAGAAACAATAAATGGGAGTTATTCGTGATATAGATAAAGGTAGAGGCGAAGTCATTCGTGTAGAAGTATCTGAGTACAAGGGAACTAAATATCTCAATCTCAGAGTTTGGTACACGGATAAAGATGGAGAAAAAAAACCTACCCAAAAAGGAATCGCAATTCCACCGGAACTTTATGACGAAATTAAAGAAGCAGTCATTGAAGCCGAAAACGAAGTTAAAAATTAAGTTAAAAACTTTATGGAATACTGATATTACACTTAAAAGAAATTAATTGTAGTTTATTTATTTAGAATTATATAATAGAGTTTTGAAAAATTTCATAATGACGATCAATAAGACTGTTTCAATCAATCGTTTCCATAAAACAGAAACTAAGTGGCGATTCATTTTTTAACAACTCTATTAAATCGAATAGATAATGCTGTTTTTCTAATATTAGACACGAAATTTTCAACTCTACTTTAGAGTTTGTACCAAAACCTAAACACCGACCCTTAGAGAGGCATAACCAACCCCACAAGTATTTGGATCTCAATATTAAATCTGTGGGAATTACGACAAATCCTCTGTAAAACTAAGTTCCCACCCCACAACGCGATTCATAGAGAGCGTTGTGCTTTAGTTTTCCTACGTTTGGGTGGGGGTAACTCAATGAATTGCTTCCCATGGGTCGCAATTCAGGTGGAGAAGTTCGGAAGATTTTTCTCTATCAGAAAAACATACTTTTTGCAAGTAAAAAGACTCATTCTTGTCGGAACACTTGAAAAATGTGTGTTTTTGAGCCTAAAACGCGACCTGTCGAACGACCTATGGGGAGCGAGACGCTGAGTTCAGGAGAGCGTTTTACTGAGTTCAATTTTGATTCTAAAATCCTATTCAACTTGTGGGTAAGGTTATGATAGAGAGGTGTTTACTGAGTTATTCGAGGGACCATAGAAGCGAGACGTTGAATTTTTCGAACCACCTTTCAGAAGTGAGATTGAGTTTCATAAAAATGAGGAAACTACTACGAAAATTTAACGACATTAAAACTACTCGAAAGTTCGCAAATTGTCAAATGCGACTAATTTGTAGTAGCTATTGTATTTTATTAAAAATTTTTAAAGTATGATCGTGTAAAATTTCTTTGAGGTTTTGAGAAAAGCTTTTAATAATTTTTGAAAAAAAGAAATTCAAAAGTTTTTTAAATCGACTAGTTCCTATAAATTGTTTGATAGAATTAAAATATTTTATGAGCGAATTTTCAAAAAATCAAAATTCATACGGAAAGAAAGCCGGTTCCAGTCGAAAAAAAAATAAAACTGAATTTTTTATACATAAAAATATAAAATCAAATTCTAACATTTTCAACTCTTCAGTAAAAGATCCAATCATCCAAACAGATCCAGTTCTATTCGATTTTTTAAATAAACTTAAGAATTTAGTCTTACAAGAAAATGAAGAGATTCCAAGTCTTACTAGAATCTATCATAAAGAAGAGTTAATCTCAGAAACTTTCAATGAAGTAGAAAAAAAATCAGATTCTTTTTTTCATAGTGAGATTCTTTGTATTCGAAACGCAAAAGAAAAATTAAAAACTCGTTATCTTGTGGATTGTATGCTCATTACATCTTTAGAACCATGTTTGATGTGTGCAGGTACTATTCTTCTTTCTAGAATTCCAAAAGTGGTTTATCTTCTACCGGCAAAACAAGGAGAAGGAATTTCTTCTCTAAGTATCGAAATGATCTATTCCCGAAATTTTTTTCCGGAACTTTTTTGTATCCCAACTGAAATCTCCAAAAACGCTTTCAAATCGTTTTTCAAAGCCAGAAGAAAGAAATTCAATTGACGTAAAACATTTCGATGGAATTCCTGAAAGCTACAGGAGAAGTGTCAGAGTGGTCTATTGTGCATGCTTGGAAAGCATGTGTGCCAAAAGCACCCCGGGTTCGAATCCCGGCTTCTCCGATTTCATATTATGGCAGGAACTCACGAAGTCCTTTCCCGAAAATATCGTCCTCAAAAATTTCAGGACGTAATTCACCAAGACCTTGCCATAGGCGCTCTTCAAAACGCTCTTAAATCCGGAAAAATTGGTCACGCTTATATATTCTTCGGCCCTCGCGGTGTTGGTAAAACCACAATCGCAAGAATTCTCGCAAAACGTTTAAACTGCCAAAATCCTATCAACAACGAACCTTGCAACGAATGCAACTCTTGCAATGAGATCACTCGAGGTATTTCTAGTGACGTTTTAGAAATAGACGCGGCAAGTAATCGAGGAATCGAAAACATCCGCGAACTTAGAGACAACGTGAAGTTCGCTCCCATGGGTGGAAAATATAAGGTTTATATCATAGACGAAGTCCACATGCTCACGGACCAATCGTTTAACGCACTTTTAAAAACTCTAGAAGAACCTCCCTCTCATATCGTTTTTGTTTTAGCTACTACAGAATTTCATAAAATTCCAGAGACGATTCTTTCTAGATGTCAGGATTTTATTTTTAAAAAAGTTCCTTTGTCCATTTTGCAAGATTACTCAGAAAAACTTTGTAAGATCGAAAATGTTCAATACGATCAAGAAGGCCTTTTCTGGGTCGCCAAAAAAGGAGACGGTTCCGTAAGAGACATGCTTTCCTTTATGGAACAAGCCATCGTGTTTACCGACTCAAAGCTGTTAGGTGCCGCAATTCGTAAAATGATCGGTTATCATGGAATCGAATTTTTGACTTCGTTTATCAAAAGTTTAGTAGATCCGGACAATCACTCTAAGTCCTTGGAAATTATTGAATCTCTTTATCAAGAAGGTCAGGACATTTATAAATTTTTATGGGACTCCATAGAATTTACTCATACCCTCAATTTGATCCGTGATTCTCTTGCAGATCCCGAGTCCGTCAATTTTCCAAAAGAAGATCTCGTAAAAATGAAATTGGACTTTGAGAATGTGGATTCTTCTAAATTGAATTTTCTTTCCGGAAAACTTTTCGAAATTTACGAAAGAATCAAAACGATCCGTTTGAGAAATTCTTTTGAAATTAAAGTTTTTACTGAAATTCAAATCAAAAAACTTGTGGAAGAACTCACTTATCCAAGTTTGGCGGGTTTAATCGATAAAATTAATCATCTGATTCTTATGGTGCAAGGTTCTAAAAATATTTTACCAGACACGGATCCGACTCTTATACTTAAAAATACATCACAACCCGAAACTTCTAAAAAAAAAGATAAACCTTCTTCGGAAGTTATTTTAGAATCTCAGTTTGAGTCTAATCAACAGGATTCTAATTTAGAAAATACAAAACCGATTGAACCAAGTTCTCGGAAGTTTGATACGAGTACTGAAATTAAAAAAAAGTTCTTAGGTACGGAAGTAGATCCAAATCAAATCCCTAAATTGGATTCTTAATGTTATGTTTGATAAGATAAAAAATTTTTCAGAGATTCTTTCCAATATGGGTCCTTTCCGTGAAAAAATGGAAGAAGTAAAAAAACGTATCGCTTCAATTCGAGTTGTTGGAGACGCAGGCGCTGGAATGGTAACAGTTACGGCAAGCGGAGAAGGTCAAATCACAAACGTATTTATCAACAAACAACTCTTCGACGCTGATGATAACAAAATGTTGGAAGACTTAGTCATGGCCGCAACAAACGACGCTCTCAAAAAAGCAAGAGAAGCTACCGCATATGAATTTCAATCTGCATCTGGTGGTCTAGACTTTTCAGAAATTTCCAAAATGTTTGGCGGAAAATTTGGCTAATCACCTTCTCGATGAAATGGTAGAAGCGCTCTCTTCTCTTCCAGGAATCGGAAGAAAAAGCGCTTTTAGGATCAGTTTCCATCTTTTAAGATTAGAACAAGGTCTTTTTAGCCAATTCATTCATCAACTTACGGATACAAAAAGCAGAATCAAATTTTGTAAATGTTGTGGTTCATACGCCGAAACTGAAATTTGTGAGATCTGTGTTTCCGAAAAAAGAGACTCTCATACTTTTTGCGTAGTAGAACAACCGGAAGATATTTTTTTCATCGAAAACACAAGAGAATTTCACGGTAAATACCACGTGTTAAACGGAGTTATTTCTCCTTTGGAAGGAATTGGCCCCAGAGATCTTAGAATCAAAGAACTTTTAGAAAGAATCGAACCAGAACAAGTAAAAGAAGTTTTGATCGCTACTAACCCGACGTTAGAAGGAGATGCAACAGCCGATTACTTAGCAAATCAATTGAAACCTATTTCGGTTAACGTAACTAGAATCGCTTACGGCATTACAGTCGGTGGTTCGATCGAACTTGCCGATCAATATACTTTAGGAAGAGCAATTCGTTCTCGTCTTCAACTTTAAAATCTGTGTTCGGCGGTTACAAAAAATTCCCTGAGAATTTTTCCGTGAGTCGTATCTAAATAAGCTTTCAATCCGTCTCCAGCAACAAAGTAACCTGACCTCATTAAGATTTGCATATCTCTAAACGCGTTCCACCGTAAGTTTATATTAACTTCATGTCCGAAAAACGCGTTCGTTTTATATCCGTTTTCATAATTGAAGTAACGATTGTTTTCGATAAAAGGAGACTTGGTTCCGTACAATCGATAATAGCCTAAAGTCAAAAGCAACGGACCATAAACTACAAAATCACCATTAATTCCATACTCATATAAACCGCTCGAATCTTTCCCGGAAAAAAGTGCATAACCACCCGTAAAGTCATTTGCTATGTTCGATATAGAATAACCGGGCATTAAAGTTTTATAACCTCCTGCTTTCAAGTTCGCTCTGTTTCCATCCTTATCAAAACCGGGACGACCCGTACTACCTACACCAACCAAGTTAAAGGTAAGATTTTCACTATAACGATAAGAAAACTGAAGATCAACCATTCCTCCGGATATAGTATGTTTGCTATATCGATTGTATAAAACATTCCCAATATCATCTCGGTAGGGATCCAAAGTTCGCACGGTTCCATGATTGTAAATTCCGTGAATAACAAATCCGAAATTAGAAAGATTGATCTCGTTCATAAGTCCATGCCAGAATAATTGACCAACTTCGCTGTCTAAAGCAATCACGGTTCCTTTTGCGTTAGTCGTCTTGTCTATGGATTTGATCGTATCGTCTAAAAAATAAGAATAGAGTTCGTGTTTTATATTGTTTAAAAAACTCGTTTTAATTTCATAAAAATAAATATTGGTACCAACATAGTTCTTATCTGCATATGTATTTTTATCTAAATCAAGTTGAGCGTTCTGTCTTGCAACAAACCAACCTGCTTCGATTGTAGTATTCCACAAACGAAAATCTTTGTTGACCGTAACACCTGTTCCAGGAGTAAAAACGACTCTTCCTCTTGGAGAAGAAAAAAGCTGTTGACCTACTCTTAAACTGAAAGCGTCTTCCGGAAGTTTAAAATTCAAATATAAAAATGTAGTTTGTATATTTACGGGAGAAGTGAAACCTGCTTCGCCTCCTTGTCCCGGACCAGTTGTAGAATTCTGACCGAAACCTTTTCCTCCAAAAGTAATATCACCAACTTGAACACCCCAAAGAGCTTCAAAATATTTTGAAGTATTAAAGTTCATGTTGACCGTCATTCTCGTATCGAAATACGAAATGTCTTCTTTGCGAGGAGATAGAGTAGTAGGATTTCCTTTTAGTCTTTCGGCGATCTCGGTGTCGACTGCAGTTTGATTTCTTTGTTCCTCTTCCGTTTTAAAAACATTTTTATCATAAGGAGTGGCCGCAGTTTGACGAGATGTATAAATATCTCTTCCAAGATTAAATCCTCGTACCCTGTAATTTCCTTGAAAATCGAGTTTTGTTTTTTCCTCAATCTCTTGAGAAAAAAGTAAAGATGGAAACAAAATTATCGCAAGAAAATAGAATAGATAAGCCTTTTTTAAAAGGTTGTCAGACACGAATCATTTTACCCAGTTGTTCTGATTAAAATATCGGTTTCTCAAATCATCTAAAACACCGGTTCGTTTCAATTCTTTGATAAAGAAATTTAAATTATCCGCAAAAATCAAATCGTTCTGTGGAAGAGCAGCACTAATATTTTCCTCTTGGACGCTCCCTAAAAGAGGAAGATAATTTGCTCTTAGAGACGGATTTTTTTGAAGCAAAGTAAGAATGAAAAAACTATCCGCGACAAAACAAGTTACATTATTACTAATAAGATTATCGATCGCAATCGAATCCGAAAGATAACTGTAAATTGGAAGTTTAGAAAATTTTTTTTGAAGATAAATATGATTCGTAGTATTGGATCTTACAGAGAAACTCACCAGTCCGCTTAAAGTAAAAAGATCGTTTAAACTAATAAATCTTCTGGAAGTGACAATGTTTCCTTCCGGCTCTGGAGGAAGAATCTTTTTACTCACAAGCCCCGCAGGAGTTGTAACAAGATAAGGATCGGAAAAGGTTACTTGTTTACCTCGATTTAGATCTGTAGAAATCCCGGCTAAAGCAAGATCGATCTTACCCACTCGAATATCTTCCGAAAACTGTCTAAATGTTTTCATCGGAATTAGTTTCAAAGAAACACCAAGGTAATCCGCATAGAGTTTTGCCAATTCTGCATCGATACCCGGATAACCATCTTTTGGATTTTCTATATAAAACGGTTCGTATTGTTTATTAACGCCTACTATAAGTTCCTTTTTAGAAAGAATCTTTTCCAATCTGGAACCAGCATATTCCGACTGAGAAAATAAACCGCTCGGAAAAACAAAAATCAAAAGTAGATAAAAAAAATTCTTCTCGAACATGAAACAAAGATTAGGTCGATCCTTGTTTTTTTCCAGAGCATTTTAAATCAAAATTATAATTTCTAATGACCGATAATTTGAAATTCGGTTCTTCTATTTTTATAATCAGTCTCAGGATTTTTTTGTGGAACAACCGGCTCCGAACTTCCTTTTCCATCCGTGATAATTCTTTCAGGATCAATTCCTTTTTTAACCAGATAATCCTTTACCGAATTTGCACGATTACGGCTGAGAATAAGATTATCTTGGGTATCTCCGTTAAGATCAGTATGCCCGGTGATCTTAATTTTTACGTTCGAATTTTCTTTAAGATAAGAATTCAAATTTTCTAAAATTGAAAAAGAGTTTTCGAGAATTTGATAAGAACCTAAGGAAAAATGTATACTATCCAAAGAAATAGATTTTCCTTTTTCTAATTCTTGAAACGGATTAGAAACGATGGAATAAATATCATAATCTCTCTCATTTCTCCTACAAAAATAGAATGTCTTTCCGTCATTTGTTTCCAGAAAAAAAGCTTCGTCTCCAGTTGTATTGATTTCGGGTCCAAGATTAATAGGCTCGGAGTAGTTTCCGTCTTCAAGTAAAGTAGATTTATATAAATCATAACCCCCAAAACCTCCAGGACGATTGGAAGAAAAATAAATTGTCTTTCCGTCTTTACTAATCGTGGCCGCAATTTCCGAATAAGCAGTGTTAATCGGATCAGGAAGACTCATTGCTTTTTCCCAAGTTTTATTTTTATAAACAGAAACGAAAATGTCCGCTTCTGAAACTTGTCCAAAAGGATAACGAGTAAAATACAACCGATCGTTAAATAAAAACGGATTTTCTTCAATCTCTTCCGTATTTACGGTTCTAGGAAGGGGAATCGGTTTTGCCCAAGAAGAATTTATCCTTTTAGAAAAATAAATATCTCTAGAAACTCCGATTTTTCCATTTGCAAATTGAAATTCAATCGCACCGTCTCTATTGGATGAAAAAAGGATTCCTTCTGCTTTATTTAAAATAAAAGGACTTTGATCGTCAAAGTTTGAATTCAGAACTTCAATTTCTTCCCCTTGTGCCCATTCGTCTTTAGTTCGAATCGATTTATAAATGTCCGTATAATTTGAATTTTGTCTTTTAGAATAGAAATACAAACTATTTCCGTCATCAGTAAGACTAATTCCAAATTCGTTAAGACTCGTATTGATAGAACCTTTCAACTTTTCTGGTTTCGGATTTTTAAAATTTTGATTTTTATTTGAATTCTGTGAATAAATAGAAATCGCAGGAATAAAAATTATAAAAATAAAATATATTAAAAATAGAATAAAGATGATTTTTTTTGATAAAATATGATTTTTACTTTTTAGATTCATAATAATACTTTCGGAAAGTTTCATTATAAAATTAGGATAGAATCTATTTATATTCTCCAATTTCTTACCGTTCCGTTCTTTCATTTTATCAGAAGAATAAATTTAATAATCTGTTTTAAAATTTCAAAAAAATAATAGAAGTTACTACTCGGACACATGAAAATGATACTAAGTTATTAACGGTCGAATTTGGGGAAAAATAGAGTTATTTAAAAAATAACGCAAATGCGGGATTTGCGACATTTAGAGCATGGCTAAAACATTCAAATTATTGAAACAATCTAATCTAAGTATTCTATTTATGCGTCCGAGTAGTAATACGCTTACTATTCAGACAGGCATATGAAAATAATACTACGCTGAACTTATTTCAAAAGTTAAAATATTGAATCATATTCCAAAAAAACCAACAATTTCAAATAAAACTCATTTTTAGAAACTTCTGCATTTTTATAAAATCACTCCTCAATTTTTAGTATTATCTTTATACCTTCAAACAATAAAGAAAAATCTTAAATCAAAAAAATTTAATTATTCTTATATTAAAATATCCTAAATTTTAATATATACTCAAAATAAAAGCGAATTAAAAAAGTTATATCCATGTGAAAACTACTACTTTAAAAAGAATTTTTTGTTCATCTCAGATTCGTATCAAAAAAATTTAAAATGTATTACAACAAACTCTTTTAACTAAAATAAGTTCTGCATAAGAAAGAATTCTTTTAAAATAAGTAATCCTACAATTTTAGAATTCGTTTGTAAAATCGTGATTTGCAGTAGTTCCCACATTTTAGGAATCGATTTATAAAGTTCAAATCTCAACTTTTTTCAAAAAAATGAATCATGAATTTTTTACTCCAAACTCTCTTACAAACTCTTCTACAAAATATCTTAGAATCGGCATTTTAAGTAAAGATAAAGTATTCTTGAGATGGTTCTTATTTATTATCCGCTTTTTTGAAAAAAACCTGAGCTATAAGTTCAAGAAAAATTCGAATGTAGGAACTCATACGAAAACTATAGTAACAAAAGAATGCTAAAAAGTCGCAGGATCATATAAAGAAACTTAGAACTTGTCCCAAAAACGTCCAATGTGGGAGCTGCTACGAAAACTGAACGAGATTAGAACTGCTTGAAAGTTACCAAATGTGACTTAATTTGTAGGAATACTGCATTTTATTAAAAATCTCTAAAGGATTATCGCGTAAAATTCTTTGAGGTTTTTGGACAAGTTCTAAGACTGTAGGAACTATTACTATTTCTAAATTTTGTGAATATGATCTAATATTTACAAAATGCCTCAAAACTTGTTTAATAAGGCATCTGAGTTTTTAGTTTATCAAACAAGTTAAGCTAAATAACTAAAGCTGCACGCTTTTATGATCGCGAGATAGTTTTGATAAGTTTAATCTAGCAGTTTTAAAACATAAACAAAATTTGATTGTCGGCAAAACTTAAAAGTTTATTCAACCTACAATTTATCTTCTGTAAAAAATTAGAGTTGTTAAAAAATTAATTTTCTTTATTCAAACCAATAGATGAAATCGTTTATTGCTTTGGTTTTTTCAAAAACTCTATTAATTTTTATAAAATATTTAAAGTAAATTTTTATTAAGTATATTAGAATATACTATTTTGTAAAATTTACAATCTAAGTCAAATTAAGAAAACATTCATAGAATAAATTTTTAATTCAATAATAGTAACCAAACGGTAATTTTATACAAAAATTTAATTGGGCGATTATTATTTTTGGATTTTATAGAAGTTTCCTTAATTTAAAAATAAGATTTTAAAACTTCTGGAATACGAACCGTTCCATCTTCATTTTGAAAATTTTCCAAAATCGCAGCATAGGTTCTTCCCAATGCAAGACCAGAACCATTGATCGTGTGCACGAGTTGATTTTTACCATCTTTGGATTTATAACGAATTTTTCCTCTTCTCGCTTGAAAATCCCTAAAATTTGATACGGATGAAATTTCCATATATCGATTTAAACCAGGCATCCAAACTTCAATATCATAAGTGATGGAAGAATTTGCGGAAATATCTCCAGTACAAAGAATGATAACCCGATACGGAAGTTCTAATTTTTTCAGAATATTCTCCGCGTGAGAAAGCATCTTTTTATGTTCTTTTTCCGAATCCTCGGGTTTACAAAATTTTACAAGTTCTACTTTTTGAAATTGATGAACCCGAACCAATCCACGCGTATCTTTGCCGTAAGACCCCGCTTCTCTTCTAAAACAAGACGTATGTGCCGTTACGGAAATCGGAAGTTGATCTTCCGGAATGATCTCGTCTCTATATAAATTTGTAAGAGGAACCTCTGCAGTAGGAATCAAATTGAGTTCGTCTTTATCGATTCTATAAAATTCGTCTTTAAATTTAGGATACTGCCCAGTCGCCATCATAGATTCGTCGTTAACCATCGAAGGGACCCAAACCTCCGTATAACCGTGTTCCTTTATATGAACGTCTAACATAAAATTCATCAAAGCTCTTTCTAATCTCGCACCGTCTTTCCAATATGTATAAGCCCTTGCTCCGGAAAGTTTTACTCCTTTTTCAAAATTGATCCAGTGTAACGCCTCTCCGATTTCAAAATGAGTTTTTGGAACAAACTGAAAAGAAGGAATTTTTCCTATTTCGTACTGAACAATATTATCATGTTCTGATCTTCCGGAAGGAACGTTGGGATCAAGAATATTAGGAAGTCCTAAATTAATATTTAAAAGAGCGTTTTCTTCTTGCTCAAGTTTAGTTTCTATTTCTTTTATCTTTTCGCCAACTAGTTTAACAGAAGCGGAGATTTCCGTAATATCTCCACCCGATTGTTTAATCCTTCCAACTTCTTTGCTGGTTTTGTTTCGTTCTTCTCTGAGAATGTCTGCTTCTTTTTGAAACTCACGTTTTCTTTGAATAATTGCTTTGAGTTCGTCAATGATTCCAATTTCTTTAAAACCTCTGAGTTCTAAAACTTTTTTGAGATCTTCGGTATTTTCAGTGATATAACGCAAATCAAGCATTGTAGTGGTACGCCTTACGATTTATAAATTTAATGCTGTTTTCAAAAAGTTTATTTTCCACATCTGAGTTAGATTCTTTTCTAAGAGAAAACATTTTGTCCAAAATAAATTTCATATAAGAAGGTTCGTTTCTTTTTCCTCGGAAAGGAGGTGGGGCCAAAAACGGAGCATCGGTTTCAATTAACATACATTCTAAAGGAAGTTTTTGAGCGGCTTCTTGAATTTCGATTGCATTTTTAAAAGCCACAATTCCTGAAAAAGAAATATAATAACCTATGTCGACTAACGTCTTTGCTGTGGAATAATCGTAAGTAAAACAATGAATCACACCAAATGCACGATCACGAAAATTCTTTAAAACGGAAATAGTATCTTCCTTTGCATCCCTCGAGTGAATTACAACGGGCAATCCGGTCTTAGAAGAACATTCTAAAAATGATTCGAGAATATCCTTTTGTTGTTTTTTAGTATCCGCGGTATGATAATAATCTAAACCAATTTCTCCAATTGCAGAAAGTTTAGGATCACCTAAGTTCTCGTAGACGAACTGCAAGATTTCTTCTTTATTAGGAAATTCATGCGTTTCGGTTGGATGACAACCAATTGAATATTGAATTTCTAAAGAATCATTTGAATATTCATTCGCAATGGATCGGGCTCTTACAGAACTCTCAAGATCAATTCCGATTTGAACAATTTTTTTTACTCCGGATTCTGCAGCATTTTTTAGAGAATCTGCAATTTCTAAACCCTGAGATTGTATAATATCAAGGTGGCAATGTGTATCAATTATAGAAACCATTAGAAATCCGTTTTTAGTGAGTCACTTTTTGTGAATTCGATTGACTGAAAAGAGATTTTTTAAGATCTCTTCAGACAGGTAAAACGAATCGGCTGAAAACCAAGTTTCGGGACATAAACCGTGGATATTAAAGCAACTTCTGCACTCATCTATTATAGACTTCGTTATAAGTACCAAGAATATAAACTTAAATTAGATCTAAAACTTTCAGAACTAAATAGAAAGGGAAAAGAAAGACTTACCGTAATGGTAATCCCTCATTCTGAACAAAAAACGATCAACTTTCACATTTCATATAGAGCAATTTCAATTTTTATCGGAACAATTTTTATTCTTCTAATTATCAGCTCAATCAATGTCTTAAGTCACAGTGGTTCTGTTCATCAACTTACGGAACTCAATCTTTCCAACAAAGACTTTATTCGCCAATCCGCTAAGATGAAAGAAGAAATCAATTCTCTTCATGAATACGTTGAATACTATTATGGAAGATTGGCTCGACTTTATATAAGGCTTGGTGGAGACCCAGCAAAAGTTTCCAAAGGAATTGGAGGTGCGGAACAACTTTCTACACAACCACCTTCCATTATAGAACCGAAGTCAATAAATCCTCAAACTAACGACCTTCCGGAAGGCGCTGCGGTTTTTAGATTGAAAGAGGATGTTCATAATTTAAAAATCAGTAATGAACTTACTCAAGATATTATTTCTATTCTTAAAAAGAGAAAAAATATTCTCAAACAAACTCCTTCCATCTGGCCCGTAAAAGGTTATGTGCTTTATCCTTATGGCGCTTATTTAAATCCGATTTCAGGTAGAAAAGAATACAACAACGGCGTTGATATTGGTTCTTTTGCGGGTTCTGAAGTTTTTGCAACTGCTCCCGGAACTGTATATGAAATCGGTTATACAAGAAATATAGGTTATTTCGTAAAAGTTTCTCATAAATACGGATGGAAAACGATCTATTCAAATATGGATCGATTGAAAGTAAAACAAGGGCAACAGGTTTCTAAAACCGAAGTGATTGGATTTGTAGGTAAAACCGAAGTTTCTCCGAATTACATGCTTCATTATGAAATTCATGTTGGAACAAGAGCGATCAATCCATTTGCTTTTCTCAACCAGATTCAGGACTAATGGCAACTACAGAAGAACATTTAATTGTAAACAGTATCATAGGTGAAGGCGCAGAATTCAGCGGAGAATTTAAACTCACCGGGCTTTTAAGAATCGACGGAATTTTTCGAGGTTCTATAAAAACAGAAGGAAAAGTCCTAATCGGCAAATCAGGAATCGTCGATACGGATATTAGAGCCCGAATTGTAGTCGCTGGCGGTGAAATCAATGGGAATATTTACGCAAGCGAACGAGTGACTTTACTTGCTTCCTGCAGAATGAAAGGAGACATTGTATCTCCTAGAATCGTAATGGAAGAAGGAGTACAATTTGAAGGCAATTGTAAAATCAACCCAGTTGCACATTGAAAGTACTCATACCTCCCTACCAACCTCCTCGAAAAGAAACCGAAACCAAGAACGCTTCCAAAAGTAAAAAAGACGGTGTTTCTTCTTTAAACGGAGGAAGTTCGCTCAACCAGACCGAAGCCGCTGAAAGCGTATCTTCTTCGTTTTTAGATATTTTAGAAGAAATCGTTCCTTCAAAATCTGAAACCACAAAGGATCTAAACGCTCTTTGGAGAGAACTTCCAGATATTGAAAAAAGATTTTTAGATCTTGCTTCGATCGAAAATTTAGAAGCGTATCAAAAACACATTCAAGCAATTATAAAAGCAGTTATCGATCAGAATATGAGAGTAGAAACACTTTCTAAAAAAATGAAAGGTGAAGCTAAAAAAATCTATCACGTCGTAAAGATCATTGATGAAAAAATTCAGATCTTGGCCGAACTGATTATGGACGAAGGAAACTCTGCTTTTAAACTTCTAAAATCTCTAACGGATATCAGAGGACTTTTGTTAGATATTCAAGAATAATTAAAAACCTAAAAGCACTTTTGGAAAAAAAAGCCAGGTTAAAGCAGTGCAAATCCAAGCTAGTACCAGAAAAACAGAAAATTTAACTTTTAACGATCGATCTACAAACTCAAGATACACAATAAATAATACTATCAAAATAAAACCAAGAAACGGTGCAGAAACTAATCCTGACAAACCCTGGCGATCATCTATTTCTATCAAACCAAGATACATTACGATAGGCATTATAATTAATAATGACATTTCAAATGTATAATTGAAAATTGAAGGAACTTTTTTATTTCTTATTTTTCTGAATATCGAATATAAAACGATTAAAGGTATAATTCCGACAAGAGATAAAATAAAGAGGAATAAAAGCCAATCTGCATATACGTTTTTTTTCCGAATCATCGGCTGATCTTATTCTTTTATTTTTCAACGTCAATGAGTTATCAAAAATCAATCGAATATTAAATTACTTTTATATAATTCAAAAGTATTATTTTTACCTTTAGATACACCATTCTTTAAAAACTAATAAAAATATTGACCACTAACTAATAAGAAATTTTAGTGAGTCGCACTTACTCTAACTCATAAGGATAGGATAAATGAATTTACCCAGGAAAGCCCTGGTATTAGGGTTCACATTATTTTTAATCTCCTTTTTTATTGCCTGCGCAAATATGAATTATATTCCAAGGTTTGAAAAAAAAGGACAAGTTGTAGACACCGCCGCAATGACAGATGCAGCGAACGAATTGAAACTAGCAGATATAACAAATATAAACGCTTATGTAATCGAGTTTCCTCCTGGTATTTCTTGGGACGGCAATACTCTTTTATATGATGAAAAAAAATGGGAATTACTTGGAACTGTTCAGTCCGATTACAATCAAGGTAATCATTGGTTTTGGTTTTATGATTACGCAGAGGACGAGTCTTGGAAAAAAACCTATTGCTATTGGCAAGTTCCATTAAATTGGGTCACGTTAGGAATCTGGGGTCTTACTCCTTTTTATTATCCTTGCATCGTTAAAGAATCGAAAGACGACGTACAAGCCGAGAATAACCGGAAAATAAGAATCGTAAATTCATTAAAGAAAATCACTAAGGCTGCGGGTGGAGATACGGTTTTAGTTAACTCATTTGGCGATTTACGCATTGATTTTTTTAATGCGAATACGGGCCAAAATGTGGGTACCGTTGGTATTAAAACTGTATCAGGATCCGGATGGGTACTCAAAAAGAAAAAGGATAAAAAAGATAAATATTAATTTCTAAAAGAGTTTATATAATTTTAACATTGCAAGATATAAAATAAATAAAATATTCAAAATCTTGCAACTTTTTTTAAAACTTGTATTTACAGCGTGTCTCAAAACTTAATTATATTTTAACAAAAAGATAAGCTGCAAGGTTCTGTCCCTGAAATTGCGATTCATAAAAAGCAACTTCATTGCGTTTTTTTGGGACAGGTTCTTATCATTAATAAAAATAAATTGATAGCAATGGAAACAAGACGACGACAAAAAATCGGAGGATTTGCGATTTTTATTTTAGGCTTATCTTTTACTCTTTAGACTTGGTACACAGCCATTTACGAAGGTTATTTTTATCGAAAAGCAAGTATCCTTTTTCCGATGTTTTGTATTCTCGGAATCGGAATGATTTTATTTACCGATTACAAATCCGAAAGAATCACGCGCGGGGAGGATATTTCACAATTAAGCGGTTATCGTTTAATTACTCGACGTTGGTGGATTATTTCGGTAATTGCAGTATCGGTCGGTTTTATAAATTATCTTCTTCTTTCAGGGGAATTTATAAACGAGAATACTCGAAAATTGAATCAACCGCCCATTATTCTTCAAAAATAAAAAAATTTGAACATTTCCTCAAAGAAGCGTTCAATTCGATAAAAAACATAATTTTCCCGAAATTTATCTCAAGGACTTAAGTCCGATTATAAATATAATTCGGTGAAATCATTTGTCGGAGCAATTAAGAGTTCGTTCTTGACAAAATGAATTTGGGAGTTCGGGAGTTTGAAACGCGCTTAAAATATTAATAAATTCTAATAATTCTTCAAAAAAACTGAGCAACGCGGCGCAACTACAAGCAAGGATAAAAAAATAAAACAACCGAACCTTTTTAAAGCGCAAAGTCAATTCTATGTAAAAAATAAATATCAAACTCAAAATAAAACCGAGTATTATGGATGCCCTTTCACTATAGTTGTCATATTCTTCCGTCAGTTTAATATACAAAAACAAAGGAATCAAAATTAATACCAATAGATCAGTCCAATGGTAGAAAAAGCTGGAGTGTTTTTCAGTTTTCCCTTCTTTTCGCGGCCATTTCAAATATAAAGGTAGGACAATAATCACTATCAAAGAAGTGAGTATAAAGCTAATAGTTGGCTTCAAATCTCTGAACAAATCAATAAAACTTAAAATAGGAAATAAATTCATACCGAGCCCGTTTTCTCCACTTTAATATGGCAACTCGTGCTCGAGATACTCTTTTTCAAGACGACTCATTAAGACCCGATATTTGGCTTTGAAAAGAACCAATAAATCTTTGAAAAAAACAAATAAATTGAAAGAGTCGAAATATATGTACAAATAAAAAAAACGGTAAAAATAAGGAAAAATTTAATCTTCTTTAAGTTCGTAGTTAATTCAAGATAAGTAATAAACAACGCGCTCAATAAAAAACCTATAATTCGAAAAGAAAAAAGATCAGAATTTGAAGTCCGTCTGTAATCGAAGCGATCATCAAGATACATCAGATAAAGATACGATAATAAGGGAATTATAATTAATAAAAGAGCCGCAAGCCAGTGATTAAAAATCGAAAACTGTTTTTTAAATATCCATTTTTTTAAATATGAGTAGAGCATTAATAAGGAAATTATAATCAAAAAAGACGAGAAAAAAAGATAAATCAGTAAAAATATTGAGAATTCCATTCATAATATTCCTACAAACCGAGCGCGTTTAAAATTTTTTCCATCGCTTCAAGACTAGGATAAGCAATTGTCATCTTTCCTTTACCTGAATTTTGATTGTGACCAATTTCAATTTTCATAGAATATTTTTTTCTAAATTTGTTTTCTAATTCAACTATGTTCACGTCTTTACGAGATTTTTTCTTTTCAGGTGAAGAAGAACGTCCTTCCGAAATATTAGAAACTAGATCTTCTACTTGTCTCGCAGTTAACCCCTTTTCTGCGATTTGATACGCAAGCTGTTCTATCTTTTTACGATCAGCCAAAGAAAGAAGAGGCCTTGCATGTCCTTCCGAAATTCTACCGTTTTTAATCAGATCTTGAACAGAATCGGGAAGTTGAAGAAGTCGAATTAAGTTTGAAATCGTGGAACGATTTTTACCGACACGCGCGGAAATGTCCGTAATTTTTAAATTCAGTTTTTCGGAAAGAGTTTTGTATGCAATCGCTTCTTCAATCGGATTTAGATCTTCTCTTTGAATATTTTCAATGATCGCCATTTCCATAGATTGATTTTCGGAAACATTTTTAACGATTGCAGGAATCTTAATAAAGCCAGCAAGCTTACAGGCTCGATAACGACGTTCTCCAGAAATAATTTCATAACCAGAGTCTAACTCTTTTACTACGATCGGTTGGATGACTCCGTGTGCCTTAATCGTTTCCGAAAGTTCTTTTAAAGATTCTTCCGAAAAAGTTTTTCTAGGTTGTCCTGGATTTGGACGAATTTCACTAATTCTTATTTCGCGAAGTGCCCCCTCCGAAGAAGAATCAATAGGAATTTTGCTTTCGTTGACTGGAATTAAATTTCCAAGACCCCTTCCAAGGGCTTTGGGTTTGAGCGCCATTTTTAATTTTTCCCTGCAACTTCCAGAGCAAGGCTTCTATAACTTTGAGCCCCTACCCCTTCCGGATCATAACTCATGATCGTTTGCCCAAAAGAAGGAGCTTCACTTAACTTAACATTTCTTGGAATGATCGTAGTATAAACCTTATCTTTGAAATAAGACTTAACGTCTTCAGCAACTTGATTTGCAAGATTGGTTCTTTTATCAAACATAGTCAATAGAACTCCTTCCAATTCTAAAGAAGGGTTAAGTTGATTTTGAACGAGAGAAATAATTTTCATTAATTGAGTCAACCCTTCCAAAGCAAAATATTCTGTTTGAAGAGTGATCATTACACTATCCGCGGCGCATAACGCGTTGATCGTTAAAATTCCTAATGAAGGCGGACAATCGATTAAGATATAATCGTATTCTGTTCTAAGTTCGGCGATTGCACTTTTAAGTCTATATTCTCTCTGATCCTCCGCAAGCAGATCCGCTTCCGCACCGCTTAAATTGATGTTAGAAGGAATGATATGAAGATTAGAAACATTCGTTCTTTGGATACATTCATTTGGAGAAGCTTCACCTAACAATAATTCATACGAAGTTTTATTAATTTTATTGATTTCAAGTCCTAAACCTGAACCTGAATTCCCCTGTGGGTCCATATCTATAATTAAAACTTTTTTTTCGATCGAAGCAAGATTGGCTGCTAGATTGATTGAAGTTGTCGTTTTTCCGACACCACCTTTTTGATTGCTAATCGATACGATCTTTCCCATTTGCGCCTTTACTCTCCTTGCTAATATCCTTCCAAGCCCTGGGATAACCATGCCTCGGGCTAGAAACCTTTTTCAAGAATTTAATATGTCGCATGCCTAAAAATTCAAGAGAAGTTAAGTCTTCAGAAAATTCTAAACTAAAACCGGAATAAGAAAGAATTTTTTCTTCTAATTTTGGATCTATATCATGTTTTCCTAAAAATGGGACATAAGTTCCACCGATTTTTATCAAATTAGAAACTGCTTCTACACTATATGGATAAGGGATAAAACCTCGTGATACGACATAATTTAGATTCAATTTAGATTCTTCAGTTCGGATAAATTGAAATTTCACGCCAACAATTTGATTCAATCGAATAAAAGTTTCTGTATGAGAAAGTTTTCTTTTTTGAGAATCGATTAATACGACAATCGGATATTCCTTGAGACAGCGAAAAAAAAATCCTGGAATTCCTGGTCCAGTTCCTGCGTCTCCGAGTTGAATTCCTTTCCAAGAATTCACTTTTTTTGTGATACAATACACGTGATAGATTGATTCCAAAACGTGACGATCCAGAATTTCTTCGGAATCTCTTTTGGAAAAGAATCCGCCTGCCTCGTTTTTTTCTCTTAAGAATAAAGCGAACCTACAAACCAATTCCCAATCAAAAAAAGAAAGAATCTCATCGGCTTCTTTTGGAAATCTCTCCTTCAATCTTTCCGTAATCGACTCGATTGAAAATTGAACGGGATCTTGCATGATGCTAAAGTAGAACTTCAATCCGTCTTGTCTTCACAGTTTCTTTTTTAAATCCACATGAATTTTAAAAAGAAACTTTCTTAAATTCATCTTATCCGAAAAATAACGCATTCGAGTTGTTGAAAAATGAATTCTTCATCAGTTTTTGTTTTATGAACGGTAGATTAAAACAGTTTTCTTGATCTGAACTATGAAATTTTCAACTGCTCTATTGTATAATTTTCCTTTTAAAAAACAGTAAATGATCGTAATAAATCGGAAAATTTTTAGATTCCACTTTTTAGTTCCGTATAAATCTAAAAGTAGGTTCAGTAAATAAATCCGCAAAAAATGATTATTCGAAAGAATGCACATTTTAAGTTTACAAATCATAAAAAGCAGAGTCAGCTACTTTCAAAAAGAATCCTGAAATTTCAATTTTCAACAAACTCAAGAATTTTTCATTAGGCCTCAAAACTTGAGAATGTAGAAGTCAGTCGATAGAAACGCAAGTGAGGTTTGAGTTTATTTTTCCACGATTTATTATAAATTTGAGAGTTAAATTTTTTAGGGCTTCTAAACTGCTCATGTTTTTTCTGAAAGTCGCCTAAACAGAGTTAAGCGCAATTACATTAAATCTTCTATAAAAAAAGTGAAGAACATCTATTTAATAAGCGGGTTAGGGGCGGATGAAAGAATATTTCAAAGACTCAATTTCGGAAATGTAAATCCTAGATATATTTCCTGGATACAGCCAGAATTAGATGAATCTCTTTCAAAATATTCAAAAAGATTATTAAGCCAAATTGATACAAAGAACGAAATAATCTTAATCGGTGTTTCTTTCGGCGGAATAGTAGCCTTGGAGATTTCAAAACACATCTTGGTAAAACAAATCATTATTATCTCAAGTATTAAATCAGATTCAGAAAAACCAATTCTATATCGATTGTTCGGGACTTTGAGATTGATAAACATAGTTCCTTCGTTTTTACTAAAATTATATACACCCGTACTGAACTATTATTTTGGAATTACTTCGAAAGAAGATCAAGAGCTTTTAAAAAGTTTTTTAGCAAATACTAATGGAAACTTTCTGAAATGGGCTTTGAAATCTATATTAAAATGGGATAATCAAGATTATCAAACTAACTTAATTCACTTACATGGAACTAATGATAGACTGTTGCCATTTCAACTCATAAAGGCTCCAATTTTAATTAGTGGGGGAGGCCATTTTATGATTTTGAATAAGGCAAAAGAAATATCGTCAGAATTAGTTAAAATTTTAGCAGATTGATAAAATATACAACTTGCGCTTAACCACTTGTTTCGGCATTCGCAGTTTCAGCTCAGTCTACTTTCCGCACATCACTTTGTCCTTCAGCTTGTAAGACGTAACTAAAACTCACCAAACTTTGTGTCAGTATTTGTGCACGAACGCTCCGGGGCCGAAGTATCGGCAAACTAGTTGTCAGTGATAAAAGATGATTTTAAAAAGAACCGAATTTTAGACCAAGCGATCATCATTACATAAATATAATATATTCCGTCATTGATTCAAGGCAAGAGCATCTCACCTTGAATCAATAACTAAACCTTTAATCCGAAGCGTTGTTGAATTCGATTACAGTTTTATGAAGAATTTCAATCCCAGTGTGCAAATGTTCGACCGTGGTACTTTCATTTTTACCATGTATCCCATCTATTTCTTCTGAAGTCATGAGCGCAGGAATTAATCCATAACATTTAAAACCTGCCATTCTTAAATAAGAAGAATCTGTAGTTCCGGGAGATAAAAAAGGAGTTACGACTGAACCTGGAACTACTTGCTGAACAACTCCGGATAAAATTTGAAAATACTTTGAATCTACCGGTGAAATTGTTCCTGGTTCTAAATGTCTCGCACTGACTTTTACTCTATATTTTTCTGCGAGTTTTTTTATTTTTTCAAAAATCTCATTTTCACTAAAACCAGGAAGGATTCTTATATCAACCTCTCCTTCTGATTTTGAAGTGATTACGTTTATACCAGAGTAATGAGTATTAATTCCTGTTATACTAACTGTGTTACTAGTCATTGCCCTTAAATGTTTATTGGATCGGATCACTCCATTTAAAATAATTCCCAACAGAGGATTACGAGATCTTTTTAAAACGAAAGAATCTGGAAACGGACTTACTTTTCCCATTTGATAAAAAAAGGAAGCAGTTTCATCTTTAATGATAACTACCTCATTCATTTTTTTAAGTTCGGTAAGAAAATCTATAAGATTCAAAGCTGCGTATTGTATTGGCGGAGTACTTCCATGTCCGGAAATGTCTTCCGATTCTAAATCCAACCAGATAATTCCTTTTTCCGCATGTTGAATATTAAAGATCTTACTTCCTTTTACGATTACGTCTTTGGTTCCGATTCCACCTTCGTTGTGAACAAATTCATATCCATTAAAAATTTCTTTATGTTTTGAGATTAAAAATCTCATCCCAAATTCGGAACGACTTTCTTCATCAGCGACCGCAAGATACATTAGATTTTTCTTAAGTCTTATTCCAGAATCATGGATCAAAAAAAATGTATAAAGTTCCATAATTCCAAGACCTTTCATATCTATGGCCCCTCTTCCATAAATTCGATCTCCTTTTCTTACACCTGAAAACGGTGCTTCCTCCCATTCATTCGGATCGGCCTCTACCACATCGATATGATTGGTAAGAATCAGACCACCTTGTGGATCCGTTCCTTTGATCTCCGCCATGATACTGGCTCTTTCCGGTTTTCCAGGAACTTCAAAAATTCTGGTTTTGATTCCTCGTTTATCAAAAAGACTTTTTAAAAATAAAACCGCTTGTTTTTCATTCCCTCGAATTGTTTGAATTCTTAGATATGTTTGTAAATCTTTCGAAGCTTCTTCAGCAATCTTTCTATAATCACGTTCTTGAAACTTTGCTGTAGGTTTAATCGAGTGAATTCCTTTTTCTGTAATAAAAATTGTATAGAGTAAAAATAAAATCAAAGTTCCTAAAAAGCCGAAGACGATTTTTTTCCAATTCATCCTTAATTCTCTCCTAAGTGCGGAAGAAAATATTGCTCCCTATTTTACTTTCAAGGCATTTCCATTTATGATTTTTGAAGTTCACATAAGAGTTCCCACATTTTAAGTTTTTGAGATCGGCTCTTTATAAAACTTACAGAACAGATTTATTATATCAAACTCATGTTAGTTGACGTAAGTTCTAAAAGAAACTTCTACAATTGTATGAGTTCCCACAGATTAAGTCTCATTAGATCTATTTTGCTGTTTTAGAACGTCTTTTCTCTGTGAAATATTGGTGGTTCCCACATTTTCAATTCTACCTGCAAATCAAAGTAACTCATATAAAGATGTTTAGTTTATTTTTTTAAATGTCTTTTCAATTTAATTATACTGAATTCACATTAACGAATATGAGTTCCTACAATTTTAGAATTTGTTCGTAAATCCTGATTCGTAGTAGTTCCCACATCTAAGAAATTGATCCGCAAAATTCAAATTTTAACTTTTTCAGAAAAATGAAACATGGATTCCTTAAACGTTAACTAGTACTTAGTTATTTAATCTAGGCTGTCCCAAAATTCTAGAAACGTATAAACGATAATCTTTTAGAAGTTTCTAATAAAATATTGAAGTCCTCACAAAAACCGTTACGCCTAGATTTGAGAAATTTTCAGTAGTTCTTTATTACAAGCTATCTCAAAAATATCTTAATGTAAAAAAAATCTGGACAAATTCAGTTTGCCATAGGCAGCAGAACCGGGGGCTCTTAGCTCTGGTTAATAAATTGTATATAGGAAACGTGGTACAATAATCTTCTTTAGTTTTAATAGAACGGTTGAGGACCCTGCAGAGCGGACCCGGAAACTCAGCGAAGCCCTCTAAGGATCAGCATTCAAGAAGCGAGACGCTGGGTTTGAAAGAGCGTTCTACTTAGTTCCCTCACATCAATCTTTTTCGCGTTATCTTAGAATAATTGGCATTGATATTTTAAGCAAAGATAAAGTGTTTTGAGATGGCTTTTAGTAATCTTTAAGTTTTCGGATAAGTTCTTACATTGAAAATTTAAAATAAACCCTAAGGAACTTTTATAAAATAATTTTTTTGTTTAAGAATGATCATAAAACGATACCTTTTATATTTTTCCTTCGAGTTTTTTTCTATCTAAAGATTTCATCATTCTAGTTAGTTAATCTTTTCGGTTGTTTTCCGATGATTGTAAAGTGAGGTACTATGATTCAAATTTTAGTTATGATTTTTTATAAATCTTGTATTTTCCTTCTTAGAACGAACAAAAACAATTCACAAAACTCAAAAAGTATTACCGCTCATTTGATTCCTTTTTGGATTTTAATCTTAATTCTATTTCCTAAAATTATCTTAGGAATCACTCCAGGTAAATGGTCTCACATAGATAAATATATTTTTGGAAACAACTCCAATGGGCCTGTGAAAGAAATTGTCAAAAATGCAAACGGTAAAGTCGTCTATTCTGCCCTTTATGAATACGATTCTTCCGGAAAACTGATCAAAGAATCCTACTTAAATGCAGATGGAAAAGCTGACGGTTCTACAATCTTTCAATACAAAGATGGAAAAGTAATTCGGGAAGAACTATTCGATAAAGATCATATTTTACTCGAAACGAAAACATTTAGATACAATCCGAAAGGAGAAATCGACCTTGTGGAAGTTTTTGATAAAGACAATAAACTTCTTTTAAGATCAAACATCAATTCTTGGGACAAAGATTTTGTAAAATCAGGCCAAACGAATTGGTCCGATTCTAAAGAGATTGAAATATTCAATTTGATTCAGGACGAAAAAAACCCAAAAGCACTTATTCAGAATATTTATAACGAAGAAAAAAAACAGATCGCTTCCACCAAATTTGAATACGATGAGAAAGGAAAATTACTGACCCGACTTAACGTTCAAGGTGGTCAAGAAAGAAAGAATCAATTGAATTACAACTCCAACAACTTACTTCAAAGTTTTACGTTTCACGTGAAACAAAACAATAAATGGGAACTTCAAAAAACACACGAATTGATTTATAAGTAACGCACATATAAAGCTGTCTTGATTGTAATTTTTGACGGCTCTTTATTTTTTCATTTAATTTTGAGTTTGAGTTTGTTTTCAAAAAGTGTTGGAACTCCTTTAAAAAAAGAACGTCTTAAAAATTTAAATTAGAGTTGGTGAAAAATGAATTCTCCATCCATTTTTGTTTTATAGAAAGGTCCGATTAAAGCAATTTTATTGATCTGAACTATAAAATTTTTCAACAACTCTAATCTCCAAAGAAGTAGTGATTTATTTGTGAGAACGATTACATTCTCAATTTAAAAGTTGTCGGTCCTCTCAATGCTTTGAACACGTTTAAAATTTCAAAATCATCAAAAAAATCTGTCCAATTCTTTAAGTGCTAATGGATCTCGACCTTATTCTTATTTTAAAAATATTGAACTCGTTTTAATAATAAATCATTAATAAACTTGAATTCGATTTAAATAAATTAGGAAAAAGTAGGAGTTCTACAATTTTAGAATTTGTTCGTAAAATTGTGATTTGTAATAGTCCACACATAATTTTACAGATAAATTCAAGTTTTGTGTGAGTTCCCGCATTTGAAATACTACAGACTCAACTGCTATAAATTTTTATTTTTTAAATTATGGTAGTTCCCACAATTAAATCTTTAAACAGATCTTTTTATCGTTAAGAACTTTCGATAATAATTCAAAACTAATTCTAAAACCTGGCTTGTAGTAGTTCCCACATTTTTTACAGAAAGATATTCAGTTTCATAAAATATTTTAAAGTCAGACTTAGATTTCAGTTACTTTGGTATCAATAGATCTGATTCATAAGAGAATAATAACCATCTATACAAGTTCTCTGTTTTTAAAATGTAGGACTTATAACAGAATTTCTTTTATGAATTATTGTTTCTTACCTTGATGATCAAAACTTGTTTCAAAACCTCAGAATATAGGAACTCATACGGGAGATAAGTCCGAAAAAGATAATTTAAAAATCTTTAAATTTTTCAAAGAAACATAATGCGAGAACTACAACCTTTTATTAATAGTTCAATAGTATTCTTTTTGAATTCGTGCTTATAATATTTTGGGTCTTCTCTTTTGTACAACAGCGACCAATTCGAAAAAGTTTTAAAACTTAGAACAATTTTAAATGTAGGAACTACTTTAATATGAGTTCAGTGTAAGAAATCCATAGCTCATTCTTTTAAAAAAAGTAGGAATGAATTTACAAATCTGTTTCTTAAAATGTAAAGACCATTGCGTTATAATTTCGAGAATCACTATAAGATCAATTTCATATAGAAATTGAATCGTGCGATCATTCTTTTTTAGGTTTTTACAGAAGATTTCCTAAGTTGCTTATAGATTGGTATATTAGATTTACTTTATCACGGAAGAAGATAGAAGTCTTGAATACTATAAAAAATTTTTACATTTTTAATTGTTTTTAAAACAAGACTCGTCATTCTAAAAAACTAAGAAATCAATCTCTTAAACAAAACCTACAGTAAAAACGTAGTTTAAAAATTATAAGAAAAATCATCTTACTTTGAAACAAAAAAACCCGGTGCAATTCCGAGCCTTCAAAATGTTTCATGTGAAACACAGATAAGATTTAGTTTCTTGTCGAAACTCCAACAGCAAATTGTAGAAAAAACCTCAAACTTTAGTAAGGAGTTCCTATCACTTACAGTGAACCGACAACAACTAAGAAACTTCCGCTTCTTGTTTTTTCTTTCCTTTAATATGATAGAGAATCAGATCTATGTCACTCGGATCTACTCCGGAAATTTGACTCGCTTTTTCTAAAGTCATCGGTTTGTGATTTTTTAATTTTTGAACCGCTTCTTTTTTAAGACCGGCAATCACTTCATAATTTATATCTTCAGGAATTGGAAGATCCAAATATCGACTTTTCCATTGAATCGTTTCAAGTTCTCTTTTGATATACCCTTCGTACTTAATTTCCATTTCGAGAATATTCTTCTCTGCCTCAGACCAAGATTTCACTTCTGGAATCATAAATTCAATATCTGTAATTTTGATTTCTGGGCGTTTTAAAAAAGAATCTAACTTCATACCAAACTTATAGTTCATAATTCCTTTTCGATCTAAAAGATTTTGAAATTCATCTGAAGGTTTCAATGGAATCTGATAGATTTTTTCTCGAACTGAATTCACCCTTTCGTATCGATCTTTCATTCGATCATAACTTTCCTGATCCACAAGACCAAGATCATATCCATATTTCATCAATCTTTGATCTGCGTTGTCTTGTCTTAAAAGAAGTCTATGTTCTGCACGAGAAGTAAACATTCTATACGGATCCTCCACACCTTTGTGAACTAAGTCATCAACCAAAACTCCGATATAAGACTCACTTCTTTTGAACAATAGAGGAGAAAGATTTTTTAAAGAATGAAGGACACTATAAGCCGCAACCAAACCTTGAGCCGCAGCTTCTTCATAACCTGTGGTTCCATTGATCTGTCCCGCGTGATAAAGACCTTTGATTTTTTTGGTTTCAAGCGTTGGTTTCAACTCGGTCGGATCTACATAGTCATACTCGATTGCATAACCGGGTCTTACGATCTCTGCATTTTCTAAACCTTTCAGAGATCTTACTAACTTCCACTGAACTTCTTCGGGTAAACTTGTAGAAACTCCGTTGAGATAAATTTCGGAAGTTTCATAACCTTCTGGCTCAAGAAAAACTTGATGTCTTTCACGATCCGCAAAACGCACGACCTTATCTTCAATGGAAGGACAATAACGAGGACCTGTACTCTGGATTTGTCCAGAATACATAGGAGATAAATTTAGATTATCATGAATGAGTTTGTGAGTTTCCGCATTCGTATAAGTAATATAACAAGGAATTTGTCTTCGAGTAATCTTCTCTGTGGAAAAAGAAAATGGAGATGGATTTGGATCTCCTTCCTGAATTGCAAGCACACTCAAGTCCACGGAGTTTTTATGAATCCGAGGAGGTGTTCCTGTTTTTAATCTTCCTAATTTTAAATTATACTTTGCTAAAGACTTAGAGAGACCTTTAACGGTTGGCTCACACATCCTTCCGTTTTCATTTTGGTATGTTCCTATATGAACGAGAGAAGATAAAAACGTTCCCGTAGTCAAGATCACGTGGTTCGTAAAAATTTCAAAACCACGACCAGTCTTTACTCCAATTACTTGATCGTTTTCGATGATCAACTCTTCAACGGTATCTTGACGAATCGAAAGATTCTTTTCCGCTTCAAGCGTATGTTTTACCTTGAGTTGATATTCTTTCTTTTCCGCCTGAGCGCGCGGCGCCCAAACACTTGGGCCTTTGGAAGTATTGAGCATCTTAAACTGAATCCCAGTATGATCAATGACCTTACCCATAATACCACCAAGTGCATCTACTTCCCTTACCATATGTCCTTTTGCAATACCACCAATTGCAGGGTTACAGGACATCTGACCGATTGTATCCAAGTTCATCGTGATCAAAAGAGTTTTCGCCCCACCTTTAGAAGAAATATATGCCGCTTCCGAACCTGCGTGCCCTGCACCAACTACGACACAGTCAAAACGATTTGGAAAAAAAGATTGGTTGTTGGACTCGATCATTTAGATTCAACTTCCTGAAAATTAATTATAGATTTTAGAATGAGATGTATTTCAAGGTTCAAGCTTTACGATTACAAGATGAATCGACAAGAGACCCGACATATTGATTCATGGAATTATATCACTTATCAGGTTCCTGTTCCATGGCAGAATCCATCAAGAAACTATCCTATTTCGAAGGAAAAATCGTTCCAGAATCCGAAGCAAAAATCAGCATCCAAACTCATGCCCTTCAATATGGCACTACAGTTTTTGGCGGACTAAGAGGTTACTACGATAAAGACACGGATAACGTTTATTTATTTCGTATCTTAGATCATTATCAAAGATTAATTAACTCGACTCGAATTATGCAGTTGAAGTTAGATAAGACGAAAGAAGAATTGAGAGACATAACGATCGACTTGATTCGCCAAAGCGGATATAAAGAAAATATTTATCTTCGTCCTTTTGTTTATACATCCGCGCTTCAACTTTCACCACGTTTTCATGACGTTCCTACACAACTCGCGATTTATATCCTTCAGTTGAATGATTATATGGATACAAAACGAGGATTAAAGACAATGGTATCGAGTTGGAGAAGGTTTGATGATGCAGTAATTCCAACCCTTTCCAAAGTATCCGGAGGATATGTAAACTCTGCTCTTGCAAAATCAGAAGCTGTTCAAAATGGATTTGACGAAGCGATCTTTTTGGATTCAAGAGGGTTTGTAAGCGAAGGCTCCGCCGAAAATATCTTTTTAGTTCGAGATGGAAAAATCATCACACCTGGAATTAACTCCTCTTTGTTGGAAGGAATTACTCGAAGAAGTGTACTTCAAATCGCAAAGGACAATGGAATTGAAGTAATTGAAAGAGATATATCTAGAAGCGAACTTTATATTGCGGATGAAATTTTCTTTTCCGGAACTGGAGTTCAAATCGCTTGGGTTTCAGAAATTGATCATAGAAAAATCGGAAATTCAACCATAGGCCCAATCACTCAAAAGATTCAAAATTTATTTTTCAACTTAGTGATTAACAAAGAAGAGAAATACAGACATTGGTTAACTCCAATATATTAGAAAAAATGAAATCGTTTCAATTGGATGAACTCTTAGGACAAGAAGTCGCTCTTACGTTTTTAAAAAGATACACTTCTAAACCGGAAATGATTCCACCTCTTTTAATTTTCCACGGGCCGGATGGAACCGGAAAAGAATCTGCATCCGAACGATTTATTAAAAACGTATTGTGCTTCGAAGGAACTTCTTGTGGGGTTTGTGCTTCCTGTAAATCGTTTATGCACAACTCACATCCGGATTATATTCGTTTTCCAGAAGAAAGTGGTAAGATCATTCCAATTGGAAGCGAAGATAATCCCGAAGAATTTTCAATCCGATGGTTGATTCGTTCCCGATTGAATTACCGTCCTCATCTTTCTATATTTCGATTTATAGTTTTTCCAGATGCTTCCCTTATCGGGAATGAAGCGGAAACGGCACTTTTAAAATCTTTAGAAGAGGCACCTTCTTTTTCTAGATTTATTTTTATTGTAAATAATTTAGATAAACTGAAAGAAACGATTATAAGTAGAGCTATTTGTATTCCTTTTCAATACCTTAATCAAAAAGATCTTAGAAAAATAAATACAAGTTTAGGTCTTTCCACCTTACCACTTCAAGGTGGAAGCCTTATATCCTCGGAATGCCCGAAAGAAGTGTTAGATTTAGTTCAAGAAAAAATAAAAGATCGATTAGAAACCGGGCTAGATCTTTTAAAACTTGAATCGTGGATTCTTTCTTATAAGGACGAACATCCGGAATGGAAGGAAAATTTTTCTTATAAAGAATTTTTAGAACTCGTAAGTCTTGTATTAGTGTACGAATATACAAGAGTCGATTACGAAAGTAATCTCTCGAAGTTAGAAGCCATCTTTCAATTTAAAACAGAACTTCACAAAAAAATAATTGGAATCGATTCAATTGCTCTCTCAAGATTATTTTTTAAACTTTCTATTTAGAGTATATTCTAAATTTTGAATATATCTTACCTTACAATAATTAAATAGCCGTTAGTAAAAATAAATCTATTGCAGGATTGCGACATAATTAATTATCCAAAACATAAACGGATTCTTTTTTCAGTGAAATGTTCTAATTCTGGAATTTTCATTTGAGTACAAGACTTCTTTTAAAAATACTGTATTCTCATTCATTGAATTCTATAATTGAAAAGTCCGTCAGATGTAAGAATTTACACAAAAATTTAACAATCGAAAGTCATCCGAAAAGTATCACCACATAAAAAACTTAATTTTTCGGATCTACTTCGTTTTGATAAAAATTCACCGACAGTTGTTTTAATCGATTTTTTTTGAAATTTTAGAATGCTTTAAATGAAAGATCACTGAATTCAATCGAATTGAAAAAATACTTTTTAATTCGAATCTGTATAACGCTCTTCAAAAGAGTTAATTGTTTCTGGAGGAAAAATTGAACTTAGTTTGGAATAAAATTTTGGAGGAAGTATCCAAAAAAATATCTCCGCAATATTATGAACGGTTCATTAATACTCTAAAGTTAGAAGCTATTAACTCTGAAAAATGTACAATCATAGCTCCATCCGCCACAATCAAAACGCACGTAGAAAGAAAGTACCAAAGTATTATTGAAAACGCAATTTTAGAAACTTGTGGCGATAAGATTCCAGTGGAAATCTTAATCGAAACAAAAGCAGTCTCTCCTCTTCAGTCGATTCTTGAAAAATCTTTCGATCAAAAAGACTTTCAGTTTAACCCAGATTATACGTTTGAAACTTTTATTGTAGGCGATTGTAATCGTTTGGCATATACAGCCGCAAAAGAATGCGTTCGAAAGCCCGCAGAAATCAATCCTTTGTATATATTTGGAAGTGTAGGAGTAGGGAAGACTCATTTACTTCACGCAATTGGATCGGAACTTATAAAAAAGGATCCATGGAAAACGGTATGTTACGTAGATATTTCTTCTTTTATGAACGAGTTTCGTTTTGCACTTCAATCTAGAGAACTTATTGAAAGTTTTAAAATTAAATATCAATCTTATAATTGTCTTATCGTAGATGACATTCAACTTCTTTCTACAAATGCTGAAAAAACTCAAGACGAGTTCTTTGCACTGTTTAACTTTTTATTCGAAAGAAAAAGACAAATCGTAATCGCTTCGGATCGTCCTAGTTCTGAACTTACAATCCATGAAAGGCTAAAGTCTAGATTTGTTACAGGTGTTCAAGCGGACATTCAATATCCAGATAGGGAAATTAGAAAAGGAATTGTAACTCGTCATTCTAAAGTTATGGATTTAGGATTAAGCGAAGATATATTAGATTTTTTAGCAGATCAAATCGAAGAAGATACAAGACTCCTTTTAGGTGCGCTTAACGACATTTATTTATATAAAAAATCATATTCTCTTCTTTTTTTAAATTTAGATAAAGTAAAAGAAATCGTAAAAAACAGACTTTATCGTAAAAAGAATGTAGAATTTTCTCATGATCGGGTTATAGAATCCGTTGCAAAAGAATTCAATTTAAATGCTGCCGAGATCATGGGAAAAAGTAGAAAGAAAGAACTAATCATTCCGCGGCATATATGTTTTTATTTACTCCACAATGTGTTTAACGTGAATAAATCCCAAGTCGGAAGACTTTTTCAAACTCAACATACAACAGTAATTCACGGAGTTAGAAAAACTGAAGAACTTCTTTCCAACAATAAAGAAATGCGTTTTTTAATAGAACGAATCAGTTCTAAATACAAACTACAATAAGATTTCATTTTTTTGTTATTATAGTTTCTACATGAATTTCCCTTCGTGGTACTTTGTTAAGCCACCATTTTGGCTTTTTGTATAAATCAGTAATTCCAAATACGGGATGATATTCAACATACTGTTAAAAATCCTATCTTTTCTTCTTTGGTTTTGTTATCGTCGATTTCTTACGGTAGTTGATTTAAACTCATTTATTTGACGGGGCTCAGTTGAATCTTTTTGAACCTTTGTCAACGAAGTTAGAAAAACTTCTTTTCAACATAAAAAAATGCGTTTTTATCCTTTTGGTTTCGTACGCTGTATTCAATTAATTTAATGGACCTTTAAAAGGTAGAAGTTTTCAAAAATTATGTATAACTTGAAATTGTTAATCTTTTTTGACGTGAATTCGGAGTAAAAAATTAAGAAAGAATTTTTTTAAAATTTGTATTACCATATCTATAAAATTGAATACCGTTTATCTTATTACAAAATACTGATTCCATGCAAAATATTAGGTATTTTATTATATAGTTATTATCAGTATTAGAATTGGTTTGTAAATTCGTGATTTGCAGTAATTCCGCACTTTAGAAATCGTTCTGTAAAACTCAAATATCCTTTTATTCAGAAAAATGAATCACGGATTTTTACGTCGAACTCACATTTTTTAAAGTAGTTCTTCACAATCTAACTTTTAAACAAGTTACCATAGTATTATTTTTACACAATTGAGTAATAAGTTCGTCTGTCAAAAATTATAATCTGTCAATTAGACTTTAGAAATTTATAAACTGATTAAGGTGTTACTACAGATTCTTATCAAATTGATTACCGTAAATTTTTTATTACAAAGTTCCATTTAATAGCAAATCATTGAGTATTTATTATATAATTTCAATTCAGAATCTCTTACAAAAAGCTTATTATTTTTTAAAATTTGAAACTGATTTTAAAATGCGAGAGCTCATAAAAAAACTACAAATTCATAAATGTTCAGAGTTCAAAGATAGTAGAGTTATTGAAAAATCCCATAGTTCAGTTTAACAAACTACTTCAATTGACCGTTTCCATCAAAGAGAAACTAATTGAGAATTCATTTTTCAACAACTCTAGTGTATATAATCTGTTAATAACATATATATTTAGTGTTTAAAAAATTTAATAATTCTGTAAATAAGACATAATGTAAAATTATTGTCGCTTATTAATGAAAAATCAACTTAGAATTATGTCGGAAAAGAAAATTCTCTTTTCAAAAAAAATGAGACATATTTCAGTATTCTTTGGGAATACAATTTTATGTACATATTTACAGGTACTACTTCTACAACTGTACAATAATAAAAACCTATTTAATTAAGAAAGAAACTAGGAGAAAAAATTGAAAATTAAAGTAAACACATCTGAATTTTTGAAAGCGATTCACGCCGTAGAAGGTGTAATCACCACAAGAGAAATTAAATCTATATTATCAAATCTTAAAATAGAAGCAGAAGGAAAAGAAACGTTTTTATCTGCTACTGATCTTGAAATTTCAATCAAAACTTCCTTACCTGCCGACGTAACCCAGGAAGGAAATGTTTCATTACCCGCAAAACAACTTTCTAGTTTTTTTAAAACAATTCACTTCGAAGATACAAATTTGTTCTTAGAAGAATCGGATAATAATTCTTCCGTAGTTTATATTACTGATGCTTCCGGTAAAAACGATTATAAATCCAAAATCAGCGGAATGGACGCGGATGAAATAAAAACGATTTCAAAAATCGACTCTTCACAAATATCCTCTTTTCCTAGCACTTTGATAAACGACATGATTCGTAAGACTTCCTATGCGATTGCACATGAAGATCAGAGATTTATATTCAACGGTCTTTATATGATTCCAAACGAAAATAAATTGATTTTTGTCGGAACAGATGGAAGAAGACTTTGTAAAATTGAAAGAACACTTCCTTCTCCGTTGCAGTTTAAAGATTCTATTATCGTTCCCGCAAAAGCGATTCGGGAAATTTCTAAAATGATTGCAACTTCTGAAGTCGGAAACATCGGTTTGATCGATAGTCAGATTTATGTGTCTGCAAACAATATTGAACTTTTGTGTAAGTTGATCGAAGGAAATTTTCCAAACTATGAACAAGTCATTCCTAAAAATACTAAATTTTCTACGAACATTTCTAAAGAAGAACTTCAAATTTCTTTACGACAGGTTTTAACAGCTGCGGAAGAACCTTCTAGACAAGTAAGACTTACATTTAGTAAAAATAATCTGAATTTATTCGCACAAACTCTTGGTGCTTCAGAAGCAAGTATTAACAAACCAATTGAATATTCTGGAGACGAAGTTACAATTGCATTCAAAGGGGAATATCTTATGGATATTTTTAGATCGATTGACGACAACGAGGTTAAAATAGAATTTTCAGATGCAAATTCTCCCGTTATTTTTAAAGATCCTTCTGACCCTGAATTTATTTCTGTGATTATGCCTATGAAATTGTAAATACTTTCCAATTTTATTATATAATATTTACGTTAATTATCAAAATGAGGTCTTTTATAAGTTTGATTTTAAGATTTTTATCAAGAACTTGTTCCAAAATCTCAAAGAATTTTATACAATAGAGTTTTTGAAAAATTCCATAATTCAGATCAAAAAACTGCTTTAATTTACCGTTTCCATGAAACAGAAACTGATTGAGAATTAATTTTTCAACAACTCTAATAATTTTTTAGAAATTTTTAATAAAATGCAGTAGCTTCTACTGCTGGACAGTTTTTGAACAGATCATTGTAAAATTCTATTTTATTGAGTTCTATAAAACTAAATATTATGATTTTTTATTGTGAAATATTAGAATTATTGAAAAATTCATAGTTCAGATTAACAAAACAGATTTAATTGACCGTTTACTTTAAAGAAAAACTGATTAAGAATTGATTTTTCAACAGTCTATTATTTAAAAATAAAATGTTAATTTTTCTGTCGTATAAATCTCAGTAAAATAGTGACGTAATGATTTAAAAAATGGAGTCAAACATTCGCTCGATTTTTATAAAGAAAAAAAGTTATTAAAGAATTTATAAATTAAGAAAAAGACATATTTTATAAAAATAACGTCGTTTTATTACTGAAAAAACTGTGTAATAAGTTGACGAGATTTTCGTTTCAAAGTGGAAATTTGTACGTAAATACAAAGTGATTTATTATGCAGTTATTAGTAAGAGTTTTTAATATTTCTTTTAAAGTTTCTAGTAGTCTTTTAGTTATATATTTATAATGTTTTTAAAACATCTTACCATTCAAAATTTTAGAAGTCACGAAGAGTTAAGTCTGGACTTTGATTCCAGACTTATTTTTTTCGTCGGAGATAATGGAGAGGGTAAAACCAATCTTTTAGAAGCGATTTGTATATTATCTTGGTTAAAAAGTTTCCGCGAGTCCGAAGATTCTAATCTCATTCGATGGGGTTCCGAAAATTATTTTCTCAGAGGAAGAATCAAAGAAAATCAAAAAGAATCTGTTTTAGAAATCGGATTTACTTCTAAACCCTCTGTTAAAAGAAAATTAAAATTCAATCAGGAAGAAGTCAAAAAAAGAACAGATCTAATTGGCAAATTTATCACTGTTTTATTAACTCCAATGGATTTAAAAATCATAGAGGGGGGCCCGGCAGAAAGAAGAAAATTTATAGACGCTTTTATTTCTTCCTTTGATCCTTCTTATCTCGAATCTTTATTGGAATATAATAAAATTCTAAAACATAGAAACGCACTTTTGAAAAGTGGGAATTCGGAGGTTTCTCATCTTTCAATCTGGGATAAAAAAATTGTAGAAAAAGGAATTTTTATACTCAACAAAAGAAAAGAAATCGTTTTAGAATTAAATTCGTTTTATAAGATTAATTTGGATAAACTAAGTGGAGGAAAGGACGGACTTGAATTAGTTTATAAACCCAATGTAAAAGACCAAAACGAATTTCTGGAAAAACTTAACTATAACTTAAATAGAGATTTAAGACTTGGTTATACCTCGGTAGGAATTCATAGAGATGATCTTTTTATTGGGGTTGATGAAAGGGATATTACCGAATTTGGTTCCCAAGGTCAAAAGAGAAGCACCGTAATTGCTTTAAAAGCGGCAACTTTTAACTATTACAAAAACATTTTAAACACAATTCCCGTTTTACTAATTGATGACGTTATTCGAGAACTAGATGTAAAAAGAAGAGAATACTTTGTAGACCTTGTAGTAACTGCAGGGCAGGCCTTTTTTACAACAACGGATTTAGAAGGAATTCAAGATTATGTCGGTAAACTTGAAGACCAAAAACAAATTTTTCTAATTCGACAAGGAAAAGTCGAATCTATAAAATGAAAGACGATTTGGTTTCATCTAAAAAAATCGAAACTTCGGAGTTCCGTTCCATTTTAAACCAAATGGGAATTACGGAAGAAAATCTTCAGGAAAAAATTTCTGTTCATACTCTTAAAAACCGTTGGAAAGAAATTGTTGGTCCCGTATTCGCTTCTAATTCCGAAGTAAATTCGATTCAACTCGGTAAACTTAGAATTCTTGTATCTCATAACGCTTATAAACAAGAGTTACTTTTTTTACAAAATCGTATCATTCGAGAGTCGGCTAGATTTTTGGGAAAGGGAATTGTTCGTTCTATTGAAATTTCCATCGGTAAACTCAGTATTTCTTATTCCACAGCGACTACCGAGACCAAAGAAAAAAAAGGTTTAGAAGGTAAGGAAGATTTAATTGCTATCCTTGAAAAAGAAACCGATCCTGAAATTAAAAAACGTTACCTAGAGATTCTTCAATATCTTTAACAACTCGATGAATTTCCTTGCCTCCCTATGGTTTTCAGGAAAACTATTCCTGAGGTCCGAAAAATATGAGCCAAGAAGAAACAAGCTACAGCGCCGGTCAGATCAAAATTTTAGAAGGTTTAGAAGCTGTTAGAAAACGTCCGGGAATGTATATCGGAACTCAGGACGAAACCGGACTTCATAAAATGGTTTACGAGGTCGTGGATAACTCGGTTGACGAGGCCATGGCAGGTCATTGTACAGAAATTATAATCAGTATTTTACCAGATAACATTATTGAGGTGAAAGACAATGGTAGGGGAATTCCAGTTGATATTCACCCTGATAAAAAAATTTCCACGATCGAAGTCGTAATGACTATCCTACATGCGGGTGGTAAATTTGAAAACGATGCTTACAAAGTTTCAGGCGGTCTCCATGGGGTTGGGGTTTCGGTTGTAAATGCACTTTCTGAATACCTCGAAGTTGAAGTTCATCAAAAAGGGAAAATTTACACTCAAAAATACCAAAAAGGCGTTCCAGTTTCTCCGGTTCAACCCAAAGGAGATTCTTCGGAAAGAGGTACTGTCGTCCGTTTTAAACCAGATGCTACTATTTTTACCACAGTGGATTTTCAGTTTGATGTTCTTTCTGCGCGTTTTAGAGAATTAGCTTTTTTGAATAAAGGTTTGGTTTTGGTTGTCGAAGATCGCAGGCGCGGACAGGACAATCTTTTACGAAACGAATTTCAGTTTTCCGGTGGAATTGTTTCTTTCGTGGAGCATATCAACGAAAACAAACATCCTATGCACAAAGTAATTCACTTTGAGAGAAATAAAGACGATGTTTTGGCCGAGATTTCGATCCAATATTCTGAAACGTATACGGAAAATATTTTCTGTTTTACAAACAATATAAATAACAATTTAGGCGGAACACACTTGGAAGGTTTTCGAGCCGCCCTTACAAGAACGTTAAACGATTTTTTAAAAAAAGATTCTGCACTTTCTAAAAAACATCCCACTGGTCTTTCCGGAGAAGATGTAAAAGAAGGACTAACAGCCGTTATATCAATTAAAATTCCTCAACCTCAATTTAACTCCCAAACAAAAGAGAAATTAGTAAATGCTGAGATAAAAGGAATCATGCAAACCTTAAGTTCGGAAGGTTTGACTTTATTCTTTGAAGAAAATCCGAATATTACAAAAAAGATATTAGAAAAATGTATTCTTTCCGCTAAAGCAAGAGAAGCTGCTCGTAAAGCTAGGGATCTTACTCGAAGAAAAACGGTTTTAGAAGGTGGCGGTCTTCCGGGTAAACTTGCGGATTGTTCCGAAAAAGATCCGGCGCATTCAGAACTTTATCTTGTCGAGGGAGATTCCGCAGGTGGTTCCGCAAAACAAGGAAGAGATAGAAATACACAAGCGATCCTTCCTTTGAAAGGTAAAATTCTAAACGTTGAAAAAGCCAGGCTTGATAAAATTCTTTCCAGTGAAGAAATTCGAGTTTTGGTTTCGGCTTTGGGAACCGGAATTGGAGAAGATGAATTCAATATAGATAAAATTCGTTATCATAAAATTATGATCATGACAGATGCAGATATAGATGGTTCTCATATTCGTACTTTGCTTCTTACATTCTTTTTTCGTTATATGCGTCCTATAATTGAAAGGGGATATCTTTACGTCGCGCAACCTCCTTTATATTTGATTAAACATGGTAAAAATTCTACTTACGTTTATTCGGATAAGGAAAAGGAAGAATTACTAAAAAACATAGGTACAGAAAAAGTGGTCATTCAAAGATACAAAGGTTTAGGAGAAATGAATCCGGAACAACTTTGGGAAACTACAATGGATCCTTCCAACAGAGTTGTATTAAAAGTTAAGTTAGACGATTTTGTGAAAGCAGAAGAGACATTTAACATTCTTATGGGTGATGAAGTTCAACCTAGAAAACAATTCATAGAAGTAAATGCGGCTAAGGTAGCAAACTTAGATCTTTGATCAAAGGGGATTTTGAAATGAGTCAAGAAATGGAAAACGAAGCCAAAGTCCTAAGCTATAACATTGCTGGAAAACCAGATATTGCAGACGCTCTTAAAAACGGCGTCAGAGTTATTCCTGTAGAAATTGAAGATCAGATGAAAGAAGCGTATCTAGGATATGCTATGTCTGTGATCGTTGGGCGCGCTCTTCCAGATGTAAGAGATGGATTAAAACCGGTTCATAGAAGAATTCTTCACGCGATGAACGAACGTGCGTGGAGAAGTGATCGCCCTTATGTTAAGTGTGCTAAGATCGTCGGGGAAGTAATCGGTAATTATCACCCTCACGGAGATGCGTCCGTTTACGAGGCACTTGTAAGAATGGTTCAGGAATTTTCTTTGAGAGTTCCTTTGATTGACGGACAGGGAAACTTTGGTTCTATAGACGGCGATAATCCGGCGGCTTATCGATATACAGAAGCAAGGCTTGAAAAAGTCGCCGAAGAATTATTACGCGACATCGAAAAAGAAACGGTTAGTTTTTCGCCTAACTATGATGATACGAAAGAACAACCGGATGTTTTACCTGCAAATTTTCCGAACCTACTCGTAAACGGTTCTTCTGGGATTGCGGTGGGGATGGCTACAAATATTCCCCCACACAATCTTAAGGAAACGATTGATGCGGTAATCGCGGTCATTCGGAATCCAGAAATTACGATTCCTGAAATTTTAAAAATTATACCGGGTCCAGATTTTCCTACTTCCGGAATTATCATCGGTGGGGAAGGTCTAATCTCCGCGTATTCTACCGGTAAAGGTTCAATTAGGATCCGTTCCAAAGTAGAAATAGAAGAAAAGAAAAACGGAAGAGAAGTGATTGTAGTCACCGAAATTCCTTATCAGGTAAATAAAAAAGTACTTTTAGAAAAAATTGGAGATCTGGTTAACGAAAAACAAATTGAGGGAATTTCAGAAATTTTGGATCTTTCTGATCGAAAAGGAATTCGCGTAGAAATTCATATTAAAAAAGACGCAAACGCTCAAGTCATTCTCAATCAACTCTACAAAATGACCCAACTTCAAGTAAGTTACGGAATCACGATGCTCGCGATTTTGGATAATAAACCTAAAATTTTTAATATTAAGGAAATATTAACTGCTTACTCAGCTCATAGAAGAGAAGTTATTGTTAGAAGGACACAATTCGATTTAGATAAGGCGGAAAAACGAGCTCATATTTTAGAAGGGTTAAAAATCGCTTTAGAAAATATAGAGGATGTAATCAAGGTGATTCGCGCTTCTAAAAATCCTCCGGAAGCAAAACAACAATTGATGGTTCGTTTTAGTTTATCCGAAGCTCAATCGGATGCGATCCTGGAGATGAGACTACAAAGACTTACTTCTCTTGAAGTTCAAAAAATCATAGATGAGTTGGAAGAAGTGAGAAAACTTATCATTGATCTAAAAGACATTCTCGCAAAACCTTCTCGCGTTAATGAAATTGTTTGTACAGAACTTCAAGAAGTAGGGGACAAGTACGGCAATAAAAGAAAAACAGAAATTTCTATTGAGACTATAGAAAGTTCTTCTTTTAATGCAGAAGATTTGATTGCGGACGAAGAAATCGTAATTCAAATTACTTATGATCAATTTGTTAAACGTCTTCCGATTGATACTTTCAAAAGACAAAAACGGGGTGGCAAAGGAATTCAAGGTCTTTCTCAGAAACGAGACGATGTAATTAAGATCATGAAAGCCGCCATGACTCATGATAATATTATGTTTTTCTCTAATATCGGAAAAGTTTATGTGATGAAAGCCTATGAATTACCGATTGCTTCCAAAGAAGCTAGGGGAAAATCTCTCAAAGCAATCATCAATTTAAGAGAAGACGAATATATCTCTTCTGTTTTTACGTTTAGGGAAGAGGATATGGACAAGGATCTTCTTTTAGTAACAAGGAAAGGGTTTATTAAACGAATTCAATTGAAAGAGTTTGGAAACGTTAAAAAATCTGGAATCATTGCAATCGGACTTAGAGAAGGAGACGAGTTGATCAAAGTAGAATCGATGACCGATAAAGACGAGGTTATGATCTTTTCTAAAAAAGGATTGGCTCTTCGAATTGAAGGTAATGTCTTTAGAGCCCAAGGAAGGACCGCTAGCGGCGTTACCGGAATGAGGCTTGCTGAAGATGACGCGATTGTGGGACTTAGCAAATATAAAGAAGGGGAAGACATATTTGTAGTTTCGGAAGAAGGTTATGGAAAACGTCTTGGCTTTGAAGAGTTTGCCGCAAAAGGTAGAGGCGGTAAAGGAATGGCTTATCTAAAGATAACCGAAAAGAACGGATTTTCTGTGGGAACTGGTTCTGTTGGAAATGAAGATGAAATCATTCTAATCACTCAACAAGGAATGACGATCCGAATTAATGCATTCGATATTTCTAAATTAGGTAGAACTGCTGTAGGCGTTCGTATCGTGGATCTAAAAGACAACGATAAAGTACAGGATTTTACGGTCTTAGGGGATAACTGATCCAGTGATCCGGATCGGAAGCGTAACGATTCCAGAGAAAATTTCACTTTCTCCAATGGCGGGAATTTCGGATTCCCCTACTCGTAGAATTTGTAGAAAATTCGGAGCCGCTTTTTCTTATACCGAATTTGTAAATACGGACGAACTCGTTCATCGAGCGCCTAAGGCTCTAAAAATGTTTCGCTACAAACCGGAAGAACGTCCGATTACGTTTCAAATTTTTGGAAACAGATTAGAAATCATTGCGGAAGCGGCAGAAATCGTTCAAGAATTAAAACCGGATATCATCGATTTGAATATGGGCTGTTCTACTCGTAAAGTTTCCTTGCGTGGTGCAGGCGCCGGACTTTTGCGTAGACCTTTGTTGGCTGGAAAAATTATAGAAGCTATCAAAAAACGGGTAAACGTTCCAGTTACGGCTAAAATAAGAATCGGATGGGATGCGACTTCTCGCAACTATCTTGAAGTTTCTAAAATTTTAGAAGAATCCGGTGTGGACGCTCTTACGGTTCACGGTCGTACAAAAGAAATGGCTTATACAGGATTTGCAGATTGGGATGCAATCGGAGAAGTAAAATTAAATCGGAAAATTCCAATTTTTGGAAACGGAGATATTAAAAGTTTTCAAGAGGCAAATTCTAAGATCGATAAATACTCGTTAGACGGAGTTTTGATTGGTAGAAACGCGATCGGAAATCCTTGGATTTTTTCCGGAGTTAAAAAGGAAAAATTATCTTGGTCTGAAATTTCGGATGTAGTTTTACAACACGTTCGTTGGATGATCGAAGATTATGGAGAAGAATTTGGTTTAGTTTTATTTAGAAAACATCTCGTAAAATATTTAAACGGTCTTGAATTTGATCCTGCCTGGAAATCGGAGTTGCTGGAAATTAAAGAATGGAATCGCTTTGAAGATTGTTTGCTTTCGGATAAAAGACAAAGCGTGTTCATTATACCTAATTTTCTTAGGCATCGATTCTGAAACCGCCCATCTTAATGACTGTAATGCGTATTACCTAACAAAAACAGATACCAAAACAATTCTCTTGGAATGCCTGTTATCTTAAAACGTTATACGACATTTTCTAAACATCATTTTTCAAAAAGCGATATCTTCAAGCAAAGCGTAGTGTTAATTTCTCCGTGTGTTTTGCGCGCTTTAGAATCGCGAAGTCTCGAGTTAGTACTTTCGTAATGCCTTCATTAATCCTTGACTAATTTCTCTTGAGCTTAAAAAATTCGGAAATGGAGAAGCCGCTGCATGAAACACATTAAGTTATTCTTAATTCTTTCTTTTCTTTTGTTGATTATGATTGAATGTAAAAAAGAAGAAAAAAAACAGGAAGCACAGATCTTGGGGAACAGATATGCAAATTTTGACCAATGGATTTATAAAGTTCCGGGTTCTGATAAAAAGGAAGATCAAGTCAGTCTTGTTTACGGAATGGAAGAAGTAACAGGTTTAGAAAACATTGAAGCGGAAGTAACCACAAAAAAAGGAACTTCCTCTGTAACTTATATCAAAGTGAAAACTGTGGATAACAAAGAAGGTTTTGCGCCTGCAAAAAATTTCTCTGAAAACGTATACTTCGTATTAAACGACGCGGATGATGCATTTGTAAAACCAACGATTACCGCCAACACAAAAGGTAAGTTAAAAAGAGGAATGTATTGTTTAGAACAAGAAGTGATCCAAGAATTCTCTAAAGTTACTTGTTATGATTCCATTTTGACGGAAGACAAATTGAACAATTATTACGATGTTTGGATCAAAACAGTATCGACTTCTTTAAGCAAAGATCCTCTTCTTGGAGAAACCGTAAAACTATTGAAAAAGTCTAGTCAAGAACTTGCAAGGTATAACTCCGTTTCCGATGAGGAAAAGAATAAGATCCTTCAAGTTGCGACAGAATCTTTGAAGAAGGCGGCGGCCAAACAGGATGAGTTTAATACTGACATAAATACCCTTGCAGGAAAATTCGGAATTATTCTTCAATAAAATTCTTATTTCTAAAAAACGCTTTGAGGATTTAACTTATTTTCTTTCGGAGCGTTTTTGAAGATCTTCTTTATCTTTATCAAAGGTTTCACTTTTTTCTGTTAAATTAACGTGAGTTCGACGTAAGAAAATTGGGGCGAATTCGGCTTGCTTCAGACAACAGGCATAACCAACCCACAGTTCTCAATATAAATCTTTCGGAATTAGGACAATCTTTCCGTGAAACTTTCGTCCTACGTTTTGGGTGGGGTAACTCAATGAATTGCTTCCCATGGGTCGCAATTCAGGTGGAGAAGTTCGGAAGACTTTTCTCTATCAGAAAAACATACTTTTTGCAAGTAAAAAGACTCATTCTGTCGGAACACTTGAAAAATGTGCGTTTAGATCCTAAAACACGACCCATAGGGAGTGTTTTGCTGAGTTTGAACACGACCTGTCGAACGACCTAAAACGCTTTCGTAAAAAGCGTTTTGCTGAGTTCGGGGAGTGAGACGCTGAGTTCAGGAGAGTGTTTTACTGAGTTTGAACACGACCCGAGAAACTCAGCGAATGCCTCTCTAAGGATCGGCATTCAGGAGCGTTCAGCTGAGTTCAATTTTGATTCTAAAACCATATTCAACTTGTGGGGTTGGTTACGCAGCAGGACCGGGCTCTCAACTCTGATCAATAAACTATATGCAGGAAATGTGATACAATAATCTTTTTTAGTTTTAATAGAAGCGAGACTCAGAACCTTCTGTTGAAGTTCCTCACATTGATCTTTTGCCGTTATAACGAATTCACGTTAATATTATTTCCCTCCCGGAGGAACGTAACCTGTTAGGTTAAAATACTTAGAAAAAAGAAGAATCGCTGCAATTTGAAAAGGGAATGTAATTATATCCAAGACGATTGTGACCGGGTATAATCCATAACTCATAACGTATGGAATCGTTTTGGAGATGATCATTTGTTCGGAAAATTTACCTATTTCAATTTCTACGATTTGCGATTGATTAGAAATGTGTTCCGGAAACCATGCTGCAATCGAGACACTATCACATCTATCTCCTCCTCCATAACATCTTTCTTTTAAAAAGTAAGTAGGAGCAAAACGGGGAATCGAAGATAGATAGAGCGGGTAAATTTTATTAGAACAATCCGCAGATGTTTGAATACATACTCTACGTTCAAAGTCTCCGTTACCTTCCGTATTAGAACAATCTAATGATACAATTTTTTTAGATGAATCTTCAAGACAAATCGAACCTTTAGAAATCCATGCAGCTTTTATATCTCGGATCGATTTTCGAAGTGGAGAACCTTTATAGATAACAAGGTCAAGTGGAGATATAGGAGAATTTCTATCGTGTCCGGGGGTGAGATATACTCTCGTTCCTAAATCAAAGAGTAACAAACTTCCATTTGCTGCAATTGTTACGTTGCTTTTTATAGAGTTGTAAAGTTTTTTACAGGTTTCGTCTTTTTTACGACGTTGTATTTCATACGAATAATCTTTATCAAGATTTGTTTCCAAAGACGACAGCGAATTATTTGCACAGTAGCGAAAGATCTTATTTGAATCAAACCAATCATTAGGACTTTCTACTATTGTTGTGCCTGGTTTACCTGAGGTATCTTTAAATACTTCGTAAAAATAATAATAAAAACCATATATCTTGGTGTTTTTTTGATAATCCCTAAGTAATAACGTTGTACACTGAGATAAAAAGCTCAGTAAAAAAAATAAAAAAACAAGTAGAACTAATTTGCGCACGGTTATATTTTTATTGAAATTATAAGACAAAATTTTTACTTCATAACTTTAATTTAGGAAATGATTCTAATCAATTTTGTAGATAAACTGGTTTTTATTTTAGAATTTAATATTAGAGTTGTTGAAAAATTCTATAGTTAAAATTAACAAAATTGCTTCAATCGACAGTTCCATGAAACAAAAACTAAGTGGCGAATTAATTTTTCAACAATTCTATTCAATTTTTACGGGATTCATTATTAAACTTAGAGATAATTTTGGCGAGTAAAAAACTCAATACAACAACTCTTTGAACTCAACAAAACGTCTCTATGATTGCGTGCAAGACGTAGTATAGAATCATTTTCACCGAACTTACTTTGATTCAAAAAATGTTTTTTAACTTAAGAAACGTATAAATCTGTCTCATATAAAAAGTATAAAACTGATAACAAAATGAAAATTTTTGAATATAAAAAAGGATTTTAAGTCGCAAACTTAAAAATAAAAAACCCCGCGTAAAACAGCGGGGTTTGTAAATATATCGAAGCTCTTCAATAAAGCGAATTATTGTTTAGAAACCTCTTGGGCTTTTGCTACAAGAGCGTCTTTACCACCTGGAAATTTTGCGTAAATTACACACTGGCATTCTTCCCAATTGTCTTTAGAAACGTCTTTTGGATCAGACCCGGAACCGGTTGCTTTACATTCGTAAACCCCAACTCCTTTTACAACACCTTGAGATTGAGAAACGATTACAGATGCGGTAGCTTCACCATCGGAAACTCCAGATGCAGCTTCTACGGTTTCTCCAACCATCTTTTTCACTACATCAGCTGCGCCTTGAAGTCTAGAAGCTTCGCGACATGTGGATTGCATCATTGCTTGACTTTTCTTAGCAACTGCTTTCGCGGATGCTCTTGAAGAAAATTTAATATAGTACCAGTCTTTTGGATTTGTATCTCTTGGTGTTTTTCCGTCGTTTCTTTGTTCTGGAGGTCCACCCCATCCTTCAAAAGTCCATCCACCGTCACCTACGGTAGTTGCGTCTTTTTGTCCTGTGTCAGTACTGGAACAAGCTGCAAAAATCATTGTTGCTAAAGATAGAGCTATAAGTCTATTGATCATTATTTTCTCCTTGATCTACTAAAAGAAAAAAACTAATACTTTACCGAGTTTGTGCAACACATTTTTTAATGAGTTGCTTTGAATCCAAGATTTCCCAGATTAAAACTAAGAATTCATTTGGATCTTACTAAGTTGTACATGTTAAGAAATTTATTTTTTTTCTTCTGTTTGGTGACTCATCCGATATTTTCTACGAGTATAATATTTCTTCCGGGAAAAATGGACGGAAGATTGCCGGCGACTTTAGAAAGAATCGATGACAGATCTCAAGAAATTTCTAAATTTGGGGCTTTTTATGCAAACTTGTTACTAAGGGCAAAAATAGATACTACTGAAAAAGTCAGAGATAAAGAAATTTTTAACAAGTTCAAAAACTCACGTTTTGCAAAAGAAGATTTTTTGAAAATTTGTTCCGAATTATCGACGGACCTTTTAGTTAGAGATGAAATCACTTTTCAAAATAATATTACTCTCGATCGAGTTTTATACGATTGTTCTCAAAAACGATTGGAAGAATTTCACCTTTCGGAAAAGTCCGATCTTTTCGTTTTAATGCGTTCTATGACGGAACGTTCTTTTCCCTGGATTCCTTTTAAAAAAAGACAAACCACTGTTTCAGTAGCAAATAAGAGTTCCAGAGAATTGATTTTTGTAATCGATTTATCTCCTTCTTTTCAAAGAGAAAGAGAAGAATGGGTTCGATTTGTTAAAAATGCTTCTTGGGATTCTTTGACTGGAATTCGTATCGTAACTTTTTCCGAAGGAAAAGTTTCTATCCTTCCAAAAGCGGGTTCTTTAGCAGAATTGAGAACTCAGATTGGAAGTCTAAAGTCGTTTGGAAAATCTAGTTTAGAGGATTTGTCAGAAGCATTATTTAGCATAAAACGCACGTTAGTCGGTTCAGCTTCTAAGTCTCAGGACATAATCATTCTTACAAATGCAAAGGGAAAAATTCCCAATCCTGCTTTGGCTTCCTCGGTTCAAAATTTACGGTTTTCCGGTTATCGAATTTTATTGTTTACGGCACCTTACTTTTCCGCTTCTCAAATGAGATATTACAACGGAATCTTTCCCAAAGGAAATTTGTTTGATATAACGTATTTTAAAAAAATCAGCACGGTCAAAGATTCAAAAACTTTAATATTTCGGGGAAGACAGATTTATTTTACGTATTCCGAAATTTCTCCTAATCAAACTTTGTCTGAATCTTCGCTTAACAAAGTTTCTTATTCGGGAAAGTATATGGAATCGGAATCGATCAATCCCTTGAATTTTACCGAAGTTTATTCTGAATTAACGGGTGATAAAATTCTCGCTTCCGATGTTTTACAAACAAATCTTACTTTTTTACTTTCCGGAGTTTTATTAAAGGATGAATTTAGAGGAATGGGTGAAACAGAAATTTTAGTAAAATCAGGTGAAAAGGCCTATTGGATTTTTCTTCCGCAAGGAATGAAAATTCCACAAGTGGATGAACAAGTCCAGTATCAAACAACATATGTTCCGTCTGTAAATTCGATAGACGGTGTTGCAAACGTTGCAAATCTAACGGAAACCTATAAAATTTCCCCGTCCCAGATTTTAGAATGTACTCCCATTCAAGTAAGAAATTATTTTCAGAATACAAATAAAAGTTCCTTTGAATGTATAATCCGAGGTAGAGTTCTACAGGTCAAAGGATTATAATCTTTACAAAAGGACTCTTCACTTGAATTCCGAAGAACATATTTTTATCGGCAACGCTTCGAATTCGATTAAGATTTTCAATCGGCTAAAATCTTTATCTCAAAATAATCTGCCGTTGTTTGTTACTGGGGGGCCAGGTAGCGGTAAAACTTTTGTTTCTAATTTAATTGCAAGTTTGTCTAGTACAAATCCGCAAGTTTTTATTATAGATTCCGATTATCATGAAAATCAAAGAAGTTTAGAATCGATACTTTCGGTCAAAAAAAATGCGTATTTTCTTTTTAAGGACTTTCCAAATTTTCCAAAAGAAAACCAAGCGTATCTATTAAAAAGAATCCGCGAAGATCAAAACAATTCTCGTTTCATTTTTATTTCTGGTAAAGAATGGAAACAAAAATTAGAAGCCGGTCAAATTTTAGAATCTCTCTATTTCGAAATCTCTAATTTTAGATTGGATCTTCCGGACCTTAGAGAAAGAAAGGAAGACATTCCTCTTTTGATTAAACATTTTTTGGAAATTCTTTCCGATAAATATAAACGAAAAGAAATTCGATTGAGCGAAAAAGTATATCATGTTTTACTAAATTATGATTTTCCTGGGAACATCAGACAGTTGAGGAATTTATTGGAAAGTATGATTTCTTTGTTTGCAGTACGTATTTTAGACGTAAAACATCTTCCACCTCAGATGTTCGAAACTTCATACGTATATTCTAAATTTATAGAAGTAAAAACAGGAATTCCTTTGAGAGATTATGAAAGGGAAATTATCAAAAAAAATTTAATTTTTGTAAATGGAAATCGAGAAAAAGCCGCTAAAATACTCGGAATTTCCGAAAGAACAATTTACAGAAAAATTATAGAATTCGGTCTTTCCGACGAAGTTGAAGGAAAAAATCCTCCATCCGACGTTTGAAATAAAATAGAGATTCTTCTTTTTCCGAGTTGGTTTTGATTCTAATATTCATTTCTATTAGAAAATCATAAAGTTCTCCAATTGTTTTATCCGAAAAAAAGGTTATTTCTTTTTTGAGACGGTTACGAACGAAATTTTTTCTTGCAGGACTATAAGATTGAATTCCCAGGAATTCATAAAGTTCTTCGTCAGAAAGAGAAGTTTCGTATTTTTTGGAAATGATTTTGTATTTTCGAAGTTGATCGATTCTTTCTTTTAAAATTGAAAAGAACAAAAGTAGAGAATCTTTTCCGTTTTGAAATTTTTTCAGTTCTTTAAAAAAGCGAATCCTATCCGATTCCATAAAAAAATCTACTAAACCGGAGGAATTGAATTCTCCGTTGAAAAATAAAACGTCTTCTATGTCTTGTTTGGTGAAGTTTTTTTTTGAAAGATAAAGTTTGAGTTTGGAAAGAGATTGAAGATACGCGCCCATAGACGGAGGAATTTTGTGAAGGAATTCGTCTAACGCGTCTTCATCGAGTAGAACTCCGACTTCTTTGCAAGCTTGTAAAAGTCCGCCGCGAGTTTCGTTCGGATAAAAATTTTTAGTTTTGATAAGGTTTGCTTTTCCACCAAAAATTTGAAGTACTTTATTTGGGACTTCCCAGTGATTGTAATGGATCAAAAGCTGGATCGAGTCTGGAAAGTTTGAAAATTGTTTTTGCAAGGATTCGTTGTTCTTTCCTTTTCCGCTGGATATAGGTTTAAAAAATTCGAGTCCTGATTTGATAATAAATAGCTTTCTATTAGAAAATATATCTAAGTTAAACGCTTCAGATTGAAATCTTTCAAAGTCACCTGGCTCTGATACAAAGATTACAATTTCGTAAGGTTCTCCCGTTTTTCGAATTGAGTCCTTGTATTTCTCTGCGAGAATTTCGAATTCGTAAGATTCTTTAGTCGCTACAAAAACGATTTGAGGTAATTTTTGATTCCAATCGTTTAAGAATTCTATGGAATTTTTATATTCTTTGGTTTTAGTTGCCATCTATTTTTATTGGGTAATTATTTTGTTTCTTTTTTAAAAATATAAAAGTCGTTTTAGGAAATTTTTATTAAATTCAAAAAGAATAATGTTCAACTTATACATGAAATCGTTGTTTGGTGATTATTGTTTTTTTTAAAATTGTTATAAGTTTCTTTTAGAATTTTATTAATTCTCCGCCGGTCCTAAATTTTCTTAAAAATGTGGGAACTTACACAATTCATAAATCTAACAAACGATCTTAAAATCAGTAAATTACTGAAATGAGACTTAATCTGTGGGAACTACTGCAAAACTCTAAATTTTTCTGGAAAATCTAGGAACTCACACAAATTTCCTTTTAAAACTTGCCTAAACAAAATTCATTGGCTCTTTTTTTAAAACAAGTCCTTAAGATACAAAATAAAGTCTCCGAAGATTAAATTATGAATATTAGTTCCGGAGTCCAGAGGATTTCTTTCCCAAACGAAGCTTTGACATATGTAAGTCCTGCTCGTATGGGAGGAAAAGTGAACGCTGTGGAACCGATTCGCCGTGAGGATTTTAATTCTGATCGAAATACTCACGGAACAAATTTTTCTACTTCGCCAAAGGAATCTTTACCTACTACACGTGGAAGTCTAATCGATTTTTACGCTTGATTTCCTTTTAGATATTTTTTCCAAAGTTCGTGATATTGAAAAAACATTCGAATCGGAAAACCTAATATATTTGTATAAGATCCTTCGAAAGACTTAACTGGACCTTCTAAATCTTGAACCCCATAACTTCCCGCTTTATCAAAGGGAGAATATTTTTCGATATATTTTCTGATTTTCTCTTTGTCCCAAGTATGGAAATGAACTTTAGAGGAATCGAATGCGAATTGTTCTAATCCTTTATAATAAATTCCTAATCCAGAATAAACAATATGAGTTTTTCCCGATAGTTCTTTGAGCATTTCCATCGCTTGCGAAAAATTTTCCGGTTTTTGTAAAATTGAATTTTCTTGGACTACAATTGTATCACAGGAAATTAAAAGTTCATCTTTGGATCTAGTACCTAACTTGGATAATGAAATCCTTTTTAAATATTCCAAAGGACGCTCGTTTTTCAAAGAACTTTCGTCTATATCTTCCGATTCAATTCTAAAATCAAGATCCAAGGACTCTAAAACTTGTTTTCTACGTGGAGATTTGGATCTAAGTACAATCATTAATCCATAGTCTAAGAAAAGCCTTGCTTTGCATTCGTTTTCCTGCCGATATTGATAGAGATGAAAGAGAATCGATTAACTCAATGCGATCAAATCGGACATATATTTTGTGTTTTGATTCTGATCTGGAACGTATCTATTTTTTCACAAACCGTTTCAAATGAATCTAAAGATCCTAAAGAAAAACAAAAAACACAATCTGATCGAGAATTGATAGAAACAGGTAAATTAGAATCAGTTCGAAAAAAAGCCTATCTCGGATTAAAAGGAATTCGAATTTCTCTCCTCAATTTTGGTAAAAAACAAGAATTAGATAAACTTGCAAACGATTACGGACAAGCCGAAACTTTATATGTCAAGGCAGAATACGGTAATGCTACGACTGCGTTTGAAAATATTTTTAAATCGATCATCCCGTTTGAGGAATCAATTCGGAAAGACTACGAAAATAAAACAATTCAATTGAGTCAGGAACTGGTGCCTTTGATTGTGACAATTCGGTTAGACGAAAAAAATAAAAATCGTTCTATTTTACCTGTATTAGAAAAATATTATATTCGTTTTGGAGAAACATCCAAGGCTTCTACTCAAGAGTTGGAAAAAGGAGATAGAACCTTGGCTTTGTATTATCAAAGACAAGCGCTTCTTTCTCTCTATCAAACTAAAATTTTACTCGGAAAAAATGAGGACTCCGCTCTTTCTCTTTCGGATAGGGTTTCTAAAAATAAGGTTCTGGATTTGGATTATTTAAAACCTGAAGAATTGTTGTATTGGGACGACGCGGAAGGGCATTTAAATACGGAAGCGGAATCGATCCGGAAAAAAGAAAGAATTAGAACTTTAAAATCTTACGAATGGAGGTTGGGAATTTCTACCGAAAAAAACCAATCTAAAAAAGAAAATGAAGTCAAAAATCAAAATACCAATGGTGAAAACAAAATAAAACCTTAATATTAACATGAGTTTGGCATAACGCGAAAGGGATCGACGCGAGGTAAATAAATTGAAATTAAATACGAAATATTGCATTACATTTTCTGCATACAATTTATTTACCAGAGCCGAGAGCCCGGTCCGGCTGCCTGTGGCAAGCCGGATTCGCCCAGATTTTCCCCACGAACTTACGTTAATATTATGATTTTTGAAAAATGAATCTTCATCAGTTTTTCTTTGATGGAAACGGTAATTAAAATAATTTTGTTAATTGTGCTATGGAATTTTTCAACAACTCTAATATATGATATTTTTCGTAATAAATAATTTTAGTTTTGTTGTGATTGTTTGTTTTTAACAATTCTATTGTATATAAAGAGTATATGATGTTTTTCATAATAATAATTTTAGTTTTGTCGCGATTTGTGGTAATTTAATCTTTTTGGTAAAAAACTATTTTAAAGATTATTGGTTTATTTTTTAGAATTTTAGAATGTGTTAAAGTAATAAAATAAAAGGTTTAAATTTCGATGAATCATTTTAAAATGTTCTATAAAAAACTTTGGATTTGTTTTTTCATTTTTTTGGTTTTTCCATCTTGCAGAAGAGGTAGTTTTGATCGTATTAAAGAATCTAGTTTTCAACATCTTTGTAAGGAATATCTTCTCTTTTGCGAATATATTGTCGCTAAAATCGATATGTTTGATTGTGATCCACTGCATAATACTTATGAAAGAGACGGAACTCATTATATAGATCGGGAAGTTCTTGCGGATGATCTAACGATCGAAAAAGAAGAAAAAGACACAGAAGTTTTCAATCCGTATTCCGAAAAAAAAACTAAAAAAGAAAAATCAAAAGACACAAATGCAGACTTCGGAAAAAATATTCGAATCGATCCACGCAAACTTATTCGTGTTTTTGATACGGAACAAGGAAGAAAACCCTCTATCGCAAATGGTTCGGAATCTATCGAAGATATTCGTCCTTGTTATCCGGTAAAACAACAATACAATCGGGAGTAATCCATTGAACGATTTATTCAACGTAAAAAATAAAACGGTTTTAGTTACCGGTTCTACTCGAGGAATTGGAAGATATTTTGCAGAAGGTTTTAAAAATGCTGGGGCCATCGTTTATGGAACCGGGTCTTCTCAAGAATCAATCAATAAGTTTGATGGTTCTGGGATTAAAGGTTTTGCCGCGGATATTCGTCAACCGGATGTAATGACTCCAATTATCGAATCCATTGTCAAAGAACACGGAAAGTTAGATGTACTTGTAAATAATGCCGGAATTGCCTCTAATAAACCCGCAGCTTTTCTAAAAGAAGACGAAATCGAATCTATCATCCAGACAAATTTTACGGGAGTATTTAGAACTTGTACTGCTTATTACAAGATTCATAAAAAGAAAGGTGGAAATATTATCAATATTGCATCTATTTTAGGAATGAGAGGAACAAAATTAGCTTCCGTTTATTCTGGGACCAAAGGTGCGGTAATTAATATGACTCGTGCTCTTGCAGTCGAATGGATTGGTTCCGGTTATCGAGTGAATGCAATTTGTCCTGGCTTTATCGATACGGATATGACGGAAATGATTAAGGAAAAACCGGACGTTTTAGAACAAATGACCAATGCGATTCCGATGGGAAGACTTGGAAAACCAGAAGATTTAGTTGGGGCAGCAATTTTTTTTGCTAGCGACGCCTCTTCTTATGTAACGGGACAAACGATTGTAGTGGACGGAGGAATTACCGCAGGACTTTAAAAGAGTCTAACTTTTAATGATTCTTTCTCTTCATCCTATCAATCCTGAAAAAAGAAAATTACAACAGATCTCAGATCAGTTGTCTCAGGGTAAAGTTTATATATTTCCGACGGATACGGTTTACGCTTTGGTGGCGGATTCTCAATCTAAGCCAGGTGTTGAAAAGTTATACGAACTGAAAAATATTTCTAAAAATCAACCTCTCTCTTTGATTTGTTCAAGTATTTCGGTCGCTTCTAATTACATAGAACATCTTTCAAATGATGCATTTCGATTGATGAAAAAAATTACGCCGGGTCCTTTTACGTTTATTACGAGTGCTAACAAACATCTTCCAAGGGTTTCTTTTTCTAATCAAAAAGAAAAACAAATCGGAATTCGAATTCCGGATACAATTTATTTACAAGAGTTAATGAAAATTCATCCAAATCCGTTAACGTCTACTTCGGTTTTTGCTAATGATGAATTTATTATCGAAGTCGATTCTTTAGAAAAGATGTACGGATCTCGTGTTGAAGGAATCGTAGACGGAGGAATTTTAAAAGTAGAACTTTCTACAATTTTAGATTTAACCGGAGATGAAATTTCAATCATAAGAGAAGGTAAAGGGTTTGAACTTTTATAATCTAGGTCGAATTAAAATTTTTCTAATCGTTTTAAAAATTCTTAAAAATATTATTTAGCATAAACTTAATTTTCCGTTTTATGAAAGTTTAACTCCGCAAAAAAATAAATTCCCAAAAATCATCACTCAAAACTGATTAAAATAAAATACGATTTCGTCTCTTCTATCTAAGACTTGTTTTTTAGATGCGAAAACAAGTTCGAACGTTGATCATGAAACAATTTTTATTTCTGCTTTTGGTTTTTCTATTTTTGCAAAATTGTATTGCCAAGTCCGCAGAAAATCCTTGCGATACGAGTACTTCTCTTTTTTATAAATCTTTACTATTAAACTTTATTTTAACTTCCGGCAAAGCAAGTTTTTGCGGTATACACACGTCGGTTCAGTTACCTCCGCCTGTGATTCTCAACATAAAATCGAAAAGTACTTTAAACACAGGGTTCTTAATTGGCGAAATGGATCAGTCTGTTTCTGGAGTTCAGGTTTCTTTAGATTCGGGTCCGTTTGTGGATGCTCAAATTTTTGGTAATCAGTGGAAATTTCAACTTCCTGCTGCGAGTGTTCCAACTACAATTCCTTTAGGCGGAATTTGGAAAGACTGGAGCTTACATACAATTTCGGTTCGATCTACTTCCAATGAATCAAATTCTGTTCCGATTACAATTACCGTTCAAAAAGGTTTGAACAAAGATATTAACGGCGATGGTTATCCGGATGCGTTGATTGGTTCTCAGCTTGCAAACCGGGTTAGGGCTTATCTTTCTCTTGGAAAAGCAAAAGGTTTAAATTCTGTTCCGATCACTTTGTTAAATGGAGCAGGGGGTTTTGGTTATTCAGTTAAGTTAGGCGACATCGATGGAGACGGATACGCTGATGCGGTTATAGGAAGTACAACAAATACTTTCGCCGTATATTTAGGATCGATTAGTGGGCTTTCGGCAACCGCAATTAATTATATTCCTATCGGCGCTGGCGGTTTGTTGAATGTAGATGTAGGAGATATAAACGGAGACGGATTTTCAGACGTTTTAATTGGCGCACCTTATGATGTAGGAAACATCGGACGTGTTTATTCTTATTTCTCCAATGGGGTTATGGGACAAGGTGTTACTTTTGGTCAACAATTGAACAATCCTGGAAACGTAGGTAGTACTACGTTTTACGGATATGCAATTACGTTAGGCGATATAAATGGAGATGGTAGATCGGATGCGGTTGTAGGAGCGGTCGGTTCCGCACAGATCGGAGCTTCTTTTGTTTATCTCGCTCAAGCAGCTGGAACTTTCGCGGCTTATTCTCAAACGATTGTGGGATCGGCTGTAAACGAATGGTATGCAAATTCAACAGTTACTACTGATATAAACCGGGATGGCTTTGCGGATTTATTTGTGGGAGCTTATCAAGAATCGGGTGGTGTCGGAAGAGTACATTTATATTTATCTAATTTAGGGATTCTTGTAAATACTGTCAACGGCCCGATTTCAGGATTAGTCGGATCACAAACTGGAACATCGGTAGCAACTGGAGACGTAAACGGTGACGGATTTTTGGATCTTCTTACCGGAGGTTATTCTTATACTTCTACGTTTCCAAATCAAGGTTATGCAGTTATTCATTTAACTACGGGTGATTCAACTGGTTTGATTGTGAACCCATTGAATCTCTTAACGGTTCCAGTGAATTTAGGAAATATGGGAAATTCAATCGCTTCGGTGGATATTAACGGTGACGGTTTAAGCGATGTTCTTGTAGGAGCTCCTAGTTCCGTAGGTGGAACGAATATTGGAAACGTTTACCTTTATATATCAGACGGATTTGGCGGATATACTTCGGCACCACAAACTTTTACCGAACCAGATGTAAACGGAACCTTCGGAATTTCTGTAGACTTATGATTTGGATCTTTGTTCTATTTAGAATTATATAATAAAATCATAATATAAAAATGAATAGCTAACGGGAAGTTTTGTTAAAAAATTAATCTTATTTTTTTATTAAAACAAATAGAGTTGTTGAAAAATTAATTCTCCAACTGTTTTTCTATCTCATGGAAACGGTTGATTAAAGCAGTTTGGTCAGTTGAACTAGGAATTTTCAACAACTCTAATGTATAAAATCGTTTGTAAGTATGAATTTTTTAACAATTTTATTATTAGAGTTGTAAAAAAATAAATTCTACATCTATTTCTATTTTATAGAAACGGCCAATTGAAGCAGTTTTGTTAATCGGCATTATAAAATTTTTCAGCAACTCTATTATTTTCTATTTAATTCTAAAAACTCATATTCTAATTTACTTAAGCTGAATTTTCCATTTAATTCTTCAAAGTCGCTTTGTAATTGAATATTTAATTCTTCATCGATTAACCATTTTCCGTTGGTATTTAGTGTAACACTTGAATTAGATTTATGAGATCCATCTTTTTCCCTATATTTCACTATTTTTTCAGCTTTAAATAAGCCATCAGAATAAAAGTTTATGGTTATAAATTTTTGAAGAATTTCTTCCGGTAGGCTGTTTGGTCTGAAATAATTGTTTGTGTATTGTGAATACTTAGAATAAAAATCTCTACATTCCCTTGTATAACAAGATATATCAGTTATGTCGGACTTTATAAAGTAGAGAGTATCTATTTTTTTATTTGTACTTACTTTCCAAGTACTCATTAATAATTTATTAATATTGATAGATGCATTCATTTTTTTTAAGTAAATAACACCTAAATCCCATTTAGAACCTTTTTTCCCGCCTCCTCCACGTGGATCAAAAGTATAAATTTCGTTTTTATAAAACCCTTCTTTTTTAATTATCTCTGATATAAGAAGTGGCGGAGCTTCCAGTTGAAGAAAAAACTCATAATAACGAATTTCGGGAAGTATGAATTTTCCATTTCTATCGGTAGATGTTTCTCCTACCCTACATCCTTCGACAGGATTTTTATCATAATCAACGATTGTTCCAAATAACTCAGGTCTTTTGAGTCTAGAAACACAAGATAATAATAAAATGCTAATATGTAATATAAATAAGATTCTTTTCATCTGGATAATTGCAAAATGGATTGGATTATTGTAATTTTCTATGGAATCCGTTTTTTCCATTCTTCTTCTTTAAATCCTACAAATCCGAAACCCTCTCCTAAAACAAAAGGCCGTTTAACAAGATTTCCATTTTTAGATAATAAATCCAATTGTTTATCGATCGACATGGAACTAAGTTTATCTTTAAGACCTAGTTCTTTATAATCATTACCGGAGGTGTTGAATAATTTTTTAGATTCGTTTCCTACGTATTGAAGCATTGTTTTGAGTTCTGATTTTTTAGGGGGAGTTTCTCGAATCGGTAATATTTCTAATTGGGCTTTTTTTCCAGAAAGGAATTTAAGTGCGTTCCTACAAGTGGAACAATTTTTATATTCGTAAATTTTTAACTTCAAGACTGTTCTCCCGTTCCGATAGTTTATGGTTTTTATTTTGAGTCAAGTGATTCCAATTTCTTAAATTGAGTGCATACAACCAATTCTTTTCAATGCGATTCTCAATGTTCGATTGATCTTTTAGAAGTTCAATGTCTATAGCAACTTTCATTTTTAATGTTCAAATCCTTTTTAAAATTGTTCGTTCTTAAAAATGATTTTGAGCGTTTGTAAATATTAGAATTGTAGAAAAATGAATCCTCCATCTATTTCTGTTTTATAGAAACAGCCAATTGAAGCAGTTTTGTTGATCTGAAGTATGGAATTTTTCAATAACTCTAATCTTGAAATCGATTCTAATGGCTTATAAAAATTTTCATTTATGCTGCAAAATAATTTCAAAGATGGAAAAAATTTTAAAATCTAAGGAGAATTTTCTTTCTGAGACTTAAAAATCTTTTCGTTGAAATGAGTGATTTTAACCGATAGGATTCTTACGGGACGTTTCGGGCGTGTTAAATAAGAAAACAAACCTAACCGGAAGACAAAAAGCCGCTGTTTTTTTAATTGCAGTCGGAAGCGAAGTGTCTTCTGAAATTTTCAAACATCTACGAGAAGATGAGATCGAACAGATCACGTTTGAAATTGCACGACTCGATAAGATTACTCCCGAAGACAAAGAAAAAGTTTTAGTAGAATTCAACGAGCTGATGATGGCTCAAGAATTCATCTCCAATGGAGGGATTGATTTCGCTCGTGGCCTTTTGGAAAAGGCGCTTGGAAATCAAAAGGCGATTGATATTATCAATCGACTTACTTCCCCTTTGCAAGTCAGACCTTTTGACTTTATCCGAAGAACTGACCCGCAACATTTATTAAACTTTATCCAGAACGAACATCCTCAGACCATCGCGTTAATTCTTTCTTATTTGGATCCTCAAAAGGCTTCGAATATTCTTTCTAACTTACCTCATACAATTCAAGCGGAAGTTGCAAAACGAATTGCAACGATGGACCGAGTCAGTCCGGACGTGCTTCGAGAAGTGGAAAGGGTATTGGAAAGAAAACTATCTACTCTGGCTTCCGAAGATTATACTTCTGCGGGTGGTATCGATTCCGTAGTTGAGATTTTGAACTTAGTCGACCGGGGGACGGAAAAGACTATTATTGAAGCTCTGGAAGAAGAAGATCCTGAACTTGCAGAAGAAATTAAAAAGAGAATGTTCGTGTTTGAAGATATAGTTCTTTTGGACGACAGAGCGATCCAAAAAGTAATGCGAGAAGTAGATAATTCGGATCTTGCAAAAGCTTTGAAATCAGTCGATACAGAAGTTCAGGAAAAGATTTTTAAAAACATGTCTAAACGTGCCGCGAACTTACTTCGCGAAGACATGGATTTTATGGGTCCGATTCGGATTAAAGACGTGGAAGACGCTCAACAGAAAATCGTTAACATTATACGTAAACTCGAAGATGCAGGTGAAATTGTCGTGGCTCGTGCCGGTGAAGACGAACTCGTTATGTGATTTTGTATTCTAAAAATATCTTCGTTTTACTGCGTTATGCGAAGAAGCTGAAACGGTAAATTATAGTAAGGTGATGCATTACTTTACTATCTAATTTTAAATTGCACATTATCAATAATCTGATTGCCATTAAATGAGAATTTTTAAATTGATAGCGATATGAAAAATAAATCAATAGTCTTTATTTTTTTAGCTTCCTTGATCTTTTATACTCTTTTCTATTCTGAGCATTTTAATTCGTTCTGGAAAGAAGTTCGTGGTTCTATTTTTGCAAAAGACTTTAAAAAATTGGAAGATATGAATAACTTTTCCCTCTTTACCAGAGAATCTATGGATGAAGACTCGATTATCAAGTTTAAAAAATCTAAATTCATAAAATCGTTTGTTTATTTTTTACCATTACACTCATAAGTATTTGGATTTTAATGAAACTCGATCGAATGTTGCAAGCTATTAGAATTTTTGCATGTATCTTAGTCTTTTGGATTTTAGGTTCTTGTATACCCGCTTCTGATCGTTTTCAAGATTTTGACTTAATTACACAAGCGGAATGGAGCGTTAGTTTAGGAAATCATTCAAAAAATAAATTAGAAAAATCAAATATTCAAAAATCTTTCCTAAAAAATAAAAACGAGAAACTAAATACTGAAACAAACATTAGAGAAAAAGAATCGAAAGATTGGAAGTTGATTACACGTTTTCCTATCAATTTTAATTTTCTTTTTTCTATACCGAAACAATCCGGATTTCATGAGGTAACTGTAAAAATAGAATTTTCGATTCATTCGGATTCAATTTTTCTAACATTTCTAAGACAACCAACTGCAATTTATTTTCCGGATATAGGAGAAAGCTGGGAATTTTATCTGAATGGAGTCTTGATTCGAAAGGAAAAATATCTAAAACAAACTGATGCTGGAAATTTGGTCCCTTCGGTTCGAAGGTCATTAAAATCCGTGATTTTACCGATTCCATTGGGGGTTTTAAAAGAAGGAAAAAATACAATTTTAATATATATGATCGGAGAATCCGATCTTACGCCTTATATTCCAAATGAACATTTCGGGTTTTATCATTCACAAGGATATAAAATTTCCTCTTTAGAGCAAATATATGAATTCACCTCCGAATATTTAGATTTTTTACTATATGGAATTTATATTATATTTGGAATTTATCATATTTATTTTTACGTTATTCGAAGAAGGGATTTATATTATCTCTATTTTGGATTGTTTTCGTTTTTTTCTTTGGTCTATTTTTTTTCTTCTTCCAATTTAATTTTTCAAAAGTTTATAAACCCAAATCCGGAATTAGACAGTTCTCTTTTTTTTAGGATACAATATTCTTCTTTGGCTTTGATTTTCCCTTCTTTCTATTATTTTTTAAAGGATTATTTTTCTCCAAAAGAAAAAGGAAGTATGATCGCTTCTTTTTTCGTAGTTTTTTTGATCGGATTGTTTTTTGCGTTTTTAATCGTTCCGTTTTCTTGGGTGCATATCGTCTTTAAGATTTGTCAACTTTTAGTGATTTGTTTTTCGGTTTATATTTTATTTTTTTCAGTTCAAACCGTAAGAAAAAAGAAACAAGATGCACGTAAAGTATTAGCTGTAATATCTGTATGTATTGTTTTTTCCACTTGGGAATTATATAGCTTGGTTTTTGAAAACGTAAAGTATCATTCTACTTTTTTTAAGTTTGTTTATTTATTTTTTATCATATCACTCGCTAGTGTTCTGGTTTCAAGATATGCTCAACTTTACAAAGACGCACAACTTTTAAATAAATATCTTACCAATCAAAAAGAAGCTTTCTATCGATTTGTTCCTGTGGATTTTATTCGTATTATAGACAGAGAATCTCCTATATCGATCTCAGTCGGCGATAGTAAAGAAAAGTCAATGACTGTTTTGACTTCCTATATTCGAAATTTTGCAAGTCTTTCTAAAACGCTTCCTTTAAATCAGACGATTACATTTTTAAATTCTTATTTAAGCGAAATGGAAGAATTGGTTTATAAAACTACGGGTTTTGTAGATAAATATATAGGAAATGAAATAATTGCGCTTTTTGGAGATTACGACGAAAGAGCGGCAAAAGAAAATTTTAATTCTGCAGACAACGCCGTAGAATCAGCAATCAAAATGGTAAATGCAATCCGATCTGGAAAATTAATAAAAAATTTTTCGATACCTTCTTTTTGGAACTTAGAAATTGGTATCGGGATCAATACCGGTTCTGTGATTTTAGGAACCGTGGGAAGTGAAAGGAGGATTGATACAACTGTAATTGGAGACGCGGTTAATCTATCATCAGGACTTCGATCTCTTACAGCACTTTATAAAAGTAAAATATTAATTTCTCATCATACGTATCTTAGGCTCCATAGGATGAGCGAAGTAGGAATACGTATGATCGATTCGGTCATTTTAAAAGAAAGAGATCAAGCCATAGATATTTATGAGGTAATCGAATCTGATCCAGAACCAATTAAGGAATTCAAACTGAAAACCTCAGAGTTATTGTCTCAAGGAATTTTAGAATATAAATCTAGAAAGTTTTATGAAGCTTCTAAAATTTTTAGACAACTTTATCGAGAAGAACCAAAAGATCTTATTTCTATGATTTATTTAAAACGTTGCAAACTATATGCTTCTAAACCTCCGGATGAAAATTGGGACGGAGTTTTTAGATTTCAAACAAAGTAGAAATGTTTGTTTTTATTAAAGATTATTAGAGAAGAGATGCTTAAAAATCTTTTCAATAATACAAGTAGTTTAAATTAAAACCTACATAAGATTTTAAAAGAAATAATAGAATTTTTGAAAAATTAATTCTGATGAAAATGATTTTATTAATTTGAATTATCAAACTTTTTGACAACTCTATTTATTAATTTTATAAAATTCAATAACACAAAATTTCTATTAAGATTTTGTTTGAGTAAAAAATATTGGATATTTTGTTAGGTTTTGAGTAAGTTTGTTTTTTGGATTTTATAGAAATTTCTATAAAATTTAATATGCGAGTTTACTAATAAACATAATAATCTTAGAAGACACTTTAAATTTCTATATTATTATAAAGGTATAAAAATCAAATCTTGTAAGAATGTAAAAGTTTTTACAGGACTATGAACTTATTCCAGAATTTATGAGAGAAATTTTATGTATGGTAATGGAATTTTCATGATAAAAATAAAACTTCAATTTGATTCTTTGATTCGCTTTCAAATTCTATTGTTTAAGAACATTTTTTTTACGATTTGCTTTTTATCGACGGTTTCTATTTTTTCCTCTGACCTTCCCGATTTCCAACTTAAGGATCAAAGAAATAAAGTTTTAAATTCAAAAAACTTAAAAGGAAAAATAGTTTTTCTTTTAGGATGTTCGTACGTAGACATAGCTCTTTGTAGAAAACACGGAAGAAAAATTTACTGGAGAATGCAGAACCTGATCGACGAATCTGACGACTTCGTAGAATTTATCGCGTTTGTAGATCTTAGAAATGCTCCGAGTGCGGTTCAAGTTTATATCGATGAAAATAAATCAAAAAACTACGAATCAGTTTTGTTAGATACGAAAGGTGTTTTGTCTTCTGGGATTCGACCTAATGTTTCTTGGTTGAGAATTTTTTCCCGAAGTAAAAAACAAATATTCGAATCTTATTATAAAGAAGTGGATGATCAAACCGTGGATTCTCTATATGAAATTATACGAAAACAAAAAAAATAGAATTGGAATTTGCGTTTTTATCTTCGTTCTTTTTTTTAATTGTGTAGAAAAGAAACCACAAGAAGCGGCTTATTGGAGAGAATATCTTTCGTATCAGAAAAGTATTCTTAAAGAATATCCAAATGGAGGGATTCGAAACGCTTTATTCGGAAATTTAACTTCCAAGGACGAACTTCTTTTACAAGAAAAAGATAATATTCTTTCGATCGATTTTTATCTTCAAAAAACAAATCAAGGACTTAAAAATGTTCTGACGACTGAAAAAATTCCAGGAAATGTTCCGTATCAAATTCATGCGGAATATTTTCCGACTTCGTTCCGAGATCAAAAGACGTTTCAAATGAAACGTAAAACGGTGACGATACTTCCATTTTACAGTTATTTAGATTTTTTTCATCATGTGGATCGGCTTCAAAGTTTTCTTCGTTCTGATTTTTCTAAACTAATTTCGATTTCAAATGCACATCGTTATCTTTGTTCTGTTTCTCATTGCGATTTAGGAAGAGGAGAAAATTTTTCTTGGCTTCTTTACGAATTAGATGAATCTACAAAAGCTGCTTACCCTCAGTTTTACAAACGGTTTGATAAACTTCTAAATCAGGTTTCTTATAAAATTACGATCTTTAAAACTGGAGAGTTTTTAAGTGGAATGGAATTTTATAACGAAGGAACAAAAACTTTTTTAAAAATTCCGGATACTACTCCCGGTTATTGGAGTAAACCAGAAATTATTCATATTCGCATTTCATTATTTATCCAAGTATATGGACTCAAAATAGATATTAAAAACTTAGGATATATGCTTCGTTTTTATTCTTCTAAAAATTATCAAAAGATTACTGGAGAATTTTCTAAATTACCGGAAAAGAAAATCAGTGGACGGTTTCTAAAAATTTTTCCACCAGGAATGGTGGATTGGTTCATTCCCGGGAATATGAAAGAATACTTTGATCAGTATTTTACTCTTCTTGTGGAAGGAAGCGAAGGTAAGGGAGGAAATAAATTTGAATCTGAATTATTTCGAAACGGAAAAAATATGAAAGTAATCTTAAAATCCCAAGCTGAAATTTTCAGGGATCGTTTTTCTCCGTTTCGTTCTTCTGATGAAAAAGACGACCAACCTTCTTTTTGGGATGTATTACAGGAAACTTTAATTGAAGATTTATATTGAAATTCGTTTTAAAAGGTAAGCTTTGTTTTTTCTTTAAAACAAAGCTATTTTAGAAATTATCTATTCTACTTTACGGTTTTCTTTTTTAACGAAAATAGGATTTTGATCATGGATCATAGAATCTTTCTAAAATGCTTGACTGAGAGTCTAAGTTCCGGGACTTATTTTAGTGTTCTCTTATTTTCTAGAACACAAAATTATAATTCAATCGATGAATTGGAGGTACTATGGACGGAATCGCTCTTTTTACAAGTCAAGGCTTGTATTTTATATTTAAATGGATCCATTTTCTAGCAGGTGTTGCATGGATCGGACTACTTTGGTACATTAACTTTGTACAAGGTTCTTTCTTTGCAGAAACCGACGCAGATACAAAGAAAAAAGCGACTCAACAACTGGTTCCAAGAGTTCTTTGGTGGTTTCGTTGGGGTGCGATGTTCACTTTCCTTAGCGGCTGGTGTATGATCATTCATCAAATTATAAACGGAGCTACTCTTTCTAGCGGTCAATGGCTTGCGGTAATTTTAGGCGGCGGGTTGCTCGGTTCTTTGATGTGGTTTAACGTTTGGTTTGTAATTTGGCCTGCACAAAAAGTTGTAATTGCATCTGCAAAAGGCGAAACTACGGAAAATCCAGCTCCTCGCGCTGCAAGAGGTCTTTTAGCTTCTAGAACAAATACTTTACTTTCCATTCCTATGTTGTTTTTGATGGGAGCTGCAAGGAATCTTTCTATTTCTTTTGATGTAACTAGTGCTGAAGCTCATACGTTTTTGGGAGTGATTTTAGGAATTCTTGCAATTGTAGAAATTAACGCGTTAACCGCAACACCGGAAAGTGCTACTTTTAAACCGATCAAAACCGTTAAAGGTGTAATTACTTCCGGATTTGTTCTTTGTTTAGTTATCTACGTTTTACTTGAGGCTCTTCTGTAATTCATGAAAATCAGTAAAAAACAGGGCGGGTTTTCCCGCCTTTTGGCTGTTTGTATTTTTTCGATTCTTATTTTAGTAAATTGTAAAGAAGACGAAAACCTTTCTCCAGAACAAAAAATGATTTCTCAGGGGAAAGGGTTGTATATTACCAATTGTTCCTCTTGCCACAATCAAAATCCCGCTGTAGACGGTGCGGTTGGACCTGCGGTTCGAGGATCAAATTTTGAATTATTAAAAGCGAGAATTGTAGAAGGAACGTATCCTACCGGTTACACACCAAAACGTACGAGTAGAGTTATGACCAGACTTCCTTTAAACGACGAACAAATTCGTAGTATAGAAGCGTTTTTGAATATGCCTTAATTTCTTCCGATAGAGTCTCTAACGTTTCTCATAATATCCACAATCTGAGAATGAACCTTTCCGTTAGATACGACTACTTCTGAATTACCGGAAAAAAAGTGTTTTCCACTGAAATCTGTTAATTTACCACCGGCTTCCATTAGAATGACTGAACTGGCTGCGGTGTCCCATAGTTTGACCCCTTTTTCCCAGATACCGTCTAACAGTCCTTCGGCGACCCAACAAGTATCTAAAACGAAAGAACCGGTCCTTCTCATAGATCTGCCGCAACTGATAAACGCGGTTATATCAGAAATGACTTCGTTTAATATTTCTTTTCTGTTTGTCGGAAAACTTGGAACTAACATTGCGCGGGCGAGGGATTCTGTGTTAGAAACGTCGATTCTAAGCCCGTTTTTAAATGCACCTTGAGAGAGAATTGCGGAATATTTTGTATTTAAACCCGGAGCAAATACAACTCCGGCAACCGGAGATTCTCTATGTTCGAGCCCGATTGAAACACAATAAAGTGGAATTCCTCTTACAAAGTTCATTGATCCATCAATCGGATCTAAAACCCAACGAAAGGAATTGTTTCCTTCGTGTTTGTAGTGGTCTTCGGAAAGAATAGAATCGGAAGGAAAGTTTTGTCTTAAATATTCTACGATGAACTTTCCCATCATTTCATCCGCTTTATGAATCTGGTCTCTTTCTTCGGTTTCGGTTGAAAAAGAAAAAGTTTTTAAATCTTTCTGAAGTTTCAGAGCCGATTCAATAAAAATACCGGATACGGATTGAACGGATTTGATCCTACGTTTGACTTCCTCTAACGGAAAGTCAATGGGAGGGGCAAGTGGATGTTCCATGGGTTTCTCTTCAAAAAGATTACTTTTGTTTTAGGATTTTCCAAAGCATATTTCCGGAAGGAGTTATACCTCTTTCCGTTTCGAAGGAACGAAGCCATTCGTGCAAAGGTTCCTGGTTCATCAAATTTATGGTCATGCTTTCCGGCGACAATAAAAGATCAATCAAATGCCGGAAGGTTTCAAATTGATTGAAAATTCTTTCTTGAGAACTTTCTAAAAATCTAGAACTGATTGTATGCAGTTCCACATCGATTGGTTCAAAAACTCTACCAGGTTTCCAAATTTCTTTGTTGATATTCAAAATTGAATGAATCATAGAAATCTGTTTAGAATAATCTACGTCGTCAAAAAGTTCGGAATAAGTATGTTGTGATTTGTTATAAGAATAAATGGGATCAACATCCACCATAAATTCTGTCTCTTTATACCTTCTGGTTAAAAAATCCACCAAAACGTCATTTTGAAATTCGAAAGATTCTAAAGGAAGGACTCTTGCCGAAAAATAAATTCTCTGAGTTCGAACGGCTGCCGTTTTTCCTTGTACAGGTTGTTTGACGATCATTGAAGTTGGAGCGCCACCTAAATACGTAAGTATAAAACTTACTACAAAGACGAACTTTTTATTTTGGTTTTTTTCTGAAGAATGGATCTCTTTTACTAAAAAAAGTTGGTTCGAATTTTTTTTCGGCTTAGGAATTGGAAGTACGTTACATCCTTGGATCAATTCTGGGATGAGTTGTTCTGCTTGTAAAAGAAATTCTTTTGCAGCTGAAAAGTCGATTTCGTAAACCGAAGTAGATGGAAGGATAAAGTTTTCTTTAAATTCTAAAAATGCAGTATGCAAATTATCTACAAAAATTTCATGAGGACGATTTTGTCCTGATATGGACGAGAGAATTTTATTTAATTCTTCAATTTGAATCAGTTCCAATGGATTTATACCTATTTCATTTTGTTAAACAACATGATAAATTCTTTGATCTTAAAATTTTTTACCATAAAATTAATTTAAAGTGTACATTAGGAATCTGTAAAATCCAAAAGAATCATCATTTAATTTAGTTTTTGCGTAAAATCATCACTTTAGAGGTGATTGCAAAAATTAAAAATTTATTTTATAAAATTCTCCTATTGTAATGTAAGTTTTGAGTAAATCCGGCCTCTTAACTCTGGTCAATAAATTGTATAAAAAAAACGTTATACAATATATCATCTTTAGTTTAAAAGAGCGTTCTGCTGAATTCCCACATCCGATTCTTTTTGCGTTAACTCACGTTTTATTAGAGCCTGTCCCAAAACTCAAAGAATTTTACTCGATCATTCTTTAGAAGTTTTTAATAAAATTCAGCATTCCTACAAATTAGTCTCATTTAGCAATTTGTGAACTTTCGAGCAATTCTAATGTCGTTCAATTTTCGTAGTAGTTCCCACATTTTATGAAACTTAAGCGTCTCGCTTCTATTGGCGTTCAAAGAAACTCAGCAAACACCTGTTGGTGTTTAGGCTTTGGGATAGTTCTTAAATAAACCGACAGAGTTCCTATAATTTCCGTTTAAATTTTCATTTCCTTTTAGTAAGAATTCTAACTTCATAGGGATCTAAAATTTTTAAACCTGCAAGACTTTTCTTTCCGGAATGGTTGATAAAGATTTCATAATTTTGTTTTCTTCCCGGTCTAAAAATTTTCTCAACGTTGGGGCCGTAAAAAATGAATGGGATTTTAGTTTCCTTTAAAATACGTCTATAAAGAAGAATAAAACTCAAAGGTTCCAAAGAAGATCCTACGTAGATGACTTTCCCTTTATGATAATGATTTGCAGTAATTACGGGACTTCCTTTGTAGAATTTTTTTTCATCCGTATAACGAGCCCAAACTTCTGCCGTGGTAGGTTCTAGAATTTCACAAATTTTAGAACAGGTTCCGGGAAAAAAACGAAATCGAAACTTGATTTTTTGATTTCCTACCGATTCAAACTTCCGAACTTTAACTCCGGCCATTTCCGCAAACGGTCCCGGAATTTGAGAATCATACATCCATCCGTTTAAATCTTTTGCTCCGGTTCTAAAACCTAAAACCAAAGTTCCACCTTCTCGTACAAATTCTTCCAAACGTTTAAAAACGGCTTCGTTAACCATTGTATACATTGGAAGTATTATAACTTTATAATATTTGAAATCGATTTTAGAAGAGGGACGAAAATGAGTATTGACGTTTAACACGTTCATACCTGAAAACCAAGTTGCCATTTCAATATCATAACCAACTTGAGACCAAGGAACGGGAGAAAATTTTAATCCGGTGGAAATAGGCTGATGTTTCCAGTTTCTTGCGTTTTCAATATCGTGAACAACCGCAACTTGTGCTGGAAATAATTCTTCAGTAAAATCCTCTGCATATTCTTGGATTTCTTGAATTCCTTTTTGAAGCTCATAATAACGTTCTGTTTTCTCTTTATCATGATCTAAAATTCCATAACAAAGTTGTTCTTGTCCAAATCGTGCGGTCCTATATCTAAAAAAGTAAATTGAGTTAGAACCGTGAACGATGGAATGTTTCATCCAAAGTTTAGTTTGTCCTGGAGCCGGAAGATAACCAAGTAAATCGTGCCCTTGAAAACCAGAAATTTGTTCCATAACCGTAAACGGAAGATTCTTTAGACCTCGGTTGTATTGTTGCATCGCCGAGATAAATGGATGAGGAAATGGAACTTCTTGTTCTCCCCAAGTGGGATAGTTGTCCCAAGAAACGTAATCTAAATAAGTGGCTAACTCTGCCATGTCGATGATCGGTAAAAATGGAGAAGGATAAAGATTGGTAGTGAGAGGTCTTCCAATTGAAAATTTTCTAAGGATCTGTGTCTGAAGTTTTACAAAGTCTATAATCGTATCCGAATGAAATCGATAAAAATCTTGAATCAAAGAAGGATGAAAGTTACTCGCAATATGACGGCCTGGAATTGGAACTTCTTCAAAAGAATTAAAAATCATTCCCCAAAAAACATTCCCCCAAGTTTCATTTAAGTTTTGAATCGTTTTATATTTGTTCTTTAACCAAATTCTAAAAGCTTTTAGAGATGTTTGAGAATGATCTATATCAGAACCTTCGTGTCCAATTTCGTTATCAATTTGCCAACCGATTACTACTGGATGACTTCCAAAATGTTTTGCCATTGCAGTTACAATTTTTACAACCGCCTTTCTATAGTTAGGTGAAGAGAAACAGGCTTGCCTTCTGGTACCGATTGTTCTTTGAATTCCGTTTCTTTCTTGGATTATATCCGGAAATTTTTTAGCGAGCCAAGGAGGAAAGGTCGCAGTGGGGGTTCCTAAGATTGCGGTCATTCCGTTCTTTTGGATTAAATTTAGAATGTGGTCAAAAAAAGAAAAATTATATTTCCCTTCTTTAGGTTCCATTATTGCCCAAGCAAACTCGGCAAGACGAACCGAACTTAAACCCATCTCTTTCATAATAGAGATGTCTTCTTCCCAATCCTTTCGAGTCCATTGTTCCGGGTAGTAATCGGCTCCGAATATCATTTTGATCTCCTTGCTTTCGAAAAAAATTTCATCAAAGGGCAAATCTGAAAAGAAAGAAAACCATTCTTATGGGTTGTCTAAGATAAAAAATACTGTCTTTTCTAAGAAAGTCTGAGAGGATACAAATGACGTGGATTATAACACGTTTACAACCTCAACTTTCATTTCTCGCCAAAAAGGGATTCCATGCACAATCAGGATTCGTTGATATACGGAATTTTACCCGATGTTCACTTTCGATATTCAGTCGCCGAGATTTCTTATTCCGTTACGGCGGCTTCCAACTTACACAACTTAGATGATCCAAATACGGAACTTCTTGCTAAAACGATGATCGGCGCCTTTTTTCTGGCCGACCAGATTAAAGAAGATACAAAAGTAAGTTTGCAAATTCAATTTAACGAGGATTCTTCTACACATTCCGTACTTGCCTACAGCGATAGACAAGGAAGAATGAAAGCGGTTCTAAGGGAAAGACCGGAAGAAGATGTGGAGCCTGGCAAGGTAATGGAAGATTATTCGGGAGTGATGAAGGTATTCCGTTGGAAAGACGGGGCTTGTATCTATCAATCTGTAGTTCCTTATCTCAGCCGAAGTTTTGAAGAGAATTTTAGAAATTATTTAAATAGTTCGGAACAAATCGTCTGTTTTGTAACTCTATTTATTCGAAAAGACGGATTTCATTGGGATGTAAGAGGGATTCTTTTACAATCATTACCTGAAGCAAAAGAAGAACATATTCAAAAAATTGCAAGTCTTTCGGAAAAAATAGATACAAACATAAACGATTTTTTAGGAAAGGACGTTTACAATTGTTTAAATAAAATTGGCGAATCAACTCGCTCTGCGGTTCAGATTTTAGAAGAAGGTCAACCTGAGTTTCGTTGTGATTGTTCTGAAAATAAAATTAGGGAATTGATTCAAACGCTGGGGAAGAAAGAGGCGATGCAGATCGTGGACGAAGTCGGAATGATCGAAGTGACTTGCGAATTTTGTACTTCCGTTTATCGTTTTGAAAGAGAAAAGGTGAGCGAATTGTTTTGAGGATGAATTGGAACTCGAATTTAAAAATCTAAAACTAGATGAACTTGATAAACCCGCTGAATTTCTTGCTTCACTAATTCTTTCCTCCTTAAAGGAAGAACTTCACCCCGTTTTTTTATTTACGGGTATTATGGGAGCGGGTAAAACTACGTTTGCTTCCAAACTTGTAAAAAAAATTCTTCCAACCGCAAATGTAAATTCTCCCACTTATACCTTAGTAAATGAATATTCGATCTTTAAAAAAACCGATTTAAGTTTAAACTTTCAAAATCAAAATGTTTCAGCAAAAAATTTTATATCTAAAGAAAAATTTGATCAGGAAAAAATTCAAATTCACCATTTTGATCTTCACAGATTGAAATATAGTACAGAGTTGGAAGACCTCGGTTTTGAAGAAATTTGGGGAAAAGCAGGAGTTTCGATAATAGAATGGTGGCAGATAGCAAAAGAGTATTTGGATTTTTTACCTTTAAAAATTGAATTAGAGTTTAAAATTATTTCTGAATATGAAAGAACTATTATAATCAAAAGTACTGATATAGAAAAATTTGTTTCTTTGAAAAATTTGTGGAAACATTCAGTATGAAAAAAATTCTGTTCTTTGATGCAACTAATCAATGGATTTTAGTGGAATCTTTTCGTTTGAGTTCGGACGGGCAATTGGAAATAATTGCTTCTTACTCCGGAATTCATCCCAGAGAATCTTCTAAACTTCTCATTCAGGAATTAAAAAACGTTCTTCAAAAATCGGATTGGAAAACCCCGGATTTGATCGTAAGCGCTTTAGGTCCAGGATCTTTTACTGGACTTAGAATTGCAGTTGCAACAGCCAGAAATTTATCTCAACTTTGGAAAATTCCCGCAATCGGATTTGATAGTTTAAACGTTTATGCTTCGTTTTATTATCAAGAAGTCGGTGATCCTGTGATTGTAGGAATAGAAGCAAAACAAAAAAAGATTTATTTTGGAATGGAAGATAATAGAGGTTTTTTCGGTTCGATTGATGTTAAACCGGAAGATATTATCAATAAAATTCCAGAAGATCGTTTGCAAACTTTTTTAACATCTCAAAAATATTCTGATCATCCGAATATTTTTTTTGGAAATTCTATATTAGAAAACTTACCTTCTGCATCAGCCTTATTGAATCAAAATATAAACCTGATTCAGGAAGCTCTGAATTTTCCGGATCAATTTCCTTATTGGAAACTTGTGCCTAACTACGTGCGCGGTACTTATGTTGATGATAAATTAACGATTTAGAAATTATGAATATAAAGAAAAAACAAATAAAACAAAAGAAATCTGTAAAATTTAACAGAAAAAAGAAAACGTTTGATAAAACTAAAAAAGATAGAACTGACGGTTTTCGCGAACATGAAATAGGAAAAAAAATCCTAAAATACATTCAGTCCCGAGCGGGTTCTGTAATTCAGTTTAAGGATTTAACCGCAAAAATTTTAAGGGAAGAAAATCAAAATTCTTACGGTAAAAAAAGAGAGAAATGGGAGTTTCAAGAAAAAGAAAGAGAGATATTGGAAACATTAAGAATTCTTGAAACAGAAGGATTAATTGAATTAGAAAAAAAGAATATTCTTATCAATCCGAATCAAAAACTTCAGGGAACAATTTCCATTAGTAAAAAAGGGGACGGTTTCGTAAAACTTTCTTCTGGAATGGAAGTTTTTGTTTCAAATCAATACACACAATCGGCCATTCAAGGCGATCTCGTGGAAGTTCGTCCTTACGGAGTTGGTAAAAAGAAAAGGTTAGAAGGCGAAGTCACGGAGATTCTTAGGAGAGGACGAGACCTTTACAGGATGATTATCACCGAAAAGGTACCTAAGTTTATCTTTGGAAGACTTTTGGATATAGAAGGAGAAGAAAAGGAAGGTTATCTCCTTCGTAAGACAATTCTTACGGATCTTCAAGAAGAAATTCAACCCGGCGACGTTTTGATAGTTAAATTAAAGGAAGAAACAGAACACGAAAGAAATCTTTACGAGGTTCAGTTTTTACGTTTTGAATCGGATACCAAGGAAGATTTAGATTTGATGAGAATGTTAATGAAGTACAACTATAATATTCTTTATCCTGAAACTATAATATTAGATTTTCCTGAAGAAGTAGAGGAAACCACTGTAGACGATTGGGGTTCTCGCGTGGATCTTAGAGATCTGAAGTGTATTACGATCGACGGAGAATATTCTAAAGATTTTGACGACGCGATTAGTTTTGTAGAGGAAAAAAATCGGATTCGATTTTACGTTCATATTGCTGACGTTTCTTATTACGTAAGACCGGGAAACGATTTAGACGAAGAAGCATACAATCGTGCTACTTCCGTATACTTAGGAAGCAGGGTCGTTCCTATGTTGCCTCCCGAGTTATCTGAAAATCTTTGTTCCTTGGTGGCAGGAAAAAACCGTTTGGCTTTTACTGTGGAAATGGAAGCCGATAGCAAAGGAAAAATTACTCATGCAAAGTATTATAAAAGTATAATAAATGTAAAAGAAAGATACACATATAACCGAGCCGAATCCGAAATTTTATCCGGAGATTCCGAAAATTGGATCTTTAGAATGAACGAGTTCGCTAAAATTCTTAGAGCAAAAAGAATTGAAGATGGAAGAGTAGATTTAAATTTGAAAGAGAATAAAGTAGTTACCGATTCCGAGCACAACGTAGTTGAAATTGCGGTTCAAGATAGACTCCAATCGCATATTCTCATAGAAGAGTTTATGCTCTCTGCAAATATTAAGGTTGCCGAATATATTCGTAAAAAAAAGCACTCAACCTTATATAGGGTTCACGAAGCTATGAACGAGGAAAAACTAGAATCCTTAAACGAATTTCTTCAACTCAATGCCACCAAAACTTTACTCAAAGATTCTAGTTACGAATCCATTCGTTTTGTTCTGAAAGAATTGGAAGGAAAACCTGCAGAAAGATTGTTTAATATGTTTTTATTGAGAACGTTTATGCAGGCTTATTATTCCGGAGAACATCTAGGACATTGGGGTTTGGGATTTGAAGACTATTGTCATTTTACGTCTCCGATCCGAAGATATCCCGATCTGATTTGTCATCGAGTTTTACAAAATATTCTTTTAGGTAAAAAACCTATTTATACTTCCGAAGAAGTGATGACTTTCGGTTTACATTGTTCTCATCAAGAACGTAAAGCGAGTGATGCAGAAAGGGACTATTATAAACTTAAAGCTTGTCGCTATTTAGAAAAGACTGGTATCAAAGAATTTTCAGCGACGATTACTGGTTGTAAACCTCATTTAATTTTTGTGGATCTGGAAAATCCCGCTGTAGATGCTTGTTTACTTTCTTCCGAATTTACGGATGAAGGTGAAATCCGTTTAGAGACTGATTTTTCGTTTTATTCTAAAAAGTACTCTAAGATTTATACTTTTGGAGATAAAATTGAAGTAGAATTGGATCGAATCGACTATGAAGAAATTAAAATCTTTGTAAAAATGAAAAAATTCCAAAAGAAAGTATAGACAAATAAATTCTTTTCTAATATCCCTGCGGAACGGTTTTTTCTCAATTTCATAAGTCATCCAAAATATTTTTGAATTTTATACAAAAAGTTTCGAAAGTATTTAAAAAGTTTAAGATGACTTATATTAAAAATCGAAATTATTTAGACCATCTGTAAATGGGAGGCAAACTTGGAATCGTTTTTGCAGGAACCAATTTCCCGAAATCGTTTTTTAAAATTCGTTCTAAAATTTTCAGCCTTATTGATGCTTCCTGGATTAGGTGCTTGTTCTAGCGGTTCGATTCCTAGACTGAGAGGTTTAAAAGAAACTCAATATTTAGGTTTTAAATGTATAGGTGAAGTTTTTCTAAAAGGAAATCCGATTTTAGATTTTGATCTTGGTGTTGCAGCTGACGATTATATATATGGACATCCAACTCCAATCGATACCGAAGACGTTCTTTTGCTTCTCGGAAGAATCCCTTCTTCAACATTAGCTGCTCTTGTTTTTGATTTTTCTTTACAGTCTATGAGTTCTTTAAACGTAGAAGAAAGGGAAAAACGTTTATTGTCTTGGAAAACTTCTTCACTTGGTTTAAAACGAGGAATTTATTCCATCTTAAGACAGACTTCCTTCTTTCTAGTTTCTAAAGATCAAAGAATTCAAAAATTAGCAGGATATGAGGGATAATATATGGGCGGTATACCGGCGGCGAATGATAAAATTATCACTCCAAAAAAACATAAGGAAATTATAAAAAAGGAAAATATTAAAAACGGAATTTGGGAATTAAATTCAGACGTGGTTGTGATTGGTTCAGGTGCAGGTGGTGCAGTTGTGGCTGCAACGTTGGCAAAGAACGGTTGGAACGTGATTTTAATTGAAGAAGGTTCTTATTTTACCCCGGCTCAGTTCAATGGAAATGAATTTACCTCCTCAGCTAGATTGTATCGTGATGCCGGTTTTATAATAACCGAGGAACAAACTCTTAGTATTCTTCAAGGTAGAACGATAGGCGGTTCCACTACCGTCAACTGGCAAACTTCTCTTTATCCTCCGGATTACGTTACGGAAGAATGGGATCTAAGATTTGGATTGAAAGGTTATTCTAGAAAAGATATGGATTTTTACATTTCTTCCGTTCATGAACGATTGGGAGTTCATCCGGTTCCTCAGAATCTTATCAATGCAAATAATAATATTCTAATGAAAGGTGGAAAATCTTTAGGTCTTAATCCCGAAGTTCTAAATAACAATAACAGAGGATGTATCGGTTTAGGAAGATGCGGATTAGGATGTCCGATTAACGCAAAACAATCCATGTTCTTGACGTATATCCCAGACGCGATCGAATCTGGTGCGACCGTAATTGCAAATATGAAAGCACAGGTAATTTATGACGGGCCTACAAAAACAGTAATTGCCGATTTCACTCCTGATCCCTACGAAAAAACACCAGACGTAGTCATTCAAAAACTTAAAATTTCCGCAAAGGTAGTAGTAGTTAGCGCGGGTGCAATTGAGGGACCTGCACTTTTACAAAGGTCAAGTTTAGGTAACAACTGGGTCGGAAAGAATTTAAAAGTACATCCTACGAGTACGATCTTTGCCGTTTTCGACGAGAAGATTAATATGTATTCAGGTCCTCCACAATCTGTGGTCATTAAGGACGGACACAATCAAGATAAGACAGGTTACGGTTTTTGGTTGGAAGTCGCGCCTTTCCGTCCTACGTTAGCCGCTTCTTTGATCCCTTTTTACGGATCGAAACAATTTGAACAAATCGAAAAGTATCCTAACATGAGTGCCGGAATCGTATTGGTCCGAGACGGATCCGACGGAGAAGCGAATGCTTCTGTAAAATGGTTTTTAGGAAGTAGAAAGGTTTATTTCGAACTTACTCCTGGAGACGGTAAAAATATGCTTCGTGGTTTAAAAATGTTGGCGGAAGTGCAGGCTGCAGCTGGAGCTAAAGAACTTATCTTCCCGTTTACAGATATGGATACTACTGTCCCTGTAGATCGTAATACTAAATTCGATTGGATCTTGGAAAAAAAATTCAACCCTGGAAGTCTAATGGTGGGTTCTGCGCATCCGCACGGATCGATTCAAGCCGCAAATTCTCCAGAAAAAGGAGCCGTGGATTTAAATATGGAATTATACGGTCATAAAAATATTTATGTAATGGATGCTTCTGTATATCCAACGGGTCTTTCCGTCAATCCACAAATTACTACGATGAGTTTGGTACTTAGGGCTTCTCAGTCTCTTGCTTCTAAAAAATCTGAAAAATTGAATCGATCCTAAAAAATCAATAACGTATAAAATTTTTTAAAGTACAAAGAAAGGATTTTTGGGATATATTTTAAGAAATTTATTATAAACCAATTGAAAAAGAGATCACAAATTCACTTTTAAAAAAGATTTCCTTTCTGATATTTGGTTCTATGGCTTTTCGAATTTTGTTTTTTTCGATTTTTTTGTATTCTTTCTCTGCCTCGTTGTATGCGGATTTGAAAGAAGGTAAAAAGGCTTATGCGAGAAAGGACTTTTCCAAAGCCATGGACGAGTTCCAAAAATTTAACGATGCTAATCCGACTTCTGGAGAAGCTTGGATGTATATGGGTTATATCTACGAATATAGAAGAGATTATCCAAAATCCATTCAAAGTTTTAAAAAAGCGGTTAGTCTCAGTTTACCTAAAAAAGATCTAGTCAACTGTTATCAGAAAATCATTCTTTATTTTAACTATCAAAGGGATTATCACGAGGTAATTTCTTATTCCAATCGACTTTTAAAAATTAATCCTGATTTATCGCATATTCAAAAAATTAGATCTACTGCGGAAGAGAGACTTTCTTCAGGTCATCACGTAGTACATCATCCTAAAAAACATTCAGAAGAAACTGAAACTGTTGGACCAAATAGCGAAGAAGAATATCTTAAAATTCTAAAAAAGGAACCGAACGACGTATCTGCTCGCTGGAATTTATCTCTCATTTATGCAAATCATAAAAAATTTCAACAGGCGGAAACTTTACTAGAGGGACTTGTAAAAGACTTTCCCGAAAAACACGATTATCTTTATAAATACGGGGTAATGTTGATTCGATTGGAAAAATATCCGGAGGCCCTCCGTGTTTTGGATAAACTCGAAAATAAAATCGGAAACGATAACGCTAAAATGTTATATTATGCAAATTTAAATCAAGCGGTTGCATATCATAAAATGAAACGTTATGAGGAAGCGGCTAAATACTATAGAAAATCTTATGCAGCTCATAGTACGGTTCAACCTTTAATCGGATTGACCAAACTTAAATACGAAGTTAAGGATTGTGAAAACGCGATCAAAACCGCGGAGAAAGCGCTGGAATTTGGCGAAAGGACTCATGAGATCCGAATGTATTTGGCTCTTTGTAAAATTCAGAATAAGGAAGAAACGGAAGGTTATACGATTTTAAAGGAAATTGCTTCCAGGTTGGAAAAGGAAAATCCGGAATTTAAAAATCTTCCGGATGTTTACAACGATGGAATTTTAAAGTTAGCCCGTTACTATACAAATCATGGAGAGTATGAAAAAGCTCTTCGTTATTTTCATTCCGTTCAATCTTCTGAGGAAGAAGAAAGGGAATATCGTTTTTATTTAGGCAAAGCTTATTATTATACGGGAAAGATAGATCAATCGATTTTACTTTTGGAAAAAGTAAACAATTCTTCGGGAGCTTATTATTTATTAGCAAAATGTTATGCAAATAAGGACGATCTTGAAAAGACTATGGAATACATACGTAAGGCCGCGGAAATAAAACCGGCAATTTGGTCCACCGCGATGGAAGAAAAAGAGTTTGATCGGTTTAAAGAGAAATCTTCCTTTAGATCTTTTTTAGAAACTAAGGGTTTAGATAAGGAAACAAATCAAAATAATAATCACGCTTTAGATAAGACTTAATTTTATATCATATTATATCAGGGATTAAAAATAAGATTTTATATCTTTGACTCCAAGTTTTAAAAAATATACATTAGAGTTGTTGAAAAATTAATTCGCCACTTAGTTTTTTTTCATGTAACGGTCAATTGAAGCAGTTTTGTTAATTTTAACTATGAAATTTTTCAACAACTCTATTCAAAAAAAATATATAGTAAATTCTAAAAAACTTATACTTTGCATAATTACTTATAACAATGTGAAAGAAATTATAGTGGAAAATTCAAAGGGATTGAAACGATCCATGGAGTGACATTGAGTTTTTTTATTCGCCAAAATTTTCTAAAAATATGAGTTCCTACAATTTTAGAATTTGTCCGTGAAATCGCGGTTTGTGATAGTTCCCACATTTTAGGAATCGATCTGCAAATTCAGATTCCTAACTTTTTTCAGAAAAGTAAATTTCCTTAGACCAAATTCACGTAATTTTACGCAAAAATTTTGGAGATAAATTTATAAATTTCGTAATCGAAGTAAAGAATCTAAATCCACTTGGCCAGGAGCTTTGGGATTATTCAAACAACAGTAGGTAAAAAAAGAACCAAAAGAATCTGGGAAAATTCTCGAAACCACACCCAAGGGCCCCATACAAATTCCCGTTAAAAATATATTCAATTTTTTGAATTCTTTAGATACATTCCTAAAAGAAGAAAGAAATTCTGTCAGTTCGTAAATAGAGTTTGGAAATACCGCAAATTTATAAATTAAAGGAAGATCTGATTTATACTTTTCTGATTTTAAATAAGAATCTTTGCCAATCCAATCCCTAATTTCTTGTTCCGATAAAATTCCGTCAAATTTATGAACAGATCTGATCAGACCAAAACCTATGTTTACGTTTGATTCAAAAAGATTGTTGGAACGATTTAATTCCAAATCCAGATAATGAATCTTAGGATTTATGTTAGAAACTATTTTATGAAAATCTAATTCTCCTTTTTCTGCAAATGCTATTTGATCTGTATCTTCTGGTTGTCTGTAAGTAAAAATACATTTTGCGTTCAATTCTTCGATTTTATCTATTAGTTTTTGTCCAGTGTTTTTAGGAGAAAATAGATCGAGACGAATTTCAATTCGATCACAAAAAGGATGTGCTTTAAGAGAAAAAAATTCATCTTCGTTGATCGTAAGAACGATTTTAAATTCTCGCTGATTCATTAAATTAAAGACCTTTTTGTAAAAGGTCATGGATAGAAACGATCCCAATTAGTCTTTTGGAAGTATCTACGATCGGAGCAACCGAAATCGGATTAGGTCTGGATTCCATTTGTTTTAAAACGTCGTAGGCGTTTGATTCGGATAAAAACGTAGTAGGATTTGGGTTCATCAATTGTTCCGCTGAAATCGAGGAATCTAATTTTCCTTCTTTTAATTTTTTACGAATATCAAAATCTGTAATGATTCCTAAAAGTATTCCGTTTAAATCTGTAACTCCTGTAGCCCCTTGTCTTTTTACGGTGATTTCTGTGAGTATATTTTCTAACTTTGTATCTGGCAATACCTTGGCTAAATCTTTATCTTTTCTCATTACGTCATCTATTTTCAAACTCAAACGTTTTCCAAGTCTGCCTGCCGGATGATAGAGTGCAAAATTTTCTCTTTTAAAATTTTTCAGCTCCATCAAACACATAGCGATAGCGTCTCCTAAAATCAAAGCAATTGTGGTGCTAGACGTAGGAGCTAACTCAAGAGGACACGCCTCTTTTAAAATGGGTGTAATCAAAACAATATCTGATTCTTTTGCAAGTTTAGAATCTACGTTAGCTGTCATCGAAATCAATTTTGCGCCTATGTTTTTAATCGTGGGAATTAGGTTTAATAATTCCTCACTTTCGCCCGATTTGCCAATGGCTATGATAACGTCTTTATCTGAAATGATTCCAGCGTCTCCGTGAGCTGCGTCTGCGGGATGTAAAAAAATAGAAGGCGTTCCCGTAGAAGACAAAGTAGAAGAGATTTTTTTTCCTACGTCTCCTGACTTACCTACGCCAGTAACAATTAGTTTTCCTTTACAATCTAAAATCAGTTCGATCGCTTGTTTAATAGATGGATCTAAATTTTTTCTAAAGTGAAGAATGGATTCTATTTCGGTGTCGATTGCTTTTTCTATCTTTTCAAAAATTGGATCCAAGAGTTTCCTCCAGTTTTAACGTTTTTATATCCAAAGTTACTGATGTTATCAAATTCATTCCGGGGAATTTAACGACAATTTGTTCTTCATTTTTTCTTTGGATAATTTCGGCTTTAAATCCGGCAAACGGCCCTTCTTGAATGAGAACTTTTTTACCCGGCAAAAGTTTTTCTTGAATTTCAACCTGAATTTTATCTGGATACGTTTCTAAAAAAGTTCGTACTAAATTAAGATCTTCCTCTGGAATGACGTATGGCTTACCTAAATAAAATACAAAGTGATGTGCTCCTGGTAGTTGTAAAATTCTAACTCGATCTTTAAAGAATAAAATTTTTACAAAGATATAGGAAGGATACATTGGTTCTTCTATAACCTTCCAACGATCGGACCATTTTTTCTTTTTAGAAATGAGAGGAAGAAAACATTCTATTTTTCTTTCTTGAAGTAATCGTTTTAATTTTTTCTCGGATCTAGGATTGGTATAAAGAACGTACCATTCGTTAGCGTCAGAATTCTCTATCATATATTTTAAAGGAAACCGGAATGATCAGGTTTGTTCCCTCTTTGAGATCGAATTTCCAAGTCTTTAAGGCCCTATTAAATTCGACTTCAAAGATCGAATATTTACAGGGCTGAAGGGTTCTTAAAATTTCTCCCTTGCCGTCAGACTCTATTCTTACTTCCCAAGAACAATCCGATTCCAGTCTTTGATCCAGAGCGCCTTGTGGAAAGTGAATTTCGTTCTTAAATTTTTCAATTTCCTTTCTTAAAGTTCCCTCATCATTTGAATTTTCAGACATAAAAGACTTTGAATTTTCACTCGAACCATCTTGTAAAAAATTGAGAGTCACCGTTGGAGAAGCTCCTTTTTTAAGATGAATTTTTAAATTTTCTATCTTTGAAAATTCTAAAAAATTTATAGAATAAAAAAGAAATAATAGAATATGAATTAGACCCGAAATCAAAAACGAAAATCTAACGCTCATAAACCCATCCTTTTTCTGTCCAAGATCCCTGGAAAAGTTTTATTTAGAGAATAACTGGAAATTTCTATAAAATAAATTTTTAGTTTTGGTGACAGTTTATTATAAAATTTAAGATTTTTTAAAACGACTTCTTTCTTAGAATTGAAATGGAATAAAAATTTTATAAGAAAATTGGAATCATTCTCACGTTGAGTTGCTTTTAAAAAGATTATTTAAACTAAAAAATTTGAACATTACTGATTTTTATGTAAATAAAAATACTATAAATTTTAAAACGAATATAGCCGTAGAATTCCAGTTAAGAAGTTTTTTGAATTAGAAAGGATTAAAAATAAGTTGTTAAAAAATGAATTTTTCATCATTTCTGTTTCATGAAAACAGTTGATTGAAGCGGTTTTGTTAATCACCACTATGGATTGGTTATGGTAGAAATCCTGGACATTACATAATGTCTAGGCAAAACAAAAAACGGATTGAAGAAACCGTTAAACGTTCTTTTAAAATTTTAGAAAACAAAACACATTAATATTTTTTAAAATATTCCCTTAAGTAATGAATAAAATTTAACCAGAGACAAAGTTTGTCTTAAAAGTTTAAATGCAATAAAAATGATAAGTTTTTGATATAATTTCTAATAAAATTTATATTCAATTTTTATTGATTGTTTTCTATATGTTTTTGATTTGGCGAGATGGCCGTTTATATTTTTTTCTTTTGAAATATTATTTGAATTTCTTGTTTTAAATACTCTAGGTTTATTTTTGATGTAACGGATCATGAGAAAAAATCTTCCGATTACAAATCAAGAAATAACAGTACCTATCAATTCGGTTCTAATTTCACGTACTGATACAAAAGGAAAAATATCGTATGTAAGTCAGGACTTTGCTAATATTAGTGGATTTTCCGAAGAGGAAATGTTAGGCGAACCTCATAATCTTATCCGTCATCCGGATGTTCCTTCTGAAATTTTTCAAGAAATGTGGGAAACAATTAAGAATGGAAATCCATGGAGTGGAATCATAAAAAACCGTGCTAAGTCTGGGGATTATTATTGGGTAGATGCTACGGTTACTTCGGTGATGAACGAAGGTGTAATTTCCGGTTATATGTCCGTTCGTAAAAAAGCGACTCAAGATCAGATCCAAAGGGCGGAAATTTTATTCTCTCAACTAAAAAATAGAAAATCGTTCTTTTGGAAATTAAAAGAGGTTATTCAGATATTATTCAGAAAATTAGGACTTTCCGGAAAGATTATCGTGTATTCCTTACTTGTTTTTGTTCCCTTATTGTTTGCAAATTTCGAATGGATTCGAAATGGTTTGATCGTATTACCTTTGTTAGGGGTTATCTGCGGAAGTATAGGAATTCTTTTTTTAATTAACACGATACTAAATTATCGAAAAGAAATTCGAGAGGTTATATCAATTCAAAAAGAAATTGTATCTGGCAACTTTCTCATAGAAATTCCAGAAAAAAAAGGGAGGACCGAAATATTTGAAATTCGTTCTAGTCTTAGAGTTTTTGTAATCAGCATTTGGGGATTGTTGATTCAAATTAAAGAAAATTTTGAAAAGAATCAGGAACTTTATCAATATCTTTCTCAGTCGAGTGAACAATTTCAATCTAAAACACAAAATCAGGCCGCTTCCGTAGAAGAAACCGCATCCGCTTCTCATGAATTATCGTCTACGTTAGACGAAATAGTAAGATCAATTCATTTGCAATCTACCGGTTTGACCGCAATCAATGACGGAATCGGAAAAGTAAACGAGTCGATCCAAAACGTATCTAAATCTATGGATAACCTTTCTTTTCAAACTTCTTCCGTAAAAGAAAAGGCTTCTCAAAGCGAAGAAACTTTTGAAAAAGCAATTCTCGCAATGAATGAAATTAAAGAATATTCGAACGGAATTTCAAATATTATAGGAATTATTACTTCGATTTCCGAAAAAACAAACCTCTTGTCGTTAAACGCTTCCATAGAGTCTGCAAGAGCAGGAGAAGCTGGAAAAGGTTTTAGTGTGGTTGCTGAAGAAATTTCAAGAGTCCTTGTCCATTGTTAAACAACTTACAGATTATATAGGTGAAGTAAATTCTTCCGCTACGATCGTAAGAGCGTCTTTATTTGCTCAGGCGGAAAAGTTAGGAGAAATCAGAAAGAATACGGATCAAGTTAATCAACTCGGTGGAACCGTAAGCGAATCTTCCGGGTTCCAAAAAACGGCTTCTGATGAAATTTCTTTATCCATGCAAAACATTGCGGAAAGTTCGGAATTGATTGCAAGAACATCCGGAGAAATTAAGCAGCTCGTGGACGAATCCATCCACAAAGCGGCTAAGTTGTACGAAATATTAAAACATTTTAAGACTTCTTAAGAGTTTATCCCACAACCTGTCGAACGACCATAGAAGTGAGACGCTGAGTTTCCACCGACCCATAGAGAGGTGTTTCCTGAGTTACTTCGAATGACCCTGAGATTGAGTTCATAAAAATACAGGAACTCATACAGAAATGATAATAACAAAAACTACAAATCGTTCAATACGACGGTTTTGTGCGAACTACCACATTTTGTTGGGATTCAAAGGTGATTTTGGGACAAACTCTAAATTCTTTTGGAAATAAAAAAAACTGCCGATAACTAAATCGATGGGAAATCGATTTCTCAGACTGACGATTTTTATATCTATAGCGCTCACGCTTTTTTCTTTTTGGGATCATCATCTTGTAGGTTATTTAAAAGATTTTATTGTATTTATCCATGAAATCGGTCACGCGGTTGCGGCTTTGTTGACCGGCGGTTCTGTTCATACAATCGAACTTCACGGAAACGAATCTGGAGAAACCATAGCAAGCTCAGGAAGTGGATTTTTTATTTTTGTAGTATCTGCCGGATATTTAGGATCTTGTTTGATGGGAGGTTTTTTATTAAACCGAGGTTTTTCCGGAAAAATGATACGTCCTACTTTGATTTCTTTTGGAACGATTCTCTTATTGATGACAATCTCTTATTCCAAACCTGGAAACCTCGCACAATATACCGGAATTCTTTGGGGTTTAGGATTTGTATTACTTGGAATTTTTAATCTTAGAATCAATCGATTTGTTCTCGTTTTTATAGGAACGAGTATTTCTCTTTATAGTCTATACGACCTTTTGGATTTTACCGGGAACATCGCATATACAGACGCAGGAATCATGGCGGCTTGGATAACTGGAGCAAATTCTTCTCAAGTAGTTCCGAAATCGGTAATCGTTTTGGGATATTTGATTGCCCTCCTTTGGTCTTTTTTTAGCTTATCCATCATATTCGTATCGGTTAAAAAAGTTTTCCAATCGGAAGAAACCATAGTCCCGGAACAAGAATTTCAGCAAGACGGTTTTTTCCAATCCTCCGAAAACGAAAATAAAGAAGTTCCATTTCCCGGAGAAGTAACTCCCGAAGTAATGGAATGGTTTTTCAATAAAGGATTGGATTTAAACGGAAAACCCTTACCCACGGAATTTTTAGAAAAAGAAAAATTATGAAAAAACAAAGAATACTGATCACAGGCGGCGCTGGGTTTATTGGGTCTCATCTGTGTGAAAGGCTTTTGAAAGAAGGCAACGAAGTTATCTGTTTAGATAATCTGCATACTGGAAGAAAAAAGAATATTCAAAAACTTTTAAGTGATCCAAAATTCGAATTTATCAGACACGATATAACCGATCCCATCAAATTTGAAGTAGATCAGATTTACAATATGGCTTGTCCTGCGAGCCCGGTGCATTATCAATCGAACGCGATCAAAACAATCAAAACAAACGTTTTAGGAATAATGAATATGCTCGGTCTTGCAAAAAGAGTAAGGGCGAGAATTCTTCAAGCCTCTACTAGTGAAGTTTATGGAAATCCATTGGAACACCCTCAAAAAGAAACGTATTGGGGAAACGTAAATCCGATCGGAATCAGAAGTTGTTATGATGAAGGTAAAAGGGTAGCCGAAACTCTTTGTTTCGATTATCAAAGAAATCATAAGGTTGATATTCGGGTGATTCGAATTTTTAACACATACGGCCCTAGAATGTTACCAGACGACGGAAGAGTGGTTAGCAATTTTATCGTACAAGCTCTTAAAAAAGAAGACATAACATTGTACGGAGAAGGAGATCAAACACGTTCTTTTTGTTATGTGGACGATTTAGTAGAAGGGATTGTTCGAATGATGAACACCGAAAATTTCAACGGGCCAGTAAATCTAGGAAACGACGGAGAATTTACAGTTCGTGAATTAGCGGAGTTGGTTTTAAAAGAAACTGGTTCTTCTTCTAAAATTGTTCATAAGCCGCTACCTCAAGATGATCCGGCGCGTAGAAAACCGGATTTAACTCTTGCCAAACAACAACTTGGATTTGAACCAAAGGTTCCTCTTGTGGAAGGAATTCGGAAAACCATCGAATACTTTAAAAATAACTTGGATTAAATTTACACAAAGAAATTCTGGACGTACTTTACCGACCAGTCCGGAAACACTATTGATCACCGGGAATAAATTATGAATATTGGAATTTTAAAAGAATCTAAAGAAGAAACAAGAGTATCTGTTACACCAGATATTGTAGACGCGCTTAAAAAAATCGGAGCGACTGTGCTCGTAGAAAAAGGCGCTGGAGAACAATCTTATTATCATGATGAAGATTATAAAAAAGCTGGAGCAAGTCTTGTATCTCGCCAAGACGTTGTTAGTAAATCCAATATCATCGTAAGCATTCATCTTGCTGATCCTACAACATTAGGAAAAATGAAACCAGGAACCATTTATTTAGGAATGTTCCAACCTGCGATGAACGCACAAACAATTCAAAAACTTGCTTCTAAAAAGGTAGAAGTTCTAAGTTTGGATGCAATTGCAAGGATTACGAGAGCCCAGTCAATGGATGTACTTTCTTCTCAAGCAACAGTTGCGGGTTACAAAGCGGTGTTACTTGCAGCTTCTCATTTAGCCAGATTTTTTCCAATGCTCACTACGGCAGCTGGAACAATTACACCTGCTTCTGTACTAATTATCGGAGCCGGAGTCGCTGGATTACAGGCGATTGCTTCTAGTAGAAGATTAGGCGCGGTTGTAGACGTGTTTGATACAAGACCAGAAGTAAAAGAGCAGGTTCATTCTCTTGGAGCGAAGTTTGTAGAAGTGGAAGGTGCTTCCCATTCCGCTGCTGCTGGAGGTTATGCGGTTGAACAAACCGAAGAATATAAAAAACGGCAGCAAGAAGCAATCGATAAGTATGCTCAAAAAGCGGACGTAATCATAACAACCGCACTTATTCCTGGAAGAAAAGCACCTTTACTGATCACTAAAAAGATCGTGGATAACATGAAATCGGGTTCTGTGGTTGTGGATCTTGCTTCTTCTATGGGTGGAAACTGCGAATATACAAAACATGGACAAAATGTAGTTACTCCAAAAGGAGTTACGGTAATCGGTCATAAAAATCTTGCTGGCTCGATTCCCGCAGACGCATCTAAGATGTTTAGCAAGAACGTTTTAAATTTTCTTAAACTATTAATTAAGGATAAAAAAATCAATTTAGATCTGAATGATGAAATTCTTTCTTCGACTACGATTACTTACCAGGGCGAAGTTCGTCATAAACTTACGTTAGACGCTTTGGGATCTAAGTCAGGAGCAGCAAAACCTAAGAAGAGCGCTTCCAAGAAATAAGCCAAAAAAACCAAAAATCGTTCCGATCATCCAACCACCGATCACGTCACTTACAAAGTGATGGAGAGAAAGTAACCTTCCCACTCCGGCCAAAAAACTGATTAAAATCAAAGCCGGAGAAAATTTAAACAAGAGTACAAGAATTAAAACGGCTGTCATGGAATTGGCGGCGTGAGCGGAAGGAAACGAATGTTTCATATCCGGGTTAGAGTCAACTTTTCCGGCGACGGTGATCAGTGGTCTTTTTCTTGCGATGAGCTTTTTGAGAAAAAGTACAAACCGATCATTTGTATAAGTGATTAAACCGGTAAAAAGTAAAACCCAATACCAAACGATTGGAAGATCATTTTTTAAATAAAGAAAGGGAAGGAGTATCAATAAAAATACTTCCCCGCGATTGACTTTGGAAAGAATACGATTCAATCTAGGATTGTGGAGTTTTGTCCGAATCCAAGTAGAAAGTGAAAAATCGATTTGATCTACAATATCTATCAAAGTTGAAAGTCTTTTTTAAGAATATCCGAAAGCTCTTTTCTTGGAAGGCTTTTTTGTTCTCCAGAAACTAGATCTTTAATTTGGACCGTTTCCGTGCGGATTTCCGATTCTCCAAGGAACAATACGTAGCGATAACCTTTTTTTTCTGCGATCTGAATTTGTTTTCCGATTTTTGCGGAATCTAACATCGTTTCGGTGAGGATCCCATTTTCACGGAGTTCTTTAGAAAGTTTGAAAGTGTCTACGAAAAGAGATTCATTCATAATCGGAAAAAAAAGAGTTTTTTCTCTGCTTAGATTCGGAATTAGATTATGGCCTTCTAAAAAGTTTTTCAGTGTTACGTCGCCTAATCCAAAACCGATCCCGGATAATTGTTCTTTGGAAAACAGACCTATGAGATTATCGTATCTTCCCCCACCATATAAGGATCTTCTATTTTCAGGATTGGTATCAAAAACCTCAAAAATACATCCGGTATAATAATCAAATCCACGGATAATGGAAGGATCGAATAACAATTGTTTATCGATTCCGAGTTCGCCTAATTCTTGAAATAAATTTCGGATAAAAGAAACAGAATCCGTGTCGATTCCTGGAATCTTAGAAACCGTTTCTAAATTAGAATTAAGATACGTTTCAATAAGGGAGAACTGTTCTTTAAAGTTGTTTAAGAAAGGTTTAATTTCTGTTTCGAAAGCCTCGGGAGAAATTTTAGATTTTTTATCTAAAAGTTTAGAAACTCCGTGAACTTGATCATTATTGAGTTTGAGAGAATTTTTTAAAAAACTATCTAAAAGTTTTCTATGAGAAACTTTGATCTGATAACTTCCATTAGGCGCCCTAAATTTTTTTAAAATTGAATCTGCGATCAAAAGAATTTCAAGTTCGGCGCGATGAGAATCTACACCGAAAAGATCCACATTCAACTGCCAATGTTCTCTCAGCCTACCTTTGCCGGGCTGTTCGTAACGCCATAAGTTAGGGATGGAAAACCAACGTACAGGTTTCGGAAGATTACGTAAATTTCCGGCCACCATTCTTGCAAGTGTAGGAGTCATTTCCGGACGGATTGCAACTCTTCTTTCTCCTTTGTCTATAAAATCGTATAACTGTCGTTCAACGATCTCTTCTCCACTTTTAGCTTTGTAGAGATCGAAGGATTCTAAAATAGGACCGTCGTATTCTTCATAGCCAAAAGAAAGAACGGTTTCCCGCATAACGGAAAACATCCAGTTCCGAAGTCTCATTTCTTTCGGATAAAAATCTCTGGTCCCCTTGTAAGGAGCTGTGGTTAAAAAGTTTTTCTGATTTTCCAAGGCAAATTACTGAGTCTTAATGAAGTTCATATTTTTCTTCAATAGAGTCATATTTGCCTTAGCATCGTTGGAGCCAACTATTTCTGCACCTACATGATAGATTTCTCCGACTTGGGAAATATGTCGGATATGAAACGCAAATCGTAAAGGGGCTTGCATTTTAAAAGTAATGTCCGCAGTAAAAACTGGTTTGTGTAAAAAAGATTGGATCAATTCTGGATCCGTTACTTCGAGAAGAATTCCACCTTCTGATATATTCAGAAGGTTTTGTCTCTTGTCCAAAGATTTTGTGTTCGAATCTCCCATTCTTGAATTGAAAATTTCTTCCATTTCTTTGTAAAAAGCAATTACTTTGTCCGAAATCGGACCTTCACTCGATTCGATCACTCCCATGGCGAAAATTTGGGTTTCACCCCCACTTTTAAAAAGGATAGGATAGATAAGAAGAGAACGAGTTTTACTACTTTTAAAAAAACGAAGCCTTTCCTCTAAGATCAATTCCTCTTGGAGAGTTTCTTTGACTGGGAGTAGGTCTAAGTTTGCAAATTCTCCTTCTGGATTTGAATCTAAAGTGGACGTATCACGGATATAAATCGGTTTTTTATATTTTTTTACTAATTCTTCTTCTGGTGAAAGTTCTTTAGAGGAATTGAATACTAGTCTAGAAGAAGGGTAAATATGTTTTACCTTTCTGTTTAAATCGTTGAGTATGATTTGTCCGGAGGTTCCTAAAACTTTAGCAATATCTAATTCTTTTCTGGGGATTAAAAATTTATGAGCTATCACTTTCCCCATCAGACCTTCGATACGAGGAGACATTCTTTTTGCTTTTGCGATTCTTGCAAAGAGAGGTTTGCATATGATCTGAGTGTCGGTTTTTTCGATTACGTCAAAGCTGATCTCTATGTGTTTAGAAAGAGTTCTGTAAAGAACAAGTTCATCGTTGATGTTCGTTAGAGTAGAATCAATTGGAAAAATAAAAGTACCATCTTCTCTGATTTCCATCGGTTTTAATTCCTGATGAAAAGGAGATTCTTTAACGAGTAAACCTTGAAAATGAATATATTCCTTGAGAATATATTTGATCTTATTCACATCTTGAATCGTTTCCCAAGATCTCTGAGCTTGCATGTGAGTTTGAAATTGTACACTCATGAAAACTCCTCAGAGTTTTCTAAAACCAACTCTTCTATTTTTTGCTCTTCCGGTTTCTGTCTCATTGTCTGCATCCGGTTGTGAATACCAATAAGCCCTGATTCTCATTCTTTTTTCTGGAATTCCTTTTGAAAGAAGATACTCGTAAACGTTACGGGCTCTTTTGGCACTCAATCTTGTATTATATTCTTTGGAGGCTACGTTGTCGGTATGCCCCCCAATTTCAATTTTATCGGACGCATTTTTCAAAAGATAGCCTACAAGAGGATCTAACAACTTTTCATTCTCTTCTGTGATTTTTGTTTTATTAAATTCAAAATAAACTCGTAGATTATAAACCGGATCTACGTCGCTTTCTGCTTTCAGATAAATTGTTACAGTTCCATTTTTGGAAATATTTTTTTGAATAATGTTGATACTTTCAGAAATATATTTCGGAGCTGTTGCAAATAATTCAAAATCATTATCTGGTAATTGGTTGATAAGAAAAGATTTTTTATCCGCATCTTGAACTAGGGATTCTCCTTTGCGATTTATAGGTGTAAAAAGAGTAACTTTCGCGTCTGGAATGATTTGTTTTGTAGAAGCGTCCGCTACGATTACTTTCATAGCGGTCAAGTTTGGTTTTTGATTTTCTACAGGTGGTTCTACTTTTGTTTCTTCCGTTTTACCTTCTCCTATTTGAATTGGTAAAAGAATGTAAGTTCTATAGACTTTTCGATTTTTGCCTATGTTTCCTCTTAGATCCAAAATATCTTCTTGAGGATGAAAACCAGGAGAGCTAATTTCTATTTTATAGACCTTTCCGGTTTGAAGAGTTGTAGCAAAATTAGAAGGTTTTCCTTTGGTAAGGTCTCCTCCGATTCTTTTCGAAGTAATTACGTTAGCCGGTTTTGTTCCATCATAAATTTTTAAAGTAGAATCTAAACCAATCATTGTTTTTTCGGAACCGTCTAAAACTAAACCTTTGAAGTTCAAAGTGTAAGAGTTACGAATAGATTCTGGAACTTGAAAACGAAAAATATCAAATTGACCTTCTCCGCCCGAACGATTGGAAGAAATGTAAGCCCAAATACCATCTTTATCGAAACTGATTCCTTCGTTATCAAAACCTTCCCACTTATCTGTGTTAAACGGTTTGGGAAGAAGTAACAAAGAGGATTGATCAATTTTAGGAATTAAAATTTCAGTCGATTTTGTTTTTGGAGTTTCTTCCGTTTCTTCTTCGTCTTCCAGCATGTTGTCTAGAGCAGATTTATATTTTAAGAATATTCTAAAAATCTTAAATTTTTTTCTTTCATCTTCTCGATTAGAGCTGAAGTAAAGTTGTTCTCCGTCTTGGTGAATAAAAGGAAGAATTTCACTTTCCGAAGAATTAAGAGGAGAACCTAAATTTTTAGGTTGGGACCAACTTCCGTTTTTTGGATTACGAACCGAGATCCAAAGATCGAAATCACCGTAACCTCCCGGACGATCCGAAGAGAAGATTAAAAAATTTCCATCGGGAGAAATTGCGGGCATCTTATCGTTGAAATTGGAATTAATTTCACTGAGATGTTCTGGATCGTTCCATCTTCCTGTTTTTTTATCTTTAATCGTTCTATAAATATTTAAACCTTCAAAACCGGAACGTCCTACAGCAAGGTTGATTGTAGAAGTAAAATAAATTTCTGAAGGCGCATTGTTAGAATCGAAAAGAATTGAAACTCCACCTTCAAACGCGTTGGAATTGAATAGATTTGGTTTACGAACTCCTGCAATTGGAGGACGTTTTAGTTCCTCCCAAATGTTTTGATTCATGTTTACAGGTTTGGTCCATTCCGCCGGAGTTTCCTTATCTAAAAAACGGATGTTCTCCGAGATCCAAATGTCCATTCCTCCTTCTCCGCCGGGACGATTAGATTGAAATACAATGTATTTTCCATCTGGGCTTACGATCGGATTGTATTCGTCGTTTTGTGTGTTGAGAGGTTGACCGAATTGTTCTTCAGGAAGATCCGGTAGAGGCTGAGAGGAAACGGGTAAAAAAATACAAAAGGTAAGAATAAAAATCAATTTAGAAAAAGGACGCATGAACCCGCTCCGAAAAGAATGTAAGGATGATTGTTTTTAGTTTAAATTCAGGATCTTACTTAAAGTATCGGTCTTATATCTAGGATTTTAAAGATGGAAAGTAAACAAGATTCAAATTCTTCAAAGATCTTTGGAGTGTTGAATATTACCGAAGATTCATTTTCCGATGGGGGAAAGTATCTTACTTTTAAATCTTCTTCTGAAAAAGCAAATTCTCTTTTAGATCAAGGCGCAGATGTGATCGATATAGGAGCTCAGTCTTCTAATATTCAAGCAAGTTTGATCGGTCCCGAAGTAGAATGGGTCAGAATGAAAAATCTGATTCCGGATTTAATTGCAAAAGGAGTTCGTATTTCCGTAGATTCTTTTCAGCCTCAAGTAATTGCTAATTCTTTATCTGCAGGTGTGGAATTTATCAATCATATCCGAGGTTTCGTAGATGAAGAATCCATTCGAGAAATTTCCAAATATGCGCGAACCAATCGAAAGTTTATTTTGATGTATTCACATAATCATTCAAATCGTGCAGAGGTAAAATCGCATTTAACACCGAATAATGTAATTTCAGAAATTGTACAATTTTTTCGAAAAAGAAAAAAAGTTTTATTAAGCGCGGGAATTGCACAAGAACAGTTGATCTTTGATCCTGGGATGGGCTTTTTTCTAAGTCCAGATTTTCAGGTGAGTTTTGAAGTATTAAGAAAAATTAAAACCCTTCAAGAAGAGTTTTCTCCGATAATGGTTTCGGTTACAAAAAAATCATTTTTAGGAAACGCATTCGGAGGTTTGAAAGTAGAGGAACGGGAAATTCCTACCGTAGTCGCCGAACTTTATCTATATATTCAAAATGTAGAATATATTCGAACTCACGAACCTAAAAATTTAAAACAAGCTTTGAAAATTTGGAATTTATTGAATATATAATTTTTGTGACAAGACCGGAATCCGTCGGGCTTCAATTGTGAATTCGATGTAAGAAAATCTGCTTTATCGTAGGTCAATTTTTTCATGAAAAAATAGATGTGGGAACTCTCACAAATCGTGGATTTATGGTTAAACTTTGGAAATTGTGGAACTACTATGAGACACAAAAAAATTATCTTCCAATCAGATTTTTGCACAAAGCCGTTGTTTTACGGGCATCATTAAAATTTAAATCTCATTTTAACATAAGTTCAGCTGAGAAAAAATTTTCTAAAAGTATGAGTTCCTACTATTTTAGGATTTGTTCGTAAAATCGTGATTTATAAGAGTTCCCACATTTAAATGCGAAAATTCAATTATTATAAACTTCTATTTTATCAATTGTGGGAATTCTCACTTTTAAAGAATTAATCTGTAAAGTTCAGATTCCAACATTTTCTGAATCATGGTTTTATTTCGCTGAACTCACATTAAAATTAGGTCTTGTTGGAACATGTAAATTTTTTTATAAAGTACTGTTTTCAGTGCGAAATACTGGATACTTTATTTTATAGTTCTAAGTATTATCTGCCTACTTTAATGTCTTCGATCGTCTTTTTTCCGGAAGGATTGAGAGTTGGTAGAATATCTTCCTCTTTAATTTGTATACCTTTGGCCTGCATTTTTTTGATATAAGTAAGGATAGGATGTAAGTCTGAGTTTGGATTTATCGAAAGTAATATTTTTTTCCAGAGTTCTATAAACGGAAAGGTTTCTCTTTCGGATTCGGGAGATTTTCGAATCCATTCTAAAGCTTCGGAGTAATTTCGTTTTTCATAATATGCTTTTGCAATATAATAATTCAAATCCGGAATCTTATCATCCGTAGAATTAAGATTCATTGCGAACATTAAAAGATCGTCCCATTTTTCCAGATCATGAGCTAAAAGAACCATAGAAGCACGAGCGTTTTTATGATAAGGGTTGATCTCTAAAATTTTTTCTAAATAAAAATATGCTTTTTCGTAATCTTGTTTTTCGAGAAAATAAGTACTTAATTCGTCCCAGGAAACTATTTCCATACCCGGAATCTTAGATTGAACGTCTAGAAGTAAAACGGTTTCTTCTTTTCGATTTTGACTCGTGAGTAATTTTCTAACTTGTTGAATTTGTTCTTTCTTTGCGGTTTTTAGATAAATAAAAATTTCTTTTTTTGAAATTTCGTATTCGTCGATTAAATAATACATTCGAATCAAATTTGAAAAACATACTGGGTTTGATTCTGAAATTTTCATACACTCCTTCCAAAAGGATTCTGCATCGTCTAAAAGTGAATTTTTTGCAAATAGAATTCCCAAATTATTTTTATCTTCCGCTGTGGTTCCTTTGTCTCTTAGCATTTTTACTTTCCAAATCGAATTCATTTTTTCTAATTCGTTTTGTGAGAATTCGATAGAGTTCAAATATAAAAACAAAACATCTGTTTCTAAAACTTCTGCTTCTCGGATCGGATAAATACAAAAATGAAAAATTGAAATGATAAAAAATGGCAAAGTTTTCCCTAAAACTCGAAAAGAAAAAGGTAGTAATAGTTCCCACAGATTACGTCTCGTAGAAGTTATTTTAGGATTTTGAAACATTTTTTTGATAATAAATTTTAGTATGAGTTCCCACATTTTGCGAGTTTTGGAATAGAACTTTTATGAAAAAAGCCTTACCCAAACAAATGATAAAAAAAATCGTTTTTTGAGTTTGGTATATTTATTGCTTAAGCATTGTTGAATATACAAACTTTTACATAACTTTGCCTTACTATAAAATATCATTTTATCATTCGAGAAACGTAGTATGATACTTAACGTTTTTCTAAAATTCTTTTTTGGATAGATCAAATCAAACTTCATTTTGCGTGTTTGATTCTTCCAATTGTTTTTGTGCATAAAGCATATACTTTAAAGCTCGTTCTTTGTCACCATGGAATAAATACATCAAAGAAAGATCAAGTGCATCCTGAGGATTTGGGGGAGAGAAATCTTCTGGATTTTCTTGATTCATTTCAAGTTTCGATCGAAATTCATCCAATTTATTTTTTGTAAGTTTTTCTAATGAATCGAAAAAAGCCGCTTCTTCAGGATTTTTTTTGGATTCTTCAATTGCATCTGAAAAACGAGTAAATCCTTTCGATTGTGAAGTCGCTTGTTTAAGAATTTCAAATGACTGTTTAAAGTTTCCTAAACGAGTGTGCACTTCAGAAAGAAGCACCTGCATTCTGGGATCGTTCGGAAAGAGTTTATTTATTTTATTTGCTGTTTCAAGACAGTCTCTCCAACGTTCTTTTTCAAAATATAGAGTTGCAAGAGCCGTAAGCGCCATTCGATTTTTCGGATCTAGTCGAATTGCATTTGTAAGATAAAGTTCGGTTTTATCATCTCTCTCAAGTTGTCTATAACAATACGCGAGCAGGATATGGGAGTTTAAAAATCTCTTTTCGATTTCTAAGGATTTTTTAAGAGACCGAATTGCCGTCTCTGTTTCGCCGGTTCTATAAAGTTCGATTCCAATGTTGTAGTAAAGTTCGGGTGATTTTCCGACATAGAGTGCTTTTTGGTAAATCTCGATCGCTTTTTTAGAGTTACCTTGTTTAGAATAAAGCGCTCCCAGATTGAGATACGGCTTTTGATATTTTGGCTGAGATTGAATTAAATCTTCATAGAGTCGAATTGCTTCTGGATAATTACCTTCTTTTTCTAAGATTAGAGCTTGATTGAATCTCTTGGTTATATCCGTTCCGGTCATAGTACAACTATCGGAATTATTTTGAACCCGCGCGACTCAAAAAGTTATCATGGTTTTTTTCAGTTTTACCGATTTGTTATAAGGAATCAATAGGACCGAGGAAATTATGAAACAAATAACAATCTTAACCGCCCTGATCATTTTTACGTCTTGTGCGTCTGTAGAATCTAAACGAAGCGTCAGTGCTTCAGGAGATCCGTCAGAGATTTTTTTTGAAAAAGAAATTGCCCCGATGGATTCTGGTTCGAATTTCGTTTCTCAAAAACCTGCGCGTAGATCTTTCGAAGAAGAATTGAACGTTGAAAAATATGCAAAAGCTCAACCACCTGAAAAAACAAATTCTTCTTCCGGGGATTTTGATGAAGTTGGAATGTCTTCTTGGTATGGTGCAAAGTTTCACGGTAAACCAACCGCAAGCGGAGAGAAATTTGATAAAACAAAATTAACCGCGGCACATCCAACACTTCCTTTAGGTTCCATTGTTAGAGTTCAAAATTTAGAAAATCAAAAAGAAGTAATAGTTCGTGTTAACGATAGAGGACCTTTCGTAAAAGATAGAATCATTGATCTTTCAGAAAAAGCAGCGGATACTTTAGATTTTAAAGATGTAGGTATTGCTAAAGTAGGTATTAAAGTAGTAAAACGTGGAGGAGCTGCAAACGAGGAATCTGAAGATCTCGAAAACTCAGACGATGAAGAAGATCTTTTGGAAGATGGAAGACCTGAAAAATTAAATCCTCAAAAATCGGATTATCAAAATAAACCAATTGCTGGTGGAAAGTATATCAAAGGTGCTCCTAAGGGATATACAGTTCAAGTAGGTGTTTTTCGGGAACAATCTAGAGCTGAATCTTATAAATCTAATATTGGACAAGAATACGGTGAAAAGACATTTTTATTTGCAAGAGACGGTTTGTTTGTAATTCAATTAGGAGATTTTGCAAATAGAACCGAGGCGGAATCTTTAAAATCGAAGTTAAAGAACGATGGAATTGATTGTTTCATTCCTAAAAAATAACCTGCCTTTAAATTTTAGAAAAATTGTTTCCTCGTTTAACGACCCCGTAACTTTTTGCGGGGTTTCTTTCTTATCATTTTTTACTAATCTTTATATAATAAATAGATAATATTATTTTTAATATGAATTTTCGTTTTGTTGATTTATATAATTCAGCATGATAAACTTTTATAAAAGTTCTATATATAATTCTAAATTAACAATCAGGACGTCTGCACAATAGATTCGTTGGATTTGTTAACGTACCGCCATTTAGAAGCTAAATTTTCGACAGTTTATAGTATAATTTTTAGTTGAATGTTTTTTTAAGAGAATCTGAAAGTTGTACAAGTTTTAATTTGTGGAGTTCCCACAAACTATGTTCTAAAAATTCCAGTTTCAATTTACTTTCTCTTTACTGAAACAAAGAAGGTCGTAAGACCGCCATATCCGTAATTGTTTTAAATCGCTTTTTCGTTTAAATAAAAGTAAGAAGTGGAATTTGTAGGAATTACTTCAAAACAAATTTTTAAATTCCTCCGCCGTGTATAAACTCGTCTAAAATTTCTTCCAAATTGTCTTTTTCCTTTTTTAATTGAACGGGGTCTTTATTTATAGAATGAACTTCTTTTTGAAGAGTTTCAATTCTTTCAAGTAGGATAGAAAATACTTTAGCGACTGGGTCCGGAATTTCGTTGTGATCCAACATGTGCTCGCCTTCTTCACCGATTGGCATTTTAGAGCGAACCACTTTTGCAGGAATTCCGACTACGGTAGTATCATGTGGAACGTCTCGCATAACTACCGACCCCGCACCTACACGTACGTTTTTTCCGATCGTAATATTTCCAAGAATTTTAGCTCCTGCACCTACCACTACGTTTTCGAGTAAAGACGGGTGACGTTTTCCAGATTCTTTTCCAGTTCCTCCAAGAGTAACACCTTGATAAATTAAACATCCTTTTGCGATCGTAGCGGTTTCACCGATTACAACTCCGTGTCCGTGATCGATCATAATCCCATTTGCGATTTTTGCTCCAGGATGAATGTCGATTCCAGTGATAAATCTGGAAAAAGTATTGATTATCCTCGGGATCAAAGGAAGTTTCATCTTATAAAGAAAATGGGCTAGTTTATGAAACCAGAGGGCGTGTAAACCGGGATAACAGAGTACAATTTCCAAATAGGACTTAGCAGCCGGATCGTATTTCCTTATAAATTTAATATTTTCAAACAAATGTTAATCTCCATTTTTCCCAAAGCTACAATTAACCTTTCTGAAACAATTCGACATTCTTTTTCAAAAACTTGGGAAGATAAATTTTAGAAATTATTATTCCACTAAGGTATTTGGTTTGAACTAGAACTGTTAAGGAAAAGGTTCAAAATTCGTGATATGATGTAAAGAGGATTCTTCCTAAGAAGAATAGAATATAAAATTGAAACGATATAAATTTTCAACACACTTAATTTTGTTTGTATTAACCTTTTTGACTCTCACATTTCAAAGTGAATTTTTCAAAATCCCTTTCTTATCGACTGAATCCTTAAAAGAATTATTTTTTCTTAGACTTCCTTATTCTCTTTCTTTGATTATAATTCTTTTAGCTCACGAGATGGGACATTTTTTAGCCGCCCGTCATTACGGTATTCAAGTAACCTGGCCGTACTTTATACCGATTCCATTAGCTCCAATTGGAACTATGGGGGCTGTCATTCGAATTTTGGAGCCGATCCGAAATAAAAAACAACTCTTTGACATAGGAATCTGGGGTCCTCTTATGAGTTTGATTCTTTCCGTACCTTGTTATGTGGTAGGAATCTATATGTCTTCTTTGGTTCCGATGGAAAGTGTGAAAGGAAATCCAGGAATTATTTCTTTTGGAGAATCTATTTTTACAATTTTCGTAAATCAATGGATTTTAGGGCCTTTTAATCCTGCCGTTCAAGACGTCTGGATTCATCCTTTGGCTCAGGCAGGTTGGGTTGGACTTCTTGTAACGGCGATCAATTTACTTCCGTTTGGTCAATTAGACGGTGGTCACGTAATTTATTCCGTTTTTGGTGAAAAATATAGAAATTGGATTTATTATCTTTTTACCTGTTTTTTGCTATTATGTTTGTGGAATTTTTCCTGGTTACTGTGGGGTTTCCTGATTTATTTCATCATAAAAATAGAACATCCTTTTGTTCCTGACTCGGCGGTTCCATTGGATCGAGTTCGAAAGATCGGCGGCCTGTTGATTTTACTTACGTTGGTCTTTATCTTCGTGCCTTCTCCCATCCAGTTTGGAACGGATATAAATCGGCCAGGTTTTGCTGAGGAAATATGGACTTCGCTCAAATCGGTTTATTCAGATCTTTAATCCTTCTTCTAGTCGTAATTTCGACTCCGGTTTTTGACCAAGATCAGGAAATCAAACTTACGGAAAACGCGTACGGTTTCACATACGATGGCACAAATTTTTGGTATTTAGATTCCACACATAGATCTTTGTATCGGGTTGATCCAAATGGAAAACAAGAATCGTTTTCATTAAACGTTCCTTTTCTTACAGGAATTAATTTTGATCCTCGCGAAGGAAGAATTTTTGTAGCCGGACGAAAACTCGTTTTAAAGGTAGAACCCAATACAGGTGGTGTTATAGAAAGAATTCCGGTTCCGATCGAAAAAATTGCCGGCGTTGCAAGTATTGATTCTTTGCTTTATCTATTAGATCAAGAGAACGGAAAAATTTCCATCTTGGACAAAGCGACCGGAAAATTGATCGGAGGTTTTTTAACGGATCGGGCTCAACCTAGGGATTTGGTTTTTGCAAGAGATTCCATTTGGGTTTCGGATTCTTCCGACGGAAATATATATCGATACAATCCGGATAACGGAGCGATTACCGGTTCTATCAAAACACCTTCTAAAGAAATCAGAGGAATTGTTTTTTTAGGAAGTAAAATTTTAGTAATCGATCGAGCCGGAAAAGAAGTTCGAAAAGTTTCCTTTGTAGAAACGGACCGTTTTATTGCTTCCGGAGAAACAATTCGCCTAATGAAAGTTAGGTTAACTTTTTCGTTAAATGAAATATCGATTGCAGGAGGTTCCCTTGGGATTTTTCAACCGCCCACGACGGAACATCAGAGGATTCGAAATTTAAAAATGATTCAAACAGGATTTAAACAAGATTTTATTGGAAGTGAAAAAGCGTTTGTAAAAGTCCTTGGTGTGGATGATTCCAAAGGTAAACAAACATTAGAATATTCTTTTGAAGTTAGAACTCAAAATATCCGTTATTACGTAACTGACGAATTTTTGGAAAAGAAAGAAATAATAGGGGATGATTTAAAACTGTTTTTAAAAGACGGACCGATTGAAACTCAGAAAAATTCTTATTACGTGGATAAAGTTTTTGATGCTAGATTGTTTAGAAGTACCATACCTTCTTTGAAAAAAAGTCTTTTGGATTCGGGTGTTCCCGTTCGTTCTCAATATACCGCTTTTGTTACAAGTTCAGGTTCTGTTTCTTTTAAAGACACGATGGACGTTTATATTCCCGGTTTTGGGTGGGCTCCTATTCAAGCTGTGAAACCTTCTTCGGAAGAATCCTCTCGTGTATTTAAAAAGGGAGAAGAAAGTATCGATCTATTTCGAGCTGATAGTTGGAATGAAATTCAATCCCCCGTTTTTTACAAAAGTAGAGGTTCTGAAGAATGGAAAAATCTTTCGGCTGAAATCCAATTAATTTTAGAGTGATTCCGTAATTTTTGAATAAGTTATAAATAATGTAATATAAACTGCATTCAGTGTAAAACGATAAAAAATTCTAAAAGTAAAGTTTCTACATTTAGAAAAATGAATTATACCTATTTCATGAAAGGGATTTCTTTACTCGTGTTACTATAAGAAGGATCCATCGTTGCGATATTCAAAAGAAAGATGATCATTTTACAAAACATTAATCTTCAATAAAATAAACTTATAAGAGGAGCACCTTATTCGACGCTTCGAAATCGATTGGATAAATCGTATCAACTTCCTGTAATCATGTTCCATTTTATTCAAATATTTAAATTTAGTTTACGTTTTGTAGTTTAGAATTTTCAAAATTTTTTTTGCTTGAAGAGATAAAGTTAGAGCCCTTCCAGTCATGAGTAAAACCAGAGAAAACCAAAGAAGATGATTGTTCTTTTGAATTTTTCCAAGATAAACAATTGGAAGAAAGAAAAAAGCGGTACTAATCAACATCGAATTACGAAGAATTTTTCCTTTTGTAAGTCCTATAAAAAATCCATCTAAAATAAACGCTATCGCTCCTATTTCCAACACAGGGAACAACCAGAATCTATAATTCATCAACAAAGATAACACTTTATCACTTTTTGTAATCATTCCGAAGATAAAATCAGGAAACAAAAAAACAAAACCAAGAAAAATGGAAGTAAAGAAAATAGAATTATAAAAAGCTAAATAAAGAAGTTCTTTAAGTAGTTTCCAGTTTTTTTCTCCATAAATGTTTCCGGCTAAACTTTCCGTAGCAAATGCGGCACCGTCTACTAAATAAGCGCTGACAAGAATTAGTTGAAGTAAAATCGAATTTGTCGCTAAAATTTCTGTGCCTGCTTCCGAACTGAAATTTCGAAATATGCTAAACGTAACGATCAAGAAAAAAGTTCTTAAAAAAATGTCCTTATTTAGTTGGAGAAGAGAAGAAAAACCTTGAACCGAAAATAAATCTTTATCTTTTAAAAATGAAAGTTTTAAATTATTATAAATTTTTAATTCTCTAAAAAGTGAAAATACAAATACGAACAACATTCCAAATTGACTAATACTTGTCGCTAACCCGGCGCCATAGGCTTCCCAACCTAATTTTAGAATAAACCAGACATCTAAAAAAACATTAATCCCGTTTCCGATTAAAGTTGCGATCAATACGATCGAACTCTTTCCTCTTCCTAAAAACCAACCCGTAAAAACATAATTACAAAGAACCGCGATCGAACCCGGGATTCTAGCGTCAAAATATGAAATTCCTGCGGCTTTGACTTCGGAGTTCCCTTCCAAAATTTGAAATCCGATTTCCCGAATCCAAGGAGAAAGAATAAGAATCATCACCCCGAAAAAACAAGCCAGAAAAATTGATCGGACTAAAATGAAAATCGATTCTTGTTCGTTTTTTTCTCCAATTGCCTGAGCAGTCAGACCTGTGGTTCCCATTCTTAAGAAACCGAACATCCAAAACATAAAATCAAAAAGTATTCCGGATAAAGCTGCCCCCGCCATAAAAACATAAGTATTAAGATTTCCTAATATAGATGTATCTGCTATACTGGTAAGAGGGACGGTGATATTTGCGAGAATATTGTAAAATGTAAGTTTGTAAAATTTACGGCGTGTTTCAATACTTGTCGAATGATCCATTAGAAGTGAAGCGTTAGGTTTTTTCGGAAATCCAAATCAAGTTATCTTGTCCATTACACAAGCAGCCGTAATGTCTCCCGTAACGTTAATCGTCGTTCTGCACATATCTAAAAAACGATCTACTCCTAAAATGATTCCAATTCCTTCCGCTGGGATTCCTAATCCTGAAAGAATTGTGGCTAAGATTACAATTCCAACACCTGGAGTACTCGGAGTTCCGATTGATGCTCCAACTGTGGCAAAAAGGATAAATATCAATTGAGTCGGAGCCAATTCGATTCCAAAATACTGTGCTAAAAAAATCGTAGCTACTGACTGATAAAGTGCGGTACCATCCATGTTGATCGTTGCTCCGACTGGGATGATAAACTCTGCTATACTTTTTCTTACTCCTAAATTTTCAGTCGCGGTTTGAATGGAAACGGGCATTACAGCTGCAGAACTTGAGGTTGAAAATGCAAGTAATTGTAAACCTGCGATTTTAGTAAAAAAATCGATTGGGCTTCTTCTTGCTAAAAAAATGAGAACAATCGAATAAACTCCAATAATTAAAAGAAGTCCCAATAAAACGACGCTCATATAAGCACCTAAAGTAACTAGTAATTCTATGCCGATAGAAGCAATCGCTTTTGCCATCAAACCGAAAACGGCAAAAGGGGTTAGAACCATTGCCCAATGTACAATTTTCATACTAATCTGAAAAACTGAATTCAATATTTCCAAAATGGGTTTTGATAAGTCTTTTGAAGCGGAAAGGATTGCGATTCCGAGCAAAATAGAAAACACAATTACGTTTAACATTTCTCCTTGAGTAATCGATAGAAACGGATTCTTCGGAAAGAATGACATCAATAACTCCGGATATTTATCCAAAGATGGGATCTCAGCCGGAGCCGGAAGTTTGGAACTTAAAGCGGATTGAATTTGGATCGCTGACTTTCCGGGTTTCAACCAGAGGGCCAAAGTAATTCCGATTGTAACCGCAATGAAAGTTGTAAAAACGAAATAAATTAAGGTTCTGATTCCTAGTTTTTTAATATTCTCTAAATTTTCGGCGGAACAAATTCCGAGAATAATAGAAGAAAAAATCAAAGGTATCATAATCATCTGCAAAAGGTTGATGAATATAAGTCCGGGTATAATGAGCCAAGAAGTGAAAAGTTGTGCGGTGTTTCTATCAACTAAAGATAAATCGGAACCGAGTAAGGCCCCAGTAAAAATTCCAGCTAACATTCCAACGAAAATTTTTAACCAAAGTTTTTCTTTCAAACTACTTAGGATCTTGACATTAAGGGAAGTTAGTTTCTCGAAAACTTGCATATTGGAAAACTCTTTTAATTCCTTATTTTTTCTATTGATTTTTGATTTTGGTATGAATTATTAAAGCCGTTTTCGAGATTTTAATGAAGCCCTATTTTTTCGAAACAAATAAAGAATTAGAAAAACGGACTTATAGATTATGGGATTAGATTTTCTGAGATCAGATTTGATTCTCTTCAATTATTATTCTTTTGGAAGTCTTTTAGTAACGATTACAACTTTTTTTCTCGCTGCTTTTTTTCTTAGTTTAAAAAGAAAGACAGTCGCTACATTTCATCTCGGAGTTGCTTTCTTTATATTTGGTCTTTTTGAGATCGGATATTTTATGGCTGCGTTTTACTATCATCCGATTGCGGCTTATCATAGATGGTTGACTGGTTGTTTGATCTTACCTACAATCACACATTTTACTCAGTTTCTTATCCGTTACCCGAGCAATAACAATCGAAAATTTGGGTTTTGGATGATGAGCTTCCAACACATTCTCGGATTTATTGTTGCCTGCTTTTTTGTTTATCTCACTGCTATTTCTGAAAAGATATACCACTTTACCGCTCATCATTGGGATTTTAACGCTTTGATCGCAAGTAAGTATCTTGCGTTTATCATTGCTTTTTATTCTGTTATTGCTTTTATTCTCATTCCTTCCTGGAGAATCATCACAGATAAAGAAAAGAAAAAATTTGCAATCTTCCTATTTTCTATTGGGTTTATGATCGCCGCATTTTATCCGAATATTTCAAACGTTTTGAGTCGAGACGGATTTATGGAAAGATCCACATATATGACTTCGAACGTTATCTTTTTTATTGCGGCTTTTTCGGTCATAGTAATCGCCTTTATCAATAATAGCACTGAAAGAACCACTTTCATGGTTAAGATCGTAGGAATCACGTTATTTACCATTTGTCTGATTATGCAGGCGCTTGTATTTATCTCTAACCAAGATAAGGAATCCGAATACGATAGTTTGAATATTGTAAACGCCGAAAGGGTTTTAGAGAGTGGTCGTGGTAACGGCGAGGTACAATATACACTTAAATACGACGAGAGAACTGGTGAATTGATCACGGATGATTACGATCCAAAATACGGATTGGATTTATCTCTTGTAAAAGTCGACTTACAAAATACGCTGATTTACGAAGAGATCGCGGTTTTAAAAGAAGATCATTTTCGTGAAAATTTAAAAGTCATCTTAGACGAATCTCCGGAATACTTTGCGGGTCACAAAGATGCTATTTACAATTTTGTAAAAGAGAATTCTTCTCTAAATGCAAAGGATTTAAAAAAGGCGCTTTTGAAATATGCAGAAAAGCTAAATAAAGACGCTTTCGTAAATACTAATAAACTACAGGGTATCAATTCCGATTCTTTTTGCGAACAAGGAAAGTCTTATTTGGAAAAAAATAAGGATTTGGAATCATATAAGAATGGAATTTTGAAAAACCTAGAAGGATGTAATTGGAAAGGAAAGGAACTTTCAGGTAAAGAGCTAAAAGCAGAATTTTTAAAATACTTCAGCTATTTTAAACCCGCGGAAACCAGACACTATAGAAGAAGTATAGACGGACTTGGACATCACGTTGCGTTTATGAAATATCTTCCTTCTAAAAAACAAGTAGTAGAATTAGGTTTTTCTTATAAAAAGTATAGAGAGTTTGTACATCCTACCTCTGTAAAACAAACGATCATCTTGTTTGCGGTGATTTTTGTGGTTCTCGTATTATTTCCGTTGTTCTTCAAAAGTAGTCTTGTCAATCCATTGAATAACTTGTTGTCCGGTGTGGAAAAGGTAAATAAAGGAGATCTTGACGTTCAGGTTCCCGTAAAAGTGAGAGATGAAATTGGATTCTTGGCGGATTCGTTCAACTCGATGGTTTCTTCTATCAAACAAGCCAGAAGAGAACTTCAAGATTACGCGGAGAACTTGGAGGAAAAAGTAAAAGAAAGAACTCAAGAAGTTCAAGAGAAAATGGAAGAAGTCCAAAGACTGAAAGTTCAACAGGACGGGGATTATTTTCTTACTTCTCTTTTAGCCAAACCGCTTTTTTATAACGCAAACAAATCAAAACTCGTACATTCAGAATTTATGTTAAAACAAAAAAAACAATTCGAGTTCCGTGGAAAACATTCTGATTTAGGCGGGGATATTTGTATTACCGGAAATTTACGTTTAGGAAAACCGGATCACTACAAACGTTATACAATGGTTATGAATGGGGATGCAATGGGCAAGTCTATGCAGGGCGCAGGTGGTGCCTTGGTGATGGGAGTTGTAATGAATTCCATTATGGCTCGTTCGGCAGCTAACAATAGAATTTTAGATAAAACTCCTTCCGAATGGTTAGAGGATGTATATAACGAAATCCATGCAGTATTTAAATCGTTTAACGGGAGTATGGTGATCTCCGCGACGATTTTTTTGATCGAAGAAGAATCTGGAAAATGTTTTTATTTCAATGCGGAACATCCGTTTACGGTTTTATATCGGGATGGAAAGGCCAGCTTTTTGGAAGAAGGATTACAACTTCGTAAATTAGGTCTGGATTCCGAGTTCGATTTTCAAGTGCGAACTTTTGAACTGAAAAAAGGAGACGTTTTAATATTAGGATCGGATGGTAGAGACGATATAGATCTTACTCCGGAAGAAACCGTAAGAACAATCAATGAAGACGAATATCTATTCCTTAAAAACGTGGAAAATGGAAAAGGAAATTTAGAAGATATTGAAAGTGAAATCCGTAAATACGGAGAACTAACGGATGATCTTTCTCTTTTAAAAGTAGAATTCCAGACAGAAAGAAAAGCGGGTGAATTGGAAGAGATGTTTACCGGCGGAGATAGAATCGAAGTCGCTTTAAATCCTGACGTAATCTACGAAGACGCAAAACAATTATATAAAAGCGGAAAGGTGGATCAAGCTCTTGAACTTCTTAAGACTGGATATACTCACGATACAGCGAATCAAAAGATCAATAAACTTTTAGGTCTTTTAAGTTTTAAAGGAAAAGATTATACGACTGCGATCGAAGTTTTGAACAACTATCTCAAAACAGATCCGGGATTACACGAATATTGGTTTTATCTTTCAATTGCAAATAAAAAGGTAGGAAAGTATGAACAAGCTCTTCAAGCGAGTTTAAAACTAAACGATATTCAACCGGAAAATTTATCTAATTTGGTCAATCTTTCTGATATTTATCGTTTAATGGATCAATTTGATTTGGCCGAAGAAGTTGCAAGAAAACTAATACATTTGGATCCAGGAAATCAAAACGGAGAAAGACTTTTGAAACTCATTGAAAGGGATCGTGCGTAAGTTTTTATTTGGAATTTTATTCCTAATTTCTTTTAGTCTTCATTCGGATAAACACGTATGGATTCGGAGAATTCCTCTAAGTAGAGGAGAACTTGTCCTTGAAATTCGAAATCATTCCCAAAATAAAAATTGGAATGAATTCGCTTATCATAAAACTTCCGATCTTTTTAAAGCTTTGGAATCTTATTCTGGTATTTCTTTCCACGAAGCGAGCGCTTCTGTGTTTGAGGGTCAAAAAGCTTCCGAAAAATATAAGGTTCTTTTAATACTCCAAGATAGAATTTTTTTAAATGGAACAAGAGTTGGAGGATATAATAATATTTCCGGAGATTTAGGATCGGTGCGTGGAATTTTTATGGAACCGAATCTTTCTCCAGTAGGTTATCCTGCATTATTGTTTCATGAACTTGGACATTTTTACTTTTCGGATTTGCCTTGGTTGAGTGAAGGTTTAGTTTCTTTTTTACCTTTTGTTTTGTATAAAGAAAAGAAAATCAATCTTACAAAAGAAGAACTGATTTCGATTGCGGAAGAATGGAATACGGAGGAAAGTCTTCAAGGAGAAAAAGATTTTCCGTTAGATCCTGATTTTAGGGAAAAAAATCCTTCTTCCACTTCTACCTTTTATAATAAAGCATTAAAAATTCAATATATTCTTTATAAGGAATTAGGACCTACGGGTTATCGAGATTTTGTCAAGAAATTGATTTTTGAGAATTCTCCTAAAACTACAAAAGAAGTAATCTTAAAATTAAAATCGATTCGAGATAAAAACTGGACGAGTTTATTAAAAGGTTGGGTTACTCCGGGCCCTTACGAAGTTTATACTTGGAAAACTTTTCAAAAAGAATCTATCTTAGGGACGTTTTTACAACTTCCTTAATAAAACTTTAAAAAGTCATTTTTCTTTTTTTAAATTGAGTTACAGTTTGTTTCAAACTTAGTTGGATTGAGTTTCTTGGGGAAAATTTTTATATGAATATCAATTCAGTTTCGCGTTTTAAAAAAGAATTTTTAATTGGAAGTCTTCGTAAAACAGCGATTTCATGCAAAAATTGAATCTTTAGGTTCCAGCTTTAAGTATTGGACCAATGGAATTCTAAAATTCTGTATTTAAACTTTAGGTTTATCTCGAAATTCATTAGGGTTGTTAAAAAATTCCATAGTTCAGATCAATAAAATTGCTTCAATCGATTGTTTCTATGAAACAGAAATGGATGGAGAATTCATTTTTCAATAACTCTATTGTGTAAGAATTGGTTTACCGTTTAAAAGAAATAGAATATTGAAAAAACTGCATTTATTTTCGTTATTTAAGTGAAGGTTTTGAAATCTTGAAAATTTAAACCTTCCGAAAATCTACGATTTCTCAAGTTATAATAGGCATTATAACGCTCGTTAATTCGAAATCATTTTGATTTTATCATTGAAACTAAGACTTACGTAGCTAAAGTAATGCCTGTTTCGAAAAGAATAAAAATAGATCTGTAAAAATTTTTTTGAAAGAAAGGTTTTATTAAAGTTATGAGTGAAACTGAATCCATTTGGAGCAACATACTTCTCAATTACTATTCCTTTGGGAGTTTATTATCGTTTGTAACAGCTATACTCATATCTGGCGTTTTTCTTTTTATTGATAAAAAAGTATCGAGCACAAAACATTTAGCGTTTGGAGCTTTACTACTTGGTATATTCCAATTCGGATACGTTTTTGCAGCAGTTCTTTATCATCCATTTGCGGCATATCATCGTTGGATTACAGTAGGTTTGATTTTACCTGCAATCCTACATATAGGACAGTTTGTTGCTCGTTATCCCGAGAATGATTTTCCAAAGTTCAACCGCATTACTATGATCGTATTATGGATAGTTGCTGTTTTTTCCGTAGGTTATTTTTGTTATTCTACTTGGAATGCTTCTGTAAAATATCACTTCACCGCACATCATTGGGACTTTAACGCAGAAAATGTAAGTAGAACGATTGCTATTATTATCTTCAGTTATGTATTTATTAACTTTCTTGCGATTCCGATTTGGAGAATAATTTATCTTAAAGGAAAAACGAGATGGATCATTTTTGCATTTTTAATGTCTTTTTTAGTAGGAGGAACGGTACCTGTAGTCGCCAATCTTTTGAGTAGGGACGGTTATATTGAAAGATCGATTTATCTTACTTCGATAGTTCTTTTGTTCATGGCCGCGTTTTTTATCATTCTCATCTTATATTTGAATTTCTCTGTCGAAAAAACTTCTTTTATGCTTAAGATCGTAGGAATTACGTTTGTAACTGTATTAACAATTATGCAAGTATTGGTCTATATTTCCAATCAAGATAAAGAATCCGAATACGATATATTGAGCCGAATTTATATGGAAAAGGCATTGGAGGGTGGAACCGTAAAGGGTGGAATTGCTTATATACTCAAATGGAATAGAACGGACAACTCTTTTGATCGGGAAAAATTTGATTTTAAACTTCATCCTAATCTAGAACAGATAGAAATCGATTTTAAAAATACTTTATTATATGATGAAATATTCAATCTTTCTGAAGAAGGTTTTAGGGAATCTCTTACAAAACTTATGGAAGAGTCTCATAAAAACTTCGGAGGATATAAGTATTCGGTTGTCAATTTTCTGAAAGAACATCCTGATTTAAAAGGTAAAACTCTTAAACTTGAGTTAAATAAAGAATTATCAAGATTAGGACTTCATGTATTCGTAGCTTCTAATAAACTGGATAATATCTTTGAAGAAGATTTTTGTACAAAAGGAAAAAGTTATTTAGAAAACGCTCAAGAAGTAAAAATGTTTCGTGTTGCGTTGGAATCTCGTTGGAACGATTGTAAGTGGGATGGTAAAAAAATAACTTCATCAAAACTAAAAGAAGAAGTTCTGAACTATTTTAGACCGTTTGTACCTTCCTTTACTAGGTATTATCGCAAGAAAGACGTAGAAAATCATAGTCTTCATTACATAGGATTTGTAAAATACGATCGTAAAGAGAATAACGTAAGCGAAGTAGGATTTTCTTATAAAACTTATCGAGAGTTTATGCATCCTACTGCATTGAAGCAGATTTTAGTTTTAGGGGTTGTAATCATAGTAATCATTTTTTTATTTCCACTTTTCTTTCGAGGAAGTCTTGTTGCTCCTTTGAATGATTTGTTAAGTGGAGTAGAAAAAGTAAATGATGGAGATTTAGAAGTTCAAGTTCCAATTAGAGTTAAAGATGAAATTGGGTTTTTAGCGAATTCGTTCAATGACATGGTTTCTTCCATTCGAGACGCAAGAAAAGAACTTCAAGATTATGCCGAACATCTTGCTACAAAGGTTCGATTAAGAACGGAAGAGTTGTCCGAAAAAATTGAAGAGTTTCAAAGACTTAAGATTCAACAAGACGGAGATTATTTTTTAACTTCTCTACTTGCAAAACCTCTAAACTATAACGCAAATAAATCGACTCGTATTTCGACTCGATTTTTACTCAGACAAAAAAAGCAGTTTGAATTTAGAGGGAAACGAGCCGATTTAGGAGGGGATGTTTGTATAACCGGGAATCTGCGTTTAGGAAAGGCATCGGATTATAAAAGATACGTTTTTGCGATGAACGGAGACGCGATGGGCAAATCGATGCAAGGCGCAGGTGGAGCTTTGGTTATGGGGGTTGTAGTCAATTCGATTCTGGCGCGATCTGCCGCAAACGATCGGGTTTTAGATATTTCTCCTGAACAATGGCTTACAGAAACTTATGAAGAAGTAAACTTCGTATTTAAATCGTTTAACGGTAGTATGGTGATTTCAGCTTCTTTCTTTCTAATCGAAGAAAATTCGGGTAAAACTTATTACTTTAATGCAGAACATCCTTTTACCGTTTTTTATCAAGACGGAAAAGCTACCTTTTTAGATTCTTCTTTAATGCTTCGAAAAATAGGTTTAGAATCTGAATACCCTTTCCAAGTTTTTACAACTACTCTCAAAGAAGGAGACGTTTTAATTGTTGGTTCTGATGGTAAGGACGATTTAGATCTTACGCCTGATCAAGACACAAGAACGATTAACGAAGACGAAACGCTTTTTTTAAAAGCGGTAGAAGTTGGAAAAGGAAACATAGAACAGATAGAAGAGCTTATTTACAAAGAAGGAGAAATTACGGACGATCTATCTCTATTGAGAATCGAATACGGGGTTACTTTAACTGATCAAGAGAAAAATTCTTTAAACACTGATAGTGTTCAAAATAATTCTTTAAAAAAAGAAATTTCGGATTGGAGTGCGTCTTATTCACACGCTAGACAGTTGTATAAGGATGGAAATATAAAAGAAGCAATCGATGAACTTGCAGAAGTTTATTCAAAAACTCCTGAAGATATAAAAGTGACTAAGTTACTTGGGCTTTTAAGTTTTAAGGATAAAGATTATATAAAGGCTGTAGAAGTTTTAGAAAAGTATTTGGAAATTGACCCGGAACTAAGTGAATACTGGTATTATCTTTCTATTGCGAATAAAAAATTAGGAAAATTTTCTGAAGCGATTTATGCTTCTGAAAAATTTTTAACAAAACAACCGGATAATATAAACAATCTAGTCAATTTATCCGATTTGTATCGACTCCAAAACGAATATATCAGAGCCAAAGAAATTGCAACTCGAGTATTGGATTTAGATCCTCAGAACGAAAACGCAAAAAAAATTCTTAGGAAAATTGAAAACATTGTATCTAAAACTTAGAATCGAGTTCTGAAAGAATAATTTATCTTAATGTAGAAAATTCATACAGAAATTAAACTATGAAAAAACAGTTAAAATCTTGTATATTCTGAGTTTATAATTAACGTAAATTCGGTATAAAGCGAAAAAGATCGATGTGGAAAATTTAGAAGAACGCTCTTTCAAACTCAGTGTTTCGCTTTTATGGCCGTCGAAGCAACTCAGCGTTTCACTCAACAGATCGCGTTCTAAATTAAAAACGATTGTTGTATAACGTTTCTTATATACAATTTATTGATCAGAGCTGAAAGTTCGATTTGGTTGCTCTTGGCAAGCTGGTTCGCCCAGATTTTCTTGCGTCGAACTCTATTATAAAAGTTACCTTTAATTTTGACTAAAATCTAACTTTTAGATACAAAATTATGTTTTTTTGAATTAGAAAACTATATAAGAAAATTTATATATAGAATAAATTTTTAATTTGTTGAAGGTTGCAACACAAAAATTTTATACAGAAACTATAATAACAAAAAATACTGTAGCGAGATGTTATTTGTAAGAATTCATACATTTATTGAAAATTTAAAAATGATTGATTTCTAGGATTTTGAAACAGACGCAAATGTATTCATTAAAAAAAGTTTTCTAAATCAAAAAACCCTCTAATAAGAGGGTTTTTTGGGGTTTGCAACATTGGGCATCGGGATGTTTAGAAATTTTATTTAACTCTAGTCCAAGTAGACTCTTTTCCAATCATCATAAAGCCGACTTTATAACCACCTTTTAAATCGAGAGTATCAGCATTTCTTAAAGTAAGTCTGCCATCGTAAGTTTTACCACCTTTGGGATCGTAAACTCTTCCTCCAGTCCAAACTTGTTCGCTGTCATAAGAAAAACCGGTAAGAAAAACTAATCCTAAAATAGGACGGGTACGGAGACTTTCATCTTTATTATGTACGTCTATTTTTGGAGAACCAGGAGTACCTTCTTTACTATCTGCTGGGTAGGTAGGTTCCTTTAACCAAACAATTTTTCCACAAATTTTAGCTCCGCATTTATGTACGTCTACTTGTGCGTCTTTTTCCTTATTCCACCATTTTCCAAGGATTGCATCTTCTTCACCGGCAAACGCTGGCGTTGAAATCAATGCGAACGCAAAAAAAATTGCGATCAATTTAGACTTATTCATTCCATTCTCCAAGAGTTGTTTTGCGGACAAAATTCTCAAAAGAATACGAAGAAAGTCAACAAAAAAGAAGGGATTCCTATCTTTCAAAATCTTTATATAACATAGAAGTTTGAATTCCTCGATTGGCTTGGTATTTTCCAGAAGTATATTCCGTTATCTGTCCTTCTAGTGTATGATAAAAAATCTGACAAACTTCTACACCTGGATAAACGATGAGGGGTTGGATGACGGAAATTTCTAAAGTCCAAAATCCCTTAAAACCTACGTCGCCAAATCCTGCAGTTACATGAACGAGCATTCCTAATCTTCCAATAGAAGATCGTCCCTCAAGCATAGGCACTAAATTGTGAGTTTCGGTGAACTCTAAAGTTCTACCTAAATACAAAACACCCGGCTTTAACAAAAGACCGGATTCGGGAATGACCTGCTTTTCGGCGGGATTTGGTTTTTTCATATCCAGAGGAAGTTCGGTGTATACTAGAAGTTCCTCATGAAGTCTTAGGTTGTAAGAATTTGGATTGAGTTGTTTTTCTGAATAAGGAGTAATTACAATATCATTACCGATTCGTTTTTGAATTTCTTTTCCAGTAAGAATCATTTATTTTCCTTTAAAAATCGGTTTTCGTTTTTCCTGAAACGCTTTGAGTGCCTCCAACCGATCTTCCGTATTTAAAGTATTGTTATAGTATTTACTTTCGGTTATGAGAGCTTTTTGTATGTCCTGACCATAACCTTCTGTAATTGCTTTCTTTGCAAGCTGAACTGCGATTGGCGCACATTGAGATGCAATTTCTTCGGCTAACATTTTTGCTGCGGGAAGGGAAGAATCGTGCCAGATGGAATTTGCAATTCCGAAATCTAAAGCGGTTTGTGCGTCGACTGTTTTGCCCGTAAAAATCATTTCTTTAGCTTTTGCGATTCCGATTCTACGTGAAAGTCTTTGAGTTCCTCCTCCTCCGGGAATAATTCCTAAACGAGTTTCTGTAAGTCCGATTCGAATATCATTTTTAAGAAGAATCAAATCACAACAGAGTGCAAGTTCCAAACCTCCTCCAAATGCGTCTCCGTCCAAGGAGGCAATAGTAGGGTATGGAAAATTTTCTAATTCCAAAAAACAAATTTTAAGATCTTCTAAAAAACGTTTCACTTCTTTAGGAGACATGGTAGTTCTTTCTTTTAAGTCTGCTCCTGCACAAAAGGAAGGACCGATACCGCCGAGAACAAGACCACGAATGGATTTTTCTTTTTTTGCTTTTAGAATGTTTTTGTGAAGTGTAGAAAGAAGTTCTTTGCTGATCGCATTTCTTTTTTCCGGTCTATTTAAAAGTAAAACCGCGATTTCTTTTTCCATGGAACACAAGACTGTAGAAGATTCGTTCATTTCAATACACCATTTTTTCAATAGAATAATTCTTGCCGAAACCTTTTTACTTTTATAAACTAGGGGCTCGTTCTAAATTTTTCAGATAAAATAAGTTATGTTGCATAAATTGATAAAAACTCTTTTCTTATTTCTGTTCATATTCTTCTTCATTCTATGTGATAAAAAAAATTCGAATAACGGTTTGTTAGCTACGATCGGTTTTGGAAATCCAGTAATTACTTTGATCGATCCACCGTCAGGATCACCTCCTCAAAGTGATGGAGTTTCTTATACTGGAACTCAGATAAAGATTCAGGGAAGGAACTTTGCTCCCAATTCAACCGAAACGATTGTAAAGTTCAATGGAATTACTGGTACGATTTTTTCTATAACCACGACTGAAATTATTACTACGGTTCCAGCGGGAGCGACTGCGGGTTTTTTAACCGTGTCAAAAGCGGATGGGGCTTGTGATACCGTTTACGGAACAGACGGTTATAACTGTTCTGCGAGAAGGTTCTACGTGGATTGTTATAAAGCTTATAACAATATTTATGGAGATGAAACCACAATTAATTATCCCGATTCTCAGACGATAGAATTTAAGGAAAATTTTTCCACAAAACCTTTTCGTTCTAATCTTAGAGAAGCTGGGGGCACGATACTCGCGTTCGAATGTGATAATCTAATTGCCGTAAAATATTTTTCTACAAGTTGTAAAACTACAGATGTAGGTACTTTTGACACTCCTGTTTTTAATCCTACCATTAATTTTACGGATAATTATGCAGTTCAATATTTTATAACTACTGGAAAAGGAAGTTGTAAGATTAGCTTTCAATAAACCATTGATTATTCTCACAAAGAGCGGTTCTAAATTAAAAGAAGCTAATAGTTTATACATTATCGGCGCGTTCCTGAATGTGGATAGAACGATGCGTTGAATTTAACTTTAATTATTTTCACATCAGTTAACTGAACTTGTTTTTTGGGGAGAAATTCAGTTATATAAAGGCTTGGTTTCTTCACGAGACTACATTGGGATTATATTATAAAACAAGCAACTGTTTAAGCCTTAATCGGAACTTTATAGTGTGTTACTCAGAAGTTATAAAACAGAGTATCCAAAAATCAGTTTCCAAACTAGAATTTATTTCAAGGATTACGGTGTTCTATTATAGAACTGTTGAAAAATGAATTCTCCATTATTTCGTGGAAATGGTCGATTGAAGTAGTTTTGTTAATCGACATTATGGAATTTTTCAACAACTTTAATAAAAACTCCAATTGGATATACAAGTAAGAAGTTCAATATAGTATCAGAACTTTCTCCTAGTTTTGGGACGCGTTGTAAAATCTTTTGAACGGATAAAAATTTTTTAAAACCATTCAACAAAAACTTTAAGATAAGAAAGACTTGCTAGAAATTATAACTTGTCGGAATCGTTCTTAGTAAAAAATGTTTGGATTTTTTTATAAATCTGTTAGAGTTCGGTTAGGAGTTGTATCATGAAGGTAGTTTCCTCGGTTCAGCTAGGGCTTCCAGAAAAAGGAGTCAAGGATACAAGAAAAATCCCAAAGGAAGAAGGGATGATTCACGTCGAGCCTTATGAAAATAAGCAGGCTAACGTTTCAGATAAAAGGGCCTTTGCAATTGAAGCCGGTCAAGACGGGGATTTCTATAAAGTTAAGGGCACTTTTGTTGATAAGGTAGGTTGAACCGGGAGAAAATTGGTTCAAAGCCTTAGAAAATAAAAAAGCCTCTCCTTTGAGAGGCTTTTTATTGAGGAGAATGCTAATAGAAAAATTAATCTTTATAGCTGATTTCTAAAACGTTTCCAGAAGGATCTAAAAAGTGTAAAAATTCTCCGCTTTGACTGGTTTCAGGGCCACGAACGATGGAAATCTTGTTTTCTTCTAATTCTGCAATCGCTTCTGTAAAATCATCTACATCAAGAACAAAACTAAGGACAGGAATTTTGTTTTCTCCTAAAGAATTTTTAAATCCTGAAATTTTTTGAAGTTTGATGTTGATGGAGTCAAGTCCCATTACAACATATTCTCCTGGTTTTTCATCTAACGATTCAAAATCGAATATATCAGAATAGAACTTCGCAGAGACTTCCGGATTCTCAGCAGGTATTAAGAAATAGTCGATTCCTTCAACGATAATCATGGATCCAGTCCTGTTTAACTTTTTCGTCATTGTGGTAGGAAAACCTGGATTGTCTATTTAAAAACGAAAACTGATTCTTAATGTGATAGAAATTCAAAAGAATAGATTTTTAATTCTTTTCGGAAATTTCAAAAAAATGAAACAACCTTGGATTGGACTTTTCTATCTTCCAAAGATATGCATCTAAGATGTAATGTGTAAATTGAGGGAGAAAAAGAACAGAAACTAAAAGTGCAGATATAAATTCTGGAAGTTCGAGAGAATAGAAACTTGAATTTTTAAAAATAAAAGAATGGTCTTTCCAAATAAAACTGTCCCAGATCCATTCTTCAACAAAAGCAAATACAAATAGAATACCTAAGAAACAACTCAGAATTTTTACCCAAGATTTCGTTTGAAATATTTCTATTTTAATCTCTGACCGGTTTTGGATTGTATAATAAAAAAGTAAAAAGATATAAGGAATTCCGTGGTTGATTACGTTTGTGATTGTAAAAGAAAAATCAGAATTAAAATAAACGATTCCAAAAAACCAAACTATCCAAGTATTCAATACGAGTAGAATTTTCCCCAGAGGTAATGAACGGTATTTTACAAAATAATATACATGAACTAGAATATAAAAACAAAGCCAAATTTGTTGTAACCAAAGTATTGAATTTGCTAAAGCAGGAATCGGATATATTAAAAAGTCTCCTTCCATAAACCAAGAGAATTCTCTTTTTTGATCCGTAAGATGCCAATATAAAATAGGAACACATCCCATAAGATAAATCGTGATTTTATCAAATAGAAATGGAACTTGAGCAGAAGAGGTTTTTTTTCGATAAAGTGCTAAAAATCCGAATTGTTGTCTAATGAAGTGAAACACTGCAACGTATGCCATGATTCTCCAAAACCAAATTGTTCCAAAAGAATATAAAAATATTGAAATTAAAAAACAAACAATCGGTAGAGTAATGAGAATATTTTTTTTATCCTTCCATGCTTCCATGTTAAAGTAAGATCGAAATAGAGTGGAATACACGTGGGAGACGTCTATTAACAAAACCGTACAGAACCAAGTCCAGGGATTAATTTCGGAAGGCATAATATTTAAATTACTTAATATAAATAAAAAAACTACAGAAATGATTCCAGGAAAGATGATAAAGGTCAAATCTAGAGAAGGTTTAAAGATCCAACCTTGGGATTTCATATTTTTTGTTCGCCTAAGATTTTATTGGCTGCGTTATATCCTCTTATAAGTGCCTCTTCAAAAATGGAAATTCCGCTTAAATCTGAATGTGCAAAATGAAGATTTGGATAAGATACAGAAAGTTTTTCCCTTTGACCACCCCAGATTAGTCCTGGAACTGGGCGAATCATAGCATGTGCGTAAGTCATTATGTCTATGTTTTTTGTTCTTTTTTCGATGTCGGGATGTGCTTTTTTCAAATCGAAAAAGATAGATTCTTTCCAGTCCCTCCAAGAAGTTTTTATCATTCTTTTGCGTGTGAAAGTTGTATCTTTTTCACCAAAAGCTTGGTAATAAGTTAGAACTGATTCTTCCCTGCTAGCGCGTAAATCTTGGTGTGTGGATACAATATAACCTAAAGATGGACTTTGATAAATTACATTGTCCCAACAAGGAGGAATTCCTTTTCCAGTTGGAACCTTGTCTACACTTAGATTGGCTACGAGCCAAGGAGAATAAACTAATCCTTCCGTTACATTTGAGGTTTCACCTAAAATAAATTTTCGAGTAAAAGAAGGAAGAGCATAAATGATAGAATCACAGAGAATATGTTTTTGTTCTTTGGTAGAAGGTTGATAAATCTGAACTTCAAACCTAGCTTTTTTAGAAACGGAGGGTTTTACTTTTTCTACGAGTGTTTTGGTTTGGATTTTGGATTGAATTGGCAATCTAAGTTTTTCCACTAAAAATCCATTTCCTTCTGGCCAAGTAAGAAGGGTTAGATCTTCTCCATTTTCATCCACGGGACGAGAACAAAAATAATGTAAACCAATCCACGCAGAAACTGTGTCGATAGAACCGCCAAAATCGTCTCGGACCGAATAATCCAAAAACCAAAAAAGTTCTTTGGTTTGAAAACCTTGTTCTTTAATATATTCAAAAAAACTAATTTTATCTAATTTTAAAAATTCAGGATCTCTGGAAGAAAGATCAATTGGGATCGAAAACACTTTTTTACCGTCTCTTCCGATTTTAGATCTCCAAATTTGAATAAAGTTTTTAAATTTTTGTTCTTCATTTGCAGACGCCGAGCCTGGAGTTCCGGCAGGAAATAAACCTTCATTCCATCTTCCTTGATAAAAAATTCTTTCTTCGGGATCAAAACAAAGGTATTTTTCTTCGTAGATTGGTTTTCCGTTTTTATCTTTACCTATGATGATTTTGTTTTCTTCTAGAAATTTTCGAACGAGCACGGCTTCTTCGTTTGGTTGTGGTAAGTAGTGCGCTCCCCAAGGAAAGGAACCAATTGGATTTTTTTCGGATTTTGAATTTCCACCGGGATCGTTTTCTAATTCTAAAATTTTAAATTCGTCAAACCCAGATTTGTGAAGATAATAACCCGCACTTAGTCCTGAAATCCCAGCGCCTAAAATTAGAACTTTTATTTTTTCAGAATTAGAAAAATTGACGTTATGCTCCTTTTGGTTGAATTCTAAATTACGAATTCTGTGTCCGATTTCCATGTTCGGACCTACGATTTTTCCTGAAATTTTTTTCCTAAATTTTAAAAACCAAATTCCACCTACAAGTGCTGAAAAACAAAAACCCAAAATGGAAAAAAAAGATTTTCTAGAAATAGTTTTTGAATTGTAATTCATACTTTTTGGGAAGATTCAATGGAATCTCTGGTACTGCAAGGAAAAATGGAGTAAAAGAATTGCGTTTGAGATTGAAAAGATTCTTTTGCAAAAATGGCTCTATTTTTGGATTTTGATAACACGTTTTTGGACTCGGTAGGAATTTATGAGACTACGATTCTACAACTCTGCAAAAACGCAAAAGAATACGGGTTTTTATCTGTTAAAGAATTTTCACAATTCTATGAAGTAGCAAGAAAAGAAACCAAGTCTGAGTTATCGGATTCTCCTTCTAACCGACTTCGTTTGATCTATTTTAAAAAAATGTGTTTATCCAAGTGGGGAACCTTGGATCCTAAATGGATTTTAAAATTAGAAAACGATTATTTTAAATATTTCCAAGAAGGAATCAAAGTTCGTAAAAAAAAATACAAAAAAGAATATAAAGAAGTTTTTATGCTTTTAAAAACAATTTCAAAAAAACATAAACTTCTTTTTTGTACGAACGAAAATTTGAGAACTCAACTAATTAAAATGAATCTTGTATTTCCAAAGTTGTTTTTGTATTCAATTTTAAGTTCGGAAGAAGTGGGAAAAGAAAAGCCATCAAAAGAATTTTTTTACCGTGCAAACGAACTAGTCAATGGTGAAACTGCAATATCAATGATTGGAGATTCTCTCAAAGACGACGTAGAAGGGGCTCTTCGTAACGGGATTCCTGCAATCCATCTTACTTCCGTCTTTTCAAAAAAGCCTGAATTTTTAAAAGAACGGAAAATCGAATTGGAGATCAATTCCATTAAAAAGGAATATTCTTATTTGGAAACGAACGATCTGAGAACGGCTTTAAAATCATTTCTTTAAAACGGCAAATAACGTGTTATTCAAATTCATCGTTTTAAAACTGAACAACCAAAGAATTTTAGTCACGTAGTAGTAAACTTTTTTAAAAAAAGAACCAAAACTCCCACCTTGACTTCCCGAAACAGACGCGATAGGTTTTAAAATTGTAAATTTACAATTTTGAAACCCGGTTTGTTTTGCAAGCATCTTCATCGTTTTTTCAGTGTAGTCGTTAATATGGTCTTTCGCTTCTAAATAATGACCGTCCGTTCTCATACCTTTGATCATTACCTTTAATTTTGCTTTAAAAAGTTGAATCGGAAAATTAGGTGTTTGTAAAAAAAGAATTCCACCTGGTTTTAAAAGAGAATGCAAATATTCTAATAGACTATGAGGCTTAGGAATGTGTTCGATTACGTCCCAAAGAGTGATCATGTCTAAAGAATTCTTTTCGATTCCCGAATTTTGAACAATGCCTGAAAAAACGTTTTTTAATCCGTTTTTGTCTTTTGCAAATTGAACCGCCTTTTCAGATATTTCGTAACCGATTACTTCCCAATTTGGTTTTTGATCTACAATGCGTTTAACAAAAAAACCAAGTCCACAACCTACGTCTAAAATTTTACCAAAGGGAGCGGTCAAAAATTTATTGATAAAATCTTGATAAATTTCTCTGTGAGCGTTGTCCCACCAGCCTAGATCGTAAGAAGAATCATCGTCCCAATAACCTTCGTAGTGTTCTTCTTGTTCGTATGTAGAAAAGACATGATTACAATTGGAGCATCGGACAATATCAATTCCATTTTCCACGAAAACGACGGAGTTTTGTGTGTTTGAGCAAAGATAACAGGTTCGATTCAAAAAATGTTCCTCATATATTCAATTTTTAAGGTTAAAGCCGGAAAAGCCAGAAAAAACTGTAAAACGATTTCTCGTTTTTGAATTTCCTCGGATTACAGTCTAAGAAAATATAGAAATCAATTTATTTTAGGAGTTTTTGTGGCTTCGCTTAAATTTACCAAAATGGAAGGAATCGGTAACGACTACGTTTATATCGATTCTACTCGAACAGATATTTATTTAACACCGGAACAGATTCAAAAAATATCTGATCGTAATTTCGGAATCGGAAGTGACGGTGTCATTTTTATTCGAAATTCAAAACAAGGCGATTTTATGATGGATATGTACAATTCGGATGGAAGCTCCTCCGAAATGTGCGGGAATGGGATTCGTTGTGTTGCCAAATACATATATGATCACGGTTTAACGAATTCTAAAAATCCTAGGATTGAAACTGGTGCAGGAATTTTGGAAGTGGACTTAAAAGTTGGATCTGCTAACAAGGTTGACCTTGTAAGTGTAGATATGGGAAAGCCGGTTCTAGTTCCATCTCGAATTCCAATTATTTGGAAAAATGAAGAAACTATTATTGATCAGCCGCTTGAAATCGGAGATAAAAATTTAAAATTTACCGCAGTTAGTATGGGAAATCCACATTGTGTGATTTTTGTGGATGATAACGATGAATTTCCAGTAAGAGGAATCGGCCCGTTGATTGAACATTATTCTATCTTTCCGAAACGAGTAAATGTGGAATTTGTTACCGTTCGTGGAAAGAATCATCTTTACCAAAGAACTTGGGAAAGGGGAGCGGGGGAGACTCTTGCTTGTGGGACTGGGGCTTGTGCCGTGATGGTGGCCGGAAATTTAACTGGGAGATCCGGAAAGGATGTACAAATCGATTTAAGAGGTGGAACACTTAGAATTCAGTGGCAAGAGTCTGGAAATATTTTGATGACCGGTCCAGCCCGCGAGATATTTTCAGGAGAAATAGAAATTTAGTATATTCTGAATTTAAAATATATTTCTAAGCTACTTCTGTTTTTTGTAAGTTTTCCATTTTCGCTCGAACTTCGTTAGAAAGTTTTTTGAGATTGTCTTCCAACTTTCCTTCTAAATAAGGTCTATGGTCGATTTTAGGTCCATAAAGAACACGAACTTTTTTATAAATGGATCTTCGTTTAATGTCGCAGACTTCTTTTGGCATTCCCATAAAAGAACGAACTAAAGAAGGAATCGGAATATCGGAATAACTTTCTTCGATCGGAACGATTACGGAAGGAAGAATATCTACTTTATTTCGGATGGAAAAAGCGGCGAAACCTTCGTGAAATGGCACCATGGGCGCTGAGAAATCGTTTTTTACCATGTAGTCGTGGCCTTCTGGAAAAATTCCCAAAACACCTTCTCTTTTAAAAACTTGCTGTACCATTTTGATACTTGCCATGGAAATTTTTCCATCGATCGCCATTGGAATTCCTCCGGCTAGTTTGGCTAAGTCTTTAAAGATAGGAATTCGAAAAGTATAATCGGCCGCGATCCAGGAAATATAACGTGGAAAGGTATAGGAAATAATGAAAGGATCCATATCAGATCTATGGTTACTTACTAGAATTAATTTTCCTTTATGAGCGATATGTTCCGTACCATAAGCGTTTATGTTAACGGCAAAACCCAAAAAGGGGGCCACAAATTGTTTCAATCTAAGATAAGTTTGAACTTCCTTTTCCATGGACATCTCCTCGAATCGTTACGATGAGAGGAGATATTTTATTCACCTGAAAAAATAGACCACCATTTCTTTTTTTCCTCCGGAGAATTTGCATTTTTTGGGTTGGAATCGTAGGATTTATCCCGACCCAATTCTTGAGGTTGAGAGGGATCTCTTCTTTTTCTAGCGTTCTGCGGGTGCGGAATAGAACGTCTTAATTCTTCTAATTCTTTTTGTGCGGAAGCATTGGACTTAATATAATTTCTTATATCGGCCCATTCGGGATCTAATTCGTTCCCGTAAATGGCATAATTCATCAGATCAATCGAATCAAACTCAGGCATAGAGCTTCTTTCCAGGTTTATTTATATAGGTGAGTAAAATTCCCACAATCTCATATAGTCTTCTGGGGGAGCGGTCTTGCAAGAGTTTTCATATCGTAGTTCTAAAAAATGCATTTAGAAGCTACATGAGTTTGAGATAACAAATCTAACTATTTATAGAAAATATTGGTCAATGCGGTTTGATTTAGGTTGGTCCTTTAATAGGTTAATAAAACTTATCCAAATTTTATCTACAGTAAATATTTGAAATTTGAAAGCATTGTGAAGTGTTATTTACAATAAGATTTTTGAATTAGAGTTGTTGAAAAATTTCATAGTTAAAATTAACAAAACTGCTTCAATTGACCGTTACATGAAAAAAAACTAAGTGGCGAACTAATTTTTCAACAACTCTATTGAGAACGTTTGGCTTTCTTAAAATACAAGGAATGACTTTTATTTTTTTAATAGTTAACTTAAGTTCGTAGAGGAAAAAGTTTTTCACTGTAAATCAGGTTTGTGGTAGTTCCCACAAATTTTGTCGCCCTTACACATTTTAAATGCCTGTTTTCATGATCAGCTTGTATGAGTTCCCATTTTTTATTCTTTGCGGAAAAATTAGGTCTTATAAAATAAAAATCTTACACCAAACTTACGTTAGTTAAATAAAATCTAAATAATTTTAAGCATAAGATTCTTTTTTAACACTGTCTCTGAAGATCGGCTATTTCAAATCCGAAAGTATTATCTATGGGGAAGATAGAAGGCGAATTTGTAAAACGACATAATTTAAAAATTGAGGAAGTTAGACAAATTGAAATTATAAAACAGAAAGAAAAAAGTAAAATTTTAAAATTTCCTAAAGGAAGCATCTGGAATGCAGAAAAAATACGAAAACTTTGTGAGAAGTTATTTTTTCAGTGAGATTCAAAATTTGGAAACTTTACAGAAAAAATGATCTTTTTTTAAAAAATACAAGAAATGCCTTCTTATTTTTTAATAGTTAGGTATGATCTTTAACTAGAGATTACTTCGGCTTAATACAAAATGGAAATTTCAAAAGAAGATTATTCTGTGGAAACAGAAAAAAATCGCGGAAGAATTAAAATCTCCGGGACCCTTCGTTTATTGAATGTGGATGAATACGATCCGATTATCTCAGCTATTGAAACTGTGCTAGATAATTCTGGGCGTGGAAAGGCTGTTATTGATATTAAAAATTTGGATTTTTTAAATAGCGCCGGAATTGCTAGTCTTTCTAGATTTGTAGCGGCTTATGATAAGAAAAATTTTCGTTACGTAGAAATCAAAGGTAATAAAAATAGATATTGGCAGATCGTATTCTTGGAAAATGTTAAAAAACTCAGGTCGGAAATTCAAACGAGTCTTGAGTAAAATCAAAAATTCAAAGTTTTAAATTTTGTTTTTATAACTTCATTCAAATCTAAGTACGCTCTTACAATTACTTCGTAAGTAGCTGAAGAAACCTCGTTGATTAAAAATCCTAACCGAACAGGAAAGTCCTTTGAAAGAAGTAAAAGACCGATTCCTGAATCGTTTTTTTCTCCTTTTTTGAGTTTGTTGATATAGGTTTCGTCCGAATTTCGATCTACCAAAGTCGAGATAGATTTTTCCAGTTTATTCTTTGAGATTTCATCGGTTAAGTTTTTAATTTCTATTTTTAGTATTTCGGAATAATATTTTAGATCTAAAAAAATTTCTCCCTTTCTATCTTTGGAAAATTTTGCGGCATTTTCTATCAATTCGTTGATTACGATCGAAATCGTATTAGAAGTGCTGGAATCCAATTTTTCCTGATAAGAGCAATAATTTGAAATGTAATCTGCGGTGAGAGAACAACGTCTCCATTGAACCCGAAGATCCATAGGCCTTAACTTTAATGTAAATTCGCTTTCACAAGGAAGAGAATCCGGTATCAGATTATAATGGCCGTATTGGACGGGGTAGTTCATAATATTTTTCGAATTCTTTAATCAGTGATTTATAACGCCCTAAAAACTAATTCTACTTTATTAAAAAGATCAAGTTTATAATTTGAAATTATATTTTTACTATAAGGTTCTGAATCAGGAATAGAACAGAATCTTATATCCTTAAAATAGAAATTTGAATTTAAAATAAGAAAAGTAAAAAATAAATTTGAATTCAGGTTAAAAAAGTTTTCTTAACTTATCCAGATATTCGTTCCGATTTGGGTCCGTTTCAGCAGGAGCCCAGGAAGCAAAATCTTTATCCGTACTGGGTTCATAAGGCCCTGACTTTCCTTCAAAACAAATCGCGTTTTCAGAAAGACAAACGAGAGTATGGTATACTCCTGGAGCAATATCGATTCCATATATTGGGCCTTGGGAACTTAAGTAGTGAGTTTCTTGGATTGAACCGTCTTCATTAAAAAGGATAAAACCTAAATTTCCTTTTAGCACTAAAAAGGTTTCAGGCTTAGGGGGGAATTTATGTCTGTGTGCTTGCACATAAGTATCACGTGTGAGTACGTTTAAAAATCTTTGATATACTTCTGAAAGTTCGTGGAAGTTATGATTTGCTCTTTTACGAGGGGAGGCATTCGCTTTTTGCAATACTTCCGAAAAAAGAGAATCCGTAAGCAGTTGTTTGTGTGGTTTGGAGTTGAAGTCTGGATTCACAGTAGTCAATAAGATACGATTTGCAGGCCGTGCAAGTATTTCCTGCATTTACTCTTTCTATAATTTCTTGATATTCTACACCTTCGTATCTCGCGGTTTCAACTATAGTTTCAAAGGCTACTTGTGCACAGTGGCATTTATCCATTTTGGTATAACTCTTGGAACGATTTCCTTAACAATGTAAATGAGACTCAGTCTTAGTGTCAAATCGTACATTGATTTTTTAAGAATTTTTCTAGAAATTCAAAAGTTTATAAATTCTAAAAGAGACATAATTTAAAAAAATTTCAAGAAAGGTTCCATTTTTAAAGATTTCGTTGGAATACAAGGGAATCTAGATTTTAAGTCTATCCCAAACTATCCAAGTTTGTGTTAGATTTCAAAGTGTAGGAACTATTTTGTTTCAAAGTTAAAGGTTAACATTGAGTCAATCGAGTGTGATATACCCAAATTCCATTTTTTAGTTTTCCGATTTTTTGCTGAAATGACTTACTCTTTTCAATCCACTCTTGTCTTTCTTTACTAATCTGAATTAACTTTCCATTTTTAGCGATTTTATAAGTTTGATTTAGATATTCACAAGAAGAGTAGTTATAATATGCCCGAATCGTTTTTGTTTTTGAATTGAAAGTTGGACTTACTAATTCACTTAATTCCTTCTTTTCAATAAAAAGATTTTTAGAAGGATCAAATAACCAAATAGTATAACCTTTATTTCCGGTTGCTCCTTGATAAAGTATCAATCTAATATCTTTGTACCCATCAAAATTCATATCTTCTGCTACAAAAAATTCTTCGTCTTCTTTCGGAGGATCGATTCTTTCGATTTTTAGTGTTTGGCTGAGAATGTTTTCGTTTCTTTTTGAAATCTCAATACGATCAAAGACGTTATATATATCGATTCCACCTACGAGATGAAATTTATAAATAGGTAAATCCTTATGAATTGTAAAATTGCATATAACTTAACTCCGCCACGCAGATATTCTGATGTAGTAGAATTCTTTAGTTTTTGATTCAAAGGAAGGGTTATACAATCTTCTATAATTTTTTCAGAATTTTGATTGAGTTGAGCAGTCAATTTTTGAATATTAGAAAAATATTTTATATTGTCATTTGTAGAATTGCAAATTATAACCCAAATACTTGTTCCAATTCCCAATCCAAAAACTAAAAGGATGAAAAAACTTTTCTTTAATACATTAGAATTTATAAATATTTCTTTTATTGAGTTTTTCCTAAAATTTTAGAATGAATCATTTTTAGATCTTCAATAAAAAGTATTACTGATCCTATAAAATTGGATACTGTAAATTTTTTTATAAAATCCTATTTTAAAGCAAAAATATTGATATTTTATTATAAGTTCTGAGTGAAATAATACTACTATTCGGACGTATGAAAATAGTACCAGAAAATGAATGGGCGATTTTACAAAGGCGCCAAAATTCTCAAAAAATTATATCTAACTTGAAATCGTTGGTTTTTTAAAGAAGATCCTACATTTTAAGTTGTAAAACAGGCTTAGATAGTATTATTTTTATGCGCCCGAGTGGTAGGAGCTTTTATTTTTAACATTCTAGAGAATTAAAGTTCCCAAGCATAAACTTATTACAACCCATCTCAAAAATACTTTATCTTTGTTTAAAAGGCTAATTAACGTGGGTTCGGTATAACTAATGCGAAAACGATTATTATACTATGGTCCATAGAAAAAGTAGCATTGAGTTTTTTATTCGCCCAGATTTTCTTACGTCGAACTCAAATCATTTAATGTGAATTCGCGGAGGAATTCATGATTCTGAAAAATTAGGATTTGAACTTTGCAGATTGATTCCTAAAATGTGGGAACTCCCGCAAATTAAGATTTTACAAACAAATTCTGAAATTGTAGGAACTCATACTTTTAGAAAGTTTTTTCTAAAAGTGGAGATTTCTGATTTTTATAGCTTCTTAAAACTAGAAGCATAATAATTTTCACATTCATTTTACTTTTATTATAAAATTAACTTTTAAAAAACGGATTCTTACACCGAGTTCATGTTATTGGATAAGAATTTTTGTGAGGCAGCGGACTTTCCATTTTTGTAAAGCTGTCACTTTCTGCAGAAATCCAATTTTAAGAATAAATTTGTTTAGAGTTTTGAAGAAATTGGCGCGCCCAGAAGGAGTCGAACCTCCGACCTTCTGATCCGTAGTCAGACGCTCTATCCAGCTGAGCTATGGGCGCGTGGGTCAATGAATGTAAGATTCCAAACGAGAAAGATGCCTTTCAGGAATCGTAAGTCCAATTTTTTTTGCGCTTGTGTAATTGTATAGCAGTAATCCTGAAATCCCTAGATAAATCAAAATACCCATAAGATGAATTATATTTCCTAGCCAAGGACCAGCTACCGGGATCCAAGAAACTAAAATACTCGCTAAAAGAAATCCGAGAAAATAAAGAAAATTTAGGAAAGAAATTCCAGAATATTTTCGGACCGTTTGATTTTCCCAATAAAAAGTGAATCCAATTAACCAAGTTCCGAAAAAGGGTAAAGAAACTAAATAGACCAAAAACCTTTCCGATCTGAGAAATCGATTTGCGGTTTCGGGAAAGTTACGGAGAACCGGTTCGTATTTTTTTAAATATTTTTTGAAGTTCATTTTCCATCTCCGGGAAAAAAGGCAGAGTAGATTCTTTTTCTTGATACGCATTCCATGCCCCTAGTAGGCTATAACATAAAAATGCGATCCAGGAAACGTAACTGATAAAATCTGTAACAATCGGGTTAATTCTAATTAAAGATAAAATCCAACTAATTACTGGAAATTCTCTCAGAAACCAGACCACGGAATAAATAACAATAAAGGCACAGTTGAGTTTTAGCGACTGAAGAATATGGAAATACGCAAATTTCTGGGTTCTACGGAAAATCCAAAGAAACAACCAACCGAAGAAAGGAAGGTAGGAGAAAGCCGCGATCAAACCTGGAAGTTCTTCACTTTTCAAAATTCTCAATGTTTCTTGAATCAATTCCTGGGTTTTGAATCGTTCTGAGGACATAAGGTGAGAATTTAAGTTATTCAGTTAAAATGAAAGCAAAATCCGGAGACGCAGGGATTCGAACCCTGGGTACAGTTACCCGTACGACAGTTTAGCAAACTGCTCCTTTCGGCCACTCAGGCACGTCTCCATAGGTTGCAATCGGAGAAGGTAGGATTCGAACCCACGGTGGGATTACCACGACGGTTTTCAAGACCGCTGCTTTAGACCACTCAGCCACTTCTCCTGACAACGGAATTACTTTACCGCGAGAAAACCCCTCTGTGTCAAGGGAATTGTTCTTTGCGTTCTTGGATCTTTGTATTTCTTGGAAGCGGTTAAAGATAGAAATGAAAATTGATTCTGAAGGTCATAAAAGTCGTTCTAAAATACAAACTCACAAAAATAAAATTTTACTCAAACCTCGTTCTTGGGTGAATTTAGGTTATTCGATCGCAAATTCAGAAGGAGAAACTTTCTTTTTGAAAAATGCGATTCCGGGTGAAACGGTTGATGCGCTTTTTTTTAAAAAATCAGGTTCTTTATTTTGGGGAACTGTTTCCAAAATCCATGAGGTTTCATCGGAGAGAATCTCTTCCGATTGTAGCATATTTCCTCGTTGTGGCGGTTGTTCTTATCGTCATGTTTCTTATAAAAAAGAATTAGAGATCAAAAAATTTCTACTTCAAGAAACGCTCGAACGTTTTTTATCTAAAAAACATATTCAAATTCCTGAAATTGAAATTCTCAGCGGTGACCCAAACGGTTATAGAAACACGGCTCAGATTCAATTAGGATTTGCTGGGAACAAAAGGCTCGCTGGTTTTTACGAAGAATTTTCCCATTCTATTGTAAATCTTCCTGAAGAAGGATGTAAAAATTTACCTCAAGAAATGAATTCCGCTTTTGCTGAGTTTTTAAAACAGGAATCAAAACAGATTTCAAAATTAAAAACTCTTTCTTTTCGATTAGAAGGAACAAAAATTATTTCTTACAAAAAAAAGTCCGTAAGTTTTAGTGAAAACATTAGAATTCCAGAATTAAAAAAAATCGTTTGGGAAGTTCCGGCAGGCGGGTTTTTACAAGTAAATCGTTATCTCATTGCTACTTGGTTAGAAAAAATTTTTAAATTAGTTCCAAATAACCAAAATAGAATATTAGAGTTATATTGTGGATCTGGATTGATAGCAATTGCTCTTGAATCTAAAGCTAAAAGTTGGTCGGGTTACGAGATTTCTTCGGATTGTATTGAACAAGCCAAAAAAAACGTTTTACAAAACGGTATTTCATCCTGCAATTTTAAAACGTTGGATTTGAATATTGATTCGATTGATTCTACGGATTTGTTAAATTCTTCCTTTTGGATTATGAATCCTCCCCGAGCGGGACTTTCTAAAAAAGTTTTACAAACTCTAATAGAAACACGTCCGGATGGTTTTTTATATTCTAGCTGTAATCATTCTACTCTTATAAGAGATCTTTCTTTGTTTTTAAACAAAGATTATAAACTTTCAAATGTAACCTTGGTCGACTTTTTTCCAAGAACAAAACATTTTGAAGTTATTGTAAAGGTCGAAAAGGAAAATTAAGATTTTACTATTACTCAGAGTTCTATATTAGAGTTTTTGAAAGATAATTTTCTTTTCTTTTTTACTACTCAGAGCTATAAAATCCCTAGTCTTTTGCGCTGAAACAGGTTTTGCAATAAAATTTACGGTACTCAATTAGATAGAGGATCAGTAAGAACCTGCCCCTAAATATAAAGATTACAAAAATTTGATAATGGAAACTATTAGAAAGTTTATAAATGTTCAGATATAACGATTTTTGTGAGAGTTCCTGCATTTGTTAGAAATTTCTAAAAAATCTTCGTTTATGCTTTTTGAGGTTTGGCACAATTTTTAAACCGAATAGACAATGTAGTTTTTCTACTAATATTTTACACTCAAACTAGTTTTGTGATATAGATTCGTGGCTCTATTATATAGGAATCGGTCATGTGATATTGAATTTTTCAATAAATTTAATATCACATGACTGAGATCAAAAATTTGTTTTTACTGATAAGCTAAATTCTGTGTAAAAAGATTGGAAATAATTTTTTAAGTATATAAAATTCTATTTTTACTACTCATAACTATATAATAAAGTACCTAATATTTTACATAGAATCAGCTTTTTGCGATAGAATTAACGGTATTTAATTTTATAGAGATCAGTAAAACGAAACGTTATACTCAATCTTCTGATTTCTAAAAATATTTAAATCCTATATTCAATTTAAATTGACTGTGTATAATTTCATAAAAAATAACGTTATGTACCGATATTTGTATTTCGTTTTAAAAATATTCATTTTAATTTCTTTGTTACTACAATGTAAACAAGACCAGGAAGGCCCCAAGGATCCGTTTAAAGACTTATCTGAGGAAGAGATCATGAGCCTCGTTCAATTTTATAATATTGTTACCCCGAGATGTGGCGCAGACGTAGCAATTGCAAGAAAAATTGCGTCCTTTTCTTCCGATGATATTGAAGTGGTTTATTCATATTCGGGAGATAGGCCGATTACGATTTGTGGTATGGACAAGGGATTTGCTGAAATTACAATTCAAAAGAGCGGTAGATATAAAGTAGGTTCTATGAAAAGTGGTTATGGTAAAACTAAATGCGGGACTTCAACACTTTCTAGTGAAAGATATCTTGAAGTTTATTTAAATAATTATAATTTAAATCCGGTAAATGGAAGTGATGAGACTGGATCTTTTATTACTTTCAATGCAAGTCCAGGAGATAAATTTAAAATTAACCTCATTGAGAATTTCAGCGGAGTTTATTGTGCAAATTCATACGGTGGAGTTGCGGGAACACAAATCGAAAATTCGGCAGCAACCGGAATTTTACAAAAACTTTAATTTCGATTTATATAGAAATGATCTATGATATGGAAATAAGAATGTTGTAGACTAAGATAAAAATTTTTCATTTACTCTCATCGCAAAGCCGGAATTAGTTCCGGCTTTTTTATTTCCTTTTGAAATACGTTGTCATTTGAGTTGTTGAAAAATTCCATATTTCAGATTAACAAAATTGCTTCATCGGCTGTTTCCATAAAAGAAACTGATGGAGAATTAATTTTTCAACAACTCTATTTGAGATTTAATTCAAAAATATATAATAGAATACTAATGTTTTTATTTAAAACAGAACTTTAGGACTTTGGGGAAAAAATTCAAAGTACTAAATTTTATAGGGATCACGAGTAGTATTCGGATGTAAATTTTATTCAAGATTCTCTTAAATCTTTTTATTGTTTAGCAAGCTTACGGAACGATTTTTATTTTTTGCGTGTTCGTTCAAGCCGCTGATTTTACACAAAAATACGATTTAAAATCTATCATCTTTTTAAAGAAAAAAACTAAATTTTTATATAGGCCTTCATTTATGCAGGTTTCTTAAATTAATAATTAGGTTACGTATTCTTAAGCGGTATATATTTCTTTAGTATAATTTTTATTTATTAGTTTAATATTATATTCTTAAGTATTTATTACTCAATGGATTGAACCCTGTTACTTTTGTAGCAAGAGTTGTTTTTTTATAACGTATTTTATAAATCCTATTGACAGATCTTTTTTATTATTAGTGTTATTATAAAAAAACAAGGGTTGTGGATGATCAAAAGTTGATTTTTTTTCTTAAAACAGGTGGGGGTTGTCCGGACTCTAATAAGGAGAAATGCAAATGTTTAGAAAGATAAAATGGTTTATGGTTTTTCTGTTGTCGTTTGTTTTTGAAGTCGTAAGTTTAGCGGCTCAATCACAAGCCGAGCTTTTTGCGAGACCTGGAGTTATCGGTGATTCTTTGAGCCAAGGTTTTTTTGGCGCTACTGTGGAGAAAAAAACTCAACGCTGGGCTTATCCTATATTGGTTAGCGAACAGGCCGGTTCTTCGGTTTCGTATAATGTTCTTAAAGGACCTTGGATAAATTTTGAGAGTGTTCTACAAGGAGATTGTGGCCCCTTTTGTATTATAAGCTCTTTGATAGGAGGGAACGTTTCCACTGTAGATCTTCCTACAAACGTAGGAATTTCAGGAGCCGAATATAGTTCTGTTTTAAGAACTTCGGGTAAATGTAAAGATATTACTGCAATGAAATGGAAGAGAGAGTGGAATTGGTGGAGTTGGTTTTGGCCTTCTTATCGTTGGGTGAAAGTTAAAGATTGTCAAACTCCTAATAAATTTCATCGATTTGGTCTTCGTGATTCTGGTACTCAAATAGAAATTATGGAGAAGGTAAAACCTACTTTTCTTTTTGGAACTGCAGCAGGCAATCACGTGCTTTGTACTGTACTTACAACTTCTACTTCTTGTTTAGATGAAACACGATATAAAAAAGACATTCGTGAAGTAATGAGACGCTTGGCAGCAATTGGGAGCATTAAAGGAGGCGTTTTGTTTACGGTTCCAAATGTGACTACACTTTTCTTTTTGGATCGACATAGAGATTTCAAAGGAAGAGGGAATTTAACAGGATTAAAAGCGTTTTACCGTAGCTACGTAACTCATGAAGGTCAAGTTTTAGATTCGAGAGAAGTCAGTCAGATTACAAATTACTTAAGCATGGTGAACGATGAAATCAAAGCTCAAGGTGCAGCGATGGGGTTTGCGGTTGCAGATCTAAAAGTAGTCTTTGACGATTTGAAAGAAAACGGACGTCGTATAGAAAGCCCTAGTGGTTGGAGTCCGGGGCATGCTCGTGCGAGTTGGCCTTTACCAGGACAACCTGGGATTTTTAGCTTGGACGGTGTACATCCTAACATGTATGGACATGCAGTTTTTGCAAATGAGTTAATTAAAGCCATAAATTCTCATTACGGTTTTAGCATTCCTCAAGTTAGCGAATATACGGCTTGGTATTATGATAGTTTAAATAGAGATCCGATTGATCTAAAGAAATATCTAAAGGAATATACGATTGGAATATATATTTCTTGGATTCTTCAGGTCTTTACTTAAACGGGATCTATGAAATCCAAAGATATGGTTTTATTCAGAACTATATAACAGAACCCTGATTTTTTGTATTCAAACAATGTTTTGTAATAAAAATTCATGGTGTTTGGTTTTGTAGAACTCAGTAAAACCGGATTTTTCATTAAATTGATGTTATGCGAATTTTATTAAGAATGAAAAACTCATTCATGCAGGTTATCTAAAGCAACAGAAGAGTGTAATTGAAGATTGCCTAATGATATGTGATCTTTAATTATTTGGGGAGTTATTTATGAAATTCAAAAAAGAATATATTTTTATAATTTCTATACTTGCGGCATTTTTAATATTGTTCTTAATTTTTTGGCCTGAAAATTCAAAAAAACGAATTGTTTCGATTGCGGAAGAAAACAAAGTTAGCTTAAAAACAAAATATTATTCGGAAATGGATCCTTATTACCCGGACGCGCCTCATCCTTTTAATGAAGATCCAGATTTGGAAGCTCAGGTTAAAAAGTTTTGGCCAGAAGCGCTCCATCCTAAAAAGACTCCGGAAGAAAAAGAACAGATTAGAAAAGAATGGACGGACTTTATAGCAAGGTACCCTAAAAATATATACATTCCTTCAGAGTTTCGACCCCCTTTAACGGAAACAGAGGAAAAGAAAGCAAGAGAACGATTAGATACTTTTACGGATATAGAAACTAAAAATGCAATTGTATATTCTTTAGCGAAATACACGGAACCAGGAAAACCGCCAGAAGAACCTCCTTCTCAACCAAATGTAGATCCAAAGGAACAACACGCTTATTTTCAATATCGGATCGAAGAATTAGAGTCAAGAATTCAATTAATTGAATATACGATTCAAGAAGGAAGGTTAGAGTCAGACCAAGTTGAAACAGCGTATCAGGATTTAGAAGATTGGAAAAAAGAACTTTTGGAATTAAAACAGGTTCAAAGCCAGATTCCAGATTTTTAATTTCTTCCATTCATAATAATATTTAAGAGAGAGTTTTATGCGATTATTCTTAATTTGTATATTAATTTTATGGAATTGTGAGGGACCATCGAAACCTGAAATGTTACCTGTCCCAGAAGAAAAAAAAGAAATTCCGTTGGAACAAGTCCAAGAAGAATTAAACTCCGAAAACCCACAGGTTAGAGCGCAAGCTATTTTAGAAATTTCTAATAGAATGCATAAACCTTCTTTGAACAAAATTCGGAATTTACTCAAAAACGATGTCAGTCCGGTGGTTAAAGGAACGGCTGCGATTGTACTCGGGACCTGGAAAGATAAAATTTCTATTCCGGAAATTATAAAATTATTTTCTAAAGATTCTGGAGTTACTCCGGAAATTTTATTGGAAGCTCTTGCAAGAATGGCAGACCCTTCTTGTGCTAATGCCGTTCTTCCTTTTTTACAATCTCAGGATCACACTTTGAGATTAATTGCGGTTGATGTTTTGGTTCGTATAGGAGCCAATTCTGCCGGAGAAGCAATTCTCAATTTAGCCCGCAAAAATCAAGATCCTAAAATTGCAAAAACATATGCAATGGCTTTAGGAAAACTTAAAGTTCGTTCTGCGGAATCTTATCTGATAGAACTTGCAAAAACGGTAGAACCATCTCCTACGTTAGCTGCTACTTATCTTGCTCTCGGAAGAATCTCAAGTAAAAAATCAATTCCTATTTTAGTCCGTGGCCTATCTGGAGATTTTGATAAAGGAAGCGAAAACTCTATGATCGCATTGATCGAAATTAAAAGTTCAGCTGCGATTGCGTCTACGATTCCGATTTTAAAACATAAAAATAGAGACATTCGTTATCGTGCGGTAAACGTTCTTTCGGAAATTCCTTCCTCTGAAACAGGGCCTAAGGTTTTAAAAATTCTTGAGGAGAATGAGCCGAACTCGGTTGCACCTGCTGCTTTGGTTTTAGGTAGAATCGGTTTTAAGTCGGCGCGTTTATCAATTGAAAAAAGTTTTATAAATTCTCAATTACCCGATCGTGAAATGATCGGGAGATCTTTAGGTTATCTAGGAGATAAAAAAAGTATTCCAGTTTTATTGAATGTTCTTAAAGAATCGGAAGGAGAAGGCAGATACGGAGCGGCTTGGTCTTTGGGAATTTTACAAGCAATGGAAGTCTTAGATGATTTAATTGCAGCATCAAAATCCAAAGATTCCAAACTTTCTTTATTGGCTGTCGAAGCGCTTGGGTTTTTAGGATCTCCAAAAGCGCTTTCGACTTTGGCAGCACTCGCCGAAAAAAATCCGGATTCATCTTCCATTGTAGTTTCTGCAATTACTTCCATTCCGGGAGAAGAGTCTCGCAAAATTTTAGAAAATTTTGCACAAAAGAAAAACGTTTCTTTACAACAGGCTGCGATTTCCGGACTCGGAGAAAGAAAGGAGCGTGCTAGTGTTCCCGTTTTGATTAAAATTTTGGATGAAAACGAGGAAGTAAGTTTTAAACTTTTAATGTTTTCTCTTTCATCGATTACAGGAAAGAACTTCCATTCTCGGAACGAATGGTTGAATTGGTATAAACTCAACTCTAAGTAATCAGGTTTATGTTTCATTTTAAAGCGATCCTGTTTGTTTTAACTGGATTTATTTTTTTCATTTCGACTTGTAAGACGCCCCTTCCTAAAAACCCGTGGATCGTTCCTTCTCTTAAAGAAGATGAAAGACTATTTTTAGCTCCTTTGAAAGTTGATGAGTTTGTTTCTAAAGATTTAGGAGGAAGGCATTATCCTGCATCGAATGAACTCAGAATAGATCTTTTTAAACCTTATATTGAAAATTTAGAAGGTGGTTATTTAGGCGCCGGAACGGATCAGAATTTTACATTTGTCGCTTGGGCAAAGAGTAAGTATGTGTGGTTAATGGATTTTGATTATACGATTTGTCTAATTAACCGAATTCATCTTTTGTTTTTTAAAATGGCTCCTGATCCGGAATCGTATCGCGAGTTTTGGGCTCGAAAAAATAAACAAACCTCTTTTGAAATTATAAAGAAAGAATGGGGAAACGATCCAGAATGGCCTCTCATTCGAGAAGCTTGGGAAGTGGCTCATAGAGGTAAATCAGACGTTCCACAAAGATGGAATGAACTTGATCGAACGTTTCAAAGATTTGGTCTTAAGACATTTATTCATTCTAAAGAAGAATACGACTATGTTCGAAACATGGTTCTTCAAGGAAGGATCCAGATTTTGAAAGGGGATATTAACGCTGAAAAAAGTATGAGATCTGTGGCGGAAAGAGCCGCAAGATTAAACGTTCCGATTCGAGTTGTTTATCTTTCTAATATAGAAGATTATTTTTCTTACAGTAACAATTTTCGAGACAACCTGCTAAGTTTGCCCACGGATGAAAAAGGAATTGTTTTGAGAACGATGCAAAACGGAACCAAGGAAGAGTATGGATCTCCTGACGGAGAAAAAATTCCGGTGGATTATCCTTTACATTATAATATTCAGTCTTTGAAAAATTTACAGGATTGGATGTTAATATCAGGTCATCTTCATAAAGGAATTCTAATGCAATTTAGAACTCCTATTCAAAAAGGTTTTTCCATGATTAAAAGTGGACCTGCAGAAGTTTTGAAATGAAAAGTTTTATTTTTGGATTTTTGGTTTCTGTTTTTTTTATCTTAAATTGTATTTCAAAAAATCAAGATACAAATCGTTTGAAAATTGCAAACCGTAAAAATTGTAAATCCAGTTTTGGTCTTTATGTATTTACTTATGGAAGAAGTTTATATCCGGACCGATTTTTAAACGTAGAAGAAGATAAAGGAAGTCGCGAAATTGTTTATCTATTTTATCTGATTCGAATTCCTGGAAAAAATATTTTAATCGATTCAGGCTTTTTAAACGAATCTTATAGAAAAAAATTCGGTTTTATAAGTTTTGAAAACCCGGATCGTCTTTTAAAAAAATGCGAAATTGATCCGAAAGAAATTACGGATTTAGTGCTTACACATTTTCATTTCGATCATGCAGGAGGGATTTTTCTTTTTCCTTCTGCGACATTACACATACAAAACCACGATTTGGATCTTCTTAAAAAACAATCTTACTTTCCAAATCAATCCGTATATTTAAATTCTTTAATAAAAGCGAATCGTATTCATTCGTTTGATGGAACATATTCACTCTTACCGGGTTTACAAATTTTATTCACAGGTGGGCATACTCCCGGATCTCAGGCGTTGGAATGGATAGTCACTTCTGAAAAACAATTCTTATTTACTGGCGACGAATGTTATTTTATTGAAGAATGTAAAAATGGAATTGGTCTTACTAAAGAAGCCGCTTTCTCTTTAAAACGAAATCGTGATTTTATAGAATATATCCGAATCTTGGACGGCAAAGGAACGAAAATTCTTACGTTGCACGATCCTTCCATTTTACAGGAAGGAGAAGAAATCGTTTCAGGAATTCGTATTCTTGATTCTTTTTGAAAATGGCAGTGTGTCGATTTTATAGATTGTGATAAGATTCGATTCTTTACTGCGAAAAAAATTGAAGAAGTCTATTGTTGTGAGTATCTTATTTTAGGAACTTTTTTATTAAATGATCATCGCAAAACGATGATTTCATGAAGAAAATGGATATTAAGAATTTTATATTCAGGTTTTATAAAGCTTTTTAATTTCATAAGTCATTTTGGAAATTCGCTTTAGTTAATGTAATTCGGTATAATGCGAAAGGGATCGGCGTGATGGAAACTCAGCCATAACCAACCCCACAAGTTGAATAGGATTTTAGAATCAAAATTGAACTCAGCAAAACGCTTTCCTGAATTCAGGTCTTGCTTCTACAGTCGTTCAACAAATTGCGTTCTATTGAAATTAAAAACGATATGTTGTATCACGTTTCCTGCATATAGTTTATTAACCAGAACCCGGTTCGTCAGCTGACTGTGGCAAGCCGGATTCGCCCAAATTTTCTTACGTCGGACTTACGTTAATTAGAAAACCTGTTGAAATAAAAGCTCGAAGTAAAAAACTCCGAGCTTTTATTTTTAAAGAAAAATCGAATTTAAAAGACTTAATCTTTTTCGTAGATTTTTTTGATTTCTTTACCGTATTTTTCAGTGATCACATGGCGTTTCATCTTAAGAAGATTGGTTAATTCGTCTCCAACCTCGAAAGGTTTTTTGGCCAGAATAATATGCTGAACCTGCTCGAAAGATTTAAAGCCAGTTTTCGTGCTATTGTAGTTACGAACTTCCTTTTTGTAGAAATCGATCACTTTAGGATTTTTGATTATTTCATCGATTTTAGAAGAATCAATTCCATTTTCTTTACACCAAGCGGCTAAGTGTTCCATATCGGGAACGATAATTGCTCCTAAAACTTTTTGATCCTGACCGATTACCATGGATTGTTTGATAAATGGGGATTCATCCATTTTATTTTCAATTGGAACCGGTTCTACGTTTTCTCCGCCTAACAGAACTACTGTGTCTTTGGCTCTACCGGTTAGTGTAAGAGTTTTTTTGAAATTGATAAACCCTATATCTCCGGTATTCATCCAACCGTCTATGATGGTCTTTTTAGTGACTTCTGGATTTTTATAATAACCTTTCATCACTTGTGGACCTTTGACGAAAACGATTCCTTTTTGTCCCAATTTACCCGCTATAACTTCAAATTGATCGTTGATGTGAGTTAACACGTTCCCGTTTTCGTCTTTGATGATCAGTTCGGATTTAGGAACCAAAAAACCTACGGAACCAATGATCGGTTTTACAAAAGGTCTTACTGAAATTACAGGGCTTGTTTCTGTCATACCGTATCCTTCTAAAACGAGCATCCCTATATCGTTAAAGAAATTATCTACGTGCGATTGTAATGCCCCACCACCTGATAGGGATGCCTTTAATCTTCCTCCGGTAGCGCCGCGGATTTTAGAAAGAACGATCGTATCTAAAGTTTTTGCGTTGAAAACAAGTCCTAGACCCGCCAAAGAAAAGAAAAGCCAATTGGGAAGATAAACCCTATAAACAGGAAGAGTCAGATAAGCCAGAATTGAAATGGCGCTTAACGTAAAAGGACCTGTTAATAAAAGGATAATCAGGGATTTGATTCCGATTGCAAGAGATTTAAATATATTTCTCTTTTCGTAATCAACTTCTAATCCATTTAAAAATCTTCTAGAAGCATTGTAGTGTTTAGAAAAGAAATACGCGAGTTTAAATAAAATCCTGCGAATTGGAGGGGTTTGTTTTGGATCATTCACTTTATTGTAAATGTTTGCATAAACGTTTTCCCAAACACGAGGAGCGGAAGCCATAAAAGAAGGTTTTGCTTTTGCAAGGTCGTTTCTGAGATCGGCTACTTTTGTATAGTAGGTTTGAATACCGCTCGAAATAGCTCCGTATTCGTTTACTCTTTCAAATATATGCCAAATTGGTAATATAGAAAGCATACTATCCGTAGGTTTGATGTCCGTCAAAAGCATAGGAACTACGTGAACCATTTGATGGATCATATTAGAATGCATCAGCATTACACCCTTGGGCATTCCAGTGGTTCCCGAAGTATAAATGAGAGTGAAAAGATCTTCCGGTTTAATATCTTCGATCCTTTTTTCGGCTTTTTTGCTACCTTGGGCTCTAAGGGATCTTCCTTCTTCAACCAGATCATAAATTTTATGAATGTGTTTTCCTTTTGCGGCAGAAGACTTATCCATAATGATGATTGTTTCTACTTTAGGAAGTTTTGATTTAATCTTATTGTATTTTTCTAGCATTTTATCGTTTTCGATAAAAACGATTTTTGCTTCCGAGTGATTGAGAATATATTCTAATTCAGATTCGGTGACGTCTGTTCCTCTTGGAACATTTGCTGCTCCGGAAAATTGGATCGCATAATCCGTAAGTATCCATTCTAATCTGTTATCCGCCAAGACTCCGACGTGTTCTCTTGCTTTTAACCCCAACTGAATGAGCGCTTCCGCGAGTGCTATACCCATGTCGTAAAGTTGGTTATAAGAAGTTGGATGGAATTCTTTGTCTTCTCCTTTACTCCAAAATACAGGTCGATCTCCATATTTCTCGGTGGATTGTATCAACATATCCGCGAGGTTTTTATACATTTTCAATTCCTCTTAAGTGAGTTTTACCGAAACGATTTCGGTAGGTTAAAGGCTGATTAAACTAAGAGAGAAACGGAAAGAGTCAATCAAATTTTAGGAAGAGGTTTGGAAGGTGCGCTGCAAAAAGATGAAGGGAAGGGTCCGTCTATCTTTTAAAAGATAGACGGAGAGGAAGATATTATTGCTCTTCACCTGCAGGAGTAGAAGATTCGGAAGCGGGAGCAGCTTCTTCTTTTTTACTTTCTGCTTTTTCTTTTTTGGATTTTTTCGACTTCTTAGATTTTTTTGACTTTTTGGATTTCCTAGATTTCTTTCCTTTTTTCTCGGACTTAGTTTCTTTTGAACTTTCCGTTTGTTCGCTTGGGGTCTCTGAAGTTTCTTCTGCGACGAGTGCTGAGAATCCGGTTAAAGCCATCGCGGCGATCAAAAGTTGGATAAGAATTTTCTTAAAAAGGGTCATTTGTAAATTTCCTATTGAATAGAATGATTGATTGGAGAAGTCCAACATCCTCAGTAAAAATGTAAATACGTTTTTTAAAGAACGAAGTGAGAAGGATTCCATTTTTTACCCGAGGCGACGGCAGACTCTAATCGTTTGAGATATTCTTTTTTAGGAATTTGATAAGCTCCAAGACTTAGGGTAACTAGGTTAAGTTGTTGAGTATCAAACAGAGTAAAATGATCTTTTTTTAAAGTTTCAAATAAATAAAAGAGTCCTATTTTTCCAAAGTCCGGAATGAAGGAAAACATAGATTCACCGGCAAAAAAATTTCCAATTGCAATTCCATAAACTCCTCCACCTAACTTTCCGTTTTCGTCCCAAATTTCTAAAGAATGAGCATAACCAAGTTTATGAAATTCGGTATAACTTTTGATAAAAAGATCTGTGATCCAAGTATCTTCACCCGGACGATACGCACAACATCGCATCACCTGTTCAAATGCGCGGTTGAATGTGATCGTATAACGTTTTTGATTGATTTTTCTTTTTAATCGTTTGGAAACGTGTAGTTTGTTGAGATCGAAAATACTTCTTGGATCTAAACAGTACCAAAGAATCGGTTGATCCGACCAAGGAAAAATACCGTTTTTATAAGCGTATAAAAGCCGTTCGGGAGAAAGATCGCCACCAACCGCTACAATTTCTCGATCCCAAATGTGAGGGTTTCGAAAAAAATCGGAGAAGTCTTTCAAGGTTTGTTTCCTATTTTAAAATTTTCTAAAACTTTATAATTTAGGACTTTCATATTTTGTAAGACGGTAAAAGTGAAAAAGATTCTTCGATGGAATAAACCGGTCCGTTTGAAGACGTTTTAGAAGAATAGATATGAAATTCGGAAACTTTAAAATTGGAAGAAACAAAATTTGCAAATTCTTCCAAGTAAGTAGTTACTCTTGTCTCGTTCGAATTTTTAAAACGACCGATCGTAAGATGAGGTTGATAATTCTGTCGGTCTATGGAAAAACCAAGCTTGCGAATTCCGGAATCTAAGGTTTTATGAAGTTGCAAAAGTTCAACGGAAGGTTTTACAGCTGCAAAAAGAATAGAAGGAGATTTTTGTTTTCCGAAAGTTCCCACTGATTTTAAACCCAGATCAAATTCGGTAAAAGATATTTCCGAGCAAAAGTCAGATAAAATATCCAGACGTTCGGCGGATTGTTCACCTAAGAATACTAAGGTGATATGAAAGTTTTCTTTCGGAACCCATCGAATGTCCGGAAGACCGTAACAAATCGAAATTAATTCTTCTTTTATTTCTTCTGGAATGGAGATTCCGAGAAAAGTTCTCATACTTAAAGTTTATGATCCCTTTAGGTTTACGCAACCAGATTCCCACGTTATTCTTTTATGAAATTATAAACTTCTTTTACTCTTAAAATTCCTCTAAGAGAATTACAAAGAAACACCAAATCCGATCGAAACAAATCTTCCAAAGAAAGAGTTTTCTCGTAAAATCCTTTTCGTTTTAAAAGACGATTTCTAAAAATACCGGGAAGTAAACCTGAAGACACCGGAGGAGTAAAGTAAGAATCTCCGATTTTCACAAAAATATTACTGATACTTCCTTCGATGATTTCTTTTTTTTCATTCAAAAATAAAATATCAAGATGACCCGCTTCTCTGGAACGTTTTCCTTCCCGGTCGTATATTTCTCTTAAATTTGTTTTATGTTTTCTAAACTCCGAAGAGGAATCTATTAAAATATTACATACTTTTAATGTTCCTTTTTTTTGGAGGTTTTCAAATATCTGAAATTCATATGTAAATTTTCCGAAAGAATTTAAACTAATCTTTACTCGATAAGAACCAGAATTTGGGCAATTTGTGGAAACTTTTTTTAAACAAGAAATCCATTCTTGTTCAGAAAAAGGAAATCCGAATTTTTTAGCTGAATTTTTGATTCTTTGTAAATGTTCTTTCTGAAAATAAAATATTCCATTTTTATAAAGTATGGTTTCAAAAAGAGAAAATTTGTTAGAAGCTTCAGTAAAAAATTTCGCCTTTTCTAAAATTTCAAACCATTCTTTTTCAGGATCGGAATCCCAAGTAATTCCAGAACCGATTCCAATATTTCCTTTTCCTTTTTTTAATTCTAAAGTTCGGATTCCGATCGAAAAAACTGCGTTTTGGTTTGGTTGAATTACTCCGATTGCTCCGGTGTAAATTCCTCTGGGTTTTTCCAATTCTCGAATCAGTTGCATCGCTCTGAGTTTTGGGGCTCCTGTGATCGATCCGCCTGGAAAAAGTTCTTTAAAAATATCTTTCCATTCGATTGAATCTGATAGTTCAGATTGGATTGTGCTTGTCATTTGAAAGATCGTTTTATATTTTTCCACCGAAAACAAGTTTTGAACTTGAACACTTCCTTTTTTACTAATTTTTCCCAGATCATTTCGCATTAAATCTGTGATCATTAGATTTTCTGCTTTTTCCTTTTCGGAATTGATAAGAGCCTGAGCATTTTTTTTGTCCTCTTCTGTAGATTTACCTCTTGGATAAGTTCCTTTCATTGGTTTTGTAATCAGAGTCTTTTCCTTTTTCTCAAAAAAAAGTTCCGGTGAAAAAGAAAGTATATCCGAGTTGTAGGTTCTAATCCAAGATCCGTAGGGAACGGGTTGTCTTTCGGATAGTGTTTTATAAAAAGATAATATATCTCCTTCAAAATCAAAAAAAATTTTATCGGTATAGTTGATCTGATAAATTTCTCCCTGATAAAGTTTGGCTCGAATCGTGTCTAAATTTTCGAAATATGTTTTACGATTTGGGATTGAGGAAATGTAAAAGCCGTAATTTTGAGAAGGTTCTGTTTCAATTTCAGAAAATTTTTCGGGGTTTTGGAAAATCGCAAAATATAAAAGCGGCAAAACGGTATCGTTTTCTTTCCAATTCATGTTGGAAAAAAAATAACCTGCCTCATAGGAAATAAAACCGGCTACATAATAACCTTGTTTTATATAGGCGTTTATTTCGTTAAGAGAAGTTAACAATGTATCAAAATGATAAACTTCGATCGTTTTAATTGGATTGCGGAAGATAATTTTTCCGAAAGGATGGAATCCTTCGTCAAAAATCATAAAAGGCTGGCCAGAGAATAGTAGTTCTTCGATTCTCATTATAAAACAAATTTAATTTGGATTGATCATTTTGTCTCTTCGTTTCAAAGAAATCGTAAAGATCTGCGGAATCATTTTTATTTCCGGAATAATCTATTATATTCTCGCGTTGATCGGAAGAAAGACTGCGATCTATCCGAGTTATGCTTCCGCGATTTGGCCTGCTTCTGGAGCGGCGCTTGGTTTCACTTTGCTTTTTGGAAATTATGCGGTTTTAGGAGTTTTTTTAGCTTCTTTCCTTTTTAACTTTGAAACGGATGTATTGTCCGGAGATAATTTATATCTTAGCTTTTTAATCGGTTTTTTTTCTGCACTTCAAAGTTATGTTGGAAAGGTAGTTCTTACTCGTAAAATTCCCGGATATAAAATTTCAGATCGTACTCAGTTTGTATTTCTTTTTATTTTTCTAGAAGCGATTGTATGTGTAATTAATGCAACCGGTTCTGTGGTTTCGATGTACTTTTTAGGAGAGATCGACTTATCTTCAATTCGTCAGAGTTGGTTGACTTGGTGGGTGGGGGAAGTGCTTGGAATTTATGTAGGAGCGCCGTTTATTCTTTTTTGGTTTAGAGGGCCGTACAAATTATTTCGATGGAAAGAATTTTTTGAATCTGCGACATTACTTTTTTTAATTGTATTTTTTTCTCTTACTTCATTCGATTTAGCTACTTCAGTTTTTTTCTTCAATTATTCCTTGGGCTATATTTTGATTCCTCTGATTCTTTGGTCGTCGTTTCGATTGGGAGAACGGACCAGCAGCTTGGCAGTTATTTTTTCTTCGATCATAGCGATCTTTGGAACGATTCCTACGCGGTTTGATGCAGGATCTATCGGGGGGACTAGCATTTTACTTCAGTTCTTTATCGCGGTTTTATCTATTACAAGTTTACTTGTTGTGAGTATGGTGAATGAAAGAAAAGAAGTAGAAGATCAGCTTAGGGTTTCTCATCAAAGTTTGGAAGAGAAAGTGGAAGAAAGAACTCATGAACTTCTTCGTTCTAATGAAATTCTTCGAGAGGAAATTCAAGAAAAAAATGAAGCAAGGGCGGCTCTTGAAAAAAGTCAGACTCGATATATGGGATTGTTTGAGCATCTTCCCGTTGCAATTATCGAAGCAGATTATTCCGAACTCAAACGAGTTTTAGATTGTCTTCCTCCTAACATTCAAGGAGACATTTTTTCCGATTACGTCGAAACACGTCCCGATTTTGTTCGGCATTGTTTTAATTCGATCCAAGTGATCGGAGTAAATCAAGAAACAGTAAATTTGCTGAGAGTCGGATCTGTGAATGAAGTTTATAAAGGTTGGAAATTTTTTTTCAGTCAGGATAACTTTAAGGTTTTTAAAAGAGTTTTAAGAAACATCCGTGAAAAATCTTATTTTTACGAAGTTGAAGTTGGTTTTAGAGTTAAGGACAATACCAGGCTCGACATTAAAATTCGCTGGTCTGTTCCGCCTGGTTTTGAATCTTCTCTTTCCAGTGTGATTGTGACTCTTCTTGATTTTACGGAAATTAAATCCGCGGAAAGAAAATTACAACTTTCTCTGAATGAAAAAGAGGTTATGTTGAAGGAAATTCATCATAGGGTAAAAAATAATCTTCAAGTTATCTCTTCTTTATTATCCATGCAGTCTGATTACGTCCAGGATAAACAAAGTCTTTCTGTTTTTATAGAAAGTCAGAATCGACTCAGAACTATGTCTATGATCCACGAGGAACTTTATCAATCCGAGAATTTGGGTAAAATTCAATATTCCGTTTATATTGAAAAACTTTTAAATCAACTTTTCCAAGTTTACGGAAAATCGGATTCGGTTGTGTTAGTCACTTTATTAGAGTCTTTAGATATTACGGTTAATCGTGCGATTCCGATCGGATTGATTATCAACGAACTAGTTTCAAATTCTTTAAAGTATGCTTTTCCGGAAGGTAGATCCGTTCCTAACAAACCGGAGTTAAGGGTTTCATTTTCCAAATCAGGTGAAAACTTAGAAATGCGTATTGAGGACAATGGAATTGGTATGCCTTTTGGTTTTGATCTGAAGGATTCTAATTCACTCGGATTAAAACTTGTGAATATACTCGTGAGACAATTGGGCGGTAAGATTGATTTTTCATCTGACTCTAAAAAAGGAACTCAGTTTAAAATTCATATTCCTCTTTCGGTTGATTTAGCTTGAAATATTTTTTATGGAAGTTTTTTCCATAAAAAATGAAATGTAATCACTCTTGCAGAAATTATAATTAGGTTCTTTAATTTTACAAACAAATTCTATTTTTTAAACTACTACATTAGAATAGTTAAATTTCTTAAACTTCCAAAGCTTTTTTATATTCCTCAATCAAAAGATCCGGGTCTTCATTACCAACGGAAATTCGGATTAGATTTGGATCAAGCCCGTTTTCTTTAAGAAATTTTCTTCCTTCGTCATGAGTTACCAAATCGTAATGAGCCAGATAAACGTAAAGCATATTGAGAGTAAATTCAGTGCCGAAACTCGGACCTTTTAATAAAGCAAGTCGATCATAAAACTTTTCTAATGGAGTTGAAAGTTCAATTGATAAAACTCCGGAATGTATATTTGGAAGTCTGGTAATTTTTTGGAAGTTTTTAAAAGAATTTGTCGATCCTGTCCAAAAAACTTTTTTAATACCGGGTTGTTTTGAAAAAAATTCTGCTAGTTTTTTAACATTCTCACTGATTTTAAGAACTCTTTTTTCATAATCTTTGATTTCATAAGCTAATCTTTCGCAATCTCTAAAATATGGTTTTTCAATCCATTCTTTACATAGCGGAAGAATCTCGGAGAACCAACTCGAATTTTTATTTAATACGACAGATCCCATCATAAGATCGCCGTTTCCACAGGCAAATTTAGTCAGACTTTCTACAATTACATCTACGTAAGGAAGAACGTTGATGACCGCCGATCCCGCTACTGAAATATCCACGATCAAAGGAATTTTGTAATGATCCACGATGGATTTAAGTTTTTCGTAATCCGGAACCAAAAGAAGTGGATTGGTAGGACATTCCGTGATAATTCCAGCGACTTGCTCCGAATTTTGTTTTAAGAATTTTTCCAATTCTTCCAAATCGGTGGCATTGTGAATTGTGTAAGAATCTTTTGTATATTTTTCTAATATTCTAATATTATCAACATATAACCAACCCAAACGAACCCAAATGGTTTTTTCTTTTTTTTGTTGAATCTGATTGAAAGATTCGAAAGCAGAATAAACGCCGTTCATTCCAGAAACGGAAAGAAGTATTTCAGGATTTAGATCTCCGTAAAAAGAAGATAGAGTAGAAAAAATTTTATTGACCGGATTTTCTTTTTCAACTTTCTCTCTGAAAATTTCTTGTAGGATTCCTTTTTTTAAAAGAAAATCTTCCGCCATTCTGGAAGAAGCAAGGCATCCGGTGTGTTGAATGAAAGAAAGGATTTCTTTTTCTAAATCTTTTAAATCTGGAATGACTAAGGTTGTAATTCCTTCGTCTTCAATAATTTCAAAGTTTTGAATAGAGAATTTTTGTACGATCCAGTTTGCGGCTTTTTTCGAAGAAACGATAAACTGAGGTGTGTTGATTTTTTTTGTATCTCGGTTGTAATCTAAAATTCTAGCTATATAAGAATGTGCAACAAATCTAGGATAACCGGATTTTAATCTAGAAAGAGTTTCCGTTCTTCTTTCTTCGTAACCGATCACATCTGACAGTTGTGGAAGACTTACGGAAACCGCGTGAATGTTCTCAAATGGAATTCTTTCTCCGCAAAGTGTTCGATGTGGTTCGTTAATTTCTTTTAACATTTTTATGGATTCCAGTGATTACGAATTTTTTAACCCAAGGTTTATTGAAATTTTAATGAGTTTGAGTTTCGGAAATTTTCCGAGCCCTATCTTCTTCTGTTAAGGCTCCGATCAATTCGTCTAAGTCTCCTTCCATAATCGCAGAAAGGTTATGACTCGTAAAACCGATTCTATGGTCCGTACATCTGCCTTGAGGAAAATTATAAGTCCTTACTCTTTCAGAACGATCTCCGCTTCCGATCATTTGTTTTTTGATCGCATCCGAAGCTTGTTTTTTGTCTTCGGCTTGTTTTTCTAGAATTCGAGCGCTTAAAATTCTCAATGCCTTTGCCTTATTTTTATGCTGAGATTTTTCGTCCTGACATGCAACTACAACTCCTGTGGGAATATGAGTAATTCGAACCGCAGAGTCTGTAGTATTTACGTGCTGACCTCCGGCACCGGAGGAGCGATATACATCGATTCTAAGATCGTTTTCGTTGATTTGAATTTCTTCCTCGTCTGCTTCTGGAAGAATCGCAACTGTCACCGCACTTGTATGAATTCTTCCCCCTGATTCTGTACTTGGAATTCTCTGAACTCGATGTGTTCCACTCTCGAACTTAAAAAAATCATAGGCACGATCGTCTTCCAAAGCGAAAATGATTTCTTTCAAACCTCCGATTCCTGTTGGAGAAGAATCTATGATTTCGGTTTTGATTTTTTGTTTGTCCGCAAATTTAGAATACATTCTAAATAAATCTGCAACAAATAAACCCGCTTCTTCTCCGCCGGTTCCGGCTCTGATTTCTACGAGAATGCTTTTCCCCGAATTTGGATCTGGAGGTAAAAGTAAAACTTCCAATTCTTTTTCCAGAACTTCCAGTTTTACGTTCGCTTCTCGGATTTCTTCTTTGAGCATAGAATGCATTTCTTCGTCTTTTTCGGATTGGATCAATTCTTCCGCGTCTTTTTTGTCTTTGTAGATTTTGAGATATTCTTCTACTTTGAGATAAAGAGGAGTGAGTTTTGATCTTTCCTTATAAAGATTTTTCAGTGAAGAAGGATCTTTTGCTTGATTTAACTCTTCACTGATTCGAAGGTATTTTTCTTGTATTTTTTCAAGTCTATCTATCATTGAATGAACTCGACCTTTCCTTTATAAATCAACGCACTCTATGGAAAACCATATTTCCGTCGCAGAAGTTTTTTCTGAAAAATTCCTATCCTTATTGACCGACCTTAGAGGATATCGAAGCCCATTTGGCAAAACCGTAGGAAATCCCTCCGAACTCATTCAAGAATGTATTCAAAAAGCTTCAATTCGAGCCGGTGCAATCGGACTTGGGCTTTCTATTTCTAAAAGTCATCTCGGTTATTTGGCTTTGTTACCTGAAATGATTTTATTCTATAGAATTCAAGGTCATCTTGTAAAAGATATTGCAGCTCTTTACGGAAAAGAATCTCAGGTATCTCCCGAAATTATGAGTTATTGTATTTTTCCGGATAAAAATCACGCCTTGATTCGTTCTATTGTCAGAGACGTTGGCACCAGAGTACTTGTTAGACCGGCTACTTTAGAAATCTTTCGTTCGATTGGTTTTCATCTGGGGTGGAAATTGTTTCAAAGGAATGGAAATTTTTCTTCAAAACTTTCATGGTTACCGTATATCGGCGCGGTTTTAAACGGAGGGATTTCTTTTTTAGATACAAAGACTAGTGGTCAAAGGGCTAATGAACTCTTTCAAAAGGAATTGGAATTTACGGGTCGATTTGAAGAATAGACTTAGAAAAATTTTTATAATGGCATTTAACGGTGTTATGATACAAAATAAAAAATTTCTAAGTTGGATTATCAGTATATCATGAAATTTAAATCTATTTTAAAAAATAAAATTGAATCTTATTTTTTTACATTTTTTTTTAACACCTATCTTTTTTCTCATGAAAAGATAAAAAGCAGTAGTGTTTTGTTTTTTCTTAAACAGGTTTTTATAAAAAAGAACACGATCCTAGTTTTGTTTGCGATTTATTTTTTAAATTTCTGTAAAAGTAGTCACGAAACTTTTATCGAAGAAATTCAAGAACTAGTCGAACAGGAAAAATACGAAAAAGCTTCGGAAAAATTGAAGGAAAAACTTCAATTTCCTAAAGATAGAGATGAACTTCTTTCTGCGGAAGCTCCGGATTCCGCTCGGATTATAGAATTTTCAAACGATCGTTTAAAGCTTGTTTGGACTGAAGATCAAAAGATTTTTTTTCAAGATCTCGCAGCGGGAGAAAATAATTCCAGAAGTTTGGATCAGATCCCTTCCAATCTTTCTCTTTCTCAAAATGCGAATTATGCTTTAGTTGAATACACGATGCAAGCTTCCGGCGGTTGCAGATATGTAGCTATTTCTTTAAAAGATTCTAGTCTTTCTTATGAAGCAGGCGCTCAGGTTTCCTGTAAAAGTCGAGGATCGATTTTGCCGGACGGATCAAAAATTTATTACTTTGTAGACGATAATCTCTATGAAGAGAAAACGGTTGAACCTAGAAAACCAGTTCTTGTTTTAAACAAAGAAAAAATCGTATCACCTTTTCCTAATTTAAAAACACGCTTTTTAATGTATCCTTCAGGAAATTCTTTTTTAATTTTTTCAGGAAATGCAGGCGCATATAATTTATATTGGTTTCATCCTTTTCAAAAAACGGCGGAAAAGATAGATAAGGATATTCTTAGTCCAATTTTATATTATGGAAATGGAGAAAGCGCTTATTATATCGGTGGAGAAATTGGTAAACTACATCTAAGAAGAATCAATTTTTCTTCCAAAACTAAACCGGTAATTACAAAACTTTTTACTGTTAGTCGAAAAGAAATCAACCCTTGGAAGTTATCTAAAAAAAATGAGTTTTTATCTGGTTATTCGGGAAAGGTGCATCTTTGGGGTCCTGCAAAAAAAAGTCAAAATCTTCCGATTTTATGTGAGCGTATTCTTTTGACAGGAGACGATCGGATCGTTTGCGAAGCAGAACCCGGACAGTTGTTTCTTAGCAAATTGGATTTTCAGCCCGAAGATTGGAGTATCTGGAAACTCTATGAAGAAGTAAGAAGTAAATAACGTGAGTTCAGTGTAAGAGGTTCGATTCGTTTTATAAAAACCTGATTTTTCCATAAAAAATAAATGTGGAAATTCCCGATTCAAATCACAAAAAATGAATGTTTAAAAATTGATTAGAGTTACTGAAAAATGAATCTCCATCAGTTTCTTTTGTATGGAAACGTTGATTAAAACAGCGTTGTTAATCTGAACTATAGATTTTCAACAACTCTATTATACTGCTTAATCTGCGGGAATTCTCACCGACCATGGATTTACCAGTTAAACTTTGAAAATTGTGGGAACTATTACAAAAAGAATCACCATCTATCCGATTTTTACACAAAAACGCTGTTTTGCGGCCATCATCAAAATTTAAATCTCATTTTAACGTGAGTTCTGATTCAGAAAAATTTTCTAAAAGTATGAGTTTCTACAATCTTAGAATTTTTTCTTAAAATCGTCGTTTGCAGTAGTTCCCACATTTAAAGAATCAATCTGTAAAGTTGAGATTCCAACTTTTTTCAGAATCATCAATTCCTTACCCCGAGTTCACAGTATCTAAAATTTCATGAATTATCAATATTATATTTTAATAATTTTTTTATATAAGAATTTCTTTAAAATATTTAAGGTTATAAGAACAAATTTAAAATTAGAGGTTCTCTGCTGTTTACTCCCGGAGTTGAAGAGCCGTATCTAGTTTTGATATAACTTCCTCCTCCGTAATTCTGATCCAAAAAAGAACCTGAAGGGATAATTCGAATTGTTGATTCTAAATTGGATTTTATAGCCCATTCTTTTAGATCCGTTTCAGAAGGATTTTCACCTAACACGATCACTCTTGAAACGAAAGTTTTTTTCACTTTTTCTTGAAATTCAGGATTTTTAAACTCATCCAAATAAAAAATTCCAAATCTTGCAAAAGGAAATTGATAAGTTGTGAGTGATTTGTCTTCGCTTCTGTTAGACTCCGTTTCTATTTTTTGGAAAGCGGCTAAATTTTTCTTCCAAGTTATCGTAGGGGTTCTAGCTAATACGTTTTCTTTAAAAGTGATTTGTTTGTTAGGATCAAAAATATAAACTACTTCTTTCCAAGTTTTGAGATCAAGATTTGAATTTTCAATCGGCATCAAAATCGAACCCGGTAAAATATAAACACCGTAAGTTCTGGATAAATTGGAAAAAATTCTTAAATATGTAGAACTAGGGTCTAACTTTTTTTCCATATTCAATCCAAGTATAGATTTAAAAAGAATTTCTAATTTAATAAAATGGAATGCTTCTTCGAGATTTGTTTTTTTAAAAACTTCTTGGCGAGAATTTAAAAAATATAAAAAACTTCCGGTATGAGGAGGAAAAACGACTAAAGTATTCTTTTTTAAAAGCCCGTTTTGTTTGGCTTGTTTTAAAGGAGTTTCTACAGATTTAAGAAATCTTTCTTCTGAAGAAAAATTTTCCAACCTCCATTCCGGCTGAATTACAACTACGTTTCCTGCGTTTTTATCATAGCCATTTGTTAAAATTTGATATTCCTTATGGGTGAGGGTGTTGTATTGTTCCGATGAAATTTGTTTTCCCGAAAAGATATACGCAATTCCTAAAAAAATAGGAATTAAGATGAATGAAGCAGCTACGTTTTTCCAAAATGGAATCATATTCTTTTTTTCTAATGCACTAAAGAGGCGTATTCCTTGAGATATAGATTTACCGCGTCGAGCATATATTCGGTAAATAAGGGACTTGGTTCGTAGGTTTGAACGTTTTCCCACGCGATATAATCGTGCTCATCGGAAAGAATGATGTCCCCTCCTAGATAATCCGCGTGATAAGCGATAATGATACAAGGAAAATTTCCTTCGTTAACTCTGTGTTTGTGGATAAACAATGGCTTTGGAGAAACTCGGATTTGTACTTGCAAACCTAATTCTTCTTCGATCTCGCGTTGCATGCTGAGGCCCCAATCTTCAAAGAATTCATTATCGTTCATTCTTCCTCCGGGTAGATCTCCTAAACCAGATTTGCGATCTCTGAGAATTAGAAGTTCGTCTCCTTTTCTTAGGAAAAGTTTTTGGGTAATCTGAAAAAAGCCGTGTTTGCTCATTCATTCTCCGGATTTCCTTACAAGGGCTGATATTTTTTCCTTGCTGACAATCATTTTTATCCTGGTTCGTTATTTTAGGAATTTGATTGGTCAAGTACAATCGAGTTGTATTATAAAGTGTTGTTTCATGTAAATTCGATAAATACAATGTGAAAGCGATTATTATGTTGCGACTGCAACATTGAGTTTAAATTCCGAAGAAATTGGAACAAAAAGAACTCATTGAAACGCTTTTTACGAAAGCGTTTCAATGAATGAGCCTTTTTAAAACTATGAAATTTACGAACTGCAACGACGTTTTTAAAAAGTCGTTGTATTGAGTTTTTTTATTCGACCAGATTTTCTTTCTCTGAATTCATATGAGTAAAGTATAAACTATTAAATAGGTAGTACTTTATTGGAGTTATTGAATAATTAATTCCCCTTCAGCTTCCGTTTCATGAAACGGTCAATTGAAGCAGTTTGTTGATCTGAATTATGAAATTTTTCAACAACTCTATTATATAGTTCTAAGTAATAGTAATGCAAATGTAAGTTTGGCGTAAAAAATTAAACTTTTATAAGGAGGCTATCTTGAATACTAAAGATGGAAAAACTACCTTAAATTCAGATTTGGTTCTGAAATTTTTAATGTTTAAGAGTTTTACAGTAAAATTCTAGATATTCGAAATTTTCCCGTGGATTTTCTTAGAAAAGTAATGCGAATCAAGACTTTAGAGAATTAATATATAATGAATTTATATTTTTGGGGAGTTTTATTTTATTATGTCTAGAGTTTTTATTCTAAATCTTTACTTCACAAACTAATCTAGTAATATATTGTTGGACATATTTTTACGCAGCATTTTCTTCAAATTGAACAGGACTTATAAACCCTAATGAGATATCTTTGTCTATTAGAGTAAACATCTAATGATCAAAAAATATTTCTTTCGCTTCTTGAATTTTATAAAAGTAATTATATTCTATTTCTCTTTTTGGAGAGTTAAGTTTTAAGATCGATTTGAATAGAAAAATGCGAGAATCAAAGTTAAAATAATGAATATTAAATTAAGTATAAAACCAGAATGAAGTTGTTTTCTTTCTGTCGGTTTTAAAAAATAAGCTGCAAAAATTACAGAAATAAAACCTCCTAAATGTGCCCAACGTGCCACTCCGTCCTCCGTAAAAACATTGGTAATGTCCGAATAAACCATAATCCAAGCGACTAAAAAAACCGGAAACGGAATGTTTCTTTGATTAAATCGTAAAGAGAAAGGAGAGAGTAACGCGGCTACTGCGGCAATTCCAGAAATTGCACCGGACGCACCCACAACCGGAGTGGAGTCATGTAAAATCACTCCTCGGATAAAAGAATCCAACAAAGAAGAGATCAAAGCCGCCATAAAGAAAAACAAAAGCCATCTTCCTTTTCCGGCTTTATATTCTACTGCTCTTCCAAGAAAGAAAAGATAAAACATATTTCCAAATAAGTGTATTAAACTTCCATGATAGAACACGGCTCCGATCCAAGAGAGAGGTTGAATTTGTCCTGGATGATTTAAAAAATAGTGTCGAATCAAATGTTCGGGAAGAAAAATGTTCACGATAAAAAAAGTCGCTACCATTAAAAAAACGAAAAAAGTAGTTAAAGGAAATTCAAAAAGAAGAATTCGAATCAAAACGTTTTTGTCCCCTCGAGAAATAACGAATTAGATAGGACTTTAAAATGATTTTTAACTTGATAATCATTATTTCCTATCTCTTGTTCCCGAATCCAGCGTTGTAGAATCGCGTCCGTAATTTCCACGATTGTCTAGATATAATTTTATTTTCGGTCAGATCCAGATTAAATTGAGAAAGAATCATGAAAACGTTTTCTAATATTTTTAAATTATTTTCCCAATCAGTTACGATTAACTCAGGGCTTGTCTCATTGAAAACCAGAAGGAAAAAATTTGTAAAAAAATCAATCGCCAAATCAATTTTATCCTCCCAAAATTTGAAAGATTAGGTTTAAAACAGCGTATTTATTTTGAAAAATATTGATATAAAGACCGATTGGAATTTTCGCTTAGACCGTGATCCTATTTGTGGTGACCGCCTCGATTCTTTTTTTCTAAAAGTTTAGCAGTCAAGTCTAGAATTTTTTGAACTTCTTTCTATTGGGTTGAGAAACTTTCGAAAATGAATAAAGTAAAACTATGAGTTTATTCTATTCAGACTATTTAATGGAAAAATTTTGAATCTTTGTAAAATCTAAAATTCATTTTTATAAAATGATACTTTCAATCCATAATAAAATATGAATGTTTCGATATTTTTCCTAATTCTTTAGAAAAATAGAAATCTCTAAAGAAATTTTACTAAATCCTGAACTATTTAAGATCCGTTTCTTCCATTTCAAGAACCGTACTAACGGAGAAAAAATCGCTTGAATCTCAATCAAATAAAGGAGTAAACTATGTTACTGGACTTAATCCATAAAATTCCGAATCAAATGGAAGAGATATTGGGTCCTGAAGGAAGGGATCAATTTTTGGCTTTTTTAGAAGAAGCATTGACTGCCTCAAAGAACGCAACTCTTGAAATTAGTTTCCAACAATATGAAACCTTTTTAAAGTCCGAGATCTCACAGGTAGATTTTGTAATTAAGCAGTTGAAAACAACTCTATCGGGAGAAATTGAAAAACTTCGTTATGAAGTGGCTGTTAAAGTTATGAATCTTCAAGGAGAAATTTTAGATCTTCGTGCCGAGATAAAAATAAGTTTCAGCGAAGTAAATTCTAAAATTCTAAAGCTTCAACTTGAATTCGAAATGGAAACCGTTAAAATTAGAAAGGAACTTGGAGATTTTTATTCTGGTCTAAAAACCGAAATTGCTGATCTTAGGGCAGAATTAAAAACTGAAATTGCAGAACTTAGAGCAGAAACAAAAACTGAAATTGCTGATCTTAGGGCAGAATTAAAAACTGAAATTGCTGATCTTAGAACAGAATTAAAAACCGAAATTGCAGAACTTAGAACAGAATTAAAAACCGAAATTGCTGATCTTAGAACAGAATTAAAAACTGAAATTGCAGAACTTAGAGCAGAAACAAAAACCGATTTTCTAGAATTACAAAAGTCCATTGTAGATATTCACAAAACAATTGCTGCTCAAACTCGTTGGATTTTAGGTGGTATGTTAGGAATCGCAACACTTTCCGCAGCCATCGGAAAAATTATAAACTAAGAATCTTATTTTTGCCGAAGAAGGGACTCCGCCCCTTCACAGTCTCGCGTCGTGCTCGACTGGGTTCCGGGGCGTCTTTCTCGCGTGCTCATCCATCCATGGATTCGCATCGCGTTTTTTCGTTTCTTACGGAAACTCAAAACGCTCTCGCTCGAAAGCTTCGAGTCCATGTTTATATTGTTAAAATTATTTTTGCCGAAGAAGGGACTCGCCCCTTCACAGTCTCGCGTCGTGCTCGACTGGGTTCCGGGGCGTCTCGAACTTGCCTCAGCACATCGTATGCTTCGGTCGCGTTTTTCGCTTTTTAGGAAAGCTCAAAACGCTTTCAAGTTCTCGCTTCGAGTCCATGTTTATATTGTTAAAATTATTTTTGCCGAAGAAGGGACTCGAACCCCCACAACCTTGCGATCGCTGGCACCTGAAGCCAGTGCGTCTACCAATTCCGCCACTTCGGCAATTTATAGTGAGAAATTGCTCCTACAATTTCGATAGGTTTGGCTTTTACGTCATCCATTATTTTGGAATTCATTGACAGGCAAGTTGATTGGATTCTATGATCCAGTTAGAATGAAAGCAGAGAGAAAAACTTCCGAAACCGAGATCAAATTGGAAATGAATCTTCGAGGAACCGGTCAATATCAGTTTGATACAGAGATTCCTTTTTTCGAACATATGCTTTCACATATTTCCAAACATGGATTGATCGACCTGAATCTTTGGTTAAGAGGAGATATTGAAATAGATTGTCATCATTCCGTGGAAGATACAGCGATTTTGATGGGAACTACAATTCATAAACAATTGGGTGATAAAGCCGGAATTTTTAGATACGGACATTTTACCCTTACTATGGATGAGGTTCTTACGACCGTAGCCGTGGATTTAGGCGGTAGATACTTTTTTAAATACACCGGACCTGAACTAACAGGTAAATTCGGAATTTATGATGCAGAACTTTCTTTGGAATTTTTACAAAAGCTTGCTCTCAACGCAAAGATGAATTTACACGTAGTCGTTCATTATGGAGATAATAAACATCATATTCACGAATCTATTTTTAAAGCTTTAGGTAAATCTCTCAGAATGGCGATTGCACAAGATTCCGCGTCCGCAGGCGCAATTCCTTCCACTAAAGGTGTTTTAGAATGATCGCCATTCTGGATTACGGAATGGGAAATATTCATTCTTGTTTGAAAGCCGTATCTATTTATACTAAAGATTTTGTTTTTACAAAAGATCGTTTAACGATTGAAAATTCAAAAGCTCTAATATTACCAGGTGACGGACATTTTGATAAGGCGATGGAGAATTTAAATTCGACAGGACTTCGGGAAACGATTGATAAACACGTAACTTCCGGAAAACCTCTTTTTGGGATTTGTATCGGTTTTCAAATTCTTTTTGAATCTTCAGAGGAGATTGCTCAAGGTTCAAAAAAAGAACAGATCGAAGGTCTAGGATATATTAAAGGTAAGATCAAAAAATTTCATGGAAAAAATTTTAAAGTTCCGCATATCGGTTGGAATCGTCTTCAAATTCGTAGAAAAGATAAAAGTATTCTTTTAAAAGGAATTGGAGATCAATCTTTCTTTTACTTTATCCATTCTTATAGACCTACTGAAGCCGAAGGAAATGCAATCACCGGGCTTTGTGACTACTACCAGGAAAAATTTCCAGCCGTCGTGGAAAAAAATAATGTTTTCGGAACGCAATTTCATCCCGAAAAATCGCATACTCATGGACTTAAACTTTTGGAGAATTTTATTCGTTTTGTATGATTGTAATTCCTGCTATAGATTTATTCGATAATTGTGCAGTTCGTTTATTTAAGGGGAACTACGAAGAAAAGAAAATCTATTCTTCTGAACCTTGGAAACTTGCGGAAAGTTTTGCCAAGAATGGAGCAACTTTGCTTCATCTGGTAGATTTAAACGGTGCTAGAAATCAACTTGGTATCAATGAACATTCTATTTTGAAAATCCGAGAAACTACTTCCCTCAAAGTGCAGTTAGGTGGTGGAATTCGTGACAAAGAAAAACTGGCTTATTACGATAAAATTGGGATCAATCGTTTTATTCTTGGAACCGCCGCAGTTACAAATCCCGATCTTTTAAAATACGCACTCGATAATTACGGAAAAGAAAGAGTTGTGGTCGCAGTCGATGCAAGAGACGGGATTGTAAAAATTGCAGGTTGGGAAAAAGATTCAGGTATTCATTACAGAGATTTATTAGAGCAACTTGTAAAAGCAGGAATTGAACATGTTGTTTTTACGGATATTGCTCAAGACGGAACTCTCGCAGGTCCAAATCTGGAAGCATATAGAGAAATTTTAAATTCTTATCCGTTTCAAGTAATAGCTTCCGGTGGAATTGCATCTCTGAAGGATTTAATGGATCTTTCTTCTCTCAAAACTAAAATTCCCCTTTATGGAGTGATCACTGGAAAAGCTTTGTACGAAGGAAAATTGGATCTCGCAAAAGCAATTTCTTCTATTTAAGGAAACGAAAAATAGAATTAGATTTTTCTTTTCATCTAAAATGGAACCATACATAAAGGTAAATCTATCTTATTAAAAGATCTGGGATATTCATGAATCAATTTTCTAAAAATAAAATATCGATCATACTTTCCGTGTTAGGACTGATTTTTTCTTTTTTACTCATCCAAAAATATTATGGTGACCCTGGTTCGGTAGGAGAAACTCTTTGCAACGCACTGAGCGAATCCGGTTCTTGTGATAAGGTTTCCGAAAGCGCTTATTCTGCGATCCGAAACGTTCCCGGCTTAGGAGACCTTCCGATCGCTTTGTTTGGTTTTCTTTTTTACGGCTTTGTGGGTTTTCTTTTTATATTATCGGAGATCAAAAAAGAATCCGCAGAAGTAAATCTTAGATTAGCATTTTATGTTTTAGTTCTCGGCCTTATTGCTGACTTAGGATTGTTTTTACTTTCCGTTGGAGTAATTAAAGCATTATGTGGCCTTTGTGCTGCAACGTATTTAGTAACGATTGCACTTCTTGCCGTTAATTTTACTACATTTAAATCTATTCCGGATAAGTCGATAGGTACTGTTTTAAATTCTTTAAATGGAAATATTTTCAATCTTATTATCGTTATACTTTTCTTTTTTGTCCTTGGTCTTTACGGAGGAAAAATTTCTACGGGTGGAGCAAGGCTTGTATCCGGGGCCGCCAATGGAGAAAAATCCATTCCAGAACAATTAAAAGAATTTGGAACAACTCCAACGGTTTCCATTGATTTGAAAGATGCTCCCGTAGTAGGTGATCCAAATGCACCGATTACGATTGTAAAATACGCAGACTTTAATTGCGGCCATTGTATGCATACGAGTAAGATTTTAAAATCTTTCTTAAGCGAATATAACGGAATTATTAAAGTCGCTTATAAAAATTTTCCTTTGGATGGAAACTGTAATCGTCTTGTAGGAAGAAAATCTCCAGAAGCGAGTTCTTGTGTGGCTGCGAGTGCGGCGCTTTGTGCTAATCAGCAGAAAAAGTTTTATCCGGTTTATACTGGTCTTTACGATGATAACGAAGCTGGAGTGATGCACACAGCAGTAACCGTTACTCGTCTCGCCGAAAAAAACGGGCTGAACATGGATCAGTTTAGATCTTGTATGAGTTCTACAAAAATTAGAGATCAAATTAATCGCGAAGTAGACGAGGCCGAAAAACTGAAAATCAATTCGACTCCTACTTTGTTCATAAATAATAAGCCTCTTCCAAAAAGTGGAACTCCTAACGTTGAATTTTTACATCAACTGATTCGGCAACTTATTAATTAGAGTACATCTTTTATCTAAGAAAAGATGGAGAACGAAAAACGATTCTGCAGGAATTGCGGTACGCATATCTTAGCGGAATCTATTCAGTGTTTATTTTGTGGGTCTTTTCAATCTTTAAATTCAATATCTTTTTTTCGTTATGCTGCCGAAAGTAAGTTTTTGAGAACTAAAATTCTCTATCCAATTTTACCTATTTTGAGTCTGCTTCTACTTGTGGTTCATGTTTTGACTCGTTTTGAAAAGATCCCAATTTTATTGTCCATTTTGTTCTTTGTGTGGACTTTCATTTTTTCTATCTCTGGTTTGATTGGCGAATTGATTCTAGATCTAAAATTCCGAGGAGATGTAAAAGATTTTAAAGAAGGATTTATAGAATGGCAAAAACGTCTTTATGATCGTTCTCCTTATTTTTCCTATTTTGGAATGATTTTGTTCGTTGCCGTTCCTTTGATCCGATGGCAAAACTCTCTTTGGTTTTCTTTGTCTTCCGCATGTATCTGGACTTTGTTAATTTCCTTTATTTTTTTGGTCCTCCTTCCCTTAGTTTAGAAAATTATTTATTACTAAAGTAATGAATAACGTGACTAGACGTAAAAAAGACCGGGTGAATCCCGCCAATAGTCTGTAAAAAAAGATTCAATGAAACAGGCGGGACCGGGGCTCTCAGCTTCAGTCAAGTTATTGTGTAATATAGTTATACATTCAATTTTTTTAATTTCAATAACTTGACTCCACAACGCGACCCAGGGAACTCAGCGAATGCCTCTCTAAGGATCGGCATTCAGGAAAGCGTTGTGTTGAGTTCATTCATCGATCCCTTTCGCGCTAATTCAAGTTAAATAATAATACTCTCAAAAATAATAGAGTTGTTGAAAAATTAATTCTTTATCAGTTTGCGTTTCATGGAAACGGTCGATTGAAGCAGTTTTGTTGACCTGGACTATGGAATTTTTCAACAACTCTAATTTAGAATTGTTGTTTGAGAGCGATGTGTTTTTATTCGGAAAACGTAAAAATTTGAGTTTTGGTGTTTTTCGATTTTATAGAGGTTTCTAAAAATAGAACTTTCATATTCTTAGATTTTATGAATTCTGTTTACTATGTTTAGATTTTCTATTTTAAAAAAGATTCTCTTTGGAATTTTAATTTTACTTTCTCTATCGTTTACTCTAATTTTACATACAATTTTTTTTAAACCTATTACACTCAGATTATTTTATGAAAAAATTTTTTGGGAATCAATTTTAGAAGATCCAGAATATCTGACTTCTCTTGGTATTTTAAATCGTTTTGAAATAGGAGGTTATCAAAAAAAACTTACCGATATATCGATCGAAAAACAAAAACAAGATTTAGAAAAAGCGAAAAAAAATCTGGAGATTCTTTTATCTTACGGAAAAGAACATTTATCAGGACAAGAGCTACTTTCTTTTGAAATTTTAGAATGGTTTCTTCGTTTAAAAATTTCTGGTGAAAGATTTTTATTTCACGATTATCCTGCGAATCAATTATTTGGAGTTCAAAATCAAATTCCTACTTTTTTAGCTACACAACATCCTATCACATCTTCTCAAGATGTAGAAGATTACATCGCAAGATTAGAAGCCGTTCCCAAAAAGATAGATCAACTCATAGAAGGAATTTTATTTAGAGATAAAAATGGTATTTTACCACCTGAATTTATTTTGGATCGATTGATCTCGGAAGTCAAAGAGTTTGTAACGGTTCCGGCAAAGGAGAATCTTCTTTATACAACATTCGAAAAGAAAATTAAAAAGATAGATTCGGTTTCTGTGGATTTTCAGAATCGTTCTTTAGAACGAGTGAAACAATCAATTGAATCGAAAGTATATCCTGCATATTCAAAATTACTAATTCTTTTTTTAGAACAGAAAAAACACGCCGATTCAAGGGCTGGAGTTTGGAAACTTCCGGACGGAGATCTTTATTATATTCACGAATTGAAAAAACATACTACGACAGAATTGACTCCAGAAGAAATTCATAATATAGGATTGTCGGAAGTTTCTAGAATTCAAAACGAAATGGAAATGGTTCTGAAAAGGGTCGGAAAAAATAGGCCTATTCCAATTGCCATGTCGGAACTTAGAAAGGATTCTAATTTTTTATTTCCCGATAACGAAGAAGGTAAACTTCAGGCTTTAGAAGAATATAAGAAAATTCTAAAGGACTCACAAGAAAAAACAAAATCTTTATTTTTCAAAATGCCAAAAAGTAAGGTTGAAGTAGAAAGAATTCCGATCTTTAAAGAAAAAACCGCTCCAGGAGCGTACTACGATGAACCCGCGTTAGACGGTTCTCGACCAGGTATTTTTTATGCGAATCTTCGGGATACAAAGGAAATTCCTAAATTTGGCATGAAAACTTTGACGTATCACGAAACAATTCCCGGACATCACTTACAGATTGCAATCATGCAGGAACTAAAAGGGCTTCCTCGTTTTAGAAATACAATTACATTTACTGCTTATGTGGAAGGTTGGGCCTTATATGCGGAACGTCTTGCAAAGGACTATAATTTTTTTCAAGATCCATATTCGGATTTAGGAAGGCTTCAAGCGGAGTTGTTCCGTGCGGTGCGGCTCGTCGTTGATACAGGTTTACATTATAAAAGGTGGAGCAGAGAACAAGCGATCTCTTATATGATGCAAAATACTGGAATGGCTCCGAAGGACGTGACTGCAGAAATAGAAAGATATATAGTTTATCCCGGTCAGGCCTGTTCCTATAAACTCGGAATGTTAAAAATTTTAGAACTCAGAGAAAAAGTAAAGGTTCATAAAAAGAAGACTTTCGATATTCGAGAGTTTCATTCAGTAGTTTTAGACAATGGTTCTTTACCACTGAACGTTTTAGAAAAACTTATACAGGATCAATTGTTAAGCGACCAGGAAAAAAAATAAAACAAATAGAAATTTCTATAAAACAATTTTTTGATTGGATGATAGTCACCAACAACAATTTTATTCGGTAATTCAATTAGAAAGTTTTTAGATTTTGTAAACGGCTCTTATATAGTAGCAACGTTTTGAAATTAATTTTAAGTTTTATGAAATAGCGGAGTATGATTTAGAGTTTTATCTTTTCCTGTGATATAGGATTGTTCGATAGCTGCGTGTAAATATTCTTTTGCATAATAAATTGCTTCGATTAAATTTTCTCCTCGAGCTAAATAAGAAGCAATTGCAGAAGAATATGTACATCCTGTTCCATGTGGATAAAACCCGTTTACAAACGGTTTTTCGAATTTAGAAATTTTTTTACCATCGTATAAAATGTCGATTGCAACTTTCTCATTTTGTAGATGGCCTCCTTTTAAAAGAGTTGGAACTTTAAATTTTTCAAATATTTCTTTTACAAGATCAGGCATTTCCGCACTTGTATTTATTTTTTTTCCGGAAAGAATTTCTGCTTCGTCTAGGTTGGGTGTGATTAGGTCCCCAACCGGGATTAACTTTGTTAACAAAACGTCGATCGCAGAATTCTGCAAAAGTTTTGCACCGCTTGTAGCTACCATTACTGGATCGATTACTATGAAAAAATTGTTTTCTTCTTTTTTTCTTTTTGAAAGAAGAGAACTCGTTTTTTCAATAATAGATGTAGAAAATAACATTCCAGTTTTGATTGCTTTCACTGGAAAGTAATCCAGAACAGCTAAGATCTGTTTTTCTAAAAAATTTGCATCTACTTCTAAAATTCCAGTAACACCCGAAGGGTTTTGAGAAGTCAGACAGGTAATTGCGGAGGTTCCGAAAGTACCCAGAGCTGTAAACGTTTTTAAATCTGCTTGAATTCCGGCTCCTCCTCCAGAGTCCGAACCTGCAATTGTCAGCGTGACCGGTTTTATGTTTTTATTTTCCATTCAATTTCTTTAATGTATTTTTAGAGCAAATTTTTTACCAAAAAAATCAAGTAAATAATTTGAATTCATAATTCTAAAATTTATTTTTATTTCTTTTGTTTAACGATACTTATAGATTTCGGTTTCCTTTTTTTAGGAAGTGATTTAGATGGAATCATATCTGGCCAACCAAATACTTCCCAATCTATTTTGTCCGCAGAATTGAATTTGATTCTTTCATCTTCAAGAATTTTCTTTTGTAAAATCGAACGCCCTGTATCTCCTCGAAAGGAAATTTTTCCCTGACTATTGATAACCCTCTGCCAAGGTACTTTTTGTTCTTGATCTTTAGAAAGAGCGTTTAACGCGTATCCGACGGCGCGAGCTGCTCTGGGCTTTCCTAAAAGTGCCGCTATTCTTCCGTAAGAAGTCACCTTACCTTTGGGAATTTTTTTTACTAAAACGTAAACTTCCTTAAAAAATGATATTTCCGAATTTATTTTCTTATGTTTCACGTTATTTACTCTAAATTTGATTGTTTGATTTTACGATTAGAGTGTTTTTTCAAAACTTTAAGGGAACTTCTATAAGACTTCAGATTTTGTAGAGATTTCTTTAAAAGAAATTGTTTATATTTTAGAGTAGATTTATAAAGAAATTTGAATGTATAAAAATTTCCAAAAAACATTTTGTTGTTCTAATTTAAATATTTAGAATATTTTTTACGAATCATTCTTGTATACATTAGAGTTGTTGAAAAATTAATTCTCCATCAGTTTATCTTTGATAGAAACGGTCAATTGAAGCAATTTTGTTAAACTGGACATAGAATTTTTCAATAACTCTATTTTTGATTTCTAATTCTTTTAAAAAAACCTTTTTATGATTCATTAATACAAGCTATCTTAAAAATATCTTAAATCATTGCAATCTGCATTTTAAGATAAAATATTTTTGAGATAGCGCTTGTAAATATTTGAATCTTAAAAATAATCTTTCTAAGCTATTATAATTTTTTATCTTTTGCAGCCACTTTAGCTATGTTATTTTCCGGGTTAATTGGTAATTCCACTCTAAAAATGGTTCTCCCAGGATTCGAATTTAAAGTAATCTTACCTTTATGTTTTTCAACGATTCCTTTAACAATTCCTAAACCAAGTCCCGTTCCTTCTCCTTGATCTTTGGTAGTAAAAAAAGGATCCCATACTCTATCTTGAATTTTGACGGGAATTCCCGGGCCGTTATCTTCGATTTCAACAACTACATAATCATTCCAAGGAAAAACTGAAATTCCGATTTTACCTTTCCCTTTTAAAGCCTGAATCGAATTTTGAATAAGATTTGTCCAAACTTGATTCAATTCATCCGGGTTACAGATAACAAGTGGAATTTCCTGAAAATTTTTAATTACCTCGATTCCATATTTTATTTGATTATTAAGAATAATTAATGTTGTTTCCATACCTTCTATAATATTCGAAGAAGAAAAAGTTTTGGATTGATCTAAATGGGAATAAGACTTTAGCGCTTTTACAATTCTAACTATGTTTCGAATTGCATATCTTATATTTTTGATATTTCGATTGATATAAGCGGCGTTTTTTAACATAAAATATCCACGATCATCATCTTTTAAAATAATGTTATAAATATATTTCCGTTCTTTACCAATCTGGTTTTCTATAATAAAATTTGAAAGTTCAGAAGTTAGAGAAGGACTAAAGTTCATACTTTTCATTTCTTCTTTAAGTTGATTTTTTAAACGGAATTTTTCTTTCGAATCCAGTTCCGATTTTTTTTTATCCCGAAGCAAATGAAGTAAAGCGAGTTCGAAATTTTTTCTAAGTTTTCTATATCTAGCAAAAAGAACGACGTCAAAAACGTTTTGAACCAGATAGTTCATGTTTTGATCTAAATTATCTGCGGCACCGTTGATCACACCCGCTGGCGTATTGATTTCGTGTGCGATTCCGGCTACCATGATACCGAGAGAAGCCATTTTCTCCGACATGATCAATTGGGACTGTGTTTCTTCTAATTCTTGAGTTCTAATCTTGACTTTTTCTTCTAAGGTTTCGGTTAACTCAACTAGACGTTCGTAAAAAATTGCGTTTGAAAGCGCCATTACCGAAACGGAACGTATTTCATTCAATTTATTGATTTCGGAAAGTGTATAATTTTTTCGATTTTGCTTTTCACCTAACACGATCATTCCTAAAAGACTTTTATTGAGAATTAAAGGAATCACTAATTCGGCTTGGGTTTGTGTAAAAAAATTCTCAGCGGAATTTCGAATTTTACTTAGATTGTAATTAGTTGTAAATTCTTTAAAGTCATAGATCCTATCGTTTTCTGTAATCCAAAGAAGAAACGGATCAAAGATAAAAAATTGAATTTCTCCTGAATCTGGAAAAGGAGCGAATTTACCCATTTCTTCCTTCCAAAGAAATACGATAACTTTTTTTGTCGGAATTATGGTTTGGATAAATTTTAGAATTTTTTCGCATACAAGTCCTGTTAGATTTGTAGAGATTAAATCGTTTTTAAATTGATCTAAAACCGAAAGGTATTTAACGATTTCGCTATTGGAAAATTGAAGGAACGGAAAAATCTTTCTTAAAAATTTACTAGAAGTGAGTTTTAAAACTCGAACTGAAACGATGTAAATTGTAAATCCGAAAATCGCTCCGGTTAAAAGTGTAATAAGAAGTTCATAAGATTCCAAAGAAAAGAAATGGAATGACCGTATAGTTAATGTGGAGATAAGCTGAAAACAGACTATCAGAAGAATTAAATATACGATGGGCCCTAAGGCGATGAGTCTTCGGGTCGTCATTACAGTGCATAGAAATCATGTTAGAGTTAGATTCCTCAGTCAAAGAATTTTTTACCATCTCCCGAGTTTATGGAGCATACTACGAAATTTATTCTTCAAAACGAGGAATCGTAAGAGCTTTCCTACGTGGAAGGTTAAGAACCATTGCCGCTCAAGAAAGACATCCTTTTGTTGTAGGAGATAAAATTCTAGCCGAGTTTTCAGCGGGGAAAGACTGGGTAATTTGCGAAAGATTGGAAAGAAGTTCTTTCCTAACACGTAAAAGTAGAGAAGGGGATACGCAGGTTTTATGTGCAAATGTGGATCAAACGGCGGTTCTTGCTTCTTTAAAGTCTCCCGAAACAAAAGACGGTTTCTTGGATAGATGTTTGGCGGCGGTTTTTGCCTCTGGAACTCAGCCTTTGATTTTATTTACAAAATTGGATCTCGTTTCCGAAGCCGAAGCTGAAAATCGTATGAAAGTCTATCGAAATTTTGGGTACAAAGTACTGGGGATTTCCTGTACAACTGGTCAAGGAATTCCTGAATTACAAAAATATCTGCACGGAAAAATGACGTTTCTAGTCGGAAATTCAGGAGTTGGCAAGTCTACTTTAATCAATCTATTGACTCAAACGCAGGTTCAGAAAACTTCTGGAATTAGCATTTCGAAAGATAAAGGGAAACATACCACTACAAATTCTCTTTTACTCGTTTTAGAAGATGGCACGGCGCTAATCGATTCTCCAGGAATTAAAGAATGGGGGATTCTCCATTTAAAAAAAGAAGAAATTCTGGAAAGTTTTCCCGAACTTTCCAGTCAAAAAAAACATTGTGAAGAATCAAATTGTTGTAAATTATCTTCCGACTGCGCGATGTTATCCGCTTTAGAAAAAGAAGGATTAACTTTGGAAAGAAAGAAGAGTTTAGAATCGATGCTTACGAGCCTGGACAACCCGCATAGAGTCACACGGAGAGATAGGATTTCAAAATGAAAGTGACACATTCTTGTTTGGAGTTTGATTCGATTGAAGATCTAATTGATTTTACTAAAGAATTTGAAACCGGGTCCATGTTACGGTTTCTTTCTCCGATTGAAGACAATTCTGGAAATGTACTCGTTAAAGAAGAAGTTCAAATTAAGGAATCAACTCTTGCTCGTTTAAGAGATATTAAAGGGCAATATACTCCTAAATTTGAAGTTAAATTAAATAAGGAACTTTTAGAGCAAATCCAGAATATACTCGCAATAAAGATTGTAAATCAACTCAAAGTTACGGACATGAAATTTCTGAAATTTATGTACGAAAACACGAATTATAATTTTAAGGGAATTGTTCGAAATTCATTACTTTCTAAAAAGATGGTTTTGGCTCTTTTAAAAGTTTATAATCAAAATCTAAACTTCTTTAAATATATAAGCGAATTAGGTCTTTTGAGTCTCGGAATTGTAATGATTCCTGATACGATGAGATTCAGACTTCTTAGAAGATACGCATTTACCGCGGGAATTCTTATGGACGTTCCTCGAATCGGAGTGGATAAATTTACTAAATTACCTTCCGACGATAACGAGAAAGTCAGAATTGCACATAAGTGTTCTGATATATTACAAAAACTCGATCTTATCGAATTTACGTACGGATCGATTTCTAATCACATGCCTCTGGGAATGATGGAAGATTCGGCTTCAAAAGATAAAACCGTTGCACCTAGTGAAAATATAGACGAAACTTTTTTGGACGATATTATTTCAAATGACGGTGAAAGTGATAGTAAAGGGGACGGTTCTAGGGAAGACGCGATTCCTGAAAAATCCTACGATTTATTCCAAGCCTTATTGACCGACGCCTTGAAGTTGGCCCGTTACATTGCAAATGTTAGTCACAATGCAGTTGATAAGGATTATGTAATGGAGGAATTAGTCTATTATATCGCTTACAATACTTCTAAAAAATATTTCGACGAACTTCTAGCAAATCCTCTCGTTGCCACTTTCAAAGAATTTGAAGTAAACGTTAAGAGACTCAGAAAAATTGCGGAAGTAGAAATGAAATGTGTCTACCCTCCTTCTGCTTGGGCGTATCCTAAGCCGAAGTCTAGCCAGGTTCTTTGTAAAAACAAGGTGTGGGATTGTCCCAACATCGTTATGGGTTGGGATATTCACGTAATTACAGCCCAAGAAGCTTTCGGTTGGGTAGGAACCAGTTTACCTGTCGATAATTATCCAAAGTGTAGGTTGGAAGAAGAATTAGACGCAATTATGGTCGAACCTGAAAAACCGAAAAAAAAATGAACTCGTGTATAAACGTTAGTTTTTTTCTGTAAAATACTAACATTCTTATGATATATTAATTCTAAGTTCTTGCAATTTTTTCTCCTAAGATTTGTTATTTTAAATGTTATCTTTTTAGAGTTTGGGGGTTTTATGAAACGTTATTTGAGTATTGTGATTCTCTGTACGTTTGCAATGTTCTCGCTCGTTTGTAGCACGAACAAGTCATCCGGCAGTGATCAGGTAAAAACTGAGTCTAACGCTGCCAGCGCGAGAATCGTTTGGCTTCTTGGAGACGTAAAAATTCTTTCCGATTCTGGAGAAAAAAAAGCAGAGTTAGGCGCTTCTCTTTCTTCTACGGACCGCGTTATTACAGGACCGAACGGCGGGGCTGAAATTATGGTTGCAGACAGTGGAATTATTAAGATGTCTAAAAATTCCGATATAGAAATTTCCAGCCTTATGAATCCAAACGGTTCCGATACAAATGTTCAAGTGAACTACGGAAAAATTGTAACGATGGTAAAAAAAGGTCAGAAGACTACCGAGTTTACCGTTTCTACTCCGACTGCACTTGCAGGTGTTAGGGGAACTTCTTTTTTAACTTCTGTGGAAAGTCCAGAAGGATCTAAGATCAATTGTGCTAAAGCCAATTGTACCGTTCGTTTTGCAGTGATTGAAGGAACGATCGCAGTTTCTAAAAAGGGAGAATCTTCTGAAGTGATCCTAAGTAAAAACCGCGAACTTAGAATCGAAAAAAATCAAAAGCTCACCGATAAACTAATTCGTTCTCTCCAAAACGATTCTCTTTCCGAAATGAAAGAACTCATCGTTCTTCATAAAAACGAAACTTTCGAATACGGAAAACTAGTAGAAGAACTTAAATCTTCCAGTGAAGAACTTAAAATTTTAAGTCAATCTGGTTCGGTGGAAGAAGTGAAAGCGGCGTTTCAAAAAAGAGAAGCGGATCGTAATAACGCGGATGAGATTACAAAAACCGCTAAGGCAGTAAACGAAACCAAATATGTACAACAAGATGTACAAAAGGAAAAACTGAAATTAAATCCAAAAGAAACATTTTAGGGTTTTTGATAAACCCTTGAACTGGATCAAGCCGGGGAAATTTCCTCGGTTTTTTTATTTTTAATCGAATCACCGAAAATTACGGATGATCGTTCTTTCAATCTTTTTATAATGGATTTCTCATTCAACCTGGTGGACAATATTGGAACTGTTATGAGATCAATTTTTAACCCGATACGATTCTTTACATTCTCCTTCTTTTTTTTATGGATTCTTATCGATTGTTCTTCTGTTCAAAAAATAGAAAACTTCAATTCCGTTTTACAAGAACCTACCTTTAAATCTCTCAAAGAAGAAGAGGCGATTTTAGGAGGAGGTTCTGATTCGGATTATAAAATTCGAAAAACGGGAAATACGATTCCAGTGTTCGTTCTGGCTCCGATTCAAACTCCGGAAGGAATGGATTCTAAGTTAGCCGCTTTCTTGAGCGATGAAGTGCGTTTGATTTGGGCAAAAGTAAAAGGAAAACAAGTTCGTATCCAAGAAATGTCTTGGAAAAATTCTTCTCAACTTTCTCAAGAACTCAAAAGGTTGAACGTAGACGCTGTAGTCAAAACCGATATTCGTGAAGTTTCCGGGAAATGGATCGTAAATCAAAAAATCACGGACCCTGTAAAAGAAATCGTTTATGGAAATGTGGACGGTTCGTTTCAACCTCCTAAAGCTGAAGATGAATTACAGGCTAACCAAACTTATTATTTAAAACATGGTTCCGGAGTTTTAGCTCTGGATGCAAAATCTTCTTTGGTTCCGATTTGGGAAAAATCTTTGAGTTCTGGAGAAATCGATTCGATTTTAAAAAAATCAATTCAAGGTTATCTTTCATTTAGCGCTTCTTCTGCGGACACGGAAGTTTTATTTCAAGGAGAAAAGATAGGAATTGCTTCTTTTAGAAATTATCCGTTGCCGGAAGGTTTACAACAAATTCAGATTACTCGTCCGGGACAAAAAGACATTAACAAATACTTACAAATTCGTTCAGGACAAACAATTTCCATTTATCAAGAATGGAAAGAAGATCGCACTTTAGGTGGTGTAAGAATATTAAGTTTTCCAGAAGCGCTTCAAGTTGCGTTAGACGGTTTGAAGATGGGAGAAACTCCTTTTTATAGAAGCAATCTTACACCGGGAGCGATGCAGTTAGAATTGGTTCGAGAAACTGAAAACGGACCTCTTGTTTATTACGAAGGACAATTGATCGTAAACGCAGATAAAATTACTGAGATCGCTTTACCTTATAAAACAGATAATTTGATTTCAGAGCCAGAGTTCTGGAAACTTTCTGGCGAAAAAGGATTTCAGGCTTTTTCCGGAAAAACATTAGATTTTCAGAATGTTTCTTCTTTGCCACCGGGATGGTATGGAGTTTTTTCCGCTCCGTTTGTGCCGGAAAATATGGAGCTGGAAGGAATTATTCCAATTACTGCAGAATCGGATTCTGGAATTGTTGCTATTTCTTTTCATACTTCAAAAAAGACGATCAGTTTAGAATATGAAAAAGAAAGACTCAGTGTATATTCTTTTCCTTCCAATGGAAATAACGTCGGGACTTATAAGTTCAGAAAAGAAGATAAAGAAGACGGACGTCCTTTTCGGATCGTAACAGATATAAAAGAAGGAACGATTCGATTGTATTTAGGATATTCTAAAGTTTTAGAAGATAAACTCGACGTTTCCGGTGTTTGGCGAATTTCTATTCTTACGAGAGGAGAAAATTTTTCAAAACGTTCTCCATTAAGAAATCTCAAGATCGAATATAAGGGATATAAATGAAAGGTTTGAATTCCATGAAAAATAAGATCATATCGATTAGTGTACTCGTTTTAATTTGCGGACAATTTACAATTCATTGTTTAAGTAAAGATTTTAGAAAATCTCAAACTCAGGACGCAATTTTGGAAAAGGATTCTGCGACCCGAGAAAAACTTAAAAGAGTATCAAGAATTTTGAATGAAGGAAATTCTTACTTTCAAAAAGGGAATTTTGAAAAGTCATTAGAAAAAGCGAATCTTGCAATCAATACCTATCCAACCGCGCCTGGTTATTATCTTGCCGGAGTTTCCGAATATAAACTCGGTAAAAATCAAGAGGCTTTAGTTTCCCTTAAAAAAGGAACCGATATTGATTCTGAGAATGAGCAGATTTTACTAACGTTAGGCATCATTTATACGGCTGAGGGTAAAAACGAGGACGCGATTGAAGTTTACGGTAAATTAGAATCTTTGCCGGTTAAAGACAGATATAATTATTCCTTCAAAAAGGCGGTGATCTTAAAAAATCTCGGAAAGTTTGAACAATCATATGTAACTCTCAAAAAAATTCCTGCAAAGGAATTTGCGTTTCCAGCTCAATTGAACATGCAACTTGGAGACGCTGCTGTGCAATTGAAAAAGTATGAGGAAGCGGAGGTTTATTTTGAAGAAGCAAGAAAGAATGATCCAGAATTATTATCTGCAAAAAAATCCGCTTCTGTAACCAGAGTTGCTTCTGCTTTGGAAAACGGAAACCAGGCGATGAGAAAAAAGAATTACAAAGAAGCAGCTTCTCATTTTCAAACCGCAATTCAAAACGATCCAAAAAACCCAACACCTTATATATTTTTAGGTAATGCCCGGATTTTATCGGGAGAATACGAAGCCGCTTTAAAAGCGTTCGAAAATTCTCTTGCACTTAAATCTGATTATCAAGAGGCAATTTCTGGAATTGCAGCAGTATATTATAAAACTGGAAACTACAGAAAGTCCGTATCTGTTTTGGAAAAGGCGACTTCTCAGTTTCCAAATAATGCGATTTATCAAAACCAAATGGGTTTGAATATGAAGGCGTTAGGCGAACCAGCAAAGGCTCTCGTCTACTTTACAAGAGCGAAAGAATTGGATCCGACGTTTATTGAACCGGTAACAAACTTAGTATTTTTGCTGATTTCAGAAAATCGTTATAAAACTGCGAGAAAAGAAGCTGAGTCTTTAAAATCTGAATCTGAAAAAAAACAAATCATGTCATTTATTGACGTTTCGGAACAGATTTATGAAGGAGATCGACATCTCAGAAAAGGAGATACAAAAGTAGCTAAGACCTTTTATGAAAAAGCTAAAAAGGCTTCTGCAGAAGAACCTTCCGTTTATAATGCGTTTGGAAGATTGTATTTCATTTCTGGAGAATTGAAAGCGTCCGAAGAAAATTTTAAAAAAGCGCTTTCCATTGATAAACAAAATATTCCGGCTCTTCAAGGATTGATCCGGCTTTATTCTTCTCAAAAAAATCAAACACTTACTAATCAATATACAAAAGAATTGGAAAATTTAACTGGAAACGATCCTTCTGCAGCGATTGTTTTAGGAAGAACTTACGAAGATAAAAAAGAATACGAAAAGGCTGAAAACGTTTATAAAAATCTTCAGAAAAAATTTCCAAATAATGAAGCAATTAACTTTCGTTTGGCGATGTTGTATTATAAAATTTCTCTCGAAGAAAATGAAAAGAGTAATCACGATTCCGCTTTAAATTGGGTTTCTAAAGCAGAGAAGTTATCCAAAGATATTCCTGAAATTGCGGAAACTAGAAAAACAATTCAGGAAAATCAAAAATTTGCGACCGTAATTCCAATCATCCAAAAAGCGAACAAACTTTTTGATACGCGTCAATACGAAAAAGCCATACCAATCTATCAGGAAGCTTTTCAGAAAACGGGAAAACTTACTTTATATATTAAGATTGCTGAATGTTATTTGGCTTTAGGAAGTGAAGAAAAAGGAATTTCTATGTTGGAAAATCCTCCTCCTGGAACGCGTAATCTTCAAACTAGAGAAGCGATCAACGCGTTTTTACTTAGAAAGGGGGAAATAGACAAAGCGGAAGTGGGGTTTAAAGAAATTCTCGCAAAAAAACCAGACTCGTATTACAGCCATTATCAGATGGGAATCATACATCTTCAAAGAAAAAAATATGAAGCTTCAATAGATGCTTTTGATAGGTCACTTTTACTCAATAATGATTTTGTGGCGGCAAGGATTGGTAAAGGAATTTCTTTATATCATTCTGGAAGTAAAAAGCTCGCGAAAGAAGAGTTTGAAGCTGCAACACAGCAGGATGCAGCAAACGAACTCGCTCCTTACAATATAGGGATTATACTTTTTAACGATAATCTTTATAATGAAGCCATCGGAATTTTTAAAGAGATCATTCAAAAGAATCCTGAATTTTCAGACGCTCATTATCAGATTTCTTATATCTACTACAAACGAGGAGATTTAGAACAAGCCGAAAAAGAAATCCGTAAAGCGCTCGATTTGGAAAGAAACGAAGGAAATCTTTTTGCTTTGATTCGTATTCTTTCCGAACAAAGAAATAAAATGGCAAATCCCACCATTAAAAAAGAAGTTTTGGATTTAGGAAGAGAACTGGCTGAAAAATTTCCATCATCACCTCACGCTGCTCAGGCGGAAAGATTAGTAATCGCCGATGAAGATAATCCGGTAATTCTTCAATCGTATCAAAGCCGAGGAAAGTTGATCGGCGTTCCTGTAATAATTAACAATTCCGTAATATTAAACTATGGAACCAGTGTGGAATCCTTAGATAAGGACCGGGGAGTTCGCCATTGGAGAATTCAAACTTCCACACCTTATAAATTTTTGTTGGCGGATAAACGTTTGATTGGAGTTTCCGAAAAAAAAATCGAAGTTATGGATTTAAAAACTGGAACCACATTAAGAGAAACGGCACTTCCTTCCGGCGAAGTTAAAAAAGTAAATCTTTCCGGCGAAAATGTTTTAGTTGAAATTGTCTCCGGAAAAAAATCTAAAATATATAGTTATTCGGATCAACTTGATTTGAACGGTTCAGTAGCTTTTGAAGGTTCTTTTTGGTCTGGCATCAAGTCAGGCGTTTTATTCTCGATTGCTCCGAAAGACGGAATTCAAGTGCAGATATATGATTCTTCTTTAAAGGACTTAAACGCCAAAAAAATTTCTCATAATGGAATCGGAGATCTAAGATATTTAGGATCTTATGAAACTGGAATTTTCTTTTTATCCGGAAAGAAGATCGTTTCGCTCGATAATGAAAAATTTACTTCAATTGATCTTCCGAGTGGTTTGGCTTCTCAGTTTGTGGTTCGTTCTACTTACCTTTGGTTTCATGCGGGAAAAACCGTCTATCGTATCGAGTCTGGCTCTCTTAAGTTGAATTCGTTTAACGTGGAAGCTTCAGACATCGAAGGAATTCTTCCGGGTAAAAAAGACGACGGAATTGTTCTTTTTAAATCCGGAAAAGCGATTCGATATAATATCGACGGTAAACCGATCTGGTCTTATTCCTTAAAGGACGAAGAAGGAAAAGTTTATTCTTTAGTTTATCGATGAAGGGAATCACTTCGTAAGTCTTTAGATTTTAAGATAAACCTTGTAAGAGTTTTTGATATTTTTTTTGTGGAATGTGTTGTCTATTTCATAATTTGTAATGTGATGTTAACAAGTAATAACATGTTTCGTCGAGGCGCCGGATTTGTAAGTATCCTTGGTAAATCTTCCTTTATCAGAAAATTATGATTTCCTGATAAAGGAAGATTTGTTTTATTTCTAAGTTGTTGATCTTTAAAAGAGTATTTTAAATTTTTATCCCAAATTTGATTTTAGAATTAAGAACTTAACCCAAAATTTGTCGAGCGACCATAGAAGGCATAACCTTACCCACAAGTTGAATAGGATTTTAGAATCAAAATTGAACTCAGCAAAACGCTTTCCTGAACTCAGCGCTCGCGCTCCCCATGGGTCGTTCGACAGGTCGCGTTAACTCAGCAAAACGCTTTTTACGAAAGCGTTTTAGGCTCAAAAACACACATTTTTCAAGTGTTCCGACAAGAATGAGTCTTTTTACTTGCAAAAAGTATGTTTTTCTGATAGAGAAAAGTCTTCCGAATTTCTCCACCTGAATTGCGACCCAAAACGTTGGAAACTCAACACAACGCTCTCTACGGATCGCGTTGGAAACTCAACACAACGCTCTCTACGGATCGCGTTGGAAACTCAACACAACGCTCTCTACGGATCGCGTTGGAAACTCAACACAACGCTCTCTACGGATCGCGTTGGAAACTCAACACAACGCTCTCTACGGATCGCGTTGGAAACTCAACACAACGCTCTCTACGGATCGCGTTGGAAACTCAACACAACGCTCTCTACGGATCGCGTTGTGGGGTGGGAACAAGTGTTACAGAGGATTTGTCGTAATTCCAACAGATTTAATATTGAGATTTAAATGTTTGTGGGTGCCCCCACGTCGAACTCACGTTCAATAAGAATTGATATAAAATTTAAAGAACTTTTCTCAAAACCTAAGAATTATAAAAATTTGATGATGGAGAATTACTGGAAAGCTTGCAAGCGTCTAGATCCTCAATTTATTAGAAATTTCTAAAGGAGTAATGGTGAGTTTTTGAGACATACTCAAAAATAAAGCACTTACTACTCGGACACATGAAAATGATACTAAGTTATTAACGGTCGAATTTTGGGAAAAAATAGAGTTATTTAAAAAATAACGCAAATGCGGGATTTGCGACATTTTAGAGCATGGCTAAAATATTCAAATTATTGAAATAATCTAATCTAAGTATTCTATTTATGCGTCTGAGTAGTAAAATCAAATCCCTGTATAAAGTTGGTTCTACGGTCATAACAAAAATTTAAAATCTATTATAGAGATTTTATAAAGTTACGATCAAGTGTAGTTAACGTTATTCTTTTTTAAATGTGATTTGCCAGTTCTTATTTTTGAACGAGAATTCGGTCTATATAATAAATTTTTTTTCCTTCTTCCCGTTTTTTTCTTTCAAAATGAGAGATTGGAATTTCGTTTCTTTCCGACTTAAGTTCTACTTTTTCCGGACTAAAAACTTCCGAATTCCTAAAAAGACGAATTACTTTCCTTGCATAAGGGCCGTAGTCTGTTGCAAAATAAAATTTGCCTTTTTCTGAAAGTAAAATTCTTAGAGATTCTAGAAATTTAGAATTCACAGTTCTTTTTTTATGATGCCTTTTTTTAGGCCAAGGATCCGGAAAGTTAAGTAAGATTTCGGAAAATAAATTTTCTTCAAATACTTCCTCTAAAAACCAATTGAAGTTAACACAGAGAATTTTCACGTTATCGAGGGAGTGTTTTTCGATTTTGCGTATCGTGTGACGAATTCGATCAAATTTCTTTTCCATCAATATAAAACCGGTGTTAGGTCTTTGAAGAGCCATTGAGATTGCCACTTCTCCCCAACCTGAACCTAACTCTAAAAAATATGTCTCGAACACTTTTGGGAATAAATTTTCTTTTTTCAGTTTCCTTATAGGGCTAGCTTGCAAAAAATAATCCGAAGCGAAGGGAACACCACTTGCAATCGACCAGAGTTTTTGTTCGAGATCTTGGGCCATGGTTTTCTCGTCAGGGAATTTTACACATTTTGTTTGTCTAATATAATACAGTGAAAATAAAATTATACGGCGTACGGGGTTCACTTCCCACACCACTGAGTGAATCTGAATATAGAGAAAAGATTCTTAAGATTTTGAAAGCGGCACATTCCGAAATCAAACGGAATAACAAAATCTTTTCAGAGGAAGAGTTTTTAAATTCCTTAGATCCATCTTTATCTCGAACCATAGGTGGAAATACAACCTGCGTTTTTATACAAGCTCAGTCTGGAGAACGTTATATTATAGATTGTGGATCGGGGATTCGACAATTAGGAAACGATTTGTTAGGAGATGGTCTTAAACCGGGAGATACGGTTCATATTTTGATCACACATACCCATTGGGATCATATACAAGGTTGGATGTTTTTTAAACCGGCTTATTTTCCTGGAGTAGATATTCATTTTTATTCTACCATTCCTAATCTTCAAGAAAGGTTTGAAAGACAGCAAAATGAGGAACATTTCCCTGTTTCTTTATCGAGTATGATGTCTAAAAAGACATTTCATCTTTTGGAAAAAAATAAAAGTATTGAAATCGGTTCCGTAAAGGTAACTCCTTTTCTTCTCAGACATCCAGGGAATTGTACTGGATTTCGATTTGAAGAACAAGGTAAGAGTTTCTTGTTTTGCACCGATGTAGAAGTTCAGGAACCTGATCTTGAAGAATTTTTCGAACTTAAAAAGGCTTTCGGAAATACTGATATGTTGATTATAGACGCTCAGTATAGTTCAGAAGAAGCCGAAAAAAAAGTGGGCTGGGGACACACTTCAGGTAGAGTTGCGGTACGTTGTGGAGAGATTTTAGAAGTTAAACGATTAGTACTGACCCATCACGAACCGGATCATAAAGATGAAGATATTTTTAAAATCTTTCATCAGGAATCGAAAGTTTCTTCTAAGATGGAAGTTGTTTTAGGACGAGAAAACGATTCGTTTTCTCTCTAAAAAATATTTCTTTTTGAAATCAATCTGTGTTTAAAATTCTTCTAAAAAGAATCGAAAAGTTTATTATTCTTTACTTTCTTGAAAATTTTCTTTTATTTCATCTGATTTGAGTTATTCTGGATGGCGCGATGAGAGCTGAAATAGTGCAACAAAAAAAAACTACAAATGATATGTTGGCGGATAAACGTTTTTATAAACGTTTCCGGAAGAATAATTTAGTAAAGATGGTTCTAGGTAAAAATGAGATATTGGGAAATCTCGAAGATATGAGTATGATCGGAGCTTCGATCAGTTCGAGAGAAGAAATTCTTTTAGGTGAACGTGTTAAGTTTATGTCTCCTATGCTTTCTATCGCAATCGAGGCGGATGTTATCCGAAAAGATTTAGTCGAAGAGAAGTATAAGTACGGACTTGTGTTTCACAATTTATCAGATGCCGCAGTCGCTGAGATTTTAAATAAGATTGTTTCTGCCGATTAAAATCCTTATTTATAATTTCCTATTTTTCTTTTTATCAAAGAAATTTTCCTAATTTTAGAAATATTTTATATACTGCTCTTAACTTGGAACTATATAAGCCGAAACTAATATTAGGATGAAAATTGGCGGGGAACATAGGGCTCAACTTGGAATACCAAGAGATGAGTCTCTGTATTATATAGGACATGGGCAGTTGGAAAGCGCCCCAGCTTCTACGTCGGTTTTACACGTAATCTCTCACGAACTTGGACACGTTGCCGAGTTCAAGTCGGAAGCAATTCGAGACAGAGCCGAAATTCGATCTTTAAATATGAAAATTCATTATGAGTTTCGAAATGGAAAACTCGTGGCGGTCGCAGGTGAGACCGAAGTAATCACTGCGAAAAAAACAGAAGAAACCTCTCACAAAAGTAACGAAATTTCTAAGCAAGATTCTTGGAAGGAAAAAGATTTTCCTAAAAAAGAAGAAACTTCTAAAACCAGATCCGAGGACAGGGAAAAACAAATTTTGTCCGAAATTCGTAGAATTGAGTCTGAACTTAAAATTTTCGAAACAAAAAAAAACGCGGAAGAAAAAAAAGAATTCGATTCTATCCGAAAAACGGAATTAGAAGAAAAAAAAAGAAAACTTGAAATGGTTCTCAGTCAAGAGAAGTTAAAAGCGGTTTTAAAAGATACGATGGATACTTTTAGGGAACTTATGGATAAACAAACTAGAATGAGTTTGAAAATATTCAATACGAACGTTTCTGATAAGCTTGGTAATTTTTTAGACGCCAAAGTTTAATCGAGTCAAGAAATTTCTTCAATTCTTTCCAGGGGATTTCCTACGGTTTCAATCAATGAATATACAATTTTTCTAAGTTCTGGTAAACCTTTGCCAGATTTATTGGAAACAAGAACGGTTTCAAGCATAGGATACAATTCGTGGATGTTCTTCATTTTTTTTCTAAGTTTAGAAAGATCACTTTGATTCAGTTTATCGATTTTTGTTCTTACTAAAACTGGTTTTATACTTCTTTCAAAACAGGTTCCGATCAATTCTAGTTCTTCTTCCGGTAATTCTCTCTGAGAATCGCAGACTAAAAATAAACATTTGAGGTCTTTCGCTAAATTCAAGTAATCCATCAGAAGACCCATCATTGCTTCGTGATCTTTATGAGAATTTGCGGAATAACCAAAGCCAGGTAAGTCTACAAGATAAATGGAATGGTTTACGAAAAAGAAATTGAGTAGTTTTGTTTTTCCAGGTGTGGAAGATACTTTTGCGAGAGATTTTCTTTCTAAAATTGCATTGAGTAAAGAAGACTTACCAGCGTTGGAACGACCTGCAAATGCTATCTGAGGTATTCCTTGAGAAGGAATTAGATTTGCTTTTCCGTAAGACGCTTTGAATTCAACGTCCTTAAAGAATGGTTCGTCCTTTTTTTGAGGATCCTCGTTCATATTCCGGGCTCCTGAAAGTCAGGTAAAATTTCAACTTCTCTGTCTGCTACGATGTCGCTTATTCTAGGGTCCCAAAGACTCAGACAGATCACATCAACTTTCCTTTCCCCGCGAAGTATGGGTAGCATTTTTCTAACCGGAACGGGAATCTCTTTTTGTCTTAGGATTTCAGAAATTTCTATACTCATTCCATTTTTACGAATTTTGGCTCCTGGAGGGCATAAATCCGGAATTAAATCCGGAGGGATTTTTTTTTGATTTCTATTCCATCTAAGAATCATCTCTTTCGGTTCGAATCTGAATTCTTTTAAACAAAGAGAATTTTTAGGAATCAGATAAAGATCGGAAGAAGTTGATTTCCAAAACCATGTTTCTTTATTTTCAAGACTGAACGAATTTTCCTTTTGTAAAAGATCCGTAAGATCTCTGAAAAAATTTCGCGTTGTTGGATATAAATTCAAAGAACGGAGATAACGATCTATAAAGAATTTTCTTTCTCTTTGAGAAAGGTCTTTCAAAACCCAAATATCGATTTTTAAAAAAGAAGGAGTTTTATGATGTGAGTTCTTTTTGGAAAAAATTCTAGGAACAGGTTTTTCTATCCGATGAAAGTTTTTATAAATTCGATCTGGATTGGCTCCTTCTCTTAATAATAAAGGTATAATGTAGTTTCGAATTCGATTTCTAAGATATTCGTCGCTATTGTTAGACTCGTCTTCAAAAATTTTCCAAACTTCGGACTGTAAAATCGTTTCTATTTCTTCTTTGGTAAATGCAAATAGTGGCCTAAAGCGGTTTTTTTCATACCATCCTAGGGTTCGTAATGAATTCCAGCCACCTCCTCGAATCAAGTTGAGAAGGATCGTTTCCAGATAATCACTCGAATGATGACCTGTGACGATATAACCTTCATATTGGTCTGAGATTTTTTTTAAATCCTTATACCGAAACGCTCTTCCAGTCTCTTCAAGCGTTTTCCCTAATTTTCTCGACAATGCAGGAATATTCTTTTTTTTGAATATTTTAGAAAAAGGAAATGTACTGTTTGTGTATTCGAAGATTTTTTTTTCTTGTTCCAAGTTGAATCGGATCGAATGGTCTAAATGATAAATACAAGGCGCGGGTATTTTTTTTTCTATCCACAGCCAGAAATAAAAATGCAACAAGATCGATGAATCTTTTCCGCCGGAATAGGAAAGGACTGCAGGACGAGACAGAATCATCTCATGAAAAGGAGTGATTCTTTCCCAGACCACATGGAAAATTTTTTGTGTGGATTCGGAGATTTTATCTCTCATCGTACTGACTTAACGGGTTTTTCAGATTGCCCAAGAGTCAATCGTTTCTATTGGTTTCCGGATTGATCCGTTTAAAGTAAATTTATAGAAACTCGATTTTACTATTTCGGCAAATCAGATCGAATGTCTAGTTTAACGTAAGTTCGTTGTAAGTACATTAGAAAACTTTCTAAAAGTAGTAGATCCCACATTCTATGTTTTAAGGAATGAATTTTTCTTTAAAAAAGTATTCTATTATGGATTCTTCTTTTATTTGTGATTTTGCCGTTATGTATCTTTTGAGAGTAAATTTCTGATTTTAGATTAAAATGTTACATAAGTCTGTGAATTTAGTAGAATTTAGATTTCTGAAAATCGAATTGAACTTAGATAAAACGAATGAAATTATAAATATTTATCAGCACTATTCAAAAAAACGTTCTATAAATAGGCGAAAAATAAAATTTGAATTGACTTTAAAATTGTCAAATCGCAAAAATTTTAAGCATGTCAGGATATGTGAAGCCTAGTCCCTTAAGATCTATACAAGAAGTTGCCACAGCAATGAATTCTACCCTAGATCCGGATAAACTTCTGGATTTGATCTTAGAACGTTGCATTCAGATTTGCGAGGTTGGTTCCGGTTCTCTAATGTTGGTCAACGAAAAAGAAAACGTTTTGGATATAGTAACTTTCCGTGGGATGAATCCTTCCGTTCGAACTAAAGTAAAACTGAAAGTTGGGGAAGGAATTACCGGAATTGTAGCCGCGTCGGGTGAAGGTATGATTGTTAGCGACGTTACCGCCAATCCACATTACATTTCCATAAAGGATGATATTATGTCGGAACTTGCGGTTCCGATGATCGTTGAAGACATAGTGATTGGAGTAATCTCTTTGGACTCTAGTCGTAAAGGGGCTTTTAACGAAGAACATTTAGAAATCATTTCTACTCTTGCCAATCAAGCCGCTCAGATTTTTAAGAACTTACAAATTTTTAGACAACTTGAACAAAAAAATAAAATCCAACAAGTACTGATCGATATTTCAAGAACTGTTACCTCTACTTTAGTACTTCAAGAAATTTTTGAAGACATTATGGATCGTTTGGAAAAATCCCTGAACTTAGAACGTGGGAGTATTGTTCTTTTTGAACCGGAAAAAGCGATTTTGAAATTAGAGGCTGCTTCCGGTTTAACCGCCGAAGAAATGGAAAAGGGAGTTTATCTTCCCGGAGAAGGTGTTACCGGAAAAGTTTTTGAAACGGGGGAGCCTATCATCATCGAATCCATTGCAAACGATGAGAATTTTTTAAACCGCGTGGGAAACGCAGCTCATTTTAAAAACAATCCTGAGAACGTTAGTTTTCTTGCTGCTCCGATCAAATCCGATACGGATGTTCTGGGGGTGGTTAGTGTTTATTTTGTTCATAAGAAATACATTGATTTAAAAACTTATTTAGATTTTTTGCAAGTAGTTGCGTCCGTAATTTATCAAGCGATTCGGATTCAAAAACTTATCGACGAGGAAAAAAGAGAAATTTCAAGGGAAAATGTTCTCCTCAAAAGAGAATTAAAAAATAAATATAAGTTTGGTTCTTTGATCGGTAAATCTAAACCGATGGAAAAACTTTTCGAAATGATTCATCTTGTTTCCGATTCTAGAGCTTCTGTTTTGATTACTGGAGAATCCGGTACTGGTAAAGAAATGATCGCTTCTGCAATTCATTATAATTCTTCCCGTGCTGATAAACCGTTTATCAAAATCAATTGTGCTGCAATTCCTGAAAACTTACTTGAGAGCGAACTTTTCGGTCATAAAAAAGGTTCTTTTACGGGAGCGGTTTCGGATAAAAAAGGTAAGTTCGAAATGGCAGATACCGGAACGATTTTTCTGGATGAAATTGGAGAAATGGATCTCAATTTACAATCTAAACTTTTGAGAGTTCTACAAGAGAAAGAAATTGAAGCCGTCGGTTCCGTTAAACCTAAAAAAATTGATGTAAGAGTGATAGCAGCGACTAACGCGGATTTGGAAAAATTAATTTCTGAGAAAAGATTCAGACCGGATCTTTTTTACAGACTGAACGTCGTAAACATGGTAACTCCTCCTCTTCGTGAAAGATCAGATGACATTCCTCTTTTAATCAATCATTTCATTGCAAAGTATGCCGAAGAAAATGGTAAAAAAATTACGGGAGTTACGAGAGAGGCGCATAAGCTTTTGATGAATTACAGTTGGCCTGGAAATGTTCGAGAACTTGAAAATGTAATAGAACGTGCGGTTGTGCTTTCTCAACTGGAAATGTTGGATATTCAAGATTTTTCCGAAATCAACGGACGTCTTCTTTATGGAGATGAGGATTTCGATCCGGAAACCGGAGATTCTGAATCTTCTGTGGAAATTGCCATTTCTAGATTTTCTTCTTCAAACTTGGATGCACTTGATGGAAGGGCTATCGAAGTTGTAGTTGGAGAAGTAGAGGCCCGTTTGATTAAATACGCAATGAAAAAGTTCAAATATACTAAGACGAGAGTCGCTAAATTTTTAGGAATCAATCGAAATACTTTGGATAAAAAAATCAAAGATCTTAAAATCGATTATTGATATTTAATGTAAATCTAGTATAACATGAATTAACGTGAAAGGATCGATGCGAGGGAATTCAACAGAATATTCTCTATGGGATCAAGCTTTAGGTCGTTTAGAACTGAATTTATGTTCTGGGCTTGTCCTTTTTCTAAGAAAGTGATTACTTTCGTTTATCAACTTCGCGATTGACAAAACGTTCTATCCAAAACTCATATTGAGAATGTCTAAAAAAAGACGGTTAAAAAGCATACAAGCATGGAATGTGACTTAATTTATGAGAACTATTGTGCGGGTTTCGTTAGGATTTTTTATTTGGAAGATTGTGTGAACTACGATTTAATTTCAATTTGATTGTAAGATCAGCATTATAAAAATTTATTTTATACAATGGAGTTTAAAAAAAATTAATTCTCCATTTGTTTCATAAAAACGGTCGATTGAAACAGTTTTTGTTAATTGCCCTATGGGATTTTTCAACAAATCTAATAAATAAAATTGAATATAAGGGGCTCAAACGACATTGTTTTCTATGATCGCGGTATTTTAGATACTTAAATTGAATCTAAAAAATAAGTGTAAAAATTTTAAAAATTTCTAAATGTTGTACATTGATATATTTTGAAACTTTCGAATTTTTTTGAATCAGGATGGAATTTAAAGTTAGTTTAAAACCGATTCCAAAATCATAAATTTGTGATAAAAAAATTGATTTTGATACAAATTCCAAATTCTTTTCAAATGATCTTTTCCGATGGAAAGAAGTTTATGAATATGAAAAAGTTTAAAATTTTCTAATAAAATACAATTATAATTAGGTGAAAAAGAATGATTCAGACCATTGATCAAAAAACCACATTAAACACTCATAATTTTTATAAATATCTACCTTCACTTTCTTCCTTTACGGATATTATAGAACCTTCCAATTATTTTACCGTTCCGGACGATTGGAATTTGATCATTACGGACGTTGTAAATTCTACGGATGCTATTCGAAGCGGACATTACAAAGACGTAAACATTGCGGGTTGTATCACTGCAATGGCGGTTTCCAATCTTATGGGAGATATGGATTATCCATTTTTATTCGGTGGAGATGGAATGACTTTGTTGCTTCCGGATAATGTTCTTCCAGGTGTTAAAGACATTTTATTTTCAATCCGAGAATTGGTAAAAAGTAACTTCGGATTAAAACTCAGGGCAGGAATTGTAAACGTAGGAGAATTGAAAAGAACTGGAAAAGAATTAAAACTTTGTAAATTAAAGATTTCTGATTTTTACAATCAAGCAATTTTAACCGGTAACGCTTTAGATGTAGCAGAAAGTTTTATTAAAAGCGATGATTCTTCTAACCCTTATATTATCCCTTTAACACATAAAATTAAAATTAAACCGGACTTTACCGGATTTACTTGCCGTTGGCAGGATATTCCGAGTCATAGAGGAGAAACGGTTTCGTTTATCGTTAAGATGAATTCTCCAAGTGTTGCTTCCGATCAAGAATTGTTAAAAATAGTTTTAGACCAAGTGAGCGTTCTTTTAGGAAGCGACTTAGAAATTCATCCTCTCAAAGAAGAAAAGATCAAAGTGGATTTGTCCGGAAAATATCCAAGTAAAGAAGCCACGGTTCATTCCGGAAGTAGAACCGGGATTTTTCATTTTTTAAAAAGGATTAAAATCAAAATTGAAGGACTTGCAGTTAATCTTGCCATTAAAACACAATGGAGATTTGGTCCAAAAGTAAATGGGAAAGAACTTAGAGAATTAAGAAAGTCTCAAGTGATTGCTTCTGATTTTAGAAAGTACGACGGAACTTTAAAAATGGTAATTGCCTGCGATTCAGATTCCAGAGAATCTTTTCTCAAATTTTTGGACGATCTTTATCAACAAGGAAAATTATTTTATGGTTATCATGTCTCTGATAGAGCTTTAATGACTTGTGCATTACACGAGGGTTCTATAAGGGAAGTTCATTTTGTGGATTCCGCCGATGGAGGTTATGCTCTTGCAGCTGCTCAACTTAAGGAACGGATCAAAGCATCAAGAGGTTAAACCGAGTTTTATTTTCCAATTATCGTCGAAGAGTTTATAATTACAAGTCAGCTCTTCTCCTTTTAGAATTAGTCTGGTTGCACTATCCTGTCCTGTTGGGTTGGTTTGATCGCTTGTAAAATCCTCTTTCGTATTTGGATCGTCACTGTGATTCATAAACTTGGAATTGTCGGAACAGTAAAACCATTTCCCTTCTGTTTGATAAGAATATATACGAAACATTTCTTGAACAGAATGCGGGAGTGAATTTAATTCGGAATCAGTTAAAACCCAGACCGTTTTAGGATGGTACTTCCAAATCAATTCTCCTTTTTGAATATCTCGACCTGCAAAGAGGCCAAAGCCGCCAATCGGAGAATCTGCGATATAAGTGGGAACTAAAAGCATTGGAAAGAATGTAAATTGGCCCGGAAAAAAAATGCAAGTAAGAAACGAATTCTTTATAAGACCATTGCTTGTTGTTCGGGTTCAGGAAGCGAAAATCTTTCTAGTTTACCGTTTCGCATTTGAAAAACTTGGTCAGCCTCTCGAATTGTGGAAAGTCTATGAGTAACGGAGATTACAGTTCTTCCTTCTCTTAACAAGGAAAGTGTTTTCATGATTCTTGCTTCTGTTATTGGGTCCAAAGAAGAAGTCGCTTCATCCAAAAGTAAAATTTGAGGATTTCTTAAAAAGGCTCTTGCGATTGCAATTCTTTGTCTTTCACCGCCGGAAAGTTTGGTCCCTCTATCTCCAGCATTCGTTTCGTAACCCATCGGTAAGGAAAGAATCGTCTCATGGATTTCGGCTCTTTTAGCGGCTTCGATTACTTCTTCTAAAGTTGCGCTTGGTTTACCGATGCGAATGTTTTCAAAAATCGTAGTATTAAAAAGGAATGTTTCCTGAAATACAACTCCTACTAAAGATCGAACAGAACTTCTGGATAAAGAATTAATATCCATCCCATCGAAAAGAATTCTTCCTTCATTCGGTTGAACCATTCCTAATAGAAGTTTGATGAAAGTACTTTTGCCAACTCCCGAACTACCTACGATTGCGGTATAACTTCCCTTGGGAATAGTCAATGTGATGTCGCTTAAATTTTTAGATCTTCCTTTATATCGAAAGTGGACGTTTTCGAAATGAATTGCTTCTTTGAGTTCAGGAATGGAAAACTCTTCCGGATCTGATTCGAAAACGGGAGCCCGTAATAATTCTAAAATCCGTTTTGCGGAACCGCTTGCGTGATTCAACGCTGGTAAATATTGAGAAAGATATAATAAGGAATAACTTAAGTTTAAAAACGGAGGTAAAAAAGCAGCTAACGTTCCAATACTAAGAGTATTATTATATGCGAATATAGTTCCTACAAGTAATAAAACTCCTTGAAGAAATAAGATTCCCGAACCCGCAGAACGTTCCAAATATGAATTTGTTAATCCCAACCTAAGGGAAACTTGAAATAATTTTTCGCAATTGTTTTTAAATCTAGCAAAGAAATAGTCGCTTAGATCGTAGGCGCGTATTAAATTCTGAGCGGAAATGGATTCTTCAACAAGACTTAATACTTGAGCTTCTTCTAATTTTCTTGTATAGCTGATTTCGGTCGATTTTCTGGATAAAAACCCTGGACCTAAAAAACTGATCGGCCAAATCAAAAGTGCAATTAAAGCCAACTTCCAATCTAATAAAAAAAGTAAAATGGTTCCAAAGATCGCTTCTAATAACGGACCTAGGCCCCAAGGAATGAACGCTAAAAGTGCGTGTTCCAGCGCTGCAAGGTCATTAAAAAATCTGGAGAGAATATCTCCTAATTTATTGTTCGAAAAAAAATCTAAACTCAGTTGATCCAAGTGCTCGTACATCTGTAATCTTAAGTCTTGGATGATTCTTGCGGATGCCCAATTATAAAGATAATCTCTTAAAGTTCCGAGGATTGCAAAGGCGATCGTTCCGATGGCAAGATAAGCGCCGATCCAATAGAGAGCGTTTTGATTTCGATTGATCAGAGCTTCGTCTATTAAGTATTTAAAACTAAATGGAATACTAGCGTAAAATCCGATTTCAAAACAAAGAAGCCCTATGATTAAAAAAATTCTTCCTTTGTATTTTTTAGCAAATCGGAATAAACCGAAAATCAATAAACTAGGAGCACCTTCCGTTTCCGAACCCGCTTTTTCTTTTTTCGGATTCGGGGCCTTCCATTTTTTAGAAGAACCCTTTTCGGGTAAAGGTTCCGACTTTTGGATCAATTCCGGATTGTATTCGAGAGGTCTTTTCATGGAAAATAAGTCCTTTTATTTTCGGCAAATATCTTTTATTTCCACCCTACTTTGACTGTTTTCACACAAAATCTTGAGGCAAGAATTTTTCATCTGGTAAGAGACAGAATACGGTCGGAAAAGAGTCGTTTTTTTTGAAACGGGCATTATCTTTGTAATCGGGTCTATAGAATGGTTCAATTTCACTATAAGGAAAACGGTGGGTTCTATACGGTTACGTTAAAAACGTCCGAAATTGCTCCAGGAACTCTTCATAAAATGGTGAAAGCGATGTTTTTTATGGGTTGGGAAATTGTTTCAGGAGACATCGAAACAATAGAAGAAGGTGGTCAATTCTATAGTTACGATATTTTTACGTTAAAGTCAGAGGAAACCGATTCTAAAATCAAGGCTTCCAAGTTGGGAGTTTTGATGTCGTCTGTATTTACGGACGATTTTGTTTTAGAAGAAATGATCCATCACTCAAGTGAAATCGATCTTAGAAATACGTTTCATTTAAGTGCAGATTCCAGATTAGAATTCGAAGATGTTGAATTTGGAACTAAAACTAAATTTTCACTTGAGGCTCCAGATAGAAAGGGGCTTCTCTATTTTGTTACCGGAGTTTTGAAAGAGAACGGTATTAACATTCATTCCGCGAAAATTCGTACAGATCGATCTGGAAACCGCGCTCAAGACACGTTTATTCTATCCGATACAAAAGGAGTAGGTTTTGCTGGAACTTCCTTGGAGGATCGCGTCAGCCGAAATATACTCGAAATTAGTTTGAATTCTTCATGGAAGTAATTGATAAAATACTTTTTTTTCGTCTCTTATTCAAAATATTCGGTGCAAACGTTTTATTCCCACCTTTTCATGGATCAAAAATGAAATTCTTAAGCGATTATTTTAATCTACGTTAATTGCGTAGCTATATTCAAAAAGTAAAATTCACTATTTAAGATTATCCTTATGGACGCGCAGAAAGACTTACAAAAATTCGATTTTACAGAAGAAATCATTCAACACTTTAAAATTAACAGTGTAATTCCAGTCGATTTTTATAATAGAAACGGACAGATTCTAATTCATAAAAAAGAAAATGCAGACGGAGACGACATTACAAAATTATTAAGGTTCGAAAGCCAAGGAATCTACTTTTTAAAATCCGAATTTGAAAAAATTTCCGGAGGAAAACAAGGAGATGGACCAAATAATGTAAACGGTCGAGACGTCAGTTTTACCAAACTGGTTAACGCTGAGTTGACCGTAGATCTTGCTAAAAACGCTTCTAACTTTTTATCTGAATTAAAAAAGTTTCCTCTTCACGGAAATCAGTTAAGACACTTAAATAAGTCTATAGACGGAATATTAGAAGATTTTAAATCAACTCCGGACATGGAAACCGGATTAGTTAACATCATAGAAGTTATGAGTGGCGCTGGAGTTCCTATGGATTCCGAAATACTTACAAAACGCACCGTGATTTCGATGGCTATGAAAGTTAGAGCCGGAAAAGTTTTTACCAAGGTAGACATGGAACAGAAAAAGTTAGATCAAATGAATCTAATGATGTCTTCTTATCTTGCGGATGTTGGTTATACTCAGATGAAAATTCCGATGGAGAGAGATTTAAAAGCGGAAGAATTTGAATATATTAAAAACCATCCGATCATTAGTTATCTTATGATAGCAAATCTTCCGGATTTGGACGATAACATCAAAACTTTGGTTCTCAATCATCACCGTCCTCATAAAGGGGAAGGAATGAATAATAATTATCCTCAACCAAAAGCCCTTATCCATAAACTTAATGTTTATAAGGAAAAATATAAGGACGATCCTAAAAAAACTATTTTAGTCGCGGATATTCAAAAACAAATTCGGAATATTCTTACCAACAATCTTCCTATGGAAGATATTGGGGCCATTTCCATTGCGGGAGAATTTGCATCCTTGACTACAAGACAAGCGTGGAGAGAAGCTTTTGATCCTTTGGTTGCAATGAAACTAATTTTGAATAACAGCTTTTTTGCATATAATGAAAAAACTTTGAGGGATTTTTACGATCATATTGGTCTTTCCTTGTGCAATAATCAACCTTTTATTCGGGAAGGGGACTTTGTGATTGTGGTCACGCAAGATTCTAATCAAAAAGTGTTTTTTGAAGTTTGTATTATTCGAGAAATGTATAAAACTCAAATTCGCCCTATGTTAGAAAGAATAGGAACCATTAAGCCTAACTTTAGTAATATGGGAAAACTTAGGATTTCAGGATTTGATATTACTTCTTTAAAATTAGATCGCAGAAAAGCGGTTTACAATCTCGAAAAAAACCAAGACCCAAGAAAGATCGTTTACGTTTTGGATTCTAACATGGATACTCGTCTTTATGAGGAATTGACTAAACAAACCGGAGAAATCCCTAAAGAAAGCGCTTAAAAATTGATTCTTTGTTACGGGAATTGAATAATCTAGGAGCTTTAGTTAATTTAAATATAATAATATTTAAATTTTCACATAAAATTTCTGTTTTGAGATCATTGCCGAATTTTAAATTGATTTTATGGAAGTTCTTTAAGAAGCCCGGCCTTGTTCGAAATTTTAGATAAATGTATAGTTTGGCTAGATGACTTTGGTTTATTATATAATTTTAATATTGTTTTTCCAAAAGCAAGATATAAAATTAAAACTTCCGATGAAAATACCATTAGAGTTGTTGAAAAATTAATTCTCTTTTATTTTTTCATCAAAATAAATGTATAAAATCATTTGTAGGTATGAATTTTTTCAACAACTCTATTTTAGAAAATGTTCTTAATCTGATAATTAAAATGATATAATAACAGACAAATAATGAACTTATATATTTTCTATTGAACTAAAACCAAATGTGATCTAGGAATTTTGTGTTTTTAATGCCAAAAATAAAATGAGCATTGAGTTTGGAAATTCCGAAGGAATTGCAGTGAAAAGAACTCAATGAAACGCTTTTACGAAAGCGTTTGAAACTCAACACAACGCTCACTGCGGATCGCGTTAACTCAGCGTCTCGCTTCTATTGGCGCTCGACAGGTTGCGAGCCATTTTAGCTTTGAAATATGCGAGCGATTCGCCCAGATTTTTTTACGTTGAACTCACGTTAATTGTTTTTCTCCTAAAGTTAAAAATATAAGATTTAATAACAGAGGGAAGCATCTATAAAATTCCAAATGAACAACCATCCGATCAAATTTCTATATGAAATCTCCGTCTTGTGATCTTCATCGAATCGAAAATTTATTTTATAGGAGTTCCCAAAAACAAATCTAAGATTTTACAGTAAAATTTTAAAAATGTGGAAACTCATACGTCGATTTATTAAACAACAGTTTCAAAAACAATAAACGGTCAAAAATAATACGGTTTTTGTGGGAACTACTACGTTCTGTTAAAAAGTTGAGTAATCATTTCATATCTAAACTCTTTTTTGGTTTTAAATGTGATTTTTTACAGGATAGAAATGCCATGGATTTTAAGATAAAAATTCCTGTTTAAAACAAAATTCCAAGCACTGAAATTTAGAGTTTGTCCCAAAATCGCCCAATGTAGGAACTACTGCGAAAATTGAACGAGATTAAAACTGCTCGAAAGTTCGCAAATGCGACTTAATTTGTGGAAACTACTGCATTTTATTAAAAATCTCTAAAGAAATGATCGCATAAAATTCTTTAAGGTTTTTGGATAAATTCTTACTAGTTTTAGAGCTATGATAAATGTTTTTAAAATTTCAATATAACTTTTTCTAACAGTAAAAAACTAACCTCCAAAGTGAATTTCTACGAAAAAAACGGGCCTTTCACTGTAATTCGTTTTATAAAAAACTTTTATGGTTTTTGGAAATAATTTTTTGAATTCCTGTGACTTTTGGTTAGAATGTACGTTTCATAAATAATTTTTTTCCAGTCGGATTGTGTATCTTTCTCGAAGAAAGAGTTGTCAAAAAATTTTTATAGTGTAACTCCTTTCCAAAATATAACCAACGGAATTTGATAAAATGAATTCTAATATAAGCCACCACTCACAATCGGTTAATAGAGAGCTTTTAGAAAAGTTCGAATTTAATTCGGATGTTATCACGAGTTTTATTAGTCAAAGCGAAATACCGGTCGATTTTTATAATAAAAACGGACAGATTTTAATTCATAAAAAATCAGATGCATCTGAAGAGGATGTCACGAGGCTTCAAAAGTTTGAAAGCCAAGGAATTTATTTTCTTATTTCAGAAAAAGATAAAGTTACTAAACCAAAAAATAATCCAGATACGGTTCATGGAAGGGAAGTTTCCTTTACTAAACTCGTAAATCCAAATCTTACAGTGGCTCTTGCCAAAGAAGCTTCTGAACTTTTAGAGGAACTCAAACACTTTCCGTTAACCAACAACCATATTCGTTTGGTTCAAAAGGGTATCGACGATATTCTTGCAGACTTTAAGGGAAGTACAGATATGGAGCTCGGACTTGTGAACGTGATCGAAGTTATGAGACAGGCGGGAATCAAGGCAGACTCAGAGATGATGACTAAACGTACGGTGATTGCTATGGCAATGAAACTAAGAGGATTGAAAGCACTGAGCAAAACCGATAACGAAATTCAAAAAACAAAACAACTCAACATTATGCTCGCTTCCTTTATGGTGGATATAGGGAAATCCAGAATGAAACTTCCGAACCATACCGATCTTCGCCCGGAAGAATTTGATTACATTAAAAATCATCCTATCATCAGTTATCTTATGATCGGAAATTTAAGTGGAATTAATTCGGAAGTTAAATCTGCAGTTCTTAATAGTCATAGAACCTTTCGAGGTGAAGGTTTAAACAATAATTATCCGACTACGAACATGATCATTCGAAGGCTGACTGAATATCTTCAAAAGTATAAGGATGATAAAACAAAAAAGATTTTGATCGAAGACATTCAAAAACAGATTCATCATACACTTAACAATACTTATACGGACGAAGACCCGGGAATTATTTCGATTTCTGGAGAATTTGCTTCTCTCAGTTCAGATCAAGAATGGCGTAACTCATACGATGCTCTTACTTCGATGAAATTAATTCTAAACAATAGTTTCTTTTCCTATAACGAAAAAATTGTTCGAGACTTTTTCGATTTTATGGCGCTCAGTCTTTGTGAAAATCGAAGCGTTTTGAATCCTGGGGACTACGTTATAGTCGTTTCTACGGATTCTCAAAGAAAGATTCATTTTGAAACTTGTGTGATTAAGGAAATTTTTAGACATCAAACCAGACCACTTTTGGAAAGGATTGGAACGATTCGTCCCGTGATTATCAACAAAGGTAAGATCAAAATTCAAGGTTATGATCTCCATTCTTTTCGCCAGGATAAAAGAAAGGCGGTATTCGATTTAAATAACAGTATGGACCCGAGAAGAGTCATTTATATTATCGATCCAGAATTGGAGCCTAGTTTATACGAGAAGGTAGATCAAAGTTTTAGAGGAACCATTCCTCGTTCTGTGGCTTAAAACTAAAGGATTCTTTTAGAAACTCGCTTTATCCCTGGGCTTTCCCTTGTTTTTTTGGTAATATGCCTTCTAGCTGGGGAAAAATTTTTAAAGTCAGTACTTTTGGAGAATCTCATGGAACCTCCGTGGGAGTTGTGGTCGAAGGAGTTCCCGCAGGAATCCCCATTCGTTTAGAAGAGATTCAAAAAGATCTAAACCGCAGAAGACCTGGACAAAGTGATCTCACCACACCTAGAGATGAAACTGACTCGGTGCGTGTAGTCTCTGGAGTATTTGAAGGAAAGACAATTGGATCTCCGATCGCTTTGATTGTGGACAATCAAAATACAATTTCCAAAGACTACGAAAATTTAAAAACCACTTTTAGACCTTCTCACGCAGATTATACTTATCAAATGAAATATGGCTTTCGTGCTCACGTAGGGGGAGGACGTTCTTCTGTTAGAGAAACGATTGGTCGCGTAGCTGCAGCTGCCATTGCAAGAATGATTCTCAAAGACGATCTTGGAATTGAAACCGTTGCATGGGTAGATTCAATCGGAACTGTTCAATCCAACATAGGCGAGAAATATCCGAAGTCCAGAGAAGAAGTAGATCAAAATGAAGTTCGATGTCCGGACGCTGATAGTGCTGATCAAATGCGTTCTTTGATTCTAAAAATGAAAGAAGCCGGAGATAGCGTAGGAGGAACGATCAAATGCGTTTCTTATAATCTTCCTCCGGGTTTAGGAGATCCCGTCTATGACAAGTTAGACGGAGATTTGGCAAAGGCGATACTTTCCATTCCTGCTTGTAAAGGATTTGAAGTGGGTTCCGGATTTTCTGGAACGTTATTAACTGGAAGTTCGCATAACGATGAATTTTATGTCGAAGAAGGAACCGGAAGAATTAGAACCAAAACCAATCATTCCGGAGGACTGCAAGGTGGTATTTCCAACGGAGAAGAATTGGTAATTCGTGCCGCTTTTAAACCGACCTCGACAATTTTTAAAAAACAGAATACTGTAAATGTCAAGGGAGAAGAAACCGTTTTAGAAGCAAAAGGTCGTCACGATCCTTGTGTTCTCCCTCGGGCGGTTCCGATTATAGAGGCAGTTGTTAATTTAGTTTTAGTGGATGCATACTTATACCAAAGGGCGATTAATCCTCAGTGGTTTCAAAAATGGGTCCGGGTTCCAGATTATTATAAAGACTTAGAGCTTTAAGAATCAATCTCAAAAAGGATGTAGGCTTTGAAACCCATTCTAGTATAAAATTTGAATCCGACAAAAGTTATTCCAAAAACTTTTAGAAAATATACGCGGTAGTTCCCACAAAAACCGTCTTATTTTTGACCGTTTATTGTTTTTGAAACTGTTGTTTAATAAATTGATGTATGAGTTCCCACAGTATTGTTCTACAACAGAATACATAGTATAAAAATTGATAGCCGATTTAGATTTTAGAAACGGGTTGCCAGAATGAGAATGGTACGTTTCTATAGAACTGTTTCCCGAAATTCGGGAAGAATCAAAAGGATGATTCCATGGTAAAAATTAAGATCGACGGAATCGAATATGAGGTGGATGAAAAAAAGAACCTCATATCGGCGGCAAAAGATGTCGGAGTCGATATTCCTTTCTTCTGTTATCACCCCAAACTTTCCATTGTGGGAATGTGTAGAATGTGCCTTATCGAAATTGAAGGAGTTCCTAGACTTCAAGCAGCTTGCAATACGAAGGTGACGGAAGGACTTTCCATTTTCACAAAAAACGATCGGATCAAGGAAGCGCGAGAAGGAACAATGGAGTTTCTTTTAGCGAATCACCCTTTGGATTGTCCCGTTTGTGACAAAGCGGGAGAATGCCAACTCCAAGATAATGCTTTCAAAGAGGGAAAGGGTAATTCCAGATTTACATTAGAAAAACGGAATGTTCCTCAAGAAGAAATAGGTTCTAACCTGATCATCAATCATAACCGTTGTATCGTCTGTTATCGTTGTGTTCGATTTGAAGAGGAAATCGTAGGAGAATCTAATCTAGGACTTTTTGAAAGAGGTTATCACTCAATCATAGGACTTGCAAAGAACGAGCCGATTCAACATAACTTTCAGGGAGCTCTTGCAGATCTTTGTCCTACGGGCGCACTTCTCAATAACAAAACCTTATTTAAATCCAGAGTATGGTGGTATAAAAATGGAGAATCGATCTGTCATGGATGTAGTACTGGCTGCAATGTTACGACTAACGTAAGAGACAACAAAATGTATCGATATATGCCTAAGATCGACGAAGAAAAGGATATGTATTTTCTTTGTGATCATGGGCGTTTTGACATTGATTGGTTGAACGAAAATCGATTATTCTCGTATTATCAAAATGGGGACACATCGGAAAGTACCGTAGTGTTACCTGCCATCGCGGAAAGAATTCGTCAATCAAAACGAATTGCGATTTTGGGCGGCGCAAAAGAATCGAACGAAAATTTAAAAACTATTCTCCAAAGTGTAGAATCTTTTGGAAAATCGGTTATTGTAGAAGCAAGGGTAGAAGAAGTTCAATACAAGGCGCCCGAACAAAAAGATTTTTTGATGACTACCGACTTCAGACCCAATACGAGAGGAGCGACAGATTCCGGATTTATATCTTCACAAGGAATCGATCTGATTCGTAAGTCGATCGAATCTGGAGAAATTGATTTGGTTTTTGTGATTCATGAGAATATTAAGAAAATATTCTATTCCTTTCCTTCAAACGTTATTTTTGTTTTATTGAGTACAAATTTAACCCAAGAAATATCCGAAGTGACTTACGGAATTCCAATTCAAACTTTTTCAGAACAAGCCGGTTCTTTTACAAATAAAAATGGATTGAATCAATCCTTTCAAAAGGTAATGGAGCCGCCTAAAGGTTTATTAAATTCCGGTTCTGTTTTTAGGAGATTGGCGGAATTGGTCAAAGCTTCTCCCAAGGAGGTTGAAGTTGGGAACCGTTAATGTAGTAAGAGTAGCAAGTCGTCATAAACTTTCCTGGTATGAAAAATTTTATTTTTATTCTATCGGAAAAGGACTTTGGATCACTCTCAAACATTTTATCAAGGCTGCAATTTTAAGAAAGACGGTAACGATAGAATTCCCTGAAAAGAAAAGAAAATATTCCACTCGTTTTCGTGGAATGCATACGATGAAACGTGATGAACAGGGTAGAGAAAGATGTACAAGTTGTTTTTGTTGTATGTGGATATGCCCTGCCGATGCAATTTATATAGAAGCAGCGGAAGTGACTCCTGAAATTCAACACCTTCATCCAGAAGATAAATATGCTAAGAAATTTGAGATCGACCTGTTACGTTGTATTTTTTGCGGGATGTGCGAGGAAGCTTGTCCGAAAGGAGCAATTTATCTGGATGGTCCCGGCGAGATGGCCACCGATAACCGAGAAGATCTAATTTTAACCAAAGAAAGAATGATGCAACTTGTGGGTGGACCAATTATTGGAGAAAGGCAATAGTTTTAGAGTGCGTTTGATTAATTTTCCAATTTAAGACTTTATTTCAAAGTTTCTTTTTGAAAAACTTATAAAGAAGATGGAAAAATAGAATTTTTGAAAAATGAATCCCATCAATTTTTGTACTATGGAAACGGTCGATTGAAGCAGTTTTGTTGATCGTCACTATGGAATTTTTCACAACTCTAATGGTTAGAAATTAATCGACTTCTTGAGGTTAGCGTGAGTTTGGCATAGAAAAATGAGGAAGAATTTTCTAAAGTATGAACTCATACATTTTTAGAATTTGTTCGTAAAATCTTGATTTGTTGTAGTTCCTACATTTTAGGAATTGATCTGCAAAGTTCAGATCCTAAGTTCTTTTAGTAAAATGAATCTTGCTATTTAGCTGACTTTTTCGTGAGTATGTTGGCTTTGTCTTGCCGTTTCCAATTTTGCTTCTAAAAAGGACACCGCTGAATCAATATCGTGATTACAGATCCCCGGATATTCTCTTAAAATTCCCTTTCTAGAAATTCCTGCTAAAAGCAAATCTAAAATTTCTGAAACTCTAACTCCAGTTCCTTTAATAAAGGGTTTTCCTCCCAGATAACCCGGAATGACTTCTATCGAAGTAAATTCATTTTTGTTCATATATTCTTAACAATAGTTGCCGACAAAATTAGAACGAATTTTTTTCCGATCTTGAATTTTGTTTTTGCTCACTCCCAATTTGTTTGTAAAAATAAATTAAATTCTCCTGACACATTCAATCGTTCTATAAACTTATGAATTTTGATTAGAACCGGTTGTTTGCTGCAAAAGCCTAAATCAACACTTCTACAGAAGAAAATATATTTTCTCTATATAGAAAATAGAGACGAATAGGACATAGTTTTCCGAACAAAGTTTTCGAAAAAAGGTCGAGTTTTAATTTCTTTTTTGTGCTTTTAGAATCCTAATTTATCAAAAAAACTGCAAAAGACCGAGTAATCGGTATTTATTTCAATGGTTCAATCTGATTCTGTAGATTTTTCAGTTTTATACGAGGATAACTACCGAACCGTATATCATTTTCTTTTGAAAATTTGCGGTGATTCGGAAGTGGCTGAGGATTTAACTCAAGAGGCTTTCTTAAAAGCATTTACTTTTTTTGATAGATTTGATTCTAAAATTGCTTCTTTTAGTACATGGACTTGTTCAATTGCAAAAAATCTATATTTCAAACATTACAATAAGCAAAAAAAAGAATTTGGAAACATACGACTTAGCGATTTAGTCGGCGATATAGAGGTTGATCCGGAAATTCCGGAAAATTTAGAGAAGGTTTTTTTGGAAAAAGCAATAAAAGATACGATTGAAAGTCTTCCTGAACCGGAAAAGAGTATAATATTATATAAGGAATTAAAAAAGAAAACTTTAAAAGAGACTGCTCAAGTATTGGGAATTTCGGAAAGAACCGTAAGTAGAAGGTTAATTTCCGCTATTTCCTTGCTTAGAACCAAATTAGAACAGCAAGGATTTCAACTCTAAACTCTATTATGAAAACGGAATTAAACGATATAGAACGTTTTGAAGACCTTTTAGGAAGATACTTATACGGTGAGTTGAATGCCGAAGATAAGCGTGAACTTCTTCAATTTGTACTTAAAAATGAAAAAGCTCGTTCTATGTACCAAAATTCTACTCGGATTAATTCCATTTTATTTCATACTTTTTCTAATATTAAATGTAATAGCCAAGATTAGATCAGACACTCCGTTCCTGTTTATTACGAAAATTGTAAGTTGTCGAGATACTTATTCTTAGCTAATTCCTTCGCGTCAAGAAAAGTTTGTATCGGAGTTTTACCGAAACAATACTTGCCCTGATGCGTTCGTTCGTAGTTATATGAATCGATCCACTGATCCAAATCCTTTTGCAAATCTTCAATTGAGTTGTATACCTTCTTCCTGAAAGCAACTGCATAGAATTCGTCTTGAACGGTTCTATGAAATCTTTCACAAATACCGTTGGACTGTGGATGCCTTGCTTTTGTTTTTGAATGGTCTATATCTTCTACGGCAAGGAATAGCTGGAACTCATGGTGTTCCCTATTTCCACAATACTCGGTTCCTCTATCGGTTAGAATCCTCAACAAGCGAACGCCTTTTTCTTCAAACCAAGGGATCACTTTGTCGTTTAACATATCGGCAGCTACTAACGCGTTCTTCCTGTCGTAAAGTTTTGTCATCGCCACTTTAGAATAAGAATCGATAAAGGTTTGTTGGTAAATCCTTCCTACACCCTTGATCGTGCCAACGTAATACGTATCTTGGCATCCCAAGTATCCCGGATGTTCCGTTTCTATCTCGCCTTCAACTTGTTTTTCTAATTTCCTTCTTTCTAATGCTTGCACTTGTGATTCGGTTAATACGGGAGAATTGCCTTGAGCCATGAATGCCTCTAAAGCCTTCAGTCTTTTTTGAAAAGTTTCCAAATCGTGACGAACCCACACACTCCGAACAGTCGCAGGAGCAACTATGACTCCTTGTTTTTTCAATTCATTCGACGCTCTCTGCTGTCCATATGCGGGAAAGTCGATAGCCATTTTCTTTACAGCTTCTTCCTTTTCAGGTTCGATACGATTCTTAGGATTCGGTTTACGTCTACTCAGATCCTGGAGGGCAAGTTCTCCTCCCTTCTCGTATAACTCTTGAAAACGATAGAAGCTATCTCTTGAATAGCCCATCACGTTACAAGCCTTTGAGACGTTCCCCAAAGTCTCCGCTAACTTCAAGAGACCCATTTTGTTTTTGATTATCTTTTGTGCCGTTGTCATCTTTTTCTCCTTGGTAGTTTCAAGGAGTGTAAGATCAAGTTCTAACTATTACATATTAAAAAAACGCCTTATTTAAAATCGAGTATTCAGAAAAAGGTTTTAGAATTTCCGAATACGATTTTAAAATCCAGTTCTTTGATTTCGGGATTTATCGCGGCTATGTTATTTTTAGGTGTAGGATTTTCTTTTTGGTTTAAATATGAACTTGAATTGGATTCTAAACTAGATCAGGCTTTTATCAATTCTTACGGAAATTGTAAAATCGATGGTGTAGCTTCTCAACCTGGACAAAGTCTTCTCGATCGTAAATTGGTTTCGGGTAATTTTTCTATTTGCGAATTTCAAGTAGAAGGAGCCCAAAGTGTTGCGGTTCGAATGTTACCCAATTCTGAGGTTTCGGTTACTGGAAATAAAAAGTATTCCTTTTTGAATGTGGTTCGAGGATCGGTTCTTGTAGATTCAATTCAGAATGAATCTACGGGAGAAGGTTTACTTGCAATTCTTTCACCTGACGTGAGGGCCTTTTTAGCAGGAACGAAAGTGGTTTATTCCAGAAATGTGGGAAAATCCTATTCTAAACTAGATATAGATGTTTTGGATGGAAGGGTAGAAGTTGAAACCGGACCTTCGATTGCTTTTGAAAAAACTGCTAATACTTTAACGAAAGAGGAAAGAGAATTTTTAAAGATGAATTTCCCGATTCTTTTTCAAAGTAAAAAGGTTCAGGTAAATTGGGGACAATCTTTGTCTTGGAAGGGAATTCCGGAATCTAGTTTAAATAAGATTCGTTCTTTAGAAAAAAGTATCGAAGAAGCAAAATCTCAGGGTTTGAAATTAGAAGAAGATTTTGTATTCGCATTAAATTCAGACGTTCGTAAGCTTGGGGGCGAGGATACGATCGGAATGTTTTCGATGGAAGATGATCTGAATAAAAAAATTAAGAATATTCTTCCAAATCAAGAAAGAGAATTAGAAGAGAAATTCAAATCTATGGTTCGTTTTGCTCCGAGCGATTTAAAACAAGTCGAAAAATTGAAATCTTTGGTTGCAAAATTGGATAATACGGCTTTGATTCAAATTTTAAAAGATAAAAATCAACCAAATCATGAAAGAGTAATTCATTTTAAAGATGGTTCTCAAGTAAAAGGATTTATATATCAGCACGAAAGTTTTTATATCCTTTTAAAGAATGATGGAAATCTTTTATTTCCTGTCGATGCAGTCGATTCGATTCATTTCGAATAACACTAATTTGGCGATTTTATTTCGAATTAAAAATCAATAAATTTATTTATTTTGGGAATTCAAAATCCATATACTGAGATTTTGTAAAAGAGTTTTAAACTTTTCCGAGTTGTATAAAGTTAAATTTGGCGATTTATTTTTCCGTACAAAATTATATATTGGAAATTCTCCTACTCAAAACTGTGAATAATCGGTTTTTAAAAATTAATTTAGCGTCTAAACAGCAATTCGTGTGCAAATTGAAGGTAATCATCTATTCTATTAGGCAACAGACAATCAAGCTTGTAGGTAAATTTTGCAAATGTAGAAATTTATATTTTTAGGAAGTAAAAAAATTTTCTACTTAAAATGACACGTCTCCGAAATTAGAAATCATTTTTGAATTTTTGGGTGTGTGCCTACAGAAATCAGTGCATTGAGTTTTTTATTCGTCCAGATTTTCTTACGCCGAATTCAGATTATTTAATATTTATAGTTCTTTAGTATTTTCCTTTATTATAATTTTTGAATCAATTTCCACGTTTTTGTGAAACTCAAATTTTGAATTCTACAGGCGACCATAGAAGTGATGCGCTGAGAATTTCCAGAGAAGTATTACGATCTCTCTATAGATTTTTGGAACGAATTTTAGATTCGATTCATCGTTTAAGCGTACTATAAATTTTAATCGAAGTATTTTATCGTTTCTTAATTTTATAAAAAACTTGCAGTAAAATTTCGGTTTTTTATTTTTGACAGTCTAAGAATAACAGGGGACGAAATTGGTTTCGACTGTTGTTGCCAGGGATTATGTGGCGTGTAGAGGTTGTAGGCTCCTCTCAAAACCTTCAAACAATAACCGCTAATAACGAATTAGCTTTAGCAGCTTAATCTCTGCTACGGAACCTTAGTTTTTTCTCTCGAATTCTAAACGTTCTGACACTGATCGAGAGGCGATTCTTTTGGTTTTCGGTTCCTAAAAGAATTTGTATTTGAGCCGAATAGGAAAGAGAGTCCTGTCTGAGGGTTAACCTTTTTCCGAAATTTTATACACAGACTACACACGTAGAGGCTGATCTGGGGCGCAATAGGACGCGGGTTCGAACCCCGCCGTCTCCAAAGTTTATCATTTATATAATTCAATAATCAATTTGATTCTAAAGACCTATCACAAAAAAACTATTCCTTAGTTTGGTACAGGAAAAAGTTTCATTGTAAAAATATAAAAGTCAGATTTATCTATTTTAAAGTGAGTTCAACGTAAGAATACCTGGGCTAATCCGACTGCCATAAGCAGCCGGACCGGGCTCTCAGCTCTGGTCAATAAATTGTATATAGGAACGTTATACGATTTATCGTCGTAAATTCAATTTAGAACGCGATCTGTCGAGTGACCTGCAGAGCACTTGATACATTGAGTTTCCAGAAGCGAGACGCTGAGTTCGAGAGATTGTTCTGCTGAGAGTTCCCCCGCATCGATTCTTTTCACGTTATTTTATGATTCTTGAATAAGATTTTTATCAATAAACTTCTTGGGTAGTTCCCAAATTTTTATTTTATGCTGAAGCTGAATTTTTAGGTTTTTGTCTTTGGATGTTGTAAAATGTGGGAACTCTTACAAATTATATCTATTTCGCAATTTATGATTTTTTGTGGGAGATCCTACATTCTAATTTTTTAGACAAAGGTATTGATTATATTGTTATATTTTTTCGAAGTAAAAAATACTAGAATTTTAATTTGGTTTAACAAAAAGAAATATTCTAATTATATAATTTGATATAAACGAACTGAAATTTTTTAAAAAGTAAAAACCCTTTATGTTTTTTCGACTTTTATGAAAAATCTTTTATGATTAAAATTGTTCTTTCTTTTGAAAATTTGGGAAGGTGGCTATGGAAACTAAAATCGCAATTTATTCGGACGTGGTTTGTCCTTGGTGTTATATTGGAAAAAAAAGATTTGAGGACGCAATTTCAATTCGGAAAAAGTCACACCCTGATGATAAGATCGAAATAGAATGGAAAGCCTTTCAACTCAATCCGGATTTAGCCCCAGAAGGAGAAGATAGAATACTTCATATGACTCGAAAATTTGGATCTATGGATCGTGTTAAAATGATGGTTCAAAGAGTTGCCGATATTGCTAATTCAGAAAATCTTCCTTTTTTGTTGGAACAAGAGGGGCATCAACCAAATACTTTCTTATTACACGCATTGATTCGAAAAGTGAAAAAATATGGAAAGGATTCGATTCTTTTGGAAATCTTTTTTAGAAAATTTTTTGCCGAAGGTAAAAATCTTTCAGACACAAATGTAATTTTGGAAAGTTTACGACAGGCGGAAATACAAGAGGATGATTTTTATTCCGTAAAAAAAGATACTACTTTGCTCCAGGAAGTTCATGAAGAAGAGCAAAAAGGAAGAGAATTAGGGGTTTCTGGAGTTCCATTTTTTGTGTTTAATGAGAAATATGCCGTTTCAGGCGCCCAAGAATCGAATCTTTTTTTACAAGTATTTGATCGATTGGAAAGTGAAAATTCTTAATTAAATATATTTAAATTTTCGAATATTCTAAATAAAGTGAATTTTATGTTTTTATTGATACGAATAAACCTCTTGTGGTTAATTTTTTTATTTCGAAATCAATACTGCTTTTGAAAGAGATTTTACATTTTAACTTTTGGAATAAAATATCATTTTCATTCTTCTTCCATAGTAGGTTTTTCATTCTTTTTTACAAACTTCGTTTACAATTTCTAATCTTTTTATTAAACGAAGTATTGATTATTACCAATATTTACAAAAATAAGGCACTAAGTTTTAAAAAAAATGCCATTGGGTAAAATGTGGTGGGTTTCTACAGAAACCGTTTTATTGTAATATTTATAATTATTTAGTATTCTTTTTTATTATAATTTTTGAATGCAATTTTATATTGCGACATCAGGTAACAGTGTACTAAGTTTTGTAATTCAAAATACACTTTCTTCTTATGGATCACATTAATTAGCTCGACAGCTTTTGAGATACGCTGTAAATAAAATGGAATTTATATCGAAAACCACAGATTACAAATTCAAAATGGATGTTTAATTTTTGAAAAGACCATTAAATTACAATTTTATGGAAAGATTTGATTGGTCATGGGTTCTTTTGGAATTTTATAGAAGTTTCTAAGAAAATATTTATAAAAGTCTTAGCTTGAATATTTATCTTTCGAAAATAAATAATAAACTCTTAAGACTAAGTGTAATAAGAATAGTTTAGATGTAAGTTAAAAAAGAATCTGTAAAATTTTTCTTTGAAGTTAGATTCTAAATTCTAGTTTCTATATCTTACTTAAAAAGAAATTTTGTATAATATGCAATACTCAATTTTCGGTCGGAAATTTTTAAAACAAACCGGAATCGGACAATTGATGGACGATTTAAGTAATCCTTCTCCAGGTTCTTGTTTGTTAGGTGGAGGAAATCCGGCTTTTATTCCGGAACTGATCGAAGTTTGGAGAGAGATCGTATCAAAACAAATCGAGTCCGGAAGTATGGATAAAATTTTAGGAGGTTACGAATCTCCTTCTGGAATTTTAGAACTTAGAGAAATGATTGCTTCTATTTTATCGAATGAATCTGGAACAAAAATTTCCAAAGACCAAATTGCAATTACAAACGGAAGCCAGAATGCTTTCTATTTCTTATTAAATTTTTTCTCCGGAAATTTTGGTAACGATCAAAGAAAAAAAATCCTTTTTCCTATTCTTCCCGAATACATCGGTTATACAGATCAAACTTTGGAGCCGGATTCTTTTTTATCTTTTACACCTGAAATTCGAGAAATAGGGGATCAATATTATAAATACTTTATATCTTTGGAAAATTTCGATTCTGTTTCAAGTTGGAAAAAGGAGGCAGGTTGTATTTGCGTTTCTAGGCCCACAAATCCAACGGGTAATATGATTACAGATCAAGAACTTGAATTTTTAATTGAAAGAGCGAGTAACGTAAGAATTCCTTTATTGGTTGATAACGCTTACGGATTTCCATTTCCCAAAGTTGTTTTTGGAAAAAACTCTTTCATTCATAGACCTGGAATGATTCAGGGTTTCAGTCTTTCTAAGTTGGGTCTCCCCGGAGTTAGAACTGGTTTTGTAGTGGGCGATTCGGAAACAATTACTTTGTTGCATAGAGCTAATTCGGTTATCAATTTGACGAGTGCCAATCCGGGACAATTTATCGCATTGGATCTTTTTCGTTCCGGGCGTTGGAAAGAGTTGTGTGAAAAAATAATCTTACCTTTTTATCTAAAAAAATCGATTTTTACTCAGGAAACGATTCTAAATAATTGGAGTTCTAAAATTGACTATAAAATTCATCAAAGTGAAGGTGCTTTTTTTCTTTGGGTTTGGGTTAGGAATTTATCTTTACCCGTTAGCGATCTTTATCCGATTTTAAAGGCAGCAGGAGTTATCGTCGTTCCTGGTAAAACTTTTTTTCCAGGTGCAGACTCAAATTGGTCTCATAGAGAAGAATGTTTTCGGTTGAGTTTTGCCAGAGAAGATAAAGAGATCGAAGAAGGAATTCTAAGAATCGGAAAAGTATTGGAAAAATTTTTGAAATAAATGATTTTATCCAGCTGTTTAAGTGGAATACTGGCCAAGTAAAAATGTTCAATTAAAAAGAATTGTACTGTAGAATTGATAGGAAATATGGAAAGCACTGAACAGGACATAAGTTTTGAAGAGCTGGCAGCAAGTAAACCGACGGAAATTCAATCTCTTGCACCCGATTATATTTTTTTAAACGAAGGGGCAGTCGGCTTGTCTGCAACTGCGCGTTGTATTTTAGATGAACTTAGAGATTGGCATAAAAAAACTGAGAAACACGGTTCTAAAAGTATTCATCCTTCTTATTTACTTACTTTAGATAAACTTTCAGACCTTTTAAATAAATATAGGAATTTAAGTGAACAAGCTAAATCCCCTCTTAGTGTGGATCTCGCCTTACGACAATTAGTCGATTATGAAAAAAAAGGAAAAAATAAATCTGCTTATATTTATCCTTTTTTAGTTCGTAATGGTGCAAAAATTCAAGCTAGAATTGCAATCGCAAGTCCTCAAAAAGAAACCAAAACGGATGTAAATCCTTATCGAGCTTCTTGTTTTGAATTTTCGGAAGAAATGATTGATCTGATTTTACAGAATCGTGCTAAAAAACCGAAACTTCCCGATGAAGACAGTCCTGGGACTTTTTTACTTCATAAAAACAAGGCGGGAAAAAATTGGCTTTTTCCTAAGTTGGCTTCGCTCGAAGCGGAATTTTCTACACTTTTAAAGAAGGGATTTCAACCTTACAGTTATATTCCGATGACAGATTTTCTACGAGATTTTCTAACTTATGCAAATAAGAAAAATTACGTAATGAAAATTCTTCCAGATTATCATATCATTTTAGATGATCTTCAGTTAAACCCCGATGGTTCTTATGTAAATCAACCGGAAGTTATAGCACATTATCGTTGTCAGGTGGATGCTCTTGAAAAATTTTCAATTCCTTATTTAAAAGAGCTGAGTCAAAGAGCGGGTTATGGTCTTTTCGGAACTAGAATTATAGAATTTGAACAAACCCATATCCAGATGGTGGAGCCAGGAAGAAAACAAAACTCGGAAAAAGTAAAAGCTCTGATTTCACTTATCAATGATTACCCGTTCGATCGTGAAACCGACGAACTTGGTAAAAAAGTATCGGAGACTTGTAGACTTTCCATCCAGATTATTTCCAGACTTATGGAAGAAAAAGAAAAACTCTCTCAAAGAAAAGAGGAGAGTGTATTTAAATCTTTAAAATTAAAAATTCTTAATAAAATTTCTGAAAACACACTTCAAGAGCAAACTTTATATCGTTTTTCTCCAGAAGAAAAATTGAAATCTTCAGGTTTATCCGACGAAACACGTTATCCGTCATTGATTGAGGAATTAAAAAAGGAGATTTCCGATCAATACGGAATGAAGGTAATCGAAAAACCGGATCAAACTTCTGAAGTATATGCAGTTGATCCAGGTTATATGGCTGCGGTGCTTCATAAGTTGAGTAGTTTAGCGACTAAGAATGTCGCTTATCAAAAAGAATTGGAAATCGCAAAAGAGATCAACGCAAGTTTAAGTAATCCGAAACATCCGGGATTAAATACAAAACTGAAAGCAGAACACATTGTAAAACTTCAACAAGGAATCCAGACTATGGAACAGTTGGAAGTAGAAAAACAACGTTCTCGAGAATTTGCAAAAAAATTCAATCTTCCAATGGGGATGTTGGGTTTTGTAGCGAGTATGATCTTATTTTTAATTGCATCCGTGCATTTTAAAACTACAGGAATTTTGTTCGTGGGAATTCCAGTCAGTTTGTTTTTAGGACTGATGATCGCATTTCATTTTAGAGATAAAGAAAAATCGGATATTCTTTCCGGTGGAAGTTCTGGCTCTTCTCTTGGGTCTGGCTTTAAAGGAGAATATGGAGCCATGTCTTCTTCCAATGATGATGATAATGGAGAAGATTCTGAAGATGAACGTTATCAATCTTCCAAGGGAGAAACTCCGAAAGAAAAAAAAGTAAGTTTAATCGCAAAAGGCGCGGAGCGATTTATTTTTCCAAGTCGATTTACTAAGATTACGGATAAAATTCACGATTCTCGTTCTTTACGTAAAAAGATTTTTGAAAATTTAGATAATATTCGAAATAACGTAGCACATCTCAAAGGGGAAAAAGACGACGACAAAGTTGCCTCTACGATTGAATACGCGCTTTTACAAAATTCAGCTATGATTGTAGTTCCTGATGATATAGTTCCCCAAGGAATGCCTGGTTCTATCATTTTAAGCCATAATGATTTAAAAGCTCCTTTGATTCGGGATCAAATTGCAGAGTTTCTTAGGAATGAAGCACAAAAAAAACAATATGATAAGAAGCTCGTTAAATATTATACTTTTCTAATTAATACAATCGAAGTTGAATATTACAAATATCTCCCTAGCAGAAAGAAGAAATAAAAATCGGACAAAACACTATATCTTAACGTGAATCCGGCATAAGAAATTCATTTTTTTGAAAAAAGTTGAGATGTGATCAATTCCTAAAATGTAGAAACTCGTACAAAAAGTAAATGTTTAAAAATTTGTAATGTACTTAATTTGTAGAAACTACTGCAAATTGCGATTTTACAAATCAATTCTTAAATTGTTAGAAACTCACATTTTTGGAAAAACCTTTTTCATTTTCTTACGCCGAACTCGCGTTATTTTAAATTGCCCATTCGAAGTCACCATAATCAAACTCCACAAGTTGAGAGGTTTTGAAACGGTGATTCGCGTGCAAATTCAATTGACTATACAACTTTCGATAAGAAAATTTTTGGAAAGAATTTGAACTTTTTTATTAAATTTAGATTGACCATAGAAATCGGTACGAGATGCTGGCTTCAAGATTCCCGGTGACTATAGAGAGAGGGCCACACCCGTTCCCATCCCGAACACGGAAGTTAAGCCTCTCATCGCTGATGGTACTATGTGGTTCGCTGCATGGGAGAGTAGGACGTTGCCGGGTTTTTTGTTTTTAGGGCGAAGGATCGATTCAAACAATTCTCTTTCGTTCGGGTATTTTCTTTTTCCCTAAAATCCCAAAGAATAAATTCCCGATGAAGTCAATTCACTTCGAGTTTTGAAAGTGAAATGGTTGACTCAAACCTTTTTCAGAAAGTTTCTGTATGGGAAATATTCTTTTTCCTAAAAAAAGAAAAACGTAATCATTAATGCCAATCAGGGATAGATATGAAAAGAAATTACCAGCCTAGCCGAGTTAAAAGAGCGAGAACGCACGGATTTCGCGCCAGAATGGCTACTGCCGGAGGAAGAAAGGTTCTTTCTCGCAGAAGAAAAAAGGGCAGATATAAATTGACCGTATCCGACGAAAAACTCGGTAAAAAATACTAAGAACGAATCATCGAAGAGACATTAAAATCCAGAAAGGAGATTCAATTTCTTTTTAAGACTGGAAAGAGAGTTTCCTGTTTCCCGATTGTTTTGGTATATCTTCCTAATTCCTTCTCAAAAAATCGTTTTCTTTACTGTCCGGAAAGGACTGTAAAAACTGCGGTTCAAAGAAACCGAATGAAAAGAAAGCTTAGAGCAATTATACACGAAGAAGAGGAAAATTTTTCAAAAGGCTTTGATATAGCAATATTAGCCAAAAAAGAAATTTTGAATCTGAATCACAGGGAACTGATTAAGATTCTGGTCTCTCTGATCAATCGAATCCGATGAACCAATTTGTAATCCAACTGATTCAATTGTATAAAAGGCTACTATCCCCGTTATTACCTCCTGCCTGCCGTTTTACACCTACTTGTTCCGAATATGCTGCTCAAGCGTTTCAAGAATATGGATTTTTCCGCGCTACTCAACTCAGCATTTGGAGAATTTTGAGATGCAATCCTCTTTCTCAGGGGTTTGACGATCCGTTACCACCAAACACTAAAGGACGAAACTGATTTATGGAAGATAGACAAAGTAGATTGTTTTTAGCTTTGATTCTCAGTATGGGAATTTGGATGGGAGTGAATTATTTTTTCTTCCCTAGTACATCCACAAAAAAAAATACCGAAATAAAACAAACTCAATCGGATAAAACTTCCGAAAATACAAAACAACAAATTATTTCGGAAAAAACAAAAGAATCTAATTCAATTGATCCTGCTGTTCAGAAAGAAAAAATAACTCCTTCCGACGCGAAAAAAAACTTTATCGTAACAGATTCTTACATAGTCGAATTTTCATCGTTAGGTGGAAGAATTTCCAAATTTTACGTGAAAGATTTTACGGGTCTTAACGGAGAACTCATTCAAGTCGCTCGTAAAAATCCAGAAACGATCGTAGTTGACGAAAAAAGTTACCAAGCGGTGGAATTATCTAGAGATAAAGGATTTGATTTTAACTTTTCGGATTCTCTTGTAGAAATTTCCGATTCACCATGGAACTATATTCAATTTTCCTTAACTGAAGATAAAATCAATCATATTGTTTCTTTTTCGGCAGTTTCTCCCGATAGAAGTTACCAACTGAAAAAAGAATTTCGTTTTTATCCGAGTGAAAATTATTTTAAACTTTCCATTTCCATCGTGAATCTTTCGAACGAAAAACTTTCTTTCGCTTCTCAAAAGAATATTCGATATTTGAGAACCTTTGGAAGTCTCGGACCTTATCCAAAAGATAGACCTTTGACTGATAGGGATACTGCGAATTTTTTTCGTTTTTATCATTTAGGTGGTTCTTTTCAAGATACGTTAGACGGAAGTTCCTCCGTTGGTTTTTGGTCCTCGGTCGGTAATTTTTTTACTGGGAATTCGGGAACTGACGAATCTTTTAGCATTAAAACAGATAAAGAATCTGGATTAGATTTTGCAGGAACTGGTTCTCGTTATTTTATTGCCGTGGCTGATCCTCTTGATCATAAACCGCAAGGAATCGTTTTAGATAACAGACCTAAAAACGAAAGTGGAGCTGTTTTAGTATATGATAATATACTTTTGAGCCCTGGCGAAAAATACAACCTAGACTTTGCTTCTTATGTAGGAATTAGAGAAAGCGAAGGTATGGCTTTTAAAAATCCTGAGTTGGATCCGAGCCAAGCTAAAAACAGCCCATTTGTTGGTTTAAGTTCCGATTTAAATAAATCCTTTAATCAAGGTATTACTACTCCTTTCCGAAATGGAATCATTTGGATTTTGAAACAAATCTACCGTTTTACGATTCCAAATTACGGTTGGAGCATCATTATTTTTGCAATCCTTTTTAAACTCGTTTTTTATCCGTTAAATCAGAAGCAAGCGGATAGTATGAAAAAGATGCAAGAACTTAGTCCGCAACTTAAAACGATTAACGAAAAGTTTGCCAATGACCCTAAGATTCGTCAGCAAAAAACGATGGAACTTTATAAGAAGAATAACGTGAATCCCGTGGGCGGTTGTCTTCCTATGGTGATTCAAATTCCGATTTTTATAGCACTTTATACTGCTTTTTCTGATACAATAGATCTTTGGAATTCACCGTTTTTATGGGTCAAGGATCTCAGCGAACCGGACGTAATCTGGACTTCTCCCGCGATTCCTTACTTTACTCAAACCGGAATCGGTTTAAACCTTCTTGCTCTTTTGATGGTGGGGACGCAAGTCCTTCAAACGAGAATGACTTCTGTATCTATGGATCCAAATCAGAAAATGCTAATGTACGTAATGCCGGTTATGATGCTTTATATCTTTTGGAACATGCCTTCCGGAGTTACTCTTTATTGGACTTTCCAAAACGTTCTTTCTATCGGTCAGCAGTGGATCACAAATCATCTGAAAAAAACCGAAGAAAAGAAAAAAGCAAAAGTTTAATTGCAACGAACTCATTATCGAGGATATACACATGGAAAATTACATCTTTGAAGCCGAAGCTAAATCCAAGTCTGAAGCCGAAGAGTACACTCTCAAAACTCTCCGATTGAATTCGGATGAGGTTCGTTTTGAAACCGTAGATTCCGGGAAAGGAGGTTTTTTCGGAATTTCTCAAAAAAAGCCGGCTATTGTCCGGGCATACGTTACTTCTAGGGATCTTCCTGCTGAAAAAATTATTCACGGGGTAGTTCTTACCGTTTTGAAAAAAATGGGGATTGAAGCGGAAGTGGTTGGTATGGGAGACGTAGACGGAAAAATTTACGTCGAAGTTGCAAGTAAAGAGTCTGGGCTCGTGATCGGAAAAAGAGGATCTACGTTAGACGCGATTCAATTCATCTTGAATTTGATGGTCGATTCCAAAATTAGACACGGTAGAAAAATCGTTTTGGATATAGAATCTTACAGAGATAAAAGAGAACTTTCTTTGGTTCGTCTTGGAAAATCCGTTGCTGCGACCGTTGCTAAAACTGGCAAATCGAAATTGTTGGAACCAATGAACCCTTTTGAAAGAAGAATCATCCACATGGCTCTTCAAGAAAATGAAAAAGTTTTTACTAGATCTGAAGGAAACGGCACTTACAAAAAAGTAAGGATCATTCCGATGAAAGATAAACACAAATACAAAGACGTTGTCGAAAAAGGTCCGAATAACGACCTTCTTGAAGAAGTGAACTTTGAATGATACGATAGCTGCTGTATCCACTCCTTCCGGTGCCGGAGCCATCGGAATTATCCGAATATCCGGTCCGGAAGCTCTTACGATTTCCTCTTCCTTTCTTTTTTCAAAAAATAAATTTCTTTCTCCCTCCGAAATTCTACCTAGAACTGCGATCCAATGTGTTTTTCGGATCGGCGATCGAAAAATAGATCAAATATTATTCTTTTATTTTAAGGCTCCGAACTCTTATACGGGAGAGGAACTTTGCGAGTTTCACTTTCATGGAAATCCAATTTTGTTAAGAGAAGCGTTAGACGCCATCTTTAGAGCAGGCGCTCGTCCTGCAAAACAAGGTGAATTTTCTCGTAGAGCATTTTTAAATGAAAAATTGGATCTTACGGAAGCGGAGGCGATTGGTAGATTGATTGCCGCGCGTTCCCGTTTTGAGTTGGAACTTGCACAAAAGAACGTTTTTGGCGAAGTTACTCGTTTTACTTCCAATTTGAGAAGCCAGTTGATTTCTCTCAAAGCAGAGTGTGAAGCTGAGATCGACTTTTCCACAGAAGATCTCACGTATGAATCCTTGGAAGAAAGAAAGACGCGTATCGAAAATATAAAGTCTCTTTGTCAAACTGTAATTTCAAAATCCGATTCCGCCGAAAAGTTAATCCAACAATTTAGAATTGTTCTCTATGGAGAACCAAACACTGGTAAGTCTAGTCTGATGAATGTTCTTCTTGGCAAGGAACGTTCTATCATTTCTGAGATCCCTGGAACAACTCGAGATTATATCAGTGAAGAAATTCTTCTTGAAGGAATTCCTGTTCGACTTGTGGACACCGCCGGTGTTCGAGAAACTAAAGACCATATCGAAAAATTAGGAATTGAAAGAAGTGAAAAAGAATTTCGATCTGCGGATATTCGACTTTTTCTCGTAGACGTTTCTAAAAAAGAAAATTGGAAAGAGTTTATTAATAAATCTAGGGAGAAATTGGAAGGTTCTATTCTTATCGCAAATAAAATTGATATTCTAAATTCTTCCTGGAACCGAAACTTATTTTCAGACATAAAAGATTTAATCGTACTGGAAATTTCCTGCAAAACCAAAGAAGGAATTTTAAACCTTTTAGATACGATCAAAGAAAGGACGGGCAGGTTGGGTCATTCTGAGGATTATGTCCTTTTAGAAGAACGCCAAAGGTATCATTTCGAAGCCATCGTTAGATGTCTTGATAAAACTCTCCGTCTGATTGAAGAAGGAGCTCCCGCGGAGATTTATATTCAAGAAATCAATTATGCTCTTGTCGAAATCGGAGAGGTCAACGGCAGAGTGGATACGGAAGAAGTTCTCGGTAGAATCTTCAGTAAGTTCTGCGTTGGTAAATGAAATTTTATCGTCGCAAGGTTGAATTTGAAAAACATGGGAAAAATCGTATGAGGGAAAAATCGTTACAATATCACGCGCTTCATCCTAAGGGAAAAATTGAAGTAGTTCCTACAAAACCTACTCAAGATTCTTACGACCTTTCCCTCGCTTATTCTCCCGGTGTTGCTTATCCTTGTTTGGAAATTAAGGATTCTCCCGAACTCGTTTATGAATATACGAATAAAGGAAATCTTGTTGGTATCATAACAAACGGAACCGCAATTTTAGGATTAGGTGATATAGGCGCTCTTGCTGGCAAACCGGTCATGGAAGGGAAAGCAGTTCTTTTTAAAAAGTTTGCGGGGATAGACGTATTTGATATAGAGATCAATACAAAAGATCCAGATGAATTTATTCGTGCGGTGAAACTTCTTGAACCAACTTTTGGCGGTATCAATTTAGAAGATATTAAAGCTCCTGAAAGTTTTTATATCGAAGAACAACTTATCGAAAAAATGAACATTCCTGTTTTTCACGACGATCAACATGGAACTGCGATTATCACAGTTGCAGGTTTATTGAATTCATTTGAACTTACGGGTAAAAATCCGGGCGACGTTAAAGTAGTGATTTGTGGAGCGGGCGCTGCAGGAATTGCAATCGCAGAACTTATTCAACATATAGGAATTAAAAAAGAACAAATCTTTTTAGTAGATACTAAGGGTGTGATTCATCATAATAGAAACGATCTAAACGATTCTAAAAAAAAGTATATTCAAAAAACGGATTCTACTACTCTTAGAGACGTGATGAAAGGTTCTGATATTTTTATCGGTGTTTCCGTTGAGAATATGGTGGACGAAGATATGGTTCGCTCTATGTCTAAAAATCCAGTGATCTTTGCACTTGCAAATCCCGATCCCGAAATTCCATATCATACTGCAAAAGCGGTTCGTTCCGACCTAATTATGGGAACTGGAAGAAGTGATAATCCGAATCAGGTTAATAACGTATTAGGATTTCCTTTTATTTTTAGAGGTGCTCTCGATGTTAGGGCGCGCCATATCACTTTGGAGATGAAACTTGCAGCAGCTCGTTCTTTGGCGGAGTTGGCTCGTTTAGAAGTTCCTGAGGTGGTCAGCAAGGCTTATGGCGGGGAGAAGTTTACGTTTGGCCCTGAATATCTCATTCCAAAACCTTTTGATAAACGAGTTTTATTTCATGTGGCTCCGGCGGTTGCAGAGGCTGCGGTTGCAAGTGGTTCTGCTCGTATTCCTTATTTGGGAAGAGATAAATATTTAGGTTTCCTTGAAGGGATTATTAGAAATTAACGTTGTGCAATTTGCTTTCAGGGTGAATAACAAATACACTTTTTATTTAACGTGAAAGGAATCGACGCGGGGAAACTCAGCAGAACGCTCTCTATGGATCGCGTTCTAAATTGAAATTTACGACGATAAATCGTATAACGTTTCTGTATACAATTTATTGACCAGAGCTGAGAGCCCGGTTCGGTTGATGGCAAGCCGGATCCGCCCCCATTTTTTTACGCCGAATTCATGTTAACGGAAGTGTGATTGTTCTACAAATCTCTTAACACTTTTGTAATTGAAAGTGTAATTGAAAGCTGGAACTAATCCATTCTATTCAAATAGAATTGTTGAAAAATGAATTCTCTATCTGTTTCTGTTTTATAGAAACGGTTGATTGAAGTAGTTTTGTTAATCTGAACTATGAAATTTTTCAACTAATCTAATATTTATTTCCAATGATTGATGATTCGAATTATGTTATCATCACAATCAAATTTCAAGTATTGAGCTGTTCTTAAAAAGAGTTTTTAAATCATAAAAAATACGTCCTAAGAAATGGAGTTTACCTAGATTTTTTGTATTCATTGGATTAAAACGTTCGATAAATTTCCTTTCTGGAAAAGATTCTCAGTTATTCATAAAAAGGTCCCGATATTTATAAAGAGTCCCAAAACCTTAGAATGCGAAAACTTCCACAAACTATCGACACAAAATTTGTGAAAGAAACGGATCTATAAAAACTTCCGCGTTTTTAAGAATGTAAAAAACAATTGTGTTTAGGGTTTCTTATGGAATGGAATTCAGTTCTTCAAAAATGAAAAATCTTACTTTCAAACAAAGAGTAATAGACTTTTCTAATTTTCTACAGTCCCTTAATGATATGGGCGCGGTGAGTTATGTCCAAATCTGAAAATCAAATCCCGACTCCCGAAACCTTCGTTTTAAGTTCGGAGGACACTCAGGATATGATCGGGGATCAAGAACTGAAAGTTCTGATGCTTCAATATAATCCTGGTGCGTTTAAAGATATAGATTTGATTGAAAAGGGAGTGGAAAATTATTTCTTATTCAATCAATCTCCGTTTGCACTTACTAAAATCGAACAACTACAACATCTAAAACTAAACGATCTTAAATTTTTAGAGGAAAGAAGAGGAATTCAATCTTATCAGTTTCTTCTGTTTCAAAAAGAAATTAGAGAACTTCAAATAGCAAATGTAATCATTCGTCCCGCTTCTTTAAAAGCAGATCAAATTGTAAAAGTTAAACGAGGTTGTGTTCTTCAAAGTGTGGCGGCTATTCTTGAAATGTTATATGCAAGAGATCAGTTTATACTGAATATTTCTAAAAATTCGGAAGTAGAAGGTTGGGTCCATCAGAATTATATCAACGTAGATGATAAAGGAATTCAGATTAACTTATCAGATTCTAAATTTTTGGAAAAGTCCATGCAAAATTTGGAATCTCTTTCTTTAGAATCTCTTTTAGATCGATTAAAAGTTCGAGGTGATTTATTTAGTAATATCTTTCAAATTTTGAATCAAAAACCAGGAGAAATTTTAAATCAACTTTCTCTTATAAAGGTAGAACCCGAAGTTTTACCAGTTCTTGAAAAAAGAGGTTCTAGATCTCCTCTTTTACAATTACATCCTCGTTTTCATTTGTTTCAGCCTTCTTTTGAAGAACTTTTAAGTTTTAGACATACTTCTAAAGAAAAAAATGAACAAAACAAAAGCACGGAATTAGAAATTATATTTGATTTATTTAATGTAATTGCGCGTAAGATTCTTCTTCAAATTCTTCCCGGAGAAGAATCTTCTTGGATAGAACTGACGGGACATTCTCAAGCTGAAAGATATTTACAGGAATTAAAAAAACATCCAGCTTTTACTTCCGGAAAAAGTTGGGCTGGCGGTGGAGATTTTATCAGATCTTACGAAGTATTACTTCAAACCGTACGAACTTTAGAAAATCTTAAAAAAGAATCTTTGATTAATTTAATCACGGGAGAGAATTTAGTTCGTTTTAAAGAATCTAAAGAACCGATCCATTTCGATCTTTCTAATTTTGAAGTAGATGATGCGAGTATCAAAAGTGTTGGTATGAGTAGAACCGAATTGTTTCGTGAAGTTTTAGAAAGGATTCGATCTAGAGAAGACTTTCTAAAAAAAGAAAGGAAAGGCTCTGGAGGCGAAGCGATTGGATTGACGATTTTGGCGAAGAGTATGATTCTTCGGGCATTTATAGAAGCTCGCCAGCGAAGGACTTCTATTCATAACTTGATTCGACAAAACGGGTTTCCACGCGGAATTTATGAATTTTTAAAAGAGGTTTCTGACGTAAAAGACGGTCAAGTTGCAGTGGACGAACAAATTCGTTTAAGTAAGGCGATTGCAGAATGGGAAGAAGACACCGAAAAAGAAAGAATCCGTTCTGAAAGAGCTTCTAAGTCGATTTTAGAAAGGATCATCGAATTCATTCTTAGTTTATTTGGAATCAGAGTTGCTCCTAAAGAACGAGATACTTTAAATAAGGGTCCAGTTAAAAAGGATCTTAGAAGTATAGAATCGGATTATTCTTCTCAAGAACCTTCTAAACCAAAAAAGAAAAAGTCTCTAGGAGTCATTGTCGGTCCGAAAGAGAAAGAGTTGATGATTCCGTCTAGAGTCCAAAAGGCGATCGATTATGTAGATCGTAAAAATAACGGATTAATTTGGCTGGATGAAGTTGTAGTTGCGATCTCTTCTCCGGAATTCGGAAAAGACAAAGTGGCCGACCTTATATACTATGACCAGAAGCGGAGATATATGGAAATCAGGGCCATGAACCAGGTTAGACACGTTTTTATACGAAAAGAGCTGGAGTCAGATTCTGCCTGGATCCAGACCACTCTGGATTATCTAGATAATGTTTCCGCCAAAAAACCAGAATTTTCCGCGCTTGCGGATACTCTGAGAAAATTTCAAAACGAATAAGTTTTTAATATATTATATTTTTATTAAATTCTAATGTTTTGTTTGAAAAATTTTTTATATTTCAATTAACATTTAAGTTTTCGGAGGATTCATGAAAACTAGAATCGAAACGGATTCAATGGGAGAAATTGCAGTAGACGATTCCAAATATTGGGGTGCACAAACCGAACGTTCCTTACATCACTTTCATATCGGAAACGATCGATTTCCAAGAGAAATGATTCGCGCTTTGGGAATTTTAAAGAAATCTGCTGCGATCGTTAACGCGGAGCTTGGTCTTTTAAGCGAAGATAAAAAGAAATTAATTATTCAAGCCGCTGACGAAGTGATTTCCGGAAAATTGGACGAACATTTTCCTCTTTCGGTTTGGCAGACCGGCTCCGGAACTCAGACCAATATGAATTCTAACGAAGTAATTTCAAATCGTGCGATCGAAATTGCGGGTGGTGTAAAGGGTTCTAAAAAACCAATTCATCCGAACGATGACGTAAACAAGGCTCAATCTTCAAACGATACGTTTCCTACGGCTATGCACATTGCTGCGGCGGAACAATTAAATCAAAAATTAATTCCAGCTTTGATTCAACTGAAAGAAACTCTTAAGAAAAAAACAGATGAATTTCAGAATATTATAAAAATCGGAAGAACTCATCTTCAAGATGCTACTCCTTTAACTTTGGGCCAGGAGTTTTCCGGTTACGTTCAACAACTGGATTATAATATTACAAGAGTGAAGACGGTTTTACCTTCGATCTATAGGCTTGCATTAGGAGGAACCGCAGTTGGGACCGGACTGAATACACATCCTCAGTTTGCAGTAAAAGCGGCGGCTCAAATTGCTAAGGAAACTGGACTTCCTTTTGTAAGTGCGGAAAACAAATTCGAAGCGCTTGCTGCTCATGATTCTCTTGTAGAAACGAGTGGCGTGTTAAAAACGATTGCAGCTTCTTTGATGAAAATTGCTAACGATATACGTTGGCTTTCTTCTGGGCCGCGTTGTGGAATCGGCGAAATTAGCATTCCGGAAAACGAGCCTGGTTCTTCCATCATGCCGGGGAAAGTGAATCCTACTCAGTCGGAACAAATGACGATGGTTGCGACTCAAGTGATTGCAAATGACGTTGCAGTAAACATAGGTGGTGCTTCCGGAAATTTTGAGTTAAACGTTTTTAAACCTTTGATCATTCACAATGTTTTGAATTCGATTCGATTACTTTCCGACTCTTGTGTTTCTTTTGAAGAACATTGTGCACGTGGAATTGTTCCAAATAAGGAAAAATTAAACGAACACTTAAATAATTCTTTGATGCTCGTGACTGCTTTGAATCCTCATATAGGTTATGATAACGCTGCTAAAATTGCTAAGAACGCGCATAAAAAGGGGACTACTTTGAAAGAATCCGGAATTGAATTGGGACTTTTGACAAGTGAACAATTTGATCAATGGGTTCTTCCCGAAAAGATGATTCACCCTTCAGTGGATTGATATTAGGTGTTAGGCGAAGGGTAACCTTCGCTGTCCAATTATTGGTTGTTTCGTTTAAACTTTAAAAAAGCCTTATACCTTTAAAAAATAATAGTTCCTACATTTTATTAAAAAGTTTTCTAAAATTTTCTGTGGTAACTATTACAAATTGCATTGATTACGAATATCATAAAAAAGTAACAATGAATTTTTGCAAAAACGCATAAATCCTATCTATGATGAATTTATGCGTTTTATATTCTAATTTTATAAATTACTTTTACGATTTCCTTTTTGAAAAAAATTTCTTCTTTTTGGTAAAAACAAAGAATACCAAAAAAGTGCCGCTACAATTCCCATTAAAATCCAAATCAAAAAAGTCCAAAACAAAGTATAACCCAAAATTAAAACGATTATATCGAAAGTTTTCAAGGCGCAATTTCCAATTCTTTGGATTCGTCTTTTGATCTTGACGCAGAGTCTCCAAACCAACGAACGAATTGATAAACGTAAGAGGCCCTAAAAGAACTCATTCCGTCTTCTAGACAAATTTTTTTTAGAAGCTGGTCTGCATTTTCTCGGTATTTTATCCGATCTAATTTTTCTTCCCGCATCAATTGATAGAGTGCGTCGTGTACAAGAGAAGCTCGTATAAAAGTTTTTGTGTCGATTGTTGGACCACTTGGTCCATCCCAGGCGTATCCCGCTTCAATTTTTAACAAACCTTCGCGATCTAAATCCACAAACACTTTTACTTCGGATTTTTCGATCCTAAGTAAAAGATTTGTTTTAATTTCGGTTTGGAAGTTGTAAGGTTTTACAAGTTGATATTTATAGTTCTTTAAATTTTTATAAACGATATGATCCATTTTTTCCTTCTTTAAGAATTTTTAATAAGCTAAATAATTTCGTTATAACTCTTTAACTTTTTCAATTGTAGATTGTTTGACTCCCAATCTTTTCTTTGCGTATAACGTCATTGTTGTGACATTTACAATTCCGAATTCTTCTTGAACCGCTTCCGAAAAATCATTAAATTCTAAATCTTCAAATTGGATCTTTAGTTGCGCTTTTAATGTTGATAACATAATATTCCCTTCTTTTGCTTACTTTCAAGGAACCAAAGACATTTAAAATATAACTATGGTTAAGCGACGTTCTCTGCAGCTTCGATTTCCAATTCGGTTTCGTTTGGAGAGATGTACAAACGTTCTTTCTCTTCGTTTAATTGAATTCCGAACTTTTGTATTGCTTTTGTTGGTTCGGCTAGTATCTGTTCTTTATTCAATTCTAATTTTATTCTTAGATAGACTCCATTTAACCTAGAGACTAGATTGTTGAATTTTTCTAAAAGATTATTATCTGTCAGAATTTTTTCATAAAATTTTACCGTTCCTCTGGTTTTTACCGAAGGTGGAACTTTACGGAGTTTTAAAGTTCCGGTCGTTAGTTTACAGGTTTTATATTCCGGATTTGGAAATAATTCCTCTAAATTTTGATCTACGTAAAATTTGACTCCAGAAACTAAATGTTGGATTTTTAAATCTAAGGGAGTTATTTCGTTTTGAAGATCTAATAGTAGTTTGGCGATCCGGTCGTCTGTTTTATTTTTGATTCTATCTTTTTCCCTTTTGATTTCTCCGATTTGCTGAATTGCCCTAGCTACCTTCGGGGCGTTCTTTATATCGATTATTTGGTAATTCGATAGGAATCATTTTGTTAGGCGAATTTTTTGATTTTGACATTGTTCCTCCTAATTGGACGGTTTGGTTTTTTGTGGTGTCATATCCACAGCGATTGCGTTAGTTGAAGAAGATAAAACTGCAACCGAAGGAATTTTTTTTATCAAAGGTTTCCTTTTGTTTTTCTGAATTTTCGATTTTACCGGCTTTTGTGTTGTCATTTTAAATTTTCCTATTTGAATTTACAAATCTGGTTTTTAGATAGCAATTTCGCTTATGTTTTGATTTTCTCTATTATCAATTTGTAGAATATTAGCAGTTTCTTTTTTAGAATTTAGAATATTTCTATACCAATCTGAAAATTTCCGAATTGAGTCGGAATCCAATTTCTCCATCCTTTTTTCTGCTTCTTTGTCTTCTCGATAAATGGAACGTATCGTTTCTATCGGAAGTCCCCAAGATTCTTCAATTGCTTTCACATAACGTTTTGTACTCCTTATTCCCTTTATTACATCTGCAAGATGTTCTCGATATAGTGGACCACATTGAACATTCTCTTCGGTTTTTATCGAGTATTTGAAAGCTATATCTCTAAGATTGAGTTTCGATTCTATGACAATCTGTTCTAATCTCTGAGAAAGTTTTCTTCCTCTTCTCCAGAATTCTCCTTTATGAATGACTTCGCCGTTTACGATATATCTTTTGGTTTTTTCTAAATTTATCATTTGATTTTATGCCGCTCCTTTTGGTTCTTCGTGTAACGCGGATTTTTCGTTATTTGCGTGAAATGAACGGATTTTATCCGAAAGGGAAATTAAAGGTTTAAAGTTTTGAATCAGGCATTCTTCACAAAGATCCGTTTGACGCATAGATTCATTTTGATTACACTGAATACATAGATTAGCTGTCATAATAAAATTCTCCTTGATGTTTTTAATTTGTTTACTCGTCGAATTCTTCTTCCAAAATATATTCAAGAATTCTAATGAATTCCTGAGTTTTACTTTGATTCCTTCCACAGATTTGCAAGATGTCGTTTTTTACTAGAAAAAGAGAAGTAACTGTTTTATCGTGCATTTCGCTGTGATCATCCCATCTCCAATCGAAAGTCGTAAATTGTTCCCTTACATACTCAGCAATTTGAATGATTATTTTTTCCTCTATATCAGAAAGAACAATTGGATCCAAATTGTCCCTGTTTAAGATTGGATTTTTTTCTGAGATGACAGTTGAACTTTCTTGTTTCATTAGGCGGCTCTCCTGTTCTTTCGTTTGTTGTGAAGCCGTGTAGAACGACCCATACGATACGGAACATTCCATTTTTTGAATGCTTCTCTGATTTCTGTATATGAGTGTTGTCCGTTTAAACTTTTCGAAAGATAATCATAGTTTACTTCCGCTTCTCTTGCAAACTTTGCCAGGGTTTTCATTTTTAATGTAATACAAATGAAATTCTTGCATTCGTCTCCATTGATGATGATCATTGAACCTCCTTTTTGTGATTGCGATTTTGTTTTCATTTGCAAAGATTGGGTTGTGTTGAATGTTTCAATCTCGCTTCAAAATCGATTTTTAATTCTGGCGAGTTCATTCTCGCTGAATATAGTAATACGTTAAAAATGTATAAATGTCAAGAATTAATACGATAAAAATGTATAAATCGGATAAAAAATTTCCGGACCGTCTCAAAAAACTCATCGAAACTCTTGGGCTTTCACAGGCTGAATTTGCTCGTTCAATTGATCTAAAACCCGCATTTATCAGCGATCTTATCAATCAAAGAGCAAAAAGTTTTTCTCAAGAATCCTTACTTAAACTTCGAGTCGTTCATAATGTAAGTCCACTTTGGCTGATTGCGGGAGAAGGTCAGATGTTGGTTGCTGGGTTGGAAGTAAGGACGGATCTTGAAACAGATCGTTATCGATCATTTCTTAGAAAGATCAGAATGCGTCCGCAGATAGAAGTTCTGTTGGAAAGTCTTATGGAAGTTCCTGATTCTGAATTAGAAGCTTTGCGCGTAGTCATAGAAAAATTTAAAAAGAAAAAATGATCATCTTTTTTCTAATGACTCAAACACAAGATTTACGATTTCTTGCGCGTATGTGTGCCTAAGAGTCTGAATCGGTTGCGGTGAAACTTGAAAGTCGTATTCGAATTTTTTCAAGGTTCCTTCTACTTTCCAGTAAAGAAATTCTCGTAAATCTTCCTTGGTTTCCAATTTAGTACTCCAACAAAATAACTATATATATGTTTAGTATATTTTTACCCCTGACAAAATCCAACCTAAATCCGTAAATGTGACTCTTTTTTGTCTTATATATCATTGTGATTTTTAAATTAATTTTAGATTCAAAACCACAATGATCTTAAATGACAATAATTTCGATATGTCTCATTGATTGAATTTGCACGTTCTTTTTCGTGATACAATTTAAATCTTTAATGGATCAACCTATTTATTTGTAACTTGCTGAAACTTAAAATTTTTGCGAGTTAATAATTGGATTCTTAGAATGTAGAAGAGTAGATATTAATTTTTATATTCAATAAATTTAAAGCACAGATTGGGATTTTAAATATATATGGAAATTAGAATATTTCATTTAAGAATAATAAATTATCAATGCTAAATTTTGCTACCAGAGTTATGTAATAAGTACCACAAGTTTTATAGCAAAAAAGAGTTTGAGCGAAAAATATTTTGTTTTTATATATGGATATTGATAATATATATAATAAAATTAATTTGAATATTCAAAATATTTAGTTACTAATTCAATAAATAGAATATTCAAAAGATATTTTATTTGGTCCATATCAATTTTAAGAAATTAGAAAATACTTGACAGAAAACTTATATTTGATCCAACAAGATGCTATGTCTATAATTAACGGTAACACAAAAAAAGGATCATTACTCAAAAGCTCACAATCTCTTGACTCAGAAAAAGAAAAACCGATTTTAGAAACCACTGAATTTTTGTCCATAAAAGATAAAACCCAAATTTTAAAAACAAAAGAAGCCGCTCAATATTTAAATCTTTCAGTAAGAACTTTTAACCAGTATGTAATTGATCACGAGATTCCTTTTATACAGTGGAGCCCTCGAGTTCGAAGATTTATGGTTGGAGATTTAGATAAGGTTGTTCTTGCTCGTAGGACAAAAAAACAGATCTATTGATTTTCTTTTTTGAAAAGTGAATAACGTGTCATGTCGACTCATTCAAAAATTAGTGGCAGATTGATCCGATACGATTCTTTTCTGTTCTTTGCCTAAAAAAAAAATTGTGCTATTCTTTGTTTACAATCGGAAGCGATTGAGTAGCCATTTGGCCCGCTTCGTGCGGGCCGTTTTTGTGAGGAAGAATGGAATCTTCAAGAATTAGTCAAATGAAACTCGGTATCAAAGACTTTTTAGTTATCTTGGGCTTTGTAATTTCCGGAGCAATTCAATACAATACGATGTATAAAGAACATGAGATTCGGATCGTTAAAATAGAAACCGAGATGGCTTCTATTTCTGATGATCTTGCGGAAATAAAAGCAGACGTCAAGGACCTCATCAAACTCACTTCTGCTAAAGGAAGGAGAATAGAATGAAATTTTTATCAAAAGATGATCGAACAGGAAAATCTTCCGATACAACTCTTCGCACTTGGATTGTTTTCTTTTTAGTGGTTTTTTATCTAATTGTTTTGTCTATCTTATCCGTTTTTTCTCCAGACTCGTTAAGACCTCTTCAGATGGATATTATTCAATGGTTGATTGTGTTCTATGGTACGGTCGGAAGTCTTTATCTGGGTAAAAGAATTAATGAAAATTTAAATTCTAAAAAAAGAATTCTGGGTGAATTTTTAGATCAATTTCAGGAACCAGAAAGATCAGATGTAACTCTTCAAAATGTGGAAAGTAGACAACTATAAATCTTTTAAATCCGAAAAAATGACGATCTTAAATAACCAGTTTATTGATTAAAATGATTTCTTACATATCTCATCCAATTGCTCCTTGGAATCCTCAGAGAAAGGACCAAATTACTCCGCGTCTTTTTTTGAAAGATTATCAACAGTGTATGGGTAACATATTTCAAGATTTTATAATTTATATAGGTCTAATTTATAAAATACCGGACTTTATTCATCTTACTACCTATAATTATTATGCTCTTTTTGAAGACTGGGCGATTAAAAATAAAAAAAACGTATATAATTCTTATGATCATTCTGAACATTTTAATATTCTAATGAACTCAAATAAAATTCCTTTTAAAATTGTTAAAAAAAAGGGGAATAAAGAAGAGCTTTGTAGTTATTTTGAAAGCGGAAATTTTCCTTGCGGCTTAGGAACATATCTTACTAAAAAAGGACATATTATCCGGGGTATCGGCATTGTGATCAATGACGATGGTAAAAAGTTTTTAAAGGTTTCAGATCCCTATGGAGTTGGACCGTCTTATTTAGATCCTTATGGTTATATGATTCAATATGAATTGGATGTTTTGTTCGATTTGGGTGTTCCTACTGTTCTTTATTTAGAAAATTTTTGACTAGATTGCGTTTTTGGCTTACTTAGAATACTCAAAATTTATCACTTACTACTCGGACACATAAATAGAATACTTGGGTTGATTGTTTCAAAAATTTGAATGTTTTGGTCTTGCTCTAAAATGCCGTAAATCGCGAATTTGCAGCATTTTTTAAGTACTGCTATTTTTTTGCAAATTCGGTCGTTAATAACTTGGTACTATCTTCATACGTCCGAGTAGTAACAGTGTTTTGCTATGAAAATTTACGGTAATCATTTTTATATAATCAGCAGCAAGACGATGTATATATGCAAATTTAGAATATTCACTTTTTTGAATTATATTTGTGGATTTAGCGGAACTTATATAAAATAGATTTTTCATTTTGTGAGAGCCACTAAACGACGATTTTATACAATAATTTGATTAGATGATGATTCCTTTTGGATTTTATAAAGGTTTCTTGAAACCTTTCTTTTTACTTGAAAAATATTATAGGATATTTATTTTTTGAGATAAAAATTTGTCTCAAAATTCAAGTAATCTATTGGATAAAAATCAACAAATGTAGGAACTTTTACATTTAGAATTTGTTCAAAAATCTTGGAATCAATCAATTTTGAATGTTCTATAAAGTGTAGTAGTTCCCACAGACACTGTCGCATCTGGATGTTTGCGAATTTTTTAGTAGTTTGTTATCGCTAAATTTTCCTAATTTTTAGGTTTTAGAACAAATTTTTAAATATGCTTCTCAAAACTTTAAATGTAGGAACTTTTACTTCGAATAGAATTTTAATAATTATCAATTTCCTCTGAAAGAGACAAAATCTGTGGGAACTATTACAAATTTTGATTTTACGATGGAATTTTTAAAATCTATTACTTGGGCATATAAAAATTAACGGTTAATTTCGTGAAAATGTAAAAGTTTTTATTAATTGAATATACCTATTGATTTATTTTCATATAAAAGATATTTATAATAGACTTCTTGAAAAATTCCATAGTAGCGATTAGCAAAGTTATTTCAATCGACTGTTTCCATAAAATGCAAGCAGATAGAAAATTTATTTTTCAATAACTTTAATATTATCGAATAACCTAAAACTCTATCCATCAGAAAGTTTTATTGAATTAGTAACAACTTTTCAATTGCAGATTAAAAATCGCGTTCCTAATTTTAAGTTGAGCAGTTTAGAAACATTAGAGGCGGTTCCGTTCTTGTTTATTATCTAAAAAATCGTATTCTATCTGGTGTTTGGGTAACACTACTTTATGAGAACTAGTCATTTAGATTATTTAAAATCCTTAATTTTATCGATCAAAACTTTACCAGAGCCACCTTTTGCGGATCCGATTTCTTTGTTTTCTGAAAATAGGATTTTTCAATCTGTTCCGAACGTAAACGATTATCCGAATTTATTCCCTTTCTGTATAATCTTTCAATCTCCACTTATTTCGGTCGTGGACGGAAGACGGTTTCAACGATTGGATTCCGAATTTGTAAACGGTATTAAAAATATTCGTTTTTTAAAAAGACATTATATTCAAGAATTTAAATATTCTATTGATTTTTGGATGCAAAATCCTTTAAAAGATATTCCTTCTTCGGGTCATTTCGGTTCTGGGTTTTTGGGAATTTTTGATCAGATTCTAATTTTTCTTTCTAATCAACGGAAATTTATTACTCCTTACGGAGTCACCGTCGAAGTAAGGCCGGGTGTCTTTTCTATTATCTCTAATCCTTCTGAAAATTTAGGATTTTATAAATTAACTATGGAAATCTTTTTTAACGACGGACTTTTTGAAACGGAATCGGTTCCTACTCTGGCTCAGGGAACCTTTCAGATCGAAGAGCCAACGGAAATAAGAACATCGGAGGAACAATGAGAGCAGTTGAGTTTATTAAAAAATACGAAATTACGTCGGCTTTAGCCGCCGGTTTTTTGGATCATTTGCGTAGAACACCCGAAGAAGACGTAAAAGAAGAAATTCTTAAAAACGCCTATCAAGAGTTTTCGGGTATAAATTTGGACAAAATAGAAAATTCTACCTGGGAACAAAAAACCGTTCACATGGAAGAAGAAATTTTGCCAAAGGAAATGTAAGCGAGCCGAATCAGAATCTTGAAAGTAATTATATAAAGAGCGGCTCGCCCGCCATTCTACTCAGTTGCTCTTTTTATTAGGAGCGTATCAATGTCAACAGGTAATGTGACTACCTACCATCAGGATGGTGGGATCAATTTCAATGACGTAAAACCAGATCGTGTAGGTTCTAAAGTGGGTACCGCTGAGACCGGCGATGCCAACAGAGTTTACGTCATCAATAACACACCTCAAGCCAAAGACGTTTTCGGAAGAGGAGAACTTGTGGATGCCTTGGAACAATTTTTCGAGGAATTTGACGAATCGAAAGGTCAAAAACCGGTACCGGTTCTTTGTGTTCGTCCATTCAACGACTTAGTTGGTCGTGTAAGCACTCCTACCAAAGTCGGTGGAGGAGAAGCGGCTCTTCCTACAACTTCCGGAACTCCAACAGGCAGTAGGGTTGTAGTACTTAAAATCACAAAAGCGGGAGCTTGTAGTAATGCAGAATATCGTAAGTCCGTGGACGGAGGTGTGAACTTTTCCACTCCTTTGATTATTCCTTCAAGTGGTTCTGCAATTTCTTTGGATGTGGGGGTTAGCGCTACTTTTACGAATGCTTCCACTCCTACAAACACTTTTCAGTTAGGTGATACATTCACTTTTATAATTACCGGTCCAACGGCGTCTAACGCTTCAAGGCTTGCAGCAATTGAAGTTTTAAAAAGAGAATACGGCTCATATTGGATTCATGTTTTGGGTCCTGCTTCTAGAGCCTTTGCGATGTCGTGTAATGTTATTTTAGAAGAAATGGAAATTGAACATCACCTTCCTTCTTTAATAATTTTGGAAGCAAGAAGTAAGAACAAATCAGAAACGATTCCACAATACTTTCAATATATCCAAGATGAATTTGAACCTTTCGCTTCTCCTAAAGGCAGAGTGATGATTGCAGTTGGTGAAGCGCGGTATATCAAGGGTGGTGTTAACGCTTCTGGTGGTTATTCTGCTGTTAAATCCGCAGGTGATTCTATCGGGACTTGGAGAAACTTTGCAACTATGGCTACCGCGAAAATTGCAGCAGTTCCGGTTAACGTTTCTATCGGTTATGTTAGGGATATGCGTTCTCTTACGTTTTCAGAAATCCGTTATTGGGATGAAGGATACAGAAACTATATAGATCTTCTTCATGATATGGGTCTGATGGTTCTAAAACAATACGACGACTACGACGGGATTTTTATTGCAAGAGATAAAATCAAAGCAGGAAGCGATTCAGATTTCAAGGAACTTCCTGAAAGAAGACGTGCCGATAAGATGCATCGTATTCTTTATCGTGAGTCTCTCCAATTCTTGAACATGGATACAGAAGTAGATTCTGGGTCTGGTGGTTTAGATTATTTGAAAGCATACATCGATTCCAAAATTTCAGCCGAAATGGAAGCTCCTGGTAGAAAAGAAATTTCCGGTCATGAAATTGTTTTAGATCCAAATAAAACGTTCAACACCGATCGGATCTTAAAAGCGAAGTGCAAGATGTATGTTAGTAATAGAACCAAAGCGATCGAATGGGAAACCTCTTTCGCCACACCCAAATAGGAGTCAACAATGGCATTAGAAGTAGTAAAGGAAAACTATAGCTTCACCAATCTTGAACTGAAACTTTTCGGATATGATATGGTGAACTTTTCCGGATTCAAATTTGATCATGGGGTCGAAATTGAATTAACATACGGAAAATCAGGAGAGATCGTAGGATACACGACTAAGAGTTATAAACGTAGCATCAGCGCAGAAATTTATTTTGAAGAACTAGATCGTTTGACTCTTCTTGCTGCTCCTTATGGAGGTCTGATTGAAAAACTTCCACCAGCTCCGTTGACTGCGGTTTTGAAAGCAGAAGGAAGGCCTGACTTTAAATACCTTGCACCCGCCGTAAAAATTACGAAGTATGTCGCGGATTTCAAAAGTGGAAATTCGGGAGCGGTAGCGGTTCCTTTGGAAATCGCTTTGCTTTCGATTCCTGTCATTTCATTTGCGTGACGACTACTTTGGTAATTATTTAGAAATTAAGGAAATAAGGGTATATAATGAATCCATTAATTAGTTCAATTCCTGCTCTTAAGGAAGCTTTTGAAAAACTTCCCCAACCTTATCAGAACATAGATGACGATTTTATTTCACGTAACAAGGACGCGATCGACGTGATTAAATCTCATTTTGCTGATAAAGGAGGTCTTCACGTTTTAGATGCGGGCGAAGGTAGGAAAATTATTTGCAGAGTACCAAATAAAACTCAAGTAGATGAAACCTTAGAGAAAGCTAGAAAAGAAAAACAAACCGATGTCGCACAACGTCTCACTGGTCAGTGTTGCCTATATCCTAGTTTTGAGGTCGTAAACGGGTGGGCTCAGGATTCTCCCGGTATCTTTATCCCGATCAGCAATAAATTGATCGAGTTGACTGCAACAACCCAAGAGGTGACGGCAAAAAAGTTATAGGGGAGAAGCTTAGGCTTCTGAAGACCGGAAATAGTGCGTTAGACGTACTTATGATGTATTATTTCCCTGGAAGAAAGATAGAATACCCCGAAGACGGAGACGAACGCGAAAATTATGAAACTCAGTTGGCTGCAGAATTAGAATTTGTGCAACAAATAGAGATCAACACATTAACGCGAGCGATCGTTAAAGCGTTTAACGGGGATTAAACATTACGGGAGGCGAGGTATGGCTGATACAAATACAAACGAATTGAAAATTGTTTTTACAATAGCGGATCTCGCCTCCAGTAAAATCAACGAGATCAATGGCAAGTGGGATAGTATGAAGCAGTTGATCGGTGAAGATAAGAAATATTCAGAACAATTTAAAAAATCCGTTCAAGAAGTGGATTCTTCTTTTATGAGTATGGAAAGAGGTTTTGCCATTTTAGATCAAAGGGCATCAATCGCTAAAACTTACAAGGATTTATACGACGATAGAACAGAATCCTTGAAATTGGAAAAAAATTTACAATCACTCGGTTTATCTGCTTTTCAACTTTCCGAAAAAACCGGTATTTCGGTGGAAACAATTCTTTCCGGTGTGAATAAAATAAAATCTTCATTCAAAAATTTGAATTCTTCCAATTTAAATGTGTTAGTCGGAATTGTTGCAAATACCGTTTTGGCAACGGGTGAAAAATTTTCGGATTTAACAGAACAATTAATTTTTACTGGTAAGCAAATCAAGAATTTTAACGTTGACATTGGTAAATTATATTTTATTAATATAATGGATTTTAAATTATCATCGGAAAAAATGGATTTTTTTCCATTTCAGCTTAATCGAGTTTCTGAATCTTGGAATAATTTTAAAAAAATTTTAGGAAAGGGCATAGAAGATTTCGCTCTTGTAAAATTCGGTATCATAGAGTCTGTTCTTAAAAATATATTTGAATTATTAGCCAACGGTATCGGTAAAATAAACGTCTTTCTTGGTGAAAATCCCAAACTTGCTGGAACCTTTTTTATGTTAGGTGTAATAGGAGCGGGCGCTTTGATGGTTTTAAAGTCGGTTACTCTTGGTTTGTTCACCGCTTTGAAAGTTGCGGTAATGTTTAATCCGATCGTATTGGCGGTAGCAGGTATTGTTGCAGACCTGGCTTTGATCATTACTTATTGGGATGATATAAAAATAACTGCAATTAAAACTTGGAATTGGATCGTAAATACTTGGGGTAATCTTTCTGGTTTTGGTAAGATAGTAAATTCAATTTTCAGCATATTTTCGAACCGGATTCAAGAGATTTTAGTTTTTGCTATGGTCGATCCGATCTTCGGTTTATACAGTTTGATTTGGCAAGCGCTTGGTAATGTGGTTGGAGACATTCGTAATCGTATGAAAGATTCCGGTAAAAGTCTTTTTACTGCTTTTTCGGAAGGAATTCAATCTTCTATTGCGGATTTAAAATCTACGATTCATGATATAATGCAGTCTATCGATTGGTATCTACCTCATTCTAATGCTTTAGAAAGACTTCTTTCCAGAATTACCGATTCAGGTTTTGCATTTATTGATACTTTTATCTTAGGAATGAAACAAAAAAATAATACGTTAGTAGGGGAAATGTTCAACGGATTCAAATCTGGATTGAATTTTATACAAGAAAGTGGAGCTAAAAGCACAACTATATTTTCGGAAGAAATCCCTTCTAATAAGTTAGTAGTTTATAATAAATTAATGTATTTATTAGAAAAAACAAGAAGGTTGTTTCTAATTTCGGACGCTAAGAAAGGACCATTTTCTACTTTGACCAAATCGGGCAAGGCTACAATCGCAGTATTTTCTTCGGGACTGGAATTAGAAATTCCTAAAACCAATCCAATTCTTCAAAGATTTCATCAGGTTTTGACGAACGATTCCAAAGGAATTATTAAACGGACATTGGAAAGTAAAGAAAATTCTGAAGTTATATCAGAAAAATCGAATGTTACTTCAAACACAAATATAGGATCTGTCATTGGTCAACTTGTAATCGGAAATAAAACTATGGATAAGAAAAAAATCGGCGAGATGATTGCGGATGCAATTTTTCAAGAATTGGACCGATTTGAGGAGATGGAATTAATATGATCGGAGGAATTACACCACCCGCGCTTCCCGCAGGGTATCTTCCTTTGGAAGTAATAACGGGAGATATAGATCGATTGAAAGTGAGTTGGTCCGGTAATAGATACGAGTTTCCTTCTGGTACTAAGATCAAAGCGCATCGAGAAAAGGAAATCGTTATGACTTCTATTCCTGGGGGAAAGAACGGAACTATCAAAGAACTTACCGGATACAAAGATTGGACGATTACGGTAGAATTTACCATTCTTGCTTCGACTTATGGAGCCGGTAGTTTTGCGGCTCCTACAAACCCTTTGGTTAAAACTATGAGACAAAAAATGAGAGAACTACGGGATCTTTGGGAGCAAGAAGAAACACTTTGGTTATCTCATGCCATGTTAAGAGTATTAGGAATTACGAATGTAGTTTGCCAAAAGTTTGAATTTTTAAACGCTCCTATTCAATATAAACAAGAAGTTATTATCACTTTTTTGTCCGATGAGGAATATGATTTGGATCTTGCTTCTATAGAAGCTAAAAACAGTGTAGTGGAGTCTTCTTTATGAGTCAATTTTACGTTCTTAAAAACAACGATACTTTACAAAGACTTTCCGCTCGTTATTATGGAAAATGGGAAATTTGGAGATTGATCTTAGATAAGAATCCTCAGATAGAAGATTGGAAAAATCTTAGAGTTGGAGTTTTAATAGAAATTCCGGAGCCTTTAACGAAAGATTGCCTGCATACGATTGCAGATGGAGAGACATACGAATCCATCAGTTTTCTTTATTACGAAACGGAACATTTTTCGGGTAAAATTCGTGAGAATAATTCTAATATACAACCTTATGAAAATGTAGGATCAACTCTTTTTATAGAGGCTCTCGTTTCTAAAGGTGAACTTCAAAACGCGAAAAGAAGGATGACCTTGTAATGTATGTCTTAAATCAAGAATTAGAAATATCGAATATAAAATTTCCAGCAATAACGGAAGTTATATTAGAATCTTCAAGAGAGATTCCTACTGACATACTTACGGTTAAACTTCCTAAATATAAGAATTTAAAAAAAGATTCGATCGTGAAATTTTCAAAAGTTACTTGGAAAGCGGGATATTCTCAATATGGACTTTTAAGCGAGTTTAACGGTTATATATTGGAGATCAGTCCCAAGGTTCCACTTGAGTTAAAATGTGTGGACCCGTTTTTCTTTTGTCAACGTAAGATGATGACAAAAGATTATCATCAAAAACCGTTAATGGTTTTTTTAAATGACTGTATTCATCCTCAGATTAAATCGGATATTTCGATTATTGTTCGCGATTCAGACATTAAACAAACGGTAGACATTAGATGTGCCAGAAAATCGGCACGTTATGCATTATCTGAGTTGAAGAAAACTCACGGTGTGGACGTTTTTTTCCACGATTGGAAATTGGTGATTCAAAAAGCGTATAAACATACTGATTTAAGTTTTTCTTCTAAAAAAAATAAAACTCAAAATTCAAATAGATCTCAGGAAATATTTCCTATCTTTCGTTTTGGAAAAAATATTATTCAAGACGAACTTACTCCTCTAGAAAGTAAACCGTTCCAAATTATTGTAAGAGGAGAAAATCCCAGAACCGGACAAACATATAGAGGAGCTTATGGAACAGGTGAAACTTGTTATTACGAAATCGACGGATTGGATTCTCAAGGAGCTGAAAAAAGAGCAAAAGAAATTTTTGATGAGAAATGTGGTTCTGGTTTTAAGGGAAAGTTTGTTTCTTTTGGTTTTCCTTCTATCACTCATTCTCAGATTATTGACGTTCAAGATCCGGATGATTCTTCTAGAAGCGCTAAGACGTTTGTAGATAAAGTGATTAAAAAATTCAATAAAGAAGGTTATAGGCAAGAGATTTTTCCAGGTTTTTATTATGAACCTCCTAAGACGGGATCTTCAAAATCAAATAAAAAAATAAAGTAGGATTCAATGGCTGATAAAACCATTATACAAGCAATCGTCCAGGCATGGAAAATAGGTTTTCCTATTTTCTTTCCTAAATTAGGAATTGTAGATTCTGTCGATTCCGAAAAGAAACTTCTAACAGTAAAGGTTGCAGAAGATTTCATTTATAACGTTACTTGGACCGAACCGGTAGTTCCAATGCAGGGTTCTAAATGTCTTTTGATAGCAAGAGATAATATCGAAAAAAGATATACCGCATTCAGTTTTGAAAAAATTGATTCAATTAAAACGAAAGTTGCAGATAAAATAGAAATTGAAATCAATGAAAATAAAGCTTTTATAAATTATAATAATATAATTAAATTAACTATCAACGAAGAAGGTTTTCTTTTGGATCTGGACGGTAAGCCGCTTAAGATTCAGGGAAATATAGAACAGGACGGAGATTTTAAAACTACCGGAAAGATGGAGGCAGAAAAGGAAGTTACCGCTTTTGCTCAGTCTTCTAATTCCGTAGGTCTATCTACACATTTAACTGATTACGTAGATACTCCGGTTGGTCCTTCCGTTTCGAACAAACCTAAGGCAGGCACCTGATGATCGATTTTGCAAATGATTCTATACAATTCGGAGATTTGACATTAGATCTTTCTGATGATGATTTGTTAAGCGACAGTAACTCAGTTCGAATAGTTTTGTCTGAAATTCGAGAGATGTTTGAAATGACAGTAGCCGATGATGTGGACTATCCGGAAATTTACAGCAGACAAAGGATTGCTCAGAATTCTACGGAATACGATGAGTTATCGGAACGGATCCAAGATGCGGAGAGGATTCTTAAATTTCATCCAGTTATAGATTCTCAATCGATAAATGTGGTCCTTGACGAGGAAAGACGGCTTGTAGTTGATTTCCGATTAAAAACGGGAGAATCTGTAAATGGAATTTTAATGAAATAAATATAAATATTATAATATTCTATATATAGAGAATTTTTACTAAAGCTCCTTTTGTTGATAGTTGTATGACGGTGTATTAACGATTTTAGGGGTGGAATTTATGACATCTTATTGTTCATTGCATATTCCAAAAACTGAAAAACTGCCCGGCAAGTTTTTAAAAAAATGTAAGAGTTTCCACAAATTATGTCTATTTCTATGTTACATGGACTTTAGAACTAGTTAAAAAATGTAGGAATTACTACTCTTTAGGCCGAAGATTTAAAAAATGTTTTAATGGAATTTATAGGTTAACGTTTCAAAATGAAAATTATATAATAATTTTATAAAATTAAAATTATGAATTTATGATGGAGGTAATCAATGAATTTAAATATAACTAAAGAACAAGTTCTTAATGAACATCTTCAAAGTGTAAAAGCTTCTGGAGTATTCAAAAATCATACGTTTAGTCCTACTTCAAAAACTTTTTCAATTTTGCGAGCCGTTTCAAATGCTGTATTTTTATTTATCGATGATAATCTTATTTCTATCCAGAAAGCGATTCATCCTCATACAGCGGAAGACGATGCTTTGCACGAACATTTAATTCGCAGAGGAATGCAATGGAAACCCGCTCTTCCCGCTATCATTAAGGTTAGAATTGGTTCTTCTCTTCCATCTATGATAGATCGTGAGATTCCACAAGCTTTAATTGTTACTACTTCCGGGAATGAAGACCAAAGAATAAAATTCTTTCTTCAAGAATCCTTAATACTTCCCGCAGGTACGGCAGCGGACGTTCACGGAAAATATACTGTAGAAGCACTTGTTCAATGTACAGTTGACGGTCCGATAGGAAATGTTGTTCCGAGTTCTATCAATCTAATAGAAAATCCTCCGAGTGGAATCGATTACATTTCTAACATAGAAGTCAATCCGATTCAACAAGGTCAGTATAGAGAGACAAGAACTTCGGTTAGAGCCCGTTTAAGAAATGCAGAAGGTGTTTCTTCTAAATGGACTCCGATTTGGTATGTGGGAGAAACCGAAACGTTTTCTTTTGTAAAAAGAGCCGTTTTTAAAAGTGCTAAGAATTTAAAAACAGATGGGGAAGTAAAAATTCTAGTTCAAGGAACGGTGGCTCCTTTGACAGATTCTCAACTTACACAGATTGTAGACCATTTCAATTCGGAAGAAAATGATCCAGGTGGAGTTGCTCATGTGCTCGTAGAAAATATTTCTGAAATTATAATCAATAAGACTGTTACTGTAAAATTTTCTTCTTCGGATACGATTCCAAGTCAAATCGTTTTGGATCAAATAAAGGACGAATACTTTCTTTCGCTAGAAGAAGGACAGGACTTTGTAGACGCACAGTTAAAAGCTTTATATCAAGCTCTTCCCAATTGTATCGATGTAGAATTCAATCCATTAGGAAATGTTGATGTTCCTGCGGGTTCTTTGGCAAATGCAGGTTCAGGATTTCAAGTAATTGGTGTGGTCTATGTTTGATAAATTTACTTTTGATTTCGATTCGACCGTTTGGAAAAATCAGAGAAGTTTAATACGTAAATTGGGAGTAGATAGTTTTTGGTATAAGATTTTAAGATCTATTCTCTCGATTTTGAATGAAAGAGCAGGAAGGCTTAGTTGGCTTTATAGACAGATGTGGCTCGAAACAAGCGACGGTTTTGGTTTGATTTTGTGGGGAGCCAGATACAAGATCGAAAAACTTCCGGGAGAAACGGACGATTCGTATCGAAGTAGACTTTTGCTCGCCAAACTTTTTAAAATGTCGATTGCTTCTGTGTCTTCTAAAAAACAGATCATTCAATTTTCAACGGGACTTAATCCGGAAGAGATCAGTTATTTTAAAGTGTATAACTCTGAAGAAGCTAAAAATTGTTTTGTGATGGGGGGGGCTTTGGATCAAAGAATGATGTCTAGAAAATACATTTTATTTAGATGTAGGTTTTTCTTTCCAAAACTTGCCGATTCTTTAAATCGATCCACTCTTGTTCAATCTATTGAAAACGTGAATATAGGCGGAAACGTATGTGAACTTTGGGAAGATAAAGGAGAATTTGATCCGTTCGTGATGGGAGGAGCTATCACGGGCCAATTTCATTCTCGTAGAGCCGAAAAGATTCGAGAGTATTCAATTTATTAGATATAAAAATTAATTAATATTTTAATATTATTTAAACTACTTAATCGCTCCTTTGAAGGAGCAATCATGGAAAAAGTATATGTTTATTCTTCCGAATCTTTGGAGGAATATCTATGTTCCAATCTGTCGTCTATAGAATTGGAAGTGGAGCTTTTTAATCGAGATAAGTCTGAAGAGAAAAAGAAAAAAATCCACCAAGGAATTTCATTTCCTCCGGAAGGTTTTAAATTTGAATGCGGGGAATTGAAGGAACTTTCTCTTTCCGAAAAAGCAGATCGAGGTTTGATTTCTGTTCCAGAAAATATGAAAATAGAAGAGGAAAGGTTAGTTCCAAAAACAGAGCTCGAACTTTTACTATGTGGTCTTTTGACGATTTCTTCTTATAAAGAAAAGAAGATTCAAAAAATCTATGCTAAGTTTGACGAAGCGATGAATCAAATTCTTTCCAAATATCCTAAAGCAGAACCTCTCTCTTGGTCGATTCTGGCTCCACAAGCCAAAAAATGGATTTATGCAAATACTGAAGAAAAAGAGAATCTTAAGTCTGAACTTATCTGTTTAGTAAGCGAATCTAAGAGTCAAGATAATGAAGATATTACAGAACTTGCAAGTTCTATTTTAACTAAGTCGAATGTATATGAATCTTATAGCGGTTTATGCAAAAAATTAAAAAGAGAATTAATTTTACAAATCGAAAATAACACAAAAACAAACGTGAATGTACTTTATAACGAGTTGGAAGCGATTGTAATAGATTTTCCATTTTTCGAAGGAGTCAATCATGGATAAATTATCAGGGATCGAATTTCCGAACGTAGGCAAAAGGGTTTTTCCAGAAGATTGGAAAAAAGAACAAGAATCAAAAAGTCAAGAGGTCATTGATCGAGATCTGGATCTTTTGGGATTTGGAATCCAAAATGGAGGGACGATTGTGGTTGGTTCGGGACCAAATTGTGTGGATTTGATCGATACTTTAATTGCTTATGATGTAGAAGGAAAAAGGATTCAAGTAACACCAGTTGCTGGAATTCCGGTTCCGAATAACGTTACTTGTACTCTCATAGTTCGTCATAAGTTTTTAGAAACGCAATATAATAGTCCTTCTAATCTTCCAAGTGATGGTCCGAATTTATGGAGAGATAATTCTTTTGAGATTCTAACAAGACAAGGTTCACTCGTTGTCGGTGACGTTCCTTTGAGATTAATTTCGTCTAACGCTTCTGGGGCTGTAATCCTAGGTACAGATCTAAGAGTTTGGAGAGGAATTTCCACAAACAATATCAAAGACGGACAAGTTATGGAAGAAAAACAGGCGACTTCCGTAAAAACAGGTATATTATCAGATTTGCATGCAGATATAATTACAGCAATCAACCCGGATGCAAATAATCCTTTGAAATTTGTCAAGGCGATCAATCAAGTTTATCTTTTTTTCAAAAACTTTATAGATGTGATATTTAGACAAGAGCGTAAATTTTTAGGAGAAATGTTTTGGATGGACGATTTAAGAAGTCCTTCAATTGATTTTCCAGCGTTCTGTTTGGCTTCTCCGGATCAATTGATTAATTCGACCGGGAATGGCGGAATGCCAGATTTAGTTTCGTATTGGCTGAATCAACCACTTCGTTACGATCCACTGGGAAGTAATGTAACGGATTTTGATGTGACCAGTTATACAATTTCGAGTAATATTCTGACTTTGACATTTGCAGCCACCACGCCGTGTTTAAAAATCATTGATGCTTTGGGAGAGGATAATTTAATCCATGGTTCATTTACGAACTGGATTACAGGAACTTTATTACAAGCAATTGGTGGGATTCCGACTAACTCTACTTTGGCGATTACTTCTATTTCTTCTACAAATAGAACGATCAGTTTTACATGTACAGCAGCGAATTCAAGTGGGTCTCTTTCAGGTGTAAAAGTTCGTTTTTATAAACATAGGTTACCGGACGCGGTTCCTGGAACTACAATTACCAATCAGGTCCGTCATTTTACGGTTCAAGGAAGAGGATTTGTTTCTGTAATGGATACAGATGGAGAATGGATTGGAGGACTTAGAAGAAGAGATCGATTTCAGGGACATAGACATGGTGCTTCCACTTCTATTTCCTTTGATATTCCGCAAGGTGCAACGGGAGGATTGGGTTCTTTGGTTGCGGCAGGTTATTATGGAGATGGAGTACCACGTGGATTATTATTAAACGGTTATCCTTCGACAACTGTTACTGGTCCGAGTACAGATTCAGCAAGCGGTGGCCATCGAATTGGCAAAACAACGGATGCACGAGGTATATCAGGATTTCCTTATATATTTATAAAACGGATTTTATAAAAAAAAATTATTCATCAAGTTGGCGTACAAACGTTTTGTGCGCTAACAAAGATAAGTCGTATTGAAATTTATAATAGATTAAACAGTGTCGATTGTAGGATAGAGCAGTATATAAATAAGTATAAGTAGTTATTAATTAAGGAGTAATTTTTACTTTATGAATTTAGTTATATCTAATGAAAAAAATTTCATAAAAAATAAAATTGCACCTAAAAACATTACCATCTAATCTTTTCTCGATCAAAAAAGCTAAAATAGTGTTTTGCACAAATTCAAAATTATATCTTAAGGAATTGTCCCTAAAGGTAATTGTATTTACGTAAAGTTCTATTTTTTATCTTTGGAAAGTCTCTATTCATGAATCTTAATAGAGCTGTTAAAAAATCCATAGCGACGATTAACAAAACTGTTTAAATCTATCGTTTCCATAAAACGCAAGCAGAGAGAGTTTATCTTTCAACAATTCTAATGAATTGACGTCGAGAATTAATGTAATATAGAAATTTGATTTTTAGATTCTCTAAATAGAACAAAATTTTTAAAGAAAAATTGTAGTTCTACATAAGAAAAAAAGAACTTTCATAAAATTCAAAAAAAATGATCATTCAATTAAATTTCTACATGAAAATAATACTAGAGTTGTTGAAAAATTACATGTGACGATTAATAAAACTGCTTCAATGGACCGTTTCCATGAAACAGAAACTAAGTGGCGATTCATTTTTCAACAACTCTACTATACTAAATTTGTTTCAAAACTTAGAATATGGATCTCTTTTAAAAAAGACAGCTATAGGTTAAATGGAATTTTTTGAGAACTTCTAGATTTTTGCAAAGTTGCCCGTTAATTTTTGGTTTTATTTTAGTACGTCTGAGTAGTAAAAACCAAATTCTGAGAAAAAACTTCAAATTATTGAAGAAATCAAATCCAAACCAGTAAAAGCGTGTTGAATTTGGTTGCGAATCTTATTATCTAAAAAAAAATCAAAAGATATTCTATGCTTGCCATTTTTATTTCCAGTATTTTGTCTTTGTACATTTTTATTTCTTTTGGAATTGTATCTGAAAAAATTTTAAAAGTGAAATTTCAATTTACGGACAAAGTTTTGGTAGGTCTATCCGTAACAAATACGTTAGTATCATTCGTATCTTTATTTTTGCCAATAACCATATCGATATTATTTATTTTTTTATTATTTTGTTCAGTATTTTTGTACTTTGAAAAAGAAAATCTAAAATTGTTAACGTTTGGTTTGGTTCATAAAAGCATCGTCTTAATTATAACGTTTCCGTTTTTATTATCGGCGTTGATTTTTTCTTTAAACCCTCCGTTTGCTTACGATTCAGGACTTTATCATATTCAATCTATCAAATGGATTCAAGAATATTCTGTAGTCCCCGGTCTGGCCAATTTACACGGCAGATTTGGTTTTAACCCGAATATATTTACGATTTTTGCACTTACCTCTTTAAAAGAGATTTTTGAACAGGAAATATTTTCGGTTAATTTTGTAATTTATTCTACATTAGTTATACATTATATAAATAGAATATATAAAATTTTAAAACAAGAAGGATTGACTAATTTTTTCTTATTAAATTCGATCGTATTATTTTTAATTTTAGAACAATTTATGAGTTTATCATCTCCTACTCCGGATCTTATTTCTATTGTATTTCCGTTGTATATCCTGACAAACTTGCCAAAAAATGAAAGTGTTGTCCATTCGGAGCTAAGCTTAGAAAATTACTTTTCTTCTATTATTTTATCAGTATATACAATAACCGTTAAGCTGGCGACCGTTCCGCTTTGTATATTGATTTTACTTTTGATGATTCGATATAAGTTTGAAATAAAAAAGTTATCGATTGTAATTTTGGTTATGTTTTTGATTCTTTTACCCTGGCTGATACGAAATGTTATTTTATCCGGTTATTTAATTTATCCTTTTCCAACTATTGATTTTTTTAATTTTGATTGGAAAGCTCCTTTGGGAAACGTCATTTCCGAAAAATTATCAATTACAGGATGGGCAAGAAACCCGGGAGAGGGATATAAGGAAGCGGCTCAGATGAAATTTTGGGAGTGGTTTCCGATTTGGTGGAACGGAATCTCAAGATTGAATCGACTTTTTATTTTTATATCTTTTTTATCTCCAATTTCTATTTTTATATGCGGTTTATTTAAAAAAGTAAAATTAGATTTTCAAACTTCTGTAATACTTTTCACCTCTTGGATCGGAGCAATTTTTTGGATTTTACTCGCTCCTGATATAAGATTTGGTAAAGCGTTTTTAGGTATTTCTGCAATTTCACCTCTCTTTTATTGCAATTTTAAGATTAATTTTTTTCCGATTAAAATATCGAAAACTTCAAAACAAATAATTCTTGTTTTCATTTTTATTGTAATATCTAGTTTTTTAATAAACCGTAAAACTTATGATATGTGCAAAAGTTTTATTCGAGAAAACTCAGCACTTTTTGTTCGTCCTAAAAAAATAGAAATTCCGCAAAATCTAGAATTTAAAAAGATTCAAATGAATCATTTAGAAATTTTTATTCCTGTCGAAGGGGATCGATGTTACGACTATAAAATACCTTGTATGCCTTATAGAAATCATACTCTGATTTTGAGAGGTAACACTTTACAATCTGGGTTTAAATATATTCAAAATTAATAATGTATTTAAGTAGAAGAATATGATAAAACTTCTATAAAATAAATTTTTTATTAAATGACGATCGCAATACAGCAATTTTATGAAGAAAATTGATATTGAGAACACTATTTTCGAATTTATAGAAACTCCAAATAGAACTTCTATAAAATTTAAATTTCAGTGTAAAACTACTACTGCAAATATTATTAGAATCTATCTCAAAAATACTTTATCTTTGCTTGAAATATAAATTCCGATTAATTTAAGATATTTTTGAAGATGGCTTTTAATAAGAAATATATAATAGAAAATTACATATCTTTATTCGAGTTGTTGAAAAATTTCATAGTAGTGATTCACAAAATTGCTTTGTTCGACTGTTTCCATAAAAGAGAAAACTGATGGAGAATTAATGTTTCAACAACTCTATTTATAAAAGTCAGTTTGAGTGCGTTATACAATTCTCAACAAAAAAATGTAGTAGTGTTCTACAAATTATGCCGCATTGAATGACTTACGTCTTTTTAGCATTTTTTAGTTATTATAGTTTCTGCATGAGTTTCCACATTTGTATGAAACTAAAGCGTTTTTACTTCTATTAACTTTCGGTGGATTTTTGATTGGGTAGGGTTCTGAATTAAAAATTCGTTTTTAGAGTTTCCTAAATAACGTGAATTCTGTGTAAGAAAATGGTTATCCAAAAACGTAAATTTCTACAATTTTAGAATTTGTTCGTAAAATCGCGATTTGCAGTAGTTCTCACAAGTTAGTTCACATTACAAATTTTAAAAAATTTATTTTTGTATGAGTTTACAACATAGTAACAATGATTTACAAAGTTCAGATTTCAACTTTTTAAAAAATGAATCATGCTATTCTTTCCGTCGAACTCACGTTAAATAAAAAGGCCGATGATTTTTCATCGGCCTTTTTGATAAGATCGAATTGTACTTTCGATTGATAATTTTATTGTTGTGGCGCAGAAGTCGCAAAACGAAAAGTAACTCTTCTATTTTTAGAGTCTTTCGCATCAAGACCGGAAACTGGCTCGGAAGAACCGGCGCCTTTGGTAACGATACGATTTGCTGGAATCCCTTGTTTGATCAAAGCTTGTTTGACTGCGTTTGCACGAAGTTCGGAGTAAAAAATATTTCCTTTTTTAGCACCTTCCGCTTGTTCGGGACCAATCGCATCGGTGTGTCCTGTAATTTCAAGAGCGTAACTATCTGGAAGTTTTCCAAGACCTTCTTTGATTACAGGAGCGTTTGTTTTAGACCACTCGCTGAAATCACCAGCGGTAACGTCCGCTTTTTTGTAGCTGAATCCGGGACGAGTTAATCCGTCTGGATACCGGAAGTCTTTTAGTTTTTCGTTTAAAGAATCTGCGATCGCTTCCGGAGAATTGACGTCAACGTTTCTATTTGCAGCTGCGGATTGCTCTTGTGCTGAAGGCTCAGGAGCTGCTGATTCCTCTTTTTTTTCGGCAGAGGAGCAAAGAGTGAATGAAAATGCAATTGCACCGAGCAGAATCAGATTCAAAATCTTTTTGACCATGTTTCTTTCCTTCCTTAGATATAAGGGGTTTGGTATCAGAGTGTCATAATAAGGTTAAGGAAGGAAAATGAAAACTGTTTTTTTAGAGTGCTAAAAACAAGCTAAGTAAAAATCTGGAATCCTTTTTCATCTTCAATGAACTTAGAGCTCAAAGCAGACGTATCAGAAGAACTTTCCGGAAATCGATTGGATCGATTTTTAAAATATTCTTTAGGGGATGAAATATCCAGAGCAACGATTCAGAAATGGATCGAGTCAGGGTATGTTCGAGGCCAAGACGGAAAAATTTTAGATAAAAGTTCTTGGAAGGTAAAAACAGGAGAGCAATATTTACTTACGATTCCGCCAAAACCTCCTCTCAATTTAGAACCGATTCCGATGGAGTTGCCGGTTATTTTAGAAAGAGAGAATTTTCTAATCATTCATAAACCATCTGGGATTGCAAGTCATAGCGGACCGGGAGATCGATCTCCTAGTTTGGTAAACGGATTACTCTATCATTTTAAAGAATTGTCAAAGATAGGAGGAGAAGCAAGACCTGGAATTGTACATCGATTGGATAAACCAACCGAAGGATTGATTTTGATCGCCAAAAATGATCGGGCCCATGGAAAACTTTCCGAATTATTTAGAAAAAGAGAAATTGAAAAAAAATATTACGCCTGGGTACAAGGACATCCTCCGGAAGAATCGGGGACCATTGATTTACCGATTGCAAGACATCCTGTTGAAAGATTAAAGATGACCGTTTCTCCAAAAGGAAGAAGGTCTATAACTCATTATAAAGTACTAAAATACATCAATTCTAGATCCGGAAGAAAGTTCAGTTTTGTAGAAGTGGGTTTGGAAACGGGAAGAACTCATCAAATTCGAGTTCATTTTCAAAATCAGAGATGTCCAGTTGTAGGGGATTTATTGTATTCAAGAGCCGGTTCTCAATTTGAATCTTATGGGTTACAGCTTTTATCTTATTTTCTTAAATTTAAGGACCCGTTTACGAACGAGAAGATAGAAGCGGTTTTACCTTTAAGCGAAAGATTTCTTAGATTTGAAAAGAATGCTCCGTTACTCTGACCCCAATTAGGTTCGGATCTTTACGATCTAAAAGTACTGGAAAATTTTTTCTATAATCCAAAATAGAATTTTTATGGGCTTTGTAAAATAGAATCGTTTCATTTCCTTCTCCTACATCCACAAAATCTCCGTTAGGTGCTACTGCGAGAGAATGGCCGTTATGAGGAACACTTTGATTGTAGCCAGCTATACCAATTCGGTTTACTCCTAAAACATAAGCTTGATTTTCGATCGCTCTTGTTTTTAGAATTAACTCCCAATGATGAACTCTGGGAAGCGGCCAGTTGGCGTGAACTGTAAAAATATCTGTTTCTCCGGCGACTTTTCTGAAAATTTCCGGAAAACGAATATCATAACAAATAAAGGGAGTAATTCTAAAACCGTTCAGGTCGTAGCTGAGAATTTCTGAACCGGCGCTGTAATGACGGTCTTCTCCCCCAAATGTAAACGGATAAATTTTAGAATATCTTAATATAATAATTCCCTTAGGGTTTACTACGCTTACCGTGTTGAAAGGTTTTCCATTTGGGTTTTTTCGAATCCAACCGGCGCATATCGTGGCTTGTGTAAATTTTGCGATTTCTTGTAGAAAGGTTTCCGTGGGACCTTCGTCTGGTTCGGCGATTCTTTCCGATCTCATCGTAAATCCGGTGGCAAAGGTTTCCGGGAGTAAAATCAAATCTGGTTTTTCGTTTGGATTTTTTTCCAAAGTAGAATGGATCAAATTTCGAACGTGTTCATAGTTCGCTTTTTGATTTTCCCAAGAAAGGTCGCATTGTATAAGAGCGACGTTCAATTCATTTGGATTCAATTTGATTCTCCTTGAATGACTTTAGAATTTTATTTTTAAAACCTGTCTCAAAACTAATTATATATAATTTAAATGATTTTTTAGATAATTTATAATCAATCTTTTGAATTGTTTTCATTTTTTCGAACAAAAGGTTTTTTAGAAATTCGATGAAGTTTCGGACGAATTGTAATTTCAGTAAAACCTACATTCTCTGGATTGGAAAGAGAGAATTGAAACGCGTTTAAAATTTCGGAAACGTTCAGATAAGAAGCCGGATCGGAGTTCATTTCAAAATCTAATCCGTCATAAAATTCAGTGTCGGTGATGTCTGGATTGATGTTTACTAATTTGACTTCGGATTTTCTAATTTCTTCAAATAAATTTAAACCGAAATGCCTAAGACCAGCTTTAGACCCAGCGTATGCGGCACCCCGGACAGATTCTTTTAAAGCAGCGATCGAATGGATTTGAAAGATCCATCCTTTATTTTTTTTTAAATCTCTTAGAAATAATTTAGTGATTAGAATTGGAGATACAAAATTTACAAGAAGCATTTTTTCTAATGTGTCAAATGAAATCTCTTCGTGAGGTGAAAAATTACCCAGTCCCGCGTTGTTCACCAATATTTTGAGAGTAGGTTCTTCTTTAAGAATATTAGATAATTTGAATTCTATTTCTTTTGTGTTTGAAAGATCCAGGTAAATATGCCGATATAAAGAAGAATCTTTTAAAAAAGACGAATTCGGTTCCGTTCTGGAAATTCCGATCACTTTATAACCTTCAGAAACCAAAAATTCTGAAATAGCCTTTCCAATTCCTTTAGAAGAACCGGTTACGATCGCCAAATTTCCGTTAGGTGCTTTCATTTGGATTCTGTTTTGCTCGAGGAGAGTCTGTGGATTTTTTCTTTCGAAACAAAAAATTGTAATTCTTTTTCAACGACTGCAAACATTTCTTTTTCCAACTCCTCCGGATAAGATTTCATTCCGGAATCTGTATTCATCGAAAGATAAAACAAATAAGAATCTGGTCTTCTTTTTTTGGAATTTTTAAAATAATCTATATTCATTCTAAAAACTCCTAAACTGATTTCTCTTAGTTTTTCTCCTGGAATTTCTTCAAAAATTTTACGAATGAACTCTGGATAAACCGATTTCCAATTCGGAACGTTTAGAATCGGATCGATACAAAGGCGAACCTGCCAACCAGAGTTCAACGCTTCTTTAATATTTTTTAATCTAGATGAAAGCCTGGGAGTTAAAGGTTCGTGTTCTTTTATTACTGAATCCGGAGAAAGCGTCCAAGCTAAAATAACATTTGGAACTGGTTTCAAATCTGCAATAGACTTAAAATTTGCACTTTTTGTTCTAATTTCGATTATCAAGTCAGGATAGGAGCTTGCAAATAAAATCCATTCTTTACAATATCCTAATGTGTTTTCTATAGCTAAAAGGTCGGTATCATAAGAGATACAAAGATACAACGGTTTTGAAAATGTAAGTTGTTCTTTAGTTTGTAAAATAAAATCTTCGTTATTTACAAAAACGACTATATTTGCGGAAGGATACATTCCTTGAAGATAACAATAGGAACAATTGTAAAGACAGTTTAATACAAGCGCGTTGTAATAAAAAAAATGATAACCGAAATCTGGAGCCACACCCGAACCGGAATATAAAAATTGTTCTTTACGTTTTGCTAATATAAGTTTGGGACTTTTTTTTTGAGCCTGGAAATTTTGGGCCGAAGGGTTGAATACTTCTTTGTAAGAATCGATAGAAATTGTATAAGACTTTGGAAATTTAGAAAGAATTTCCAAAGTTTTTGGATGATCTTTGGCGGATTCCTCCACATAAATATGGGAAAATCTTTTAGGACTGATAAAATTGCCTGAGTGCATATAGTCCTTTTTTACCTAATTCTCTAGTTTCTACTTTAGTTAGGTCTGGTTTTAAAAGTCCATTCGAATTTTTTAAAATATTAAGTCCTAACTCGGGGGAATTTCCGGTCCTAATTTTGTAACCGATCATCCAGTCTTTGAGTTGAATCCTTTCCGTTTCGGATAGACGTAAGATCTCGCAGATTTGTAAAAGTGTGGAAGTTTCTTCGGTTAAAAGTTGTATGTCGTTTCCTTGAAAAACTGGAATAGACAAAATTGAAAAAATATCAGGAAGAGAGTTTTGTATTCTAAATGAGATCACATTCGAAAAATCTTCATTTTTAGAATATTCTATTTTTTTAAAATGATCCGAAACAATTTTTACAACACGGATTTTGTCCGAAGAGAAGAACTTTTTTGAAGCCGTAAAAAAACCAAAAGCTTCCATGTCGACTAATGTGTTCGGTAGTTTAGAAATTTCGTTCTCGAAAACCGGTTTATCAAAAGTACATAGAGTCGATTCTAAGATCGGAGATTGGAAAAGAATATCAGGATAAACATTTTTAGACGAACCTTGATCTGTAATTTTATGAATCAAAAAAGATTTTCCAATTTCGGAAAACTCTTTTGGAGCGCCGCAGATACCGAAGTTCAAAATCCACGAAGAGTCTGAGAGCTGATTTTTAAATTCGTTTAATAAAAAAACGACTGACATCGCGGAATAAATTTTTCCAATTCCGGAAATAACTAAAGTATGGTTTTCATTTTGATATACCGGAAAAACGGTTTTATCCCGTAGAATATTTAAACCTAAGTTTTCGATCAAAGGTTTTGCTTCGGCAAAAAGTGCGACGGAAATAAAAATCATCTTTCTTTCTTGATACTCTAACGTCCAATTGAGGACAAGAGAGAAATCATAGATTGAAAAAGAAAAGGAGCCTTTTATGAATCTAATTGAAAAGGTAAAAGAGGAATTTTGGCCTAAATTGAAATCTGTAGCATCTAAGATACCATTCATAGAAGATCTAATTGCACTTTATTATTCTATGATGGATCCTGAAACTCCGTTTAGAACCAAACTCATCATTGCAGGAGCGCTTGCTTATTTTATTTCTCCGTTGGACGCTATTCCGGATTTTATACCTGGAGCGGGATTTCTAGATGACGCCGGAGTGATCGCTGCCGTACTGGCAAGTGTTCAATCCGCAATCCGTGAAGAACATAGAAAAAAAGCTAAAGAATTTTTGGAGAAAAAATGAGTTTAGATAACGAAATCAAAATAAGATATGAGCACTTTTTGAACTTTGTTCCAAAGGTGATGGAATTTTTAGAGACTACTCAGGAAGAAAATGATCTGGGAGTTGAATATAAAGGAGAGATCGATCTAGTAACCAAAGCGGATAAAGGTTCTGAGGAAAGAATTATCAATGAGATCGAAAGGACGTTTCCTTCAGATAGTATATTAGGAGAAGAAGGAACCAATAAAAAAGGAAGTTCCGTATTTAAATGGATTATAGATCCGCTTGATGGAACAATCAATTATTCACATAGACTTCCATTGTATTGCACATGTATCGGTTTAGAGAATCAAGAGAATCAGGAAGTTGTAATGGGAATTGTACCACTTCCAGCGATGAAAGAAATCTATCACGCTCGAAAAGGACAAGGAGCGTTTAAAAATCAAAAACGAATTTCGGTTTCAAAAACGAAAGAATTAAAACAATCCTTACTTTGCACCGGCTTTCCATACGATCGAGAAAAAAGGATCGATCGACTTATGTTCTATTATAGAAATTTTTTGTTAAAAGCGAGAGGAGTTCGAAGAACCGGAGCTGCGGGACTGGATCTATGTTGGGTAGCAGAAGGACGTTTCGATGCGTTTTGGGAAGAGGATCTAAAACCTTGGGACATGGCTGCAGCGTCTATCATCCTTGCCGAAGCGGGTGGAGAAATGTCGACTTACGACGGAAATACGTTTACTCCTTATATACCAAACGTGATCGCAAGTAACAAACTACTTCATCAAAAAATGATAGAAAGAATGGGAGATTATCTGCACGACGTGACTTAGGCCAATGTTTGGCGGCTTTCGGATAAATAGATTTTTATATTTCATATTTTTATTATATTCTGAAAATTTGTTTTGTATTTGTTTCTCCTAAATCGGGTTTGCGGCTGAAGTCAATAAATTGAAATAAAAGCGTTTTATAAAAAACTTTTTTGGGCCAATTTATTATAGAACGCAATCTGTCGAGCGACCTAAAACGCGATCCGTAGAGAGCTATAACCTTACTCACAAGTTGAATAGGATTTTAGAATCAAAATTGAACTCAGCAAAACGCTTTCCTGAACTCAGCGTCTCGCTCCCCATGGGTCGTTCGACAGGTCGCGTTAACTCAGCAAAACGCTTTTTACGAAAGCGTTTTAGGCTCAAAAACACACATTTTTCAAGTGTTCCGACAAGAATGAATCTTTTTACTTGCAAAAAGTATGTTTTTCTGATAGAGAAAAGTCTTCCGAACTTCTCCACCTGAATTGCGACCCATGGGAAGCAATTCATTGAGTTACCCCCACCCAAAACGTAGGAAAACTAAAGCAGAACGCTCTCGACGGATCGCGTTGGAAACTCAACACAACGCTCTCTATGAATCGCGTTGTGGGGTGGGAACTCAGTTCTACAGAAGATTTGTCGTAATTCTCACAGATTTAATATTGAGATCCAAATACTTGTGGGTAAGGTTATGGTAGAGAGCGTTCTGTTGAGTTCTTTCACCTTCACGCGAATTGTAAAATGGATATTAGTTGGTTGATTTTAGAAAAGTAGAGTTATTGAAAAATTGATTCTCCATCTGTTTTTGTTTCATAAAAATGGTCGATTAAAACTGTTTTGTTAAACTGCACTGTGGAATTTTTCTACAACTATAGTATATAAATCTTCATACACAAGTAAGTCTAAGCTGGAATTGTTTTCCTTTTTAAAAAAGACTTCACATTCTAACTTTTGAAGCGAGCAGTAAATAATAACTCTAAAACGGCGATTATATGTAGAAAATTGATTGGAGAATTATTTGTAATGAATTTTATATATGAGTTTTTAAATTTTAATTATTTAGAATATTATAAAATATTCAGCAATACTTTCATTTCCAAAAAGGACAATTTAGCAAGAGCTTTAAAGTTATAAGTGTATTATGAGCTAGAATACTTTTTCTGAACCGTTTTTTCGATTAATCGAATCAATTTTTCTTTTACGATCTTTGGATTAAAATTTTGTTCTACGTACTTTTTACCGTTTTTACCCATTTCGATCGATTCGAGAGGATGATCCAAAATAAAGTTTAAGGTAGCAAAAAAACTTTTACGGTCAGAATAAAAAAGACCTCCGTTGCTTCTGATACAATGACCTTTGAGAACGTCTGATCTTGAGTTGACAAGAACGGGTTTTTCTTTTAACCAAGCTTCCATTAGAACAATAGAAAAACTTTCCAAAGGAGAAGAATTGATCAAACAGGAACAATTATCTATAAGATTCAGTTTGGTATTCTCTTCTACAAATCCTAAAAACTCTACATTTTGATTTTCTAATATTTTTTTAGGAATTTTAGAAACGATTTTTCCGGCGATTTTGAGAGTGTGTGGAAAATACGACTTTTTTTTCCATTCTAAGAACCATTCCACCATTTCTAAGAAACCTTTTCCTTGATCCACACGACCTACATAGAGTAAAAAAGGAATGTTATTATTCGAAGACTTTGTTTGATTTGAAAGATTGAGAGTTTCTGAAACATTAAAATTTACGTTGGAATTAGAATCTTTTTTAAAACCGGACCATTGATCAAAATTCAGATTCATTCCAGTAATTGAATATATATTCGGTTTAAATCCTAAAATATTTTGAAAAACCTTTAATTCTTCCGGAGTATTGAAAGAATAGGAACTACGGTCCGTTAGGACTTTCTTATATATTGGAAGATAAGCCGGAGCTTCGTCGTGGAACGTAGGAATAACGATTGATTTCTCTTCTACCAAAGGTAATCCGAAAACCAAAGGATAATAAAGATAACTTACAAAGAAAAAAATATCATATTCACTTTTTTTAAATTCGATAAATTGAATTAATTCTGGAACGTAAGGGCCTTGTTCCAAAAGCCAATAGTTTACGTTTTCTTTATTTTGTAGGGAAGGTTTTTCTAAAATTTTTTTCGAAAGGCGATTGAATCGATCTATATTTCTTTGTTTTTCGACAGTAAACTGAAGAATTTTATAATTTCCACCTAAAGATGAAGATCTTTCTTCAAAGCGGATCTGTTTGGAGCCGTTTTGGAATAGATCCTTTGATTGAATTGGAATTGAGTTTTTCCAAGAGATATAATCCAGACTTCGAGTGGTTAAAACGGTAATTTCAAAATCGGATGCTAATAATTCTACAAATTGAAAGATAAGTTTTTCTGAACCTCCAGAAACTTTGTCCGAAAAAATCGGAGAAACTACCGCAATCTTTTTAAGAGATGATTTCAAGCGCCTTCCTAAGAACAGATTTATAATCCGTTTTTTTAAATTCGTTCAGACGTAGATCTTGGCCCGTCAAAATTTTATTTTGAAAAGAAACATCAGTCAAAATTTTATTGAGTAAAATGACCAAGTTCGGAAAGTTTTTTTTCTTAAAAAGAATTCCAGCGCCGTTTAAAGTTTCGGAAACTGCACCGCCTGAAAAAGCGAGGATCGGAATTCTATAAATCATAGCTTCGATCAAAGGAACACAGAAACCTTCGTGTTCGCTCATGGAAACAAAAGCGTCCGCTTCTTGGTAAAGAGTATTTAATTCTAAGTCTGAAAGAAAACCTGTGATCAAAACGTTTTTTCTGAGATCATAAAAGTCTAACATCCTTTCTAATTCTTCTCGATAAAGATATAATTCTTTGGAATTAAAACCTGCGAGATAAAACTGGAACTGATCAGAAATCATAGACTTATACGTAAATGCGAGACGGATCAAATCGTCCTGTTTTTTATTGGGAGTGATTCTACCTACAAAGATAATTTTTTTAATTTTAGATTTCGACTTTTCGATTTTAGGAAAACGTTCGGACAATTGATAAGTGATCGGTAGAATTTCTACATTTTGAAATCCTAATTCTTCTAATTCTTTTTGGTTAAATTTAGAAACCGCAAAGACAAGATCAAATTTCTCATTCATTTTGTTTAATTCTTCTCTTCCTTTTTTGAGAAGATAACTCATTTTTAAATCGTAGGATTCGAAAAAATGATGAGGAGTTACATTATGATAAATTAAAACTCTGGGAGATCGAAAGGATCTTAAAAAATCGAACACGTTAGAATGAATTGAATGATGATAAAATAAAATATCTTTTGAAGATTTGTTATAGGTTTTATATTTTTTTACAAAAGTAAGTTTAGAAGCTCCAATGTTTTCTGAAAATATATCTCCTTTATATTCAAAATCTTTTAAGTGGTTACGAATTTCCAGCATTTGATTGCTGATTGCATCGCCCGGATTAAAACCTGCAGAAAATTGATGAATCTGTTTCATGTCAAAATTTTCTCTCTGAAAAAACTTTCGAACGGAAAAGAATTGTATTCGTAAGCGATTTCTTGTTCCTTTTTAGAAATTTGTTCTCGTAACGATTTTTTTTCCAAAAGGCTATCGATCAGATATGCGAGTAGATTTATAGAAGAAGGCGATTTATCTTTGAAAATAATTCCTCCGGTTTTCATCGTTTCGGGAGTTGCTCCTCCGTAATAGGAAATTACCGGAATTCCGGCTCCGAATGCGTCCAAAACCGGAATGTTAAATCCTTCGTGTTCGCTCATACAGACGTATAAATCCATGGAGTTTAAAAAGGAATTTATTTCTGTGTCACTTGCGCTTAAACGGATTTGAACGTTTTCTATTAGCTGCTTGAGTAAAATATTCTTTTTAAGAAAATTATAATATTCTTTAAAAACTGGGGAAACGTTTCCACAAATCAAGAGCTGGACATTTTGTCTAAGTTTTAAAATTAATTCCAAAAGCGTCAAAAGATCTTCCATTTTTTTGTTTGGAGAAATTCTTCCGATAAAACCGATCGTAAATTGCTTTTTATCTTCTACTACAGTTTCTCGGATCGGATATTTTTTGACAATTGGAAGGACGAAAGCGTTTGTGATTTGCAGAGACCGTAAGAAATTTACGTTAAATTCGGAAGAAGGCAGAAATAGATTCGTTTCGTTTTTGAGGGAATAGAGCTCTAACAAAGAACGTTTTTCTTCAAGTTGAATTGTGTTGTAAATTTCAGGACTTAAGAAATTCTTAAAATAGATTGCCGGAGTAAAACTCTGATAACGAACTATTTTTTTTCCGGGTAAATTTCGGAACCAATTTAGTGGATAACCACAACCCCCGTAGTTTAATATATGAATATCGTTCGAAGAAAAACGTAATGTAGTAGGGTGAACTTCGATAGGGAATAATTCTTTAGAAAAATTTTTTAGACATACGATTGAGTTAGGAACGCCTATTTTTTCGAGAACGTTTCGAATTCCTTTAATATCGTTTCCTATTCCATCTCCGTCTTTAAACTCGGTGACGTGTTGATAGACTTTCATTTTCGAAATGAAAGAACGGTAAAACCGTCTTCCGATTTTTTTTCTATGATGTTTCTAAAACCGAGTTGTTTGAGATAATCTCGGATCAAAGGTTCTTGGACTTTTGTAAGTCTTAAAGGTAAAAAAGGAGAAGGATAGTTGGAATTTTCATTAGAAAACCGAAAACGGATTTCGGTTCCAGGTAAAACTTTTAAACTTAAATTTTTGAGTGCTTTTTCAATCAGCCAATGCGGATGAATCGATAAATTTTCTGATATTATAATTTTAGAATATTCTAAACAACTTTTTGGAACTTCGCCAGGTTCTTCAAGTTGTATGCTCGTTGTAATTGAATTTTTTATAAACTCAGCACAGGATTTGTTCCAACTGATTGAATCAAATTTAGCGCCTAACTTCAAAAGTTGTTTGAGTATTTTTCCCCAACCGGGAGATAAAACTAAAACTTTTTCGGAAGGGTTAACGGATTCTAATAGAAAGTTTTCGCTTTCTTGTATGGAATCTTCCGAATAAATATTTTCGTTAGCCCAAAGAAATTCTGGTCGTACTTCTTTGCCGATTGCCTGATTCCATTCTAAAAATTCAGAATAAAAGGATTCCATTTTTCTTTTTAGGTTTTGATTTTCGGAACGTATCAAAATCAATTCGTGTAACACACTGTAGAATGCGCGGGTTCTATTTTCGGAAAGTTTTTTATCTAAAAAAGAATAGAATTCTGCAAATCGAATCAAAAGCCATTTAAGAGGTCCTTTGACAAATCTAAGTTTAGGATTGGTAAACTTGGGAGGAGAAATTCCTTTTTCGAAAAGATGGGCGATTTCTGAAGGATCAAAATCTCTATAACCTTCTGGACTGGGAGGAGAGAACTTCCAATGAGTGAGTTTTTCTATATCTTCTTTTGTGGAAGGATTTTTTTTGAGTTTGGATTCTATTTCTTCCATGATTTCTCGAACGTTGATCCGAGAATCTCTGATTTCAAATAGTTCTTGAAATTTATCTTCCATACTCAAAAGGGGGAAATAATTTTATTCGATTGTTTTTTATTCATTTTCTAAAACAACAGTATTTTTACGGAAAATCAAGAATTCTATGAAATGCCTAATAACGGGAGCGGGAGGTTTTGTTGGTGGTTATCTACTAAAAGAATTAAAACAATTTTATACCGATTTTTTAGGGATAGGCATTCAATCCGGTCCTAGCATAACAGAAGATTTTGAACTTCCGAAATCATACCAATCTGTTGTTTGTGATATACGAAATTTAAATCAGGTTCGTTCTATCATTCATGAATTTTTGCCGGACACTGTATTTCATCTTGCGGCACAACCTTTTGTTCCAAAAGCAGTAGAAGATCCAGGGGAAACTTTGGAAATTAACGTACATGGAACTTTGAATCTATTAGAATCTTTACGTTCTTTAAAAAAGAAAGTTCGTTTCGTTTATATTTCTTCTTCCGATGTTTATGGAAACGTTCCGGAATCTTATCTTCCAGTTACAGAGTCAATAGTTCCCGCTCCTCTCAATCCGTATTCTTCTTCTAAATACTGCGCTGAAATTTATTGTCTACAGTATCATCGGTGGATTCAAGATCTTGAAATTGTAATTGCAAGGCCTTTCAATCATACTGGTCCAAAGCAAGGTTTGAATTTTGTAATTCCTAATTTTTGTTCTCAAGTCTTAGAAGCGCTTAAAAGACCCGAATCGGAAAGAAAAATTTTAGTAGGAGACCTTTCGTCTTCGAGAGATTTTTTAGATGTAAGAGACGTCGTAAGTGCGTACCGAATTCTTGCAGAAAAAGGAAAGTCAGGCGAAATTTATAATATTTGTTCCGGAAAGGAAGTGATCATCAGAGACGTGTTAGGTGGAATCATTTTTGCTTCGGGTCAGAAAATTCCGGTAGAAATAGATTCTGCTCGCTTTCGTCCTGCAGAAATGAAACGTCTTTTTGGAGATAGTCGAAAACTGAAACAACTGGGATGGGAACCTCGTTTTGAATTATCAGATACAATTCAAGACGTTTATGATTGGCATCGAAATACAGCCGAATGAATTTGTTAAGATGCTATTTAAACAGTGTATTACTTTTATGGTCGCTATTCAGAGAATCGTTGCCTGAGTTTTTTTATTCGCCAAAACTTTTTTAAGCTGAATTCAGGTTAACTAATGTAAGGAATTCATTTTTCTGAAAAAGTTGGGATCTAAACTTTATGGATGAATTCTTAAAATGTGGAACTCATACAAAAAGTAAATAGAATTGTTGAAAAATTAATTCTCCATTTGTTTCTGTTTTATGGAAATGGTCAATTGAAACTGTTTTGTTAAACTGTACTATGGAATTTTTCAATAACTCTAATGTTTAAAAATTTGCAATGTGGCTTAATTTGCAGGAACTACCACAAATCGCGATTTTACGAACTAATTCTAAAATTGTAGAAATTTACATTTTTGGAAAGACTTTTCTAATTTTCTTACGCTGAATTCACGTTAGTTGATGTAAGTTTGAGTAAGAAAATCAGGCGGATTCGGCTTGCTACAGACAGAAGAATCAGGTTCTCAGGTCAATAAAGTATATACAAGAAACATTATATTACCAATCGTCATTAGTTTCACTTTAGAACTTGTCCCAAAATCTAAAAGAATTTTATGCGGTCATTTTTTAAAAATTTTCAATAAAATGCAGTCGTTCCTATAAATTAGGTCGCGTGGCAATTTGCAAACTTTCGAACTTGTTAAATTTTGCAGTAGTTCCCACATTTTGAGGTTTTGGTACAAATTCTTATTATAGAACGCGATTTGTCGAGCACCTAGAAACTAAATTCTAAGTTTGAAAGAGATTTTGTCTGCTGAGTATCTCTTTCGCGTTATACCGAATTTACATTAAATAAGGTGATCGATTACGATTGTAATGTTGATTATAAAAAGGTGAAAGATAGAAAAGAAGAAAAATTTCCTAGCGGATTGAGGTTCCGGACTTTGAATCAATTGATAAGAAAGAATTCCCATCCAAATACAAACAACTAAGGCAGTAATGAGATATAAAAATCCCATGGAAGATTCTAAAAAATAAAAACTCACGCAGGCAATAGAATAAAAAATTGTGTAAAAGAATATAGACTTTGTAGTCTGATGGATCCCTTTGACAACTGGCAACATAGGAAAATCCGCGTCAGAATATTCTTCTTTTAGAAAGATGGCTAAGGCCCAAAAATGTGCCGGAGTCCATAAGAAAATCATCATAAACAAAACCCATGCTTGTACTGGTAGAGAGTTTCCAATAGCGGCATAACCGATTAAAGGTCCTACACATCCAGCCACTCCACCAATTACTATGTTTTGAGTCGTTCTGGGTTTTAAAAAAATCGTATATAGAAAAACGTAAGAGATTAAGGCTGCAAATGCACACAAGGCGGTCAAAAGATTTACATAGACTGCCAGAACATAAAAAGAGGACCCCATCATGGCTATACCAACTAACGTTGCCTGTATGACGCTAATTCTTCCCGAAGGAATCGGACGGTTCAAAGTACGTTTCATTTTCGCGTCTCGATCCTTTTCGATTACCTGATTGAATATAAATGAAGCGGAAGACATTAAAAATGTTCCAAACAAAGTAACTATGATCAAAAATCCAGAAGGGGATTGTTCGCTTGCGAGATATAACCCTGGAATAATTGTTGCTAAAACTAGAGAAGTAACTCTGGGTTTAAGCATTTGATTCCAGTCTGAAAAGAAAGTGGAACTAGCCATTATAACTTACCGAAATTATTTTTCGGTCCTCCGTTCGTTAGTTAACACAACGACCCTATAAATTAGAGACAAATAAGTAGAGGTAAGTAAAAGAACAGCAAAACCTGTGTGAAGTGCGGTTATAAGTTTTGGTAGGCCGAAAAAAATATTCAAAATTCCTAAAATAATTTGAGCTACTACAAGATACATTGAAATTTGAAGTAATCTTTTCGAGGTCGTTGGAAAATTTTTCCAAATCGCAAAACCGAGAGCGATTACAAGCAATAAAACAACCATATAAGCGCCAAATCTATGGAATACCTGAATTTTAACGATTTCTAATGGATTGTCTGGAATCCACTGGCCCCAACAAGTTGGAAAATCGGGACAAGCAAGTCCTGCGTAATGGGAACTAACACGGCCGCCTAAAATAATTTGAATTACGATTCCGATCAAAAGAACAAAATAAAGAATATTATCTTTTCTGAATAAATGAATTACATTGATAAAGTATTCGCTTTGATACAAAGCCTTTTCTCTTGAGTCGATAGAAACGGTAAGTATAACTAAAAAGAAAACAATTGCATTCAATAAGTGAAGATTTACAGAAGTAGGATCGAGTTTTAAAGTGACGGTAAGCCTTCCTAAATTGATTTGAGAGATCAGTAGAGAAATCGCAATCCCTAAATAGATGCCGAATTCTTTTCTAAGAATTTTATCTGTAAATGTCCAGATTGTAAGACCCAATAGAATCAGGCCTAAAAAAGCGGAATAATAACGGTGAGAAACTTCCATAAAAATCTGAAAATCAAAGGTCGGAAAAATTTTTCCAAAACAAAACGGCCAATCAGGGCAAGCAAGACCTGAACCAGTTGCTCTCACCAAAGGACCGTAGAGTAAATTCAAAAAGATGAGTACGCTCAAAAATAAAGAGACTTTATAAAACAAACGAAATTTTGAGGAAATATCTGAGTTAGAGTTCATTCTTTTTTGAAATCCTCAAAAGAGGTTCTGAAATACCATACTCGAAAATCGATTTTTAAGAGCAATGAAAGTGTGTGCAAATGTATACCCGAAATCTCTAAAATTGTAGTTTTTATTAGAGCTACTGAAAGTATTAAAATATTACTTTCAAAAAAATAGATTCGTCTAATTTTGTCCTTGAATCTTTTGATTTTATTCTTTAAGAGAATGGAAATCAATTACAGAGAGGAGTCTCTTCCATGACACAACAAAGTGGATATAATCGACCTGGGTTTTGGACTTTTATTATTGTTTTATTAGGGAACTTAGCATTCTTCGCTTATCTTTCTTTTTTACATCCGGGAGTTAAAGAACATTCTCTTAATCTTCCTGCAAATATTCAGGCAAAATAATCTGGGAAATTCCCGGAGTTTAAATTTGGCTTTTAAAAAATCCCTGGTTTTAGGGATTACCTTTTGTTTATTTACTGCTTCTATTTATTCATACGATCCCTCGGCCCGGTTTGATAAAAATGAAAAACCGAAAGAATTGGAAGGAGTAGGAGTTCAAGAGAAGTTAGGTAATCAACTTGATCTTTCCCTTTCTTTTCGAGACGAAACCGGAAAATCAATTCTCTTAAGCTCTTTTTTTAAAAGAGATAAACCGGTACTTTTATCTCTTGTTTATTATAAATGTCCTACGTTGTGCAATTTTCACCTTAACGGTGTTACAGATGTACTCAAAAAATTAAGTTGGGAAGTAGGAAACGAATTTGAATACGTTGCAATATCTTTTGATCCCAAAGAAACTTTTGATCTTGCACATGCAAAAAAGAATGCTTATCTAAAAGAATACGCTCGAGGTGACGGACAAGGTTGGCATTTCTTAACAGGAGATCAAAAAGAGATCACAGCACTTGCTGAATCAGTTGGTTTTTCCTATAAATGGAATTCTGAAAATGAACAATGGATCCATTCTTCCGTTGCGTATATCATCACACCTTCGGGAAAAATTTCCCGTTATCTTCATGGGATTACTTTTGATGAAAGGACTTTGAAACTTTCTTTATTAGAAGCTTCCGATGGTAAAATAGGGGATTTCACAGATCAATTTGCCCTTTTTTGCTTTCAATTTGACCCGGGCAAAAATACATATACTTTGTACGCTTATAATATTATGAAATTGGGTGGGTTCTTCACTCTTCTCATTATGGCGGCGTTCTTGATCCCATTCTGGATCAGGCATAACAGAAATTCCGAACTCATTAGGAAGGAGTAACTTCAATAAAATGACCTGGTTGAACCTCATTACGGCAACGAGTTTTATGCCGGTTCAGGCTTCCGAAGTAGCAAAGAATGTAGATCATCTCTATCTCTTTCTGCTCGTATCCAGTCTGATCTCTTTTGTCATTCTCATTGGGGGAATGACTTGGTTTATTTTTAAATACCGGAGAAAAACGGACTCGGATAAAACTGCTTATATCACACACAATACATTAGCAGAATTTCTTTGGTCCTTTATCCCCCTGGTGATTATGATCGTGATTTTTTGGTGGGGTTGGAGAATTTTCGCTGATCTTAGAAGCGTTCACGAAAAAGGCGATATTGAAATTCACGTTACCGCAAGGCAGTGGCAATGGACATTCAAATATCCGAATGGTGTGACTGTTGTTTCGCCTAACGCGACCGAAAAGTTGGACACTCTCTTTCAACCCAATGGAATTTATGTTCCCGTTGGAAAAACGATTCGTTTGGTAATGACCTCTCAGGATGTTCTGCATTCCTTTTATGTTCCCGCCTTCCGGAACAAGATGGATGCGATCCCGGGACGTTATACCACTTTGACGTTCACTCCGACCGAAAAGGGCGACTTTGTGGTTTATTGTACTGAATTCTGCGGAACTTCTCACTCGAACATGCTTTCCGCGATTCGTGTAGTGGATTCCGAAACTTATGATAAATGGTATGCTGCCGCTGGAAATGTGGATCTTTCTAAAGTTCCTCCTGCGGAACTCGGTAAAAAACTCTACGCTGAAAAAGCTTGTGCGGGTTGTCACTCGATCGACGGTTCTCGTTTGGTTGGTCCTTCTTACAAAGGTCTTTTCGGAAGCGCGAGAGAATTCGAGTCCGGACCCGGTGTAACCGCGGATGAAAATTATATTCGCAAATCAATCTTACAACCAACGGCTCAGGTTGTAAAAGGTTATCCGCCTGCTATGCCTTCTTATCAGGGACAGCTTTCCGACGATGAAATCAACGCTCTGATCGAATATATTAAAACCCTTAAATAGGAGAGGAATATGTCTACAGCAACTGCAAGTCATACTGACAACTACCTCAACCACGAAAAGGGAATCTGGTCCTGGCTCACTACGATCGATCATAAACGGATCGGGATCATGTATTTCTTTGCGATTATGTCATTCTTTCTTCTGGGTGGAATTTTCGCTCTTCTGGTTCGTATCGAACTTTTTACTCCGGGACAAACTCTCGGTTTCGTAACTCCGGACATTTACAATCGAATGATGACTTATCACGGAGCCATCATGGTATTTATGGTAATCGTTCCGGGAATTCCTGCGATTTTTGGAAACTTCATTCTTCCCATCCAATTGGGAGCGAAAGACGTCGCATTTCCAAGATTAAACTTAGCGAGCTGGTATATTTTTATGACCGGTGCGGCGATTGCGGCGTTTTCTCTTTTTACACAGAAAGTAGATACAGGTTGGACGTTCTACACTCCTTATTCCATCTCAAACTCCGTTTCTAACGGGGTGATTATGCTGGTAATGGGTGCGTTCGTGATGGGATTTTCTTCCATTCTTACCGGACTCAACTTTATCGTAACCACTCATAAACTGAGAGCGCCTGGAATGACTATGAATCGAATTCCTCTGATGGTTTGGGCATTATATGCAACTTCTATCATACAGGTTTTGGCAACTCCGGTTCTTGCTATCACCTTGCTTTTGTTAGTTGCAGAAAGGACTCTCGGAGTTGGAATTTTTGATCCGACATTAGGAGGAGATCCGGTTTTGTTTCAGCATTTCTTTTGGTTTTATTCTCATCCTGCTGTTTACATTATGATTCTTCCGGCGATGGGTGTAATTTCAGAACTTGTCTCAACTTTTTCAAGAAAGGTAATTTTTGGTTATACTGCGATCGCATATTCTTCCCTTGCAATTGCAGCGGTTTCCTTTTTGGTTTGGGGACATCATATGTTTGTTTCGGGCCAGTCCGAGTTTGCTGGGGTTTTATTCTCCTTTATCACAATGCTTGTGGGAGTTCCCACAGCCATCAAATTATTCAACTGGATTTCTACTATGTATAAGGGTTCGGTTCGTTTAGATGCGCCGATGCTTTTCGCGATTGGATTTATGTTTTTATTTACGATTGGTGGATTGACTGGTGTGTTTCTTGCTTCTACGGGAATGGACGTTCACTTTCATGATACATACTTCGTTGTGGCTCACTTCCATTATGTAATGGTAGGGGGAACTTTGATGGCAGTGATGGGAGCTTTGATTTATTGGTTTCCAAAAGTAACCGGAAAGATGACTTCCGACTTATTAGGAAGAATTTCCTGGGTATTTATCTTTACCGGATTTAACGTAACTTTCTTTCCTCAATTTATTTTAGGATCAATGGGAATGCCTAGAAGATATTATGATTATCTTCCCGAATTTACTGGTTTAAACCAAATTTCTACAATAGGATCTTGGTTGATTGGAACCGGATTTTTGGTCGGTTTAATTGCAGTGATTCATGGCCTAATTGCAGGAAAGACGGCAGGGGATAATCCCTGGGGAGGAAAAACTCTCGAGTGGACGATTCCTTCTCCACCTACACACGAAAATTTTGAAAAAACTCCAGTAATTACAGGGGGACCTTATGAGTACCGCTAAGCACTTTCATCATGCTCATCACTTTGAGAGTGCAGAGCATCAGTACGATGCTTCTAAACAAGGAATTTGGTTGTTCCTTGTTACAGAAATTTTAATGTTCGGCGCCCTATTTGTGGGTTATACAATTTATCATTCTTTGTATCCGGAGATTTTTCATGCGGGAAGTCATCACTTGTCCGTTCCTATGGGATCTTTCAATACCGTCGTACTTTTATTTAGTTCGTTTACGATGGCTTTGGGGATTCATTACGTTCAAGTAGACAAGAAAAAAGAAGCAATCATTGCACTGGCTGTAACTGTACTTTGTGCGCTTACTTTTATGGTTGTAAAGTATTTTGAATATACTTCAAAAATACACCATGGACTTCTACCTGGAAAGTTTTTTACAAATACGGAAATGGCTGACATTAAAAATGCGGCTATGTTTTTCGGTTTTTACTTTGTTATGACCGGGATTCACGGAACTCACGTTTTAATTGGAGCAGGATTGATCATTTGGGTGATGATCAAAGTGATTAAAGGAGAAGTGAATTCTTCTTATTATACTCCGGTAGAAGGTGTGGGTCTTTTCTGGCACGTAGTCGACTTGATTTGGATTTATCTTTTTCCACTTCTTTATTTAGTGGGTTAAAGTTTTTACATTTCATATTTTTCGAAAAAAGATTTTTTAAATAAAAACCCCCGGTGTTAAAGTTAATGCAGGGGTTTTTTTATTGTATCGGGTAGTTTTTTCAAAATGAAGAAACACATTTATTCGTTATCAAATTTTTATTGGTAAGTTGATTTCTAAACTATAGTTATAGAACTTCTCCTACTGCTCAGAAGTTATAGGGTTTGTCAACCAGACGGAGTTTGACGTAAGAAAATTTGGGCGAATTCGGTTGCAGGCGCCCCGGGACACGGGCTCTTAGCTTTGGTCAATAAATTGTATGAAAGAAACGGTATATAATAAAATTTTCTTTAGTTTCAATAGAACCGCAATTTGTCGAGTGCTCATAGAAAGCCGCTGAGTTTGAAAGAATGTTCTACTGAGTTCCTTGCATCGATTCCTTTCGCGTTATCGAATTCACGTTTGTTTAAAATTTAGAACTTTCCGCAAAAAACTAACAAATTCTGGGCCGACTTGATTTTTGAGAACTTCTGCCATTTTAGTAAAATTGCTTATTCATTTTGGATACTATTTTTATACGCTCGAGTAGAGTATGCTATTGAATGAGACAAAATTTGTAGGAACTCTCACAAATCTATATTTTACGGTAAAATTCTGAAACGTGGAGACTATTGCAAAACACGATTTTTACGAACAAATTTTAAAATTGTTTTAGAAAATTTTTTCTCATTTTCTTGTGCCGGACTCATGCTAAAATTTACGGACCTTTATGTAAAAATAAATTTGAGTATAAAGAGACTATCCCAAATTTATCGGTTTCTTTAAAAATTTGTTTTTTATGATTTTATGGAGCTTTTAGGGTAAGTTCAAAATAATTTATACATATAGTAGCTTTTTATAAAATTGTATTATTTATTCTTTGGAGAAAGTCAAAAATGGATCTTTGTTCCTCTTACTTATTTCAAAAAAATATCATAAGATTTAAATTTTCTGATTTCATTCTGGCATTCTTTACTCTCTTTGTGATTACAATTAAGTGAGTGGAACTTTTATAAAATAAATTATTAATTTGATGAACGGTTTCTAAAGAAAAGATTTTGAGTAAAAAAAAGATTTTGAGTAAAAAGTTTAAGATCTTTGTCTTTAGATTTTATAAAGTTCCTTAAAAATAAGGTTCACTCATAGGAGTAATACACATGAAAAAAATTTTGATTTTAGGAATCATCCTTTCGTTAGCGATGATTGGTTGTAAACCTTGTTCCGATTTGGAAGCTAAGATCTGTACAGACTTAGGTGCGAAGTGTGAAAAATGGAAAAGTATGGGAAAACCAGGTTTGCCGCCTGAAGATCAAGATCAATATCGTTCCGGCAAAAGAAAATTGATTGGGGTTTTGTTGGAAAGTGTAGGTCTCATGGAACGAAACGCGCAAGCCTGTCAAGGACTGTCTTCCAATTATGAAGCGATCATCTCTTCTTTAAAAAAATCTGTAGAATAGCTTTTTCCGTTTAAAACTCGACGTTGTTTTTCAAAAAAAATTGAATTATCTTCGTCGAGTTCAATAACCAAAAACTTAGCGCGATTCAAGTAAAATGACTTTCCTTAGAATTCAATAAATAATATAAGTTTGCTTAGGAGTCGAGTTCATGATTCACTTTTTCTGAAAAAAGTTGGGATCTGAAATTGATTGATCAATTTCTAAAATGTGGGAACTCATACTTTTAGAAAATTCTTTCTCATTTTTTACGCCGAACTCACATTAAAAACGATTTTATGATTTCTGTAGAAACATTTGCTATGAAATCATACTGTTAATGAATGTCTAAAATTCTGTATAAAACGTTAGATTTGCCCCAAATCCATAATAAATTCGCTAGTAATCGATCAAAATTAAAAGCCCTGAAAATTTTCAAAATAGTTAAATCTTTAATTTTTTGGAAAGAATTTTAGTATTTAGGCCGATTTTAGAAATAGAATTTAGGATTCCTAAATGCAGAATATTGATTATTCGAGAAGACTCAAACAATCCACTGTCCGAACTCCGGTTCGAGAAAATACAGATTTTAGTCGGACGATTCAGACTGTTCAACATCATAAAAAATCGGGATCACCGATTCAAATTTTTTCGTCCACCCGTTCCGCTTTTGTTTTATTATTAGGTTCTATATCCTTGTTTACTGCGGGAATTGTAGTAGGTCTTAAATTGGATCAAAAGGAAGAATCTTTTGCCCAAAATGAACTACAGACACTTCGAAACGTTCCTTCTCATGAAAAAAAGAATGAGATTCGATCTTTGTTTTTTTCTAACCAAAAAAACGAAGATTCCTTAAAAAATCAGGAATCACTTTCAAAATTGAATCCCAGAGAAAATTTTTCAGGAGTGAACGGGGATTCTAAGATTCTCTATCCTCCTCAAACCGGTGAAACCAATTATCTTGTAGTAGTTGGCACTTCCGATTCTTTGCAAGCCGTTGAATTGGGAAAAAGAATTTTGATGGTTAGAAATGAATTCAAAGGAAGAATTTTTCGTTCTTCTAAAGGGGAACTGTATTTAGGTTATTTTTATTCCGAAGAAGAAGCCAAAGAAGCATTGGAAAAAATTCAACCTCTCAATGATCCTTTGTTTCATTCTGCCAAGATTCGTACACTGAAACTTTAATAGCCTTTTCGGATAATTTTGTTGACTTTCGCCAAATTTATGCTATTTTCTAGAGTAGAGTTTTAACGGAAGTTATCATACTTACTTGGCTGCCAAAAAGAAAAATTCCGAAATCGAACACAAGGTAGGCGATTACGTAGTCTATCCAATCCATGGAGTTGGAGAGATTCTCGAAATCTCCAAAAAGAATATCCTAGGTAAAAAGAAGGATTGTTACGTTCTCGAAATTCAAGGTAGTAAGATGAAGGTTATGATACCTGTTGACAAAGCAGAACAGGTTCGAATTCGCCCTATCATCGATAAAAAAGAGATCAAGAAAGTCATTGCACTCCTCAAGAAAGACGAAGTAGATACGGAAGAGGACTGGAAGATCCGCTACCAAAATAACCTCAATAAGATCAAATCCGGATCCATTTATGAGGTCGGAGAAGTTTGTAGAAATCTATTTCGCAGAGCAAGTGGAAAAGAACTCTCCATCATGGAGAGAAAGCTTTACGAAAGCGCCTATAATCTTGTGAAAATGGAAGTTGCATTGAGTAAAGGGGTTACGCAAGAAGAAGCTGGAAATCTAGTTTCCGATGTACTGGCGAGCACCCTCTCTCCTAGTGAAAAAAAGGCAGAAGAAGAGTAAGTTCCGCAAAAACTCAAATACAAATTAAGGATTTGAGTTATGATTCATTTCTACAAAGTACTCACGTCTCTGTTCCTTTCTGGGATTACATTTGCAGTAACACATAAACAAGCAGGAGATATTTATTTAGCCGGACCAATTGCCGGGGTTGTCTTGTTAGTTTCTTTTATTCTTCTTTATGGAGAATCTAATCTTTTTCCAAAATTGAAAGCAGACGTACTTTTTTGCGCTGGATTAGGCGCGCTTCTTGGGCTTGCAATCGCTTGGTTTGTGGGTGTAGCCGTTCATTTTGAAGAATTGAACGTAGCCCTTTATTTCTTATTCGCACTTTTTGGAATCGTCTCTGGGGTTACATTTGCTAAAGAACCTGGTCTTGGAATTTTCGGAGGCGGAGGTGGTTCAGGCAATAGCTTCGGGGTTGGTATTGAAAAGGAAGAAGTCAAAGATAAAATTCTAGATACCTCTGTTGTAATTGACGGTAGAATTTTAGATATTGCTGATACTCACTTTTTGGATGGTCCTTTGATTCTACCTAACTTTGTGTTAAGAGAAATTCAGCTCATCAGTGATTCTTCCGATCCGATCAAAAGGGCGAGAGGAAGACGAGGTCTTGAGATGTTGAATAAACTTCAACGTAAAGGCTCTATAGAAGTAAAAATTACTTATAAAGATTATTCTGATACGCGTGAAGTAGACGCAAAACTAATTAAACTAGCCCGTGATACTGGTGGTAAGATTGTTACTAATGATTTTAATTTGAATAAAGTGGCTGAATTACAAGGAGTAAAGGTATTAAACCTAAATACTTTAGCAAATGCTTTAAAACCAGTCGTTTTACCTGGAGAAGAACTTGGAATCCAAGTGATCAAAGAAGGTAAGGACGAGAATCAAGGAATCGGTTATCTAGAAGATGGTACGATGGTCGTGATTGAAAACGGCGGTCATCTGGTAGGGAAGGAAGTCAAAGTGACAGTAACTTCAATTATTCAAACCGCGGCTGGGAAAATGATTTTTACAAAAGCAAATTCGAATGGAGTTTCTGAGAAAGGAAATCGCCAACCTCATTCCTCTTGAATGATTGACTTTCCAATTTAGAGTAAAATACTTGAAATAGAATTCCCAAGGAGCAATCAGATGCAGGCCCAGACTCAGGTAAAAGGTTTGAAAGAACTCGGACTCGAACCTTCTGAAATTTTCCATAATCTTTCCTATGATGAAATTTATGAACATGAGAAAAAAAATGGAGAAACCGTAGTTTCCAGCAATGGAACTATGATGGTAGATACCGGTATTTTTACAGGTAGGTCTCCGAAAGACAAATATTTCGTGGATGAGTCTTCTTCAAATGGAAACATTTGGTGGAGTCATATCAATTTCAAAGTTTCAGAAACAATCTTTGATGAACTTTATAAGAAATGTGTAAACTATCTGAGTCATAAAAAACTATACGTTTTTGACGGTTACGCAGGTGCGAATCCTGAAACCAGAGTAAGTTTGCGAGTTGTTTCCGAAAAAGCCTGGCAACATCACTTTTGTACGAATATGTTTCTTCGTCCTACGAAGGAAGAACTGATTGGTCTTGATCCTGAATTTACAATTATCAATGCTTGCGGAATTAAGAACGAGAATTTCAAACAACACGGAATGAACTCCGAAGTGTTTGTAATTTTCCATCTTGCTAAGAAAATTTGTATCATCGGTGGAACTGAATACGGCGGAGAAATGAAGAAAGGTATCTTCTCCGTTATGAACTACAAACTTCCTTTGCAGGGAATTCTTAGCATGCACTGTTCTGCAAATGTAGGCAAAGATGGTGATACAGCTCTTTTCTTTGGTCTTTCCGGAACCGGTAAAACGACTCTTTCCACGGATCCGAATCGCAAGTTGATCGGTGACGACGAGCACGGTTGGGATGACAACGGAATCTTCAACATCGAAGGCGGTTGTTACGCGAAGGTGATTAACCTGGATCCAAAAACTGAGCCTGATATTTACGAAGCCATTCGTAAAGACGCTCTTCTGGAGAATGTGGTTTATGATCCTCAGACAAAAGTTGTGGATTATTCCTCCGCTGCAAAAACGGAAAACACTCGAGTTTCTTATCCGATTTTCCATATCAATAACATCCAAGTTCCTTCTAAAGGAGGACATCCGAAAACCATTATATTCTTAACTTATGATGCGTTTGGTGTTCTTCCTCCGGTTTCCAAATTAAGCATTGAACAAGCAATGTATCACTTTCTTTCCGGTTATACCGCAAAAGTAGCGGGCACGGAAAGAGGAATCAAAGAGCCAACCGCTACGTTTTCTGCATGTTTTGGAGCGGCGTTTATGACTCTTCACCCGACTAAATACGCGAAGTTGCTCGGCGAAAAGATGAAGAAGCATAACGTTAGAGCTTATCTTATGAACACCGGTCTTGTCGGTGGATCTTACGGAATTGGAAAACGTATGAATCTTCCTTCTACTCGTAAAATCATCGATGAAATTCTGAACGGAAACATCGAGAAATCCGAGTTCGTGACGCATCCGGTTTTTCAAGTAGCTTATCCTAAAACGATTAACGGAGTGGATAGTGCTATTCTTGATCCAAGAGAAGCCTGGGCAGACAAATCGGCTTATGATGAAACTGCTAAGAAGTTAGGGGAAATGTTTATTAAAAATTTCAAACAGTATGCGGAAGGATCAAAGGATTTCGATTTTACTGCGTTCGGCCCGAAAATTTAATTTGATCTTTTGAAAATTACAGGAGATGAAACAATTCTCCTGTAATTTTTTCTGTAGTATTCAAATCTTTTAAAATTCTTAATATCTAATAATATAAAGTTGTAGTTTAATTTAAACTTTTTATAATCTGTTGAATCTATAAAATGAAATGTTTGAGTTTGGTTTCTTTATATATTAGAGTTGTTGAAAAATTAATTCTCCATCGTTTTCGTTTCATGGAAACGATCGATTGAGGCAGCTTTGTTGATCCTGAAATATGGAATTTTTCAACAACTCTAATAGAATTTTCTATAATGCCGTGAGTTCGACGTAAAAAAAAATGGGCGAATCTGGCTTGCCACAGGCAGGCTCCCAGCTTTAGCTAATAAGGGTGTATACAGGAAACGTTATATAATAATTGTCTTTAGAGTTTCAATTGACCCGTAAAATCCAGCAATGTCTTCTTTAAGGATCAATTCAGGGGTGTGATGCATTAGCTTAAGAAGTGAGACTCTGAGTTTTCCTACACTTCAATTGCTTTCGCGTTATACAAAATTAACGTAAGTTCGATGTAAGAAAATGAGAAAGAATTCTCCAAGAGTATGAGTTGTTCCTACATTACTGTGAGTTTTTAGAACTTTAGAATTTGTTTGTAAAATCGTGATCTGCAGTAGTTCACACAAACTAAGTCACATTACAAATTTTTAAAAATTTACTTTTGTATGAGTTTCCACGTTTTAGGAATTGATCCATAAAATTCAGATCCAACTCTAATAAATTTGCCAAAGCGATCTTCAATTTGTTTGCCTGAAGTAGAGATTTAAACAGAAAATTATAAATAAATGAATGATTGCAGTGAAAATATAAAATCTGAGATTTAAATTTTCTCGAAATGTTTGAAAAAGTCCTATGTGGACGACTGAAAACGTAGAAAGTAAAATCCAAAAATTTAATATTGTTAACGAAAAATAAACGCTTAGATAAACTACGATAAGAAAAAAAATTCCAAAGATCATCTTCAAGATTTTATTTTTTAGAAGAAACCAAAGTTTGACAAACTGACGTAAAACCTTTTTTTATTTCGCAATTGATTGTTCCGTTTGGAAGATAAGTAGTTCTGGAAATGAAATTTCCGTTATCGTCAAAAACTTCAATCGCCTCCGTTTTATGAGTCGGATAATAATAAAACCAAGTTTTTACTTTCTTTCCATTTTTGTAATAACCTGTGTATTCTAATTCTCCGTCTAAAAAATATTTTTGCCAAAGGTTATCTCTATAACCTTCCGTATAATTTCCTTTTAGCTCAAGTTGTCCGTTTTCGTAAAATCTTTCGAATAGCCCTTCTTCGTTTCCTTCGTCTCCGTTCATCATCACTTCGGGTTTTCGAGAACTTTTGCCAAAATTCTGGCGGATATAAAGATTTCCGTTATCAAAATTCCAGATCCATTCTCCTATACGAACTCCGTTTTCATAATTACCTTTTGCTAATATACGATCCTCATGTTTGGAATAAATTTTACAAAGACCGTTTTCTAAACCAAGCTCGTTTATGGAGCAATCTTGATAAATTTTTCCATTATCGTAATAAACTCTTCTTCTTCCTGATTCAGTAAGAACATAAGCGTTGAATTCTTTTTGAAATTTTGCACCGGCAGGAATGTTTCCCGAAATCGATTCTTTTATGCAGTATAAAAAAGAAACAATTGCCAAGAATGAAATTATACTTTTAAATAAAATTTTTTGAGCGAAAAAGGTAAGTTTGAAATTCATTCGATTTTTATTATATATACTAATTCACCTTTTTAAATTTAATCGATGGTGAATTTTTTACTTACCAATAGTTCTCCGTCTTCGTCACGGATTTCCACTTCGTAAGATCCTTGTTGGTCGAAAAATGTATCGTCATAATAGGTTTGGAATTTTTCAAAATTTTTGCGAAAATCCTTTTCTTGAATTGAAAATTCTTCCTTTCCTCCGTCGGTTCGATAAATGGTAAGGTGAACTTTTTTGGGAGTGGACCAACCTTTTTTATAATAGATAAAGAAGTCTTGTCCATGAGAGAAATGATATTCTTTTTGTGAACTCATACCCGAAACTTTCTCAGGAGTCATCTTATCTATATCCATATAGATTTCGTGTTTTGTCGGCCAGAAAAACCAAATGGCCATAACCAAAAGAATCACTCCAACAATCTTCAAAAAACGTGAAGAGCCTTCTCTTTCAGGGGATTCCGGTTTTGTATAATCTTCCAATCTCATGACACTGCTTATCCTGCGGAGGTGGTTCTTTTTGGGCAAATATTTTTCCTCTCTCGCGGAGGATGAATTCTGAATTGAAGGAGATTCTTTTGTTTCTTGGTTATGGGTTTTGAAAGGAGAATCGATTTCATTTTTTGTAATTGTTTGATTTTCCGATTTTTCTTTTAACGTTTTTTTTTGGAGGGAAGTTTCTACAGGAGAGTCTTCTTTCCAAGTTTCCGATGTAGGAACTTCTTTTTGATTGGTTTGTTCTTCTTTGGCTTCTCCGCCTAACGTCTTTCGGACGTGCGCTCCCGCTGCTTGTTTTAAAAGATCCTTTTTAGCCAATCTCCAAAACCTCTTCCACAAAACTTTGATAAGACTGTGCCGCTTTACTTTTCGGTTGATATTCAAATAGGGTTTGTTTCATCATATGAGCTTCTTCTACGTTGACTGAAGGCGGAATTCTGGATGAAAATAATTTTAAGTAGGGTTCAATCATCGGTTCGAGGGTTTGAGAAAGTGTTGTTCTAGGATTGAACATAGTTAGCACGGCTCCTAAAACTTTTAGAGAAGGATTGAATCGTTTTACGGTATTCTTATGTGCTTCTAAAATGGCTTCGATTCCGTCGAGGGAAAATTTAGAAACTTGTAATGGAACAAGTAAACCCGTAGAAGCTACAAAAGCATTAAGAGTAATCATAGAAAGACTTGGTGGACAATCTATAATTACATAGTCGAAATCGTCCTTGATCGATTCTAAGGAATCTCTAAGTTGAAAAAAACCATTTATCTTTCCAGAAAGCATTACGTCGACTTCTGCAAGAGAAGGATGAGAAGGAGCAATTCTTAAACCTTGGATTCGGGTTGGAATTAAAACTTCTCGTAGGTCTCCACCGTCCCTAAAAATTTTATAAAGACTTTTTTCTCTTCCTTCTTCTGTGTGGAGGGAATAAGAATTTTCTTTGATAAAAACAGAGGTTGCGTTTCCCTGTGCATCTAAATCTAAAAGAATCACTCTTTCCTTTTTAAGCGCCAGTCCAAAAGAGAGATGTACCGCAGTGGTTGTTTTACCTACCCCACCTTTCTGGTTTGCTATACAGAGGATCTGTTTCATAAAAAATCCGTTGCCCGTAAATTCCGCTTTCCTCAGACTACATTTAGAGATCGTTGGATTAGGGATAGATTCCTCGATCTGTTTGGGATGACAATCCGGAAAAGGAGATACAGTTGGCAGAATTTGAAACGATCATAGGACTAGAGGTCCACGCTCAGCTCAATACGGAATCGAAAATATTCTCTACAAGTGTGACTAAGTTTGGCTCTCCTCCAAACTCTCAGACCAATCCGGTTTGTTTGGGATTGCCTGGTGCGCTTCCGGTCCTCAATGAACTTGCTTTAGAAAAAGCAATTATGGCTGGGTTGGCATTTGGTTGTGAAATTACTCTGTTTACTAAATTCGATCGTAAAAATTATTTTTATCCAGATCTTCCGAAAGGTTATCAAATTTCTCAGTTTGATAAACCGATTTGCACCGGTGGAGGAGTTACCTTTACAATCAAAGGAGAAGATTCTACTCGTTATGTGAGACTGACTCGAATTCACCTGGAAGAAGACGCAGGCAAACTCATTCATTCTGCAGATCCAAATATTCCTCAGTCTTATGTAGATTTGAACAGAGCGGGAACCCCTTTAATCGAAATCGTTTCTGAACCGGACATGCGTTCTTCGGATGAAGCGTATTATTATCTTAATTCTTTAAAATCAGTTTTGAAATACATTCGAGTTTCGGATTGTAATATGGAAGAAGGTTCTCTTCGTTGCGACGCAAATGTTTCGATTCGTCCCAAAGGTTCGGACAAGTTTGGAACCAGAGTTGAAATTAAAAATCTAAATTCTTTCAAAGCTGTCAAAGCTGCGATTGACTACGAAGTAGAATGGCAAAAAGAAATGGCTTTGGAAGGAAAGACATTTCAGCAACAAACTAAACTTTGGGATTCCGTTGCTAACAAAACCGTAACGATGAGAACCAAAGAAATGAGTCATGACTACCGTTACTTTCCAGATCCAGATTTACCTATGATCGTTCTTCAAAAAGAAACGGTGGAATCTGTTCGTTCAAAACTTCCGGAACTTCCGAATGAAAGAAAAAATCGTTTTGTAGAGAAATTGAATCTTCCGAAATACGACGCGGAGGTCTTGACCGCGGAAAGGGAAATTGCGGATTATTTTGAAGATGCTTTGAAAGTTTCTGGAGACGCTAAAAAAACATCCAACTGGGTTAAGGATGAGGTTTTAGGTATTGTTAATAAAGAGAATATTGCAATATCAGAATTTTCTGTTTCTGCTAAGAGAATCGGCGAACTCGTAAAATTAATTGCCGATGGAAAAATTTCTGGTAAGATTGCTAAAACCGTATTTGAAGAACTTCTTACTTCTGATAAGGACGCGGAAACCATTGTCACCGAAAAAAATCTAATCGTGGTTCGAGACGATAAAGAAATTGAAAGGATCGTAGACGAAGCTATTGCGAATAACCAAGATGCGGTTACAAAATACAAAAGCGGAAAAGATCGTGCGTTAGGTGCTATTGTAGGTTATGTGATGAAAGTTTCCAAAGGAAAGGCTGATCCGGAATTAGTGAATCAGATGCTTTTGGAGAAGTTGGGTCCATTGCCTCCAAAAAGTTAATCGTTTTAAAACTTCAACGAACAGCAATTTATTGAGGCCAGATTGAAAGTCTGGTTTATTTTCAAGTTTTTTATTAAAATTCTAAATAGAGTTTTCGAAAAAATCTAAATCAACAAACGATTTGTTCAAATGAAAGAAGCGAAAGAAAATTAATTTTTTAACAATTCTAATCAAGGAAATATTTATAAAATCCTAAAAAGTGCTGTCCAATCAAATTTTCCCATAAAATCGCTGTTCTGCGATTATTCACAAAGATAAAAAAACTATTGTATAATAATTTCTTAAAGTTATTTCTAAATCTTTTTATTTTTACTGATCACTACAGAATTGAGTGCCGTAAATTTTTATCACAGAGTTCTGTTTTAGTATAGAATATTTATTAGAGTTGTTGAAAAATGAATCTCCATCTGTTTTATGGAAACGATCGGCTAAAGCAGTTTTGTTTAACTGAACTATGAGATTTTCAACAACTCTATTATATAGTTTAGATTTTTGCTTAATGGTGCCCAATGTAGGAACTATTACGACTTTGAATGATGGGAAAGACTATCTAAAAATTTATCAAATTGTCAACACAACAGATCTATAGTAGTTTATATAAGTTGCTTTGAAAATGAAGTATCTTCTTCAATGTTTCGATTTTTACCAACAGACAAATGTTAGTTGGCGGGTTTTGGTTTTATAAGTCGAATTGACTGCTCTTTAAAACTGAATTTCCACGGTTGGTGTGGGGACTGGCACTGAAGTTCTGGTGATAAAATACACTTTTGGAAATCGTTTCTGTGGGAACTCACGCGTTTGTAAGCAAGGGGGACTACACGTTGATCTTCAAACGTTCGTACTTCAAAGGAGCGACAACATGAACTTAGAAAAAATTTTTACTGCTATTATTAGTCCTCCCGCTCATTCAAAGTTTACCGTAAATCCGGATTTGTGGTAGTTCCCATAAATTTTGTGAAACTAAAGCGTATCGCTTCCTGGATGCCGATCATCGGAGCGATACGCTGAGTTTAGGAGGTGTTTGCTGGGGGTTTCTACAGAATTTAGTTGGCTATCTTATAAAAAGTTACGGAATTTAGTCTAAGTATTTGTTTTTAACCGATTAGACTCTTGACTTCGAGTCCGTAAAAATTCTATTATGTCCCTTACAATGCAGGATTTCGCTCATTTACATCTGCACACAAATTATTCTATGCTTGACGGAGCAATTCGCATCAAAGAGCTGATGCAACATGTCAAGGAATGTGGCATGTCTTCGGTTGCAATGACTGACCACGGAAACATGTTCGGTGCCGTTGAGTTCTATAACGAAGCGACCAAACAAGGTATTAAGCCGATTATTGGAAGCGAATTTTACGTTTCTCCGAACCGGAAACAAGAATCGGAGATGGTAAAAATCGCGGACGGAAATGCGTATCATCTTATCCTTCTTGCAAAAAACCAAGAAGGTTACAGAAATCTAATACGTCTTTCCAGTAAATCTTACACAGAAGGTTTTTATAAAAAAGCGAGAATTGATTATGATCTTCTGGATAGACACAGTGAAGGCCTTGTTTGTTTGACCGCCTGTCTTGCGGGTGAAGTCAATCGAAAGATTTTAGAAGGTAAGATAGATGAGTCTTTGCAACTTGCCGGTAAGTTAAACGAGATTTTCCATAAAGAGGATTTCTATATGGAAATCCAAAATCACGGAATTCCGGAACAGATGACCGTTGCTAAACAAATTTATGAATTTGGAAAAAAGACAGGGATTCCACTCGTTGTTACAAATGATTCTCATTTTTTAAAGAAAAATGATCAGGAAGCACAGGACATTCTTCTTAGAATCGGAATGCAAAAGCGTATTACCGATCCAATGGAATTTGGTTTTAACGGAGAGTTTTATGTTAAAAGCCCGGAAGAAATGGCGAGAGTGTTTCCCGAAATTCCCGAGGCGTTCCATAACACATTAGAAATCAGTAATAAAGTAAATTTGAAACTTCAATTTGGAAATTATCTTCTTCCAGAATTTGAAGTTCCCGAAGGTTATGATGCGGATTCTTATCTTGAGAAATTGATTTGGGAAGGGATCGAAAGAAAATATCCAAAACTTTCTCCGGAAATCAAGGAAAGGGTGATCTTCGAACTTAATACGATTAAAAATATGAAGTTTGCGGGTTACTTCTTGATCGTTCAAGATTATATCAACTACGCAAAAAGAAACGGAATTCCCGTTGGACCTGGAAGAGGTTCTGCGGCAGGTTCCATTGTTGCTTACGCTCTCGGAATCACGAATGTAGAACCCCTTCAACACAATCTACTTTTTGAAAGATTTCTGAATCCGGATCGTAAAGATATGCCGGATATTGATACCGACTTTTGTGTGGAACGCAGAGAAGAAGTGATCAATTATATACGTAGAAGATACGGAGAAGAACGTGTAGGTCAGATTATCACGTTCAACTCTCTTGCGGCAAAGGCGGCTCTCAAAGATGTGGCCCGAGTTTTGAATCTTCCTTTCGGAGAAGCGAATGAGATGACAAAGGCATTTCCGAATAAACTAGGAATGTCTATTTCAGAAGCGCTAACAACTTCTTCTGAGTTAAAAAACTTTTCAGAAAAGGACGACATCAATCATAAAATTTTTGCGATTGCTCAAAGGCTCGAAGGAAATTATCGTCAGCCTGGAAGACACGCTGCTGGAGTTGTAATTTCTCCTTATCCTTTAGAAGAGGTAGTTCCACTTTCCACTGTTGCAGAAAAAGAAAAACCGGGAGTTCGTGCGATCGTAACTCAATACGATAAAAACAACTTAGAAAGTATCGGTCTTATCAAGATGGATATCTTAGGTCTGAAAAACTTAACTACCTTAGATTACGCGATCAAACTCATTGAACAAAGAAGAGGGATTCGAATTAATCTGGATGAAATTTCTTACGATGATGCGAATACATACGCGCTTCTCAGAAAAGCAAACACTCTAGGTATATTCCAGTTAGAATCTACGGGAATCACAGATCTGGTTGCAAAAAGCCAAGTAAGTAATTTTGACGAAATCGTGGCCTTGATCGCTTTGTATCGCCCTGGTCCTATGGGAGAAGGGATGTTAGACGAATACTTGGATCGTAAATCTGGACGAAAGCAAGTCACCTATCCACATCCATCCTGTGAACTGATTTTAAAAGAAACATTTGGAGTTCCGGTTTATCAGGAACAAGTAATGAGTATCTCCCGTGTTGTCGGAGGATTTTCGGTCGGAGATTCGGATGTATTGCGTAAGGCAATGGCTAAGAAAAAAGCCGATTTGATGGATAAATTGAAAGTTCAGTTTATCGAAGGTGCGGTCAAACAAGGAATTCAAGAAAAGGTGGCAAAGGATCTTTTTGAGCAGCTGGAAAGATTCGGTGGTTATGGATTCAATAAATCGCATTCGGTTGCTTATGCGATCATTACTTATCAAACAGCTTATTTGAAAGCGAATTATACAATTGAATATCTCACTGCGCTTCTTGCCTCCGATCATGGTAAAACGACAGACATCGTAAAATATATCAATAATGCAAGAGAAATGGGAATTCAAATTCTCAATCCGGACGTTTCCGAGTCTCATGTTTCTTTTAATGTGATCGACGATACCACGATTCGTTTCGGACTTTCCGCAATGAAGGGAGTGGGAGAAACCGCCGCAAACAGCATCATTCAAGCAAGGGCCAAGATAGGAAATTTTAAAACCCTACAGGACTTCGTATTAAATATAGACACGAGACTGATCAACAAAAAAGTTTTCGAAGCTTTGATTCAAGCGGGCGCTTTGGATTCTTTTGGTTATACTCGAAAATGTCTTTTTGAATCCGTGGATTCGATTTTGACCTTTGCACAAAAAGAACAAGAAAGAGCCAATGAGGGGCAATTTTCTCTTTTTGGAAGTGAAGAAAGTTCTTTCTCTCTCAATCTTCCCAAAGATGCACTTGAATGGGACATTGACGAAAAATTAAAAAGAGAAAAATCAATAGCCGGTCTTTATCTTTCCGGTCATCCCTTGGACAAGTACGAAAAACAACTTAAAAGTTTGAAAACGATTCCGATCGAAAAATTCGACGATCTAAAATCTGGAACCAAAGTGGAAGTTGCGGGTGTAATCTCTTCTAAGAACATCAAACTCAGTAAACGAAACGAAGAATTTGCAAACTTCAAATTAGAAGATAGAACCGGTGAAATAGAATGTGTAGCTTTTGCAAAAACGTATCAGAAATATAAGGAATTTATAAAGGAAGATCAAGCTATCTTTATCAAAGGTGACTTAGATAAAATTGAAGTGGGGGATACAGAACTTCGGGGTCAGGTTAAAGTCAATAGTATCGAAATTTTAGATGACGCGACGATAGAAGATAAACTTGAAAAGTCTCTTCATCTTAGACTGGAAGAAAGACATACAGAAGATCCCGAGCTAGTTCCAAAACTTTACGCATTGCTTGCTTGTTACAAAGGAGAATCTTCGGTTTATTTTCACATCGTGGAAAATGAGGAAGAAAAAAGAGTAATTCGCGCTCATGATACTTACTCAATCCAACCAATCAATGAACTTTTCTTACGGCTGGCAGATCTTTTAGGAGATCGTTCTGTATTTTATTCCGTAGGAGAACAACTCAAAGTGATCAATAAAAGTCAAGTTGCAGGTTAATTTGTTTTTTAAATAATTATAATATAATAAATTTCTATTTCTAGAAAATGTCGTATTGTAATTGTTTTTCGTAACGAAAACTTCGCGTTTCACCGTTTGCGTCTTCTATCTAAAGCGAGTAAAATGAAGTTCGTCCATTTCAACTCGTCGATGTGTTTTATTGAATTACTATGAGGTGTTGGATAGATCACTCTATATCTCTGAACGGGCGGCTTTCGGAGAAAGATCGCTTTGTATTTTAGAGTTTCATTGTATTCAACATTACTACTTCTCTCTTGTTTCTCCGAAACCGGGCTCTCGGCTCCAGTCAATAAATTGAAAGATAAATGTCTCATAAGAGATTTTCTTTTGATCAATTTATTGACTCCGCCTTGATCCCTGCCGCGAATCGTAAATTCAGAGTTAGTCGATAGATTTGCGAAAAGCTTATCTTGAAAAGAAAATCGTAGTAAAGATTTGTCAAGTCAATCGATCTCGAATTTTCACTAAAAACTTGTCCCAAAACCCAAAGAATTTTATGCGATCATTCTTTAGAAATTTTTAATAAACTGCAGTAGTTCCTACAAATTAGTCACATTTGGCAATTTGTAAACTTTCGAGCAGTTCTAAAATCATTGAATTTTTGTAATAGTTCCCACATTTTATGAAACTCAGACCTGTCTATGGATCGGTGGAAGCTCAGCGTTTAGCTTCTATTGTCGCTCGAAGTAACTCAGCAAACACCTATCGGTGTTTAGGTTTTGGAACAAGCTTTAAAATAACGTGAGCAACTCATGATTCTGAAAAAATTAGAATCTAAACTTTGCAGATCGGTTCTTTGAATACCACAATTTATAAAATAGAAGTTTATAACAATTGAATCTATCGTATTCAAGTGTGGGAACTATTACAAAACTTAGGTTTGTCTGTAAAATGATGTGGGAACTACTGCAAATCACGATTTTACAAATGATTGTAGGAACTCATACTTTTAGAAAATTTTTTCTCAATCAAACTTACGTTAAAATAGGATTTAAATTTTGATGATGGCCGCAAAACGGTGGTTTTGTGTAAAAATCGGATGGAAGATGATTCTTTTTGTATTTCCTAGTAGTTCCCACAATTTCAAAGTTTAACTGTAAATTTATGATTTGTAAGTTCCCACATCTATTTTTGTTTCATAGAAACTGATGAAGAATTAGTTTTTAACGACTCTGCTATAAGTTTCTTGTATAAACATCAAATGCGACTAACGTAAAATGTGAAACTCCTTTCGTTTACGTTACCTTTGAAATCCCAAGCCACCACTTTGATCGTATTTTCTCCGGATTTTAAATTTAGATTTCCAATCAAATATTGATCTTTATAGTAAAGATTTGTAAAAGAGAATCCGTCTGGATTTTTCCATTCAGAGTTAGAATATTGTAAGGCGCTAAAATCGGCGGATCGCAGGACTTCCCCGTTTAAAAAATATTGAACTCTAGTAATCCCCCTTCTTTGAGATTTTTTTTCTCCTGCGTCTACGATGGAGATTGTAAAAGGAAATTCTTTGGAAAGGTTGATATTGTCTCCGTCGTTGATATTTGTGAACTTTCCATTTACGTGAATTAGAAGGCTGGAAATTTCCGGAGCAGAGTTGTCCGGAATTGGTGAAAGAAATTTCATAGGATCTAAAATTTCAAGTCCGTATTTACGAAGTACAACAAAGTGGAGGTGAGCTCCGCTCGAATGGCCCGAATTACCTGTAACACCGATTTTATCTCCTGCTTTGATTCCATCAGGTTTTAGTAATTTAGAAATTCTACTATCTTTTAAGTGATAATAAGCGGTGAAATTTCCAGATCCATGATCTAACCAGACCGAATTTCCGGTTCCTAACTCGTCCTCAAAAGGATGATCCTCCGCATAACGGCTGTACAAAACTTTTCCATCTGCCATTGCAAGAACGGGTTCGTTTGCGGAAGAAATATCCAACCCATTGTGAAAATGATCTCCTCTGGATTCTCCAAAAGTTGAGGTAATTTTGTTTTCCAGTTGATCAGTTTTGACAGGGACTATATAAATTAGTACTTTATTATTTTCCGCTTCCATGCTCAGATGGAACGCGGTCCAGACTATGATAAGTAGAAATCTTTTCATTCAGGACACAAACCTAAGTGCAAGTAACTCATACAAAATGAATTTGTCAAAAGATAAAACCTTAGATCTCGTTTCTCGATGTGGAGATGGAGAAGAAGATGCGCTCAGACAATTCTTCGAAATCTATTCGGAAGATATCTACAATTTCCCAATGAAGATCTTTCACTTGAGTGAGGACGACGCTGGGGATTTTTTTATCTATGCATTTGAAAGATTAAAAACTGGTTCCCGTTTTGGAAGTTTTAAGGGAAAGTCCAGTTTTAGAACTTGGTTCTATTCAGTTCTTAGAAATATGTTGATCGATTGGCAAAGAACCAAACGAGAACTTAAGGTTACCAATTTAGGAAAAATCAGCAAAGAAGGAAAGGAATACGCAACCATAGAAGATGAACCGGATACACGTCCTGAAATGCAGGAAGAAGCCAGCGAATTTTCCGACCGGTTCAACCAGGCTTTGGAAGAAATTGGAGTTGATAAACGGGTCATTTTTAAACTTTCCTATATTTATTATCTAAATTTAAACGAGGATGAAGTTCAATATCTTCTGGAAAAAACGGGATTATCTCCGGAAGCATTAAAAGAGAAAATTCTTCATCTCCGATCGGAACTTTCCAATCGAGAAGAAGAGAATATTCGAATGGAAGACAAAATTACTTCTCTTTATCTAAATATATTAGAACTGAAAGAAAAACAGCAGAATACTGCTAAAGTTGCACCTATTCTGCCTATGGAAGTGGATAAAACTTCTCACGCTTTGAAAAAAAAATACGAGCAACGTAAAAGACTTTTGGAAAAGAAAAAGAAAGGGCATTTTTTGGCGAGAACTCCTTATAAAGAGGTTGCAGAATTAATTGGGATTTCTGAAGGGAATGTAAGCGTTACTTTGCTTCGTTTAATTGAAAAAATTCAGAAAAAGCTGGACTTCAGTGATTTGGATTTTTAGAAATTTCCGTCTTTTTATGCTATTGGAGAACTAAAATGGATTCGGGATCTGAAATAAATCAAGAAAACGAGCTTTTGCTCTCTCTTTTGAGCGGAGAGGGAACAGGTTCAGATACAGATATAAAACTGCAAAATCAACTCATACAAATGGAAGAATCGATTCAGGCAGGGATTAACGCCTCAACGTTATCATATTTATATGAAGCTTCTAAAAAAGGAAAATTTTCAGAACTTCAAGAATCGATCGATCTCCAAAAGGCGGATTTAACCGGTTATTTAACAAAGGAAATTCCTGAATATTTAAAACGTTACGTCTCATTGGAACTTGCAAGGAAATCTGTTCCTAAGGAGTCGATCGTTGTAAAGTTGGGAAAGTCAGGAGCCCGAATCTTTGAAAGTCTTGTAGAATCTCTTCAAATCAATACAAGAGTAGACTACGCACCTTCCATGCGTTCGGCTTTAACAAAAGATCCTTCTGAGTTTGTAGTTTTTGAAGAAAAGGTTTTAGATAATTCTAAATTTACTTATCAATTGGTTCAGGAAACCCCTGAAACAGCGTTTTTAAGTGTTAAGATTGAATCTCCAGACGCGAATTCGTTTCAACGAGTGAATCTCTATAAAGACACGAGGTTCATTCTTTCCAATCAGTTCAATAACGAAGGGATTGCTAACTTTTCAGGGTTGAGAGAGGGAAAATATACCGTAGAATTTCAAGGGAAAGAAAATTCCAAATCCTTAGATCTTTTTATTCTTTTAGAAGTATAAAATTGTCTTTTGGAAAAAAATTTCCAACGTCATAAAATCGAAGTAAATTCTTAAAAAAGCATTTCTTTTTATTTTTTCCGGACAAAAAGAATTCTGGAAAAAACGTTCCAGTGTTATAATCTGATCCTGGAATTTTAAACTATGCTAAACCTAATTATAGATAGAGTCGGAAGCGTAAACGTTTTCAACATTTTAGATACGTCTGGAAGCGGATCAGAATCCCATATACAATCCACGATCGATGAAGATCTAATTTTAGAGTATATTAAGGAAATTGAAAATTTAGTTCGAGTTTCTAACGCGGTCAATTCCAAAGGAATGAACCACAAAACTTTAGAAACTGAAATTCTTCATGAATTGAAAATTCTAGGAGAAACTTTTTACGATCAATTTTTTCCAGCTCCAATTCAAGAGAAACTAAGGCTTACTACTGAAAAGTATCTTCATCTAAACATGGATCCAAAACTTGGCGTGATTCCATGGGAATTATTACACGACGGAACCTGTTTTTTGTCGGATAAATTTTTTATAGGAAAAACAGTTCGAGGAGAATCCAGTCAAAACGTATTTAAAGAAAAAGAAAAGTTAAGAATGCTAATCGTTGCGGACCCAGCTGAAGATTTAGAGTGGGCTCAAAAAGAAGGAGAGCAACTTTTTAGGGTTTTGAGTGAAAAGGTCTCTTCTTCTCGATTAGAAATCGAATTCATTGGAGGAAGACAAGTTACAAAACTTAAACTTCTTTCTTTGATCAAAGGTAAAAACATCATTCATTATTCAGGGCATCTTTATTTTTCGGATGATCCTTTAGAAAACGGCTGGCAAATTTCCGAAGGCAAAATTCTAAAAGCGAGAGAAATTAAAAATTCTGGATTTAATACAGATCTAGTATTTTCAAATTCTTGCCAATCTAATTCAAATGCATCTAGAACCCTCAATTCCGATTTGATGAACAATTTTGCCGGAGCTTTTTTGATGTCCGGGATTAAAAGTTTTATCGGAACCAACTGGGAAATCATAGACAATCAAAATACGATTCAGTTTTACACGTATCTTTTCAACGATAAAAGTATCGGAGAATCTCTTTTCTTAGCCAAGGAATACGCAAGAAGAATTTTTGATACAAATGATTTGACTTGGACAAATTATTCTCTTCACGGGATTCCAAATCAACAAGTGATTCTAGATCCGACTAAAGGGAAAACGATTCAAAAAATTATCAACCCTACTTTAATTTCAAAATTTTATCCCTCGAACATCGCGGTTTCTTATTACAATTTCATTCAAAAACAAAAGGAAGAAACAGAATCTTCTTTTGAATTGATTCGGTCTTTGATCGATTCTTTTGAGGAATTTTCTAAAATTGTAGGTGGAATTATATTTAGTGATCATCAACATCACTCTTTGGGAAAATACATTCCGAACAATCCTGATGACGCAGTTGAAGTTAAAAAATGGTGGGAATTGATCTATCAATGTCTTTTGGATTTTAGAAAACTGGAAATCAGTCCTCTAATCAGTAATGTTCAAGAAGTTCTACAAGTGAATAAAGATACAATTCAAAAGATGATTCAGTGGATTGAACTTTATAGACGAGGACAGATTTTAAGGGATTCTGCGGACGGTTATTTGATTTCTTTTCAATACTATTACGAAAATCTTTTGATGGAATTGGAAGAATTAGAGAAGACGAGTATTTTTCTGGTTTCTACAAATTCCAACAATCACCTTTTCTTTCGCGGACTAAAACCTGAAACTTCTCTTGTGGTCGCACCCGTAGTCAAACAGGATTATATAGGTGAACAGATCGAGAAGTTCCGAGGTAAGGTGATCGTATTTAACGAAAATAAAATGACTATTGTTCCGATGCTCTGTAGTGTGATAGAAAATCCAGAAACCAAAGACTTGGAACTCAGTTTTCCTGGTTTTAAATCGGAAAAAAAATCAATTCAAAATACCTAATATATTGAGCCTTTGTCAACCCAGTAAGGGTAGTTTTTCATGTGGTTCCTGTTGTGGAATTTTTAACCTGGACTTAAATCCCCAAGAAATTCAAAAGTTAATCTTAGAAAGAACGGAAGAATTTAAAAATTCTGTGGACTTTCAAAAACCTTGGACGATGGCAGAATACCGAAAGGTTCAGGAAAAAAAAGAAGAATCCATTGGTAGAAAGGACGAACATACTTACAATTGTCCATTTTTAGGGGCTTTCGAAAAAAAAATAGGGTGTATGATTCATCCGACTTTTAGCGGTGATCCTCTGAGTCAAAATTATTCGTTTTATGGTTCTTCGATTTGTCAAGGTTACGAGTGCAGAAATATGGAGCGTAAAAGTTCTTTATTTTGGGAAAATCTTTTAGGTGAAATGGAATTGGATTCTTTTACTTATTCTGCAATTGCTTCTGATTATAAAACTTTGGATCTGATTGAGGAAACGTTTTTTCAAAAAGGAATCTCTATCGAAAGACTATTCCAATCTAAAAGAGATCTTTTGAAACGATTGATTTTAAGAAAAATCGATCAAAATGTAGCAATGATGAATACTTCTTTTGAAATTCCTATGGAAAAAGAAAAAGGTTCTGCGATCCAAAGATTGATTCAAAGACTTGATCTTGTTTCTATACCAAATTTGTTAAACGAAATCAATTTCTAACTTTAGATTGTTTTTTAAAATTACTCAAGAAATATATATTAACGTGAAATTCAATGTAAAAAAATTTGGGCGAATCCGGGGCTTGCTATAAGCAGCCGGACCGGGCTCTCTGCTCTGGTCAATAAATTGTGAAATTCCAGAAACGCGACCTGTCGAACGATCCATGGGGAGCGAGACGCTGAGTTCAGGAAAGCGTTTTGCTGAGTTCAATTTTGATTCTAAAATCTTATTCAACTTGTGGGTAAGGTTATGATAGGAAGCGTTCTGCTGAAGTTCCCTCGCATCAATCCCTTTCGCGTCATACTGAATTCACGTTATATTAGATACTTTTTATATAGCTTTAGTGAAATGGTTAGTCTTTTAAAAGCCGTTTAAGATTATATTAGAATACATCAATATTCTTAAATTCAAAAATGCTTTCCAATAAAAATCTAACCTTTGCAATTTTATAGAAATTAATAAGGCAATATCTTTATAAAGTTAAAATATAGATTTTTCTTAAATTTATTTTTGAATATGGTTGTGAAATTTATGAAGAGAGATATAAAATCCTTCCTGTATGTAAAAACACAGGAAGGAAAACAATCAGTGTTTACCGGCGGTTTCTGCTTTCCCTTTTGATCCGTTTAAAGGAATCTTTGTGGATGAAACACCTTGATTTACTTTCGATTTTACTTCTTCTACCTTAGAGTTAACTTGACCTGCAACTCCTTCGACCGAGTGAAGAGCGTCTTCAATGTATTTTCTGAGGTTTTTGGCAACCTCGGATTGATCTTGCGCTCCTTTAGATGCAAGTTCTTTAAATTCTTTTTCAACTTTCAGAAGAATGCTGTCCGCTTGCTCTCGAAGTGATTTTGCCGCTCCAATTGCAAAGTTAAGCGCTTCTTTGATTTCTTTTTCCATAAGTTTTTTCCTCTGTTTTCTGCACTGAGAATAGACCAATTTTATGCGGCGCACAATAATGTGTCAAGTAAGAATTAAAGCAAATAAATACGAATTATGGAACTATAATTTGAAATCTTTTAATATATATAAATAAAATTAACAATAATGGGCTTTAATTGACTTAAAAAAGAAAATAGGATTTCAATTTTATCGTTATTGTAGCCTGTAAAATAAATTTTGCTTTGATGAAATTGTCTTCATTTTCATCAAAAAATAAAACTTTAATTTGCATCTGGTTTGAAGATAAAGTTTTTCACAACAGAATCTTTTACCCTAAAAGGATTATTAGAGTTGCTGAAAAATTCCATAATTCAGATTAACAAAACTCATTAATCGACCGTTTCTATAAAACAGAAATAGATGGAGATTTCATTTTTCAAAAACTCTATTATTCACTCATTCTAATTATTGAGTCCAACGATCCGAGAAAATTCAGTCAATTTGTTTTTTTAAATTGAACTTAAGATCTGTTGCGACATCTGTACTTACTACTTCTTAATTCGGAAATGTTTTATGAATGCGAAGTTGATTTTTTCAGATTGAATTGGAATCATTGATGCTCATTTATGTTGCGTTATATTTTTTTATTATTCTCGATTTGTGAAGTTATTAAGAAACATTTCGTGATCCAAAATTAGAAAAAAAATTTTCTTTGATAGATAGAATTAAAAAGCTCCGTTTTTAAAATGAATCAAAAACAACTAATACAAGAAACTTTAAAGTATTTCGGAAAGGATAGAAAACTTTTAAGAAAAACAATTCTAGGTTTTAATTTTAACGGCAAAGAAACCAAAGAATGGAAAAAAAGAATCAATGTTTGTACAACACATCCATTTGCGATTCAAAATGGAATTTTTGATTATGTAGTAAGCAATATTTTAGATAAGAATTATAGCCAAATACATATGGACTATTTAGGGGATTTATCTTGGAACATTAAAATTTTATTGAATTCAAATATTCAAAGTGGATATGATTGGGATAAAAAATTGGCGATTAAATGTGACCAAGCTAAGATTTTGGAAATTTATATAAATTATATTATTCCAGCATATACCTTAAATCCATTTTACATAAGTTATAATCAAAAGGAAAATTATTATGAATTCGGAAAAATTCCTAAAATGGGGAAACATGAACAAATAATCTTAAATAATATTATAAAACTATTTGATTCTTTAGGATATTTTTATGTTTCAGAAAAACTTGCATCTAAAAAATATAAAGGTTTATTTTCAGATTGTAACCAAGAAGGTAACGCGTCTTTATTTGATTGTTTATTCAGCGATATTCATCGATATCAAATTGGAATAGAAAAATTTTTCGATTCTTTTTCAGATAAAGGACTAAGCGTGGATTTTACTGGAGCTAGAATTTCTTGGCATGAATATTACGACTTGAATAGGAATTTTTTATATCGAGAAGAATATCGATTTTTAAAATCAGGGGACGTATTATTATTAACGATGGATCAAGCGGGTCATATATCGAAGATAAACGTTTGGAGAGACATTCGTAAACTTACGAAGAGAGAGTTTGAACTTAATATACTCAAAGTTTTTAAAAGACGTAATTCAAATTTGTCCCAGAACCTCAAAAAAAAATCATAGTTTGTTAAGTCGTTCAAAATAAAATGCAGTAGCGTCTTATGGATAATGATTTTCAAATCAATTTTTTGTATAGAATTTGTCGTTTTAACAGTTTTCTATATAACAGGGTTATGAATTCTGAGATAAACCATCGTTTAGACGAAAACTTTATGTAGTGCTGAGTAATAGATTAAGAATCCATTTTATAAAAATTCCACTATACTCATTTTTATTTATGCTAGATTTCTAATATACAAAACTGTTATACTTAGAGCTTGTCCTAAAACCTAAACCCTGACAAGTGTTTGCTTTAGTTTCATAAAATGTGGGAACTACTACGAAAATTGAACGAGATCAATACCGCTTGAAAGTTCCCAAAAATACCAAATGAGACAAAATCTGTGGGAACTACTACAGTTTATTAAAAATCTCTAAAGAATTATTGCGTAAAATTCTTTGGGTTTTTGGACAAATTCTTATTTTAAAACTAGATTCGTGATTTTAATTAGAGTTGTTGAAAAATTCCATAGTTGACGATCAACAAAAATTCTTCCATTGTCTATTTTATAAAATTACATTTTCCTAAAAAACATCTCAAAAGTTTTCTGAAGTAATTATAGGCCTCTTCTGGAAGCTATATCTAGTATCCAAGTATTCATCGATAAGATCGTAAAAAGTAGAACCACAAAAAGTGTAACTCCTAATACCGCAAACACAATAAAAACTGTATTTCGAATTATTCTAAATTGAAGATAACTTACAGATAAAGTAATGTTTCCAATCGAAGTTAGTTCTTCGTTTTTTCCCATTCTAAAATAATTTCGAATATAAAAAGCCATCATCAATAAAAGAAGAACGATCAATAGAATTCCAAACTCGAACGAATAATGTTTTTGCAAGAGAAAGATAGGGATGTAAATTAAATTTCCCAATAAAATTCCTGTAATCATAATTCCGCTGAAATGAAACAACATAGGTATCCATGAAACCTTTGAAGAAGAAGCGGATTGAAACTCTCCTTCTTCTCCATTTTGTGCCGTCTGAAAAACGGCAAAACGGTCGGCTTTGTTTTCGTAAACTTTTGAAATCGTAAAAACCAAATAAATCAATAAGATCGTTAATACGAATAAAAATAAGGAAGATATGGCCCCAATAATTGGAGTTTGGGGAATACTTTTTAATGGATATTGAAGAGACATTAAAACGGGAAGAACGGAGATCAAATACAAACTTCTATTTAAATACGTATAAAACCAAGCTTTATAATGAAGTGCTAAAAAAGAAGTTATTGATAAGAATATTAGAAAACCATAAATAAATAACATGATTTTCTGTCCGAGCAAAATTCGACTCATTCTATCTACGGTAGCTTCTAATTGTGCATCGGATGGAATTGTTTTTTCGTTTAATTCCTCCATAACCTTAGAGGTAAGTTGAATTTTTGAAATCAATCCTCTTTCGATTCCCCATTGTGGTGAATGCTCTCTTCCGGAACCTTCTAAAAGTGCTTCCATAGAATCTGCATCCTTAGGATCATAAAAGATTGGTTCAAAAGAAATATTAATCAGACAAAAAGATAAAATGATAAAAGGAATGATCTTAGCGAGTTTAGTTTTCATAATTTGGTTTCGTTAAAAAAGAAATGAAAAAATTGCAGTCATTGAAATTCCTAACACTCCTAAAGCGATCAAAATTGTAATCATCAATCCTGAGTCTTCTGAGGTCTCGGACATTTTTGTTTTACTTTTGGAGCCGGAAGATTTTTCTCCGATTAAGATTGGTTTTTCTCCGGAGTAAGGACGAACCTTGATCGAGTTCTCTTCCTCATAAATTTTTCCAAATACATCTGAACCAATTTGAATCACCGTTTCATTTTCCACTCCGTTGTTTTTAGAAGCGACTACGGTTCCAGGTAAAGGTCTGATTTGTCCTTCTGGAGTTTCTAGTTTCATCGCTTCTATGATACTTTGAGAAGAAGAATCCGATTTTAATAATTGAATCATAATTCTATCCCCCGGTTTGAGAGTGTTGACCTGAATTCCTGAAACGGGAGAAAGAACGTATTTCATTGGAATGACCCTAACGCCTGAAGGTATAAATTGCTCCAAGGTTTCTACGGGTTTTTTAGTTTCAAATGAAGCGGGCTGCGAAGAAGTATCTTCGTTTTTTTCTTCAAAAGAGGAATCTTCAAAAGTATCTTTTTGACTTTCTTCATTCAATTTGGATCGTTCTAGGATTGTATAAAAAAATTGAATATCCGGTTTTGAATTTCCTGCGGCCTGACTGATTACTTGATTGAGAATGTATTTGATCTTATCGTTATCCTTTCCATTAAAATAATGAATCAACTGTTCCATAAAATCATCTGACTTACCGTTTGTTTGAAACAATTCTATCAATCTATTTGTAAGATTTTTAAGCTGTTTACCTTCGTATTTTAATTTTTGGCAAACTTTTACGATATCTTTGTGAGTTGAAACGGAAAGTTGAACAGAGTCGATGTTCTCAGATTTTCCAACAGCCACTACTTCTAGCTTTTCTATCTTTGCTTGTTGAATATCAATAACGCTTGTAAATAAGATGTGAACGGATAAGGACGTATCTTTAGAGATAAATTGAAACGTATAAACCTGATCGGAACTCATGTATTTTTGATTTGAGAAGGTTATGTTTGAAAAACTTTCTTCTTTATTTTTGACATTCTGGTTCGGATTCAGAGAATTGTCAAACTAAGGAAGGATTTCCCCTTCTAATTTTAAGAGTTTTTTGATGAAGGTAAATTTGTTCCGAGGCTCTTTGATATTTCTGGTAACTTCTCGTTATATTCGAGGCTCACGAGTTGCTGGTCTTCTCTCATTAAAATCTAGACTGTCATTTATCGTTATGGCCGTTGGGGTTTCTCTTCTCATCGTAGTCTTATCCATATTCAACGGATTTCAAAGACAAGTAAAAGAATCACTTTGGCAAGGTGGACCTCATATCACTATAGAAAACAAATTTGATTCCGGTGATATTAAAAATTATGAAAAGATAATCGCTTGGCTAAGTAGGAATCCTTATCTAAAAGATAGGATCGTTTCCATCGGTGGAAGTATTACGAGCCACGGTTTGATTCAAAACACGAACTCGTTTATTCCTATTATGGTGCGCGCGCTTCCTGTTGAAAACATTCATGATCTCGTAGGAAATAAACTTACTAACTTTCCTCGAATTGTTCATCATAACCGTGAAGAAATTGCAAGATACAATGTTGAAAATCAGGTTTTGATTGGAAAGGAAATGGCGGGTATTTACGACTTTGATTTAGGAGCGAATTTGACTATGGCCGTTCCAGGAGGAAGGTTTTCTCTTGGAAAGGGTGTGGATGTTTCTATCAAAACGTTTCATACGGTAGGTTTTTTTAAAACCGGTTATTATAACTACGATACACATTACGTTTTTCTTTCGCTTCCTGTCGCACAAAAATTTTTTAATTTGAAGGATTCAGTAAATCAGATCGCGATCAAAGTAAAGTCGTTAGACGATTTACAAAATTGTAAAAAGGAAATTCTAAAAGAATTTAGAAATCCCGATTTTGAAAATGAGATCGGTTATTCCGCTTCTTTTAGTGTAAGAACGATTGCAGAAGAACAGGAGAATTTTTTCACTGCTTTGAAATTAGAAAAGACGATCATCTCTATTATCGTTTTCTTATTTATTATTCTCGCTGCATTGGGAATGGTTGCAAGTGTTTATAGTTTAGTGAGAGCGAAAAGAAAATCGATTGGAGTTTTAAAAGCTCTTGGTCTACCTTCTTCTGGTGTTTTATTAATTTTTACTTTGAACGCGATGGTTGTAGGAGTTCTTGCTTCTCTTGTAGGAGGAGTTTCAGGAATTTTTATTGCGAGTAATTTGGAAACGATCGTAAACGGACTTTCTGAACTTATCAATATGGTAGGATATTATTTTTATCATTCCGAATGGACAAACGTGGAGTTGGTCCCTAAAGACGTTTATTACTTCGATCACATTCCAGTGGATATTGATATTTCATTTATTTTTATGGTTACTACCGCCGCTACGATTTTATCCGGAATTGCGGGTTACTTTCCTGCGAGATGGGCCGCTGGCCTTAATCCTGTGGATACGATAAGGAACGACTAACGTGAGTCTGATCAAAGTAAGAAATTTAGTAAAAAATTATCATATTCTAGAAAAAGAATTTAAAATTTTGGATCATTTAGATCTGGACGTTGAAGAAGGTGAGATCGTTTCCGTGGAAGGAAAGTCTGGAATCGGAAAGTCAACACTTTTAAATATTTTAGGTTCTATGGATTCTTCTGATGCGGGTGAAGTAAACGTCTGCGGGGTTTTGTTAGATCAAATTTCCGAAATTGGAAAGGAAAAGTTTAGAGCCGAAAAAGTTTCCTTTATCTTTCAACATCACCTTCTTCTTCCGGATTTTACCGCTTTAGAGAATGTAAGTATTCCTCTTTTGATCAACGGGATTCAACCAGGCAAAGCTAGACAAATGTCGATTGAAATGTTGGATCGAGTTGGTCTTAGAGAACGTCATGATAATTTTCCTTCTCAACTTTCCGGTGGAGAAAGCGCAAGAGTAGGAGTTGCAAGAGCGCTTGTAGCTGGAAAAAAACTTGTTCTTGCGGATGAACCAACAGGTAATTTAGATCGAGAAAATTCTCGTAATTTAATGGCTTTGATTTTAGAACTACAAAAAGAATTCCGTTTTTCTATGGTTATTGTTACACACGATATGGAGTTAGCTTCTTTGGTTCATAAAAGAAATCAACTTTCCGGCGGTAAACTTCAACCGATTTCATAATTAGAGTTTTTGAAAAATGAATTCTCCATCTGTTTTTGTTTTATTGAAACGGTCGATTGAAGCAGTTTTGTTGATCGTCACTATGGAATTTTCAACAACTTTATTAACTTATTTTAGGTAGTTTAAGTTTAACATCTAATTGTTTTCACGTGGGTACCACACCAATTTATCTATAAAATTTTGATTTGTAAGAATTTCTGTAAATTAGCGTACTACAGGTTTTTAAAATATTCATTTTTTATAATGCTAAATTTGCGTTAATACGGTTTGGTTCTTTTATGAATGTTTAATATATTTGAGAATATCAAAATCATTTCTATAAGTTTGAAATTCTAGTTCAATTCCACACGATTTAGTTCATCCAACTCTACTTTCCAGGTTCGAACGATTTGAACCATTACATCTAAAACTTCTGGTTCCGGAGAATCGTAAGAATCTGCCGCAAATGAATCCACGGTTTCAAATCCTTGGATACGGATCAGGGAATTCTTTTCCATTTTTGCTCGAAAGACTTCGAACTCTTCTATAGAGTCCGTTTCGGAATTTTTTACGTAATATGGTTTTACGATGCTTACTCTAAGACTTTCTACGGGTAGACCTCTGAGAGTTTGTAAAATTCTAAAAGACAACAACGCGGCTTCTAACTTCATTCTTTCCTTATATTCTTTTTCTCCTAAAAATGTAAGAGCTGTATTGCCTCCCACAGAAAGGTTTATAACTAATGAACCGGTCGTACTTCCATCCGAAGAAAAGTTCGGAGATATTTCGATTTCTTTTAAGCGGTCGCCTAACAGTAAGAAAGACGTTTGACGTATCTTTTCTTCGACCGGGATCTGGCGATCTGATAATATTTTTTGAATCTTATTTTTTGTGCTTTGTTGACAGGTAGTATTTGTAAATAAGATCGAAAGAATAAAAACGAAATAAAACAATCTTAGGATTTTTTTAAGAATTTGTTTTTGAATGGGATTGAAGAATAATCTTCGTTTTTTCATAGAATCTTCCTATTAATTCCATTTAATTTTATGAACTCAATTGTTTTTTGCAAGTTTTTCGTTCTTGATCGTCAGATTTCTTAAGAATCTTTCGAATAGACCGTCCCTTGAAAACGTTTTTGGTTGTAAGCTTTTTCCCGGTTAGGTGAAAGTTTTTAAAACAAAAGATAGGGAAGTTGAACCTTGGGTCGATTTTTATATTCGAAAAGCGATTAGAAATTTATACTAAATTTTGTTTTCTTTTATCAAGAATTTATTTTTACTTGGTTCTATAAGACGGGTTGATCAAAAAATTGCTTAAAAATGGACTTCAAATCCAAAAATAGATGACCTTTGGATCAACGGTTTTACTGGAATTTGATCTTTCCTGTTTTGGAATAGATTCTTATTTTAGAAAGAGACTATTTTAGATCCTTGTATTCTAAATTCACCGAGTTTAAGCAATGTTTTAGTTTTTAGATCCTTTATAAAAAAAATTTACTCGTTTACTTTTTTCTGTAATTTTAATTAGGTGATTTCGTCATAAATATTTGTATGAAACCAAAAAAAATCTCAAACGACGATCTTGAGTCCCTAATAACGGGCGTTAAATCTCAATCCATTGAAGTGGTTGGAAATTACTTATATAAAGGATTCAGAATACAGGTTAGTAAATACAACCTGTCTGGCGCTGAAAGAGTTCAACTCCTTTATCAAAAAAGAAGAAATAACGGTCTTTGTATTGTATGCGGAAATAAGGTTACCAAAAAAAACCCTTCTTCCGGAAAACTCTACAGACTTTGCGAACACCATCGCAAGACAATCGATAAGAAAAAGTAATCAACCTTTTCGAAAAACCTGCAGATAATTCTAATAGTAGGAGTTTCCTTCGGAGTTTTATCTTGCAGGTCATAAAATCTTTTGCTTCTTTTACAAAGTATCGTAGATTTCAACCTTCCTTTATCGTTTGTCTCAACCCCTGGGTTTTTTATCCCTGAATTTACAAAACTCAACTTTCTGAGTGTATCTTTTCCAAAACCTAAATGAAAAATTATGGAGATGAGCTTATGATAAAAAAATCTGAATCGGAAATAAATTTTAAACTCAATTTTCTTTTGGAATATCCGGCTTTTCAACGAATCAAACTCAACAGTCGTCGATTTGAAACTTTTTTTGCATTTCCGAAAATCGCACGAAAAGGTCGAAATATAAAGTTTCTTAGGACTCAGATGTTTATCGTTTCTTTTCTGATTTGGTTTTGTTTTGCGGGTTCTTTGAGCGCAAATTCTCTTTTTGAAACTCAGGCTGAAAATCTACTTAGGATTGCGGAAGAAGCTTACAAAGACCGTAAATTTCATAAATCCATTGAGGAAATTAAAAATTTCCTGATTCTTTATCCATCTAGTAAATTTAAAAATAAAGCCTATCAGGTTTTAAAAGATAATTATTCCAGACTTGGCCGTCCTGAAAAAGTACTCGAAATCAATTTATATCAGTATGCCCAAGAACCTACTTCTTCTTTGGGGTTAAATGCTCTTTTCGAAGCCGGTAAACTCTATCTTGAAATCGGTGAGGAGAATAAGGCAAAAGAGGTTTTTAAATCGATTTGCAATCAGTATTTTTCCAGAGAACTAGCGGAAAAAGCTTCTTTGGAACTCTCCGAAAGGGAAATTTTAAAAGATTCAAACACGGAAATACAGGAATGTGCAGAAAAGTAATTCTTTTTTTAGAGATTGGATTCTTTAAAACCGATAATGAAAACAGTTGAACTCTGATTTTCAAAAAAAATATTAACATTACAGCATGTCCACAGGGATCTTCCAAATCGTTAATTTCCAAAAGGGCTCCTACATTATCGTAGAAGGTAAAAAGGATTCCCCTAGTTTCTTTATCATTCGAGAAGGAAAGGTAAAAATAGGCAGAGAAAATCCGGTTGTTGGCGAAGATCCAAATTCGGTTCAAGGTCCAGGGGACTTTTTCGGAGTTGTCGCTGCTATGAGCCAACACGCTCAAATTGAATCTGCAGTGGCGTTGACCGATGTTTCTGTAATCGAGGTAAGTTACGATCAATTCGGAACCCTCATTCAAAGAAACACTCCGGTCGCAATGAAAATCATTCGCTATTTTTCTATGAAGCTGCGTCAGTTTGATCAGACGATTACTCGTCTGACATTTCGTTCTGCAGTAGAAGAAGATCCGAACGAACTCTATAACATTGGGGAAAATTATTTTAATCAGAAGAATAACCATCACGCTGCCTACGCTTTCCAAAAATACCTCCAATATCTTCCAAATGGGCCGTTCGCTACTCAGGCTAAACTAAAATTACAAACGATGAATCAACCGATGCAATCTCCTGTCATCGATCTTACTAAGTTCAATCGTATGTATGCGGATAACGAGATGATCTTTTGCGAACATGAACCCGGTAGAGAATTGTATATCATTCAAAACGGAAAAGTGAAGATCACTAAAATCGTAGATAAAAATGAAGTCTTACTTGCGGTTCTTCAGAACGGAGACATTTTCGGCGAGATGGCTCTTTTAGATAATAAACCAAGATCCGCTTCGGCGATTGCATGGGGCCACGTTCAACTTCTTGCGATTAACAAAGCTAACTTTGAAGGTATGGTTAAGGCGCAACCTCAACTTGCAACCCGTTTGATCACACTTCTTTCCGAAAGAATTTGGACCGCTTATAAACAACTTGCAAATTTGATGATTAATGATCCGCAGGGTAGAATTGCAGATACTCTGTTGACTCTTGTTGAAAAAAATAGGATTAAAATTACGCCAAAAGTTTTATATAACTTTGAAATTGGCACGAAGGACTTGATTAAAATGGTGGGTCTTTCTTATCCAAAAGACGAAAACTTGGTTTTGGATCTTTTAACTAAAAACAAATGGATCAAACTGGATCAGGGTAAACTCAGTTGCACCGATTTAGTAGAATTAGAAAAGTTAGTTCACGTTTATAGAAAAAAATCTCAGATGGAAAACAAACTCAAAAAAAGAGTATAACAACATACTTTCTTGAGTTTAAATGTCTTCTCCAAATTCTTCCCAATCGACTCATCTGAAAAAACTTTCTTCTAACGTTTTAGAAAATAGGGAAGCTCGTCTTAAAAATGCATCTAATTGGCTTCGTAAAAAAGATCCGATTACAAAAAAATTGATCGATTCTATTGGTCTTTGTAAATTAAAAACTATCGGAACCCCTTATCAGGTTTTGATTAAATCTGTTTTAGGACAACAACTCTCCGTTAAAGTTGCACTGACTTTTGAACGTAGGTTGATTTCTTTGGCTGGAAGTAAAAGGATTCCTTCTCCCGAACAAATTTTAAAAATACCGAATAATAAGATGAGAAAAATCGGAATTTCTCAAGCCAAGACTGAAACGATTAAACGTATTGCTGAAGCCTACTTAAAACGAAGTATCACCGATTCTAAACTCCGTAAATTAGAAGATTTTGATATTCTAAATCTTCTTTGTTCTATTAAAGGTGTGGGGCCTTGGACCGCTGAAATGGTGTTGATTTTCGCTTTGGATCGTTGGGATCATTTTTCCATCAATGATCTTATCCTTAGGAAATCAGTCGAAAAACACTATGGAATTTCTAAGGATAACAAAAAAGAAATTCAACTTTTCTTAAATACATATTCTCCTTATAGAACGATTCTTTCTTGGTATCTTTGGGCGGATGTTGACGGTGGAGAGGGCTGGGGTTGATTTTATCTATTTTGAAATTTATGTTTTTTTTAAATTAGAGTTTTTGAAAAAATATATCTACGATTATTGAAACGGTTTTATCGGTTTGTTTCTATTAAGAGTTTATCCCAAAATCTCAAAGAATTTTACGCAATCATTCCTTAGGAATTTTTAATAAAATAGAGTTTCCTACATTTTTGTGAAATTCAATGCATCGCTTCTATGGTCGCTCTGGAAACTCAGCGTCTCGCTTCTATGGTCGCTCGACAGGTCGCATTTGGCAATTTGCGAACTTTCGAGAAGTTCTAATGTTGTTAAATTTTCATAGTAGTTCCCACATTTTTGTGAAACTCAAATTTCAGGGTCATTCGAAAAACTTAGCATCCCCCTCGACAGGTTTTGGGACAATCCCCAAGATTTAAATATTAAAAAAATTTAATAATTAAGAATGTTTGCAAATATACAACGGTGCGTCTTATAGACTTATTATAAATTTATAAAATACTGTGGGTTCGAAGTAAGAAAATGAAAAAGAATTTTTTGATAGTATGAGTTCCTACATTTAAGATTTGTTCGTAAAAACGTGGTTTGTGTGAGTTCCCGCACTTAGGAATCGATCTGTAAAGTTCAAATCCTAACTTTTTTCAGAAAAATGAATCCTAGATTTCTTACACCGAACTCACGTTCAACTAAGAGCCGGTCTCAAAACTGTTTGTAGAGAGAAAGGGTAATAATATCAATGTGAAATGGACAAATATTATTCATAGATACCGGATGCACTTTGGAAACAAATAGCCCCATTAATCCCGAAAGAAAAGGTAAATCCGAAAGGAGGTCGCAATCGAGTACCAACACGAGTAGTAATGTCAGGTATCATCTATCGAATGAAAACAGGCTGTCAGTGGCGTGCCATTCCGAATGAGTTTGGATCAGGCCAAACTTGTCACAGAAGATTTCAAGAATGGGAACGAGCAGGAGTATTCAAAAAGATTTATAAATCTATTTTAAAATATTATGATGTAAAGAATCAAATAGCATGGGACTGGGCTTCGATGGATTCGGCAATGGTTAAAGCTCCCAAAGGGGGAGCTTAACTGGGAAAAACCCTACAGACCGTGCCAAATTAGGGGTTAAACGACATATTCTTACAGATGGAAATGGAATTCCTTTGGCAATTACGTTGACTGGAGCTAACGTTCATGACAAACACGGTGTAAAAGATACGTTGAATTCAATCCTAATATTTTCCGGAAAAAGAAGAAAGAAGCCAAAACATATTTGTTTAGATAAAGGTTATGATTTCAAAGATATAGAAGTTTTAATCAAAAGAAGAAACATTCAATCTCATATTCGGAAAAAAGGTGAAAAGCCTCTCATCGGTAAATATAAAGGAAAACCTAGACGTTGGGTCGTTGAAAGAACTAACAGTTGGCACAATCGATTCAGGGCTATCCTAATTCGTTGGGAAAGAAAATCTGAAAATTATCTTGCATCTCTTTATCTCGCAAGCTCTATCATTGCTTTTAACTTTTTTGATAGGTAGTTTTGAGACCGGCTCTTAGTGTAGTCTGTAGACAATCTTAGGTTTTGAAGAAGTGTTTCGATAAGTATTTAATGAAAATAGAATATTCTTACGGTTGTAAATCTTGTTGAAAGTTGTATAAAATTTGGCTTCTGAGTGGCGACTCGTCAATGAATTCAATTTATTTATTACGTAGACGACATCAATAGTTAATCGAATCTGAAAAAAAATTATTTATATTTCTTAAGAAATATCTCTTAAGTCCATGATCAGTGAAACCAATCGGATAATATTTTAAAAATTATCTTCTTTATTTCATATTTGCCTTTATTATTTCCAATAGGATGATTCTCCCTATGTTTATTGAAATATATGTGCAAAATGTTTCCATAATATTATACTATAATTAATAAGATGTCTTTTTTGGAAAAATAAAACGATGCATAATTTAGTTATAATTTTTATATTCCTTCAGGCTTGTTCTGCACAACATTTGTACAATTTTTCAAACCCGGAAACAAGGGAATATTGGTTTCAATTTTTAATTCACAAGGGAGGTATAATTTCAGAAATCAATATGGAAACTGAAATTAGAGAGGAAGCGATAGAGATTTCTCATCAAGATTTAGATTCTTTAAATTTAGAATGGACTTTGTTGCAAGGTGCTCCTCGTGCAAGAACTTATGGGGTTAATATCGGTATAGATCATAACGATTTTATTTATGTAGCAGGAGATACAAATCAAGCGATTTTCCGAGAACAATTGATTGGGATAACAGATGTGATTCTTGGTAAATATGATTCTCATAAGAATATAATTTGGAGAAGGCAAATTGGGGCTCCACAAGCATTCTTGCAAGTTAGTGATTTTGGAGTGGATCCAAATGGAAATTCATACGTTCTTGGTTTTACACAGAATGGTTTTGCGGGCTCTGCATCCGGCAAATTTGATCTGTTTTTAGTTAAATTTGACTCTGAAGGAACTGAAACTTGGGCCAAACGAGTTAGCAATAGAGGACTCTACAATATGTATCCTCATAAGATTGTTGTAGATGAATTAGGAAATTCTTATATACTTGGAAGTTCTAACGGATCTTTTGAAGAAAATATAACAGGGAATTGCGCTTTTATTCTTAAATTTGACACCAATGGTAATCAAATTTGGTTAAAACAAATTATGATTCCGGGTGTTATTATTGCTTCAAACGGAATCACAATTGATAAAATAACGGGTAGTATTTATATAATTGGTTCTGGAAATGCAAACTTTGAAACTCTTTCACGTCTGAATACTGATTCTAATTTCTTTTTTATTTTTAAATACGATAGTAATGGGAATAGGCAATTTTTTGCTCAATTGGGTTTTACTTCTCGTTCAACTGAAGGGGTTTCAATCAGTGTGGATCCGTTTTCAAATGTTATTGTAGGTGGGTATACTAACGTTAATTTAGAATCAGGAGAACAAACAAATTATCGTGGATTTTTAATTAAATATGATTTTTCCGGTGCTTTACAATGGATTCGGCATCTTGGTCCAATCACAATCAATTTGGATAAACAGACATCGGTGAGCGCAATTTTAACGGATGAAGTAGGAAACGTTTTTTTAACAGGTCATAGTAATGTAAATCTTTTGGATGAAGTAGAAAGTTCGATAGGAGATAAAGACCTATTTTTAACTAAATACAGTTCTTCGGGAGAGATGAAATGGCTTCAACAAGTTGGGACTACCAATACATCTATAGAGAGCACCGGACTTGCAAGAGATTCGGAAGGAAATCTTTATTGTTCGGGATATTCGGATGGCCCTGTTAATGGAGTCTCTGAAATTGGTCTGCAAGATTTATTCATTTTAAAATACAGATAACTCTTATTCAAATTTAGTTTCTTTTCTGTTCAAAAAAGATTCGTTTGAGAGAAAGGACTCAAACGGCAAAATCATGAACCGAAATCGAAATATCATTCACGTTGGACTCAGTGATCTATTTCTACCGATCACAGTTCGATCCAAATCCGAAATTTTTCAATTTCAATCTAATTTAGAAGAATTGGGAATTGAAATCACCGGTACCAACTACGCACCAAATCAAAACGTTCTTACGAGACAACTTTCACAATCGGTTTTAACCATTCAAGTACTCAATGCTGGGCCGAATATCACACAATTACTTATCGTATCCGAAAATCCGGAAGTCTCCTTAGAATCTATCGAAGAGGATTTTGAAAGAGTGTTAGAAGCGTTTGATAAGGTTTGGTCGATTCAAGGAAAAAATGTCGTAAAAAGTGATCTCACCGTTCGACTTTTAACGGATTCTTCCACAGAACACGCGTTTGGTGAAATTTGGGAAAAAAGGCTGCGTCAGAACAGGGATGGTTTACAACAACTTGGAAGACCCATTTTAGGCGGAGGACTTAGATTTGTTTTACCTCCACTTAATAATCAAGATCCGGAAGATCATGGAATTGAAATCAAAATCGAATCTTTTTTTCCAGATCCTCGAAAAGTTTTTATGGAAACAATTTTTCTTTGGAATGCACCTCGTATAATTTCAGAAAGGTGGAGTACCTCTGATCGAATTCAAAAAGTAATTCAGTATGTTGAACAACACTTAATTCCTTTTTTAGATCAAACTTAAATTGACTGCGAACTATAACGATTTCATAATAAATCGATGAAATTGAATTCACTGACTGATATACTCAGTCAAACTTCGCATCGACCTTGGCCTTTACCAAAATCGAAGCCGTTTATGATTCAGTATTGGGAAGAATTACTTTTTCTTCATTGGGAGATTTCCAAACAATTCTTAGATGAAATTTTACCTCGGGGATTGGAGGCAGATACATTTCAAGGTAAGGCATACGTAGGTTTAGTTCCATTTCGTATGAAAGGAGTTAGGCCGATCTTCCTACCGCCTTTGCCTTGGGTTTCCTATTTTTCCGAATTGAACGTTAGGACTTACGTCAAAACACAAGGTAAGCCGGGAGTTTATTTTTTCAGCTTGGACGCTGGAAATCGTATTGTGGTCGAAGTTGCGAGAAAATTTTTTTATCTATCTTATTTAAATGCGAAAATGCGATTTAGAAGAAAGGGAATTAAAAAAGACTTCCATTGTATTCGAATCGATTCCCGTGCAAATCCGGGAGAATTCCACGCGACCTATTTTCCTTCTTCGAAAATTTATCAATCAAAACAAAACACCTTAGAAAATTGGCTCACGGAAAGATATTGCCTTTATAGCATGGATTCCGAGAAAAGAATTTATCGAGGAGAAGTCCATCATTTGCCTTGGTCGCTTCAGAAGGCTGAATTCGATATTTCGCATAACACAATTTTAAAAAACCATAATATTCCTATTTTAGAACGAGAACCACTGGCTCATTATTCTGAATCTTTAAAAGTCATCCTTTTTCCCTTAGTTCCCTTATTTTGAAATACAAGCAACGCGGATTCTATTCCGGACTTTAATAAAAGCCAAACTTGAAGTATATACTAAAGTGATTCAACGTAAGTATTTGTTTTAAAAGAATTTTTAAATTTTCACGTTATTTGGATTACTCGAGAGATGAGCTTTTTATTTGTTTATAATTTTAAAAAACTTTTAGTGTAAAAATGTTTAGATTATTTCGCTTTAAATTGTAAAATTAAAACGAAAGAATTAGTTGTAAGAACATCAAAAACGGTTTTTTGATTTTTAATATAGAAATTTTAAGAAAAGAGTTTTAAATAAAAGTAAATCCACGTCTATTAACGCATCTTAAATAAAGATAAAACTTATCGCTTACAAGCGGATCGTAAAACGTTAAAGAGACGATCAATTGGAATAAATCAATACGATAAAATTTGGAGATATTAAAACATGCTGGCACATATACGCCCCAATCAACTTTTTTGCACGGATAAGGATCGAGAACAAAGTTTACGAACTTTAGGAATGATGTTGGAACTGAGTGAAAAGTGTTACGTATTTGGAAAATACTTTTTTATAGATGCCTTTGATTCCGATGAGTATCCTTTTCTTTTGAGAAAAGGATTTGATTTGATGGGAATTGGAATGGATTCCGAAAATGTAAGTAATATCTTAAAAGGTTATATAATATCCGGAGGTTACGAAGGAAAGGAACTTTTAGATAGAATCGTTATCTTCGAAGGGATAGAAACGATTCAGAAAGAATTACCTATTTCCGTTTTTTTAGAAAAGGTAGCTTCTTATTTTGGAGAATCCTATCAGAAAAATTTTTGGGATTTCGTAAACCAAAAAAGAAAAGAGGTAGATACAGTTCTTCTCAATGATTTTTACGCTGAGTTTTATAATTCTAAACCTCAAATCGATTCAGATATACTTTTAAGCAGAGCATTCCATTCTTTATCTTATAACGAATTGAAGGATTTATTGAAACAAGTCAGTCTTCTCGATTTGGCGGAAGCGCTAAAAAGTGTACGTGAAAAACTCGTGATTCAAGTATTAGGTTTTCTAGATAGAGAGTCTTCTCGTTGGTTGATGAAAGAGTTGATGAGATCGGATGATTCGCACGATAGTTCTGAAAAGATAAAAGAAGCACAATTAAAGATTTTGGGAATTTTTGCTTCTAAAAAGGAACTAAATCGAGACTTCTGAACAATTTCGCAAAATGTAATGAACTCATTGTATCTTTTGCTAAAATCTGTTCAAACCTCGTTTTAATTCATCTGTAATTTGAATAAAACGAGGGAGTTTCCACAGGTTACGTTTTTTACTCAGAACTATTACATATAAAATGTGAATTTGATGTGACCAATGTGAAAGCGATTGTTTATGTTGCACTTCATAGGAAGCAACATTGAGTTTCTTATTCACCAAGATTTTCTTACGTCGAACTCACTTTAATAAAAGACCTAATCTTTATCAGAGTTATTGAAAAATTCCATAGCGAAGTTTAGCAAAAACTGTTTCAATTGTCCATTTCAATGCAATAGAAACAGATGAGGAAATTATTTTTTCAACAACTCTAATGTATGTTTAAGTAAAGAATATTAGAATTACTGCATAAAACTGCAAACTATCTCAAGAATACTTTGTCTTTATTTGAAATACCAAATCTGATGATTCTAAGATATTTTTGAGACGGCTTTTAGTCTTCTAAAAGAGTAATTCCTTGCCAATTTTCAGGAACTCCAAATCTGCAATTGTGGACTGATTTTTCTAGATAGATTCTCGCAGCTTGATCGACTCGATTTTTTTCCAAGATACGATTGAAAATAAGACATGCTTCCTCGAAGTGTTTTTCTCGAAATAAAAGAATTCCGTGTTCAAACTCTTCTCTTGTTTTCATGTAAGAATCGATTAAATTTTCAGGAAGTCCGTTGAGAACTTCTAAAATCGTATAAATACTTCTTTGATCTCGAATTTGAATACGATCCACAACTCTGTAAAAATATTCGGAGGAATTTGTTAAACGAAATAGAGTCGAATCGGTGATTAACAGTGAGGATTCATATGTTCTAGAAAGTTGTACAATTTTAGAAGCTACGTTCACCGAAGAAGAAATCACTGTGCTTTCCATTCTTTCTGTTTCTCCGATCGTTCCGAGTAAGATTGGTCCTGTATGGATCCCGCTTCCGGAACGAATGGGATCTTTTCCGTTTGCAATTCTTTCTCGATTAAATTCTCTTAAAATTCGTTGTATTTCAATAGCGCTTTCCAAAGCCTTTTCTGGTTCTGGGGGAAATAACGCCAAAAATGCTTCTCCAAAATATTTATCGATAAACCCGTCTCTTTTCCGAATTACGGGACCAACCTTACCTAAAAAAGAATTGATAAATTCGAAGTTTTCTTTTCCGGTTATCTTTTCCGAAAAATCGGAAAAGGTTCTAATTTCGTTGTAGAGAAGACTCATTTCTTCTTCCGCTATATCTCCGAGTTTAATATCAAGAATATCATGTTTATTTAATATTTTTAATAATTCTTTAGGAACAAAAAGTTTATAAGAAGAATTAATTTTTTTTAAACTTTCGGACATATCTTCTACTGCGTTAAAAGCCAGAGAATACCTTTTAGCTAAAAGATACGCTTCGGAAAAAATAAGAGCAATCAATCCAAATGGAGCGAGTATAAACGTAGGTATGATTCTTTTTGTATAAAAAATATCCTGACTGTAAGAGAGAAAGACCGCTAACATTCCGACTAATATGGCTATTGCTCCGGGCTTTTTTCGGATTAACGCGAGTATTAATACGTAAAACCCCACCGCAAAACAAAAAAATGTAAATAAGTAATATAGCTCTATCGTTGCGGTAAATAGAACGGGATCTTGGGAAACAACTATCAAAGAAAAAATAGAGGAGATAAAAACGATTCCATAATAAACTTCTTTTTTTAATTCTTCCGGAAATAAGGCACGTAAAAATGCAGCGGTAATTGGTGTAAGAAGATAAAAACTTAGATATACAATTCTCATATGAACGTTATATGAAATTCCGGGAAAAACTACTTGAATTAGGTTTTGTCCGGTGCTAATTTCTCTAAAACAAAACACAAAACAAATAGTTCCAAAATACAAAAGAGCCGCGTCTTTTTTTCTCAAAAAATAAAGAGTGAAATGATACAACGCCATCGCGACTAAAAATCCGAGGAGAAATACATCCATGGTCATCCTTCTTTCTCGTAGTCGGATGATTTGATCTTCATCACCTAAAATCAAACGTGCTGTCAATCCACCTCTCGCGTGATAAAAATTGGAAAGAGGAATTCTAATTTGAAATTCTTTCTTATCGATTTGAAACGGTAAAATTTTTACGTTCCATTCGGGAGTTGAAGTATCCGCTGTTTTTCCAGGAATACCTTGAGTTCCAATTTTGTTATCATCTATCCAAACCTCGTATGCTGTTTCTGAAGTTTCGGCTAAGATTGCAAGATTGTTTGAATTTAGATTTTCTGGAAGAATTACTTTCAAAAAGTATGTTGCAATTCCGGTTCCTGGATAATTTTTTCCGTCCGGTTCTTGAATTCTAGTCCAAGCTTTAGGAACTGGTATAGTCCGATTTTTTTCCGAGTCGATTTTAGGATTTTCAATAAATTCTTTCCAACGAAAGATCCAATCTCCTTGTAAAGCTACTGGGCCGTGTTTTTCAAAATCCCAAGAAGTAAGATCGATAACCCCTGAAGTTGCAAATACATGAGGTGGTTCCGAGTCTTGTGTGCAATGATTGAAAACAAAAAAGATTCCTAAAATGAATAGAATTTGTCCTTGAAAAAAATTGAATCGAACCATGATGCTTCTCTATAATTTCTGCATCGATCTTAGACTTGGTCAAGTTGAATATTCGATTTTAATGTTACCTAACATAGTATTTCTTTTGTTCGTGTTTTAATTTTAACTCTACAATTTTTTCGAAAACTTAAATCGGTTTTAACAATTGCCATTTATAAAAAGTTTTTTATAATTATTTGCTAATGAAAGACGATAAAAACTAAATGAAAGAAAAAATTTCACAAAGGATTGTCCTGGTTCTTTGTGGAATCGGTTTCTTTTTTTAGTTCGATTCGAAACGGAAACTTGAAACGGATTCGTATTCTTTTGCAAAATGGTTTTAGTCCGAATCTCAATTTTTATCGGGTATAACATCTCTTTTAGTCGCGGTGAAATACCATCAATTGGAAATTGTTCAAGTTTTAATTGAATATTGCGCTGACCCGAATCTTGCAGATCAGATTACCGGTTTTACTCCTCTCATTCATTCTATCTTAGAAGACGATTTTTCTTTGGATATGATATTCGTTTTGATTCAAAGTTGAGCGGAACCTGATCAAAAAGATAAAGGAGGAATGAATCCTTTACATCATTGTATAAACGAAGGAAAGTTGGAATCTTTACAATTTCTTTTAGAGAAAGGCGCTGATCCTACAATTCAAGATAAGTACGGAAAAACTTATTTGATGTGATCGGTTTTAAAAAACGAATTCAATTGACAGGTCGTAAAGAAACAAAAGCCTGAGCGGAGAATGAAACCTCCAGCGAATCAGTCTTGTCAACATTATCCGGAATGTGCCGGTTGTGATCGATTGCATATCGGTTACGAAAAACAACTTCAACATAAACAAGAAGAAATCGAAAAACGATTCGGAGGTTTTAAAGGGCTGGAAATTCGACAGATCATAAAAAGTCCAAAGGATCAAATGTATCGTCATAAGGTTCAACTTCCTTTTGGACATCGTAAGATAGGAAAAAAATCCGTACTGACTCTTGGTCTTCATAATAAAGAAAATACGTTTATCATCGATCAGAAAGAATGTAAAATTCAAGATGAAGATTTGACTATCGTGGCTGCTGCGATTCGTCATTGGGCACGAAACGAAAATTTAGAACCGTATCATGAAAAAAAAGGAAGTGGACTTTTAAGACATATCGTTCTTAGAAAAGCGAACGCTTCTCAAGAAATTCTTGTAGGAATTGTCACCAATGAAAGCGAAATTCCCGGAAGAAAAAAACTCACAGACAGATTATATTCGTATATTCAACAATTTTTATATAAAGAAAATTCAAAAGCAGAAGTAGTAGGGATATTACAAAATATAAATCGTAAAAACACTAAGGTGGTTTTGGGAGAAAAAGAAGTCACTTGGTATGGAAGGCATTTTGTAAAAGAAAAAATCGGTAAACTTGATTTTCAGATTGGGCTTTCCACATTTTTTCAAATAAATCCGTTTCAGATAGAAAATTTATACAATCTTATTTTAGAAGATCTTCCGGAGAATAAGAACGTAGTAGACGCTTATTGTGGAATTGGTACAATTTCATTATATATCTCGTCTAAATCTAAAAAGGTAATCGGGCTCGAAGAAAATTCGAATTCGATCCGTTCTGCAATTGGCGCTGCAAAAGCGAACGAAGTTGAAAACGTCCATTTTATTAAAGGAAAGGTTTTAGATACTCTACAAACGGCTTTAAATGACAATTCGGATGTGGTGGTTTTGGATCCGCCGAGAGAGGGGCTTGACGCAGATACTAAAAAAATATTATTAAATTCTAAAGTAAGTCGAATCCTTTACGTTTCTTGTAATCCTGAAACTCTTCTGAGAGATGCGATTGAACTTACAAAAAGTTTTAAATACGAAAAGATGACTCCTGTAGATTTATTTCCTCATACAAGTCATTTGGAAAGTGTTTCCGTTTTTACAAAATGATTTTGTAAAATGTATTTTAAAAGTTTTAGTTTATTTAATTTTTGTATGAATTTCTACATTCTAAAGTTTTAATCATCCCTATTAATTGAGTAATTTGTGAGTATTGATAAAGTGTTGGTTAACGTATTTTCGGTATAATCCAATGCGAAAGCGATTGAGGCGTGATCAACAAATTGAATTCATGAAAAGCTTTTGTTTTTAAGCGAACCATCAATTTGTTGATCGGAGCTGAAAGCGCGGTCCGGCAACGCCGGATTCGCCCAGATTTTTACATTGAAGGCATATTATTGAATTGATGTTTATTGTGAGCTTTTTCTAAAATCTAAAAGAATTTTATACGATCATTTTTTAGAAATATTTAATAGAGTTGTTAAAAAATTCCATAGTTCAGATTAACAAAACTGCTTCAGCTGACCGTTTTCGTAAAACAGAAACATATAGAGATTCATTTTTCAACAACTCTAAATGCAGTAGTTCCCACATTTTATGGAAATCAGCGTCTCGCTTCTATTGACGCTCGAAGTAACTCAGCAAAACACTCCCTATGGGTCGCGTTGAAACTCAGCAAAACACTCCCTATGGGTCGCGTTGAAACTCAGCAAAACACTCCCTATGGGTCGCGTTGAAACTCAGCAAAACACTCCCTATGGGTCGCGTTGAAACTCAGCAAAACACTCCCTATGGGTCGCGTTGAAACTCAGCAAAACACTCCCTATGGGTCGCGTTTTAGGTTTTTGGACAAATCTATGTAGATAAGGACCGTATCATTTATTTTCTATAGTTTGAATTTTGGATTTTAAAATTATAATTTAATATAAATTGAATATAATAAAATAATTTTCAATTGATTTTTGCCCCTGGAAATATAATGGACTTTTAAATAAATTTAACATCTGTATGGAACTTTAAATACTCATTGTATGATTTTGAACAGCATTACAAAGAGATCTTTTTTGAATTTTTAAAAAAACGCAAAACCGTATCTGCAACTTCTTCTTGTTTGGTAAAAAAACAGATTTGGTATTCCGTTTCTTCTTGGAATTTCTTGAGGTAAAAAAATGCAGATTCAATTCTTCCACGATCTAGATGAATGAATGGTTCATCTAATAATAGAATTCCTTTTTTAGGAACGGTTTTACGAGCCAAAAACAATTTAAAAATCAAATAGAAAGTAGCAAGGGTACCGCCGGAAAGATGATCAATAGAACGAAACGCACCCGCTTCATCCTGCATTTTAATCGAATCTTTTTTATCGATCGCTTCTAGAGTGATGGATCTTTTAGGAAGTAAAAGATCGATTTCTTTACCGATTTCGGAGGCGACCAAAGTAAACTGTGTAGATTGATCTTTGGAAATTTCTTCAAAAAGTTCCTGAGCAATTTTAGCAGATTTACGCCTAGATTCTATTTTAGAAAATTCTAATTCTTTTTCAAAAAGAGATTGAATGGTGTCTTTAAGATTTTTTTCTTTTTCTGGAAGTAGATCTTGAATTCTGGCGTCTTCTACTTGGATAGAAGTATTCAATTTTTTTAATTCGTTATCAAGAGATTGAAGTTCTTTTTCAAGCTCTCTTTTTTTAGAATCCCTAAATTCTCTTTCTGGATCGTTTGGAAATTGGCTCGGGATATCTTCCATCGTTGCAATCAAAGTTTTTTGTTTGATCTCCAAATTTTCTAAACTATGGGAAGAATGTTCGGAGAGAATTTTTTTTAAACCTTCGGAAAAAATTTTAGATTGAGCCTGAAATTCTGCGATTTGTTTATGATAATCTTGGATTGTAGTTGATCTTCTATCGTTCAACCAGGAATTCCTTTTGGATTCTAGATTTGAAATTTTTTCAGATTCTAGTTTTAAACTGAAACGGATCGGATCCAGTTCTTCGGTCAAAAATCGGATTTCCTTTTCAATCGATTCTATCTGAGCTGTTTTAAGATCAAAGTTTTGATTTTGTTTAGAAAAAAATTGTCTAAGATTTTCAATCTTTTCCATAAGAGGAATAGAATATTCTGGAAATGTTAAATTCCATTGTCCGGAGATTTTAAGAACGAAATTTTTTTCCTTTTCGGAACTATATCTAAAATTGACAGATTCTTTTTTACGAGAAAATAACAAAAGACCCAAAATGATTAGGCTTCCGGAAAGGAGCATTCCACTTAAAAATGTAGTAAGAGATAGTTTAGAAAAAAGAAACAAGGCGAAAGAGCCTATTACGCCGCAAAAACCAAGTCCGGATAAAATAATCCCTAAAAGTTTATGCAAAGGATTAGAATGAATTGTTTTGAATTCTTCGGAAAAGCCATCTTCTTTAAGGATCGTATCTATTTTATCAAACCATTCTTCTGCTTTTTGTTTCAATTTTTGGAGGATGGAAAGTTGGGTTTTATGATCGTTCAATTCTTTTTTTTTAGAATTGATTGTGTTTTCCTTATCCTTAAGTAGTAGTTCAAAAGAAGAGGTATTGTTTTTTGATTTTTCAATTTCTTTTTGAAAAGTTTCGAATGCTGAAGATTCGTCTTTAGAATAGATAAGATTTTTTCTGATAAATTCTTCGATGGATTTTAGTCTTTGGATTTCAGAAATACATTCTAATATTTGAATTTTCTTTTGGATCTTTAAATCCAAAGCAGAATTTTTTTCGATCTGTGTGAGTTTGTTTTTAATTTCTATTTCTTTGTTCTGATCTTTGAGATGTTTTTCCTCTTTTTCGGAGTTATTTTTATTTCTGGAATGTAGATTTTCGATTTCAAAAATTAATTCGGATCTTTTGGTTTGGAGATTCACAATTTCTTTTTTGAGGCTGTCAAAATAATCTGCATCTTTGCTGCTTGTTTTTGGAGAGTGAATTTTTTTAAACGAATTTGAAATTCCTTCTAGGTTGATACCGTTGTTTAAAAGTTTACTCCGAAGAAAATCTGGCTTGATCAATTTATCGTTGTTAAATGCAAATTCCAATTCCCCTTCTCTGAGAGAAACGCAGTGTACAAATTGAGGAGCAGAATCTTTAGAAAGATCCGGAACCTCTCCCAAAATATTATAACCTTCTAAACAAGTTTCACCATAACGAGAAAGAATACTTTTTTTAGGTTCTTGATTGGCGGTAAGGAACCTACTTCCGATTGCGAGTCTAAGCGCGTCAAAAATTGTGGTTTTGCCAGATTCGTTTTTGCCTAAAAAAACGGTGGCAGAATTAGAAAGTTCAAATTCTTTCCCTTTAAATTTTCCGAAATTAAGAAGTTGAATTGTAGAAATCATATCATTTTTTTCCAGAAAATTCTTCGATTTGTTCTAAGCCTAAGACTAAAACTTCGTTCCAATCTGGAGAATTTGTGCCGTTCCAATTTGATTTTTTTTCCATTAGTTTATCATAAAATACTTTTGCAATAGGATTATCGATTAGCGCAGAAGAGGTTTTGAGGTCATTCGTTTTAATTTCTAATTTTCTACAAACAATGGATTTGCTGAAATGGTTCAGGGTTTCTGAAACAATATGTTCGTCCTCTACGATTCCAGAAATTTTAATACGAACAAAATCTAATTTGGAAATTAAAGAAGATATTTTAGAAAGATCTGGAATTTGGCCCGCGAGATTTGCACAAAGAGAAAATTCTTTAAATTCACCCGCAGAAGAAATGATTTTTTTTTGAAGGATTGGGGTTTCGTTTTTACTCAGAGTAACGATGTTGACGGAACGAGGACCGAATTCGCCGGAAGAAACGACTCTAGGAGAACCAGGATACGCAATCAAAAGAGAACCAATTCTTTCGGAGCGTTCTGAATGGATATGACCGAGGGCAAGGTAATCAAACTTAGCGTCTAAAAAGGGTTTCGAATCTAAAATTGAATCTGCATCTTCGGGGGAAGGGCCTAGGTATTCTACCAATTTTGTATCTGTGCCGTGTAAGAGTGCGATACGATAAAGAGTTTTCTTTTCGCTAAATTGAATATTCGAATAATCTAAATTTCTACGAAACGGAAAACCAAAAAATTCGACGTCTACACCGTCTATTTCTTCGAACCAAAGTTTAAAACGATCGTTTTTTTGGGGATAAGACATGGGAGAAAGGTCCGCGGAAATAGGATAAAAACCTTCTTGGATTCCTAATTCTTCGTGATTGCCTGGAATAAAAAGAATTTTACCAGGAAAAGAAGTTAGGATTTCTTTGACGTCTTCTTTGAGAGAAGCGATATCAGAGTTACGATCGAAAAGGTCGCCGCAAAAAAGAATATGAGTGCATTCTTCAGTTTTTGCGGTGGAAATAATTTCTTTTAGAACGGAAAGAGAATAAACTTTCTCTTTTAGGCTTAGATGTAGGTCTGCTGTATGTAAGAATCGGATCATGATTTAGTTTCTGCCCTCGGAGTATATCCGTTCCCCCGGACATAATTTAGAGACTATAAATATCTTTGAAGATTTTTTTTTCAGGGGCTTGCCGTCCGAAAACGGACGGCCGCGCTGTTACGGGCTCGCGAATTTTCGCTCGGTCTTCGTCTACGACGAAGACTTACACCCTGCACATCGCTAAGCCGGGAGACAATTTGTTCAGGATATTAAATTTGTGGGAACTCTTACAAATCTAGATTTTACAGTGAAACTTTGAAAATTTAGAAATTATAATTTTTAACGGTTCAAATTCAATTTAGGAACTACCCAAATATCAAAATGAAATTTTTAAAGATTCAAAATTGAACGCGTAAAAAAGGAAATCAAACTTTATCAAAAACCGATCTCAATTCATCGCGAATTTCTTGAAATTGGTGTAGATCAAAAACCAAAGTTCAGAAATCTGTGCACATGAGCCAAATTGAATCCGTTCCAATCGGAACCCTCCCACCCTTGGGACAGGTTCCTAAAAAAATGTATGCACAGGTCGTTCGTCCCGAGCGCTTCGGAGATCCGATCACAGCAATTCAGGAAGAACTCATCGATGTTCCAGAAATAGCTCCGGACGAAGTTCTCGTTGCGGTAATGGCAGCCGGTGTAAATTATAACAACGTTTGGGCCGCACTCGGATTTCCAGTAGATGTAATCGGCGCCAGAAATAAAAAAGGTGAACCCGAAAAGTTTCATATCGGCGGTTCTGACGCATCTGGGATCGTATATAAAGTAGGTTCCGACGTAAAAAACGTAAAAGTAGGGGATGAAGTAGTTCTTCACTGTGGAATCTGGGATAAGAACGATCCTTGGGTCAAAGCGGGAAAAGATCCGATGTTTGCGCCTTCTCAGCTGATCTGGGCTTATGAAACCAACTGGGGATCCTTTGCACAATTCTGCAAGGTTCAAGATCATCAGTGTCTTCCAAAACCGAAACATCTTACTTGGGAAGAATCCGCTGCTTACATGTTAGTGGGCGCTACCGCTTATAGAATGCTTCACCACTGGAAACCGAATGACGTGCAAAAAGGCGACGTGGTTTTAATCTGGGGAGGAGCCGGAGGACTCGGTGCAATGGCGATTCAGATCGTAAAAGCTGCTGGTGGAGTTCCGATCGCGGTTGTATCCGAAGATGATAAAATTGATTTCTGTATGAAACTCGGCGCGGCAGGCGTTATCAATCGTAAGAAGTTCAACCACTGGGGAGCTTTGACTTCCGAGATCAATAAGACCGAAAAATTCGTAGAATGGACAAAGGCTGCTCGTGAATTCGGAAAGGCGATCTGGGACATCGCAGGAAAAGGAAATAATCCTAAGATCGTGTTCGAACATCCGGGTGAAACCACAATTCCTACTTCTATGTTCGTTTGTGAAACGGGAGGTATGGTAGTGATCTGCGCGGGAACCACGGGATACAACGCAACCGTAGACTTACGTTATCTTTGGATGAGACAAAAACGTCTGCAAGGTTCTCATTTTGCGAACGACGAAAACTCAAAAGGTCTAAACGACTTAGTGATCGATAAAAAAGTAGATCCTTGTCTTTCCAAAACCTTCGCTTGGAACGAGACGGCGCACTCTCACCAGTTGATGAAAGAAAACAAACACCCGGCGGGAAACATGTCTATTCTTGTCGGAGCCGATAAACTCGGGTTAGGAAAAAAATAAAATCCTTTCTTTTGCGTTTTAGAATTATAAAACCCCGAAGGTCAATTTGCTTTCGGGGTCCCTTATTTTTGAGGGATTCATTATTTCGAAGGAATTTGTACAAAAAACCTATAAGAACTATAATTTGTCGGAACTCGTATGAATTGAATTACAAAAAATGAATATTTAGGAATTTATAATGCGACTTAATCTGTGGGAAATCTCACGAATCTATATTTTACGGTAAAATTTTGAAATGTGGGAACTCCCACTATTTTTTAGCTTTTAAAGATTAGAATCAATATTTCCATAAATGATGTAGGAACTACTATAAATTTAGATTTTATGGCTGGATTTAAAAAATAGGAACTACTTTCTATAATCGGATTGAACATTAGGTTTCTGAAATTCCCTTTGTAATCCAGAAAAACAAACTAACTCATCCTCAGAATCAAGTAGTTATACGAAGCAATAATTTTCTGAGTCATTTCGAGCCCGTCTTTGTTTATGTCCGGATGATATTTTTTAATCAATTCTTTAAATCGTTTTTTCAATTCTTCTAATGTACAAGGAGCGTCAAATCCAAGTACGTCCAGATGCCTTTGTGTTTCCGGATCCATTTCCTGAAAAACGGAAACAGATTTTTTCTTTTTTGGTTTTTTGCGGAATGTACCAAACAAATCGTAATAAGCTCTGTCTCTGTATTCTTTAGTAATTTCTCTGAGATGAAAAATCTTTGTGTTGAGAATAGAAAAAATATGATTTTTTAAAAAAACGTCCGCACCATAGTCATTTTGAATCGATTTTAATTCTATAAAATCGGAAATTCCATTTTCTACGATTCTTTCAAAATTGAACTTATCGTCAAAGTAAGAATCAAAAGCGTCGTCAAAATCTAGAGTTGCGGAAGATAAAAGTAAAAGAAGTTCTCGATCGAGTTCGTGTTTTGCTAATCTGGTTTGAATATTTTCTTTCAGACTCACTTGAAGTTCTGCTAAATAGTTATCGTCAAAGTATATTCCATTTTTTGCAAATTCTTCTGAAATTCCTTCTATCTTTAGAATTTTAGAAAGAAGTTGAATCAGAGAATCCGCATGTGTTTCATTAAAACCCGCAGCAGCTCTAGAAGAAAAATGTACATCGTTTCTTAGGTTATAAAAAATTCTATAATAATCTTCTTTACGAATATTTAAAGCGGAGATGATTTTTTCTACCGAAATATACCATTCACAATTGGTACATCCCGATTGAATTTCGAAAATAATATCTTCCAAAGTGGAACGGATTTGATCAAAACTTTGAGTCTGCATACTCTCTACTTCCAGATTTTCCACCCTTGTCAATTCGCTCATCAATTCTTTTTCCATTTAGACTTATAAATCGGAAACGTAAATCTTCCTAAAGATAGAAAAAAGATTTGCTTGTAACGTTTCCTAAACTCATCCATTCCTATTATGCTTCCTTTAATTGCGGTCCTTGTATGTTTTCTAGTTTATTTTCTCGGATATAAGTTTTACTCGGGTTATATTTCTAAATCAATTTTTGATTTGAAAAATATTCTCAATGATACTCCTGCTCATAAACTAAATGACGGAGTAGATTATCTTCCCACAAAACCAATTGTATTATTCGGCCATCATTATGCGTCCATTGCCGGACTCGCTCCTGTACTTGGGCCGGCAGTAGCGGTAATTTGGGGTTGGCTTCCTGCAATGCTCTGGGTGGTATTTGGAAGTATATTTGTAGGTTGTGTGCACGATTTTGGAGCGCTTGTAGTTTCGGTTCGGAATCAAGGAAAAAGTATCGGTCAAGTGGCGGAAGATCTTTTAGGTCATCGAGCCAGAAGTTTGTTTCACGCGATCATCTTCTTTTTAGTTTCGTTGGCAATGGGAGTTTTTGTTCTTGTACTTGCCGAAATGTTTTCAGCAGATCCTTCTTCAAACTCAGCGTCTCATACCACTACAAAAGAAAAAAAATCCGGTTCCGTGACAACTTCAAACGAATCCGTTTCGGACCATAAACAAATTTCGGATAACGTAGATTCTAATTCTATCGGTTTAAAAAAGAAACCTACCTTAACAAACTCTAACCAAACACAAAATTCTACGGTTACAAATTCCGAAACCGCAAATAAAAAAGTTCACGATCATCCGGGAGAAATCAGAACGGAAGAAAAACCATCCATTCGATTAAGAAGTCATTTTCCGGAAGCGGTAATTCCTTCTGCGGTAATTATGATTCTTGCGGTGATTATGGGATACTTACATTACAAAAAAGGAATGAACTTAACACCTCTTACCGTGTTCAGCGTATTTGGAACGTTATTTTCCATGGTATTGGGAATGCAAGATTCAGTTCTTTCTTGGACTGGGCTCAGTCACGTGGAGACTTCTCCTTCTACCGGAACTTGGAAATATATACTTTTATTTTATGCGTTTTTGGCTTCGGTAACTCCGGTATGGTTGTTATTACAAAGTAGGGACTATATCAATTCTTTCTTATTGTATTTAGGAATTGTATTGATCTATCTAGGATTTTTTGTGGGGGGAATTTTACAAAATTTTTCTTCTTTTAACGCGGAAGTGATACGAACTGAAACAATCGGACTCGATCTGATTCCATTCGTCTTTATCACGATTGCTTGTGGAGCTGTTTCCGGATTTCATGCGTTAGTCAGTTCGGGAACCACTGCTAAACAATTGGATAAAGAAACAGACGCAAGGTCGATCGGTTATGGAGGGATGATTGGAGAATCATTGCTTGGTTTGTCTGCTGTAATTGCGTGTACGATAGGATTTAGTTCTTCGGAAGAATGGTCTGGTTTTTATCGATCTTGGTCGGGCATACAAGGTTTGGCTCCACAAGTAGGGGCTTACATTTATGGAACTGGAAGATTTTTATCTCAAATCGGAATTCCAGAAACCTTCGGACAAGGATTTATTGCGCTAATCGTAATCAGCTTTGCATTGACTTCTTTGGATTCTGCAACAAGACTTCTGAGATACAATATCGAAGAGATTGCAGAATCAACTCGTATTTCTTGGATTCAAACTTTTGTAGGAAACAGATATGTTTCCAGTTTAATCGCTTGTGTGGCGATAGGTTTTTTCGCGTTTTTAGAAATTGAACAAGATGGAAAAAAGAAACCTGCAGGGCTTGCGCTCTGGAAACTTTTTGGAACAACGAACCAATTATTAGCGGGGCTTGCACTTTTGGTGGTAACCATTTTCCTTTTAAAATTGAAGAAAAAAATCAAAGTTTCTTTTATACCGATGTTATTTGTATTGTCAGTGACTCTTTGGGCCATGATCAGAAACTTTTTAGATTTTTTAATTGGACCATCTCCCAATTTACTTCTTGCCGCGGTGGGAGGTACTTTGATCTTTTTGACTCTTTGGTTGTTGCTGGAAGCGTTATTAACTTGGAATCGCATTAGAAAAGTATGAAATACTGTAGTTCTTGTGGATCATCTGTCACATATAAAATACCGGAAGGAGACAATCGATCCAGGCACATATGTGATCAATGTGGAACGATACACTATCAAAACCCGAAGATAATAGTCGGGAGTATACCGATCTGGGAAAATCGAATTTTACTTTGTAAACGCGCCATTGAACCCAGAAAAGGATTTTGGACTTTGCCCGCTGGATTTTTGGAAAACAGAGAAACTGTAGAAGAAGGTGCGATTCGGGAAACTAAAGAAGAAGCAAACGCAGAAATTAATATTCTCGGACTACAGAGTGTTTATAGTATTCCACACATCAGCCAGATATATATGTTTTTTTTAGCGGATTTAGTCGATGGAAAATTTTCCGTAAGTTCTGAATCAGAAGAGATAAAACTTTTTTCTGTAGAGGAAATTCCTTGGGAAGAGTTGGCGTTTACTTCGGTATCTTTTGCACTTAGGAAATACGTGGATTCTTTCGTTAAAAATTCGCTTCACTTAGGGAGCACTAGAGATCGTAAAAATATTCCAAAAGAAACTTAGAGAATTCGAAAAACATTTCTAAAATAAACTGAGTTCTGCATAAGAAAAATCCGGGCGAATCCGGCGTTGCCGGATCGGGCTCTCAGCTCTGGTCAAGTTATTAGTATTTTAGAAAAATATGATCTAGTTTTGTAATTTTCAATAACTTGACCTGTCGAGCGACCATAGAAGCGAGACGCTGAGTTACTTCGAGCGACCATAGAAGCGAGACGCTGAGTTACTTCGAGCGACCATAGAAGCGAGACGCTGAGTTACTTCGAACGACCCATGGAGAGTGAGACGCTGAGTTACTTCGAACGACCCATGGAGAGTGAGACGCTGAGTTACTTCGAACGACCCATGGAGAGTGAGACGCTGAGTTACTTCGAACGACCCATGGAGAGTGAGACGCTGAGTTACTTCGAGCGACCTGCAGAGCGACTCATAGGGAGCGATGCATTGAGTTTCCAGAAGCGAGACGCTGAGTTCAGGAAAGTGTTGTGCTTTAGTTCATTCATCGATCCCTTTCGCATTGGGTAATACCAAACTCGCGTAAAAAAATGTTGAAACTCCATATTAAGAAGATTATGTACGGATTTTAAAGGATTCCAGTTATTCCATTTTAAAAAGAAATAGGAAAAAAAACGTACTCAATTAGAGTGTACTCATGTGGAACGGAATTCGATTGATTGCTACGTCGTTTTTGCTTTTTAATTTTCCACTTCACCCAAATACTTTTTTAAAAACAAATACCGAAGTATTCTCGCCCAATTGGGATGGAAAAAATGACGTACTTGAGTTTAGGATTTCTAAGTCGGCGCTTCCTCGTCTTTCTGATTGGGAACTCGTAATTAAAAATTCTGGAGATGATATAGTAAAAATTTTCAAAGCGGATCATAGAAGGAAAAGAGGATTTTCTTTTTTTGGATTGTTGCAGGATGACACACAACTGTCCCCCCTTGAAATTACAATTCCAGAATCGATTCTATGGTTTGGAGAAGATTCTAAAGGATTTTTACTTCCAGATGGTGAATACAAATATAGACTTAGATTGGTTACCGAAAATAAGGAAAATCTATTATCCGAAGAAAAAACAATTCTTTTAGATTCTCATTCGCCTAGTTCTGAAATTAATACCAAGACAAGAGTACTTTTCTTAAACGGAGATCGAAATTCTTCTCGTATTAATATTTTTCAAAAGGTTTCCGGAGAATTTTCTGACTATTTTACGGGAGAATTTTTAGATTCGGAAGGGAAAGTCGTAAAGTCTTATACGTGGAAGTTCAAGGATGTACCTTCCGTTTTGATTTGGGATGGAACAGATTTTTCTAATAAACAATTATCTAATGGAATTTATACATATCGATTAATCGGAAGTGATAAAGTAAAAAACGAATCTATTTCCGTAATTCCTGATCTTACGATCCGTAACGAAATGATCGGTGTAGATATGTTTTCCGATTCTAAAATTTATTCTTATCAATCGGGGAGTTTAAAAAATTCAGCGAAGTTTACCTTTTACGTTTCTCCTAAACTTAAATCTGATTCTTACGAAATCGAAATCTTTCAAAGGAAGGGTAACGAAGAAAAAAACGTCTATCGTTTGCGCGAAATCGGAGAACCAGGAGCGGAATGGAAATGGGATTTAAAAAACCAAACCGGCGATTTTGTTTCGGCTGGAACTTATTTTTGTCGATTAACGGTTCATAGTCGATACGAACGTTATCAATCTATTCCTTCTGCATTCGAAGTTTCTAAAGAATCCTTCGATCTAAATTTATCTCTTTCGACAAAAGAATTTTCTCCGGACAACGATGGAAAAAATGACCTTTTAAAAATTTATCTTTCACATCAGGGAATTCCTTTACAATCTTGGGAAATAACATTATACGAAATACCTCCTTATACTTCTCTCAAACGTAAGATCAAAACTTGGAGCGGCGAGGGACAACCTGGTTCCGAAATTTTTTGGGAAGGTTTGGACGAGTCTGGAGTTCGAATCGGTTCTTTGAGCGAATTTTATTTTGAATGGAAATATACGGATATATTAGGAAGGGAATCGAATGGAAAGGGAGCAGAGTTTAAAACAACAATTCTAGTTTTGGAAGCAGATCATTCTTTACGAATTTCGATTCCGGAATCTCAAGTAGAAGCGAGATGGTGGAGTTTGCCCGGAAAAATTCGTTCGTTGTTAAACGAATTCCCAGGATATAAGATCGAATTACAATCTCATTCTTCACATCAAGGAGATGAAGAAGTCAATCAAGTAGGTACTGAAGAAAGAGCCAGAGAAAAACTTGAATATTTTTTTTCCAAGACGGTACCCTTTGGAAGGATCCGTTTCCGAGGTTATGGAGAAACTCTACCTTTAATTCCAGGTTCCGGAAAATATGAAGCAGATAAAAATCAGAGAATCGATTTTTATCTTTCACCTTAAACGTTATGTGCACCACCCTCATCTATAGAAATCCAGATTTGAAAATTTTTGGTATAGGATTTAATAGAGACGAGTCTGTAAAAAGAAAACCATCTTTGGCTCCAAAGAAGTTAGAAAACGGTTCTATCTTTGCGATTGCTCCTTTAGACGGAGATTACGGAGGTACTTGGATTGGGGTTAATTCTTCGAAAGAAATTTTTTGTCTTTTAAATTTTTATGAAGCAACTCTTAAACTTTTAAGAAATCCTACAAGTAGGGGTTTACTGGTAAGATCTTGTTTGTTAGGAGAAGTTAAACTGGAACATTTAAAATCTGAAGATTTAGATCATTTTTATCCATTTAAACTTTTAAGAATCACTTTGGAGAGAACAGAAACTTTTGTATGGGATGGAAAAGAACTAGTAACGAATTTTTATACGGAAAATTTTCAAATATTAGGAAGTTCTTTTACACAAGGACCTAAAGCTCAGATTTCCAGAGAAGAAGTTTTTCGTGAATATTATCTACCTAAGACACTTCCTGATATGGATGAATTTTTGAAATTATCTAAAGATTTTCTTACTTCCCATTTGCCTGAAAAAGGAGCGTTATCATCTTGTATGCACAGAAGAGATGCTCATACGGTTTCTAAAACAGAAATCGTATTGCGGGAAAATAAATGTACAATTACATACCAAGAGGGGCAACCATGCGAAACTCCGGGTCCAAAAATTTTTAAGATTGATTTTGCAAAGTAAGATTGTTGTTTTTAAATTTTATAGAATATTCTAAGTTTCTAAAATTCCATTCGATTAAGGAGCTGATTGGGCCGAATCGTTTTCCGCAACAACAGAATATCTAGTAAAACAAACTACCGGCATTAAGGGAAGTAAACAAAATCCAGGTCTCATAACGACATCGACGTTTCTGAGTACTGTGTTTCCGCTTTGTATTTCGGCTTCTTTTAAATACGGATGTACACCTATCGGTGGAATGTAAACTATTCCGAATCGAAATTTCCCAAACTCTACAGATTTACTTTCTCCAGAAAGAATTCCGTCCTTGGGTTTATCGATGGAAACATAAGAGATTCGTTTTACATTTTGAGAACAACTGATAAATGCGATTAAAATTAGGATCAAAGTAGTAATTCGAAATATTTTCATTTTTTATCTTCCTTTTGAATTTCGGAACTATCAAACGCAAATCCTTTGACCGCAATACAGTTGAAAGGTGCTAACATACTGGCTGAATGAATGACTTCGGCGTCTAAAACCGTATCATATTTCGAGTTTAACAGAGCGTTTTCCAGAGCTTTCGAGAGACTGAATCGAAAACCACAATCCTCTCCTTGTTTGATTTCGCCTTTTATTTTTCCTACTTCAGGAAGTTTTTTCCCCTTCCAATCTCCATAGGATAAAAGATAAACTTTCTGCGAGGCGGAACAATATAACGTTAAAATTGCAACTATTCCTAAAATTGATAATCTTTTCACAAAAGAACACTCTCTATGATTGTTTTCATTTGGGTTCTACCAAATATTATATTTGAATTTAAAAAGAAGGCAGATTTTTGCAAACGATTCCTTCCTAAATGAGAATTTAAAAATCTATATTCTATTTTTTGAATTTGATTTTTAAAAGGATATAAAATCAAAAACGTAAATTTAATTTCATTCTAATTATAATTCCGAGAACTTTCTCGAAACTTCAAACGAACGTCGCACAAAACGATCTATTCAATTTGTAAAATGACTTGCAGACATAATTTTTTAAAAAGTTAATTTCTTATTATTTGCGATCCGATTGAATTCTTTATCTTTGTTTCCCGAAAATAAATATATGAAAGCGGTTTTTGGAATTACGATCTACGTAGTTTTATCGGGTCTATTTTCCGTTTTTGCAGATTATGCGAGTAATGGAGCTACACATCTTGTTCGAGTAGAAAGAGGAATTAAAACGAACGAGTTTTTGATCCAAGCTTTGAATAGTACTATTTCCAATTTAGGTTCGGAAGCGAACAAAGCTCTTTATAAAAGAATTATTCAACATCACGTTGAAACTAATCAATTATACTTTCAATTTGATTTGGAAAAATCCTATTCTGAACTAAAACGAACTCAAGATTTGCTCATAATTCTTTATTCCGATATGATTGAATCGAGTAGAAAAACTATCCGAGGTGAATTGAATTCTCTCGGACAAAAAGCGATCCGAGAGACCGAAACCAAACCAAAAAAACATCTTGAAATGGCGTATCGAGAATTGAGTGCAGCGGAACAAAAAAAAACGATTTCAGATAATACGAGACCGTATCTACAGCCAATCAAATTGGAATTACTTTACGAATCTTTAAAGTTACTTAAACAATCTAGAAAATATGTAATTCTTCTTTCCATGCAATATTTTTCTGATTTCCCTCCTGATCCAGAAACAGAAGATTTTGCTGGAATTCTAAACGAAATCAATCGAGCTATGTTTTCTCGTAAAGATGAATTTGCTAAAATTCATTTTGACAATTATTTTCATTCTTATTCCGGTGAAAATCTATACGATAGTTATTGGCAAGATCCAGCTTTAGAGGAATTGGAAAAACCTTTAGGCGAAATAGATTCTGCTTATTCTAGAGTTAGACGAAACGCAAAACGTTGATTACAAACTATCTTAAAAATATCTTGAAACATCAAAATCGACATTTTAAGCAAAGATAGAGTTGACTTTGGTAGAAATTTTATGAATTTTTATTACATTAATGAAAAAAGGATCAATGCAAGGGGAGCTCAGCATAACGTTCTATATTGAAATTAAAGAAGATTTTTGTATAACATTTCCTGCATACAATTTATTGATCAGAGCTGAGAGTCCGATCTGGCTGTCTATGACAAGCCAGATTCGTCTCAATCTTCTTGCGACAAGCTCACGTTAAAATACTCATTTTTATATCCCATGATAGATAATTAAATTATAAATTTATTTAAAACTATCAGAAATGTTTTCTGGAATATAATAGAGTTGTTGAAAAATTGGTAAAATTCTTGTACCGATACCTGAAGATACAACTCTATGTGTAATGATATCGAAAGAAAAAGTTTTAAAGAATCTTAGAATGTCGCAAGCCTTGCTTGGTGTCTCCCATCAAGAATTCAAAACACTCTGCGTACCCTTTGGCCTTGCGTATTTATCTTTGAAAGAAGAAATAAAACATAATTTTACCAAAGGTAGAAAATCAATCTTACAGGATATAGAAGAGAATTTATTTTTTATTCTTTTTTATCTAAAAACTTATCCGACCTACGACGTCTTGGGAGCGGTATTTAAAATGGATAGGACTACTGCTTGTAAGTTGGTAAAGCTTTTGGCGGAAGTTTTATTTCTTTCACTTGGTTCAATGAATACTCTTCCCGCAAATGAAATTTCCGATCTCAAAAAAAGTTGAAGAAGTTAAAAAAACTGAAGTATGTAATCATAGATGGAACAGAAAGGCCCATCAGAAGGCCAACAGGTAAGGATTTACAAAAAGAATTCTACTCTGGAAAAAAGAAAAGACATACGATTAAAAACTTAATTTTGACAAATAAAGATAAAGCAATCTTATTCTTATCGAACACGATATCTGGTAAAACGCACGATCTTAAAGTTGCGGAGAATACGATGATTACTTCTGCGATTCCTAAAGATGTGGTATGTATCCTTGACTCCGGTTTTGAAGGAATTGAAAAGACATCAAAAAAAGTGAATATTATCAAACCGAAAAAGAAACCTAAGAAAAGAGAACTTACCGCTACACAAAAAGCAAAGAATACAAGAATTAGTAAAAAAAGGATTTTCGTAGAAAATGCTTTTGCCGGTATTAAAAGATTTAGAATTACATCGGATGTCATTAGATGTTTTAGAAAAGACTTTAAACATCTCGTTTTTGTTTTAGCCGCAGGGCTTTGGAACCTTCATTTATTTTTTAATAAACGTTTTAATTACTAATTTTTCAACAACTCTAATATATTGAAAACTGAGTTTCTCTAAATTACGTTAATTCATTTATTGTTCTTGAATTTACTATTCGTTTTAATTAAAATTTTAAATTGTAATTTCAACAGCTCAAAAATATGTA